>CAWGBV010000012.1:0-180167 GCA_963820915.1 uncultured Gammaproteobacteria bacterium | reverse complement strand
TGGTGTGGTTCCTGGCACTTTGCGAGCAATATCCGCAGTCCTCCGAGCAGGCCCCCGTCTTTATGGACAACAGCGTACTGACCTGGACCTCGTTAGGGTCGAAGCACTGGCGATGGAGTCGCTGAGCCTGGTGCAACAGATCGTGGAACGGCTGATCGAACAGGCTCGTGATTTCGTCGATTGTCCAGTCGTGGCGGGTGATAATGGTCATCGGTCGAATCCGGGGTTGGGTTTTTAAAGGCTCGCGTTCGCGCTCGGGGACAACGCATACCAGCGGCCTCCCTGGGCCGCGGTGGGATGCAAATCGCTCGTGACTTCCCGGACAACCGCTGTTACGAAAGCAATCTGCATACTAAGGCGGCACCCTCATTTGTCAACCAAGCAGGGAGGCTTATGGTTTACAACTGGCTACTATCTGGTCTATTCCCCCCAATATGCCTGCTTTGCGGCCAACCCGGGGTATCTGAGAATGGTCGCGACCTGTGTTCGGCTTGCGAGGCGGAATTAGGGCGAATCGTTCGGCCCTGTGAGCGCTGTGGAATCCCGCTCCCTCCTCAAGGGACCCATCAGGGACTCTGCGGCCGCTGCCAGCGCCGCCCACCCGTCTTTGATCGGTGCATCGCACCCTTTCTGTACAAAGACCAAATCGGGTTTCTGGTTACTCAATTGAAGTACGCCGGGAATCTGTCCTGCGCGCGCCTGCTCGGCGACCTACTTGCCGAGCATCTCGCCAAACAAAAAAGCCCCATGCCCGATTTATTGATGCCCGTACCGCTACACCCGTCACGGATTCGTGAACGGGGATTCAATCAGGCGCTGGAAATCGGACGTTTGCTGGCCAGGCGGCTCGATTTGCCCATGGATTCGAAAACCCTGAAACGCACCCGGGCCACCGACCCGCAAACCGAACTCTCCCTCCAACAGCGCCTGAGCAACCTCAAGGGCGCGTTCAGCCTCCGGCGACCACTGGCGGCAGCCCATGTTGCGCTGGTGGACGATGTGGTCACGACGGGCAGCACAGCCGCCGAAATAGCCAAGGTTTTGAAGCAATCCGGCGTCTCCCGGGTCAGCGTCTGGGCGCCAGCGCGCACGCCCCGGTGAGCAACAAAGGGGCGGGCGGAGACCCGCCGGCAAGATATGGAGGAAAAGCCGCTCAGCCAATCAACCGTTTCAGCGGCTTGGATGCCCGCTGACTGGCGACCAACTCACGGACCGCCATGGCGTAGTCACCATCGTCGTGCTGTATATGGTTGATCAGCCAGGACCGCAGTGTCGCGTTGAGTTCGCTGGCAACCTCTTCGCCCTCGCCAAACCGCGCCTTATAGCTGTCCATTTTGTCGGAAAACAGCCGATGGGTGCGCTTGTGCGTTTCGATGTATGGGTGCTCCACCATCTCCATAAGCTCCTCTTCGAAGGCAAAGTGGGTCATGGTGTAGTCCACCAATTCTTCAAGCACCTCTTCGACAGTCTCGCGAGACTCTTCTTCAATGGCACTCGCCAGCCTGTTTATGTAGTCCACGATACGTCTGTGCTGTCGGTCTATGACAGGGATCTCCGTATCCAGGTCGGTGGTCCATTCGAAAAAGGCCATCTTTCGCTCCTTTGGGTTTGGGGCATTGCTTATTATTCATCGTGGAAGCGGCGCCTTTACCGGCGCCGCTTCTGCATTCGCTGCGTATGGTGTTTTTTTCCAGCTCAACCGCCGAAAAGACGACGGAAAAATCCTCGCTTCTGCCCTTCGTTCATATCCCGCTTCACGACATCAGCGTAGTCAGCGTCATCATGCCGGATATGGTTCAGCAACCAGGTCTTGAGCACGGTGTGCAACTGCCTGCCAATGTCCTCGCCAAGTTCGAAGCGCTGCTGAAAATCGGCAACCCGTTTGACGAACAATTTGTGCACCTTCCGATGGGCATTGGTAAACGGATACTCCGCCTTTTGCATCAACTCCTCTTCAAAGGCGAAATGTGAAAGCGTGTAGTCCACAAGCTCTTCAAGAACCTCCGCAATCTCATCGCGGTCCGAAGATTCGATCGCATGATTGAGCTGATTGATGTACTCAACGATCCGTTTGTGCTGATTGTCGATAACCGTGATACCGGTATCGAGGTCATTTGACCATGTCAGATGCGCCATGATTTGTAATCCCCGCCGTTTATTTTTTGTCAGGCGTTACGCCTTAACAGAAAGCATACTGGTTTTCCGCGAACTTGCTGCACAATGTTTCTGGGTTTTTCTGTGAATTTTTGACAACCCCGGTAGCAGAGCACCCCGATATCCGGCCCTGATAGCTGCCGCACTGGAACCCGATCTGCCGTGCTTCAAGCAGCGATCGGGACTCGCGCAGAGGAAGTATGAACCGAATCGCGGATAATTCATGCTTGACCCGTCTCTCGCTTAATATTAGTATTTGCTTATCTTCTAAATATTAAGGGGCGCAATCATGCGCAAGCTCACCGTATCCATGATCGTCGGCGCACTTTTGTCCGTTGCGGCAAGTGTTTCAGCAAATACCGCAACACTGGAAACCATGGTGGTTGCCGTTGGACCCGCCACCATCAAGGTGGTGGAAATCGGTTTGCCACCAGCCAAGCAGCACGCAGGCTCCGTAGCTCAATCGGGCAAGTAAGCCGTCAAATCAACGCGAACGGAGTCGGAAGTTGCTTGTCCGGCTCCGTTCACATTGCTGGTGTCCGTCCGCACTCAGGCCAGTCTCAAGGTTGCTGTCGACGCTCGTACTCACACCCGGCCGGCCCGCAACGCATGGCACCGAATACACGCTTGCCCGTAGCATAGTCAAACTGCTCGATTCCGAATTCACCGTCTTCGCGCTCAACCACCACAACCTCCCGAAAGGTCGCCGTGGAGACATCAAAGATATCACCGCTGTAACGATTGTCACCGTCTGAACGGAGCACGCCCGATGAGCGTCCGCCGGTCGTTATGAGCACCGATTCCAGGTTGTAATCGCCGTCGGCGCGCTTTTCGAGCGTGATCACTCGACGGTTTCCTGTTGTCTCGTCGGTCAATTCCACCCGTTGCTTGGTATAGGGTGACCCGAATTTGGGCGCCTGCGCCTCAACCGCCCCCGCAGCGAACAATACCAACAACACGCTCACAAAAAACTGTTTCAAAAGATCCCCTCCAACGCCTCACAACCACCTTATCAGCAACCAGCAACAAAGCGCAGGTCTGATCCTGGCCCGACATCAGGATAAATATCGGTTGCCCACTTGAAGAAATTCCGCCATTGCGTTTCTATTCAAGGATAAGAAAATTAAGGCGATCTGCCAGGAACCGCACATACTGGTCCACTCACCAATCAACGTACTTTAATCACCCGGAGTCGCCCATGTCTGCCACCGGCACGACGATAGATATTTCAAGGTACCTGAAGATAATGGCGGAGAGGCGGGCGTCCGACCTGTTCTTCAGCGCCGGCGCGCCCATCCACATAAAAATCGAGGGGAACACAGCACCCCTGAATGAGCTGCCCCTGACCGCCCCGGAAGTACGTGCGCTCGCGTACAGCATCATGAACGACGCCCAGATAAAGGCGTTCGAAGGCAGTCACGAACTGGACGTTGGCATTACCGGCAAAGGTCTCGGCCGATTTCGCATGAATGTCTACCGCCAGCGGGGCGACGTGGCCATCGTGGTCCGTTTCATTCCTGACAAGATTCGCACCGTCGCGGAACTGAACCTGCCCCTGGTGCTGAACGAACTGGTGATGCAGCAACGCGGCATCATCCTGATGGTGGGTCCCGCGGGTTCCGGCAAATCCACGACGCTGGCAGCCATGATTGATCACCGCAATCAACATCAATCCGGCCACATCCTTACCATCGAAGACCCCATCGAGTTCGTCCACAATTACAAGAAGTCAGTCATCAGTCAGCGCGAAGTGGGCGTCGATACGAACTCTTACACCACCGCCCTCCACAGGGCGATGCGCCAGGCGCCGGACGTCATCATGATTGGCGAGATCCGCGACCGGGAAACCATGGAACAGGCCATTTCCTATGCCAATTCTGGACACCTATGCCTGTCGACACTGCATGCCACCAACGCGAACCAGACCATAGACCGCATTCTCAGTTTTTTCCCTGACTCGGCCTACAAACAGCTGTTCATGGACCTGGCATTCAATCTTCGCGCCGTCATTTCCCAGCGACTGGTTTCCGGCGTTGATGGAAAGCGACTGCCCGCCGCCGAAATCCTGATGAACACACCCTATGTGGCGGACCTGATCCTGCGCGAAGAAATCGCCACTATCCGGGAAGCCATGAAAAACCCCGAGCAGGGCATGCAGACGTTCGATCAGGCCCTTTACGATTTGTACAAAAGAGGCCGCATCTCCAAGGAAGAGGCACTGCGCCATGCTGAGTCGCAAACCAATCTCAGCCTGCAGTTCCGTTTGGAGCAAAGCGGCAGGCAATAGGCAGATGGCAATTTAACCACGGGTATTCTCAGAATTCGTGGCAACCCACTCGCGGGGAGGAGTAGACAACTCTCCCGCGAGCATCTCGCGCCGGACGCCCTTGAGTGACGCCTGACAGCCGGGATTTCTTACCCGCCAGGCCGGCGGAGGAAAAGACAATCGGACAACTTTATTTATCAAAAACTATTGGCAAATCCGCAAACAACCTCTATTATTGATTCATCGATTTACAAAGTATCCATACTCTATTGATATTCATGGATAATTTGAAAGAACAAATTTCGGAGTCACGCAGAAGTATCCTGCAGGCAGCAACAGCACTGGGGTTGGGGAGCCTCGCGCTGGGCGCACCGACGGTTGCCATCGCCGCCGGCAAAAAAACCAGCCTGCAAACAAAGGTCAACGCCCACGTCAGGGCGCAGCGTCGTAGCGGGCGGGTTTCCCGCGACGAGAAAACCTCCTGGTCTGTCTACGATTTCACGACCGGAGCGAAGCTGGTGGCGATCAACGAAGACGTGCCGCGCCAGGCAGCGAGCATGATCAAGCCGTTCATCGCTCAAGCGTACTTCTACCGCCACGTGGCCTCGCCTTCACGCTACCCGTACAACGCGGAAGTGGAGCAGTTGATGGCCTCGATGATCCGCCACAGCCGTAATCAGGCCACCAACGAGCTTATCGCTCGCGTCAGCAACAAGAAATGGGCCAACCGGCCTAAAGAAGTAGAGCGGATCCTGCGCGAGCAGGCTCCCGGCATCTTCCAGCAGGTCGAAGTTGTTGAATACATTCCAAAAGGTGGCCGAACCTATCGCAACAAGGCCTCAGCGCACGACTACAGTCGATTTCTCTATGGCACCTGGAACAATAGATTACCAGGCGCGGAGCACATGAAGGAACTCATGGCTCTGCCCAACGCCGACCGCATCTATCAGGGCACCGGAAAACTCCCGAAGTCTGTGCAAGTTCTGGACAAAACAGGCTCCACTGCCCACCTCTGCGGCAATATGGGTATTGTCGTGGCGAAAGGCCGCAACGGGAAAACCTATCCTTACACGGTGATCGGAATCATCGAAAAGCAGACGCGCCCTCACTCATACGGCCGCTGGATTCGCGACCGCGGCAACGTGATCCGCGAGGTTTCAGACATCGTCTACAGCGAGCTCCGCAAGCGTCATAAACTGGTCTGATTGAACGACCGGACCTCCGGCACCCGGCAAACATCCAAGCTTTGCTGGCTGCAGTGACTCAGACGCCAGCCTGAAAAGCGTTTGCCGAGAACCGGCTGCGCGGGCTCTTTTACCTCTGCCGCATCCCCTGCTTCGTCAGCCATGGCACAGAATGCCGTGACGTGCCCACCCCGGGGCAACACCCCCCGTCACGGACCGGCAACAGACACCCCGCCCTCGCCGTATTTTTGCGCGTTGCCGACCATACCAGGCATGATCAGACTTTTTAGCTGCAAATTATCAGCAATCGAAACGTACCGCATCTGCACTCCGGCCAGAGCCATACCCAACGAACTGGTTGCCAAAAGACCGGCTGCTGACTATTCCCAACCGATCACCTCATAGCCTCGCTCTTGGAGACACCGCTGGACGAAGCGGGTAAAGGTCGGGTTGAGGCGATGCTGATTCGCCTCGATCACCCCCTTGGTCGCCCCGGTCGCGGCGCCAGCCACAGCGCCAGCCGCAGCGCGGTTACCCGCATCCCCTCGCACCAGCCCCCAGGCGCCAGCCGCAACACCCCCTAACAAGGCTCCCGTGACGGTATTCCTGCCAATACTGGCTTCCTGGGTTTCGCTGACCCCGTACCGGCGGGCGAGGTCCATGCACTGATCCACGTCCTTCGCCATTTGCGCCTGCCCCACCGAAGTGGCCTTGGCATTGGGGTACATCACGGGCCTTTGCGGCGGACTGGTGCAGGCCGCGACAGAGAAAACAAAGAGCAAGGGAATCAAACTCCAGGGGTGCACAGGGTGCATGAGACAGACCCGCTACTTCCGGCTAATTCTGATTTGGTGAGCTTACCACCGCGCCACTCCGCGCACTTCGCCACACGCCGATCCCGCTGCTTTTGCGAGATCCACCCGACCCCGCCGCCTACTCGCGGCATTCCCTGTTCGGCCCTTCGGTGTCGCCACCTACTATGGCCTCTGCTGACTTCTCCAAGGACATCCCGACACCTTGCCTGCTATCCGCTTTCTGTTCGTCAGGCCAGCGCTTTGGCTTCGGCTTCCTCCAGATTCGCAGTCACCCGCGACACCCTTGCCGTTCGGCTAACACTTCCCCTTGCCGGGTGTGTAGAGGACTTCCACCTCCAAGTGAATGCGCCCTGCCGGGCGCACCAAAAAGAAAACCCCGCTTTCGCGGGGTTCAGATTCACAATTTATCGCTTAAACAACGTTTCTTGTTATGTCCCCCTCGGGGCGCAGATTCTGCTGCGCCCCGAGGTACCCGGGAATTTCCGGTGTCACCCGGCGTCAATCGTCGTAGCCGTACTCCATGAGCACGCCGTAGTTACGGGTGGGGTCGCCGAAGTCACGACGCTTGAAGGCAAAGCCCACGGCCGGGCAGTTCGTCCTCATTGTTGCAGTAGTCGTCGCTGATTCCCCAATTGTCGAAACTGCATTTCTCGGACACCTGCAGTTTCAACCAGCCCGCCGCCGCACCGCTGGGCAGGATACTCGGATCCACCTGGGTGGCAAGCGCCGATCCCAGCACGCTGTCGCCCTGGAAGGACAAAATGTTGGTCTCGTAGCAGAGGCTGTCGGTGGGCTGGGGAGGTGCCGGCGAGATGCTGGTGCCGCTGCCGGCCACGCCGGTCTCCTCGCGGTCCCAGAGATTGTAGACCACCGTGTCGCAGGACTGGCCGTCACGGGTCTTGCCGAAGGGCTCCTCGAAGGCCGAATCAGGGGCGAAGTACAGGCCACCCGCGGCCAGGAAGGCTTCCTCAAAGCTGTCCTTATCGCCGGAATCGCCGGGAAGACCGTCAAAACCATTCCAGATGTTGCAGGACCACTTACCCCCGGATTCGCTGCAGAATTCACTCAAGCGGCGTAGGATTCACCCCCGCATAGAGATCGGTCTCCGAGATGTCGACATGAAACTCCTTGGTGGGAAAGGTCAGCACCCAGTCGGTGGCCGCACCGGTCTTGGCGTTGAAGGACCACTCGTTGTTGACCGCGGCCACATCGAGGTTCTGGGAAATGATCGGGTTCCAGTCCCAGTTACCGCCATCCCGGCCGGGATCAGGTCCTTCGCCGATTGTCGTTGAACTCGCAGGCCGAATACAGCGACGGCTCGAGGAAGAAGGGATACTCCTGGGCCGTGATCAGGTCTTCATCATCGTAGTCGCAGTACATCGAGTTCGCGACCGGGATACCGCCGGCGGCGGTGCCCTGAGCTACATTGACCAGGCCGAAGTTGCCCTTGAGCGGGTCGTCGGCCTCATCCCATTGCTCAGGCCAGTAGTCCCGGTTCAGGTGATTGTCCCACTCGGCCAGGGGATCGCCATCGACATCGGTATCGCCAGCTGAGGGTTTGTCGAAGGGCGTGGTGGCCTCGAAGCGGCTATCCACCATGGCGCAATTGCGCGGCTGGCCGTTCTCGTGCTTGGCATAGTAGGCCGTCGGATACTTGACGTCGCCCTGACTCCAACTGATGGGGTCAGGCGTATCGTTTGGCGTCCAGCCCCCGTCCGGTTCGGAACAGTTTCCGCTCCAATCCCCGTCGTCGCTGTCCCCGCTCGGCGGGACCGAGCCCGAGCATTCCCACTTTTTGTCTTCCGAACCGGGAAAGAACTGCCCCATCGTAATGAACTCGAAATGCCCCTCGCGGGCGCGGTCGATGTCCTTGGGGCCGCCATCCTGCTGGTAGCCGAGGTTGCTCATGTCGGCGAATCTGCTGCCGTCCGGCGCGGTCTCGAAGATGGGCGTGGTGCAGCTGTTGTCGCGGGTGGAGAGCCTCGGGCCGTTGGGGCCTTCGGACACCCAACCGGCCCAGACGTCGAAGGGCGACAGGACGACGTTAAAGTCCAGCACGTCGCGCGAGTTATAGGACTCGCGGTAGCGCACCTTGGCGATAATGGTGAAGGGGCTGGTGTTGGTGACGTTGGCGAGGGTGGTCCAGCCGTCTCGCACCGTGTAGTACGGAAAGATGAGCGCCTCGTCCTGCAACTCGTCCTCGATTTCCCGGGCATCTGCAGGTGTGGACAACGTCAACAGCGTCAATCCGCCGGTAGCGGCGAGCACGGCGCTGGCAAGCAGTGATTTGCGATGTGTCTTCATGGTGCGTCTCCCAAGCGGCGTCGATTGATTGGCGATCTGGCTGTTGATGTCAGTGCTCTTGTCAATCGTCATAGCCGTACTCCGTCAGCACACCGAAGTTACGCGTCGGATCGCCGAAGTCGCGGGCCTTGAAGGCAAAGCCCACCGCGGGCAACTCGCCTTCGTCGCAGTAATCGGATTGACCACTGGTGAAGCTGCAATCGTCGGTCATCTGCAGCTTGAGCCAACCGGCCGCCGCGCCGCTGGGCAGGATGCTGGTGTCCACCTTGGTGGCCAGCGCCGATCCCAGCGAACTTTCATCCTGGAAAGAGAGGATGTTGGTCTCGTAGCAGAAGCTGTCGGTAGGCTGCGGCGGTGCCGGCGAGATGCTGGTGCCGCCGCCCTCCACGCCTGCCTCCTCGCGGTCCCAGAGGTTGTAGACCACGGTATCGCAGGACTGACCGTCGCCGGTCTCGCCGAAGTACTCCTCGAAACCCTCGTTCGCTGTCATTAAATTTCAGGCCGCCGGCCGCAAGGAAGGCCTCCATGAAGCTGTCCTCTGTTTCTTCGCTTTCGATGTTGCAGGTCCAGGTGCTGTCGTTGTTTTGCTCGCAATCACCGTCATCAGCATTGTCCAGCCGCACCGGATTGACCCCGGCGTAGATATCGGTCTCGGAGATGTCGACGTGGAATTCCTTGGTGGGGAAGGTCACCACCCAGTCGGTGGCCGCGCCGGTCTTGGTGTTGGTGGACCACTCGTTGTTGAGGGCGTCCACGGAGAGATCGGTGGAAATGTCACGGTCCCAATCCCATAAATCGCAACCTTGGGAATACAGCGTGGGCTCCAGGAACCAGGGAAACTGCTGGGCGGTGATCAGGTCCCGGTCGTCGAACTGACAATCCATGGACACGGCCACCGGTATACCGCCGGCGGCGATACCCTGGCCCACGTTCACCAGGCTGAAGTTGCCCTTGAGCACGTCGCCCGCGTCTGACCGGGTATCACCACATGACTCGTCCGGCGGACAGGCAGGCCAGTCGGCCTGGTTCAACTCAGCGTCCCACTCGGCGAGGGGGTCACCGTCGCTGGACCAATCGTTTCCATTGACCACATCGTCGATATCGAAGGGGCTGGCCGTGGCCACGAAGCGCGAGTCCACCATCTCACAGTTGCGGGGCTGGCCGTCCACGTGATTGGCGTAGTAGGCGGTGGGATACTTGGGATCACCGTCGCTCCAGCTGATGGTGTTGGGGGTCTCGTTACAGGCCGAACCGCCCGGTCCGTCACCGTCCCAGCACTCGCCCGGGGAAACGGAATCCGATCCAGACCATTTCTTGTCCTCGGACCCAGGAAAGAACTCGGCCATGGTAATGACCTCGAAGTGACCCTCGCGGGTGCGGTCGATGTCCTTGGGTCCGCCGTCCTGCTGGTAGCCGAGGTTGCTGAAATCGGCGTAGCGGCTGCCGTCGCCGGCATCCAGGAAAATGGGCGTGGTGCAGCTGTTGTCACGGGTCGACAGTCTGGGGCCGTTGGGGCCTTCGGCCACCCAGCCGGTCCAGACATCAAACGGCGAGAGGATGACATTGAAGTCCAGCACGTCGCGGGAGTTGTAGGACTCGCGGTAACGCACCTTGGCCACGATCGTGTAGGGGCTGGTGTTGGTGACGTTGGCCAGGGTGGTCCATCCGGAGCGCACCGTGTAGTAGGGAAAAATCAGGGCCTCGTCCTGAAGCTCGTCCTCGATATCTCTGGCGTCTGCGGGCATGGTCAGCGCCAGCATGGTAAATCCGCTGGTCGCTGCGAGTACGGCACTCGCAAGCCTGGTTCTTTGATGGGTCTTCATCAACAGTGTCTCCCGGTCGATTGCGACGAAAAATAGGAAATGTCCGCTTTGCAGCGAAAAATATTCTTGTTATTCCTGCAGATACTAGAGAAATCGCCGAGCTATCACAAGACGTTGAACAACCGACTTGAACACTGGTTGATTGCCCCCACCTGTCACAGAATACGGATTTTATGCCTCTTAGGTCGGAATCACGCCGGCGACACCATCGGCCATCGGATAAAAACGCCACCGATGTTCTGGTGAAATCGTTGGCGACCGACTAGCCTGCTTTAAGCAATCCAATAACAACCCGGTACCCGCCCATGCTGTTCCGACTCGTTTACTTCAGCCGCGCCAATCCGCTACAGAGTGAAGCGGTGTTCGATCTTCTCCAGCACGCCCGCGAGAACAACCGAGAATTGGGCATCACCGGGATGCTGCTCTATGGGCAGGAGATATTTTTACAGGCGCTGGAGGGCGAGCGCGCCACGGTCAACGCGCTGTATCGCGCCATTGTCAAGGACGATCGCCATCGGGACGTCACCCTTATCTCCGGCCGGGCCATCATCAACCGCGAATTCACCGCCTGGGACATGGGCAGTATCGGCTGGCCCGACGAACTGGACAGCCAGACGCGTTCCATACTGCTTCACACGCTGGGCCGAGAGACCATGGAGCCCGAAACGCTGGTGGGACAGGAGGTGGTCGCCCTGTTTAGAGCGCTGGTGACCCAGGGTTATCTGGCGCCTGACGCCTGATCGGGAGAACCCGCCTGAACGCGCCGGTCAACCTGCCCTCGGATTCCGACCGGCTGAAGAAGGCCTTCAAGCTGACGCTCGCCTTTGCCGCCCTGCTGTGGATCATCCGGCTCGCGGAGACGTTGCTGGGCCTGGACCTGGCGCAGGCCGCTATCTACCCCGGACGTCCGGAAGCGCTCACCGGCATCTTGCTGGCCCCGCTGCTGCATGGTTCCGTCGCGCACCTGTTCGCCAACACCGCACCGCTGCTGGTGCTGGGCACCGCGCTGCTTTATGGCTACCCGCGTGCGGCGCCCATCGCGCTGCCCGGCATCTGGCTGCTTTCAGGACTGGGCGTGTGGCTGTTCGCCCGACCTTCGTGGCACCTGGGGGCCAGCGGCCTCACCTTCGGCCTGATGTTTTTCGTCTTCACCATCGGCGTGCTGCGCTGGGACCGGCGCGCCATCGCCCTGGCGATGATCGTGTTTCTGCTCTACGGCGGCATGGTCTGGGGCGTCTTTCCCTCCAAGCCGGGGATCTCCTGGGAGTACCACCTGTTCGGCGCCCTGTCGGGCGTCCTGTTCGCCATTATGTTGCGCAAACTCGACCCGCCGCCTCCTCGAAAGAAATACAGTTGGGAGGATGAAGAGGAAGAAGACTGGCCGCCCGGTAACGCGCCCCTGGACCAAGGCGGCCGGCGCCTGACGGAATCAGGCACCGACGACCTGCCCCTCCGTCGATTACGGGTGGGCCTTTATCCCTTTAATTCGACACCCTTTTTACGCAAGTCCGCATCGACTTCGGCCTCGGCCGCCAGCCAGTCTTCCACCTCCTTGCCGCCGGTGAACTGGCGGGCCTCTGCCCTGAGGTAAGCCGCCTTCGCCACCAGCTGCCAACGCTCCTCGGGAGTGACGCCGGGCCTGGTTGCCCTGGTCCCGCGGTTGACGCCGGCTGGCGCTTTTTTCTTTGCGGCCACCTTCCCGGTGGCGGCCTTTTTCACCGGCGCCTTGCTGGGCGATGACTTGGATGTCGATGTCTTTCTGGTAGCGGCGGTCTTTGATGCGCTCTTCCTGGCGGCCGCCTTTTTCTTCGCCGCTGTCTTTTTGGTGCTGCCCGCCGTGCTGGCGGCGGCCTTCCGCCTAGGCGCCTGAGGGGCAACCTTGGGTTTTGCTGCCGTCTTCGCGGCGTCTTTCAGTTCATTTTCCTTCATAAGTTCTCTTCCGAATGTTATGAGTCCTTGTTCCCGTGCCAGTCACCGGCACCCCCTGCCGATGAACACGAGCAATTTTCGAGCCACTGTTGAGGGCCGTCAGGGTCCGCAACAGAGGGCGTACACCGGACAGGGACAGACCCCCGCCCGAAGCAGCGCGCACTTTACCAGTGCACGGGGAATCGGGCACGAAAGAAGTTGAAGCATCTCAAGCAGATGGTTCTACAATGCCTCGGACTGTCACCGGGGCAAGCGCCCCGGCCACCCGGAATCGATCCGGAGAAGCAATGCGATCGGGATCAGAGCAGTTCCAGTTTGCGCACCAGGTCCTTCAATTCGGCATCCTCCTCCAATGCGCCTTCCCAAAACCGATAGGTAACGACATCGTCCGCGGAACCCAGGGTCAGGGTCGCCATGAACGCGGCAGACCCCTCAGGCATGGGATGCTCACGCGGTAGCCCAAGGACCTGGACGGCCTGCCTTATCCCCTTTTCCTGCTCCCCGGTCATACGACCCTTGCGGGGCTTTTCCGTTGTATAGGTGCCGCCCTCGATGGAAAACTCACCGGATTCCATGATCTCGATGACGACTGCGTAATCCTCTTCGCCCACAACCTGGTATCGGATGGGAAACATGACGATTGCCTCTTTGGTGGCCACAGTTCAACGCTAGACCCAGGGAGGACCGCGTTCAAGGAACGTTCATCCGATTCCCTGCTTAGGATCAAGCGGGGGACGATGACCACCCCCCGGCGCCATGATAGGGTCGGGAAATGAAGGAAGCGGAAGTTCTCGCCGCCCTCGAGCGACGTCTTGGCCGTATCCATGCCAGGCAGCGACTGGGCATCGAACAGGGTCACGAAGCCCATGTTTTCGGCGAAGGCCTGCGCTTTTTTCACCTGGAGAACTGGTATTCGTTTCACTCGGTGATCCGCAACAGCCTGCGGGTGACCGGCCTGCTGGGGCGGGCACGGCGCAACGCCCTGGATATCCGCTTGCAGCACAACTGCATCAGGCTTGCCGAACTGCCGCCAGCCTTCGACGGCTACAAGCTGCTGCATCTTTCGGATCTTCACCTGGACATCAACGAACAGACGTTGCACAGCATCGTGGAACGGGTGCGCGCACTGCCGGCCTATGACGCCTGCGTACTCACCGGCGATTACCGCGCCAGGACCTTCGGCGATATCGACCAGTGCATGCACCGGCTCGAACAGTTGCGTAACCACCTCGGTGAAACCGTCTTCGCCGTATTGGGAAATCACGACAGCGTGCGCATGGTGCCGGCGATGGAGGCCATGGGAATACAGCTGTTGCTGAACGAATCGGCAACCCTGGAACGCGACGGCGCGAGCATCTGTCTCGCCGGAATCGACGACGCCCATTACTTCCGTGTGGACAGCATCGAGAAGGCGATGGCGTCACTGCCAGACGAGGCCGTCAAGATCCTTCTCACCCACACACCGGAAGTCTATCGCCAAGCCGCCCATGCGGAATTCGACCTGCTGTTGTGCGGCCACACCCACGGCGGACAGATCTGCCTTCCCGGGGGATATCCGGTGACCCTGGACGCGCGGATTCCCCGCCGCCTGGGGCGTGGACCCTGGCGCTACGGGAACATGCAGGGATACACCTCTGCCGGCGCGGGCACCTCCATCGTGGACGTGCGTCTCAACTGCCCTGCCGAAATCACCCTGCATCGCCTGCAACGCGGCGACGATCCATAACGACTCAATAAGGCCGCTCGCGGATGCCCAGGCGATAAAGCAGCCGCGACAACAACAGGCTGCCGAGGGTAAAGACCGCCACGATTGCAACAACCGAAAACCAACCGAGGCCGAGCATGAACTTGCAGGCAAGCATCGGCAGCAACGCCTCGGGAATCTGATCGAATCCCAGTGCCTGGCTGCTTGAAGACAAACCCATGCGACGTTTGACGAAACTGGCCATCAGGTCGCCGGTCATGGCCAATGCCCCTGTGGTCGCCCCCAGGCCTGGATCCAAATCCAGCAGCAGCGCGCCAATGGCCGTCACCACCGGAGCGAGAATGAGCCCGCGCCAGGTCTTGGCCCGGCCGAACCAGGGCCGCCCATCGACAAAGGACCGGCCGGCATCCACCGGCCAGGCGAAGCGGGAGCCGAGCAGACGCTTTGCCAGGATCGGCGTGCCGTTGGCGACGAACAGCAGGACCAGCAGTTTAAATTCGATAAGGCCCACAGATTACCCACCATAGTCGCACCTAGTATCCCTGATCCTGAATCGGCTTGCCCGTCGTGGGGATACCGGATGCCCAATACCGGTTGCAGCCCCGGCGCGCGGACAGCAAGATAGCCTCCCCTGTCCCCGGTTCAGAAGTTGGATGCAAACCAAGGCCTATCTCCTCAGCGTCGGCGCCGCCGCGATCTTTCTGATCGCCTGGGTCTGGTTTTTCAAACCGGAGATTACCCTGCCGCAGGGCCTTGTGGGCGTGGCCCTTGCGCTGGTGTTGCGGCATATCCTCTACAAAGCGATCGCGGGTCGCAGTGACTAGGGCCTGTTAACAACATGCAAATCTGGGTCGATGCCGACGCCTGCCCCAATCCCGTGAAGGAAATCCTCTTTCGGGCGGCCGAACGCCGGGAGGTTCCCCTGGTGCTGGTGGCCAATCAGTTTTTGCGCACGCCGCCCTCCCGCTACATTCGCGCGGTACAGGTGGCGGCGGGATTCGACATTGCCGACAACCACATCGTCAAAAGCCTGGCCGAGGGCGACCTGGTCATCACCGCGGATATCCCGTTGGCGGCAGAGGTGATCGACGCTGGAGGGCACGCCATCAACCCGCGGGGTGAACGCTATACCAGTCACAACATTCGCCAACGGCTGGCGATGCGTGATTTCATGGAAACCATGCGCAGTTCGGGCGTAGTCACCGATGGGCCCGCCGCCTTCAGCCAGACCGACCGCAAGGCCTTCGCGGACGCGCTGGATCGATTCCTCACCCGACAGACAAAAGACTGAACGCCGCGCGCTTTTGCATCGGAAGGTAGAATGCCGGCCTGATGTCCGATTCCCTCATACTTTTCGCCACCGCCCCCAAGGGCGTCGAACCCATCCTCGAGGCAGAACTCCTTGCCCTGGGCATTACTGACGTTCACCAGCGCAAGGGCGGCGTTTCGTTCAGCGGCGACCTGGGCGGCGCCTACCGCGCCTGCCTCTGGTCACGCACCGCAAGCCGGGTATTGCTGATCCTCGACGACCTGCCCGCCGACGACGCCGATGGCCTGTACGAGGCCGTCACCCACATGGCCTGGGAGGATCATTTGTCTCCCGGTGGCACCCTGGCGGTGGATTTCGTGGGATCGTCATCGGCATTCAGCCACACCCGCTACGGCGCGCAACGGGTCAAGGACGGCATCGTCGATCGTTTCCGCGAGCACACGGGCAACCGTCCTTCGGTGGATCTGGCACAGCCGGATTTACGCATCAATGTGCACCTGGCCCGCGAGCGGGCCCAGATCGCCATCGACCTGGCGGGAGAGGCATTGCACCGGCGCGGCTATCGCGAGGACACCGTGCTGGCGCCGCTCAAGGAAAACCTTGCCGCGGCGCTGTTGCTCAAGTCGGGCTGGGATCGCATCGCCGCCGATGGTGGTGGCCTGGTGGACCCCATGTGCGGGTCGGGCAGCTTTCTGATCGAAGCGGCGATGATGGCCACGGACCGGGCGCCCGGCCTGAATCGGGCCCGCTGGGGTTTCGAGGGCTGGCTGGGACACGACGCACTGATTTGGCAACAGTGCCGGTCGGAAGCCGAGACACGCGCCGAGGCCGGTCTTGAGCGGTTTCCGGTCATCGTCGGTGGCGATTCGGACCCGCGCGCGGTACGCGCGGCGCGCACCAATACCGCAAGCGCGGGACTGGGTGGCCGGCTGCTCATCGAGCGTAAGGATCTGGCCAGCGCAAGCCCGCCCGGTGCCGATGGCGGGCTGGTCATCACCAACCCGCCCTACGGAGAGCGCCTCGGCGAGATCGAATCCCTGGCCGGCACCTACGAGGCACTGGGCGATGTACTGAAGGAGAGATTCGCCGGTTGGCACGCCGCCGTATTCACCGGCAACCCCGATCTCGGCAAGCGCATGGGCCTGCGCGCCCATCGCCGCAACAAGTTTTTCAACGGTGCGATTCCCTGCCAGCTTCTTCAGTTCGACCTCACGCCCGAACACTTCGTCGACCGCGAGGCCCTCGACCGTCGCGCCGAAGAGATGGCGTTGGAATCGGCCCTTGCCGGTGGCGGCGAGGCGTTTCTCAACCGGCTGCGAAAAAACCTCAAGACCCTGGGAAAATGGGCCCGGCGCGAGGATGTGGAATGCTACCGTCTGTACGACGCCGACATTCCGGAGTTCGCCGTGGCGGTGGATCTCTATGGTTCGAAGGTACAGGTCCAGGAATATGCCCCGCCGCGCACCATCGACCCCGGCAAGGCCGCCGCACGCCTGCAGCAGGCGATGACGCTACTGCCCGTCGCCCTGGACCGCCCGGCGGAAGACTTTGTATTGAAGGTGCGCCAGCGCCAGCGCGGATCGAGTCAATACGAGAAACTCGCCCAGAAGGGCGAATGGCTTGAAGTGCGCGAGGGTCCCGCCCGGTTGCTGGTCAATCTCACCGACTACCTGGATACCGGCCTGTTTCTGGACCATCGTCCCACCCGTGCGCTGATCGCCGAGATGGCCAAAGGCAAACGATTTCTGAACCTGTTCTGTTACACCGCGACGGCCACCGTCCAGGCCGCCCTCGGCGGGGCAGAGTCCAGCGTCAGCGTGGACATGTCCGCCACCTATCTCGATTGGGCGCGCCGTAACTTTTCGCTCAACCACCTGCCCGAAGACAGGCACCAGCTGGTGCGCGCCGACTGCCTGGAATGGATCAAACGCTGGCGGCGGACCTTCGATGTCATCTTTCTCGATCCGCCGACCTTTTCCACCTCGAACCGCATGGAAGGCACACTGGATATCCAGCGCGATCACGTGTCCATGATTCGCGACGTGGCCGGCCTGCTGGCGCCCGGCGGCACCCTGGTTTTTTCAACCAATCACCGGCGTTTCAAACTCGATCGCGGGGAACTCCCGGAACTGGAGATCGAAGACATCAGCCGTCGAACCCTGCCCCAGGACTTCGCCCGCAATCCCCGCATTCACCAATGCTTTCTGATCCGGCCCGCCTGACATTCGGCGGCGGCAGAAAATGTCCTTAAAGGGATAGCTCCCGGGACAGATGCCTCGACCATCACGTCGTTCGTTTCATGAGAAAAAGCGAATAGACGGTGCCCGGCCAGACAGCCGAACAATCCGGCTACCGGGAACCAAGCGCGGCCGGCACCGCAACGGGGCCGCGTAGCGCACCCAGTCGCTCGAAATCGTCCTGCCGCGCGCGGATGTCGTTGACGGCCTGTCGATAAAAGGGGCGCAGGGGTTTTTTGAGGTGCCTGAGCACGGCGCGAACCGGAATGTCCTTGAGGGTGCAATACAACGCCAGCGCATAGGTACTTTCGTGCTGGGTGAGATAACTGCGCCGCTCGGCCTTGGGGCCGCAGCTGCCGCAGGATCGAACCGGCACGGTAAAGGCGCTGTTGGCGAACATCAGTCCGAACCCCATGAAGACGGCAACCACCTCGGTGGCATGGGGCCAGTACTCGCCACCACCCGGCGGCGGCGAAGTCGCGGTTTGACCCAGGTAGTGGGCGAGGCCGTGCGCATAGCTGGCGATCAAGGCCTCGGGATTGTTGACCAGGGTCGGATCGTAGGACATCACCAGGCGATCGACATTGTCCTGGGACTCGCCCCTCGCACCGCGCAGGGCGCCCTGGATGCGGATACCGGCCGGCGCGGGGATCGCACAAGCCGCCTGATCCATGAGCACAAAGGGCCAGTGCTGCATTCCGGCATAGGTCTTCACATGATCGAAGATCAACTGCGCCATGCCGTGCACACTGTTTACCCGTCCGGGAAAGTGTTCGTTGGTGGGGATGACCAGCAGGCTTTCGCTGAAAAACACCTCTGCATCGAACTGCAGCATGGCCCATTCGAAGCTATCGAAGAGCCATTCCACCATCGGCTCGTCGACCAGTTTTTGCCGACCCGTCAATCCGAACATTTCATAACCACCCTGACCCTGCCCATGTTTTATCTGCGATGCTTGATCGAACCCCGGCGGAAATCGGCTTCCGCACGCCGAGTATCCTACTAAAAAGCGCCTCATTGTTTTTGCAGAGGCGGGAAACGGCCCCGGATGAGCCGGCGAGTCCAGCCGACCCACCTGTTCCTTAGTGTTTTAGTCGCCTATGATGAGGATGTGCAGAAATACAAGGTAACGGCCTTCTATCCTTCGTTTCCGGGGCTTCATCCGTTGGATGACGCGCCTGGCGAGGCCTCTGTCATTATCGAGGCCGACAACGAACGGCAGGCCGCCTTGACCGCGGTAGTGGAAGCCCAATTGCCCGTCGCCAACGCCCAACGCCATTCCGGCGAAAGCATACCCATCTACTGGCATCCCGGACTCTACGGTTCGCAGCAGGCGCCCAAGGTCATGGAATCCTCCCCGTCCCAGGTGGTCGTCGGGTTCGGGGACGACGCAAAAATGCGCAAATTGACGCTGACGATTTCTCCCGCCGACGAATTCGACGAGTGATGGCCCCAGCCCGTCGAACCGGGATCAGGGTGCCGCTGGCAGGAGGCCTTGCAGTGTCTCGACCACCTCGTCGCTGTCCCAATGAATGGCCCCGTTCACCCCGTAGACGATACGGCCGTCGGGACCGATGACGAAGGTGGACGGGAATACCAATGCCCCCCACTCGGCGGACACCGTGCCATCGCTGTCCAGCAGCACCGGAAAATCCACCTGCACCTGCTTCAGAAAGGCCTCGATGGTTTCGATATCTTCCGCGTAGTCCACCGAGATCAATTCGAACGCCTTGTCCGCCATTCGCTCGCGAAGACGGTTGAGCGCGGGAATCTCCTCCACGCAGGGTCCGCACCAGCTTGCCCAGAAGTTCACCACCGTCACCCGGTCCCGATAGTCATCCACCCGGACGCGTTCGCCGTCGGCGTTGAGCAAATCCAGCGGCGGGGGCAGCGGATTTCCCTTGAAGGGCCTCAATTCGATATCGAGACCTGAGCTGGATATGGCCGGCGGTTCTTTCAAGGGGAGCAGTGTGAGGGGTGTTTCGGTCTGCTCCAGCAGTTTCACGGCCGTACGAATATCCGAGGCAACGCCTGGCAGGCGTTCGAGGGTCGCAGCGGCGCGGTCCTCTTCGTAGAAAATGCCGGTGACCCCCGGATAGACCCGGCTGTAGACGGTGGCACCGCCCTCCTGCAGCCGGGTCAACAGTTCATCGAGCTGCCAGCGATTGTTGCGGTTTCCGCCCTGAAAGATCATCAGGGGAATCGTGGTGGCGTCGATGATGGGATCGAATACCGGGGGCAACCCAAGAGGTGGAATCTCGCTGTAGAGTTCAGGAGAAAACAGGATCGCGCCCGCCAGATAGACGGCTTCCGGAGGGCTTCCCTGGCGGGACTTCTGCCAGAGACGCGCACCACGCAGTACCGGCAAGGCGCCGTAGGAGCGGCTGACCAGCGTCACGGTCTTTCCGGTTCGCCCGTGGGCCTCTTCAATCAGTCCGGCCACGTATCTGCCATCGAGAGCGCGCATGGTGGACGAGCTCTTGGGCAGGAACAGGCTTTGCGACAGATCCACATGCCAGACCTCGATACCGCCGGCGGCCAGATCGCTGGCCACCCCGGTCGCCCGCTCGGCCGTCCCGTAACCGGGCGCCACCCACAAAATCAGCTGATCCCCATCGGCCGCGAATCGGCTAATGGACATCTCTTCGTCCAGGACATCGATCCCCATTGATTCCGCGTCGGCACACAACGCGGATGACAGGGCCAGCAAAAACAAATACAGGCAGGATCGCAACATGCGCGCAATGTAGCAGCCGACGACGCACCGCACCATTGACAGCCGATCAGGCCAGGGTTTGCGGACCGGATTGGGCGACACATCAACGGCTGGCGCAGGTGATGGCCGCCGCCCATCACAACTTGGGTAAGCATTCGGCCAAGGCACTGGAAAGTCGGCGCTAATCAGTGGATGATGCCCACAAAAAATCGACCGGCGTTGGCACCGGCAATCCTTTGACGCACAAGGAATCAACCATGACCAACCCACCCGGTGTGCGGGTCTATACCGGCGAGGCGCTTGCCAGGTACCAGTTCGGCGAGGGACACCTGTTCGGCGCCAAACGTTATCCCGCCTTCATGGATGAATTCCATCGGCGCGGCCTGGACCAACGCACCGAACACGGCGAACCTCGACCGGCCAATCAGGAAACCATCGAACTGTTTCACGACGCCGACTATGTTCAGTTCGTCCAGCAAGCGTCATTGACCGGAGAGGGCCTGCTCGATCAGGGAGACACCCCGGCCTTCCCTGGCGTCTACGAAGCCGCGGCAACGGTGGTGGGCACCGTGATTGACGCCGTCGATTCCGTCATCGCCAAACCTGGCGAAAGGGCCTTTGTACCTATCGCAGGTTTGCACCACGCCCGCGCCGACCGTGCCGGTGGCTTTTGCGTGTTCAACGATTGCGGGGTGGCGATCGCACATCTACGCGCCCGCCACGGCATCAAACGAATCGCCTACGTGGACATAGACGCCCATCACGCCGATGGCGTGTTTTACGGTTTTGAAAACGATCCCGATCTGTGTTTCGTGGATTTTCATGAGGACGGGCGTTACCTGTATCCCGGCACCGGTGAGAGACAGGAGACCGGCAAGGGTGAAGCCGCCGGCACCAAACTCAACATACCGATGCCACCGGGCAGCGGCGACACTGAATTCCTCGCCGCATGGGAAGCGGCAGAGGCATTTCTGGAACGCGCCAAGCCGGAGTTTTTCATCTTTCAGTGCGGTGCAGACAGCATGATGGCCGACCCCATTACGCACTTGGGATACACCTCCGCGGCCCATCGCCATGCGACAACCCGCTTGCGGGCCATGGCCGACCGCCATGCCCAGGGCCGCCTCGTTGCCTTGGGCGGCGGCGGCTATGATACGGACAACCTGGCAACGGCCTGGTGCGACGTCATCACCGCCATGCTGTAGGCCCGGGGTCTCCCCGGAAACCGTCCAGCGCCCGCTCAGGACAGAAAAAACTTTCATTATTCGCTCGATTAGCTCTTATGGGCGACCCATGCACGGTTCAATCCTCCTGCGTACCCCGTTATGGTGGAGCCGGGTGACCTCAGCGAACCATGTCATGAATCCACAACCAAGCGTACTCATTGCCGACGATCATCCGCTCGCGCGGGATTCACTCCACCAGATCATCATTCGGACACTACCGGATGCCTTGATCGCAGAGGCCGCTACCGCCGACGAGGTTCGCACCCGGTTAAGCCGGAACCCCAGCATAAACCTTCTGTTACTGGATCTGATGATGCCCGGAACCAGTCGTTTCGAACTGCTGGAACAGACCTGCGAGGCCTATCCCGAACTCAAGATCCTGGTGCTTTCCGCCTCCGAGTCGCCCTACCACAAGCGCAAGTCGCTGGATCTCGGCGCCTCCGGGTATGTCACCAAAACCGAACCCCCCGATGAGATCGTGAACGCCATTCGCGTGGTGGTTGCAGGAGGCATCTACCTGCCGGAGGAATTTCTCGACACCGGTATTTCGCCAGGGGAGAACAACCGGACAGCAGGCACTAACGCCAGCCTGTCCATGCCCGTGACGCCACGACAGGCAGAGGTACTCAGCCTGGCAGGCCAGGGAAAATCCAACAAGGCCATCGCCCGTGATCTGAATCTCACCGAAAACACCGTGAAGATCCACATGGCAGCGATACTGCGTGCCTTCGACGCAAAAAATCGCACCGAAGCGGTGATGGCGGCAAGGCGTCTTGGCCTGATCGAAGACTGATCCGTGAACCGCCGGCGTCATCCGCTCGCTCATCGGTCTTTTAGCGAACCCGTGCAGACCAGTGTGGGGGCAAGCCCCATCGGCAACACCCGTGTTCCATGACAATTCGTTGATCCGCGGGCTCTTGCTTGCATTCCTGGTACTGGCGGGAATGCCGTCTGTCGCCCGGGGGCAATCGCCACCCCCCAAGGATATCCATCTGGTTTTCGAGCCTGACAACCCGGTTCACGACGGAGTGATCCGGGGCCTCGCAGGCGCCATCGGCGATACCCCGCTCTATTCAGGAATCAGGTTCGTGCCCTGCCCGCCGGCGTCCGCGCCGGACGCATGTCGCCCCCCCAACACAGAGCGCCCGGATCTGCTGGTCAGCATAGGGTCCCGGATCTTCGAGCAGGTAAAGGCAACGGAACCCCATCGCAACACCATTGCCGCCCTGATCCCGGGGGTCACCTTCGAGGCTTTGACACTCGATCTCCCCGCCGGACAACACGAACGATTCAACGCGATCCTGGTTGAGCAGGACCCGGCGCGGCAACTCCGCCTGGCCCGGGTCCTTCTCCCCGATCTTTCACGGGCAGGCATCGTCGTTTCGAAGGACCCCGAGCGGGTCGTCAGGCAACTAACCCGTCAATCGGCGAAGCCGGCGCCACAGGTCTTCTACGAACACGTATCGGATTTTTCAGAAGTCGCCCTGTGCTTTGAGCGCGTGCTGGATAAGGTCGAGGCCCTGATCGCCCTGCCCGATCCCGTTTTGCTGAACCGAAACAATACCAAATGGCTTCTCTACATGGCCGCCAACCGGGGAATACCCGTATTCGGCTATTCCAGCGCCTATGTCCGGGCCGGCGCCCTCGCCGCCGTCTTTTCCACACCAGAGCAGGTCGGCCGCCAGCTCGCCGCTGAAATCACCCGTTGGTCGCGTCAGGGCTGGGACAGCCAGAGAAGGGTGGTTTACGCAACCGAATTCAACGTCGAAACCAACGCCACCGTCGCACGACGGCTGGGCGTCGAACTCCCCTCCGGGCGGGCACTGATGAAGCAGCTTGTAACCGAGGGGCACACGGACGAGAAACAATGATTCAGTTTCCGCGAAAAATCAGAGACCGCGTCTTGCTGGTGGCCGCCTTACCGGTGGTCATTGTCACCCTGCTGCTGGTGCTCATTCTCAGTTCTCAGCGTCTGGGCGAAACGGCGGACGCACTGGAACAGAGAGGGGAAATCATCACCCTGAATCTGGCGCTCACCAGTGAATTCGGCCTGTTCTCCGGTGACGTTGACGCCCTCAACCGCATCGTCGACACCTTCTTCGACGCCCACACGGATATCCACCGCATCGACATCCTGGACAGTAAAAACGAGGTCAAAATCGTACGCTACCGAAACAATGAAAACCAAACCCACAGCAGATGGTTGTCGAAATTTCTGAGCATCAACCCGATCCGTGTCTTCGAGGCCAGCGCCGGCGCCTTGGCGCCCGTGGCATCTCCGTTGCTCGAGGAATACCCCGTGAATTATGCAGCGATGCCGGAAGCCCTCGGCACGGTGCGGGTCATCCTGTCCGACCAAGCCCTCGTTGCCTCGGAAAGGCAGGTGCTGGAACAGGGTATGTGGTTACTGATTGCAGGCGTGGCACTCAGCCTCCTTCTGGCTATACCCATAGGCGCCACCATTACACACCCTCTGCAGCGACTTCTTAAGTTGACACGCGACCTGCGACAGGGAAACACCGGCGCCAGAGTCACACATCTATCGACGGGCGAGTTCGGCGCGTTGGAAAAGGGATTCAACGCCCTGGCCGACGACACTCACAGAACTCAAGTGCACCTGCAAAAGGAGATCGATAGCGCCACCGACGAGTTAAGTCGAACCATCCAGGAGCTAACCGCCAGAAACAGGGAATTGGGCTCGGCGCGGACCGCTGCAATGGCCGCGGCGGAAGAGAAAGAGGCGTTTCTGGCCCGCATGAGTCACGAGATACGGACGCCCCTCAATGCCATTATCGGTTTCAGCCGCATACTGGAGCGTGATCATAGCCAGCACCATGCCGACGATTACATCCACGTGATCAACCAGGCATCGACCCAACTCCTGTTTCTCGTTAACGATATTCTTCAATACAGCCGCATCAAAGCCGGCCACCTGGTATTGGATCGCCAGCGCTTCAATCTGGCCGAAAAGATCGAGAATCTTGTCGCCATGGTCAGCCATCAGGCCCATGAGAACGACCTGGAACTCATCAGTCTTATTCACTCCGACGTTCCGGAGTTCGTCACCGGCGATCCTGATCGGATCGGCCAGATCCTGCTCAACCTGCTGAACAACGCCCTCAAGTTCACCCATGAGGGTCATGTATTTCTAGAGGTGGCCGGGCCGGCTCCGGATAGCGGGGAGCAAACAGTGCAGTTCCGGATCAGCGACACCGGGCCGGGAATCGAGCCCGAATTCAGGGAAAACCTCTTCGAACCCTTCTTTCAAGGTGAGGAAACGCTCACCCGCAAGCACGGCGGCGCCGGTCTCGGCCTGGCAATCGCCAAACGCCTGGCCACGGCGATGGGGGGTGACATCGAAGTGGCCAGCAAACCGGGGCCCGGCGCCAAGTTTCTCGTGAGCATCCCCCTACCCGCATCCGGTGGCGCCTCATCGATCGCGCTTCCCACACCGCAGGATGGCCCCGACATCTACCTCTACGAAGCCCACCCGTTGTCGCGCAGAGCGTTGCGCGTGATGCTGTCCCGACATGGTCGGATCGTCTGTAATACGGATCGATTCGATCACCTTGTCGAACAGCTCGATGCAGCACAGGAGCCGTTGCATTCAGCAGGCGAACTGGTGGTTATCGGCTTGCAGTCGCGCGTATCGCTCGCCCATGAAACGCGCGCCAACCATGCCCGGTTGCGGAAGATCTTCGCCGGGCCTCTGCTCTACGTGGTGAGCAAGGACTCGTGGCAGCCCGGCTCATGGGTATCCGACGGCCTGCATACCGACTGGATCAGCAAGCCCGCACGCAGAACCACTCTTGCCGAAGCCGTTGACCGTATTCTTGAGAAGACGACCGATCAGCCGTCAGGAGAAAGTCCGCCGCCTTCCGGACACAGGACCGACGCCAGGAATGGCGCCGTTCTCTACATTGAAGACAATGCCTTCAATCGGGAACTGTTCGGGCATTTTCTGGGCGAGCGCGGTTTCAAAATGGACGCCCTGGCATCTGGTACCGAAATCAACGAGCAGACGCTGGATTTCGGGTACCGCATGATTTTTACCGACCTCCATCTGCCCGACACCGATGGCGCCACCGTCGCCCGCCACATCAGGAACCTGTTAGGGGAAAAGTGCCCCCCCATTGTGCTGGTGACGGCCGACGCCCTTCATCAGGATGCTCTGCAGCGAACCGATGGCCCCTTCGACGACGCGTTGACAAAGCCTGTCTCAGAAGCAGCGCTCGACCAGGTACTGACAAGATGGACCGGCGAGTGGTTTGATGGCGGGTCACCGGAACCACCCGCATCGGACCCTGGGCTGGAAAACCGACTGAAAGACGAGCAAATACGATTAATGGACAGGATCCGACTCGCGCTAGACTCCTTCGATTTCGGAGCATTGCGAGACAACATCCATCAACTCAAAGGGCTCTCGGGGCTCGGCGAAAATACCGAAACGGTGGCCATACTCAGGGAGATGGAGGAACGGGTGGATGCCGGTGCCGAGCGACGATCCCTCGAAGAGCTTCTGGATCGACTGACGCGGCACCTGCAAGCGTTCAACGGCCCTGGATAGGGTTACGAGCCCCCGCTCGAAAAGAATAGAAAATCGCCGATCCGGTGCTGGAACCCCAGTGGAGCTCGGAGGCGGAATTGACTTTCGTCAATAAGCATTGACGTACTTATCACTTTGTCCATCCCCAACAATGGAAAATGGGCGGGAGTAAATGCCAAGGATACGCAGCCGAACGACGGAGTCGGCGCGACAAAAATTTTATTTGAGGGCAGCTGTGCAGCCGAACAAAAATCAACAAGGCCTGCTAACGGCCGGTCTACTGGCAATGCTCGCCGGAGAAAGCCCTTCAGCGGCCGGCAACCCCGATGAATCAGACATCTATCAGGATATTCCCGAGGTATGGTCGGCAACACGACTGTTAACGCCGCTGACAGAAATTCCCGCCTCGGTCACCATCATCGATCGGAAAACCATAGAGGCCTCGCCGGCACTTAACATTCCGGAACTGCTGCGACTGGTGCCGGGACTTCAAGTCTCGCAGCCAACCGGCGCCCGCTACACGGCCACCTACCATGGCGCCGCCGATCAACTTTCGCGACGCCTGGAGGTCATGGTCAATGGACGCTCCGTGTACAGTCCGGAAGCCTCCGGCGTGGAATGGGGCATGCTCGGTGTCGCGCTCGAAGATATCGAACGCATTGAGGTGGTGCGCGGCCCCAACGCCCCCTCCATGGGCAGCAACGCCATCTTCGGCTCCATCAACATCATCACCCGCAGGCCCTTCGAAATCGCCGGCAAGTATCTTCGGGGAACCCTTGGGTCTCTGGGAAGCGGTATCGGCGTGGCCAGGCTTGGCGGAAAGATAGGCGCGGCAGACGCGGTGGCCACGGTTCAGTACAGCGAGAGCGATGGCTTCGAGAATGTGAATGACCACCACCGCATACGCAGCCTGAGGATGGAGGCGACCCACCAGATCAACTTGCGGGATTCGCTCGATCTGGAACTCGGGTTCTCGGATGGCGAGATGGGTGCCTTCGGTTCCGAGTCGCCCAACGACCCCATGCGCGACAGGCACCTGCGCGACAACTACCAGAAAATCGAGTGGCGTCGAAATCAGCCCGGAGAGGATAGATACCGGCTCATGTTCTGGCACCGCTACAGCTATGACGACGACAGTTTCAGTCAGGAACTGGCACCGGGAGTCAGTCTGCCCCTCGGTTTCCACAACACCAAGACCCATAGCTACTACCTGGAGTTCGAACACGCACTGGCACCTCGTCCCACCTGGAAGCTGTTGTGGGGCGGCGGCGCCCGCTACGACTCCACCAGGTCGGATCTCTATTTCAAACGCACCGACGACATGGCAACCGAATGGAGTGGACGCCTTTTCGCCAACGCCGAATGGCGCCCAATCGAACAGTTGCTGATCAACGTCGGTGGACTGGCCGAGGCGCACGAGCGTTCGGACGTCCACACTTCACCCAGGATCGGGGCAAACTGGCTGATCAACCCGAATCACACGCTACGCGCCAGCGCCAGTCGAAGCTATCGCATATTCAGTTATGCATCTCAGGTCGCCGATTACCCGCTGATCACCTCGAACGGCGATTTTCTCGGCCAGCTTCTGGTGGGCGAAGGCCCTGGATTGGACCCGGAGGAACTCACCTCCTACGAACTGGGATACATCGCCAACTGGCCTAAGAAAAAACTGTCGCTCGACATCAAATTATTTCGAGAAACCTTTCGAGACGAGAGCCTGGGCGTGCGAGACCCGTACGGCACTACCCACTGGGGCGACCGGGGCGGACGATGGGATACCGAGGGCGGAGAGGCGCAGATTCACTACTCACCCTTTCGGGGCACCTCTTTGATTGGCGCCTATTCCTACGCCAAACTCGAGGGTACAAGGCCTCGCGCCATTGATACGGCCGGCAATCTCACCGATTGGAAGAGCCTCGACGCAACCGCTCCCCGCCATACCTTGTCACTGCAACTCAGCCAGAAGTTTCCAAAGGACTGGTTGACTACCCTGGCGCTATTTCATGTCAGCGACATGGAATGGCTGGGTGAAGGCAGCAATGTCGATGGCTATACCCGCCTGGACCTGAAGGTCTCGAAAGGGTTCGGGTTCGGCAAGGCGGATGCCGAACTGTCCCTGATCGCCCAGAACCTGCTGGACAACGAATACTACGAGTTCAGAGAGGGTGACGAAGACCGGCCCGGAAACCTGGCCGAACGACGGGTGTTTCTACAGTTGGCCGTTCGCTGGCCATGAGCCACGTCTGACAACCTAAAGAACGCGAACCGGCTGGACCGGTTACTCGGCCATCACACGGGCAATAACATCCAGTTCCCGCTGCATCCGCTCCAGGCGTTCCCTTGCACCAGGACCGCCAAGCCAACGGGGCGGTATCACAACATTGCGAGGGTGGGTATGACGGGCGGATACCGGGTGACGGGGCTTCAGCTTCAACTTGATCATGGCACTATCAAAACCACAATCTCGCTCGCAATCCAGCCTCTTTTGAAAAGTTGACAATTTGGAAGGAACAACACCCTTATGCGCAGGGAGCGGCCATCCCTGGCCGTTCAGGCAGATCCACGTGCATTATTGAGGATTGCGCGGCCCTTGTGACCCCTTGGCGGGTGACACCGATCGGGCACGGATCGGGCACGGATCAGACCTCGAAGTCCGGGTTGCCGGCAACGAACCGGTCGTAGGAGGTTTCCGCGGTATCGCTGGCGCCAATGCCCCCTTCAACGCTGTCGCCGGAATGCAGATCGCTGTTGCCCGGATAGGCTTAAGCAATCGGATCGATGGACGGGACACGGACTTGCTCGGCATGTCCTTCAAAGTTCACAGATAGTTCGGGGTTCTGTTAGGCGCGCTCCCAATCAGCATTGGCTACTGCGCCGGAAAGGGCAAGGATGGAAAGTGCAGTCATCGTTTTCATGGCTGACCTTCCGATAAGGCATGTTAGTGTTTGGAAACCGGCAAAGGAGAACCCCACCTGGGCACGACCTTACAAACCGAAGCGCCCGACGGGGACGCTCGGCATACAGGTTCTGTTCCCCTCATACGGATCAGCCAGGGGTAGTCACTTAACGCCGGTCACCGGCCTCATTTCGACATCGCACTGACCACCGACCATCGCGGTTTTCTTGTCAGGCGCATCCAGGCATTGGGATCCGGTATCGAGAATTCGACAACGTAGCTCCAGCGGCTTACCTGCAGTCAGCCAGGGCGGCGTCCTGCGATAACGATTGATCTCGTCAAACTGGCACCCACGCGGCACCCCGTAAGGGAAGCAACGGGACGACGTCTTCAATTGCACTTTACGTCCGTCGACGACGAAACCGGGGTAGCGATCATCCACGCTGGTGATATCCCGATCGTCGTCTTTCCTGACAATGAAATTCCGGAAGAAGTAACCGCCTTCG
This sequence comes from uncultured Gammaproteobacteria bacterium, assembly GCA_963820915.1. Lineage (GTDB taxonomy): Bacteria > Pseudomonadota > Gammaproteobacteria > Chromatiales > Chromatiaceae > CAWGBV01. Next base: position 150,590 of record CAWGBV010000012.1, on the reverse strand, counting down.
GTTTTGCCGTCCACCTTGATCCGCGTATTGGCGATAAGCGCAAAATCCTCACCTTTGCGGGCCACGGCTCCCGATATGTACTCGATGCGATCGTGTTCCGGGTAGCACGCGCCCATGGCGGGCGCGTGATAGTAGTGCCGCATGCCCAGCAAGTCCGCCAACCCGTTACCGGGAAAGACCTTCTGCAACTCGGCATCGCTACCAAAGAGAATCCGTTCGGCGTCCTCGACGCTTTGTTCGTACATCGACCTCAATTTGGCATAGGGAGACTGCTGCGCCAAATCGTCTCGCAGGAAACAGGCGGTCAAGCCCGAGACCTGGGTCAGGTACTCGTCCCAGATGTTGTACTGGGAAACCTTGGAAGATGCCCCCTGGAAATCACCCGGAAAACGGCAACCCTGACGTTCCAGGCATTGCCCCCGGGCGCGATTGCGGATCGACAGGACAATGATATTCCGTTCGCAGGCGCCGTAGGCGCTGCATCCGCGCCCGATGTGGCCTTCGTAAATGGCCGTACGCATGACAAAATCCAGGTGCTTGGCCTGCGCCAACGCCTCGTCTGGCCAGCGCCCCTTCTTTTCCGCCATGAAACTGTCCCAGGCCTGCCCCAGGGCGCCGCGACGTCCCACCAGATCACGATTCGCCTCTGAGCATTGATCCGAGTTGTGGAAGGCGCGAACGATACTGTCCAACTCACCGGCGCCGCCTCCGGCCGGTTCGGCGGAGGAAGAGGCCGGCGGATCGAAAAAGGGCGTTTTCTGACGGGACATCAGCCTTCTCACGCTGATCACGTGGTCGACCCTGCCTTTGCAATGATGGTTGGGGACGATCTTCGCATCGCGCTCAGACCAGGCGGCCTCAAGGGTTGCGGCCGACTCCGGTGAACCGCGGCGCGCATCCATCACCACCTCAAAACCCACATAGGGGGTACCCGAGCCATCGGTGAGCGGTAGTCCGTCCCGGATCACCAGACAGGGTATGACCGCACTCCCCTGAGCCAGTTCGCCCGCCGGCTGCGCCTTGGCGCCCTTGAGGGCAAAGCTGTCGACGTCATAGTAAGGGATGCCCTCGCCACCATTGAACTGGTAAAGGGTCATTACCGGGGTCGCGGGAATACCCGCCCACAGCGGCGAACCAGACAGGAGAATGAACAGCAGGACCGATCGCTTCATTTGAGCATTCCATTGGCAGTGACGGCAGGGTGGCGATGGGAATCAGACGGTCCCCGATCACCCGTACCGGCAATGAAAACACGACAGCGGGAATGCCGCCAGCCCCCCGGCAAAGCGCCGGTCCGGCGCAAGCGAAAATGTGCTTGCGTCAATGGGATGAGCGCGCATACTTAGCCAAAGGTCAAAAAGCATCCGGAACAGTAAAATACAGACGAACGACAGAGATCGTTACCCCCAAAAGGAGAACCCGTTATGCAACCAACCCGATTCGTCAAACGCGCGCTTCGCGCACTGCTCCCGGCCCTGGCGCTATCGAGCCTGTTGGGCGTGGCGCAGGCCGTGGAGGACAAGCTGGTCATAGTAACGTCCTTCCCGGAAGACCTCACCGGCCCCTTCCAGGCCGCCTTCGAAAGCCGGCACCCCGGCACCAAGGTCGAAGTGCTCAACAAGAAGACCTCGGCCGGCGTGAAATATGTCCAGGAAACCGCCGCCAGCAACACCTCTGACCTGTTCTGGGTTTCGGCTCCGGACGCCTTCGCCGTACTCAAGGACAAGGGACTGCTGCAACAGTACGCGCCCACGTCTGAAGGCATCCCGGACATCATCGGCTCCTTCCCCATCAACGACCCCGACGGCTATTTCTTCGGCTTCGCCGCCTCCGGTTACGGCATCATGTACAACACCCGTTACATGGAGGCCAAGAAGCTGCCGCTGCCGAAGGAATGGGACGACCTGAAAGACCCGGTCTACTTCGGGCACGTCGGCATGTCGGCCCCCTCACGCTCGGGCACCACCCACCTCACCGTCGAGGCAATCCTGCAGGGCGAAGGTTGGGACAAGGGCTGGGCCTCCATGAAGGAGATGGGCGGCAACTTCAGCACCATCACCGAACGCAGCTTCGGCGTGCCCGACGGCGTCAACAGTGGCGAGTTCGGTGTCGGCATCGTCATCGATTTCTTCGGCTTCTCGTCGAAGGCCTCCGGCTTCCCGGTGGATTTCGTCTACCCCACCGTCACCGCGCTGGTGCCGGCCAACGTGGGCATCATAAAGAACGCACCGCATCCCGAGGCCGCCGCCGCCTTCATCGATTTCCTGCTGTCCGACGAAGGCCAGGAAATCCTGTTCGACCCGAAGATTCAGCGGCTGCCGGTCAAGCCGGCCATCTACGCCAAGGCGCCCGCAGGCCTGCCCAACCCGTTCGAGGACAACTCCATCGGCGCGGCCGTCAAGTTTGATTCGAATCTTTCCAAGGGGCGCTACAACCTGGTCAATTCCCTGTTCGACCAGATGATCACCTTCCGCAAGGACGAGCTTCAGGCAGCGACGCAGGCCATCCACGAAGCCGCGGCAGCCCTCGCCGCCAAACCGGATCCAAAGGCCCAGGCACTATTGGACCAGGCCCGCGAACTGGTGGCGGCCCTCCCGGTGACCGAGGCCGAAGCCAACGACCCGGCCTTCGCTGCCATCTTCGAGAAAAAACGCAAGAAGGCCACCGACGAGGTCCCGCAGCGGCAGGCCGAAGTCGAGCAGAAATGGGATACCTTCGCCCGCACCAATTATGAGAAGGCCGAGAAACTGGCCCAGGAAGCCGCCAGGCTCGTCAAGTAGGAGGCAGGACCGGAGGACGGGGCAGGCCCCGTCCTCCGTCACTCTTCCCCGAATTGTCATGAAAGGGTAAACGTGCGATCTCGCCAGCAATGGGGCCCCGCCGGTGTCGCCCTGACACTGGGCATCTTTCTCGCCGCCTTTCTGGTGATACCGGTGCTGAAGGTCATCTTCGTGGCCTTCCAGGATCCCGCCACCGGCGGCTTCACGCTGGTGAACTTCCAGGATTTTTTCCGTACATCGCTGTTTCGCGAGTCGTTCTGGAACTCCTTGTACGTGGCGGGAATGTCGGTAACCCTCGCCTCCATCATCGCCATTCCACTCGCCTACTTCACCACGCGATTCAATTTCGGCGGATCGATACTGATCCAGACTCTGGGCGTCGTGCCGCTGATCATGCCGCCCTTCGTGGGCGCAGTGGCCATGCAGCTGCTGTTCGGCACCAATGGCAGCGTCAACCTGCTGCTCGACGAGCACCTGGGATTTACGATCCCGTTCATGGAGGGGCTCAACGGCGTGATCCTCGTGGAAAGCATCCACTATTTTCCGTTCATCCTGACGAACCTCGCCGCCAGCCTCGCCAACATCGACCGCTCGCTCGAGGAATCGGCCCAGAACCTGGGCGCCAGCGGATTGCGCCTGTTCCGCCGCGTGGTCTTCCCGCTCGCCATGCCCGGCTATGTCGCGGGCGCCTCGCTGGTGTTCCTCAAGGTCTTCGACGACCTGGGCACGCCGCTGCTGCTCAACGTGAACAAGATGCTGGCGCCCCAGGCCTACCTGCGCATCTCCTCCATCGGCATCACCGATCCGATGGGGTACGTGATCTCGGTGATACTGGTGCTGTTCTCCATGCTCTCGCTGTGGGCGTCGTTTCTGGCGCTCCGCGGCCGCGACTATGCCTCCGTGCAGAAGGGCGGGGGCGGACTGCTAAAGCGCGACCTCCGCCCATGGGAGAAAGCCGGCGCCTACGGGGTCATGCTCCTGATCCTCACCTTCGTACTGGCCCCGCACATCGGCCTGCTCCTGCTGTCATTCGGCACGGTCTGGTCCTACGCCGTTCTGCCGGACGGCTTCACAATCGACCACTACCTGCGGGTTTTCGAGACATCGTCCCAGTACATCACCAATACCCTGCTCTATGCAGGCCTGGCGGCGACGATCAATGTGATTCTCGGAACCGCCATCGCCTACATCGTCTGGCGTACCACGCTACCCGGGCGCAAGTGGCTGGACTACATCGCCACGGCCGCCCTCGCCGTTCCGGGCGTGGTCCTCGGTATCGGTTATCTACGCACCTTCCTTGGCTGGGAAGTCCCGTTCACAGACCAGCCGCTCTCCTCCTGGTGGGTAATCCTGGTGATCGCGCTCTCCATCCGCCGCCTGCCCTACGCACTGCGCGCCTGCGTGGCAGCGATTCAGCAGGTGAGCGTCACGCTCGAGGAGGCCAGCGAGAACCTGGGCGCCACCAAGTCGCGCACCGTCTGGCGCATCGTGGTCCCCCTGATGTCGGGCGGCATCCTCGCCGGGTTCGTCACCAGTTTCGCCACCGCCGCCGTGGAGCTTTCCGCGACGCTGATGCTGGTGGGACAACAATCCGACGCACCCCTGTCCTACGGCATCTACGTGTTCATGCAATCGGCGGCCGGACGCGGACCCGGCGCCGCACTGGGTATCATCGCAGTGGTGATCGTGGGACTCGGCACCTATCTTTCCCATCGCGTTATCGAACGCAGCCGCAGGATGCGGACCGCGGACCGCGTGGTGGCGGAAACGGTCCCGGAAATGGAGAACAGACAACCATGAAAGAGGCAAAAAGCGTCAAGGTAAGTCTGCGCGACGTCGGCCTGGCTTTCGGCGATCACGTGGTGCTGCGAGACATCGATCTCGACATCGAACCTGGCGAGTTCTTTGCCTTCCTGGGCCCCTCCGGTTCCGGAAAGTCCACCCTGCTGCGGCTGATCGCCGGCTTCGGCCCGACACCCAGCGGCACAGTGACTATCGGCGGCGAAGACCTGACCCGGCTGCCACCCTGGAAACGCAACGTCGGTATGGTGTTCCAGAACTATGCCCTGTGGCCCCACATGACGGTCCGCAGGAACGTCGCCTTCGGCCTCGAGGAGCGGCGGCTTCCGAAGGCTGAAATCCGCGAGCGCGTGGAAACCGCCCTCGACGTGGTGGGGCTGCGCGAGTACGCGGACCGGCGGCCCGCCCAACTCTCCGGCGGGCAGCAGCAGCGCGTCGCGCTTGCGAGGACAATCATCATCGAACCCCGGGTCCTGCTCCTCGATGAACCCCTGTCGAATCTCGACGCCAACCTTCGCATCCGCATGCGCCGGGAAATCCGCGAACTGCAGCAGCGCCTGGGCATCACCACCATCTTCGTTACCCACGATCAGGAAGAGGCCAACACCATCGCGGACCGCATGGCCGTTCTCAACGACGGGATTCTGCAGCAGGTCGGCAGCCCGATCGATCTCTACGACGATCCCGCCAACCGTTTTGTCGCGCGATTTCTCGGCACAGCGAACCTGCTCGAGGGTGAAATCCGCGAGCGCCGCGAACAACGTGTTTTTCATGCCGGCAGCGGTATCGAAATCCCCCTGGTCCGCCAGGCAAGCGGAGCGGGAAAGGCCACCGCCATGTTCCGGCCGCAAAACCTGCGCATAATCAGCGACACCGATCGGCCGGGGGACAGCCACATCAGAATCAGAGGACGCATCCAGCACAGCGAATTTCTCGGAAACCTGATCCGCTACGCCGTGGACCTCGACGGCCAGGACATTCTGGTGGACGACGATCACCAGGTGGGCGGCCGCAGTTTCGCGCTCGGGGAATCGGTGGACCTTGCACTAGATCCGGCGCAGGTGCGGATACTGACGAGTTGATGACAATATACGCGGGGGTTGCGCCCCGGGGCGCCGTTTTTTACCGGCTGATGCCAGACACCTGTCCGCCATGACCTTCCGGCTCAGCGCCTGAAAAACCCGCTTCGCTTCAGGAAATCAAGCATGTGCGGCCGCTTTTTTCCCTGCACGGCATTGGCCGTGGCGGTGGTCCAGTCATTCACCTTCACATTGGTCGAGCGCGTGCGATAGTAGGATGCCATCAATTCATCGTAGCCACCCATTTCCTCGTCGGAGGGATCCCGGTAGACGCCTTCGTGCAAGACGATATCGAGCGGCATCCGGGGCTTGACCTCTCCCTTGCGGGCAGGCCAGCCGAGACACATACCGAAAACAGGCGCGACAAGATCCGGCAGTTCGAGCACCTTCGCCACGGTTACCGGGTCATTTCGAATCCCCCCGATAAACACCCCTCCCAGGCCCAGGGACTCCGCGGCGAGCAGGACATTCTGTGCCATCAGCGCCACATCCACGATCGCGGCCAGCCCATGCTCCGAATAGCCCTCCAGCGAACCCGCCCCTGATCGGCGGCAGGCACCATCGATACGTCGCAGGTCAGCGCAAAACACCAGAAACTCTGCGGCCTCCTCGATCCATCGCTGCCCGCCGGCGGCGTTCGCGATGGTGGACCGATTCTGCGGTTGCGTAACCCTCACCACGGAGTAGGCCTGAATGAAGCTTGAGGTGGCGGCCGCCTGTCCACTGCGCAGAATGGCGTGAAGCATTTCGACATCGATCGGTTCGCCGGTATAGGAACGCACCGAGGCGTGACTGCGCTGCTGGTCCATCACCGCGCTTGACTGGTCTGCCTTCATGCCGCCGCCATAGCGGGTCTTTTCGCCCGACGCCAGTCCCAGGTCAGTATCAACAGGAAGAGCGCCAGCCCGCCCCAGTGGAGCCAATCCTGGTTGGGAAACATCAACGCCAATGCCACCACGCCGAGTATCAGCCGCAATGGCAGACCGTGATCGGTTTCGAGATGTCCCTGGAAGGCCGCGGCGAAGGCATAGAGTCCAACCAGCGTGAAGGCAAAAATCTCCATCGCAACATCCCAGTCGGCGTAGAGAAACGGTGTGTAGGCAAACAACACCGGCATGATGTAAAGCCCCTTGGCCAGCTTCCACGCGGTGAACCCCGTCTTCATCTGCGGTGTCTGGGCAATGGCCGCCGCGGCAAAGGCCGTGAGGCAAACGGGCGGGGTGACGTTGCTGTCCTGACTGAGCCAGAAGATGATCATGTGGGCCGACAGCAGGATACCCGTCAATAATGCGGGACTGAGGACCTGCTCGTACATGCCGGTGACCAGCGAGGGATCCAGCAGGCGTAGCGCATCCAGGATCGCCGTTGCTTCCGTTGTGGTCATCGGCTGCCCTAGCAAAGCGGCCTTGTCCGGCGCCGCCAGCAACACCATGGCCTGCGCGGCATCGGGCAGGGCGGTTCCCGCCGCTATGACCTGTATCAGCTGGGCATCGGCGATCAGATTGTAAAGCGCGGGCGCCGAGAGCGTCGCCAGTACAATGTAGGCCGCGGTCACCGGCAGCCCCATGCCGAGCACCAACGACGCCAGGGCCACCAGCACCAGGGCAATGAGCAGATTGCCGCCGGCCCATTGGTGAATCATCAGTGACAGGGTATTGCCGACGCCGGTCATGGCGATGACATTGACGATGAGCCCCACCGCCACCAGCAGCAGGCCCGTGGTAATCATGTTGCGACTGCCCAGCGCCAGCGCATCCAGGATCGCTCGTGGCCCCATGCGACGAGGCGTGATCCAGCTCGAAGCGATCACCGTGAGAATGGACACACCGGCAGCATAGGTGGGCGTGAATCCACTCACCAGCAGGGCGATGAGGACGGTAATCGGGACCACGAAAACCACGCCGCCCTCACGCATGATCTCGCCGATGGACTGCGTGTCAGCCGCATTCTCCGTGGAAAACCTGAGGCGCTTGGCCTCGATGCGCACGAAGAACGCCACGGAAAGGAAGTACAGCAGCGCCGGAAGAAAGGCCACCAGCACGATGTGCGTATAGGGGATCTGGGTATAGCTGGCCATGACGAAGGCCCCGGCCCCCATGATGGGCGGCATGAGCTGGCCACCGGTACTGGCCGCCGATTCCACACCGGCGGCAAACCGGGCGGGAAATCCCGCGCGTTTCATCAATGGAATGGTGATCACGCCCGTGGATACGGTATTGGCGATGGAGGAACCCGAAATGGTTCCCGTCAGGCCCGAGGAGATCACCGCCACCAGACCGGGACCACCGACAACTCTGCCCGCCAGCACCCGCGCCATGGCAATAACGAAGTCCCCTGCCCCGGAGCGCAGCAGAAAGGCGCCGAAAAGTATGAACATGAAGACAAAGCTGACGGAAATATTGGCGATGCTGCCGAACAGTGCATCGTCACCGTAGATGCTGCGAAACAACAGTGTCTCCAGGCTCAACCCGGCAAACCGGAAAATGTTGTCCAGTTCGGCGCCCCACCAGACCACGTAGGTCAGGGAGACAACGATTAATATGGGGATGATCCAGCCGGTGGTTCGTCGGGTCAGTTCGATGGCGCCGAGAATAGTCACCACGGCCAGGCCCTGCTCCCAGGGTGTCATATTGACGCCACGGGCATAGATCGCGTCCTCGGCGCCCACGACCCACAGGGCCGCGCCCAGACAGATCGTACCAAACAGGATGTCCAGACCCAGCCACAGACGAGACCCCGCCATCCGCTCACTCCGGCGGGGGGGGTAAAGCAGGATACAAAGCACGCCCAGACCCACGAAGTGCAGGGTGGCCTGCCACTGGGTTGAGAACCAGGTGGTGAAATTCATCGCCAGGTGCAGCACCGCCAGCGCCGCGCCCAGCCAGTAGACGGCGTAGCTGACAAAAGGCTGCCGACGCAGGCCTTCCTCGAGAGCCCTGCCCTCGGTCGAGCCTGATATTGACTGTTGATCGTCTGCCATGACAGCGACGCAACCCGGCTGCCTCAGCAGCCGGGTGCTCCCATCAGTTGGCGATCAGTCGGTCGGGAATGTCGAGTCCAGCCTCTTTGTAGTAACGGGCTGCACCGGGGTGAAGCGGCATCGGCAGGCCGGCAATGGCCTTGTCCAGGGACATCGCTTTGGTGGCCTTGTGGATAGCCTGCAGGAAACCGAGGTTTTCGTAGATGGTCTTGGTGATCATGTAGACGTCCTCCTCGGAGACGTCCGAACGCACAGCGAGAAAGTTCGGCTGGGCGATGGTATTCACATCCTTCTCCTGTCCCGGATAGGTGCCGGCCGGTATCAGATAGGGGGTCCAGAGTTCCATGCCGCCGTCGGCCTGCCTGGCTTGATCTGCCGTAAAACTGAGCAGCGAAACGTCACCGGAACGGGCGGAAAACAGCTTGGTCACTGCCCCGACGGGCACCCCTGCGGGCGTTCCGATGAGGTCGGCCTTGCCATCCTGCATGGCATTGGCGAGCGCGCCATAGCCACCGTAAAAGAGGTCGTATTCTTTATCGATGTCTACACCCAGATTCGAAAAGATCGTCCGGCTGGATCCCAGGGAACCTGAGTTCTTCTTGCCAAATCCGGCCACGCTGCCAATGCCTTTTACGTCCTCGATGGTCCCGGTTTTTGCGTGTTCCGCCTTGACCGTGAAATGCTCCACGTTCTGCCAGAGCATGCTCACCGAGCGCAGCTCTTTCTGGGGACCATCCTTCTCGATCGGCCCCGTGCCCAGCCATGCATAGGCGCCGTAAAGGCCCTGCAGGATGGCGAACTGGGTCTCATTCTCCCGCAGCAGCTTGATGTTCTCACCGGAGCCGGCCGAGTTGATGGCCGACATGTTGATGTTGTCTTTGGGCTGAAGCTTCACCTTTACCAGCGTTGAAAGCGCCACGCCTACCGGGTAGTAGGTGCCGCCCGTGCTGGCTGTGGCCATCAGGTAGTCGCCCTCTGCCTGCACACCCCCGGCCGTTCCCAACATCAGCGGAACCGTCAGCGCCACTATCCACTTGTTCATTCGTTTTGCCATATCACTCCTCCTGAGGGGATCTATTTTCTAGTATTTATGCAATTTTCCAGTCTCAGAGTGTATACACAGGAGCAACCGGGAATCGAATTAACGCCTAAACTGGCGGGAAATTAGCCAGGCTGGACTGATTAGATGAGTCCCCTGACCAGCACAGACCACTGTTAAAGACAAATGCCGGATCTCTCCTTCATACCGATACTTATGCTTGCCGCCTTCGGCCACGGCGCGCTGGGGTTCGGCTTCCCCCTGATCGCCACACCGCTGCTGGTACTCATGATGGACATGCGATCGGCAATATTGCTGACGCTCGTTCCCACCGTCATCGTCAACATGGCCAGCCTGCTCGGTGAACGACATTGGCGGGAGGCGCTGAGAACCTTCTGGCCGATACCGGTCTTCACCATCGTCGGCAGCTATCTCGGCACCCAGGTTCTGCTCTCGGTCAATCCCGAACCCTTCCGGCTGTTGCTGGCACTGGTACTGATCGCCTATCTGCTCTCCGACCACTTCCACAAAACAGACAAGAAACGCCATGTGCCGCGCTGGGGCATGGCGCTGTTCGGCATAGCCCTGGGGCTGATGGCCGGTGTCACCAATGTGTTCGCGCCGGCAATTATCGTCTTCGCGTTGTTCACGCGCATGGATGCCACCTTGATGGTGGCCACCTTCAACATGAGCTTTCTCACCAGCAAGGTGGGCCAGATCAGCGGTTTCGTGATCAACGACGCCTTTACCGCCGAGGCGGTGGAACTGACCCTGTGGGCCTTGCCACCGGTACTGATCAGCCTCTGGTTCGGAATACAACTGCGCAAACGGATTCATCAGGAATCCTACAAACGGATTTTGAAGATTGCGCTGTGGGTGATCACCGCACTGCTCATCGGCGACTGGTTGCGCCGTTAGATCGCAAGTCGTATTTCACCGGATTTGCCAAACCCCGCGATGGAACCTGTGCTAAGAATTAAGTCAGCTATCCTGTTGCAGCATTCAGGAATGTCATTGTCATGGAAGCGATCCACAACCTTTTCACCCACCCCGCCTTAACCGGAGACTCGGAGCTTTTCGATACCCTGGCGCAGGGAAGCGGCATTCGCATCGAGCGAATCCTTTCCACCGGCCAGGCAACCCCCGACGGGGAATGGTGCGATCAGGACACCGATGAATGGGTGGCCTTGTTACAGGGCGAGGCGGAATTGCGCTTTTACGATGGACGGACCGGACAACTGGCCGCCGGCGATTACCTGTTCATCCCCGCCCACCAAAGACATCGGGTGGAACGGACCTCGACATCACCTCCCTGCATCTGGCTGGCCCTGCACTTCGATGCGGGAACCCTGACGCCGACCGATTTGCAAACAGAGGAGCACCCTGATGCTGAATTCAGGTAACCACAGGAGGCAGAATGAAGGCTTACCCGTCGATTTCCCGAACCTGGCGCCGCCGATCCCGTTATCGGATCGCCGCCCTGTTCATTGGCTTTTGTTGCACGGGCGTTCTCGCTGCCGATCGCCATGATGAACGCAACCGCATGATCAACGAGATCCGAGAAACCGCCGCGATCGCCGGCGAGCCCACCACCGGCGGAGTCATTGACGAATCCGTCCTCACCGCCATGTCCAGGGTGCCTCGTCATCGTTTCGTGCCCAAGTCGGAGGTCAAGCACGCCTACGAGAACCGGCCTTTGCCCATCGGCCAGGGACAGACCATATCGCAGCCCTACATCGTCGCCCTTATGACCGATCTGCTGGATGTCGGCCCGGGCGACCGGGTGTTCGAATTGGGTACCGGCTCAGGTTACCAGGCCGCCGTGCTCGCCGAGATCGGCTCTCGCGTCTGGTCCATGGAGGTGGTGGAAGACCTCGGCGCCAGGGCGACCCAGGCCTTGCAGGAGACCGGTTACGCAGACCGCGTCTTCACCCGCGTGGGAGACGCCTACTACGGATGGGAGGAGGAAGCACCCTTCGACGCCATCGTGGTCACCGCAGCGGGTGATCACATACCTCCACCCCTGATCCGGCAACTGAAACCCGGCGGCCGGATGGTCATCCCGGTGGGCGAGCGGTTTCTGCCCCAGCAACTCACCCTGGTGGAAAAGGCGCTGGACGGAACAATAACGACCCGGGCGGTGTTACCGGTGCGTTTTGTTCCCCTTACGGGGGGTGTTGAACCCAGAACATGACGCAAAGGCGGGTTCCTTCGTTGCAGTCCCTTAGGGTCAGAATGGCTCGGTCAACTGCTGTTTCCGGGCCGATACACCAACCCGACCGTAGTCCCTGGTTGGCGGTAGCCCTGTTGTCCGCTGCCGCCCTCGGGTACGAGATACTGCTGACGCGATTGTTCGCCATTGTCTATTGGGATCACCTCGCTCACATGGTGATCAGCCTGGCGCTGTTGGGATACGGGGCCAGCGGCACCTTCCTCGCATTGGCCGGCAAACGTTTGAAGCCTCATTTCGCCGCGGCCTTCATTGTCCATGTGGCCCTGTTCGCAGTCCTGGCGCCATGGTGTTTCGCCTTGGCCCAGTCACTCCCCTTCAATCCCCTCGAACTGGCCTGGGAACCGGCCAACTGGTGGTGGTTCGGCGCCATTTTCCTGCTGTTGTCTCTACCTTTTCTGGTGGCCGCGAACGCCATCGCCCTGGCCTTGTGGCAGAACCCGGACCGTATTCACCGCGTCTATGCTGCAGACCTCGCGGGTGCTGGCGGCGGCGCCATCGGGATCGTGGCCATGCTGTTTTGGCTACCACCCGGCGAGGCCTTGCGGGGCATTGTTGTCATCGCCCTTGTCTGCACCCTGGTTGCCGCATGGCAGACCGGCCAACATCGACGAAAAACCCTCGCCTTCGCCATCGCCGGGTTTTGCACGCTGTGGTTGTTGCCGTCCGACTGGATGACACCCCGGCCTTCGTCCTTCAAGGCGCTGAGCCACGCACTGGACATCTCGGGCGCCGCGGTCGTCGCGGAAGCGAGCAACCCTCTGGGTCAAATCACGGTGGTCCGCAACGACAAGGTGCCCTTTCGTCTCGCACCCGGTATGAGTCTTCTCCAGGGAGGGCGCACCCCGCCTCAACTGGGCCTGTTCCAGGATGCGGAACTGGCCGGACCCGTCACCCGACAGGGTGCTAATTTTTCGAATCTCGATTATCTCGACGCCCTGCCCTCGGCGCTGCCTTACCACCTGCTGTCTCCGCCCAAAACGGAACAGGCTCGCGTTTTTCTTCCTCGCCTGGGCACAGGGGAAGGCGTTCTGCAGGCGAAACATTCTGGTCTTTCGGCCATCGAGGTGGCGGAACAGGACCCTGCGTTGCGGAACCTGCTGGCGGTGGAACTGACAGACTGGACAGGCGATCTGCTCGACGGGGTCAAGATCCACCCCCTGGCACCGAGGGCCTTCTTCCCCGACCCCAATGGACGCTACGATCTGATTCAGGTACTCGCCCCCGGGATCGACAGCGCGGGCCTCGGGGCGCTCGGCGCCAACTACGACCTGACCCTCGACGCCTTTGTGCACTATTTCGAGATGCTGGCACCCGAAGGGATGATGGCAATCACCCATCCACTGCAGGCGCCGCCACGGGCGGTTCCCCGCCTCATCCTCACCGCCATCGAAACTCTGCTTGCGGCGGATCTTGAACCCGCCCGACACCTGGTGGTCATCCGCGCCTTCCGCACCGCCACCATCGTCCTCACCCAATCCCCCATCACGGCCAACCAGGTAGACCTGGTAAGGAAATTCACTGAGGATCGCGGTTTCGACCTGGTCTACCTGCCCGGCCAGGAGCGCGCCGAGGCGAACCGCTTCAATCTGCTGCCCGAGCCTGTTCTGTTCGACCTGACACAGGCCATGCTGCAGGATCCTCGCCACGATACCCTGGTCGATTACCGCTTCAGGATTGATCCGGTCAACGACGACCATCCGTTCGTTTACCACGGAATCCGCCTTTCATCTCTCAAGTCATGGTGGGCGGGAACCGACGGTGCTGCGCAGATGGAATGGGGCTATCTGATTTTAGTGGCCACCCTGGTTCAGGCGACGGTACTGAGTCTTTTGTTAATTCTCTTCCCGGTGCTCATGACGGCGGACAATGGCAGGCCTCGTTCCGTCCCGCGTTTCGGGGTGCTGCTTTACTTTGGCGCGGTGGGCCTGGCATTTCTGTTCGTCGAAATCGCGCTCATTCACGCGCTCCAGCGGCTGCTGCACGATCCTATGTTCGCCGTTTCGGCCGTGCTGTCCAGCTTTCTCATCTTTGCGGGGATCGGCAGCCGGCTGGCGCCCGCCTGCAGCCTGAGTATCCAGCGGCGGTTCAAATCCCAAACCCCCTGGCCTTTGTTTATCGGGATCGCGCTGACCGCATCGATCCTCCTCGCGGCCCTGCCATGGTTGGTGGGACATTTGGCGGCCTGGCCCCTTTGGTCACGTTTCGGGGTCGCCATGATGTTGGTGGCGCCCCTGGCGTTGCTCATGGGAATGCCCTTTCCGCTGGGCCTGGCCCTGGTAACCCGTCACGTACCCGATCGATTACCACTCGCCTGGGCCGTCAACGGCTGCCTGTCGGTCATCGCGGCGCTGGCCGCGCAGGTGACCGCCCTGGCCATCGGATTCAACGGCACCCTGGTGATCGGTGTGCTGGTATATTTGGCCGCCGCCGCGATTATGCCGCGCATGGTGACCAGGACTGCATAAAAAAACAGAGGCGGCGCCAGGCACCGCCTCTGAAGGAGGGATTGTGAAAGCAGTCTAGTTGGTCAGAAGAATCAGTCCGAAATCAGCCGGGTCGCCATCGGATTCGTCCGGGCCCCTGGCCACCACCGTGGCTACCAGCCCCGGGGTCAATCCAACGCCTTCGGCATTAATGGCCACGGTGCCGGAGGCCACCGGAACTACCCGTATATCCACATTGGCCGGCGCGAGAGAGACGTAATCCGTAATCTCTGCAAACGGAAAATCCGCCAATAGTGGATCGCCGGCCAATCCGGCCTCCACGTCTGCAACGCTGAAATCGCCTGCAGGGGTCACGTAAACATGTACGGGCCCCGCGGCGGGTGCCGCGTGAGCCACCTTCACCGATGCCTGGGTGACGATTGAGCGGTTCCACTCCTCCACGACCAGGAGCCCGAACGGGGGACTGGACAGAACACGGCCTGCGGCGATCACGGAGCGTTCCTCACCCGCCCCCAATGCCAGTGACGGCGATGTATAAACGGAATCTCCGATACTGTCCGTGTCAGGGGCCACGTCGAAGATGTAGTCACCGCCGGGAACACTGGTAAAGCTGTCGGCTGCGGGCACGATATCCGTGTAACCGAAGGCGTCTATCACCTCCACTGTGCCGCCCAGGGCGTCACTGGTGGCGAAAACCTCCACCGGGCCGCCAGCCGCGATAGCTGCGTCGGGTGAGAGATGGACAACGCGCAACCCGGTCCCGGTGTCCGCATCTGTCAGCACCAGGGATGCGGAATCGGTGGCCACCAGTAACTGCACCGGTGCAGCCTGCATGGCGACATTGGTGGTGGTGGAGAGCGCGACAATCAGCAATTTCTGGCCGGCAAAGGGTGCCAGGTCAACGGGGCCGGAGTTATACAGGGCCTCGTCGCCTCCCGGGGCTGTCACCAGGATCTCCACAATGC
Source organism: uncultured Gammaproteobacteria bacterium (assembly GCA_963820915.1). GTDB lineage: Bacteria > Pseudomonadota > Gammaproteobacteria > Chromatiales > Chromatiaceae > CAWGBV01. The sequence goes on along the minus strand of CAWGBV010000012.1, from coordinate 135,270 downwards.
CCGCCGCCAGATTGCCCGCATCCACCACCTCTCCAAAGCCAAAGGAGAACGCCGCCGGAGCATCGGCCGGCGAGGTTCCGGGCGCCACCACGTAGACGTCTACCAGCGAGGCGTTGGGCGCACCATGAAGTACCGCAACTGCGACCTCGTCCGAACCCGGGTCTGCGGCCGAATCGCTCACTGGCAGGGCGCGGATCTTGCTGACGTTGTCCAACGCCACCACGGTGACCCTGTCGCCATCACCAAGCTCCAGGCCTGGAACCGAGATCACCTCAAGGTTGCCGCCCGGGACGATCGCCTCCACGGCGACATCGTAGGTGGTGGCATCCAGTTCGAGGTAACCGGTGGATTCGGCGAAATTGAGATTATCCAGGGGTGATTCGCCGTCAGTTCGATCAGCCAAACCCGCCTTGCTCACCAGGACGTTAACGGGTGGCGCATCGGGTGATGCGTGGATGACCCTTATCTCTCCTACCTTTGATTCGGGCGAATCGTCATCATCGTCGTCTCCGCATCCCCCCAACAACAGTGCGCTGCCGAGCAACGCGGTCAATCCAAGTATTCTGTTCATGCTCTGTCTCCAACAGCCAATGTTGTACAATTAAGAAGCATTTGAATAGTAGCTTTTGCATCATTTTTGCACAACATTGTTTCGGATTGGGTTTATCGGCGAATTCGCTCCCGGTGCAGGCGACTGAGCCCGCATATTCAGGACCGGGGGCCTGGCGTGATGAAAGAACAGAACCGATCAACGGGTCCGGGACAGTAAGGCTTGCTTTTTTGAGGACAGAACCGTGTTGGTAGGTGAATTTGTTATTGCGCTGGCAGCAAGCGGCTTGCTACTGCTCGCCTTTTTCTTCGAAGACCGTGGCTGATTCCCACCAGGTCACGGCCCCTGCATCCGCTGACTGGCAAAGACAGGGGCCTGGCGTTCACTTCGGAGGGACGCCGCGTCTGCGGCCGCCACCTCCTGCTGGAGGCTTGCGATGGGAAGAGGGGTGAACGAGTCGGCTAGAGCCCGATCAGTTCGGCATGGACACCCTCGGATTTAACCGAATCAAGGATAGCGGCTGAATCCACCTTTTCCGGGTTGTACTCCACCACCGCCAGGTGAGGCGTTTTGTCAGCGCTGTGATAGCTGACCACGCCGTCCAGCGAGCGAACCCGTTCTTCAATACGATCACGAGCGCCGGAATCCAGCGTTTCGTCGATGTGCACAGTAACGTCGGCCAGTTGAATATCCATTCGTGCGTCTCCTGTCCAGGGCGCCGGTTGGGTTTCGGCAAGTGCCACTCCTGTAATCACAGCGTAGCGAATACCGCCCGATTCGTCTCCGGGGGAGGACAAAGGGGTTCATCGGTTGTCGGTTTTTCTGAGGATGAGGCAGGGGTGAATCGTTGAACATCTTGAGACGGGGCCGGCCAATCCCGACCCCGACCGTTGAAACCTCAGCCTTCGTCGATGCCCTCGTCGAAGGGGTTGTGGATCTTCTCGTGGAGTCGGCTGCCCGCCACCCTGGACGAGAGCACCTCGACGCCCTGCTTCTCCAGATCGCGCATCTCGGAATCGTTTCGACGGCTGAGGTCCTGCATCTGCTTTTCGTACTCGCTCATGACAGTTTCCTTGAGGTTTGTGTTTGGTTTGGGTTGCCATGGAGCCTACGCCCCATGCCTGAGTAAAATACTTGGTCTTTATTTTGTGTCCAGCCCAAAATTTTATTTATAACCATTTGTTTGAAAAACATATCGAATCAGGGTTTTCTTCGCTGGCCATGCATGTTTTCCTTAGCCACCGCCAGCCGCCAACAGGGCCGGGCGTCACCGTCCTGGTACACTTGGAAAACACGCAGCAACAAGGAAAACTGCCGAATGCGCCCTGCCCGGAAACTCGTTTACCCCTTGGCATTCGGCCTTGCCGCTGGTTTGGCCCTCTCCTCTGCGAACGCGGAAAACACCCAGCGCCCGGCAGACGCTAACGCCTGGCGGGTGAGCGCCGACCTGGGGGCAGTCCACCGGTTCAACGCCGATCTCGACCAGGGTGGCAAATTTCACCGGAGCACCTACCTGGCGAAATTTTCCGCCAGCCGCTCCTGGGGCACGGCCTTTCGAGGCGGCCTTTCAATCAGTTACGAGCACGACGACTATGGCTTCGACGCCCTGCAAGAGGCGCCGTGGGGCGACGTGCGTACGCTCAGTTTCAGCCTACCCCTGAGCTACCGCGCCAATGACAAATGGTCCCTGTTCGCCCTGCCCCGGCTCAAGTACGCCGCCGAAACCGACGCCAATTTGAGTGATGGCCGCGAGGTCGGCGTTCTGGCCGGCGCCATTTATCAAGTCAACGAACGCCTGAGCATCGGCCCCGGATTCGGTGTTTTCTCGCAGATCGAATCGGGTTCGGACCTGTTCCCCATCCTGCTCATCGACTGGCAAATCAGCGACACATTCAGCCTCGAGACCGGACGCGGACTGGCCGCCAGCCGCGGGCCGGGGCTCACCCTCAAGTGGGATCCCGCAGGTGACTGGTCCTTCGGCCTTTCCGGGCGTTATGAGAAAAGACGGTTCCGTCTCGACGACAAGGGTGTTGCGCCGGACGGCGTCGGCGAGGACAAGGCCGTTCCCATCGCCCTGACCGCCACCTACGAGCCAAACCCGCAGTTTTCGGTGAGCCTGATCGCGGGTGCGGAATTCGCCGGCAACCTGCGCCTGGAATCGGACAAGGGAAAACGGCTGTCGAATCAGGGTTACGAAACCGCGCCCTTCGCGGGCCTGGTGATGTCGGCGAAGTTCTGACGGGCGGGAGACAGGCGAAAAACTAAGCGATCAATTCCACGCTGAAGCGTACCCGCCGCCAGGGATTGGGTTCGTTGCGGAGCTTGAGGACCCGGGCATCCAGCTTGTGGCCTCTGTCGAGTAACTGCGCCACCGCCACGTTTTCGCGTCTTGGTATATAGCCCAGTTTGTCGCCGCTGAAATAGACCGCCACCGCGTTGCTGTCGTGCGCATTTGCCGCCTCGCGAACCAGCCGCAGGGACGCGCCCTCTTCCAGAAACGGCCAGATATGGGCCCCCTTGTGATGGTCAAACCCCGCCAGCGGCGATTCCTGGATCACCACCCGGAGTTCGTCCGCCTCAGCCGCCGGGGAACGGCGTGCAGTTATGCCCAATCCCACCCCGCCCAGCAGGGAACTAATGAAGGTACGGCGTCTCATTGACCGGTCCTGTCTGCTCTCTTCAGGAGAAGTATTGGAGCAGTGGAGGCTCAACCGGTGAGTCCGTGAGCCTTAATCGTAGCGACCAGCCGCGTCGATCAGCTGCCGCTGAACTTCAGATCTCAGGGACAGCGGCCCGACGACCTCAACATCCGGGCCGTGGCGCAGTATGTCCATGATCAGCTCCCGCGCATCGCGATAGGGCACCCGGAGCTCGTAATGTCCATCCTCCAGCCATCGGCCGGTCTGATCGGGGTGCCATTGCTCGCGGGACACCCAGCGAGCGCGGGCTGCGGAAAAAACCAGGATGGCGGTATCCTGCGGGGACCCTGAAAAAATGCCGTAGGCGCTGGCATAGTGCTCGTTGAGGCGGCTTTCGGACAAATCCCGCGTTGCCTTTTCCAGCACCCGCACGCTACGGATGGCATCAAGGGCAAAGGTTCGAAGATCCTTACGCAGATGGCACCAGGCATCGAGATACCAGTTGTCCCGATAGTGGACCAGACGCTGAGGAGATATCTCGCGTTTGCTCTCCGAGTCGGAGCCCCGGCTGTAGTAGCGAATATCCAGGCGTTGACGTTGCGCCGTCGCCCCGGCAATGGCCTGGAAGAAGCGTCCCGTCGGCCTCGCCGCCATATGCAGCAGACGCACCCGTCGCGTCAGCTCGTCGCTACCTGCGTGCTGCACCTTGAGCAGCGCTTCGATGCGGTCCTGCAACGGCGCCAACTGCTGCTCGAACAGGCCGGGCTGAACGTCGGCCAATAACTGCTGAACGGTGAGCAGGGCCTGGAGTTCCGATGCGTTGAACCAGACGCCGGGCAACTCGTACATGCCGCCCTCGTCGCGATCGTAGTAGTACCCATTGAGCTTACGGTGGTAGCGAATGGGCGCATTGAGATAGAGACGCATCGCCTCGATGATGCGTTTTACCGTGGCCCTGGAACACTCGAGTTCGTCTTTCTGCGGGAAACAGGATACGACGCGCTGAGAATTTTGTGGAGATCGTAGATGCGATCGAAGCGATCCATGTCGGCTTCAGGATCGCTTAACCGATCGACGGTCCGGGGCGCGCCCGGTACCCGGCGCCCCGGCGGCGGCCACGCGCTTTTGCCTCAACCGCCAGCCTCAGGCATCGGCGGCATCCTGACTGGCCTCGGAATCCACGCTCCACAGGCGCTCGATCTGATAATAGTCACGCACCTTCGGCTGCATGATGTGCACCACCACGCCATTGAGATCGACGAGCGCCCATTCGCCCTCTGCCGTGCCTTCCACACCCAGCGGTGGCTCACCTCCCTGTTTCGCCTCCATCGCCACGGCGTTTGCCAACGACTTGACGTGCCGGTCAGAGGTGCCGGAGGCGATGATCATGATGTCGGTGATGCTGGTTTTCCCGCGGACGTCCAGAACGGCGATGTCCTGGGCTTTCATGTCTTCGAGGGTCTTGAGAGTGAGATCGCGCAATTCTTCCAAAGTCATCGAGTTACCTGAGATACCCTTCTGATGAGAATAATAACCGGTTTGGACGCCTTCTGCCGCAGGGGAGGGTCTTACCCACCGTACAGGCCCAGGCGCTGGATAATGGTCTCCACGGCTCGCGGCACCAAAAAACGGACACTGCGACCGGATGCGACCCGCGACCGAACCTCGCTGGCGGATATTTCCAGCTGGGTCACGGCCACCGTCAGGATGCCACCAGCGTCCGACACCGCCAGCTCAGCGGCGGTTTCGCAACGGCGTTCGGCCACCAGCCGCGCCAGATCTCCTTGCGTGCTCAAACCGTGGCCGGGACGCTCCATCACGATGATGTGGGCCAACTCAAGAATCTCGTGGGGCCGGTGCCAGGAGAGAAATCCCGCAAAGGCGTCGGCACCCAGGATCAGCGACAGCGATTGGTCCGCTGCAATATCGCGACGGACCGACGCCAGGGTGTCGTAGGTGTAGGATTGCCCGCCCCGGGAGACCTCCCGGTCATCGACAACCAGTGCGGGCGTGTCCGCCACCGCCGCCTGGGTCATCGCCAGTCGAATCTGGGCCGGCGTGCCGGGCTGATCCCGATGAACCGCCGAACTCAGCGGAATCATGCGAACCTGATCGAGTCCGGCCCGCTCCGCCACATCCAGCGCCGTGCGCAGATGACCATAATGGACAGGGTCGAAGGTGCCGCCGAAGATGCCGATCATGGACGATGCCCGAGATGGGCCCGGGGTAGGGGCGCAGGGATCAATTCAGCCCGCCACGCCTAACGCTCAAACCATTCATCCCCTTATGTGCCCATCGCCAAGGACGACGAATTTCTGAGAGGTGAGCCCTTCGAGCCCCACGGGACCGCGAGCATGAAATTTATCCGTGGAGATACCGATCTCCGCGCCCAGCCCATACTCGAACCCATCGGCGAACCGCGTCGAGGCATTCACCATCACCGAACTGGAATCCACCTCGCGCAGAAAACGCCTTGATCGGGTGATGTTTTCCGTCACGATGGTATCGGTGTGGCGTGAGCTGTGGGTTTCGATATGGTCGATGGCCTCATCCATGTCCTTGACCACCTTCACAGCGAGAATCGGCGCCAGATACTCCGTATCCCAGTCTTCCTCGGTGGCTGCAACCGAACCCGGGATCAGATTCAGCGTGGTGGGGCAGCCACGGAGTTCGACGCCCTTGTCCAGATACATGCGGCCGAGCTCCGGGAGGATCTCCCCGGCGATCTCTTCGGACACCAGCAGCGTCTCCATGGTGTTGCAGGTCCCATAGCGCTGGGTCTTGGCATTGAATGCCACCTGGATGGCCTTTTCGAGATCGGCATCGCCGTCCACGTAGACGTGGCAGATGCCGTCCAGATGCTTGATCACCGGCACCCGCGCATCCCTGGAAATGCGCTCGATCAGCCCTTTGCCGCCACGCGGGATAATCACGTCGATGTAGTCGGGCATGGTGATCATAGCGCCCACCGCCGCACGGTCGGTGGTATTCAGCACCTGCACGCCGTTGGGGGGCAAACCCGCCTTGGTGAGTCCTCGATGCACGCTCGCCGCGATGGCCTGGTTGGAATGAAAGGCCTCGGAACCGCCCCGCAACACCGTGGCGTTTCCCGATTTGAGACAGAGGGCCGCAGCATCGACCGTCACGTTGGGCCGGGACTCGTAAATGATACCGATAACACCCAGCGGGACCCGCATCCGGCCCACCTGGATGCCGCTTGGACGGTACTTCAGGTCAGTGATCTCGCCGATGGGATCGGGCAAGGCCGCAATCTGTCGCACCCCCTCTATCATCCCATCGATGACCTTGTCGTTGAGCGCGAGACGATCCAGTAATGCATTGTCCAGGCCTTTTCGCCGGCCCGACACCACATCCTTCACATTCTCCGCTCTGCAGTAACTCGCGGTTCGCGGCAATATCGTCGGCAATGGCATGCAGCGCGGCGTTTTTCGCCGCCGTGTCTGCGGCGGCAAGTTGGCGGCTGGCAACACGGGCCTGGCTGCCCACGCCCTCCATATAGGTCGCCACATCAACAACGGCGGCAGCGCTGGCTTCGGTCATTTTTTTCGGCCTTACAGGGACACTAAACGCGCTATTTTAGCGGAAGATGCCGCAAGGAGCAGGGACGCGGTCGTGTCATTCGTCGCTGCGAAAGCCCACGGCCTTGTGGGCCCCGTCGCAAAAAGGCTTGTTGTTTGACGCCCCGCAACGGCAGAGGGCAACATTTTCCCCTCGCCAGGCGACCCGACCGCTGCCCGCAACCAGTGCCAGCTTGCCCTTCAGCAGTAACGGGCCATCGGGCAGCGGCTTGATCTGCAGGGGGCCTCCCTGTCCTTCAACCCCCGGACCGGACTCTCCCACCGCACCATAATCCTCGAACCTCGCCTCCAGATGGCTGTTGTCGCAAAACGGTTTGCGGGCGGACTTGCCACAGCGACAGAGGGCGGCACGAAATCGCACACCCGGCATATCGTCCGGCGCATCAGCAATCTGCAACTCTCCGCTGAGGTACAGCGGCCCGTTGTAGGTGACACTCACGGTGTTCTCCGCCGGGGGACTTTCGGATCGACCGGATTTATCGCTGTAGGTCAGGGCGCCACTCGGGCAACGCTCGCAAACCTCGGCGACCTCTTCGCTCGCGACCCTGTCCGGCAAACACCAGGGTTTACGACCCGTCTCAAACAAGTCGCCTTCGGCCTGGCCGCACTCCGCCACATGGATGCAGAGACGTCCGTCCCAGTGGACATCCACCGCTTCACCGCTGAAGTCCAGTACCTTTTCGTCACTCATTCTGCTCGCTCCTGATCCTGGCGCAGGGTAATGCCAGCTTTACCCCTGGCGCATCTGTCGGTGGACATGACAACGGAAACCAAAGGCTTCTTCCTGGCTTCGCCCCGAATCTAACCACTGCCGGGGGATTCGATAAACGCAGAAAATGCAGGCGTGTTTCTCCACCGGCCCGGCGTGACTAACCGCAACAACCCTGTCATCTTAAAACAAGAGGATGCGCCTTCGGCGCGGGAAATGGAGCCATGATGGCCATCACTGCAAACGTGTTAAACCTGGATGAAACCACCTCGCAGGCCGAGTACCGAAGGGTGCGGGCCGCAACGCAGGCAATCTGCGTCCCCCTTGCCGTGGACGATTTTCAGATTCAGTCCATCACCGAAACCAGCCCTCCCAAATGGCATCTCGCCCATGTGAGCTGGTTTTTCGAAACCTTCATCCTCAACGAGTTCCTGAGCGGGTACCGCCCGTTTCATCCCCGCTTCGGCTACCTGTTCAACAGTTATTACCAGACCGTCGGGCAGATGCATCCACGCCCCGAGCGCGGCCTTTTGTCGCGACCCACGCTGGAGCAGATCTACCACTACCGTGAGTATGTAGACCGCGCCATGGCGCAGCTTCTGGAGTCACTGGGACCGGCTGACCGCAACGATGTGCTGTTTAGATTGGAACTTGGTCTTAACCACGAACAGCAACATCAGGAACTGATGCTCATGGACATCAAGCACAATTTTTTCACCAACCCTTTGTTGCCCGCCTATCGCGATGACCTGGCACCGGCTCAGGGCTCAACCACGCCGATCAAGTGGCTGGAATTCGAAGGCGGTCTGCATCAAACCGGCGCCTCCGGCAGTGCATTCGCCTTTGACAATGAGACCCCGCGCCACGAGGTGCTGCTGCGGGACTATCGCATCGCCGACCGGCTGGTCACCAACGGCGAGTATCTCGGTTTCATGGACGATGGCGGCTACAGCCAACCCGGACTCTGGCTTGCCGATGGTTGGGCCAGGATCAACCAGGAGGGCTGGCGTCATCCCCTCTACTGGCTCAGGCGCGACGACCAGTGGCAGGAATTCACCCTGGGCGGAACACAGGATCTCGATCCCCACCAGCCTGTGTGTCACCTGAGTTTCTACGAGGCCGACGCCTACGCGCGCTGGGCCGGCAGGCGTCTGCCGCTCGAAGAGGAACTCGAATACGCATTAGCGCAGCGTGCCGTTACTGGAAACTTTGTCGACAGCGGACGTTTGCATCCGGCCGCGGCCGGGGTGGATGGCCAGTGGTTCGGCGACCTCTGGAACTGGACCGCAAGCCCTTACCGGGCCTATCCCGGCTTCAAGCCGCTGGCGGGCTCCATGGGCGAATACAACGGCAAGTTCATGTCGAATCAAATCGTGCTGAAGGGGGGTAGTTGTGTCACACCCGCCGGGCACGCCAGGGCCAGTTACCGAAACTTCTTCTATCCACAGGATCGCTGGGCCTTCAGCGGACTTCGGTTAGCGGGGGATCTGTGATGCGGGACCATTTCCACTTCCACGATTACAAGCCGGAGGAACTCAGTTTGCAGGATGCGGTGGTCGAGGGATTGTCGAGCGACACCAAATCCATACCTCCGAAATTCTTCTATGATGTCAGGGGTTCCGAACTTTTCGATGAAATCTGCGAGCAACCCGAATATTACCCACCCACGGTGGAACGGAAGATGCTCGAAAACCTCTCGCCGGAGATCGCCACCCTGGTGGGCAAGGGGCGGATCATCGTCGAGCCGGGCGCGGGCAGCGGGGAGAAATTCCGCATACTGGCAGATAATCTCGAACCCACCGCATTCGTGCCCATGGACATCTCCTGCGCCTACGTGAAAGACGCAGCCCATAAGCTGGCAGCGGAGTATCCCGGCCTGGAGGTCCACGCAGTTTGCGTAGACTTCACCCATTCCCTGCCAATTCCGGACAGCGTCCCGGATAACCAACGGCTGGTCTTCTTCCCTGGCTCCAGCCTCGGCAATTTCGAGCCTGACGAGGCCGAGGAGTTTCTGCGACTGTGCCGAACCACGGCAGGCGCCGATGGCATGATGCTCATCGGAGTCGACACCAAGAAAGACCACGAGGTACTCCACGCCGCCTACAACGATGCCGCCGGCATAACCGCCGCCTTTAACCTGAATCTGATTCACCGGATTCGCGGCGAACTCGAGGCTGATATCGACCCCGACAGCTTCGAACATCACGCCTTTTACAACGGCGATCTCGGACGGATCGAGATGCACCTGGTGAGCCGCCACGCCCAGCGGGTTCGAGTCAATGGGCACACCTTCGATTTCGATAAAGGCGAGTCACTGCACACGGAAAGCTCCTATAAATACAGTCCCGACGAATTTATCCGGATGGCGTCACGGGCCGGTTTCCGGCTGGTGCGGCATTGGCTTGATGAGGACCGCCGGTTTGCGCTGTATCTTTTGGAAAACGGCTAACCTGAAAATCTCACCAGCCGGCCAACGGCTGCTTGATAAGAAATTGAATTGGCGAAGGAATTAGAGTGAATGAACCTGCTTTGAGCAATAACACTCTGTGTCCGCCATTGGCCTATCGCGATGCCAGCGAAACTTTCAGGCTAACCAGACGCAGCGCCTGCCGGCGAAGGGCTGAGAGAAGATGGCCTCCGGCAATGGAGGTTCGCATAAAAGGCCCCAGGCAAGGATCAGTCCCGGCTGTTGCTTACCATTGAACGGCGGCAGCCTCGCGCCGGGTGACTCGTATTTCGGCGTTGGGGTGGAGGGACCCTCAAGATCCAGGTCGAAATGCCGGTCCCAAGGCCATCCCCACCACGATCTCTTCCAGCAGTTGCCAGGGATCCATCGCATCGCGTCCCTTGCTCGCCCGATCGGTGCGGGCACATAGTCGCAGCAGTCGCTGCCAACCGGCGGCGGAGTGTCGCCGGGCGCCTTTTCCCACCAGGGACTTTCTGCGATCCCACACGCGGTGGACCGCCAATACGCGACCCGAATCCAGTCCGGCCTCGAGGGCGCGCGCCACCGCCTCGAGCACACGCAGTTCGCGGGCCAGTGACCACAACACCACCAATGGCGGCGTCCCTTCGCCGCGAAGGCCGGCCAGGATGCTCAGGCTGCGCGCTGCGCTGCCGCCAAGGGCGCTGTCCACCAGTTCGAAGACGTTGTAACGGGCGCTGCCCGCGACGCTGGCAGCCACCGACTCCAGGTCGATCGTGCCGCCATCATGGACCAAAGCCAGTTTTTCGATCTCCTGAACCGCCGCCAGCAGATTCCCCTCGGTTTGACCGGCCAGAAAGCTCAGCGCATCGGCAGTCAGATTCAGACCGCGCTCCCGTGACCGTTGCCGCAACCAGGCCGGCAAGGCACGAACTTCCACCGGCCAGACGCTTACGACCGCGCCGAGCCCGTCGAGCGACTTGAACCATTTGGTGTTGCGTTGAGACCGATCCAGTTTCGGCAAGGTGACCAACAGCAGGGTGTCCGGCGGCGGATTCTTGATATAGGACATCAACGCGGCACCGCCATCCTTTCCGGGCTTGCCGCCGGGAATTCTCAGGTCGAACAACCGCCGGTCGGCGAACAGGGACAGGGCATCCGCCTCCGCGCCGAGACGATCCCACGAAAAACCGGTCTGGACCTCGAACACCTGCCGATCAGAAAATCCTGCGGCGCGGGCCGCCCTTCGTATGGCGTCTGCCGCCTCTTGAGCCTGCAAGGGTTCGTCGCCGGTAACCACATAAACGGGTAACAGGTTCCCCGTCTTCAAGTGGTCCGGCAGTCGTTCGGGCCTGAGTTGCACCTCAGCGCATTTTCAGGCTGATGGTGGTCAGAATATCGTCCACCAGTTGCTCGTCGAGCTGGGCATTGATCTCCTTGCGCTGAAGGGTGATACCAAAACCGGCCTGGGGCTCATCGGTGAACAATGCCCTCCGTTCGATCTCCCGGGGCGGGATCAGCTCACGACCCGTCGCCTTGTCGCGCAACGTGAATGTCAGAGTGCGCGACAGCTCATACTCCGCCGCCTTTCCTTCCTGATCCAACGCGGTCACGAACTGTGAGCCACGGTAGCCGCGTAACACCAGCTGGGTTCGCGCCTCAGGTCCGTCCGCCACCTCGATCCCGTTATCCATAAGCGCGAATCGAAGCGCCCGGTGCATGCTCGAGAACCGATCAATACCGGTGATCTGCACCGGACTGATGGTTTCAGGCAGCGCATGATCGCCCCGTAAATGAAAGCCGCAGCCGGAAATCAGGTTCACGGCAAATATCAACCCCACAGCCGTCGTCAACCGCTGCCATCCAAAATACTTCATTTCGCGACCCTCTTCATTTCGCGACCACATTCACCAGCTTACCCGGCACCACAATCACCTTTCTTACCGTCGCGTCGCCGATGAAACGCTGCACGCTGTCGTCCGCGAGGGCGGTCTTTTCGGCCGCCTCCCGGGACACATCCGCCGGCATCCTGATCTTCGCCCGCAACTTGCCGTTGACCTGGATCACCATCTCTATGCTGTCCTGCACCAGGGCCGCTTCGTCCACCGCCGGCCAATCCGCATTCAGAATATCGTCACCATAGCCGAGCTCCCGCCACAGATGATGGCTGATATGCGGTGCGATGGGCGCCAACAGCCGCAACAGGATGCCGAGCCCTTCCACCAGAACACTCTTGTCCGCGGCGGACTCGCCAAGCGGTGTCAGGGTATTCAGCATGCTCATGCAGGCAGATACCACGGTGTTGAACTGTTGGCGCTCGTAATCGAAAAGGGCCTTCTGGAGAGTGGTATGAAGCTCGCGCCGGGCCTCCTGCTGAGCCGGGTCCAGGGCCGCGGGCACCACGTCGAGATCTTCCGGATATCGGTTTGCCACCACCCAAAGCCGTTTGAGAAAGCGGTGGGCGCCTTCGACGCCCTCGTCGGACCACTCCAGCGACTGGTCCGGTGGCGCCGCAAACATGGTGAATACACGCACAGTATCTGCGCCGAATCGATCGATGAGATCCTGTGGATCGACGCCGTTGTTGCGCGATTTGGACATTTTCTCGATACCGCCGGGCGTCACCGCAGAACCATCGGCGCTCAAAAAGGCCCTTGTAACCCGCCCCTTGCTGTCCCGTTCCACGGCCACGTCCGCCGGGTTAAACCAATCGCGCGATCCGTTCTCGTTGTCACGGTAATAGGTATCCGCCACCACCATGCCCTGGGTGAGCAACCGGGTGAAGGGTTCGTCGTTCCCGATCAGTCCCTCGTCACGCATCAGCTTGTTGAAGAAACGGGCATACAGCAGGTGCAGGATCGCGTGCTCGATGCCGCCCACGTACTGGTCCACGGGCAGCCAGTAGCGAGCCCTCTCATCCAGCATGACGTCATCGGCGCCGGGACAACAATAACGGGCGTAGTACCAACTCGATTCAAAGAAGGTGTCGAAGGTGTCGGTCTCGCGCTCGGCGCCGTCATCGAGCTGGTAGAAGCCGGTCATTTTCTTCAACGGAGAGCCCGAACCGTCCACCACTACGTCTTCCGGCAGCCTGACGGGGAATTCCGTTGCGGCCTTGATACTGCCATCGGCGTTGCGGATCATGGGAATGGGGCAGCCCCAGTAGCGCTGGCGTGACACGCCCCAGTCGCGCAGGCGGAAGTTCACCTGCCGCTGCCCCTTGCCGCGTTCCTCCAGCCAGGCGGCGATGGCATCGAAGGCATCTTCGGAAGTCAGGCCTTCGAAGGGGCCCGAATCGACCAGCCGGCCCTTTTCCACGTAGGCCGATTCGTGCACACCAGGATTGCTGCCGTCACTCGGCACAATCACCTGTTTGATGGGTACGCCGTACCTGGTGGCGAACTCCCAATCGCGCTGGTCATGGCCGGGCACGGCCATCACCGCGCCGGTACCGTAGCCCATGAGCACAAAATTGGCAGCGAAGATGGGTACGGCCTCGCCGCTCACCGGATGGATGGCGTTGCGCCCCAGCGCGCGGCCCTTCTTCTCCATGGTCTCCATTTCCGCCTCTGAGACCCCGCCCTGCCGGCACTCCTCGACAAAGGCGGCCAGCGTCGGATCCTGCTCTGCCGCGGCAAGCGCCAGGGGGTGTTCCGCCGCCACGGCGACATAGGTCACCCCCATCAGGGTGTCCGGACGAGTGGTGAAGATGGTCAGCTTGTCATCGGACTGCTCCAGTCCGAAATCCATCCGCACACCCACCGAACGACCGATCCAGTTGCGCTGCATGGTGGCCACCTGCTCCGGCCAACCAGGCAGCTTGTCGAGATCATCCAGTAATTCCTGGGCGTAATCGGTGATCTTGATGAACCATTGTTCGATGTCGCGCTTTTCCACCACAGCACCGGAACGCCAGCCCTTGCCGTCGATCACCTGCTCGTTGGCCAGAACGGTCTGATCGACGGGGTCCCAGTTGACGGTGGCCTCCTTGCGATAGGCAAGGCCCTTGTCCACAAGGCGGGTGAACAGCCACTGTTCCCAGCGATAGTAATCGGGATCGCAGGTGGCCAGTTCACGGTCCCAGTCGTAACCGAAACCCAGGCGGGCCAGTTGGCCCTTCATGTAGGCAATGTTGCTGCGGGTCCATTCGGCGGGGGGCAGGCCGTGCTTGATGGCGGCGTTTTCCGCCGGCAACCCGAAGGCATCCCAACCCATGGGCTGCAGCACGTTCTTGCCGAGCATCCGCTGGTGGCGCGCGATCACATCGCCGATGGTGTAATTGCGCACATGGCCCATATGGAGCTTCCCTGAAGGGTAGGGAAACATGGACAGGCAATAGAATTTTTCGCGCGTGGGATCTTCAGCCACGCTGAAGGAACGGTTGTCTTCCCAATACCGTTGTGCAGCCTGCTCGATGGCGGCCGATTCATACTCGGACTTCATCACTGGATCGGATTCCTCTAAAGATTCCGCATAGGATACCTCAGAGGAATACCGGCATTCAGGCGGAACACCTGCAGAGTGAATTGTCAGCGGTGGATGCCGAGGAAACGGGCCTCGGGGAGCGGCAGGGAAACCCGAGGCTGCGGGCTTACCCGATTGGGAAATCTGAACCGGCTAAGGAGATATCCGGCAAAACCGGCGTTCGGCCAATGCGGCCGAACAACCGGCTGGTTCATCACATGGACATAATCCAGGTAACAACGGCCTTGATGTCGTCATCACTGACGTCCATCCGCCCCCCTTTGGGGGGCATGGGGATCTGACCCCAGTTACCCACACCACCGGCGATGACCTTTGCGGTCAACATATCCACGGCACCGTCCTGACCCTTGTACTTGGCAGCCACTTCCTTATAGGCGGGGCCGACAACCTTGGCGTCCACCTGGTGGCAGGCCATGCAGCCACTTTGGGTGGCGAGGGCCATGTCGGCCTGGGCAGAGCCGGCAGCCAGAAGCGCTAGGCCCGCGATTGCGAATACAGTCTTCTTCATGAATCTTCCTCCAAAACTTTAGAAATAATGGGAAATCCGGCGCTGGCGCCGGATTTCGGCTCGCGTACCCTACCATGAAGACGCGCCTGGGAAAATCGAGATCTGTCAACAAAACCGTTGATTCAGGATTGAACTCACGGAAAAAATCAGTCGCGCCAGGCCTTGAGCAGGAACCATCCCCCCGCAGCAACCAGCAATATGGTGCCGGTTTCGGAAACCCTCTCGGAGAACCAGCTCTGCGCCAGACCCGCGAATAACAGGGCACTGATGATCAGGGTAGCGGCGCTGACTGCCGCCACCAGACGCCGGTTGCCACGCTGGATCTCGGATCGGATCTCGGCCAACTCGGGACTTTCCCAGCGCATTCGCAGACGGCCCTCGGCGGCATCGCTCAGCACCTTGTGGGCGAGCTCAGGGATTGCAGGCAACTGTTCCGAGGCCCGTGGCAGGGTCTTGCGCAGGCGGTTCACGAAGGACTGCGGTCCCACCTGATCGTTCATCCATTGCTGCAGAAAGGGCTTGGCGGTTTTCCACAGGTCCAGTTCAGGATAGAGCAGTCGCCCCAGGCCTTCGATATTGAGCAGGGTTTTTTGCAGCAATACCAACTGGGGCTGGACCTCCATATCGAAACGCCTAGCGGTCTGAAACAGGCGCAACAGAAAATGGCCGAAGGAAATCTCGGAAATCGGTTTTTCGTAGATGGGTTCCGAGACCGTTCGTATGGCCGACTCGAACTCGTCCACACGGGTGCTTGGCGGCACCCAGCCCGATTCCACGTGGAGTTCGGCGACACGACGGTAATCCCGTTCGAAAAACGCCATCAGATTCTCGGCCAGATAGCGCTGATCTTCGGTGGTCAAGGTCCCCATGATGCCGAAATCGACACCAATATAGCGCCCGTCGGGGGCGACGAAGATGTTTCCGGGGTGCATGTCGGCATGGAAAAAATTGTCGCGAAAAACCTGGGTGAAAAAGATCTCCACGCCACGTTCCCCGAGCATTTTCATGCTCACGCCCTGGGCCTTGAGTTGGTCGACCTCGTCGACGGGCGTGCCGTAAATCCGCTCCATCACCATCACGTCGCGGCGACAGTAATCCCAGAAAACCTCCGGGACATAGAGCACTCCGCTTTCGAGAAAATTGCGCCTTAGCTGAGAGGCATTCGCCGCTTCGCGCAGCAGATCGAGTTCGTCGAATATGGTTTTCTCATACTCCGTGACCACTTCGACGGGCCGCAGTCTGCGCGCATCGGCGGAATAACGGCGCGCAAGGCGCGCAATGGTAATGAGCAGATCCACATCGCGGCGAATTGTCTTTTCGATGCCCGGCCGCAGCACCTTGACCACCACCTCGGTGCCGTCCTTGAGGCGGGCGGCGTGAACCTGCGCGATGGACGCCGACGCCAGCGGGACCTCATGGAAATCGTCGAATACGACTTCGACCCTGTCGCCCAGGGCCGCCTCTATGATCACCCTCGCCTGGTCGCCCGGGAAGGGAGGCACTTCATCCTGCAACTTGGCGAGTTCATCGGCAATTTCGTCCGGCAGCAGGTCGCGCCGGGTGGACAGTATCTGGCCAAACTTCACGTAGATCGGGCCGAGATCCACCAATGCCCGCCTGATACGGACGCCAAAAGCGGGGCGCTGCCCACGGCTTGCCCAATAAAAGGGCGAGAGAAAGCGGAAGAACCGGATGGGGCGAAACAGATGGGCCGCCAGAACCACCTCGTCCAGACCGTGGCGCAACAAGACCCAATTGATGTGGATAAGGCGCACGGCCTCCTTCGGGCCGATCATTGCGCTTCCCCGGAGCCTTCTGAACTCCTGCCGAGCCGCGCCACGCGGGCCGCCATGCGTTCAACGTCGTCGCGCAGCCGGTCCACCTCATCCTGCCATTCGTCAACTTCGTAACGGGTAGGCACCAGCCGCGCCTCTTCTTGGAGATACTCCTGGAGATTCTGCTCGGATATCTTCGCCGTGCGCCCGAGCCAGCGCTCAGCAGACCGGGCGGCCTTTCCCGTTTCGTGGGCGGCCACGTCACCCACCAGTTTCGCCAACTGCTCTTCCCAGTCGATATTCAGCGTGTTCAAGACCTCACTGAAGCGATGCGCCAGGTCGGTGTCCCCGCGAATCTCGATGCGGCCGGAGAAAAGGGCATCCTCTTTTCGCTCCTGAAGCAGGGTATTCGCCAGGTCGAGTGGCGTACCGCGCATCAGGCAGTCGGGTGAAAGCTCTGATCCCGACAGCACCTGCAAGCGCCCGCGATGATCGGGAACGCAACAAAACCGCAGGCCCAGTCCCATGATCTCGAA
The DNA here is from genome assembly GCA_963820915.1 of uncultured Gammaproteobacteria bacterium. Taxonomy (GTDB): domain Bacteria; phylum Pseudomonadota; class Gammaproteobacteria; order Chromatiales; family Chromatiaceae; genus CAWGBV01. The sequence continues at coordinate 118,044 of CAWGBV010000012.1, read as the reverse complement.
GCCGATAACCGAGCCATGAAATTTTGCCAGCCGCTGTGTGGCTTGCGGGTCCAGTTCCAGCACCTGGTTAAGTGCCTGCTCCAAACCCAGCAATGCCGCCTGCTCCATCGACATGACCGGCACCTCGCTCAGAGTTTGAAACCGCGGTGAATCGCGACGATCCCGCCGGACAGATTGTGAACATCGCAGCGCTCAAATCCGGCATCTTCCATCATGCCGCGCAGCGTCTCCTGGTCGGGATGCATGCGAATGGATTCCGCGAGGTAGCGGTAGCTGTCTGCATCCCTGGCCACCAGCTGTCCCATCAGCGGCAACGCCTTGAAGGAGTAAAAATCGTAGAGTTTCTTGAGGCCCCGCTGCCGAGGATGCGAAAACTCGAGCACCAGGGCACGACCGCCGGGCCTGAGGACACGGAACATCTCCGCCAACGCCTGCTCTTTGTGGGTCACGTTGCGCAGACCGAAGGCAATGGTGACGCAATCGAAATGCGAATCCGGAAAGGGAATCCGTTCCGCATCCACCTGCACGTAACCGATGTTGCCGAGGTGGCCGTCATCCACCATCCGCTCCCGCCCCTGGGCCAGCATGGCGGCATTGATGTCTGTCATCACCACTGAACCGGTGGCGCCGACGAGGCCGGCAAAACGCGACGCCAGATCCCCGGTGCCGGACGCCAGGTCCAGCACCCGCTGTCCCTGACGAATGCCGGACAATTCCACCGCCATGCGCTTCCAAAGGCGATGGATGCCGAGTGACATGAGATCGTTCATGAGGTCGTAACGACTCGCCACCGAGTCGAAAACGTCGCGCACTCGATCCGCCTTTTCGCTGACGGGGACTTCCTGGTATCCGAAATGGGTGGTATTGGGCTCTTTCATGACCGGCTCGGGCAAAGACATGAGTGGGGAATGATACCGCCTTCCCCATGCAGGCGTCACAGGCGGTCTGCGCGGAACTGACAGACAACACCGGTTGTGGCGCAGCAAGCGGCGCCAGGACGGGCCGCCGCGCCGCCGCCGTGCGCCGAGCCCGACCAGCGCTGTTTAGGAGGGTTCTTTGCGTTTGTGGCCGGCGGCTTCAAGCTCGTTGAGGTACTGGGCCCAAAGCTCTTGATGATTGCGCCCCAGGTTGTGAAGCGTTTCCCAGGAGTAGATGCCGGTATTGTGTCCATCATCGAAGTGCAGCAGGACGGCGTAATTTCCCACCGGCTCGATACGATCGATGTTCACATTTTCCTTGCCCAACTGGAGCTGGCGCTGGTCCGGTGAGTGCCCCTGAACCTCGGCGGAGGGTGAATAGACCCTCAGGTATTCGCAGGGCAGGTTGTACTGCGAGCCGTCGTCGAAGGAGATCTCCAGCACTCGTGACTGGCGATGCAGGTTGAGTTCAGTCGGCATGGTTTTCGACATGTCTTACCTCTAGGTTTATTTCATCTCGGCGTCGAGGGACGCCGCATTGGATGGGGCTGCCAAAACTGGGGCAGTTCGCGGTTCACCCCTACAGGATGTATCGGCTGAGATCCTGGTCCTCCACCAGCGCCCCCAGGTGATCGTTGACGTAGTCGGCGTTGATCACCACCGTCTGCGCATCGAGCTCCGTGGCCTCAAAGGATAAGGACTCCAGCAAGCGTTCCATGACCGTATGCAGCCGTCGCGCGCCGATATTCTCGGTGCTTTCGTTGACCTGGAAGGCGATATCGGCGATGCGCTGAATGCCGTCGTCGGTGAAATCGAGCCTGACCCCCTCGGTCGCCATCAACGCATCGTATTGCTCTGTGAGCGAGGCATCCGGCTCGGTGAGGATGCGACAAAAATCATCGCTGGAAAGAGCGCCCAGTTCGACGCGAATGGGCAGCCTTCCCTGCAACTCCGGGATCAGGTCGGAAGGTTTCGACAAGTGGAAGGCGCCGGACGCGATGAACAGGATGTGATCGGTATTCACCACGCCGTGCTTGGTGGAAACCGTGCACCCTTCCACCAGGGGCAGCAGGTCACGCTGCACGCCCTCGCGCGACACGTCCGGGCCGCCGTATTCGGAACGGCTGGCCACCTTGTCCAGTTCGTCGAGAAAAACAATCCCGTGCTGTTCGACCATCTCCAGGGACGACAATTTGAGATCTTCCTCGTTGACGCGCTTTGCCGCTTCCTCGTCCTCAAGCAGTTTGAGGGCATCCCGGACCCGCAACTTGCGTCGCTTCGTGCGTCCTGACCCGAGATTCTGGAACAGGCCCTGCAACTGGTTGGTCATCTCTTCCATGCCGGGTGGCGCCATGATCTCCACACCCATCTGCGGTGAGGCGGCCTCCACCTCGATCTCCTTGTCGTCAAGTTCACCACGACGCAGTTTGTAACGAAACTTAGTGCGCGTCGTACTTTCCTCGGCCGCGGCGGCTTCCTTTTCCCACTCGTTGGTCTGGGGGCCGGGCAGCAGGGCGTCCAGCACGCGATCCTCTGCCGCCTCGCGGGCCTTGTCGCGAACCTTCTCCATCTCCTGCTCGCGGGCCATTTTCACCGCCGAATCCATCAGATCGCGGATAATGGATTCCACGTCCTTGCCCACATAACCCACCTCGGTGAACTTGGTGGCCTCCACCTTGATAAAGGGCGCGTTCGCCAGTTTCGCAAGGCGTCGGGCAATCTCCGTTTTGCCCACACCGGTGGGACCGATCATGAGAATATTTTTAGGCGTGATTTCGTTGCGCAGTTGCGGTTCCACCTGGGCCCGGCGCCAGCGGTTTCGCAGGGCAACGGCCACAGCACGCTTGGCATCATCCTGGCCGATGATATGTTTATCCAGTTCGCGAACGATTTCCTGCGGGGTGATTTCCGACATCCGGGGCTAGTCCTTGGCGTCAAGCTCTTCTAAAACGAGATTCTCATTGGTATAGATGCAGATGTCTGCCGCGATACCCAGCGATTTTTCGACGATTTCCCTGGCGCCCATATCCGTGTTCCGCAGTAGTGCCCGCGCCGCCGAGAGTGCGTAGTTTCCACCCGAGCCGATGGCCATGAGCCCTTCCTCGGGCTCGATCACGTCGCCGGTACCCGAGATGATCAACGATGCTTCGGCGTCGGCGACGCACAACAGCGCCTCCAGACGGCGCAACATCCGGTCCGTACGCCAGTCTTTCGCCAACTCAACGGCCGACCGGGTCAGGTTGCCGCTGTGTTTTTCCAGCTTGCCCTCGAAACGCTCGAAGAGCGTGAAGGCGTCTGCCGTCGCACCCGCAAAACCCGCCAGCACGCCCTCTTTATAGAGGCGGCGAACCTTGCGCGCATTGCCCTTCATGACCGTGTGCCCCATCGACACCTGGCCGTCACCGCCGATAACGACCTTGCCGTTGCGCCGCACCGAAAGGATAGTGGTTCCGCGGATCTGCTCCATCGCTGGTTGCCCTGTGGCGCCGGTCGGACGATGGCCGGCTCAATGTCCGAAAGTTGGGGGGAATGCTACTGGATTCAAGACGTCTTGAAAAAATGGCGGCCATACGGCCGACATCATTTTTCCTTGGCGGCAGCGTACTCGAAGGCGTCGGAAAACATGTGCTCCATGGTCAAACCCGCCGCCAGAAAGGCATCCCGTCCCGCCTCCACCATTACCGGCGGCCCCGCCATGTAGGCATCGAAGCCACTGAGATCGGGATGGTCGTCCACCACCGCCTGGTGCACAAACCCCGTTCGCCCCTGCCAGCCCTCATCCGGCTCCGACAGCACCGGAATGAAGCGGAAATTCTCCTTGGTGGCCGCCCAGCTTTCCGGCAAGTCGGCAAGATAGAGGTCACGGCGCGAGCGCACACCCCAGTACAGCCAGATGGGGCGGTCTATCCCCACATGCAGCGCATGTTCCACCATGGCCTTGAGCGGAGCGAAGCCGGTGCCGCCGCCCATCAGCAGGATGGGCCGTTCAGACTGCTCCCTGAGAACAAAGGTGCCGAGCGGCGCCTCTATCCTCAGAATGGTCTTTTCCTGCATTGTGGAAAAAACCTGTTCGGTGAACTCCCCGCCCGCCACATGGCGGATATGCAACTGGATGAAATCATCGTCGTGCGGGGCGTTGGCGATGGAGAAGGCACGCTTGTGGCCGTTCGGAAGAATGAAGTCCAGGTACTGTCCCGCCTGAAACTGCAACCGCTGGGCCTCGGGAAGCTTTAGATCCAGCCGCATCACGTCGTGGGCGAGTGGCTCGATGCGCACCACCCGACAAGGCAGTGTCCGTACCTCAATTTCAGCAACCGTATCCACTTCGCGCACCTGCAGTTCGAGGTCAGACCGGGCAACCGCCTGGCAGACCAGGCAGGCGTCTCCGGCCTGGTTTTCGAGGGCCTCGGTGGAACCGCCGGGGTATTCAACCTTGCCAGCCACCAGTCGGGCAATGCAGGACCCGCACTTGCCGTTACGGCAACCGTAAGGCAGGCCGATGTTGTGGCGCAGGGCGGCGTCGAGTATGGTCTCGTCGCGCGCCACCTCAAAACTGCGGCCCGTGGGCTGTATCTTTACCTGATGGTCCATCGCAGCGCATGTTAGGCGATATAAGGGCGCGAATTGTCCCGTATTTTTAGAAGGAATGAAAACCCGATGCTTCCAACGTTGATCGTGGGTTGCGGCTACACGGGCCTTCGCATCGCCCGGCTGGTGGGGGCCGATGGCGGCCAGGTCATACCGATTGTGAGGTCCATCGCCAGTGCCGAGACGCTCAGACAATCAGGGTTTGACCCCATCGTCACCGATCTCGACGCTACTCCAATCGCGAAACTGCCGCTGAGGGGAAGCCGGGTTTTTTACCTCGCACCACCACCTGATTCCGGCACCGTTGACACCCGCCTCAGCCGATTCCTGGATGCCTGCACCACCCAGGGCCAACCTGAGCGGATCCTCTATTTCAGCACCACCGGGGTCTATGGTGATTGCGATGGCGCCTGGGTGGACGAATCCCGTCCGGTCAATCCAGGCTCCGACCGCGCCCGCCGCCGCCTTGATGCCGAAAACCAGCTACGATACTGGCAGGATGCCACCGGCGGCGACGCCGTCATCCTGCGGGTGGCCGGGATCTATGGCCCGGGTCGCCTGCCGCTGGAACGGCTGCGGCGCAAACTCCCGCTGATTCGCGAAGAAGAAGCCCCGTTCACCAACCGCATCCACGTGGACGATCTGGTCACTGCGGCCACCGCGGCCATGACAAAGGCGCCCGCCGGCTCCATCTATAACGCCAGTGACGGCCAGCCCAGCACGATGAACGATTATTTCAACCGGCTCGCCGATCTCGCCGATTTGCCCAGACCACCCGTGATCTCCATGGCCGATGCGGCCACCGCGCTGTCACCCGGCATGATGTCCTACATGCAGGAATCGCGGCGATTGTCGGTTCGGGCACTCACCGAGGGACTAGGCGTTCGATTTCGCTACCCGAATCTAGATGTGGGCCTGCCCGCCAGCATCGCCGCGGACGAACTCTGCCTTCGACAGACGCCATGAATCCCTATTATCACCACGCGAAATTTCTCCTCAGCGCCGGCGCCATGAAACAGCTCCCATCGGACGAGGGCGCCCATGAGGTGGCCTTTGCGGGGCGTTCCAATGCCGGAAAATCCAGCGCCCTCAACCTGATCTGCAACCAGAAATCACTGGCGAGAACCAGCAAGACCCCGGGGCGTACGCAACTCATCAACTATTTTGCGCTCGACGATCAGCGCCGGCTCGTGGACTTGCCCGGGTACGGCTTCGCCAAGGTCGCGTCACCCATCCGCTCCCAGTGGCAGGGGCTGCTCTCAGACTATGTGGAGCAACGTTCCTGCCTGCATGGAATCGTGCTCATGATGGACGCTCGCCATCCCCTCAAGGACCTCGACCGGCAGATGATCGACTGGTGCCGGGCCATCGGCCTGCCGATCCACATTCTTCTCACCAAGGCGGACAAGCTCAAACGCGGACCGGCCATGCAGACCATGATGGGGGTACAGCGGGCCCTTGCCGACGACCCGGACATCACGGTGCAGCTCTTCTCTGCACTGAAACGACAGGGCGTGGACAGCGCTCATGAGACGCTCGACCGATGGCTGCAGCTACCGCCATCCGAACAGAAAGACCAGGCAGCCGCCCCCGAGGAACGGAAAAACCCGGACTGATCCCTGTTACGGGTCGCTCATCATCTCTTGCCACATCTCGGAGACGATGCGACGTTCTTCCACCAGGACGTCCGCCGCCACCAGTCCAGGCCGCTCCCGCAGCGCATTACGGTGATAGCCGGCACGAAACACCCGATACATGTCAGCGAGTTTGTCGGCAGCCCCGCCCTCCATGAGATCGAGTGCCGCGAGGGTTTCCAGCAACCGGATATTGTCGGTCCAGTCAACCAGTCGGGGATGCTCATGAGCCGACCTCAGAACGGCAAACTGGACCATGAACTCGATGTCCATGATCCCGCCCTGCCCCTGCTTGAGATCGAATTCCGATGAGGTCGACTTGTCGAGACTGGCGCGCATTTTCTCGCGCATCTCACGCACTTCTGTCCGCAACGTCGCCTCGTCGCGGGGTCGTAACAACACACTCTTGCGGATCGCCGCGAACCGCTCGGCGACCGCCGCATCACCGGCGACAAATCGAGCCCGGATCAGCGCCTGATGCTCCCAGGTCCAGGCCTCGTTGTGCTGATAATGATCGAAGGTATCCAGGGAGGTGACGAGCATGCCCGCGTTGCCGTTGGGGCGCAGCCGCATGTCCACCTCGTAGACAATACCGGAGGCGGTACGGGTGGTCAGGATGAAGACGATTCGCTGTCCGAGCCGGGCATAGAAGACATCATTCCCGAGGGGTCTTTTCCCATCGGTGGTCCCATTGGCATCACGGTTACCGTGAAGAAACACAAGATCAAGGTCCGAGCCGTATCCCAACTCGATGCCACCAAGCTTGCCATATCCCACAATGGCGAGTCCGGTATCGGCGCCCTCAATGCCCCGGGGTCCGCCATGCTTGGCGGTGACGTCGCGCCAGGCCATGCGCAATGCCGCCTCCAGGGCGACCTGCGCGATGTCGGTCAGGTAATCGCTCACCACCATCAGTGGAATGGCCCCGGTGACATCTGCAGCCGCCACGCGCAGGCGGTTGGTGCTGGCAAACTGGCGAAGGCGCTCCATCTCCTGTTCCAGATCGCCTTCCGCGCCGGCAATGAGCTGATCCAGCTGATGCCGCAGAGAGTCGCGATCAAGAGGCGCATAGAGTTCGCGCGGATCAACCAATTCGTCCAGTAGCACCGGCTGGCGGAGAATCTGTTCCGCAAACCAGGGGCTGGCACTCACCAATCGCGTCAGCTGGGTAAGTACTTGAGGGTTCTCCACCAGAAGATCCAGGTAGGCGGTGCGTTGAGCCACCGCCTCCAGAATTCGCGTCAGTTGCTCGAACACGGCGCAGGGCGCATCGGACTGGCCCGCCTCGGCCAGTACGCGCGGCATCAATAGATCCATCCGCGTACGGCCTCTTGTGCCAAGGGCGTTGACGCCACGAGACTCCCGAAATTGAGTCATCAGCGCCAGCGCCTTCTCCGGATCGTCGAAGCCCGCTGCCAGCAAGGTGTCCAGCCCCGCCGCTTCAGGACGCTGCTGCCAGACGTCCGTCAATGGCGACGCCGATTCGCCTTCTTCATCCGGTCCGGCGAACAACTGTTCGAAATGCCGCTGAACCCGGTCTCGGTGCTCTTCCAGTACCGCTGAAAAACCCGCCCAGTCGTCAAACCCCATGGTCAGCGCCAGTCGTCTGCGCCCGGTCTCGTCGGCGGGCAGCAGCTGTGTCTGCTCGTCGCGCCATGCCTGGAGGCGATTCTCGGCGTCCCTCAGAAACCGGTAGGCCGCCACCAACTCCGCCACATCCGCCTCGGGAACCAGTCCCTTATCGGCGAGTCTGGCCAATACCTGCTGGATTGGACGGATCTGCAGATCGGGGTCGCGCCCCCCCCGCACCAGCTGAAACGCCTGACCGATGAACTCTATCTCGCGAATACCGCCAGGGCCCAGTTTGATGTTGGCGGCCATGCCTTTTTCGTAGAGATTGGCGCTGATGAGCCTTTTCATCCCCCGCAAGGATTCGACCGCGCCAAAATCGATGTATCGACGGTAGACGAAGGGCCTGAGCATCGACATCAAGTCGCGCCCCGCATCCCGATCTCCCGCCACCACCCGAGCCTTGATCATGGCGTAGCGTTCCCACTCCCGGGCCTGGGACTGGTAGTAGGTCTCCATGAAATCGAAACTGGCGGCCAACGGGCCAGCGTCGCCGAACGGACGCAAACGCATGTCCACCCTGAACACGAAACCATCAGCGGTTTGGGAGTTGAGCGATTTGTTGATCTTCTGGCCCAAGCGGGTAAAAAACTGCTCGTTGGATAGGGCTCGCCGACCATCGGTTTCGCCCGCCTCCGGGAAGGCGAATATCAGATCGATGTCCGACGACAAATTGAGTTCACGCGCCCCCAGCTTGCCCATCCCCAACACCACCAGTTGCTGCGGTTCACCGGCCTCATTGCGCGGAATGCCGATGGCCTGGGTCAACCAGTCGTAGTGAATGTCCAGTGCCTGCTGAATGCAGACGTCGGCGAGTTCGGAAAGATCTTCCAGCGTCTCGTCCAGGCTTGCCCAACGGCAGATGTCACGCCAGATGATCCGCACCATCTGCTGGTTGCGAAACTGGCGTAGCACCGCTGCCAGGCGGGTGTCGTCGGCCACATCCTTCAGCCGGGCCGCCAGCCAGGCGGACAACTCGCCGGACGATAATGTCCGCTCAAGAACGCCACGATCGACAAGCTCACGAAGAAGGGATGGATTTCGCAGGCAGGCGGTCGAAACGAATTCGCTCGCCCCCCAGACGCTCTCCAGTGAATTTTCGACCACTGCACCGAATGAAGGCCCGCTTCCGACCTGTTCAATCCATTCTTCGAGTTGTCGGAGAAGCCGATCGTCCTGTGTCATATAACTCTTACCGGAACCAAGAACGCGTGATCATACCGTACGCGGGTGGGCCGAAGGTTACCGGGAAATCCCCACAAACAGGCACAGAGCGTCCGCCTTGTTGTCCTGTGTCATTGCCGCGGCAAGTATCCGCGGGCAAAATAGGGGAAGGTGCGCGCGGGTATAAGGGGCAAGGCATCCAATTAAAAGCAACCGTCCCTGCGCCGAAACCACGCAATCAAATTGTTCCCCGGAGGAGAAAGTGAGGACAAATCTGATCAAGACAGCAATTGCCACGGCAATTATTTGCGCGGCCGGCCCGTCCAGCGCGGAACCCGGCTACCCCCCTTCCGATCGCGCCATGCAGGAATACGAGGAGGCTCTGGAACTGGAGCCGAATATCGAACACGGTGCCCAGTTGTTCCGCAAATGCTCCATCTGCCATATGCCCGAGGGATGGGGCACCGAAAGCGGAAGCTACCCGCAGATTGCGGGTCAACTCAACACCGTGATCATCAAACAACTGGCGGACATCCGTGCCCGCAATCGCGATGTACCGACCATGTACCCCTTCAGCGACCGCTCCAACATCGGCTCGCCACAGGATATTGCCGACGTCGCCGCCTATATTTCGGCGCTACCCATGACGCAACACAATGGGCAAGGGCCAGGACGACACCTCCAGCACGGAGAGCGGCTGTACAAGGAAAACTGCGTTGACTGCCACGGAGAGAATGGCGAGGGCGATTACGATAAGCACATACCTGCGCTATACGGTCAGCACTATCGGTATCTGGTACGTCAATTCGAATGGATCAGGTCCGGACGGCGACGCAACGCTGACCAGGAAATGGTGGACCAGATACGCGGATTCACGCATTTCGATGTCCATGCGGTTATGGACTATACCTCCCGCCTGAAACCGCCAGAGGAAAAAATAGCCCCGCCCGGCTGGAGCAATCCGGACTTTCCAAAGTACTCCCGGCGCGGCTGGCGTCCCCACTAGCCCGTACGCGCACAACAACGGCCTTTGCAGGCATAAAAAAAGAGGGGCATCTGCCCCTCTTTTTTTTCGCCTCGACCAGGATCAGCCGAAGATGTCGCTTACGATATTGTCGTACCAGCTGTACGCATACTGCACTTCACGCGCCAGTTGCTCCGGACTTGCATCGCTAGGGGTCAGACCGCCTCCCATGCTGACAATCGTGGAACGATCTTCAGCGAGCTTGTAAACAGCAGCGACCGAGAAGCCGTAGTCTTTGCCCGCAATGGAGTAGCAGGTGTTGACGTAGGACGGCGTCCCGGGCTCTTCACCCTTCAGCATGGCCACGACTGCGGCTGCTACTACCTTACCCTGGGAGTTGGCCGCATATCCGGACTTGGGCATGCCCTTGGCAATAGAAGCATCACCAATAACGTGAACACCCTTCACCAGCGTGGACTCGAAGGTACCCAGGTCCACCGGGCACCAGTCGCCTTCGGCCAGGCCGGACTCGATAGCCACTATGCCAGCCTTCTGGGGCGGGATCAGGTTGATGACATCACCCGTGAAGGATTCCACTTCGGCGTTAACCGTCATTGCGCCGGCATCCAGCGATTCCAGCTTGCCGCCAGCAGCACCGCTGATCCACTCGATCATGCTGTTTTCGGTGCCGAAACCGTACAGCTTCTTCCATGCCGCGGTGAACAGGCCCTGCTTGGAAAACTTGTCCTTGGGATCGAGAATGATGATCTTGGACTTGGGCTTGTTGTGCTTCAGGTACATAGCGATCTGGCTGGCACGCTCGTAGGGTCCGGGCGGGCAGCGGAACGGATTTGGCGGCGCAACGATAATGACTTTGCCGCCGTCCTTCATGGCCTCGAGCTGCTTGCGCAGGGTTACCGTCTGGGAACCGGCCTTCCATGCGTGCGGCACCGTCTCGGCCACCTCCGCATCGTAACCCTCGACCATGTCGTATTTCATGGAAATACCTGGAGCGACGATGCAGCGATCATAGTCGAAGGACTTGCCGCCCTTGGTCATCACCTTCTTGGCGCCGCCGTCGATACCGGTGACCATGTCGTGCACGATGTTGACACCATGCTTTTTCAGGCCATCGTAGCCGTGCTCGATCGATTCGATCGTGCGATCGCCCGACAGGACTTCGTTACTCAGATAGCAGGTATGGTAGGTCTTGTTGGGCTCAATGATGGTGACATCGATGCCGGAATCGGCCATCTTGATGTATTTGGCGGCGGTTGCACCGCCCGTACCACCACCCACGACCACCACTTTGTTGCCGGCGGCCAGGGAGAGGTAGGGGAAGCCCACCATGCCCGCGGCTGTCACCGCGCCGGTGGCCTTCAGAAAATCACGACGTTTAATAGACATTAGATTTATCTCCTCCTTCACTTGCCGCTGGCGTAGAAGTTGTACAGCGCATCCCAGCCGGCATCGCCATGATCTTCGGTAAGCTCCATCACCTTCTTCTTCATCTTCTTGGTCGGCGTACGAGCACCGGACATGTAGTCCTCCATGGTCCACATGAGATAAGGGGACCACTGGCCTGCCAACACGCCGGAATCGTCCTCGGCGGAGGTTCCGCCTTCGGCATGGCACTTCTCACAGTACTTCTCATGCAGCTTGGCCCCTTTCTTGGCCTTGTCTGCATCTGACTTCTGATTGGCGGCTACAAAAGGCTGGGCAGCATAGAACTTGGCAAGCTGCTTGACTTCGTCTTCAGTGTATCCCTTGACGAGCCGACCCATGATGGTGGAAGGAACTTCGCCGCTGGCAAAGCCTTCCATCACTTCGACGAAGTATTCTTCCGACATACCCGCGATGGTAGGTGAGGCAGGACCGACACTGGCCCCGCTGGTGCCGTGACATCCGGCACAGGTGTTAGCAAGCATGCTGTCACTGGCTCCGCTCAGCGTCTTGGGTTCGTCTGCGGCCATAACCGCGGAAGCGCCCAGCGCGAGGCCAGCGATCAGCAATGACTTTCCGATTCTCGAACCAGGCATTGCATTCTCCTCCGGTTTAGATAGATTGCTTTTTGGTTCACAACATCCGTGCAAATGCCGCGCTGGACCAACACCATTGCCAGTCCCTCGCGGTAACACTGTCGCAATGGGTAATGCGGCGTCCCGCCGTCATACCGATCTCCTCGCAACTAACCACTCCCTGCGACGGGGTGAGGCCTCGAGAAAAATTATTCAGAACGTGGTTACCTTTTTTTGCGCTTCGGCTTCCGCCGCCTCCAGCAGCGCCATAATCTCGGGATGTTTGCGCTTTTTCGCTATATCCATCGCCGTGCGTCCTTGTGTGTCCCTGGCCGCCACATCGGCACGGTTGCGGAGCAACACCTTGAGCATCTCGGGCGAACGCACAATGACCGCCTCCATGAGGGGCGTGATGCCGTCTTCATCGGACGCGTTCACATCAGCACCTGCTTCGAGCAACAGACGAGCCACGTCGCTTTGTTCTTCCGCTACGGCCCAAAACAAGGCGGTAGCACCATGGGAGTCGCGCAGATTGATATCGGCTCCGGCCGCAAGCAATGCCTGTTCTACAGCGACATCGCTCGCCCCCCTCATGAGGGCGGTAACGCCATCTTTGTCAGCCGCATTGACCTCGGCGCCATGATCGGCGATCAGGGTGACCACTGACGGATGGGCCTTTTCGGCCGCATGCATCAGCGCCGTCCGGCCCTCGTTGTCGCGCACTTCGGTATCCGCGCCGCGATACAACAGCTGATCCACCATGTCGTAAATGCCGTAACGCGCCGCAATCATCAGGGCATTCCAGCCCGCGCGGGTGGTGGGCGCCAGGTCGGCTCCGCGTTCAATGAGCAGGGCGCTGACCGAAGTCTCACCGCTCTCGGCGGCAAAGGTGATGGCCGAGCATCCCGCAACGGTTTGGTAATTGACATCCGCGCCGCGCTCCAGCAGGAGAACCACGCTGGCCAGATTGCCCTCTTCCACGGCGAACATCAGTGCCGTTTTGCCAAACTGGTTGGCGTTGTCGGGCGCCACACCAGCGTCCAGCAGGCGCTCCATGGTGGCGACATCGTCGACGATAGCAGCAAGCCGAAGTTCGCGGCCAGGATCTTCCTCGGCGAACGAAAGCCCCTGGAAGAATAGAATTGCCATTAGCACAATGGCGATGGACAACTGTTTCATCTACCGTTTCCGTTTGCCCGCTTGTTCAACGGTTTGGGGTCCTGCCAATCAAAGGTCCAGCGTTGGATCATCGGGTTCTTTGTGCGCAACACCCTTGTGGCAATCAATGCAAGTCTCGCCCTTGTCTACCGCTTTTCCATGCTTGTTGCGCGCCGAGCGGTCTTGCTCGCTGAGGTCCATGTGTTCGAATTCGTGGCAGGAGCGACAAGTGGACGAATAGCTTTTTTCCATTTTATCCCAGACGCGGTTTGCCATCCCCCACCGATGCTCCTCGTATTTTTCCGGAGTGTCGATGGTGCCCAGGATTTCACCCAGCACATCCTTGTAGGCCATTACCTTGGCAATCATCTTGGGCACAAACTCCTTGGGCACATGGCAGTCGGCGCAAGTGGCCTGAACGCCCGAGGTGTTCTTGAAGTGAACGGATTCCTTGTACTCCTCGTAGGGTATCTGCATGGAATGACAACTGGTGCAAAACCCCATCTCGTTGGTGGCGGAAACACCCACGTTGAAAGCACCGGCAAACGCCAAACCTGCCAAAAATACCAGCAGTACCACAATAAAAATCTTTTTCTTCGAACTTACGCTCATCTATAGACGCCCTCCCGTCTACACGTCCCTGATCCTGCAGCATTTCTGGTCAAGTTCAAGGCCGGCCCCCATTTATGTTTTGTGTGTCGACCGCCCTTCGAGCCCCGCTAAGGCCCTGGCGTGCCGCCGACCCCGCATCCACCGCCAGGGCGGATTCAGTAAAAATTTCCCTTGCTCGTGGAATAGACGCACCTCAGGCCGCGTCAATCTTATTGTTTTCGTCTTACCGTCAATGAATCTCGCACCGATTCCAGGCGCGGTCCTTTTCTAACTGATTACTCGGATTTGTGCAATAACACACAAGAGAACAACCACTTTTTTGTCAATGCTATCGGCAGCCGTCAATGGCCGTCAAGTGACTTGATAAAAACCGAAGCGGTTTCCGGCATCCTTCGGAGCCGCCGAAATGAACCCGGCAGGGCCATTTGTGCGCCGGTCAAAGGATGAAAAATGACCGGGGCGGCAAGCCGGAATCGCGCCATGAGGACCAAACCTGTAGTATCTTGCTCGGTGTTTTCCCGCTGCCTCGCCCGTCGGCGCGCTTCGACAGGGTGAAAATAAAGCTCAGGAGGGCTGATCCAAGAAGCCCAGGGTCAAAAAATCAACTCGAAATCCAAAAAACAGAGGATACGTCTATGTCTGTGACCAAAATTTTTCTGCTCGGCTCCGCTGCACTCGGCATGGCGCTGTCTGCGTCGTTGGCCATCAGTGCCGACGGCCATATCACCGAGTCACTGGAAAAAGTCAACGTGATGCACAATGGCAAACCAGTGGCGATTACACGGACAGAGGACAAGGCCGCCACGATCCCCGATGCCTATTTGAAAACCGGCAGACACTGTCCTCCCTTCTGCATTCAGCCCATGCACGCGGCCACCGGCGTGGAAACCATCGGCGAACTGGAAGTGCTGAGTATGCTCGATCAGGCTCACCCCAACGACGCCACCCTGATCGGTGAACCGCCGGTACTGGTGGTCGATTCCCGCACACCTGAGTGGATGGCCCGCGGGACCATTCCCGGTTCCATCAATATTCCCTGGAACAAGATCAGCATCGACCAGGCCGGCGGATTCCCGGTCGGTGAGGACATGGCGGCTTTCACCAATATCCTCATCAACCAGTTCGGAGCCAACAAGGTCGGCGATATCTGGGACTTCGGCAACGCCAAGACACTGGTGCTGTTCTGCAACGGCATCTGGTGCCCGCAATCGGCCACCAATATCAAGACCCTGGTCCGACTGGGTTATCCGGCCGACAAGCTCAAATGGTATCGCGGCGGCATGCAGGACTGGGTCACGGCTGGCCTGACCACCGTCAGCAACTGATTCAACCCGCTTCGATCCCGAACCGGCAAGGGCGCCTCCCGGCGCCCTTTGTTTCGAGCCAAAAAAAGGCCCCGCAACGCGGGGCCTTATTGCCTGCGGCAAAGTGATGGGGCTTAGAAGCCGCCCATGCCACCCATGCCGCCCATGTCACCCATGCCGCCCATGTCACCCGCCGGGCCACCCTTATCGTCCTGGGGCTCCTCGGCCACCATGGCCTCGGTGGTAATCATCAGACCGGCAATCGATGCAGCGTTCTGCAGTGCACTACGGGCCACCTTGGTGGGGTCGAGGATACCCATCTCCACCATGTCGCCGTACTCGCCGTTGGCGGCGTTGTAGCCAAAGTTGCCCGTGCCGTCTTCCACCTTGTGGAGAACGACCGAAGGCTCGGCACCGGCATTGGCCACGATCTGGCGCAGCGGCTCTTCCATGGCGCGACGAGCGATGGCGATACCGATATCCTGGTCGTGGTTGGCGCCTGCAAGGTCAGGCAGTCGCCTGAATGGCGCGCACCAGGGCAACACCACCACCGGGGACGATTCCTTCCTCTACGGCTGCGCGGGTCGCGTGCAATGCATCTTCCACCCGAGCCTTCTTTTCCTTCATTTCGACTTCCGTGGCAGCACCCACCTTGATGACGGCTACGCCGCCGGCCAGCTTGGCCACGCGCTCCTGGAGCTTTTCACGGTCGTAGTCAGAGGAAGTTTCCTCGACTTGCTGACGAATCTGCTCGACGCGGGCCTTGATGTCGTTCTCGGCGCCGGCGCCGTCGATGATGGTGGTCTCTTCCTTGTGATCTGAATCTTCTTGGCACTGCCGAGATCGTTCAGGGTGGCCTTTTCGAGAGACAGGCCAACTTCCTCGGAGATCACGGTAGCGCCGGTCAGAATGGCGATGTCCTGCAGCATGGCCTTGCGACGATCACCGAATCCCGGGGCCTTTACAGCGCAAACCTTCACGATGCCGCGAATGGTGTTCACGACGAGGGTGGCCAGGGCTTCGCCCTCCACATCCTCGGCGATCACGAGCAGCGGTTTGCCGGACTTGGCCACTGCCTCGAGTACCGGCAGCAGGTCGCGGATGTTGGATATCTTTTTGTCATGCAGGAGGACGTAGGGCTCTTCCAGATCGGCCGACATGCTCTGCTGGTTGTTCACGAAGTAGGGAGAGAGGTAGCCGCGATCGAACTGCATGCCCTCGACCACATCGAGTTCGTTTTCAAGCGAGGTGCCTTCCTCGACCGTGATGACGCCTTCCTTGCCCACTTTTTCCATGGCGTCGGCGATGATGTTGCCGATGGATTCGTCGCTGTTGGCGGAAATGGTGCCCACCTGAGCGATGGCCTTACCGGTCTCGCAGGGCTTGGAGGAGGCTGCCAGTTGTACAACTGCCGCCGCGACGGCCTGGTCGATGCCGCGCTTCAGGTCCATGGGGTTCATGCCGGCGGCAACGGCCTTCAGGCCTTCGCGCACCATCGCCTGGGCGAGAACGGTGGCCGTGGTGGTGCCGTCGCCGGCTATATCAGACGTCTGCGAGGAGACTTCTTTCACCATCTGGGCGCCCATATTCTCGAACCTGTCAGCCAGTTCGATTTCCTTCGCCACGGAAACGCCGTCCTTGGTGATGGTCGGGGCGCCAAAACTCTTTTCGAGAACCACGTTGCGGCCCTTGGGGCCCAAGGTAACCTTTACGGCGTTGGCCAGGATATTGACGCCGTGCAGCATCCTCTGGCGGGCTTCATCGCCAAACTTCACTTCTTTTGCGGTCATAATCTGAAATTCCTTCGATAACTGTTATCTGGATGGATAGGAGGGGGGGTATCGGCTATCAGCCTTCGATGACGCCCATGATGTCCTCTTCGCGCATGACGAGAACGTCCTCGCCCGAGACCTTGACCTCGGTACCGGAGTACTTGCCGAAGAGCACCTTGTCGCCCACTTGGACGTCGAGGGCGCGCACTTCGCCGCTGTCAAGGATCTTGCCCTTGCCCACGGCCACCACTTCGCCTTCCACCGGCTTCTCTGCAGCGTTGTCGGGGATCAGGATGCCGCCCGCGCTCTTACGCTCTTCTTCCATGCGGCGAACCACCACACGATCGTGCAAAGGTCGGATTTTCATCGAAAAAATCTCCTTGGGTATTCTGTGATTAAAATTGGTTTATCGGTAAGCTGAGGAGTTGTTAGCACTCGTCTCAGGTGAGTGCTAATAATAGGGCCTGTTTTACAAAGATCAAGGGGCACCAAGACACGCATCGGCCTTGCAGAGACTGAGGTTACCCTCAGGCCTGCAGTCCGAGGAGGCCTTTCATTATCGGCCGCGCTGGCGCCGTAGTATTCACTTACTTTTGACTATTTTGTTGATTTACTTGATTTTTTCTTCGCATAAGCACAAGGATCGACAACTGTCACCAGCACCGCGATACGGACCAACATCGAACAGATAAGGTGTTAGCACCCGCCGCCGGCGCTCCGGGCCAATCGACTCAGCCCCATCAAGACCGGGGATTTGGAAGACGACAGGACCCAATTCAAGGTCGTCGCAGGTAACCTTTTCTTATTAAGGGGATTTCGTGCAAAATGGCATCATATTGATGCGCTGCGACCGGCCAAAGTAGTTGAAATCGCAGGATTCACGAACACACAGACCAGTATCTATTATTCCGCCATCGCCATTGGTGAGCGCCACAGATTTACGCATGCCCGGCATACTTCAACGAATCATTATCGTTTCGATCTGCTCCACCCTTTTAAGCTGCGGCGGCGGTGGTGGAGATGGCAGCGATTCAAGCGTAGCGCCTGGAACGCTTCTTCTCGTGGGCGAAGAGCGCGCCGTTGATGGCAGCGGCAACAATCCTCTGAGCCCGTCGCTGGGCGCGGCGGGGACAACGCTAATGCGTCTGGCGAACACTGATTACGCAGACGGCGTCGCCGAACCCGTTTCCAGCCGGCCCAATCCCCGGATGGTGAGCAACCGCGTAACGGCAGAGCCGGTCGTCCAGTCGAATCGCTTCGGACTTTCGAGCTTTCTCTGGCAATGGGGGCAGTTTGTCGATCACGATATCAGCCTGACGCCGGAAGCTGTGCCGTCCGAGCCGATGGATATATCGGTGCCCACGGGCGACCGGTTTTTCGATCCCGGGGCAACGGGCAATGAAGTCATCTCCTTCATGCGAAGCGCATATGATCACGATTCAGGGACAGACGAGACCAACCCACGTCAGCAGGTCAATGTCATCACCTCCTTTATCGACGGATCCGCGGTCTACGGCTCCGATGCCGATCGTGCCGGCTGGTTGCGCGTATTCTCGGGAGGGCGACTGAGAACCAGCGCCGGCAGGCTGTTACCATTCAACGACGGCTCTCAAGACAACCAGGGCGGTACCGGCACTGAGCTGTTCGTTGCCGGCGACATCCGCGCCAACGAGCAGATCGTACTATCCGCACTGCACACGCTGTTCGTACGCGAACATAACCGGTTGGTTGCACGCTTCGCCGTTGAACACCCGGAGTGGAACGACGAAGAGCTCTTCCAGCACGCCCGGCGTTTCATCGGGGGCTTCCTGCAGGCAATCACCTACAAAGAGTTCCTGCCCGCACTTCTGGGCGATGCCGCGCTATCGCCCTACCGCGGCTACGACCCAAGCGTGAATCCTTCCCTGAGCAACGAATTCACGACAGCCGTGTTTCGTTTCGGACACAGCTTGCTGCCAACCGTCATTCTACGACTTGACGAAGCCGGCAATCCGATCGCTGAAGGCAACATTCCTCTGCGGAACGCCTTTTTTCGCCCGGACCGCCTCGTCGGCGAGGGTGGAATCGCTCCCATATTGCGCGGACTGGCGGTGCAGCCCTCAGCAGAACTCGATGCCGCGGTGACCGACGAAGTGCGGAACTTCCTGTTCGGGCAACCTGGAGCGGGCGGTTTCGATTTAGTCTCGCGCAACCTGCAACGGGGGCGCGATCACGGCCTTCCGGGATTTAACGCACTTCGCCGGACCAACGGATTGGCCCCCTACACCTCTTTCACGGATTTTGCCGAAACACCGGAGATCGCCGCAGCACTATCGGAACTCTATACATCGGTAGACGAAGTGGACGCCTGGCTGGGCTGCCTGGTGGAAAAAAGAATGCTCGAAAGCCCGGTGGTCGGGGAAACACAGTTCGCGGTACTGAAAAGCCAGTTCGAACGTCTCCGCGATGGCGACCGCTTCTGGTTCGAGAATGATCCCAACCTGTCGAACGCCGAGCGCGAAGAAATCCGACAGACCAGACTCTCCCGGATCATCCTTCGTAACACCGAAATCCAGTCCATCCAGGAAGACGTTTTTTTCCTTGAATAAAAAACCGAAGGGTCGGGCTGGTACCGCTGGTTTTACCGTTTCATATAAGAACCACTTCGATCAAATTTCAGTGTTTACTGATCAGACCAGAGACCCGGCAGGGATCAACCCGAATGCCTCCCGAACAATGGCATTTCCCTGATTTGTCCGGGGGATAAGTCAAGGAGATTCCAGGAACAACCCGCTTTGCTCCCGGTCATTACAAACATGACGGATCGAATGATCTGAAAGGAGAAACCAATGCCACTGAATCTACCTGCCGAAATCTGGATGATGTTTGCGGGCGCCGGCGCGCTGTTTTCCTTCCCTGTGCTCGTTGTTTTTCTGGCGTACAGAATGTTGCGGTAAACGACACGATTGCCTGGGAAGAGGAACAGGCTTGGGGTGGCAAATCCCGGGGTTTGTTGAGTGCTGTAAATTCCCGATGATCGTTATCTGACCCGAGCATCATCACTCGACACGGCGTGATATGAATCACGTGAACGGAGATTCTGATCACCCTCCGTTGTGCAGTGTAGAGCGTAAAATCCCTCTTCCTTTTTCTCAATCGCCTCGACACATAAGCTAAGGTTCTTGCTCCCGTCGCCTGCGCCGCATGACCATTAGGGCAGCAACCGCCAACAACACAACCAAGGCAATACTCCAGGGACCACCAAGCAACGGGACACCGACCGGCGAAAGCGGCGCATCAGTCAACACGGTGCCCACAATGCTGCCCGGCCCGACGATGAAAAGGCTCAGAGTAGCCAGTGTCAGCAACGCCAATGCGGCAATGGGACCCACCGCGGTCAACGGAAAATTCTGCAATACGGTAACGGCCAAAGTACCTAAAGCTATCTGCACGGCGTTGCCCGGCCAGAAGGCGAACAGGTAAGGATTGCCCGCGAGGTTTCCGATTGCCAGTGCCATGCCGGGAAATCCAGCGGCAAGGGCCACTGTGCCCAGGGTGACGATCTGCGCAGCTGAGAATGGATTTTGCAGTTTCGCGAGGCGCACGTTGCTGTTGGCCAGGTAATACATGAAATAAAACGCACCGGCATAGAACAGCGCACGCGTTTCAATACTGTTGACGAAACCTGGGGCGGTACTCAAAGTTTGCAGAATCACGGTATTCGAAACACCAAGGACGAAACAGGTCGCCACCAGATTGCCGAGCAAGGTGGTATTTCGCTGCCGGTAGATATGGCAGGAATCTCCCGTAGCGGGATCGAAAGCACTCTTGGCAATCTGACCCCCGTCAAAGGGGCTGGCAACATTGTTGATGGTCGCGTAAAGAGTCGTAAATGCCAGCAATGCCAGGGTCGCAACATTGGCGTTTGCCTGCCAGAATACCAGTTCATCGAGTCCCGTCTGCATGGTCAGAGCAAGGGTGGTACCAGCGATCAGAGCAATTGACGCGCTACGAATGGCACCGCTGTTCGTCAGTAAATGTGCCCCCTGCCATAGAAGCGTTGCAATGGGTAATCGGTACATACAGGCATTGAGGTTACAGACCGCCGCCAGGTAAAGGTAACCGGCAACACTGACCAATTGAGGACTGATGGAAAAAATCTGACCGCTATCCAGAACCTGGTGCTGAAAACCGCTGGCCGTGAAGTTGCCGGGTTCAGTCTGGATAAAGGAATGCAGAATGGTTCCCCCCTGGGGATCGGCGGTCAGGGCCACGACCACCGCTCGACCATCGGGTAACTGCCCCATACCCAGTTCCAGGGGCTCTTCCCCGCCGAACAGCGTGAAAAGAAAAGCAAAGGCCAGTTCTTGCATGCTGGTTCTCCGCGGAAGGCACCGTAGAGCAAAACATAGCAGCCGAACGATCACTCTGCCCGGAAAATCACCATGGTGATGGAGATGCCGCAGCCCCGGGCCTCGCCAGACGATGTACATCTGCTGTATTTGAAGACCACGAATTTCTAACCGGAACCACCCAATAGCCCGAAAATTGTTCAGAAACGGCGGATTTTTCAATTTCGCCCGGCCTGAGCAAAGAAGGCGTTTCCAGTTTCAGAGCAATTTGGCGAAAGTTCGGATATTTCGTTCTTTCCGGAGACTCTTTTCGGCTTGCAAAAGAAGGCTATTGCAGATTGGATGTCGCTCTTTACGCCACCCCCTTTGTCGCGCCAGGAGAAGCGGATGCAAGACGAGTCCGAACAAGTTCAAGCTGCCAGTCCCAACACTTGGCGGAAACCCTTTTTCGTTTCACTGGCCCTTTTCCTGGTTGCCGCATTGATCTGGAATCAATTGCCGAGCGGCGCCTATCCGACAGATTTAAGCCGCATCGGTGAAGGCCGTCCGGCCCTGGTGCTTGCGTTTGATGCGAACTACGGTGGCGGTATCGCCGTGATGGAATTGATGAATACCATACGCCCGGACTACGAGGACCGGATCGATTTTCTGATTGCTCAGTTTGGTCTGCCGGAAGGACTTGCTTTCGCCAGCCGCTATAACGCGGGAGACGGCACGGTACTGTTTTTCGCGGGCGACGGCACAAACGTCCACCGCCTGCATCTACCGGATAGTGAAGACCAGTTGCGCCAAACGCTGGATCTTGCGTTTCCGCAGTAGCGTATAGATCACGGTCAATCCAGGATTGACCATAGACAGCCCAATGTACGTGGGGCGGCAGCAGGCCTTATTCCGCTTCATCCTGTAACGCGCCATGAACCAAAAGACAGCCTGAGCCGGTGAAAAACAGGCCCTAATACCCTATTAAACGGGATGTTAAATCATTACCACCAGCTGGAATCCCGGCTTTCCTGGTATCGTCTCCCCTGACAACAATAACCAGAGGAGAACGCATGAAGTGCAAGGCCGCAGTGGCATGGGAGCCGAAGAAACCCCTACAGATCGAGGAGATTGAAGTCGAGGGGCCGCGCGAGGGCGAGGTGTTGCTGAAAGTGGTCGCCTCTGGCGTCTGCCACACGGACGCTTTCACGCTATCCGGTGAAGATCCGGAAGGCGCCTTTCCTTGCGTGCTCGGTCATGAGGGGGGCTGTGAGGTGGTGGAATGCGGCCCTGGCGTCAAGACCCTGCAGCCCGGTGATCATGTGATCCCCCTGTATATCCCCGAGTGCGGCGAGTGCGAATACTGCAACTCGACCAAATCCAATCTCTGCCAGTCCATCGCGGGCACCGTTTGGACCGGCTACATGCCCGATGGCACTCGCCGCTTTTCGCAGAACGGCAAGCCGATCTACCATTACATGGGTTGTTCGACCTTCTCCGAGTACACCGTGGTGCCGGAGATCGCACTGGCCAAGATCAACAAGGCTGCGCCGCTGGACAAGGTCTGCCTGCTTGGATGTGGTGTTACCACCGGCATTGGTGCTGTGCTCAACACGGCCAAGGTCGAGCCCGGTTCCACGGTTGCCGTATTCGGACTCGGTGGGATTGGCCTTTCCGTCGTGCAGGGCGCGGTGATGGCCAAGGCGTCTCGCATTATCGCGATCGACCTGAATCCTGCGAAATGGGAGATGGCCAAGGCCCTTGGCGCGACTGATTTCGTCAATCCTGCCGACCTCAATGGTAGCGTGGTCGAACATATCGTCGAGATGACCAAGGGCGGCGTTGAATACTCCTTCGAGTGCATCGGTAACGTGCAGGTGATGCGCGATGCGCTGGAATGCACGCGCACCGGCTGGGGCGTATCGACCATCATCGGTGTGGCCGGGGCAGGGCAGGAGATCAGCACCCGCCCCTTCCAACTTGTTACCGGACGTACCTGGAAGGGCAGTGCCTTCGGCGGCGTCAAGGGGCGGACCGAATTACCAGGCTATGTCGATCGCTACATGAGTGGCGAGATCGAACTCGACAGCATGGTGACCCATACGATGGGCCTCGAAGACATCAATCGTGCCTTCGATCTGATGCACAGCGGCGAGAGCATCCGCTCGGTCATCATCTTCTGAGGCCGAAATGAAACAAATCGAGCGTATCAAGGAATTCGGTGGCTACCTGAACCGCTATACCCATGATTCTGTCAGTTGCGAATGCGAGATGACCTTTTCGGTCTACCTGCCGCCACAGGCGCAGACGCAGCAGGTGCCGGCACTGTACTGGTTGTCCGGCCTGACCTGCACCGATGACAATGTGCGGGTGAAGGCGGGTGCCCAGCGCTATGCCGCTGAACATGGGCTGGCGCTGGTGATGCCGGATACCAGCCCGCGTGGCGAAGGTGTGGCCGACGAGCCGGACCGTTACGACCTCGGTAAAGGCGCGGGCTTTTATGTCAATGCCAGCCAGGAGCCCTGGGCGTCTCACTATCGGATGTATGACTATGTCACCGAAGAGCTGCCGGCGCTGCATCGAGTCATCACTTCCGCTGCTAGTCGGGGCGCAAGTCGATCAGTGGCCACTCCATGGGCGGGCATGGTGCTCTGATCTGTGCCTTGAAAAATCCTGGGGCCTATCGATCGGTATCGGCATTTTCGCCGATCTGCCATCCGATGGCAGTGTGCTTGGGGCGAGGGCTGCTTTGGCGCTTATCTGGGTGATGATCGCGAATGCTGGGCGCCTATGACGCGGTCGAGCTGATCAATGCCGGTGCAAGACGTGCCGGGGATACTGGTTGACCAGGGCACCGCTGACGAGTTTCTCGATGAGGGACAGTTACTGCCGGAAACGCTGGAGGCAGCCTGCGAGCAGGCGGCCATCCCGTCTGCAGCTACGTCGACAGTCGGGTTACGACCACAGCTATCATTTCATCGCGACCTTCATCGGCGAGCACATCGCATACCATGCAGAGGCCCTGAGTATATAAGGGGGAAGGGCCCATTGTTTGCAATGCCATCATTTTCCTGCGGTATCGCCAAGATCATCCCAACGAAGTGTCTTTGACCCTGCCCCATCGGCGGGGTTTCTATTTTCTAGCTTCTGAATGTCCTGATCTGCGGCTTTTGTGCCGGCATGCCCGGCACGCGAAAAAATACCCCGCCGAAGCGGGGTTGCTGGTGACGTCTACAAGTTCCTGTCAATTCGCTACTCGATCTTCATGGTCGTGAGTTCTTTGCTGTCTTTGGTATATTCGTGCAGCGAACCATCGTACATCTGCACCTGTTTGTTACCCATCAACTCATGCATGATGAACCATCCACCAGAGGCGAGATGTCCACTGTTACAGTACGTAATGGATGGCTTGTCCGGGTCGATTCCCATGGCATCGGCAAGTGCCGTCAATTCCTCAGTCGATTGGAACTTGGCATTGTTTTTCGGACCGGTCATCAATTCGTTCGGGAAAGACTTTGCGCCTGGCAGGTGTCCCTTTGCATCCACGTAAGACTTCTTGTAGACACCGAGGTACTGACTTAACGGGCGATTGTCGACGAGTTGTATATTGCCGGAGTTAACCGCTGCCATTACCTCTGGAGTCGTCGCCAGAAATTCGTCGCGCTCCGCTTCTGCTGTCCAGTTGCCTTTCTCGGCTACCTCAACTGAAGCTTCACCGCTGGTTTTCTGCCCGTCATGCAACCATTGAGCTACACCGCCATCGAGGATGGCAAGGTTGTCATGACCGAAGTACTTCATCTGCCAGTAGAGCCGGGTGGCCATGGTCATGTCGAGATTGTCTTGCCCTTTGGACACGATCACGACTGGGCTGTCGTTATTGACCCCCGACGATTGCATTAATGCTTCGAAATCGGCTTTTTCCGGGACCAGTTTGTCGATTTTCTTCCCGTCGATGACTCGGGTCGCACGAATTTTTTTATAGTCGACCAGCGTTGCACCAGGAATGTGGCCTGCAATCTTTTCCAGCTTCTTCTTGCCTGTTTTCTTATCTTTTTTGTAAATGGGATCTCCAGCGAAACTTTTTGTATCCTTGCGGACATCAAGTACTACCACTGCGTCTTTGTTCTCCACCAACCAGGCGGTATCGACCAACGGGCCGGGTAGCTTGATGGTCGCATTGGCACAAAACGCCAACACCAATAAATGAAGAAACAGCACTGTTTTAATAATTCTCACATCATCCTCCTGCCCTTGATTATCTGCCATTGCAGATTCGTTTCATTGTCGGTTCAGCCATGAAAAATATGCTGGCAACCCCAGTGAACCGCGTAACTCATGCATCTTGCACTAGCCTAAGCGTACTATTCGTGTGTGCACTAGTGAAACTTGGGTGCGATGGATACTACCTACCAGGTAGGCTCAAGGCTAACGACCTCAAAGCCAATCTGTCTGTAATCAGTAATTTGCGCGGGGGCTGATGGCACAACGCCAACAAAATCAGCAAATTCTGATTCGTCTACTCCAGAAAGCGCGGCATAAGCACCGCAGACCTGCACTTCTACCTGATAGGTTGTTACTAACTCACGCATCCTTCTATGGAAAGAAGAATATTCGCCCTCGTTCTTGGCAAGAAGCGAGAAAATTTCGTCACCGTGTGAAAGGACCGCTAATGGAAGGTCCGACCACTCTTCTCGCAGCATCTCCACATATCGTTCGAGTCGCGGTAATACCCAGTAATAGGCTTCTGTATCGTGATCCATGACGAGAAACACGACACCTTCTGGCCTTCCCTTTACGATCATCTCACGAATATCCGCCAGTTCTGGAAACTCTTTTTCCAAGAGGCGAGGGTTCTCTTCCTCTTTCGCAAACGATGGAGGCACTGCTAAGGATGACGCAAGCATCATTACGGCAAAAAACCGTATATTTGCACTTAAAATGGGCTGCAGGACGGACCTTTTCACACGCTTTCTCCCTAACTACCCCGCAGTATGTGACGTTTTATTTTTTCTATTTATTCCAACCAGTATGGTCGAATGACGGAATTACGCCAGTAATGCGGGTGCTGGAGAATGCGTGGCCTCGTGTAAGCAACTCAATAGCTATTCACCAAAGGCAGCCAATTTTAGTCTTTTGACAACCGCGACTCCGTTGCCATCTCCAGCTACTGGTTCAAAGATAAAGGCGTAGCTGCTACGAGGCGTTTCGGGCGAAACAACGCTCTGCCTTATGCTGAATACCAAAGTGATGTGTGCTTTTGAATACAGGGAGTGCAAGTTATTTCTTTGTTTACCGATCCAATCCCAGCCACCGGAATGAAGTACTCGTTCACCACGGATTACCAGCATCGCTGTCCGAGCCCCTGGGCGGTGTTCGATAACGTCGAAGTGTCTTACCCGGAGTGCTCCCTCATGGACCAACAACATTCCTCGCGTTCCTGGGTGATCATGTATCGGAAGTTCGGCCCCCATACCGAGTGCCTGTAAGGCAATCCGCCAACCGCCGTCATCCAGAAGAACCTTTGCCGCCTCCCGGGCCCCGTTTTCTACAACAGCGTGGTGCATCTCGGCCACCGCAGTTCTTCCCGATTCAGAATCCAGCCAATGTGAACGCTGAGCTTCAAATAGATCGAGCAGCTTTGTCCGTGTCATGAAAGCAAACCTCTGCTGGCCTCTTTTCGTCACTCTTCTATCGTCCAGCCCAAGCTGCATCTCGTACTCGCCAATAGGGCCGCCTCCCCCACCCTTCATCGCTCTGAATAGTTTTTTTCAACTCTATAGCGGCAAAGCCGCCCCTCGGCTATGAGGCGGGGACGACAGAAAGTGAAAACCGGACAAAGCAGTAAACTGATAATCTCTCACAAGCGCTGGACCAAAATATCGGCCAGGCCAGTTAAACCGCAGATGATTGATGATCTACGACCCTTCGCAGCAAATTGATGCCTTAGCTCCAATCTATGCTGGGATCTCTCCGATCATTGCGACAGTTGTGAGAGGCTATCTTCCGTCCACAGGTTGCCGGAGCCTGTATCCTTATTCCAGGTTACAAAGTCCTGGGGAATACTGATCATGGTTTCATGTTCCGTAATCAGGTTTTTTCCATACCAATAGCGCCAAAAGATGCCGCGAGGGTCATCCAGCTTCATTGATGTCCAGTCCCGGTCGATGAATTTAATCTTCTTGTCGCCTTTGAAATACTCAGTGCGGTAGTCGGCAAAGGTCTTGGTATCGACATAGCTGATACGGTAGTCGTACCACCAGTTCTTGAATTTGGTGGTGCTCTTGAGCTTGTAGACCGTCTTGCCCGTATGTTCGCACTGGGCGGTGTGGAGCTGTTGCAGGTATTTGTTCTTTAGCTCCTTAGGGGAAAGCTCCATAACTCCGAGACAGTCCTCGAGGACGGTGGTACCCAACAGCTCATGGTTTTCATGGTGAGGTTTTCGCA
The DNA here is from genome assembly GCA_963820915.1 of uncultured Gammaproteobacteria bacterium. Lineage (GTDB taxonomy): Bacteria > Pseudomonadota > Gammaproteobacteria > Chromatiales > Chromatiaceae > CAWGBV01. Next base: position 90,530 of record CAWGBV010000012.1, on the reverse strand, counting down.
GATAGATGTCACCGAACGTGAAGTCGGTATTGGCCCAGGATTGATCATGCGGGGGTTCGGAAAAACGGCGGATCTTTTTCAGGGCCGGCAGCCAGATTGAATAGGACTGGCTTTTGCTGTCATCCACGTAAGTGGTAATCAGCATTCCGGTGCCGCTCAGTTTGCCTGAATGAAATAATGCAATATCCCTGGCGCGAATCTCCCCTTCGTTGTAATCGTTATTCAGAAAACGTCTCAGGGTGTTGGATTTGGCCCTCTTACCCTTATCGCGGCTGGCCAGCACCGTGACTTGCTTCTCGCCCTTGCGCTTGATAAACAGGTTCTTCACCGCATAGAAGTGGTTGACGAAGAAGACCTGTTTGGCAATCTCTTCCGCCGAGGGAGTACCCGATGGATAGGCGAGATTCTTTGTTACGTCCCCTTGAGCAGATCCAAAACAGAATAAGGTCCCAATAAGTCCAACCACGAATCTGTTACGCATTTTCTCCTCCTCCCGCTGTTTATTATTTGCTCTTTATTAGCGCGTTCAGCAACCGAAACCAAAATCCTCATACAGCATGACGTTCAGGACTTCCTGGGCATCCTTATGACCCGCATCAGCCGCAAGCGAAATCCACTTCATGGCCTCATCTTCGTCCTCAGTCGTACCCTCGCCCTCGTAATACAGCAAGCCGACTTGGAACTGTGCATCAACAACGCCGGCTTCCGCTGCCTCTTTACACCAGCGAAACCCGGTGTACTCTTTTTTCTCGGCTCCCAGGCCAGTGAGATACATGGTACCCAACAGGTACTTCGCTTGGGCATGCCCCTCTTTTGCGCTGACCTTGAGATATTCAATGGCGGTCTCATACTGATCATTGAGGTACGCAATTAAAGCTTCGTCATAGCTATCTGAGCTGTCAGCAGACGCCGTTGAGATACCGATGACGAACGACAGCATGCTTCTCTTCAGCATGAACGTTTTAAGGTTCGATGTCCTTGACCCCGCGTCAGACATTACACAATCTCCCCATCAGCTTTTAACAACATGTCTAACGCCGAAACCCAATAAATGTACTGTACTCGCTCTATCCTCAGATTTGAGAAACAAGCGAAAACAAACCTCACTAGATTCATAGAAAACCGCCTTATCATCATTGGGGGGGGGGGGGGAACGGGCCGGTTGATTGATCCCGATCGGCCACTTCGGCGTATTTCTAGTCTGTATAGTCGAGAGCTTGCTTCCTGTAAAGTGCGACTGTTTGCCCCGCTCTCGTAAAATAGCTGCTTCCACAACTCCGTGCGCACACTATAGGATCAGACTATATGAATTACGGCAGTCTGGTGTCAGGTGGATTACGGACCATCTAGCCGCGCCCTGGTAACGGTAACGACTACGCAGAAATCTGATGTTGTGGCCTACGCTGCCCGGACACTTCGCTAAGGTGGTTAAACTACCGAGCGAGGTGAGGCATGGCAACAGAGAGAACACGACGCAGGTTCACGCCTGAACTCAAGAAGGAAGCAGTGGCGCTGGTCACCGAACAGGGTTACTCGGTGGCCAAGGCGGCCCGGGCCGTGGATGTGAGCGAGAACAACCTGCGGCGTTGGAAAAAGGAATTGGAATAGGAAGCCAGCGGGGAGCGTCTAAACGTTGATGAGCACGCAGAACTGGCACGGCTGCGGCGGGAAAATCAAGGAGCTGCGGATGGAGAGAGAAATCCTAGAAAAGGCCAGCGCCTTCTTTGCGAAAGAAATTTGAAGTGAAGTACGGCTTCATCCAGGGGCTACGGAGCAACTACCCGACGACGGCACTGTGCCGGGAGGTCCGCTGGCACTCGGCAGACACATGGCCAGCTCGCTGGCGACCAGGGCCTTGATGATGGCGGTTAACCTAAGGAATCCACCGCCGGGTCTGCTGCATCATTCCGCTCGTGGCAGCCAGTATGCGAGTCACGTGTACCGGCAATTGCTGGCGCAGCACGGAATGGGCTGCTCGATGAGTCGCAAAGACAACTGCTGGGGCAACAGTCCGACCGAGCGTTTCTTCAGCAGCCTGAAGCGCGGATGACTGACCGGGAACGTGTACTCGACGAGGGAAGACGCGGTGGCTGACGTACAGGCATATATCGCTTATTACAACTTACGCCGACTGCATAAAACGTTGGGCGACCTGACGCCAATGGAATTGGAAAAAGTGCTTAGCTGGGTGTCCGGTAGAGCTTGACCACAACACTCGCCCCTCTTAGGGAAACTCCGATTAAGTCAGGGCTTCTCGCAGCACATGGACGTGCCGCGTTTTTCGCCTTCCGCGACCTGTTGGGATATTTCATGTCTGGTAATTCGAAAATCTGAGATGTAAGACTCTGTGGACAATTTATCTTGATTCATTCCCATGTTACATATAATCCAGGCTCGTTTGTCTCCGATTTTGGTGCTGGTGCAGTAGGGGCTTTACTGGCGCTTCCCCAAGCCATTGCCTTGGCTCTTCTAGCCGGAATGCCGGTCGAATATGGGTTCTACACCAGCATCGTACCGGTAACAATCGCAGCCCTTTCCGGTTCGTCATGGCATGCCGTGGCCGGCCCGAATACGGCGATATGCGTGGTGATCGCTTCTACCATGGTGGTATTCGGCCCACTTTTCAGCGAAACCTTTGTCGCGCATGTCCTGTTATTAACTTTGTTTGTTGGTGCCATTCAGCTATTTGTGGGCCTGGCCCGTCTCGGTAGTGCACTAGATTTCATATCCCAGACGGTGATAGGTGCGGTTGTATTGGCAGTGGCGGTTTATTTAATTGTCGTGTCATTGGCCGGTGCTCTAGGTCTGCCAGCACACCCCGAAGCGTCGCTGCACCATCGGCTTTCTTTTGTTTGGCGTGAATTTGAGGGTGTTAGTCCCGCATCTTTTGCTGTTGCTGGAACGACAGTTGTCGCGGGCCTGATAATGAGAAGAATAAAACGTGTATTTAGCATTGTGATCGCTCTTTTCTCTGGCGTTGCTATCGCCGCTCTGTTGCGGCACTTTGAATTACTCGACGCGAAGTCCCTCTCTACTCTGGGCACCGTACCCCTGACATGGGCATCTTTTCAGATGCCCGATCTTGGTCTTTTAGACAAGGAAAACATAGTCCATTTCTCCTTAACAGCCGCGGTAATTGCTTTTCTCGGACTCATGCAATCTGTAGTGATTGCCCGGTCCTTATCGAGGAAATCCGGTCAATTAGTGGATACAAACCGGGAGATAATTGGTCAAGGATTAGCTAATTTTTCTGCGCCATTCGTGTCCGCTTTCGCAGGTTCAGGATCGTTTAACAGAAGCGCAGCAAACTATGACAGTGGGGCGCGTTCACCACTGGCCGCGGTCTTTGCGTCTGTATTTTTATTGATATTGGCAGTGCTTGCTGCAGACTGGCTTGCCATTATTCCCAACTCAGCGGTGTCAGGAATACTGATCCTGGTTGGGATAGGACTCATTAATCCGAAGGAGATCAGTCGTTCATTTAAGACTCCGGGAGAAACCGCAGTCTTCCTTTTGACATTGGTCTCGTCAATCGGTGTCAGCCTAACAGCAGGGGTACTAGTTGGGGTGGGCCTCTCGCTGGTTATATATCTTGCCGCCGCTGCACGGCCAAGTCTTACGCTAAGAGAAAGCACGGCACTCAACGGTAAAAGCGTAACGTTCCTCACGATTGGAGGAAGCCTGTTTTTTGGTTCCGTCCGAACAGTCGAAAAGGTAATCGCAGATATTACCGAACGCCACCCGGATCCCCACTACCTGGTCATCGAAACAGATTACCTTGCTTATATTGACGCGTCAGGCCTAGATTTGCTCGAAGTAGAAATCTTGCGCCATAAAAAACGTCAAGATGCATTGTACGTCCTGGCAGGAAGACAGGAAGTGAGTACTGCTTTGAAGCACAGCGAAATAATTATGGGTGACTCGGAAACAATCATTTACCGTGATCGAGATCATCCGATGAAAACGGTACTTTATCCCAGTGGAAGCCTTAGCCGCCTGAACTACTGGCGCGCAACAAAAAATGGGAAGGACGAGAAGGAGAAATCTGTTTTGGATAAACTAGCAGAACGATTGGTAACTTCGCGCCAGCTTGGTTGCCTGAGTAGGGATCAGATCGATTTCCTGCTGAAAGAAAGCAAAGAGTTCAGTGGTGACAGCGGCGATATCCTTCATTCCGAGGACGAGTCGTTTTCGAACTACTTACTGCTACTTAATGGGAATTTGGAAGCACAACATGTTTGGAAAACCGCGGAAGGTGCACGCAAGAGTTATACATGGAATCTGGAGTCTGGAGCCTCTGAAGCAGAAGTACCGATCATCGCACCATCGGCCAAAAATCTTAGGCTGCGCGCAATAACACCGGTTCGATACTTGCTGGTTGATGCTGATCTTATAGATTCCCTGAGTGGCTGGACTTCGCACTTCGCCGAGATCTGGGCAGAAGACGAAGAGCTTCGACAGCTAATGGCGCCAGTTCGTGATGTCAGCCTTTTCATGCAAATGTCTGCAGAAAGTGTGGCCCTTGCATTCAAGCGAATGCGGAAGCAAACCATGCAAGCGGGTGAGATCATTGTTAAGGAAGGGGAACCAGGCGACTCTTTCTACATTGTTCGCTCAGGAGCAGCAGAAGTATGGCGGTCAGATCCTTTCAGTGGCGAAACAGAGCAGGTTGCCACGCTGGTTCCTGGCAACTCCTTTGGAGAAGAAGCTTTGCTGCAAGAAGGATTCCGCAATGCGACGGTCAAAATGACTAGCCCTGGAGAACTTCTGGTTCTGGAAAAGGCGGATTTTGACGATCTGGTTCGGCCTTGCTTGGTAGAAGAGGTCACCGCTGACCAGACTAAAGAAGCACTGGAATCGGGTACGATTACACTTTTAGACTGCCGGTACGAAATGGAATTTGAAGAATCACGAATACCAGGTGCAAAACTGGTTCCTCTTGACCAGATTAGGCAGCTATCCCAGGAGTTATCGCCGGATATCAAATACATCGTTTATTGCCGTAGTGGTCGTCGAAGCAAGGCTGCAGCCTATCTCATGATGGAGCGTAATTTGGCCGCCAAATCAATGATCGGAGGCATCAAGAACTGGCCTTATGAGGTGGAAATAGGGATAACCTGATTCACGCACCAGGACTTAAGGGAACAGAGCCCTTTATTTGCAATGCCATTGTTTTCCTGTGGCATCGCCAGGATTTGGATATGATTTTATTACAAGGGCTCTGACATTTTTTCGGAAGCACGGACGGCCGCAGCCGAGGTACATACCATTGTCATAGCCGGGTTGCACCAAGACGCGACGGATTCACAATCACTCATTACCTACGGCGACGCGAAGCACTATTACATGCGGTCTAAATCACCTGCCACAAAAAGCATGGTGGCCTTTCCATAGCAATATCTGCAGGAGCAAGAAATGAAGAAAAAACATTTGGCAATTGCCATATTACTCACCAGTGGTTGCCTATCCACCGTATACGCAGCCGATATCAAAGGATCAGCCATGGACATGGCCAAAGATCAGGCAACCGGCCAGATGGTCGATCAAACCGTGGATACCGGCGCTGAGATGGCAAAAGACCAGATCAAGGGTGATTCGACTGCTTCAACAATGGATGCAGCCAGCAAAGCCGCATCTGGTGACTTAACCGGCGCTGCAACCGATGTCGCAACGGATTCGGCCAAGGACAAGGCAACCGACATGGCTGTTGACGCAGGTTCGGATATGGCGAAAGAAAGCGCAAAGGGTATGTTGAAGTAACCGACACCGAAAACGGGGCGCCCATTCAAAAACGGATTTAATTTTCAGAGGACATCCCTATTTATGGGGCTCTGTCCCGTTTTCCCACAACCCACTTTTTTGCGCCCCTATTGCTCGCGCTTTACCGACCAGCGCGCCGCCCTTTCCAACAAAACAAAAAAACAAACGCCATAAGAATATCGAAAGATATTGCGACGTTTTCCGTTATGGACTCTAAAACAATAGAATATTGCCGCAAACACGCCAGTTAAACAGCAACGACTACGAAATATTTTCGTTACTTAAAAATTTAGCGCCCAAATAAGCCTGCAACCAAAAAAACGGGAAAGTAACAATGGTGGCAACCAATAATCCAAATTCCATGCTTTCAGGAGTTTCAGAATACTCAGCAAAATCCACATCGTAATAAAAATAATCAAACACCAGAAACGAGACAACCCCTGTCAACAGCGCAGCCGAAAATGTGTTTTTGGATTTTCCCCATACGAAACCGATTAATGCACCACCAAAAAACAGCGTCGTTGAAGTACTAAAAATCACTAACCAGTATATTGTTTCAAAAGACAAGCCAAAATCAGTTACGCCAAAAGCAAGATAAATACTCAAAGACAAAAGAAACAATATTATTTTAATTTCAGGGGCTACATGGATTTTCATCACATTTCTTCCACTCACAGCTTTCTAAAAAGCTAACGCATTTATCACCCGCACTTTGAGCATCTTTTGCACATTTAAGGCATATTTCATTCCGTATTATCGAAGGCATTGCTTTAACTGATTTGCAAGCCACACAAGATGCTCTCGCCTCAATTCCGTTTCCAATACACTCAACAAATTTCACCATCGCATTTTCTTCACAAACCCAACATTTATTTCGAGGAAGTGGATCTTTTATCCAATCAGGCCAATTTATTGGCAAGCACCCTAACCCAACGCAAGGTCTCGGGTATGTTCCATCCGGATCAAATCCATTCATTGGATCGGCGAGCACATACCTATAAAGATTAAAATCACCACTACTAAAACGAATAGGATCCTTCCCCAACCACCGCCCCGTCACCGGGTCATAATCCCTCGCGCCAAAGCGCACCAACCCTGTAAGAATGTCCTGAACACCCCCTGCAAAACCGAACGGCTGAAACGCCGGGTCGGTGTTCTCCGTAACATTTCCCCAAACATCATAATCCAGCTTCTGAACGATCTCGCCGGTGTCGGTATCGATGACGAGCCGGGGACTGCCGAGGTGATCGGAAATGATGCGGTAAGTGTTTACGCTGTTGGTCAAATAGGCCAAAAAAAGGGACACCCATTAGCCGCCTCCTGTCAACTGGGCGATCATGATTCTGACGAGTCACCGCCCTGATTAGAATGCAGATCGCCGATTGCGCACCTGTTGTCTCGTTGGTCGTGCTGTTTCATCGCTGAAACGCACCAGTGGCCTACAAGGATGTAGGTCAGGGGCGTGAGCAGGAGCGGAAGCTTCAACCATCAGGATCTAGGCTTGGCGGTACGGCTTTCCAGCCCCAAGCGGCACAGCCGCTCCAGAGAATACACAGTGTCCGTACATGGCCAGTTCGTTGGACAGAACCTGGGCTATCTTTCGATGCCAGCCTCAATAGAGCTCATGCAAGAGGCGCCTCAGTCATACCTGCATTGTTGGGTTGCCATGGCAGCGACAATCAGAATTTCAGGGTTCAATGCCATTCCCATTTCTGTCATCTACCACGGCAAGATTTAGCCAAAGGCGCGATGCACCTCAAACGGCTCGTGTTTGCTCAGCATGTGGCAGCAGGCTCTGGCCAACTTGTTGGCGACGGCCTTCTTGGCAACCAGGATGTGGCGCTTAGCCTGACGCCGCTGATAGAAACGTTTTATCTCCGGGCTCCAGATCGCCGCAAGATGTGCCGCTTCCATAAAGGCCCAGGCAAGATACTTATTGCCGTTGCGTTTATTACCTCTCCCCTTGAGTTTGCCGTTACTGGTCTTCTCCGAGTTCACGCAGCGAGCATAGGAGGCGTAATGCCCCGGGCTGGAGAACCGCTCGATAGTGCCTGTCTCCAGCACAATGGTTGATGCCAGTATCTTGCCGACCCCTGGGATGCTGGTAAGGAGTTGGTAGTCCTGGCGTGGCCGCAAGTGTTTCTGCACCTCCTGTTCAAGCATCCCGATGGCCTCTTCATGCCAACACCGGGCCAAGTGGGTGATTTGTCCGCCAAGAAGTATCGGATTATCAAGCTTGTCGGCAATGGCCGCACTATCCAGTGCCTTGATCTGATTGGACGACAGGCGCTCTCCGGTATGTCGCACAATCAGGCTCTGCAGGCTGAGATGATGTAGCGTCTTTTGCCGAACCAGTAGCAGACGTCTGCGCAACAGGTCTCGCACGGCTCGCTGTTTTGGTGGCTGTATATAGCCTTCTGGCAAAATGCCGAGTCTCAGCAGATGGGCAAGGTGCCTGGCATCGGTCTGGTCGTTGGTGTGCTTGAGGCCGGCATATTGGGGGATAGCGCCGGTATGTGCGAGCCGCACATCGAATCCTGCCTCACTCAAGCCATCAACCAGCCAGTACCAGTTGTAGGTTGATTCAACCACGCAAGCGAGTAAATCAGACTGGAAGGGCTGCAATGTCTGAACAATCGTGATCAGATCGTTGGGCAGGCGTGATTCATACTGCACCGCATCCTGATCGTCGATTATCGAGACCACACTATTGTTGGCATGTAGGTCAATTCCGCAATACAGTGTCATGGTCGTCTCCTTTTTTGGGTGCTTCGCTGTTGTTTGCACTTCAACGAATACCACCTGATCTAGGAGGCGGCTAGAGGATTATCAGATTTAATTTTCAGAGGATTTCACTATCAAAAGGCTTTGACCACTTTTCGAACCCTTTTTCACTCTATACTTTAGACTCGTCCGTAGATCGAGAAACTTTTGCCAATTTTGAACCCAAGTAAACCAGCAACACAGCGAAGGGCACATAGAAAAAATAGGATATTACTACGCCGACGAAGGTCGTTACCGATGCATCGAAATTAACTGATGTATTTATAGCGCCATTGATCAAGAAAAAGCCGCCTTTGAGAACAATGTGATCAAAGAAGGAAAGGCTCATGCCGAGCAAGAAAACTACTCGAAATCCACATCTCTCTCGCCTGCAGTATGCCCAACCGGCGTATAGCAGAACTGTTGACCTTGCTAAATTGTATGCCAAATCTTGGGCACCTCTGGCCACTCCAGGAATCGAGAACCCACTTACAACAAACAGAAAGAACAAAAAAAATAAAATCAGTATTGTGATCTTACTCCGGCCCACAGGATTCGCCCTCGCATTTCTCAAGTTTGCAGTGCTCATTCAGACAACCCAGCCCCTCACCGGAAGACACCGCGCATTCAAAGCAGTAGTATCGATCAACTAGCCGACTAGCAACGCATTTAAAGCAAGCTGGAATACCACCTCGGGCACTATTACCAAGACATTCATAAACCTTGCCTCTACAAGTAAAACATTTTTTTTTCATTCGGTTTCTTCATCCACTCAGGCCAATCTATCGGAAGGCATCCGATCCCGTAACATGGCGTCCTCCAGTACTCACCGTCCGGATCAATTCTGGAAAGGGGATTCCCCCCCACGTATGCATAAGAGTTCCGGCCACTCTCTAACTCAGTAGAAATAGAATATGGCTGAGTACCTCGCCAATCGCTCAGATCGTAATTTTTTAAGTAGCTGTAAGCTCTGCGCATTAACTCCGTCGTAATCGGATCCTTCCCCAACCACCGCCCCGTCACCGGGTCATAATCCCTCGCGCCAAAGCGCACCAACCCTGTATCAATGTCCTGAACACCCCCTGCAAAACCGAACGGCTGAACCGTGAGATCAGTGTTCTCCGTAACATTGCCCCAAACATCATAATCCAGCTTCTGAACGATCTCGCCGGTGTCGGTATCGATGACGAGCCGGGGACTGCCGAGGTGATCGGAAATGATGCGGTAAGTGTTTCCGCTGTTGGTCAAATAGGCCGGTGAGTGGCTCTTATCGGCATAAACAAAGACAGATTTGACCTGTCCCGACTCATCCAGTTCGGCGATAGGGTTGAGCTGATCCTTGAACAGAAATCCCTGGGTCAGTTGGCCGTTGATGGTCTTGCCAATGCGACGGTCCCGTCCATCGACAAGGTAGCCAAGATCAACGTCGCCGGGCAGGCTGCGGCTGGACTCCAGATAGCTCAGCAGGCGGTCCTGGGCGTCGTAGGTGGCGATGTCCTGACCCAGGGTTCGGGTGCGGTTACCGTTGGCGTCGTAGCTCCAGCTTTCGATGAGGGCGCCGTTTCTGGTCATCTCGATGAGCCGGCCACCGGGGTCGTAACCATATCCATAGTTCACGGCCACGCCGTCCACAACCTCTGTCTTTGCGGTGATGCGACCGAGTTTGTCGCGGGCGTACGTGGTGTCGTAGACCAGGTTACCGCCGATCTTGGCAGTATCGCGGATCAGTTCACCGAAGGCATTGTACTGATGCCCGGTGGTGACGCTGCCCAGTGTGGTGGCGGTAAGCAGGCCGTTCCGGGGATCCCGGGTAAGGGCCAGGTCGCCAGCGCGAGTAAGCAGGTCATCCCGATCGTAGGCGTAGTCGATGACATGGGCACCGTTGATGGTATGACGCACAAGATTGAAATCGTTGTCGTAGATGGCAGCGACAGTGCCAGTGATGCTGCCGCTCCAGAACTCACTGGCCTGGAGAGAACCGTCGTAGGTGTAGGTGAGCACTTCTCCGGATTGAGTAGAAATGCCTGTGGTACGCCCTGCTAAGTCATAGGTGTAGGTAAGGCCTCCGTCCGGCTGAGTGCGGTTTGCGAGTCTTCCGGCACTGTTGTATTCGTATCCGATGATTGCACCTTGATCGTGGGCAGTCCGGGTGAGTTGTTTGTCCAGGTTATAACTGGTGGCGATATCGCCGGTATCTTCGGTAATGACCGGTGGGATGTACGCCGTTTCCTGATCCACCTTGTTGTAGCCCATCGCGTGTTGTGGTTGCCCCGGCGGGGTCACGCCTTCGAGATTGCCTTTAGCATCGTAGTCGAAGTCAATGATTCGGCCGTCAGGCAGAGTAGTCTGAGTGATGCGCCCACCCGCATCGGTATTGAAAGTCGTTGTGCGGTCCAGAGCGTCGGTAACGCTTTGAAGGTGATTCAGCGCGTTGTAACCATAGACCGTTTCGCGCTGATCAGCCCCCTCGCCCTCGACGATGCGCTTGATGTTGCCGTTGTCATCATAGCTGTAAATGGTTACCGCCAAACCCGGCGCTTCGGTACGGACAGGACGACGCAGATCGTCGAGAATCCGGGTGCTGGTACGACCTTCAGGGCTAGTAGTCTGCTCTGTGTTGGCCGTCGGATCGTAATCGGTGACGGCCTGATCACCGTTGGTCACGGTTACCCTGCGCGTCAATGCCCAACTTTCGGGATCCACCGGATCGGCGCTCCAGGTGCTGCGCGATTCGGTGACCATCTGCAGTCCGCTGGGCAGAGTCACCGTGGTGCGATTGTCGCTCCCGCCACCGGCCGGGGCACTGGTGGGAAAACGTTCGCTGATCGTGACAGTACCGTCGGCCGAGGTGGTGGTGCTTCGCCGCTTCAACGGATCGGACTCGGTTACCGTGGTCTCGCCACCGGGTCTTGTGATTGTGGACAGGCGAACACCGGTTTCCCGGTCGATGGTGGATACGTATTCGTTGACGCGGCCCTCCGCCGAGATATAACGCACACGGCCGGCATCGCCGTCCACATCGTGATTGATGACCCAACCGCCGCCCTCGGGATTTGAGTCCTTGATGAGACGACCGTTACCGTCGTATTCGAAGGTTGTCGTATGTCCGTTGGGGTCGGTAAAGGTCCTGAGAAATCCACCCGCATCAAAGGTCTGTTGCCAGACGGCGCCATCGGGCTGGGTAACACTCACGGGACGGTCGAACTCATCGTAGGCGATGCTGGTACGTTGGCCTTCAGGGCTGACGATGGCATCGATCAATCCGTCGGTATCGCGCTCAATGCGTGTCTCACGGCCGTGTTTATCCACCATGCCCGACAAATTCCTGTCAGCGTCGTATGACACTTGCTGGCGAACCGCATCGGTGACTGCATCAAGCACACGCAGCAACTGTCCATCACGGTTGTATACGCTGATGGATTCACCGCCTCCTGAGAGAAGGCGAATCTCGTTTTCCCAGGGAAAAGAGGCGTAAGCAGGCGCCACACGACGCACACCGTTATTGACTGCATCCCCAAAATACAACCAGCCATCGCTGTCCACCGCCAGACCTGCCGCGGTGCCGATAGTGGACCCTTCGGCAAGGGTGAAATCGCCCGAGTAGCCCTCTTCGCCGTTACCGGCGACAGTGACGATCATTCCGTTCGAGTCGATTCGGCGAATACGCTTGTTACGCAGCGTGTCGTTGATGTACAGCACCTTGTCCGCCGCCACGTAAATGTCGCTGATGGGTCCGAAACGGGCATCTAGGGCGGGGCCACCATCACCGGCGAAACCAAGTTCCGGCGCACCGGCCAGGGTTTCGATCCAGTTGCCGCTATCCCAACGCCGGATGATGCCCTTTGCCGTACCGATGTAGAGATTGCCTCGATCATCGAGGGCCAAGCTCATCGGCTCGGCCAGTCCCGGACGGAAACTACCGCTGGAAGGCAGGCTTTCGATTGAGGTTTCATTCCGCCCATTACCGGCGATGACATAGGCGCTGTCATCGTCGGCTCGAATCCAATAGACCACGTGGCACGCCCGGTCGGCGAGAAAAATATCGCCGTTTCGTCCCACCGCCACATCACTGGGATCGGTCAGTTTCAACGCCGTACTGCTGGCATAAACGTAGCGGGACGGATTCCACAACGGCAACCCGAAGCTGGTCTGGCCGTTTTCGGTCAGCCGGGTTCCGCAACCTGATTGGCCGCTTCCCGCCACCAATGAAATCGCTCCCGACGGAGACACCGACCACAGCCGCGGACCGAGGGCGGGATCCTCACCGCGCTGCCTGGCGAGAATCAGTAGACTTCCGTCCCGCGCATATCTGATACGGCGTACGGATTCGAACGCCTCCGCCGCCATTGCCGGTACGGCGCTGCCGTCCACCATCTTGCTCAGCGTATCCGCTGTTGCAAAGACGAGGCTGTCTGACGGATCTACCGCGAGGGATACGGTCGGATTTTCGTCGGCCGCTCTTAGGCCGAGACCGCTACCTCCGACCAGTGTTCTCACGACACTGCCGCCACGAGAGGCATCGCCACTACCGCTGGTCAGTACGCCGCGCTTTACATTCAGAACCGGCAACCCGGAAAAACTGAACTGGCCCTTGCCGATGGCGCTGCGGGTATCGACCGCACGCTCTCCGCCCAATGGCAGGGAATAGTTCGCCGAAATCTTGACCTCGAAGTTCGCCCGGTCTGACGTCAGGGCAATGCTGTTGGCGCCGCGGCTGGCCGGGTCATCCAGCATCGGCATGTACGAAGCAAACACGCGTTCAAATTCCGCCGGTGCGTAGCGCACGGGGGTAAATACATTAGCCACATCCGAATAGACTGTGACCGGACCACGAACCATACGGCCGTAGGCGTCTTTGCCGTCCCAATTGATAGTCGCTCCACCACCTGACGACAGGTTGCCGCTGTAGACCTTGCCCGCAATGCTGATTCGGTATTCCATGCGTTTGAAGGTCGAATCATTGGCGTCGCCGCTGAGGGGCTGGATCAAACGCGCGGCAACATTGCGAGCACTATTGAACACCAACGACTGACCCACCCCGGGTAATCCGATACGTTCGCTCATGGTGCCGGCGGCAATGGAGATATCACTGCCGCTCGCTGAAGGACCGGCCTTGCCGGGGCAATGCGGCGGATCAGGCGGACCCAGGCCAAACTTCGGCGCATAGGGCCAGTTACAATCCCAGGTACTGAAGTGTTTGGTCTGGAATCGCCAAAGGGAAGTGCCTGGCCGGTATAATTGTGCCAATTCCGCACGTTCGGCATCGGTGACGCCATGAGCCAACATTAGCGCTGTGTCGGCTGGTTCGCCCGATCCATCAAGATCCAAGTCAGCGAAGCCATCCCTGACCCCCAGCACCTCGATGACCCTGCCATTTTCGGACGGCACCCAGCGAGCGGCATCATTGTCGTAGTAACCGACCGGCACCACGCCACCGACCGGGAAACCGATGAAGTTATCGACGTAAACCGAAACCGGCTGGTTGAACAGAACATCTTTACCCGCAACCTTAACGCCGCCGATCAAGGCTTCGTCGGCACTCAGTTCCACCGCGTAGGTATAACCCGTCGATGGTGGCAATTCGCCGGGCATGGCATCCGGCCCGTTGGGACCGACGGTGTATTCAGTCGCGCGCACAGTCAGTTCATCGAGTGCTTGCAACGATCCATCAGGTGCGATCATTTGCGCGGTGGTTCCCGGCGGGAAAACGACGGTGGCCTGGCGCTCACCATCGCCGTCGTCAATAACACTGCCTCTGGCCGCCTGGGTATCGCTGCTTCCCAACCGGATGACCGTTGCGGAACTATCAAGTCGCGTCAGAAACACATCGACGGCAACGGCAAACTCTTCCCTGGGTACCGCGATCTCACGTAGAACCGGCAGGTATCCTTGCTTGTGGTAGTTGAGTGCCAGCCCGCCGCCACCATTGACTGCCATGTCGAACCAGCCGTCATCGCGCGTCAATCCATAACCAAACTCATCATGGCCGGCGATCGATACCGCCACTCCGGATAGCGGTTCACCGGCAACATCCAGCACCCTCCCGCGAACGATGGCCACGCGGGTTTCCACCAGCACGCCGGGATCAAGGCCCTGTTGTACCGGGTTGGGCCCCGTATAGAGAAAATCGATGGAGGTAACGAAGTCGGCACCCGGTTCAACGCTACTGCCAGGCGGAACCAGCCCGCTGGGATCCGGCGGGACGGCGATAGTTAAAACATTGAGTTGAAAGCCTTGCTCACCACTGCGGCCACCAGTGTCTGTCGCGCGCACGGTAACCGCATAGCCTCCCACCGGTGGCGCCGACCATTCGATGACCCCGGTAGTTTCGTTGATGGTCATGCCGTCCGGCGCGCCTTCCAACGAGAAGGTCAGTTCATCGCCATCGGCATCTGTCGCACCGACGGCATAACGATAGTCTTCACCGAAGTGAACTTCAGTGATCGGGAACGATGAAATGCGCGGCGCGGCGTTGCCGTCGACCACGTTGAGACTAAAAAGCTGTTCGGTGGCGGCGCCGACCGGATCCCTTACCGAAATCAGCACCGTGACCTTGCCTTCGGACTCGGGCGTCCAGCCAATCAAGCCGGTAACCGGATCGATTTCCATGCCTGCGGGGCCGGATTCAAGGCGATACTCAAGGTTGTCGCCATCGGGATCAGCAGCAAGAACCTGGTATGCAAACGGTTCCCCGACTGGCGTCTCATCTGGAGGAACAGAGGTGATTTCCGGCGAGCGGTTTCCTGCCGCCACGTCGATGTTAAAGCTCTGCTCCACGATACTGCCACAAGCTGATGCCGACGCCTTAACCGTAACCTCGAAGCTTCCGGCTTGTTCCGGGGTCCAAAGCATTTCCCCGGTGACGGGGTCTATGGTCATTCCCTCGGGCGAGGTGATCAGCTCGTAAGCAGCAACCGCGCCTGCGCTCGCCTCCATCTCGGGTTGGTATCGGTACTCGGCATAGGTGGACGATTCGGTTGGGGGCTCCGAGATAAAGTCGAAAGCGTGTTCAACGGCATAAACAGCAACGTCGTCAACGAGCGCGCCGGCATTGTTCGGTATTCCAATCCCCTCCAAGCGTAGTTGGGTGCGCCTCCCCGCAGCCTCCAGGTAGAAGAACAGTGGGCTCCAATGCTTGCTGCTCCCGGTCAGTTCCGCAACCAGTTCATCTCCCCACCAAACACGGACGCCGTCGCCCGGAAACGCTGGCGCGTCGAGTCTATAGTTCAGCAAGAGTTCGTATTTCCGTCCCGGTATTGTCGTGAAATCCTGAACAAGCGTGATGTTGCCCGAAGGACCGTCCATGCGTGCCATGAACTCACCTTCCGAGGCTGGAACCCCCAGATTGTTTGCTGCAACTCGCAGGGGCGCGCCGACATCAGTTCTCCATCCCCGCCTAACCCCCCCATGTCCATGCCCTCTTCGATCATCAGCGTCACGGCCGTGAACTGAGATGCTGTCTTCGAAAGATCCATTTTCAAGCAGGTTAAACGTGGAACGACAGGTGGCGTACAGGCGGACATCGTCGACCAGCCCACCAATCGAATCCCTCGGCCCCTTTCCCCGAATAAAGATATTGCCTGAAAGATCTTTCGCGCGAACATCGAATCGGTGGCGCTGCCAGCCTTCGTGATGGGTCTTCAGGTTTGCAAGTAGTTTCTTGTTCCATTTCACCCGCACCCGGGCGGTGCGAGGCGTGGGCGCATCGGGTTGTTTCGCATAGGCGAAACTCAACTCATAAATTCCGCGATCGGGAACGGAGACGTCCCGAGCCACGCTGGCGTTCTTGCCCGCATCCAACTCTAAAGCGACAGCGCCTTCAGCGGCGCCGATGCTCAAGGCATGAAAATCAGGCAAGGCGAACTCGCCCCGTTTATGAAGCCAGCCTTCCAGCGCCAGGTCTCCATCATCACTGATCTGGCTGTACTCGAAGGAACCATTGTCGACCAGGTTGTCTGAGGTGTAGGGCAAAGCCGTCAAGCGAACATCGTCCAACATGCCGCCGAGACCATCGGGGATACTGGCATCCTTGAAGGACAGGTGGGTCAAGTCATCGGCCGAGATCACATCAAAGAGGCGATATTGCCACCCCGCATGTTCGCCACGCAGCACCCCGACAAAGGTATCGTCCCAGAACACCTCGATATCGCTTGCGCCCGGGTCGATCGCCTCACGGGCGGAAAACATAAGACCAAGGCCGTAGCGCTGGCCGGGAATCGTCGGTATGTCTTGAACAGCAACCCCGTTGACGGCCGTATCCAGATGCAACATCACGCCGCCATCGGCCGGTTTGATACCGGCCGCATCCGTGCGCATCAGTTCCAGACTGCCTGCTTGTGCCTGCCAACCCGGGATGTCAGTGAAACCGGCACGATCACCAGCAAACGCAGGATGAGACTCGAAGGACGGATTGGCCAGCGGGTTCGATGGCGCAGCACCTTCGCCACGATCCACCAGCGCTCCCGCCGCCACCGCGGCGGCGCTGCCCATCGCCAATGCAATCCAGATTCCCTTCTTCATACCATCTCGTCCGAGTTGAGTCTTACATCGCCCTCAAGGATTGCGTTCGCAACGGATCAACCCGCGCTTGCCAGGTGGGCCTTGGCGATGGGAATTTCGCGTCCGCTTTCGGTAATCAGCCAATATCTGGGCAGTTGACCACCGAGCCCCGACGCCACCTTGATGCGCTCGATGGTCTCACCCCCGGCATACATCTTGAGGTTGTCGGCCATGGCCAGGGTAATGGTGTAGGTAACACTGGCGGACAAAGTGCTGGGCCCGTTGGCCAAATCAATACTGGCTGATGCCGTCGCTGATTCAGTTGTACCGCTGAGGGCGTTGCTTACCACGCTGGCTGTATTACCCAGCGAGGGCGTCACTGAAAGATTAACGATGTTGCCAACCGGAACGCCCGTAGTTTCGACGGTCACCGCTACAGGATTGGGCGTATCGAACGGTAGAGTGATATCAGCAGCACCTGTGGGACTGGCCGGAGCATCTACTCCCAGCCGCACTGACGATTCGCAGAGTAGGCAGGCCTGCTACATAGAGTTCGCCAGGCTGACCAATAGAGGCGGCTGGCGATGAAGCCGCTGTGCGTGTGATGTTCTCAGCTTCTAGACGAATACGGCCCGCACCACCGTAGGCATCATCATAGCCATTATAGTAACCACTGGTTGCGCAATTAGTCCGAGTCGATTCAGGGCCTCCTTCAGCATAGATTGCCCCGTTACCAGCAATTGCTGTGGCAACAATACGGATACCGCCTCCCGCGCCACCTCCGCCACGGGTTCCACAGTTACCGCCTGCTACATCGCCAGCTTTGCCACCATGCGCATAAAGCGCACCTGAAATTGTCACTATTCCCGATGAAGCCAATAAAATGGCGCCACCGCCACCGCCACCACCGCTGCCGTGATAGGCATTGCCGCCTACTCCACCACCACCGCCTGAACCACCGATTAACGGAAGCAAAAGAGCAGATCCGTATGTTGGCCCGGGATAAGAGTAAACATCGCCCCGTCCAACGGTTTTTCCTTTGGACCCAAAGCTACCACCTGCACCTCCGTATCGTTCAGTACTCCTGACCTTCCCACGCTGACCACCACTTGGCCCGAGACCGTCTCCGCCTAAGTGATCCCCCGTAGGCGCACCTCCCTGACCGCCACCGAATCCCCCCGGACCGCCCACACCGGGCAGGCCGTCATCACCGGTGGCACCGTTTCCTGCCGCACCCACATGGGCGCCTGTACCACCCCACACAGCCAAGGTGCCGGCAATGTTGATATTCCCGGTTGCCAACATCACCACCGGCGTGTTGGTGGCGTTCTTGTTGAAGGACACCGTCACGCCGGCGGGAATGTTGACTTCGGTGAAATTGAAGACGCCATCGGACGGCATATCCAGTACCGTGCTGACGGTGGGATTAAAGGCGCCATCGGCACCCGTACTGCCGCTGTCGAAGGCGATGGCAGCCTGCCCCGTTGCGAGCAGCGCTGCGAAAACGCTTGTACGTATGATGAGTTTCATGTTCCTTTCCTCCATTCGCTGGGGCATTTCCTATTCAGTAAACAGTGAAGGTGTTGGTCGCCTGGCCAGCCGCGCTGGATTGGCCACCGGCGGTTTCGATACGGACAACCTGAGCGCCGGCAGGCGCATCGTCGGCTATATGCAGTTCCACGGTCGCCTCAGTACTGTCGGCCGACACGCTGACGATTGAACCGAACACAAGCCCGGAGCCAGGTTCGGCGAAGACCCGGCGGGCCATGTCGAGATACTGACCACGCAGGGTCAAGGTAAGGGTGTCGCCACGGTCGGCGAGAATCGGCGAGATGGAATCCAGTGTGGGTTCCCCGCTGCCCACAACAACGATGGCTGCGCGCTTGTGCGCAAAGGGAACGGGGACATCACCATCCAACACAGCTACACGACGAGGCCCGGCTTGCGCACCGCTGTAGACCGTCAGCGGGGTGGAAACGCTCAATCCATCCGCTGACACAACGGCGGTCCCCACGGCCATGTCGTAAGATGGAAAGACACCGATTGTCGTCGCCGCCCCAAAGCCCTTACCCGAAACCGTCAGCGTGGTATCGACGCCCGGGCGCAGGAACCCTGCATCTGCACCAGTGACCACCGGACCGACCGCCACACCAAGAGATTTGCCCGCAGCGAAAAGGTCCTGGACAGGCGGTGTATCGTTTTCGAGAACCACACCTATGGATGCGGATGTCAGGCTGTCTATGATGATTTCCGGTTTCGTCTCACCTTGTTTGAGGACACCCACCAAGGCCGACACCACCGGTGCGACGACACCGCCGGATGTCTCGTACAGCACCAGGGTATTGGCGGCGATTTGCGACGTTTCAGTCGTACCAGCGGGCGTGGTGACACTCAGTACGCGCTCACCCGTATTGGCATCCGACGCAACCGTGACAGTGACATCGAGATAACGGCCGTCACCGGCCACCGTGGGCGGCCCGACACTGACGCCACTGATCGGCGAAACAGAAACCTCCGAAGCATTCTGCAAGTTGTGGCCGTAGACGCGAATCACCACCGGCGACCCACCAACCTGCAAGGTATTGGGTGAAACCGCGGCGATACTGGGCTCGACACCCGTGACGCGAAACTTGGCGGCTGCCGGATTCGCAAACATCAGCTCTTCGCCGCCAGCGGTGAAGACTCGCAGACGACGCTCCGTCCGGGCTGCATCGGCATCGATTGCCAGTGTGGCGGCAAGACTGGTGCCATCGGGCGCGGCAACAACTGGACCGGCGACAATACCCTCTGCAGGAAAGACCGATACGGTCATACCGTCCACCAGGCCGGTTCCCTCTATGCGCAACTCGACGTCGGTACCGACCTGGCCCTTGGCAGGTGCAATGGATACCAGGGTCGCACCCTTCATCACGCCGATGGGCTGACTGAAGGCACCGCTCGAAAGCACTGTCCCGTCACCGCCGCCCTCGCCTTTGAAAACACCGAGGCGGGCGGAAACGATGGGCGAGTGGACCGAGACCACGCCACTTACAACCTGCAGCGTGTTGGCTGCATCGGCCTGATCGGTGGACGACCCTGCGGGAGTCAGGACCTGGATCAATCGCTCACCGGAATCGGCGGAAGCATCCACGGTAAAGGTCACGGTCAATTCTGTGCCCGCGGCGTTGCTGCCTGCATCAGTGCCCACGGTGATGCCGTCCGCCGGTGAAAACGCAACCCCTTCGGGCAAGTTCAGATGCCGGCCGCGAATGCGAAGTTGCTGACTGCCACTGCCCTTGACCGTAAAGTAAGGTTCGATGGAATAGATCTCCGGCAGCGGCGCGGCAATCAACAATCGATCCGAATAACCGGATGCCGCGGGATACGCACCTGGCCCCGATAGCCGGACGCGGCGATAACCGGCGGCCGCACCGGCATCGACGGATACCTTAACGGTCACGCTGGCGCCATCGACGGCAGCCGTGAAATCCTGAATGGTGATACCGGCCGAAGGCTCGATCGTTACACCGGTGGATGCCTGAAGCCCCTGGCCTTCGAGTGTCAGAGTGACTTGCTCGCTACCCACACTGATTGCCGCCGGTGCAATACCGCGCAAGTGCGCGCCTTTGATGACTTTGACGAGGGGACTGTTGAAGGGCCCTACCGGTCGCGCGCCCCCTGGCGGACTCTCTCGCAGCACACCCAACGCCGCTGCATTGGCGGTTGAAACGCTGCCGTACTCGGAAGTCACATAAACGGGAAAGCTCGCCGCTTCCAGACCATCTGATGTCAGGTTGATTCCTGTCGTGCCGCCGGAAAAGCCACGAATGCGGACCGGGGCCTCAGTCTCACCCGCTGGAATGATGACCGATGATGCCTCCAGTTCGGCAACCACCGTGTCGTCAATGGTCAGGCTGACGGCACGATCAAACACATCGGCACTTGAAAGACGTATGAGCAAGGACCGGTAACCACTATCCACGGGCAACGCGAGCGGCAACGGACTGATGAGAAGCCGGGGTATGCCTGGCAGCACCTCCACGGAGAATGCATTCTCACCACCACTGGTGATAACGCTGAAGGATTGTGGCCCCAGAGCTGCATCGGGCGCAGCCGTCAGCGTGAAAGTGATTTCCTGTTCCGTGGGGATAACGTCGCTGACGGTCAACCCCGATGATGCCGTGCTCACCGCTGCACCGGTAAGACGCACCCCGTTGATGATGATGCTGGCGGACGCTCCGCGTCGTATGCTTGCCGGGGCTACCGATTCGACCAGCGGTTCGGTAGCAGTATCGAAGATGTTGACGCCGAGGAGATTGCCGACGGCATCGTAGTCGAACACCATCACCCTGCCGTCAGAGCGGTCTATGCGACTGACGCGACCGTTGGGATCGTAGGTGTAGTCTTCCTGCGCCGCTCCGGCGGTGGCAATCGCCAAAATGGACAGACAGACAAGGACAATGGCCGCCAATCCACCGGGATACCGGAGCAATCGGCGAGGGGCAGTAAAAAGGAATCCGTGAGACGGATTCGAGGGTAACGCTCGAGACATCCTTGTCCAGATTTCCCATCATCCTAACGGGGCTTTTACGCTAACAACCCGAAATTCAAAGCGTCAATAACAAAACCGCCTCGATTATGTAAACAAAGGTTACATCGGGCTCGCAGCCAGGGGGTCGAGAGCAAACATCGTCACCCGAACAAAGAAAGCCGTTCGAGTCAAGCCTTCCCTGATTTCGCAAAAGTGGAAAATTCACCGGCGCGATGAGGGTTGCGCCACCGTCCGGAATCATTGTCGCTCCCAACGAACGGATGGCGGCAGATATCGGCGCGGGCCTGGATCCGCCAATCCACTCGCATTCGCGAGTCAGGAGACCCCAGGTTTGAAGATGGATTGCTTGAAAGGTTAGCCGCCTGAAGAGGGAGTGACCCGGGCAAAGGTGGCGGCTGGAATCGGCCTCGGCCGCAAACGCCCGGTCTTAGCCAGTTTGATCGGCACTTCGCGTTCACTTCCTCAACGATGTGGGGCGGTACAGCGGCAGGTATCCCGCTTGAGAACACTGATTCAATCGGGATCTTCTTCCCGCCGCCAGGTGCCCTCGATCACGTCCTGAGATCCGCTTTTTGTGGAATGGACCTGCGCATTCTTAACCCAGGTCAGCACGATTAGCCGGCGAAGTGGCGGGATCAGCAGCAGGAAGCCCACGGCATCGGTCACAAACCCCGGAATCAGCAGCGTCAGGCCCGCCACCAGAAGCAACGCGCCTTCGACCATCTCCAGGGCCGGCGCTTCGTCGCGTTCCACGCTGGCACGCACCCGGGCGAGCACGGACAGGCCCTGCCGACGCACCAGCCAAATACCCAGCGCGGCGGTGAATATCACCAGGTAAATGGTGGAGAAGGCACCGATTTCGCTGCCCACCTCGATGAGCACATAGAGTTCGAGCACCGGTATACCGATGATCAGCAGCAGAAATAGCAGTGCAAAGGGGGACATTAAACGAATAAAAACGATGGTTGAGGGGTCTTATACTGACACAGGTTGGGGCAATTTCGCTGAACATCAAGCCCGCCCGACGGTCAACGAAGGGTAGCGGCGGCGACTTTGCGCTGATCATGGGGTTCGAGTATGTTTCGCCCGATGACCGACCCCGCCTGCATTGTACTCTGCAGTTGCCCGGATTCCGCCACCGCAAAAGCCCTGGCGGAAACCCTGGTGCGGGAGCGCCTGGCCGCCTGCGTCAACCTCCTGCCGGGGGTCACCTCGGTGTATCGCTGGCAGGGGCGGATGGAATCCGCCACCGAGGTCATGATGGTGGCGAAGACGACACGTAGCGCCCTGGCGGCGCTGGAAAACAGACTCGCGACGCTGCACCCCTACGAGGTGCCGGAAATCGTCGCTTTGGATATCACTGCCGGCCTGCCGGCCTATCTACAGTGGATAGAGGAATGCGTAACCGTCTGATCAAACTGCTGTCTGCAGGAATTCTGCTGCTTTTGGCCGCCTCGGCCTGGGGCGCAGAGGAATTTCTGAAACCCGATGAGGCGTTCCGCGTATCGGCTACCCCCGGTGAAGACCATGTGCGGGTCAGCTGGGATATCGCTGACGGCTATTACCTCTACCGCACAAAGTTTCGCTTTCAGACCGAGACGCCCGGCGCCAAACTGGGAAATCCGGTCTACCCCGAGGCCGAAACCCGCAATGACCAGTTCTTCGGCGAGGTCGAGGTTTATCGCGGCCAGACGGCAATCGATATTCCCATCAGGGCAGCCGATGGCGGCACCCTGACCCTGCAGGCCCAGTCCCAGGGCTGTGCCGATGCGGGCCTGTGCTATCCACCCCACCGCCAGACACTGCTGGTGGCCGTCGAGCCCGTAGGCGGCGCCACGCCACCCGCTGTTGACCCGGGCCCGATTTCACCGGTAGCCGCCGCCAGTAACCCGGTGGCCCAACTCGGTGGCCTGGCCAACGAGGTCGGCCTCGGCGGCTTCGACGATGACATTCTGCCCGCGGAAGAGGCCTTCCGCTTCAGCACCACCGTGGACCGGGGCGACAGCGTCCAGGTACGTTGGGACATTGCCGAGGGCACCTATCTTTACGCCGACAAGATCAAGCTCGAGATCCTCGGCGACGGCATCGCCCTCGGTGACCTTGGCCTGCCGAAACCCAAGGTCAAGCACGACACCGTGACCCCGGACGGGGATATCGGCGACGTCGAGGTCTATATTGGCGCCATCGACCTGACTGTGCCGCTGCTGCGCACATCGACGGAGGCCACCAGCGCCAAGCTCATCGCCAGCTACCAGGGTTGTGCCGACCGCGGAATCTGTTATCCGCCGCAGAAAACCACCCTCGACATCGCGCTGCCTGAGATTCCGCCGACACTGCTCGCCTCCACGGACGAGACGCCGCCTTCCTCAGGCTCCCCGGCCACCAGCGCGGCCCCTGTCGCCGCGGCCGAATCCAGCGCCGAACCCGTCGCCGAGCAGGACCAGATCGCCGCCATGCTGACCGGCAGCGGCACCTGGGTCATTATCGGCACCTTTTTTCTCATCGGGCTCGGACTCTCCTTCACCCCCTGCGTGTTCCCCATGATCCCCATCCTGTCGGGCATCATCACCGGACATGGCACCAGCATCACGCCGGCGAAGGGTTTCGTCCTTTCGCTGGTCTTCGTACTGGCCATGGCGGCCACCTACACGGTGGCGGGCGTGGTGGCGGCGATGTCGGGCGCAAACCTGCAGGCAATGCTCCAGAATCCCTGGGCGCTCAGTATCTTCGCCGCCGTATTCGTGCTGCTCGCGTTCTCCATGTTCGGCTTCTACGACCTCCAGCTACCCTCCAGCTGGCAAACCAAACTGAGTAACATCAGCAACCGACAGAAGGGTGGATCGCTCGCCGGTGTGGCGATTATGGGCCTGCTCTCGGCGTTGATCGTCGGCCCCTGCGTGGCGCCGCCGCTCGCGGGCGCACTGATCTATATCGGCCAGACCGGCGACGCCGTGCTCGGTGGTTCAGCCCTCTTCGCGATGAGCATGGGCATGGGCGTACCGCTCATCGCCCTGGGCACCTCCGCCGGCAAGTTGCTGCCGCGGGCCGGCGCCTGGATGGACTCGGTGAAAGCGGTGTTCGGCGTGGTCATGCTGGGTGTGGCCATCTATCTGCTCGAGCGCATCCTGCCCGAGGCCATTTCCATGCTGCTGTGGGGCATGCTGCTGATCGTCTCCGGCATCTACATGGGCGCCTTCCTGCACATGGCCCACGACGCCAGCGGATGGCGCAAACTGTGGAAGGGACTCGGTACCGCGATGACCGTTTACGGCGCCCTGATGCTGGTGGGCGCCGCCTCCGGCAGCCGCGACACCATGCAGCCGCTGCGGGGCATCGCCTTTGCCGGTGGCGGCGCGGCGCAGGCCAGTCATCTCGCGTTCCAGCCCATCAAAACCGTAAACGATCTAGACCAGGCCATAGCCAGCGCCAACGAGGCAGGCAAGACCGTGATGCTGGATTTCTACGCCGACTGGTGCGTCTACTGCAAGCAGATGGAGCTCAACACCTTTCCATCACCCGACGTCCATCAGGCACTGGCCAATACGGTGACACTGCAGGCCGACGTCACCGACAACGATGAGCTCGACAAGGAGTTGCTGACGAGCTTGGGTATACCCGCTCCACCCGCCATCCTGTTCTGGAACGCCCAGGGTGAGGAGCGTCGCAACTACCGCCTGCTCGGCTACATGGGACCGGATGATTTCGCCGCCCATGTCCAGAGCGCCTTGCGATGAAACGCTACTTTCTCATCATGCTCGCCGTCCTCGCGGTAGCCTTCGGCGTCGGTGCGGGCATTGCCTTGCTGGAAAACCCCAACCTGGTCGTCAATGATCAAAAAGACAACATTCAAAAGCCCCTTTCCAAGCTGCCGGAGTTTTCCTTTGAGGACATCGAGGGCGTGGTGCGCCAGAGCTCCGAATGGGAGAACAACATCCTGGTGCTCAATTTCTGGGCGACCTGGTGCCCGCCGTGCCGCGCGGAAACACCTGCCTTTGTCGCATTGCAGGAGCAGTATGGCGGCCAGGGCATCCAGTTCGTCGGGCTCGCCGTGGATGAAAAAGACCTGGTGATCGATTTCGCCGACACCTACGGCGTGAATTATCCGATGCTGCTGGGCGACCTTCAGGCCATTGAGCTGTCGAAACAGCTTGGCAACCGGCTGGGCGGACTGCCCTACACGGTGGTGGTAAACCGTGGCGGCAATCTGGAACATCGTCAGCCCGGCGAGATGAAAAAGGACGAGCTCGAAGGCATTCTCCAACGGCTGCTCTGAGCACCGGATTTGCTTTTGCGCTGCGGCTTTGTTTTCTTTGCCGTTAGTTTCCTGCCCGGCGGATCTGCCTGATGCCTGAAAACAAACCCCTGATCCTGGTGGACGGCTCGTCCTACCTGTTCCGCGCCTACCATGTGATGGAACGCCAGCGACAGCTGACCAACTCGAGCGGTGAACCCACCGGCGCGATCCTTGTTGTTGTCAACATGCTGCGCAAGCTGATGAATACCTACCAGCCCGAGCGCATCGCAATCGTCTTCGACGCGCCGGGCAAGACCTTTCGCAACGACATCTATCCCGAATACAAGGCCAACCGCCCCCCCATGCCCGACGATCTGCGCAGCCAGATCGAGCCCCTGCACAGCATCATCCGCGCCATGGGACTGCCGCTGGTGATCGAATCAGGCGTCGAGGCGGACGATGTCATCGGCACCCTCGCCACTCAGGCCACGGCCCAGGGTGTGTCCACCCTGGTATCCACCAGCGACAAGGACATGGCCCAGCTGGTGGACGACTCGGTCACCCTGATCAACACCATGACCGACACCGTCATGGATGCCGATGGCGTAAAGGAGAAATTTGGCGTCACCCCAAACCAGATGATCGACTACCTCACCCTGGTGGGCGACAGTGTGGACAACGTACCGGGCGTACCCAAGTGCGGGCCGAAGACCGCCGCCAAGTGGCTCGACGCCTATCAGGACCTGGACAACCTCGTGGCCCGCGCCGACGAGATCAAAGGCAAGGTGGGGGAAAACCTGCGCGGCGCCCTGGACCAATTGCCTCTAAGCAAGGAGTTGGTGACCATCAAGCGGGACGTGGAACTCGCTGAGAGCATCGACGACCTGGTACCGAAGACCCCGGATACCGAGACCCTTCGCGGCTGGTACGAACGTCTCGAATCCCGCCGCCTGCTGGCCACCCTTGACGAGGCCGCGCCTGCGACGGCGGCCGACGCCAGAGAACAAGAGACGGGCCGGTACGATCTGATCCTGGCCGACAATGCGCTGGAGACCTGGATCGAGCGTCTCGAAAAGGCCGATCTGTTTGCCTTCGACACCGAGACCACGAGCCTCGATTATATGCAGGCCGAAGTGGTGGGCGTTTCCTTCGCGGTCACCGCCGGTGAGGCGGCCTATGTTCCCCTGGCCCACGTTTATCCCGGTGCGCCCGATCAACTCGACCGCGATGCCGTGCTCGCCCGCCTGAAACCCCTGCTGGAGGATCCGAAGCGGGCCAAAGTGGGACAGAATCTCAAGTACGACATGAGCGTGCTCGCCCGTCACGGCATCGAACTTCGCGGCATTGCCTACGACACCATGCTTGAGTCGTACATCCTCAATTCCACCGCCACCCGTCACGACATGGATTCGCTGTCGCTGAAGTACCTGGACCACCGCACGATCAAGTACGAGGAGGTCGCCGGGAAGGGGGCCAAGCGACTCAGCTTCGATCAGGTGCCCCTTGAGCAGGCCGGACCCTACGCCGCCGAAGACGCGGACATCACCTTGCGGCTGCACCAGGCATTGTGGCCGCAACTGCAACGGGAATCAGCACCCACCGAGGTCTTTCGCAATATCGAAATGCCGCTGGTGCCTGTGCTCTCACGTATGGAGCGAATCGGGGTGCGCATCGACGCCCGGATGCTCGCTGATCAAAGCCATGATCTGGCGACCCGCATGTCGGCACTGGAAGAACGCGCCTGGGGCATCGCCGGTCGCAATTTCAACATGGGATCACCCAAGCAGGTCGCCGCCATATTCTTCGAGGAACTGGAGCTGCCCGTCATCTCCAAGACCCCTTCGGGCGCCCCCTCCACCGCCGAATCGGTGTTACAGGAGTTGGCCGAGCAGGGGCACGAACTGCCGGCCGTGATTCTCGAACACCGGGGCCTGGCCAAACTGCGTTCCACCTACACCGACAAGCTGCCGCAGATGATCAACCCCGGGACCGGCCGGGTGCATACCTCTTACCACCAGGCGGTGGCCGCCACGGGACGGCTGTCGTCTTCGGACCCCAACCTGCAGAACATTCCGGTACGCAGCGCCGATGGCCGACGTATCCGCCAGGCCTTTATCGCCGAAGACGGCTGCCGCATCGTCGCGGCGGACTATTCACAGATCGAGCTGCGCATCATGGCCCACCTGTCCGGCGACCAGGCACTGCTGGATGCCTTTTCCAGGGGCATGGATATTCATCGAGCCACCGCCGCCGAGGTGTTCGGGGTTGCCGCGGAGGATGTCGACGGCGAGCAACGCCGTTCAGCCAAGGCCATCAACTTCGGATTGATCTACGGTATGTCGGCCTTCGGCCTCGCCCGCCAGCTGGGCATTGAGCGCGGCCTGGCCCAGGGCTATATCGACCGCTATTTCGAGCGCTATCCCGGTGTGCGCGCCTTCATGGACCGCACGCGTGAAGAGGCCGCCGACCGCGGGTACGTGGAGACCGTCTTCGGCCGGCGTCTGCACCTGCCCGAAATCAAGGCTCGCAACGCCCAGCGTCGTGCCGCCGCCGAGCGCACCGCCATCAACGCGCCCATGCAGGGCACGGCCGCCGATATCATCAAGCGAGCCATGCTGGCAATGGATGCCTGGATTCTGGGCGACACGCCCCCGGTGCGCATGGTGATGCAGGTACACGACGAACTGGTATTCGAGATCCGCGAGGATTTCATCGATGAGGCGGTGCGCGAGCAGATCAGGCCCATCATGGAATCCGCCGCCGATCTGAAAGTGACTTTGGTCGTGGACGTGGGCACCGGGACCAACTGGGACGAGGCCCACTGAAGGCGCGCAATATGCGAGGTTTCGCAAGGCTCGCCGGTTGCTGTTATCTTATGCCGCTTCCCGGCCGTGCCGGGTTTCTGTAACGAAGCTGCGGAGAACAACCGATGTCGACAATGGCCGACCGCGACGGCGTCATCTGGCTGGACGGCGAGCTCGTGCCCTGGCGCGAGGCAAAAACCCACGTGCTGACCCACACCCTTCACTACGGCATGGGTGTCTTCGAGGGCGTGCGCGCCTACAAAACCGACACCGGACCGGCGATTTTCCGACTCGACGACCATACCGACCGCCTGTTCCAGTCGGCCCATATCCTCGGCATGAAAATCCCTTACGACCGGGAGACCCTCAACGAGGCTCACAAGGCGGCGGTGAGAGAAAACAAGCTGGATTCCGCCTACCTGCGACCCATGTGTTTTTACGGTTCCGAGGGCATGGGCCTGCGTGCCGACAACCTGGAGGTCCATTGCATGGTGGCCGGCTGGGCCTGGGGCGCCTACCTCGGCGAGGAAAACATGAAGAACGGCATCCGCGTGCGGGTCTCGTCCTTTACCCGGCACCACGTCAACATCACCATGTGCCGGGCCAAGGCCAACGGCAATTACATGAATTCGATGCTCGCCCTGCAGGAAGCACTGAGCACCGGTTACGACGAGGCCCTGCTGCTCGACAACCAGGGCTTTGTCATGGAAGGCAGTGGAGAGAACATCTTCCTGGTGCGCGATGGCGAACTGTTCACCCCGGACCTTACCTCCGCCCTGGACGGCATCACCCGCCGCACGGTGATGGCGCTGGCCGACCGAACTGGATATTCCGGTGACCGAAAAACGCATTACCCGCGACGAGGTGTATATCGCCGACGAAGCCTTCTTTACCGGCACCGCGGCGGAAGTTACACCCATCCGCGAAGTGGACGGCCGGGCCATCGGCACCGGCACCCGGGGCCCGCTCACCGCCCGATTGCAGGAAATGTACTTCGACCAGGTCCACGGCCGTCGGGATACCCACCCGGAATGGCTTACCCGGCTGTAAGGCTGGCGGCGCGCGGACAATGGCGATCAGGCTAGACTTGCGCCGTCAACCACACCGGGCGCCGTCGAGCATGCCAATGGCTGGGAGCTGAACCCAGATGCGGTTTTCCTGCCCCGAATGCGGGGCCGCCTACCACCTTCCGGCCAAACATCGGCTCGCCAAAAACGGCGGGGAACTCGAATGCTACATCTGTCAGCACACTTTCGAGGTGGAAGGCGAGCCCAAACCCAAACCGGCCCCGCCCAGGAAGGCATCCAAACCCAGGAAAAAGCGTGCTGCCCGCAAGGGAAAACGGACAGCTGCGAAGCAGAACAATCGCCGCCCCGCTGACGCCGTGGTCACCGGCATCCAACCGGAACCCGACTTTCCCGAACCAACCGAAGCGGAGAAATCCGCCGGTACAGACCGTCCAGCAAAACCGGACCGCCCCGATTCAGGTTACCCTGCCGGGGACCGGCTGCTGACTGCACCCGCCCGCCCCAAAAAACCGACCCACGGCCTGGCCTGGCCTCTCGGCGCACTGATTCTGGCGGTTGCCCTGGTCGCCAATACATTGTGGCAAGTGCGGACCCACCCGCCCATCCACGACGCCTTGACCGGCCTTTGCGTCAAACTCGGCTGTCAGATCCCGCTGTTGAGGGATCCCGACGCGATCCGGATATCGGAACGACTGTTCAGCCGGGTTCCCGACCGCCCGGACATTCTCGTCATGCGCATGAGGTTCGCCAACAGCGCACCCTTCCCCCAACCCTACCCCGGCGTCGAACTGGTGCTCTACGACGGCATACAGGCGGTGATAGGCAGGGGACGCGTACTGGCCGGAGACTACCTCCCTGCCGAAGCCCCAGATCGCCTCGAGCCCGGAGAACTGGTCGAAATCGAACTCAACATGATGGACCCCGACCAGCTGGCCACGGGATTCGAAATCGCCTTTTTCTGATCCGCTTACCGCCACCGCGCGTCTCACAGCCGAACTTGCACAGCTGATGATGGCCTACTATACTGTCGCGCTCTTCCGGTCCTACGTGATCCGGACAATCCTAATTTGACCTGGAATTAAAGCGATGAAACCTGACATCCACCCCGACTACACGGATATCAAGGTCGTTTGCAGCTGCGGAAACACCTTTAACACCCGATCCACCGCGTCGGGGGACGAGGTCCACGTGGAAGTCTGCTCTTCATGCCATCCCTTTTACACCGGCCAGCAAAAGATGCTGGACGCCGGCGGACGAGTGGACAAATTCCGCAAGAGATACGGTCGCTAGCGAACCGCCTCAGCAATCGCCGGAAAAGGCGCCCAAACGGGTGCCTTTTTTTATGGTTTCCGGCTTTTACAACGCCTGACCCGCGGTGTAATGTGCAGTGCACAAAATTGAGCTGGCCCTGATTAAAGAGTACTCCGATGACCGACCATCCCGACGCCGACCGTGAAATCAACGAAGCGGCATTGCTTTACCACGAGCAACCGACGCCGGGGAAAATCAGCGTAACCGTCACCAAGCCTGCGGAATCCCAGCGCGATCTCTCCCTCGCCTACACACCGGGAGTGGCCGAACCCGTGCGACGCATCGCCGAAGACCCCGAAAACGCCTACCGCTACACGGCCAAGGGAAATCTCGTCGCCGTAGTCACGGACGGCACTGCCGTGCTGGGTCTGGGCAATGTGGGTCCGCTGGCGGGCAAGCCCGTTATGGAAGGCAAGGGCGTACTCTTCAAGCATTTCGCCGGAATCGACGTTTTCGACATCGAAGTGCACGCCAAACGCCCTCAGGAGTTCATCGAAACGGTGGTGCGCATCGCGCCGACCTTCGGCGGCATCAATCTCGAAGACATCGCGGCGCCGCACTGCTTCGAGATCGAACAGGCACTCATCGAACAGCTCGACATCCCCGTATTCCACGACGACCAGCACGGCACCGCCATTATCATCTCCGCGGGCCTGCTCAACGCCCTGGAGCTGCAGAAAAAGCGCCTGGAAGACGCCAGGATCGTCGTGGTGGGCGCCGGCGCGGCGGGCATTGCCTCGATTCGCCTGCTGTGCGCCATGGGCGCCCACCGCAACAACATCCTGGCCATCGATCGCGAGGGCGTGGTGCACACCGGACGCCATGACCTGAATCCCTACAAATGGGGGGTCGCAGCCGACACGGAAAAACGCAGTCTTGCCGAGGCGATGAACGGCGCCGACGTGGTGATTGGCGTGTCCGGGCCCGGCATTCTGAAGCCGGAAATGGTGGCCAGCATGGCGCCCAACCCCGTCATCTTTGCGCTGTCCAATCCAGTGCCGGAAATACGCCCCGAACTGGCCGCGTCAATCCGCGACGACATCATCATGGCCACGGGACGGAGCGACTACCCCAACCAGGTCAATAACGTCCTCGGTTTCCCCTATATTTTTCGCGGCGCACTCGACGTTCGCGCATCGCGCATCAACGAGGAGATGCAGATTGCCGCCGTCAAGGCGCTGTGCAACCTGACCCACGAACCCGTGCCGGCTTCCGTCCTGGCGGCCTATGGCGTCGAAGAGAAGCAGATCGGCCCGGACTACATCATCCCCACACCGTTCGACCCCCGCCTGAGAACCTGGGTATCGGCAGCCGTGGCCAAGGCGGCCATTGAGACTGGTGTTGCACGGACCCCCTGGCCCGCGGATTACCCGGCCTACGACTCCGTCTAGCCGACCAGGGCCCTTGGCCACAGCCGCCTGGCAATCAAAGCGACCCCAAATTCACCAGAATGGTGCAATGCACAATGCCCACGGTTTTGTGCTTTAATAAGCGCAGTCGATAACAGGTTCCACCGGAGGGCGCCGATTGAATACAATGACCACTGACGGCGCAGGCAGATTTGGCAATATGATCACCACCCATGCCGAAAAGGATTGCAACGCTGACGGCATCATCGCCCGTCGGTCGATCGCACCACGCGTTGAATGGGGCGACTAAAGGCTGCCAACCCCCCGAGCAGATCGCCTAAAACCAACCAAATGTTATCCACACCCGGGACCCTGCAGGGTCCGACAGGAGCCGCATATGGCAGAAGACACCGTTACGCTCACTAACGACCGGACAGGAAAATCCACCCAGTTAGAAATCAAGACGGGAACAGAGGGTCCGGGGGCCATCGATATCTCCTCCCTCTACCGGGAGCATTCCCTCTTCACCTTCGATCCCGGATTCGTTGCCACCGCCAGTTGCACCAGCGAAATCACCTACATCGACGGAGACGCGGGCATTCTGCGTTACCGCGGCTACCCCATCGAACAGCTTGCCGCCCAAAGCAGCTTCACCGAGGTGTCTTACCTCCTCCTGAATGGCGAGTTGCCTTCGGCGGATCAACTGACCACCTTTCGCGACACCATAACCCGTCATTCCATGGTCAACGAGAGCCTCAAGGGATTTCTCCAGGGTTTTCGATACGATGCGCATCCGATGGCCGTACTGGTGGGCGTGCTGGGATCGCTCTCTGCCTTCTATCACGACTCGCTGAACATCTACGACCCGAAAAACCGGCTGATCTCCGCGCATCGCATGGTGGCCAAGGTGCCAACCATCGCCGCGGCGGCCTACAAGCGGAATATCGGCGAGCCCATCATGTATCCGCAAAACAACCTCAGCTACACGGGCCGTTTGCTGCACATGATGTTCGCCACCCCCTGTGAACCCTACGTGGTGGACCCGGTCGCCGAAAAGGCCCTCGACATCCTGTTCACCCTTCACGCCGACCACGAGCAAAACGCCAGCACCTCAACGGTCCGCCTGGCAGGCAGTTCCGGAGCCAACCCGTTTGCCTGCGTGGCCGCGGGCATCGCCTCGCTATGGGGACCCGCTCATGGCGGCGCCAACGAGGCGGTCCTGGGCATGCTCGACGAGATTGGCTCGGTGGCACAGATCAACCAGTTCATTGAAAAGGCGAAAGACAAGGATGACCCCTTCCGCCTGATGGGCTTCGGACACCGCGTCTACAACAACTACGATCCGCGCGCCAAAATCATCCATGATGTCGCCCACGAGGTGTTGCAGAAATACGCCGCCAAAGATCCGCTGTTCGAACTCGCCATGCGCCTCGAGGAAATCGCGCTGCAGGACGAGTACTTCGTCGAGCGAAAGCTCTATCCCAATGTGGATTTCTATTCCGGCATCATCTACCGCGCGCTGGGATTACCCAACAACATGTTCACCGTGATGTTCGCCATCGCACGCACGGTTGGCTGGGTATCTCACTGGATGGAAATGATGTCCGATCCCAACCACAAGATCGGCAGGCCGCGACAAGTCTACAACGGACCCACCGTTCGCGATTACAGCCCGATCTCCGAGCGCGGCTGAGCCGCCAGCAGACCCCGAACGTCGTCAATCGCGAGACCCCTTTCCGGCTTGCCGGAAACCGGGTCCAGCGGCGGGCGGCTATGGCCTGAATCACCCACCAGCACCGCTTCGATGTCCACGTCGTCGACAACGAATCGCAACGCCGGCCTCATCTCCGGGGCAGCATGGCCGGAGTAGCGTATCCGCCGCTCGCCGGCATCCGGGAAAATATCGTGATCCATCAGGCCGATGACCACATTCTTGGCGATCTCCACCGACAGATAGAGGGTCACCGCCGTATGCTCAGCGGCGGTGCCGTCACGAACCGGCCCTACCAGGCGCGGATCATAATCCGCCAGTAAAACCATGGCCCGGATCGCCCCGCGCCGCAAACGCTGAAGAAGGTCTTCCCGCTCGCCTGATTGGAACAGGGATCGATAGCTTTCGAGGGCACTGGCGATTTCCGCGTTGTCGGGCCATTGACGCCGATCCGTGATGCGTAGCCGTGCCACCGCCTTTCGCCGGGCGCCTGCGAAATCCAGGAGCCCCGACTCGGCGATGATTCGCGCGGCCTCTGCCGCCACACGCTGACGCATTCCGCGGGGGGAGCCGTTCATCGGCACAACACCTGGAGCAGCGGTTAGAAGAGGTCGAACTCGGGCCGTTGTTCCTCGGAATCCGGCGTTACCGGATCGGGGATAAAGTCGGCCTCGACGGTGGAATCGAAAAACTCGCTACGGTCGCCCACCTGCTTCACCACGATGCCCGATGGCGGCTCCGGCTGGGTTTCGGGGACATCGCGCAGGGCCTCGCGCATGTAGGTGATCCAGCCCGGCAGCGCCGCCTTGCCGCCTGCCTCGCCGCGACCCAGTGGCTTGAAGTCGTCGCGCCCGACCCAGAAGATCGCCACCAGCGATTCATTGTAGCCATTGAACCAGGCATCGCGATAATCGTTCGTGGTGCCGGTTTTACCGGCGAGATCCTGACGCCCCAGGACCTTTGCGGCGGTGGCGGTCCCCGCCTGCACCACATCCTTCATCATCGAATACATGATAAACCGGTTTTCAGCGGACAAGGTACGCGGCGCCGTTTCGCGCATCTGTGGCGCAGCATCGGCGGAAATCTCGCAGTCGGCGCACACGGCCAGGGCGGAGTTACGGTAAATTTCCCCTTCACCCTCCTGCTCCACTCGCTCCACCAGGTACGGCTCCACCAGGTAGCCACCGTTGGCGAAAACGCCATAGGCGCGAGCCATTTCCCAGGGCGTTACTTCGCCCACGCCCAGGGCAAGCGCCAGGCCCTGGGGAAAGCGGCTGGCATCCAGGCCGAATCGATCCAGATGCGCCAATGTCCGCTCGATTCCGATGCTGCGCAGGACGCGGATGGAAATCAGATTGCGCGATTTCGCCAGGCCCTGGCGTAAAGACGTGGGGCCGAAAAACTTATGTCCGTAATTTGCCGGCTTCCAGTAGCCATCCGGTAACGAGGGGTCCTCGATCACCACCGGCGTATCGTTGACCAGGGTTGCCGGCGTATAGCCCGCATCCAATGCCGCGGAGTAGATGAACGGCTTGAAACCGGAGCCAGGCTGACGTTTCGCCTGCATGGCCCTGTTGAACTTGCTGTGGAAATAGTCGTAACCCCCCACCAGGGCCCGAATCGCCCCTGTGTGCGGATCCAGGGACACCATGGCGCCCTGAACCTCGGGGATCTGCCCAAGCCGCCACGCCTTGGCGCCCTCTTCGCGCTCCTCCTCCAGCACTCGAACCAGGTCTCCCACCGCCACCACCGACGCCGCTCGCGCCGGCGTTTTTCCCTTGCGGTTTGCCGAGATGTAAGACGCGGCCCAGGAGAGGCCTTCCCAGTCCAGATCCAATTCGGTCCCATCATCCAGGACTACGCGGGCCGATTTGTCGCCAACCGCGGTCACCACCGCCGGCAGGAGGTGTCCCACCTGCCCCACATCATCGGGGAGGACGTTGCCCGCCTCGCCCGATGCGATCTCGATCTTCGCCTCCGGACCCCGGTACCCATGGCGCTTGTCGTAGGCGTCCAGCGTATTCCATACCCCGCTACGGCCCGCCTTCTGCAAACGGCTTTCTATAGTGGTGTGCACGTGATAGCCGCCGGTGTAGGCGCCCTCCTCACCGTAACGGTCCACCATCCAGGCGCGGGCCATTTCCGCCACGTATTCGGCGTGGAACTGGATATCGGGGCGGTAGGCATGGGCGGTAATCTCCGCTTTGCGCTCCCGCTCGAGCACATCCGCGGAAATGAAACCGACCTCTTCCATCCGTCCGAGAACATAGTTCCGGCGAATAACGGCGCGTTCCGGATTCGCGATCGGGTTGAACTTCGACGGCGCCTTGGGCAACCCCGCAATCATGGCGGTTTCCGCCAACGTCAATTCCGCCAGCGTTTTCCCGTAGTAGACCCTCGCAGCGGCCGCCACGCCGTAGGCGCGCTGGCCGAGGTAAATCTTGTTGAGATACAGCGCCAGGATCTCCTCCTTGGACATCTCGCGCTCAATCTTCATCGCCAGCAAAATCTCTTTGATCTTGCGGGTGTAGGTCTTTTCCGGCGAGAGAAAGAAGTTTCGCGCCACCTGCATGGTGATGGTGCTGCCGCCCTGGCGGCGCTCGCCGGTGCGTATCAAGTCCACTCCAGCCCGGATCAGGCCGCGGTAATCCACCCCGGGATGCTCGAAGAAACGATCGTCCTCTGCGGCAAGAAAGGCCTGCACAACGGTCTCGGGGATCTCTTCAAAGGTTACCGGTTCACGCCGCTGTTCGCCGTACTCGCCCATCAGCAGGCCATCGGCGGTGTAGATCCGCAAAGGGACCTGCAAACGCACCTCGCGAAGCTCGTCGACGGCGGGCAGTTCTTTGTCGTATTCAAAATAGAGTAGCGCAGCCGCAACGCCGCCAAGAGCGATGCCGGACAATAACAGGGCCGCCGTGTAGGCGATTAGACGCGCCAGAAACCTCATAAGTACGAACGATATGCAGGGCAAGGATTAATCTGGCGGACCATACCTCAATCTCGCCCCGCACACCAAAGGGAAACGCCGAGGGATTCCAACCATCATTGGAGACTTGTAAAGTCGCGGGGCATTCGCTATGATTCGCGCCCTTTTTAGCGGTTTACCGCGCTCCGCACTTTGGTAACGAGTTTTTCTCGAGGAAACATACGGATGACAACCGTAAGCACGAAGCCCGCCGACGTTCGGCGTGAATGGTATCTGGTCGACGCCGACGGCAAAACGTTGGGGCGCCTGGCCAGCGAGATCGCACGGCGGCTGCGTGGCAAGCACAAGCCCGAATACACGCCTCACGTGGACACCGGCGACTATATCGTCGTGGTCAACGCGGAAAAGATCCGGGTTACCGGCAACAAGCTGACCGACAAGATGTATCACCATCACACGGGATATATTGGCAACCTCAAGTCCATCAGCCTCGAAAAACAGCTCAAGACGGCACCGGAGCGGGTCATCGAAACGGCCGTTCGCGGCATGATGCCGCGCAATCCGCTGGGTCGGGCCATGTTCAAAAAGCTGAAAGTCTTCGCCGGCCCCGAGCATCTTCACGCGGCGCAGCAGCCCAGAGCCCTGGACATTTAAGGAATACCGATGGCACAGACTTACAATCAAGGCACCGGCCGACGCAAAACCGCCAGCGCGCGCGTACTGATCGCGCCCGGTAACGGCTCCATTACCGTCAACGGCAAGTCGCTTGACGATTTTTTCGGTCGCCAGACAGCGCGGATGATCGTCCGTCAGCCCCTGGAAGTCACCGACAACACCGACAAACTGGACATCAAGGTTCGCGTCATCGGCGGCGGTAACAGCGGCCAGGCTGGCGCCATCCGTCACGGTATCGCCCGCGCACTGGTGGACTTCAACGAGGAACTGCGCAGTCCGCTTCGCACTGCCGGTTTCCTGACCCGCGACTCGCGCATGGTCGAGCGTAAGAAAGTCGGCCTGCACAAGGCCCGCAAGCGTCCTCAATACTCCAAGCGCTGATCCGCTACCCCCGGTTTCCTGGGGCGTAGCTCAATTGGCAGAGCGACGGACTCTGACTCCGTAGGTCGTAGGTTCGAACCCTACCGCCCCAGCCAGGTTTTCCACTACACCCCGAGCAATTCCGAGCGGCCTTTCGAGGCCGCCCGGACCCCCCTTGAAACATCATTCGAGCCCGGCGCCCTGGGCCTGACGCAACAGCCTCCAGTACTTTTCAGCGTACCCGGCAACGTCGCAACAAATGGTCGCGCTCTGTCCTGAAGCCGGGAATCTGTATTTTTATCGCCACATTCACGCCAAAAAACGCGCCTCCAACAGATGGCGCAACGCGACAAAACCCCCATGAAATCGCCCGATCAAAATTAACAATCACCGCTATCCCCTTGTATAGAAAGAAGGTGGCAAAAATGATACAGGCGCGCCATTGGTGTTTTTTTTACAAAATGTACTTGCATTCGCGGTTTGGTGTGGCTACTATCTTTATGTGCCTGTGACGGCAGGCCTTTTCAATCTTTCAGAATTTATGACTTCTCGAGGGAGTTCAAAATGAACAAAAAGCTACTTGTAGCAGCTATCGCCGCTGCCGCTGTGCTGCCCATGACCGCCCAAGCGGGCGTACAGGTCTACGGTGTGGTTCACGCATCTATTGACTATGTCAACCCTGAAGCAAGGGGCATGGACAGCTTCTGGAACGTGTCTTCCAACACCACCCGCCTTGGCTTCAAGGGTTCCGAAGACCTGGGTAACGGCCTGAAGGCCATCTGGAAAATGGAAATCGCGTACAACCTGACCTCTGACCGCTTCCAGGGCAACAGCCCCGGTTGGGGCGCTGGTCGTAACGCCTACATCGGTCTCGCAGGCGACTGGGGTACCTTCCTGTACGGTCGTCACGACACCCCGTACAAGATCTCCTCCGGCAAGCTGGACTTCTTCGCCGACACCATGGCTGACTACAACACCACCCTGGGCTTCCAGGACATCCGTGCCAACGACGCCATCGCCTACATCAGCCCCAACCTGAGCGGCTTCACCCTCGCCGGCGCCGCAGTTTCCGGCGTTGACTATCCGGGTTACATCACCGACAACGCCACCGGCATTGCTGACGGCTACTCGCTGGCCGCCATGTACAGCAACAACGGCATCTTCGCCTCCCTGGCATACGAAGATATCAACAAGCTGCTTGGCACCGACAAAAACAACAAGTGGCGCGCAGGCCTCGGCTACTTCGCCGACTCCTTCGCCATCGCTGGTGTTTACGAGGCGCACAGCATGTCTGACGGCTACGACGTAGACCGCTGGCAGGTGTCGGCCAAGTACATGTTCGGCAACAACGCCATAAAGGGCATGTGGGGCCAGGAAAACCCGGACGACTTCGGCAATCGTAGTGCATGGGCCGTTGGTCTTGACCACATGCTGAGCAAGCGCACCACCGCTTACCTGATGTACACCAATGCCAATGACTCTGACTTCGCCGACGGTGCCCCCGTCGCCGGAACTGGTCTGCACAACTACCAACTTGCCGGCACCGGTTTCTCGCTCGGCGCGATCCACAAGTTCTAAGTTGATTTAATCAACCAAGCTTGTCATTGAAACGGGGCCTCAGGGCCCCGTTTTTTTTGCCTGAATCCCAGGGATTTCCAGGCCGGTCAGATTTCCAAGATCCTGGGACCCTCAGCAGACCCCAGGATGAGAACATCCGCCGGGCGCCGCGCAAAAAGCCCCACCGTCACCACCCCGGTGATGCCGTTGATGCGATCCTCCATTGCGGCCGGCTCCATGATTTCCATGTTGTGGACATCCAAAATCAGATTTCCGTTATCGGTGACAAAGCCTTCCCGCAACGCCGGTGTCCCTCCGAGTTTGACCAGCTCTCGCGCCACATAGCTGCGCGCCATGGGAATCACCTCCACCGGCAACGGAAATTTTCCCAGCACTTGAACGAGTTTGCTCTCGTCGGCGATGCAGACAAACTTGCGACTGGCTGCGGCGATGATTTTTTCCCGGGTCAGAGCGCCGCCGCCGCCCTTGATCAGCTGAAGCTGGTGGTTCGATTCGTCGGCACCGTCCACATACACGTCGAGTTCACCAGAAGCGTTGAGATCCAGTACCGGCATACCGATCGCCTTCAGTCGCTCCGTGGATGCCTCTGAACTGGATACAGCGCCCTCATAACGGCCCTTGATTGGCGCCAGCAACTCAATGAAATGATTTACTGTCGAGCCGGTTCCTACGCCCAGAACACCGCCGTCCGGTAAAAACTCCATAGCGCGTTCGGCGGCCTGTCTTTTAAGTGTGTCCTGATTCATGCAATGATTCCTTGTCCTGCTGTTAACCGGATTATCATACCCGCCGATGGCAAAGGTTTCATCGGCCTGACGAATGAAGAATATGCCTCAACGCTATATCGAAAAAATACTGCGCGCCCGCGTCTACGATGTCGCCATCGAGTCGCCGCTCGATGTGGCGCCACGCCTTTCCGCTCGCCTGAACAACCGGGTTCTGTTGAAGCGGGAAGACCTGCAACCGGTCTTCTCCTTCAAGCTGCGAGGCGCGTACAACAAGCTTTCCAGGCTCGATCCCGAGATCCGCAAGCTCGGCGTCATCGCCGCATCGGCCGGGAACCATGCTCAGGGCGTCGCCATGTCGGCGCGCCACATGGGAATTCCCGCCACCATCGTGATGCCCAAAACCACGCCGCTGATCAAGGTCAGTGCCGTGCGGGCCAGGGGGGCGAAAACCGTCCTCCACGGCGACTCCTACGACGACGCCTTCGCGCTGGCCATGAAGATGGCCAAGGATCGCAACCTGACGTTCCTGCACCCTTTCGACGACCCCGACGTGATCGCAGGACAGGGTACGATCGGCATGGAGATTCTGCGCCAGCATCCAGAACCGATACACACCCTTTACATACCCGTAGGGGGTGGCGGCCTGATCGCCGGCGTCTCCGCATACATCAAGTATGTCTGCCCGAATACGCGAATCGTCGGTGTTGAGCCTGAAGACTCTCCGACGCTGTATCGCGCAATGAAGGCCGGCAGGCGCGTCAAGTTGAAGGA
Source organism: uncultured Gammaproteobacteria bacterium (assembly GCA_963820915.1). Lineage (GTDB taxonomy): Bacteria > Pseudomonadota > Gammaproteobacteria > Chromatiales > Chromatiaceae > CAWGBV01. Next base: position 49,499 of record CAWGBV010000012.1, on the reverse strand, counting down.
AGTCGGCCTATTTGCCGACGGCGTGGCCGTCAAGCAGATCGGCAAGGAAACCTTCCGCATCGCCCGCAAGTGCGTCGATGACGTGGTACTGGTCACCACCGATGAAATCTGCGCCGCCATCAAGGATATCTTCGACGAAACCCGAATCGTCGCCGAACCCGCCGGCGCGCTTGCCGTGGCAGGGATGAAGAAGCATGTGAAAGAGCAGGCTATCGAGAACCAGAGCCTGGTGGCGATACAGAGCGGAGCGAACATCAATTTTGACCGGCTGCGCCACGTTGCCGAGCGCGCTGAACTCGGAGAGGACCGCGAGGCGTTGTTGGCCGTCCAGATTCCTGAAACGCCCGGCAGCTTTCTAAGATTTTGCAAAACCTTGGGACGACGCGGAATCACCGAATTCAATTATCGCTACACCGACGAGCGCATCGCTCATGTTTTCTGCGGCGTTGAACTGACCCGGGGCGCCGAAGAACACGACGAGATGCTCGCTGCACTGCAAGAAAAGGGATACCCGGTAATCGACCTTAGCGACAATGAAACCGCAAAGTTGCATATTCGTTACATGGTCGGCGGGCATGCCCCCGAAGTAACCAACGAGCACCTCTATCGCTTCGAATTTCCTGAACGCCCCGGCGCTTTGCTCAACTTTCTGTCTCAAATCGGAAAACGCTGGAACATCAGCCTTTTTCACTACCGCAATCACGGTGCCGCGTACGGAAGAGTGCTGGTGGGATTGCAGCTTTCCACGGAAGACCGCAAGGACTTTCGAGCATTCATGGATCGACTTGGTTTCCGTTACTGGGAAGAAACAGAAAATCCCGCCTTCCGATTGTTTGCAGGCAGTGGCCCCATCACAGAGCTACGCGCTCTGATGCCGGATGGCGAGAAGGTCTCAGGCTAGCCCGATCTATCTTCGCTGAATCCAATCAACCCAACGAAAAAGGGCCCGATCAAGGGCCCTTTTTCGTTGTCATCCTTTACAGCTTACTGTGCCATTCTGGTCGCCTTCTTCCTGGTTACCGCTTTCTTTTTGGTAGCGGTCTTTTTACGGGTTACCGCTTTCTTTTTGGTAGCGGCTTTTTTACGGGTTACCGCTTTCTTTTTGGTGGCGGCTTTTTTACGGGTTACCGCTTTCTTTTTGGTAGCGGCTTTTTTACGGGTTACCGCTTTCTTTTTGGTAGCGGCTTTTTTACGGGTTACCGCTTTCTTTTTGGTAGCGGCTTTTTTACGGGTTACCGCTTTCTTTTTGGTGGCGGCTTTTTTACGGGTTACCGCTTTCTTTTTGGTGGCGGCTTTTTTACGGGTTACCGCTTTCTTTTTGGTGGCGGCTTTTTTACGGGTTACCGCTTTCTTTTTGGTGGCGGCTTTTTTACGGGTTACCGCTTTCTTTGCCGGCTTCTTCCGCGCTAACGGCTTTTTTACGGGTTACCGCTTTCTTCTTTGCAGAAGCCTTTCGTGTTGTCGTCTTCTTTGCCATAACTCCCCCTTGCATAAAGATGAACGAAACTGACTTGTCAGACGAAATATAGCGTCTCTTCGCTGTAATACTAGTTTTATTTCTATGGTTTAAGCAAGCAAGGCTATAGATAATGCGGATCACTTCTTACAGACTTGATGCTGATGCTCTGTAACAACAGCATCAAGCGGCACATCCCAGTCATTGCTTTGCAGCGCTGACACGCATTGTAAATCATGCGCAATTCCAACCAGCAATGGTCGACGCCAAACCTTATTCCTGACTCGAAAGGCGAAGGTTCGATCATAAAAACCACCGCCCATTCCAAGTCGTGCACAGCTTGGATTAAAAGCAACCAGCGGCATCAATACCATGTCCAACTTCAATCCATGCCGCGGTTTATACCGTCGCGGATTTGGCTCAAGGATGTTGAACCGATTGCGTACCAAGGTGTCTTTGGCATCCCAACGACTAAACCAAAGTCGATTACCGGCGAAAGGGTGCAACACGGGCAGATACACCACTTTGCCCATGGACCACGCGCTTTCTGCAACCGGCATCAAGTCCACTTCGCCATCGGCGCTGAAGTAAATGGCAACTGACTCTGCCCTTAGGAAAGGCATCCACCTGAGCAGGCGTTGACATACAGACTGACTATGGCAGCGCTGTTCCCGTGGAGACAAGGTACGGCGACGCGCTCTAATCTCGCGTCTGATCTGCTGGGAATTATTCATGTTGGGAAAAGGAAGAGGCACCCCCCGCAGATGCCGTTGCCAATCTTTGTTCTTGAACCTTTCGATTCAAGTGGGAGCCGCTACCAGACTTCAGGCTTCCCGCTCGGAGGCGGACATGCACACCGGTCTGGTTGTCAGGCACCCAAGGCAAAATACAAGGCTCAAGAAAATACCCGATTGACTGTCGAACAGCGCAGGGGATGCTTGGAACCAATTATAGCTTAAAGCGGGAAGATCAGAGTTCGAGTTGATTGGAATCGTTAAGCGCGCTTTCCACGCGCTCACGCATGTGCTTAAGACGCTTGTTGAGATTAGTGGCTGAATCGCTGGCGACATCGCTCAACTGAAGAAACTCGTGAGTGAGGTTCAGCGCCACCACGATCGCTATCCGTTCGGCGCCGATGACCTTTCCCGTCGAGCGAAGGTCCTGCATACGTTGATTGAGGTGTCTTGCCGCCGACAGCAGGCCGTCTTCTTCTCCCGGCTCACAGGCAATCCGGAAGTCCTGATCGAGAATTCTTACGGTAATGGGCTTGGGCTTGTCACTCACGTTCCGGTTTCCAGCGTTTTGAGTCGGGTAATCATTGCCTCGACCCGACTCTTGGCCATTTCGGTTTTTTCAATGAGTGCGGCACGCTCTGTCACCAGCGAATCCTGCCTGGCCATGAGCATTTTGTTCTCTTCCTTCAGGTGGCCGCAGGCACGAACCAACTCATCGATTCGAGATTCAAGAGCCTTGAGCTCCTGGTCGGAAACAATACGCGGGTCAAGGTTTTCCATTTGAGCAATATTATGAAAGCTTGCTTTTGTCGGTCAATGGTACACCCCATGATATGATTTGCACCAATTTATGACTCGGCCCCTCCGTCCTGAACAAACCGGTTACATGTCACTGCCCCCCCTCAACTATTCAGATCTGAACCGCCACCTGCGTAATCTCGGCGTGGAAACAGAGGCCGCAGAGGCCCACGGCATGCTGACAGGGTTGATCGCGGCCGGGCAGTTGGAAGCTGATTACCTGATTCACGAGATCTGCCCCTTTAACAGGGAGAGTAGCGCAATCGACGAGGAAGATCGTCGAGCGTTGGCAGATCTCGCCCGCGAAACCATCAACCAGTTCAATGACCCCACATACATCTTTTCGCCCATACTTCCCGACGACGACGTCCCGCTGAGGGACAGAGCTTCCGCCTTACGCGTCTGGTGTGAGGGTTTTCTCTATGGATTGGGCGTGGGCGAGGCCAACCATCGCTCACTCTCAGAAAACATCAGGGAATCCGTTGACGACCTCGCCGAATTCACCCGATTGAACGAGGCCATCATTGGCGACTCGGAGGAAGAAGAGCAGGCATTGGCAGATCTGCTCGAATACGTGCGCACAGCGGTCATGACGATTCAGGGCGAACTGGGAGCAAATCCGGACTGATTGAATATGAAGGCCAACGAGCACAAGCGCCGGCGTCGTCAACTGATGCGCATGATGGAACCGAAAAGCATCGCGATTCTGCCCGCCGCCACCGAGCGGATCCGCAATCGCGACGTTCATTACCCGTATCGACAGGACAGCGATTTCCATTACCTGACCGGCTTTCCGGAACCGGAAGCTGTTGCAGTACTGATTCCCAGGCGCTCACATGGTGAGTACGTTCTCTTCTGCCGCGAAAAGGACGCCACAAAGGAACTCTGGGATGGTCCGCGTGCCGGCCAGGAGGGCGCCATCGAAGACTTCGGCGCTGACGATTCGTTTCCCATCAGCGATCTCGACGAAATTCTGCCGCGAATGCTGGAGCAGTGCGAACGCGTGTACTACGCCATGGGCTGCGACGCGGATCTCGATCGACGCATGTCGGAATGGATCAACCGCATCCGCAGCCGCGGACGCACCGGCGTGCACGCACCCATCGAGTTCATCGCCCTCGATCACTATCTGCACGAGTTGCGGCTGATCAAAAGCCCTGCCGAAATCCGCTTCATGCGCAAGGCGGCCCGCATCTCGGCGCAGGCCCATATCAGGACCATGCAATCCTGCTCAGCCGGCATGAATGAGTATCAGGTCCAGGCTGACTTTGAACATGAATGCATGCACCAAGGGGCAATGCGTCAGGCCTACCCCGCTATCGTCGGCGGTGGACCGAACGCCTGCGTGCTCCACTACACCGACAACAGCGCGACGTTGGCGGATGGCGAGATGGTGCTCATTGACGCAGGCTGCGAATACGATCATTACGCATCGGACATTACAAGAACCTTCCCTATAAGCGGACGCTTCAGCGACCCGCAGCGCACACTGTATGCGATCGTTCTCGAGGCCCAACTCGCCGCCATCGACACCATCCAACCCGGCGCTCACTGGAATGAGCCCCACGAGGCGGCAGTGAAGGTCATCACGCGCGGGCTGCGCAAAATTGGATTACTCAAGGGCACCGTACCCAGGCTGGTCAAAGACGAGGCCTACAAACCGTTTTTCCCGCATCGAACCGGCCATTGGCTCGGCATGGATGTGCACGACGTGGGAGACTACAAAATCGACGGCGAATGGCGACAGCTGGAGCCAGGCATGGCGCTCACCGTCGAACCGGGGATTTATATTCCCCCGGGAATGAAGGGTGTGGCGCGAAAATGGTGGGGCATTGGCATTCGCATCGAGGACGACGTACTGGTCACCCGTGACGGCCATGAAGTAATGTCCTCGTCCGCCCCCAAGGGCATCGCCGAGATCGAAGCACTGATGGCCGGAGAACCTCATGGAGACAAGCGAAAGGGATAATCCATACGACGTCGCCATCGTCGGTGGTGGCATGGTGGGCGCCAGTCTTGCCTGCGCACTGGCGCAATTGCCCCTACGCGTGGTCATGCTCGAAAGTTCAGCGCCACGGCTAGGTACGCCGCCCACCTACGACGACAGGGCCATTGCCTTGTCCTACGGCAGTCGACGCATCCTCGAGGGCATCGACGTCTGGGGCCATCTGGCATCGAGCGCCACCGCCATCGAGCGCATTCACATTTCCGATCGTGGACGCTTCGGATTTACACACCTCGACAGCGAAGAGGAAGGCGTTCCCGCCCTCGGTTACGTCGCCCTCGCCCGCGAACTGGGCGAAGCGCTGTACCGGACGCTGGACAGTCTGCCCATCGAACGCCTGGCGCCCGCATCCCTCGAGCATTTCAGCCAGGACGACGACGGCGTCACACTGCAGTTGTCCACTCCCGATGGCCCGCAACAGATCCGGGCAGGCCTGATGGCCGCCGCGGACGGGACCCAGTCTTCGGTCAGGGAGCAGCTGGGCGCCAACACCCGCGAACACGATTACCGGCAGACCGCTATCATCACCAACATCACGCCGGACCGACCACATTCCGGGCTGGCCTACGAACGCTTTACGGAATCGGGACCCATCGCCTTGCTGCCCATGTCGGACGACCGTTGCGGCCTCGTCTGGACCTGGCCGACCGAGAGCGCCGAACTGCCCATGACCTGGGACGACGAGACCTTTCTTACGAAACTTCAAGAAGCATTTGGATTCAGATTGGGACGCCTGCTTCGTGTGGGCAAACGCTTCAGCTACCCCCTCAGGCTGTTGATGGCCCAAAAGGGGGTTTACGGCAGGATTGCGCTAATCGGCAACGCCATGCACACACTCCACCCCATTGCCGGGCAGGGTTTCAATCTCGGCATACGCGATGTTGCGGCGCTGGCGGATGTGGTGGCCTCTGCCGTCGCCTCAGGTCAAGAACCGGGCGATCAAAAAGTCCTCCATCACTATGCCCAATGGCGCAAGAACGACCAGCAGAGCCTGGCCCTGATCACCGACAGCCTGGCGCGCATCTTCACCAACCCGTTGAGCCCGGTTAGACTGGCGCGAAACCTGGGGTTGGCGCTCACCGACATGGTGCCTCCCATCAGGCATGGCATTGCCCGCCATGCGATGGGACTCAAGGGTTACCAGCCACGCCTTTCCCGGGGACTCCGCCTTGAATAGCGCAACACAGATCAAATCCGATGTTCTCATCGCTGGCGCCGGCATGGTGGGTGCCGCTTTGGCCTGCGCACTGGGCGAGGCCGGCTTCCGGGTCACCGTGGTTGAAGCCCGTGAACCCCGGCGCCAATGGCCGGCCGACGAGATCGACAACCGGGTGTCCGCCCTTACCCGGGCCAGCCAGCAACTGCTCGAAAATCTCGGCGCCTGGTCCAGGGTAAAGGCCCTCGGCGGCGCTGCCTATCAGCGCATGCACGTCTGGGATCGCCCCGGCGTCGGTGAGATTCATTTTGATGCGGCGGCAATCGGAGAGCCCGACCTCGGCCACATTGTGGAGAATCGCAGTATCCAGCTTGCGCTCTGGGAACGGATGGAAGCCATCGATGCCATTGATATCCGATGTCCGGCGAGCACCAGGGCGCTGACACCGCGGGGACTCGAACTCGAAAACGGGGAGCAGTTGGTCGCTCCCCTGGTGGTGGCCGCCGATGGAGGCCGCTCCAGGGTACGCGATCTGGCCGGCATTGCGGTATCGGTTCGCAGTTTCGAGCAATTGGCACTGGTCGCCACCGTAAGGGTCAGTCAAGGACATGGGCGCACAGCATGGCAGCGGTTTCTGCCGACCGGACCGCTGGCATTCCTGCCCGCAGACACCACAGATCGTTGCTCGATTGTCTGGTCCACCACACCGGCCGAGGCTGAACGATTGATGGCGCTCGATGACAATGCCTTTTGCCGCGAACTCGGCCAGGCCATCGACTATCGTCTGGGTGCCGTCACCGAGACAGGACCGCGCGCCACCTTTCCTCTGCGATCTCAGCTCGCGGCCCACACCGTAGAAGAGGGACTGGCCCTCGTCGGCGACGCCGCCCACATGATCCACCCGCTCGCCGGGCAAGGTGTAAATCTCGGATTTCTTGACGCGGCCGAGCTGGCCAGGGTGCTGATCACCGCTCGCGATAGCGGCCACCCGGTTGGCGATTATCAGCAACTACGACGTTACGAACGGGCGCGCAAGGGCGAAACCCTGGCCGTGATGCGGGCGATGGAAGGCTTCAACCAGCTGTTCAGCAACCGTTCCAAACCCCTGGGCCTGGTACGCAATCTCGGCTTGCGGGCGGCCGACACCATAACACCGGTAAAATCGGCACTTATCCGCCGGGCTATGGGGCTCACAGGGGATCTGCCGCCCCTGGCCCGTCCTCATCCCGGGTAAGCCGCAGGCGCGATATACTGCCTGTTTTTAAACGCGGGACCCTTCCTTATGTGCTACGCACGCTACCTGTTGCTCGTCGTCGTGACGTCGCTCGCCCTGGGGCAAATACTGTCGGCCTGCGGACAAAAAAGGACCGCTCTACCTGCCGAAGGAGCCCGCCAGCAGCGAGCAGAAGCAGTAGCATGGATCATTTCGCCTACCGCGATGCCCTGTTGCACGCGGAAGATGTTCCGCTGGACCGGCTCGCCGACGAATTCGGCACCCCGCTCTACGTTTACTCCCGCGCAACGCTCGAGCGGCACTGGCACGCCTTCGATAACGCCTTTGCAGACCGACCTCACCTGGTCTGCTTTGCCGTGAAGGCCAACTCCAACCTCGCCGTGCTCAACGTGCTGGCGCGGCTCGGTTCGGGCTTCGACATTGTCTCCGTGGGAGAACTCGAACGCGTTTTGACCGCTGGTGGCGACGCCGCCAAAGTGGTGTTTTCCGGCGTCGGCAAACGAGCCGATGAAATGGCTCGGGCGCTGCAGGCGGGGATACGCTGTTTCAACGTCGAATCGGGCGCAGAGCTGGAACGCCTGAATGCGGTGGCCGCCTCGGAGGGACGCGTGGCGCCGGTGTCCTTTCGTGTCAATCCCGACGTGGACGCCGGCACCCACCCCTACATCTCCACCGGCCTGCGGGAAAACAAGTTCGGCATCGACATGCAGGAGGCGCTGGATCTCTATCGTCGCGCGGCGGACATGGATAACGTGCGAATCGTCGGCGTCGACTGCCATATCGGATCCCAGCTCACCCGCCTCGATCCCTTCCTCGACGCCCTGGATCGCGTGTTGGTGCTGGTTTCCCGCCTCGAACAGGCCGGCATCACTATCGAGCATCTCGACCTCGGTGGCGGACTCGGCGTTCGCTACACCGACGAATCACCGCCGGAGCCCGGCGAATACGCCGACGCATTGCACAGCCGCCTTCAAGACCTGCCCTACGAACTCCTGCTCGAACCGGGTCGCGCCATCGCGGCCAACGCCGGCATCCTTCTGAGTCGCGTGGAATACCTCAAGTCCACCCCCGAAAAACAGTTTACCGTGGTGGACGCGGCGATGAACGACCTGTTGCGCCCCTCGCTTTACCAGTCGGTTCAGTCGATCATTCCGGTACTGGAAAAGCCGATCGCGGCCACCCGGAACAGCGATATCGTCGGTCCCATCTGCGAAACCGGCGACTTCCTCGGCAAAGATCGACGACTGGCCGCAGAGGCTGGCGACCTGATTGCCATTCGATCCAGCGGCGCCTACGGATTCACCATGAGTTCCAACTACAACAGCCGCCCCCGGGCAGCGGAAGTGATGGTGGACGGCGATGCCGCCTACCTGGTCCGTCAACGAGAGACCCTCGAATCACTCTGGTCGGGAGAATCTCTGCTGCCATGAAACGGATACCCGAACCGGACGACCTCATGGATGATGCCGCGCAGGCCAGGGCCTACGCCGACGCGGATTTTTCCGAGCCGCGCCTGCTGTTTCAGGAACAGTTTTCCGCCCAGCACCCCAATGGCTTCGCCGGGCGCATGCTGGACCTGGGATGCGGCCCGGCCGATATCCCGATCGCGCTTGCGCAACAGTTTCCGGATCTCCTTATCGACGCGGTGGACGGTGCCGGGTCGATGCTTGCTCATGCCCGATCGGCCATAGCCCGCCATCCGGACCTGCCCGGGCGAATCCGCTTGATCTGCGACTACCTGCCATCCGCTAAAATCGGCACCGGTGTTTACGATGCCGTCGTCTCCAACAGCCTGCTTCACCACCTCAAGGACCCGGCGGTTCTCTGGCAAACGGCACAAGCATGCGGACGACCGGGCGCGGCGCTTTGCGTCATGGACCTGCAACGCCCCGCGGACGAAGCAACCCTGGAGGCCCTGGTCGACCAATATGCCGCCGATGCCCCCGACGTACTGCGCAGGGACTTTCGTAATTCACTGTTCGCCGCTTACCGTGTAGACGAGGTCCGCGCTCAACTGGAATCAGTCGGTCTATGCGGGATTCAGGTAAAGACGATTTCGGATCGGCACCTGCTTGCCACAGGGTTTCTCCAGGCCTGAAACCCCGCCGGCAATCAGCTGGCTTGGTTTTCAGGTTAAGCTTGGCCGATGAGACTTCAGTTCACAAAAATGCACGGGCTGGGCAATGACTTCGTGGTGATCGACGCCATAGACCAGCGGGTCGATTTGTCGGCCGCGCAAATCCGCTTCATCGCCGATCGCCATTTCGGTGTCGGCTGCGATCAATTGCTGCTGGTGGAGCGGCCCCGCTCACGAGACACGGAGTTTTACTACCGGATCTACAACGCCGATGGCGGAGAGGTTGAACAATGCGGCAACGGGGCCCGTTGTTTTGCACGTTTCGTCCGCGATAACGGCCTGACTGACAACGACACCATCGACGTCGGCACGGCACAGGGCCTCATTCAGTTGCATATCGAGCATGACGGTAACGTGCGGGTAAATATGGGAGCGCCGCGCTTCCTGCCATCCGACATTCCCTTCATCGCCGACGTCGAAACCGACCTTTACGCGCTGGAGGTAAACGGCGCCCGCTACGACATCGGCGCGGTCTCCATGGGCAATCCCCACGCCGTACTGATGGTGGACAAGGTAGCGGATGCACCGGTCGAGATAGTCGGGCCTGCCATTGAAGGCCACCCCCGTTTCCCCAACCGCACCAATGTCGGATTCATGGAGATCGAATCATGCGACCGGATCGACCTCAGGGTTTACGAGCGCGGCGTGGGAGAAACCCTTGCCTGTGGCACCGGGGCCTGTGCGGCGGTCGCAGTGGGCAGGCGCCTTGGCTTACTGAATGACCGGGTACAGGTGCGCTTACCCGGTGGCGAGCTTATGATAAGCTGGCACGGCAACAATGACCCGGTTTGGATGAGCGGCCCTGCCGCGCGGGTCTTCGAAGGAATCATCCAGCTATGAGTGAAAAGAACATCGATACCAATACCGCTACCGTGGAAGATAAAGAACAAGAGGTCGCCGACTACCTCGAGCGGCATCCTGAATTCTTCGAGGATCATCTCGGTTTGCTGCGTGAGCTTGAGATTCCTCACCCCACGGACGATCGCGCCATCTCATTACTCGAGCGCCAGGTAATGACGCTGCGGGATCAGTCCGAACGCTACCGCACCCAACTCGAAGATCTCATCGAGGTTGCCCGCGAAAACGAACGCCTGAATCGCCAGCTGCATGAGCTGACCCTGGCGCTGATCGATACCGGCACGCTGGAGGAAGTCCTCAACACCCTGCAGGACGAATTGCGCTCGCAATTCGAGGCGGACGCGGTGGAACTGCGGCTGTTTTCCGCGACAGAACTCGATCAGGCGGTTAACGAGGGCGAACCCGGACCGTCCATGTTCAACGACTTCATGAGGCAGGGAAAACCCAAGTGCGGCGAGTTGAAGAAAGAGCAGCTCTCCTACCTCTTTGGCTCTCAAGCCAGCGAAACCGGTTCCGTCGCCCTGGTGCCCATCACCGGTGACCGCACCCTCGGTATCCTCGCCATCGGCAGCCGCGATTCAACACGCTTTCACTCCGGCAAGGGCACGGAATTTCTTCGCCGACTGGGCGACGTGGTCAGCCGTACGCTACAAGTCATGGCCGAGCCGGGCGTGTGATGTCTTCGCCAGATGCGCTTGCATCATGGCTGGAACGATTCAGAGCCTACCTGGAGCACGAACGCCGGCTCTCCCCCCAGACATTGACCGCCTATGCCAGAGACCTTGATCGCACGGCGGATTGGCTACGAGAGCAAGGCATGTCCCGCTGGGACGAACTCAGCCAGCATCATGTGCGCCACTTTATCGCGGCCAGGCACCGCAAGGGCATCGCGGCCAAGAGCCTTCAACGCGAGCTCTCATCGCTTCGTTCATTCTTCCGCTTCCTGATGCGCGAAGGCCAGGCCGACGCCAATCCGGCGCTGGGTGTGCGGGCGCCGAAAACCGCCCGACCTCTACCCAATGTTCTGGACCCGGACCAGATCGGCCACCTGCTGGAGATCCCTGGCAACGACGCCGTCGCGCTTCGCGACCGCGCCATCATGGAACTGTTCTACGGCTCCGGCCTGCGTTTGGCGGAGCTGGTCAGTCTGGATATAAACGATCTGCCACGGGAAAACGACCTGCTGGAGATAACGGGAAAAGGGGCGAAAACCCGTCGGGTGCCGGTGGGTGGAATGGCCCGTCAAGCCCTGGCGCGTTGGCTTGAGGTACGCTGCGAACTCGCCAAGGGGGACGAAAACGCCCTCTTCGTCGGTGTCCGGGGGCGACGCATCAGTCCACGAACCATTCAGACGCAACTGCAGCGCCGTGCAGTGGAACAGGGCACTCCCGGCAAGGTGCACCCGCACCTGCTGCGCCACTCCTTCGCCAGCCACCTGCTGGAATCCTCGGGCGATCTTCGCGCGGTGCAGGAACTTCTCGGCCACGCTGACATTGCCACCACCCAAATCTACACCCACCTGGATTTTCAGCATCTGGCGCAGGTCTACGACAAGACCCATCCGCGGGCGCGGAAAAAACGCTGACGCATCTGCTAAAATTCTCCGCTTATCAGGAAACTCCCGCTCGGCGCCTGCCGCGGGCGCTTCCATCCTCCGCGCACGGCCCCAGATGAACAGCAAGCTTTTTATCCAGACCTACGGCTGCCAGATGAACGAGTACGACTCGGACAAAATGGCCGACGTGCTCCGGGAGAGCCATGGACTCGAAGTCACCAAGAACGCAGAAGAGGCCGAGGTGCTGCTGCTGAACACCTGCTCGGTGCGCGAACGGCCTCAGGAAAAGGTGTTTTCCCAACTGGGACGCTGGCGCCCCTGGAAGGCCGCCAACCCCCGACTGGTGATCGGTGTCGGCGGATGCGTGGCCAGCCAGGAGGGAGAGGCCATCGTCGAGCGCGCCCCTTATGTGGATCTGGTCTTCGGGCCGCAGACCCTTCACCGGCTCCCGGAGATGCTGGAGGAAACCCGGCGCACCGGCAAACCGGTGGTAGACGTGAGCTTTCCCGAAATCGAAAAATTTGACCGTCTGCCGGAACCCCGTGCCGACGGCCCCACGGCCTTTGTCTCCATCATGGAAGGCTGCTCCAAATACTGCACCTTCTGCGTGGTGCCCTATACCCGCGGCGAAGAGGTCAGCCGCCCCTTCGACGACGTCCTGGCGGAAATCGGCCAACTTGCCCGACAAGGGGTCAGAGAGGTGAACCTGCTGGGGCAGAACGTCAACGCCTATCGGGGCGGAATGGACGATGGAGAACCGGCGGATCTTGCCCTGCTGATACGCTACGCCGCCGCCATCGAGGGTATCGACCGGATCCGCTTCACCACCTCGCACCCAATGGAATTCTCTGACAGCCTGGTGGAGGTCTACGGAGAGGTGCCCGAGCTGGTCAGCTTTCTTCACCTGCCCGTGCAGAGCGGCTCGGACCGGATTCTCGGGCTGATGAAACGGGGTCACACCGCCTTCGATTACAAGCGCAAGATCCGCCGCCTGCGCGCGATTCGACCCGATATCAGCCTGTCCTCGGACTTCATTGTCGGTTTTCCCGGCGAAACGGACGAAGATTTCGAGCACACCATGAAACTCATCGAGGAGATTGGTTTCGATCACTCCTACAGCTTTATCTACAGCGCGCGGCCCGGCACACCGGCGGCCGACCTGCCCGACGACATCCCCCAGCAGAAAAAGCAGGCGCGTTTGCAGCGGCTGCAGCAGCGCATCAACGACAACGCCCAGCGCATCAGTCGCCAGATGGTTGGCGGCCTCCAGCGGGTGCTGGTGGATCGACCGTCCCGCAAGGATCCGGGCCAGATTTCAGGGCGCACAGAGAATAACCGCGTGGTCAATTTCGACGGTCCTGCGAACCTGATCGGGCAATTCGTCGAGGTTCGCATCACCGAGGCCCTGCCCAATTCCCTGAGGGGCACCCTTGAATCCACCACAGCATCGGCGGTAAACCGTGCCTGAAGCCAATAGCGCACCATTCGCCCCTCCACCCTCGACCTGCACCTGCAACCCGAGGACAACGAACGCCTCGGCAATCTCTGCGGACCGCTGGAAGCGCATTTGCGACTGATCGAGCGCCGCCTGGGGATAGAGATTAACAGCCGGGGCAGTCGCTTCCATCTGGTCGGAATGCCGAGTGCCGTTCGCGCCGGCGGCGAGGTCCTCGAAAGGCTGTACGCAGCGACGGCAAACGAAAACCTGGACGAGCACACGGTACACCTGCATTTGCAGGAATCGGGCATCGAAGATCTGTTGGACGACTCGGCACGTCCGGACCTCCCCGAGGTCATCATAAAAACCAAACGCGGAACGGTTCGTGGGCGGGGACCGAATCAGCGCGAGTACCTGCACAAGATCTTCAACCACGACATCAACTTCGGCGTTGGACCGGCCGGCACCGGAAAAACCTACCTGGCCGTCGCCTGCGCCGTGGATGCCCTGGAGCGCCAGGAGGTCCGTCGAATCCTGCTGGTAAGACCCGCTGTGGAGGCCGGCGAACGTCTCGGCTTCCTGCCCGGCGATCTGGCGCAGAAAATCGACCCCTATCTGCGCCCACTGTATGACGCCCTCTACGAAATGTTCGGATTCGAGCGCGTGGCCAAACTTATCGAGCGCAATGTGATCGAGGTGGCGCCCCTCGCCTACATGCGGGGACGAACCCTCAACGACAGCTTCGTGATTCTCGACGAGGCGCAGAACACCACGCCCGAACAGATGAAAATGTTCCTCACACGAATCGGCTTCGGCTCCACGGCGGTCATCACCGGTGATGTCACCCAGGTGGATCTGCCCCGCGGCCAGGCCTCAGGATTACGCCTGGTGACCGACATCCTGGCCCGTGTCGAAGGCATCAGCTTCACCTTCTTCAACGCCAAGGACGTGGTCCGCCACCCGCTGGTTCAACGGGTGATCCAGGCCTACGAAAGAGCAGAGCGCCACTCAGACTGACCGGCGATCAGCGGCCCCGGCGCGCCCAAACCGCGTAGACAGGATCGGCATAGGGCGTCATACCGCGGTACTTGTCGTCGTCGGGCCGCAGAAATCCGCGAACACTTTCGGTGTTCAAGTCCTGAAAACCCCCGCATTGCCTGAAGGTCTCAAGGACATAGCCAAGACGCTCGAAGGGATGCAACTCGGTCCACAGCGTAATCACCTTCGGCGGAAACCAGCGCTCCGAGAACACGAAAACGGCTAACCCACCCGGCCTGAGTACCCGCGCGACCTCCCCGAACATCTCAATGGGGTGCACCAGGTACTCCACCGAATTGGCGCACACCACCGCGTCGAAGCTCGCGTCTGCGTAAGGCAGCGCCGGATTCCGGTTGAGGTCCTGTACCTTGCGCTCGGACAGCCGCGAGTTCTTCTGCAGTTCCTCTTCGTTGAGGCCAAGGCCGGAAACCTCCAGATCGAGCTCACCGGGCAGATGGGATACCCAACTGCTCATCAGATCCAGGACCCGTTGTCCCGGCTGCAACAGCCGTCGATAGATCCCGCCGATCTCGCGACTGGCAACCGCATCGACATGCTCCACCAGACGCGGCATCTGATAGAAGATGCCATCAGGATTGTCGTCAAGACGTGGCAGCGGGCAGGCATCAAAGAAATCGGTAGAGCGCTCCATGTCCAGGGCCTCCATCCCCGGCCCCTTCTCCGTCACCATCTCCGCGATGTCGTGACAGGAGCCGCCCCGCTGGTCGCGCGGCGGCAGGTCTTCCACCACCGTCACCCCCAGATGCAGCTTGCGGCCCGCCAGCGGGTGATTGAGATCCAGCGTCATGTGCTCGCCGTCCATGTCGAGCACCCGGAAGGGCCGAAAATCCCCAGCGAAGATGCCCGCGACACCGGGAATGAGCGTCCGCGGATAGTAGCGGCCCACCCTGGGTTCCACTGACTGCATCGAGAGCCTGCGCTGAAAATCCGCATCGCGTATCGACCGCACCAACGACTGGTCTCGCATGGGTACAAGGTCACCGGGGTCGAAGCTGTCACTCAGGGTTTCGCCCTCGGCCAGCGAAGCAATGCCCTGTTCCAGGCGCCGCGGAAAGATGTCTCGCCAGAAATCGACGCGTGGTACATAAAGCCGCTCCGCATGGGACGCAACCGCGCTGTTCCATTCGAGCCGGAACGCCATGTTCGCGGTTCTGCTTTCCATCACTTTAATCCTCTTGCCATTACCAGCCCCCAAGGCTACCAGCCCGCCGAAAAACAAATCCCCCACGGCTTGCCAGCCAAAACCGCCTCAGGGAAAATGAGCAGCCTGTATGTGGCCTCACTCGCTACCGCGTTATCGGCCATCCACAAACCGCCCCGACGACTGTCATCTGATCAAACATCGTTTACTGTTAATCTGAATGAAGGACGCAATCGATACATCGCTTTCAGGCGGCACGCCAGGGCGCCATCTCGACCGCGACCCGCCACCAAACCCATCGGCCCGGGAGCCGGAAAATATCCGCAATCATGGGCAATCAACGGATGAAATTGGATCTTGAGGTTCAGAAAGCTACGCAGGGAAGCGGGATACCGGTCGATGCCACGCTGGAAAAATGGGCCCTCGCCGCATTGGCGGGATTTCCATCCAACCGCCTGGAACTGGTGCTTCGACTTGTCGATGAAGCGGAGAGCCGGGAGCTCAACCGCACCTATCGCGGCAAGGACAGCCCGACCAACGTCCTCTCGTTTCCCTTTGAGCCACCACCAGGCCTGCCATTGGACGCCAACACCGATCTTTTGGGCGACCTGGTGATCTGTGCCCCTGTCGTGGCATCGGAAGCGGCCCGTCAGGGCAAGCCGCTGGAGGCCCACTGGGCGCATATGGTCGTCCACGGGGCCTTGCATCTTCTGGGGTTCGACCATCAGAATGCCGACGACGCCATGGAAATGGAATGCCGCGAACGCGACATTCTGGCCACACTTGGATACCCCGATCCTTACCTTAGCGACTGAGATTTATGACTAGCGACGCTCCCCCTAGTAGCGGTTCGCGCCCCCGAGGCTGGGTAGAGCGTCTTGCCCAGGCCCTCGGTAGCGAACCGAAAGACCGCGATGAACTGCTCGACCTCCTGAAAAATGCAAAGAACCGCGCCATCCTGGATTCGGAGGCGCTGGCGATGATCGAAGGCGTCCTTGGCGTTTCCGACCTTCGGGTCCGGGACATCATGATCCCGCGCGCGGAAATGGTGGTTATCGAGCGCGACGCGCCACTCGACGCCATACTGCCCGTGATCATCTCGTCGGCCCACTCACGATTTCCGGTGATTGGCGATGATCGCGCCGAGGTTGTCGGTATCCTGCTGGCCAAGGACCTGCTGCAGTATTGCAGCTCGAAGAAAAAGAAGCGCTTCAATATCCGGGATGTACTTCGCGCCACCGTGCTGGTCCCGGAAAGCAAGCGCCTCAACGTACTGCTGCACGAGTTCCGAACCATACGCAACCACATGGCCATCGTCATCGACGAATACGGCACCGCGGCGGGCCTGGTCACCATTGAAGACGTGCTGGAACAGATCGTCGGCGAAATTGAGGACGAATACGACTTCGATGAAGGCACCCTGATCCTCAAACGCAACGACACGGAGTACACCGCCAAGGCCCAGGTGGACATCGAGGATTTCAACGAACACTTCGGCGCCAAACTGGACGAGGCCGATTACGACACCATCGGCGGCCTGGTGACTCATGCCATCGGACACCTGCCCAAGCGAGGTGAGAGCGTGGTCATCGATCGCTTCGAGTTCCAGATTGTCCGCGCAGACAGCCGCAAGATAAGACTGCTCAACGTTCGCCTGCTGGAACCCGGAGAGTCGCAAGCGGCTGCGACGAACGACTGATCCCCGGGCGATGAAGCACCCCAGCCTGCAGCGGCACCTTCACCTGCTGCGCCCCCTGACGGCATTTTCAGCGGGTTCCGCATCGGTACTGGCCTTCGCGCCGTTCGGATTCTGGTTCCTCGGGCCGCTGTGCCTGGGTGTGCTGTTTCTGCTTTGGCGCGACGAGTCCCCTCGGCGCGCCTTTTTTCTCGGCTGGGTCTATGGTGCCGGACAGTTTGGGTTCGGACTCTTCTGGGTGCGCGTCAGTCTTGCCGAGTTCGGTGGGCTGCCGCTGCCGCTGGCAGTCATAGCGGCACTCCTGTTGGCGCTCGCCATGGCCTTGTTTCCTGCCATCGCCGGCGCCCTGACCGCCTGGCTCAGCGAGGGCGGGTGGCGACGGCTGGCCTTTGCCGCGCCTGCGGCCTGGTTGCTCGTTGAATGGTTGCGCGAATGGGTGCTGACCGGCCTTCCCTGGCTGCAACTCGGCTACTCGCAGGTGGACTCGCCCCTGGCGGGGTTGGCACCCCTGGGCGGCGTACTCGGCGTCACTCTGGCCGGCGCCCTCATCGCCGGCTGGCTGACCACACTCAGCCTGCGCCGCGCGCCGCGCACACTCCCCATCTCCGCCCTGTTGCTGATATCCGCCGGTGCCTTGTTACGGGGCCATGACTGGACCCAGCCTGACGGCGCCGCATTCCGCGCCGCCCTGCTTCAGGGAAATATCCCCCAGGACGAGAAATGGATGGATGGCAATCTGATCCCCCACCATCGAACGCTACCTCGACCTCACCGAAAAGCATGTGGACAACCAGCTCATCGTCTGGCCGGAAGCGGCCGTACCCGCGATGGCGGACGAGGTGGAGTCCATGCTGCTCGAGCCCCTGCAACAGTTCGCGCGCAAGCAGGGCAGCCATGTGCTGATGGGCATCCTTTTCTTCGAAGCCGAAAGCGAAAGCTATTTCACCTCGATGCTCGCCCTTGGCGAGCAGCGATCCCGCTACGACAAACGCCACCTGGTGCCCTTCGGCGAGTATTTTCCACTGGGGTTCCTGTGGAAGGACGCCCTTCGAGGCCTGGCCGCTGTCGGCGAGGACTTTTCAGCGGGAACCGCGGAGCGGCCGTTGATTCAGGTCGGCCCTTGGCCGGTGGGCGCTTCCGTCTGCTATGAAGCCTTGTTCGGCGAAGAGCTCCGACAGGCACTGCCGGACGCCCGCTTCCTGGTAACGTCAGTAACGACGGCTGGTTCGGCGACTCAATCGGTCCGCACCAGCATCTTGAGATCGCCCGCATGCGGGCACTGGAAACCGGGCGTTTCATGCTGCGCGCCACCAACACCGGAATCACCGCCGGCATCGACGCCCACGGCCAGGTCATCGATCGACTCCCTCAATTCGTTACCGGCGGCCTTGAACTAGATGTCCAGCCGTTGAAAGGCATGACCCCCTACGGCCGCTGGGGCGAAGTCCCGGCACTGTTGCTGGCGGCGCTGCTGGGAATCTGGGCCCGCTTGGCGTAAGACTGACTCGGCGGGTTGGTCAGTCGGCCCCGGATTGAGATTCGCCGGGCACCGCCAGCCCCAGCTCGCCGCGGGCCTTGGCCTCACGCTCGAGTTGATCGAGCCCGTAAACCAGGGCCTCGCGATTCGGAGCTTTCCTCGACCTCGCTGGAAACGGCTTCTGGTGGCGGGCCGGGCGACTTATCGACATCAGGCTCGCTGCATCCCAGCAAGGCCGCGGGAAACACCGACAGCAGGATCAGCCGGGCCATGATTCCAATACGGGCTCACCGTCACGGACATGAAGCACCTGCCGGCCCTTGAGTACCTCCTGCAGTTCATCGCCGGCGAGCATACGCCGCCAACCCTGAGCAAGATGGAGTCGGCGCCGGTGACCAGGCGGCGAATCGGCCCGCGACCCCAGCGCCGCGGGGGTGATGCTATTGGCATTGGCGAGCAACTTCAGGACCGCCGCCAGGGCGTCTACCGTCACCTCCTGCTGCATGTTCAGGCGCGGCGGAATACGCTCGCGCGGCCACTGCTCGCGCGGCATTGACTGCCCGCGCCGGACGCAATCCAGCAAGGCCTCTCCATTGCGTGAAATGAAACGCTCCTCGATCCCTCGAAATCTCGAAAGGGCCTCCAGGTCGGATGGTGGACGCTTTGCCATGTCCACCAGAATCTCGTCCTTCACAATCCAGCGCCTCGGCCTGTCGCTGGCCATTGCCCGTTGTTCGCGCCAGGCCGCCAGTTCCTGCAGTATGGCCAGACGCCCGCCCTTGAGGTGCTGTCGCCCCTTGACACGCTGCCAGGCGTCCTCCGGTTCCGTTCGGTAGGTGGCCGGATCGACCAGTTCCGCAAAATCGTTCTCCAGCCAGTCTCCGCGACCCAGGTCTTTCAACTGCTTTGACAATCGACGATACAGGGTCTCGAGGTGGATCACGTCATCGTACGCGTAGTGCAGTTGACTCTCCTGCAACGGGCGCCGGCACCAATCGGATCGGGACTGATCCTTTGCCAACTCCACCCCCAGGACATCCTGAACCAGGCGTGCATAACCCACCTGGTCACCAAGCCCCAGGACAGACGCCGCGATCTGGGTGTCGAATACGGGCTCGGGCAGCAGTTCCCATTCATTCTGGAAGATCTCCATATCCTGGCGGGCCGAATGCCAGACCTTGACCCGAGTCGGCTCGGTCAGCAGTTCCAGCAGTGGACTCAGGTCGCCGATTGCCAGGACATCCACACAGGCCGCGACATCATTGCCGCACACCTGCAGCAGGCAAAGCTTCGGGTAGTAGGTCTTCTCGCGCAGGAACTCGGTGTCGAGCGCCAGGTGCGGGGACGGCGCGAGATCCGAACAAAGCCGTTCGAGTTCCGACCCGGTGACAACGTATCGGCGTTCCATTATTTTTTGTTTTTCCTCGGCCGGTTGAAAAAACCACGACGAATCGGGTCTGGTATTTGCGGACCGCAAACTCTGCGACCCCACTTCTGAATCCTATCACCTGGCGGCGCGGCGCCCTGGCAAGTGAGGCATCCATGAGCGCCTGACCAATTCCCGGTTGCTCATCTTACGCCGCATCCGGGACGGACAAAGCCTGGATCAACTGGATGCCTTTGCCCATGAGATTGGTGCCCGCCTCGACGAAATCCTGCCCGGACTCATTGCAGACGGCCTGATAACCGGCTTTTCCCGGTAAAACCGGCGGCTCCAGGTTGGCCGCAGCCACACTGCGGCAGGTATCATTGGCAAGGTCTCTGCCGCTGGGTTAACCAATGCTGTCACTGATACGATTTTTCGCGCAACTCTGCCTGCTGCGGGCGCGCCCGCAGGATTTGCCGGCCTCCCAATCACTACTGGGAATGGTCGCGATCGTCAACGTCATCATTGGAACCATTCTGGTCGCGCCGGCGCTTGGTAACCCCATCGCCGCCTTCTTTGCCAGCCTGATGGATACCGTCATTCTTGGCGCCTTCGTCTTTCTGGTGCTGAAATTTCGCAACCACCCGGAACGCTTTATCCAAACCGCCGCCTCGGCCATCGGCGTCAGCGCCGTCATCTCCGCGCTCAGCCTGCCGTTACAGTGGATGCTGCCTGTCGGACCAGAGGGAGCGGCGGTTCCGGCGGCGGAATCGGCCAGCCTGATGCTGCTGATACTTATCGTCTGGCTCCAGGTCGCCCTCGGCCATGTCCTGCGCCACGCAATAGATGTCAGTCTGATGCTGGGAATCGCGCTGGCGTTCCTCTACTCCCTTTTTTCAGGCGCCGCGATCCAGGGTCTGTTCGATTTCCCAATGCCGACCTCCTGATCATGCACATCCACATCCTCGGTATCTGCGGAACCTTCATGGGGGGCATCGCCCAGATCGCAAGGGCCCTGGGACACCAGGTCACCGGCTCCGATACCGGGGTCTACCCTCCCATGAGCACGCAACTGGAACAGGCCGGCATCAAGCTCATGGAGGGCTACGATCCAGGGCACCTCGATCCCGCGCCGGACATGGTGGTGATCGGTAACGCCCTGAGCCGGGGCAATCCCGAGGTGGAGCAGGTTCTCAACCGTGGACTGCCCTTCACCTCCGGGCCCCAGTGGCTGGCCGATAACGTGCTGCGGGACCGCTGGGTACTCGCCGTGGCAGGCACACACGGGAAAACCACCACCAGCGCCATGCTCGCCTGGATCCTCGAAGATGCCCACATGGCGCCGGGATTTCTTGTTGGCGGGGTACCACGCAATTTCGGCGTATCCGCCCGGGCCGGCCACAGTCCGTTCTTCGTCATCGAGGCCGATGAGTACGACACCGCCTTCTTCGATAAACGCTCCAAGTTCGTTCACTATCGACCGCGAACGCTGATCCTTAACAATCTCGAGTTCGACCATGCGGATATTTTCGATGACCTGGCGCAGATCCAACGCCAGGTTCACCATCTTGTGCGCACGGTTCCAGGCGATGGCCTGATCATTCTGCCCGGCGCCGACAAGGCATTGGGCGGCGTACTCAGGATGGGGTGCTGGACGCCGGTGACGAGCATCGGGGCAGGCAGCGACTGGAGTGCCGAATTGCTCGCACCCGATGGGAGTGCCTTCACTGTCACTCTGTACGGCGAAGATCGAGGCAATGTGGTGTGGCCGCTGACCGGATTGCACAACGTGCACAATGCGCTGGCCGCCCTGGCCGCCGCACGTCACGCCGGCATACCCGTCGAAACGGCCATCGATGCGCTATCGCGATTCGAAAACGTCAAACGAAGGATGGAACTGAGAGGCGTCGTGGCGGGCATCACCCTCTATGACGATTTCGCCCATCACCCCACGGCCATTGCCACCACCCTCGACGGACTGCGCAAACAAGTCGGGAAAAAACGCATTCTCGCCGTTCTCGAACCACGCTCCAATACGATGCGCCTCGGTGTCCACAAGGATGAACTGCCCGACTCACTCCAAAAAGCCGATCTCGCCTTCGTCTACGCCCCGTCCGACCTGGGATGGGACGCGACGGAACTCTTTGCCGCGCATCCACAGGCACAGGTTTTCGACACCACCCAGGCCATCGTCGAAAAGCTCCGCCACGAGGCCCGGCCGGGCGACCAGATACTGGTGATGAGCAACGGCGGATTTGAAGGCATTCACGAGCGAATCCTCCAATCATTGGGCTGATGGGCGACACCATGTTTTCTCCACCCTCACTATCGGCGCCGTGACCTCCACCCCGTACCGTCTTCGTGAGCATGTCGCCGATTGCATCAGCAAGTACGGCGACTACCAGTTCACCATCGACGGTTATCGGCGGCGAAGCGGCTACGCCCTGGATGTTGTGGTGGCTGACGGCTACGACCTCAGCGTTCCCGGCGCACTACCCTCGGAACCGCCGGAAGGGGTGACCTACCACTTCGGCGACAGCGGCTTCGACACCCTCGACAACAAGATCGTCACAGCCGATGGGCGAGTGATGAATTTCCATGGTGATAGTCCCCGTTACGGCAACGTGGCACTGATTCCGACCGCGTGGAAAAACGTCCACAATTACTCCCACTGGATGGTCAGCGAATTACCCTACCTGTACCTCGCCTTCCTTTTAGCGCGAACCGCGGAGACGGAACTCATCCTGGTCCCGGATGACCTCCAGAGCGCGCCGAGCCCGTTCGCCAAAGAGACCTGGCGGGCGCTGCATGACCAACTGGCGCCGGATGCGCCGGTGGTCAGCCTTACGTCGGCCGGTCGCCTTTCGGCACGACGCCTGTTCATCCCTTACAACCATTGCTCCTACGCCGGCGACGCGAAGATTCATCAGGCATGGTATGCCTGGTACCACTCCTCCAGGGCAACGGCCTTTGCCATCGATTGCATGCGCCACCTTTTTGTCGGCGATGCGAAACCCGCACCCGAAACCCCGGGCAGAAAAATCTACATCGCCCGCAAGACCCGGGTTCTGAAGAACGAGGCGGACATCCGGCGGCTGGTGTCACAGCGGGGTTTCGAAATCGTCGCACTGGAGGAACTCAGCGTGAAGCAACAGGCCAGTCTGTTTCAGTCCGCCGACACCGTTGTGGGCATGCACGGCGCCGGACTGACCAACCTCGTCTTTTGCCGCAAGGATACGCGCGTCATCGAGCTTGCGGACCCGGACGAGGTCGCGCCCTTGTATCTGGGGGGCGAATGGATTCCCGGCAGGAAGGCGACACGCACCCATTACCACATCATCGCCGCGACGCGGGAATTGAGCTACCGCTGTATCGAAACACCGGAAAAAATGTTGGCCACGAAAACGATTGAAGATGTCCTCGATGCCTCAGCTTGATATCCGATGACCGACCCTTCACGCGGAACCCGGGTAACGACCCCGTTACCCGATTTCATCTGTATCGGCGCGCAGAAGGCCGGGACGACCTGGTTGCACCGCCAACTGTCGGGACATCCAGAGATCTTCTTGCCACCCGGCAAGGAACTGGACTATTTCTTCAGCGACCGAAGCCCCTCATGGTACAAGGCGCAATTCAGCGATGCCGCTGCTGGCCAGCTGACAGGCGATATCTCGCCGAACTATATGCCGCGCGAATCGATCCCTGCGCGCATGGCGGAACTCGCGCCCGCAGCCCGCTTGATCTGCCTGTTGCGAGATCCGGCAGACCGCGCATTTTCCCAATGGAAGATGGCCCGCGACCGCGGCAACATACCCCGCTCGCAGTCCTTCAGCGATGCCTTCGCGAACGATGCCCGGTTCATTCGCACGAGGGGCCACTACGGCATGCTCATTCGTCGGTATGAACGCCTTTTTCCGCTGGGAATACAGTTTCGAGTCTTTTTCTTCGACGATATCGTGGCGCGACCCTACGAACTGCTGAAGGAGATTTTCGCCTACCTGGGTGTCGATCAGGACTACCGGCCGGCCGGGGTAAACGAGGTCGTGCATGGCGCGAAGAGCCCCGAGCGTCTCGACGAGAACACGAGAAAAACGATCATTGAGCACTACCGGGACGACATCGACGAGATTGAAAGACGCTTCGACAGGGACCTGGGCACATGGAAACGCTGACCGGGGCTGTTCGAACAAGCCTTTCCGCCCACCGGCACCCCGGATATATTAGGCAGCCATGAACAATCAGCCCATTGCAGTCGCCCTCACCGGCGCCTCCGGTATCCAATACGGTCTGCGCCTGCTCGAGCAACTGATCGCCAGCGGCCGAAATCTCTACCTGCTCTATTCTCAGGCCGCCCGGATCCGCCCCCGCATGGAGGCAGGACTCCACCTCCCCAGCCAACCAGGTGATGCGCAAAAGCTCCTCACCGAGCGTTTCGCCGCGGCCCCCGGCCAGCTAAAGGTTTTCGGTCGCCAGCAGTGGATGGCGCCGGTCGCCAGCGGATCGAACCCGCCACGGGCCATGGTGGTCTGTCCCTGTACCACCGGCACCCTCGCCACCATCGCCCACGGTGTCTGCGACGATCTCATTGATCGTGCTGCCGACGTGATGCTGAAGGAACAGCGCCAGTTGATCCTGGTGGTTCGCGAAACGCCCTTTTCGCCCATTCATCTTCAGAACATGCTCACCCTGGCGCAGGCCGGGGCGACGATCCTCCCGGCAAACCCCGGCTTCGACTACAATCCGAAATCCGTTGAAGACCTGGTGGATTTCATGGTCGGCGAGGATTCTCGATCACCTGTCGATTCCCCACCAGCTGACGCCCCGCTGGGCGAAGACCAGGCCCCCTGAGCAGCACCGTGGCACCGCTGTCGATCACGCCGATCCGCTCCAGGTCCGCAGGCAACAGGTTCAGCGGCGGAGGTTGCAGCGCCCTCTCCTTCGGATAGGCAACAAAGTCGAGCATCACCCGCTTTTCGAGCAGCCCGATATTCGCCATCCACAGGGGGCGACCCGGCTCGATCACAACATCGGTCTTCCACAGACGCAAAACCAGGCGACCGGCTTCACCCTGATCTTTGACCATCAGCAGGGATTGATTCCGGCCACCAAAGACGCGCGGCAATACCGGCAATTCAGCAAGCGGGACCGAGGGTGCCAGCAGCTTCAGGGCGTTGCCCCATGTGAGCGGTTCCGCCTTCACCCAGCCCTGGTTGACGAAGGCATTGCGGAAGGCTTCGAGCGTACCTGCATACTGGATATTCGGCGGTGCAGCTCGCCCGCCGTTCGCCGCCTCGAGATCCAGGCTGCCGGCGGTCCACTCGCCCTGAGTGGCGATGATGGCCTCGCGCGGCATCTCATAGCGAGCCACTTCGCCCTCCTGTCGATAGGCCAGGTGGAAAAAGATTGCGATCACCAAGGCCACCGCCAGGACACCGCCAGCCGCCCACTACTCGGATAGCCGTGGGGATGATGCCGATAGGCGATTCCCAGTGCCGCCACCCACAGCACGCCCAGCACCATCCCGCCGACCACATCCGACGGCCAGTGAACGCCAAGGTAGACTCGCGAAACCCCTACCAGTACCGCGACCATTGCCGCTGCAACATAGATCGGCCAACGCCGGCGAATCGTCAATTGGCTCGAGCCCACCACGGCGAGGAAGCCGAATATCACAACCACGCGCATCATGTGGGCCGATGGAAACCCCCAGGGCGACAATCCGGGCGGCGTGTGTGGTCTGGGAATTTGCAGCGCAAACTTGACGATGAGGGGTGCGACGAAGGCAAAGGCCACGGCGGCCGCCCAGTAGGCTGCGGAGCGCCGGTCAACTTGCAACAGCACCACGAAGATTGCCACCGATACCAGGGCCAGGAACCAGGCATCGCCGAGGGTGGTGACCAGCACCATGAAATGATTCGCCGCCGGCGTGTGCAAACTGGCGAGCCCTTCAAGCATCCACAGGTCCACCGTGGCAAAGGGCGAGACACCCACCACCGCCGTCACCAGCAGCCCAAAGGCCACGCTGGCCAGCACCAGAATTCCGGCAAAGGTCGCCAGGCCGCGCGCCTCGGGGTGCGAGGGATCCGCAAGGGCCGCGGCCATCTCGCGACCCCACCCCGATCGCGGTTCACGATGCAACAACCATTGGACAAGCCCGCTCGACAATGGCTGAATCCAGAGAAACACCCGATGGCCCGCCCAGCCGATGAACCAGATCAGGGCGACCAGGGCCAGGGCCAGCACGACCAGGTGAAAGGCCACTTCGGCCGCCAGTTCCAGGGAGGCCCCCAGAACGATACCCGGCGCCAGGTAGAGCAACGCCCACGCCAGCGCCGATACCAGGTTCGCCACCAGGAATCGCCCCGGCGGCATAGAGAGCATACCGGCAACCAACGGGATAACCGCCCGCACCGGGCCGAAGAATCGACCGAATACGACGCTTTTGCCGCCATACCGATGAAAGAACTGGACGCCCCGCTCGAGGGTTTCAGGATGTCGGCTGAAGGGCCATATATCGGCAACACGCCCCCGCAGCTGGCGTCCCAGCCAGAAGCTGAGACCGTCGCCCACAACCGCGCCCGCCACCGCAAGCCAATACATGGGCCAAAAGGCCACGGCGCCGGCGCCAATCAAGGCGCCGGCAGCAACCATCATCACCACACCGGGAACCACCATCCCAACGATGGCCAGCGACTCGGACAGGGAGATCAGAAAAACAAAAAAACCGGCCCAGTGAGGGTTGGCCGCCACCCACTCAACCAATGCGCTGATCCACTCCCCAAGCATGCCGGACTACCGGAACTGGTCGCCTGTGAAATCAGGCCACTTCGGAAAAGGCCTCACCGGCCGCCTCGACGGTCGCCTGAATGTCGTCATCCGTATGAGCGGCGGACACAAAGCCAGCCTCGAAAGACGAGGGCGCGAGATAGACGCCACGCTCGAGCATGGCGTGGTAGAAACGCCTGAACCGATCCCCGTCACAGGCGGTGGCCTGGGCGAAATCGGTGACCTGTCCGGCCCCCGTAAAAAAGATCCCGAACATGCCGCCCACATGATTCTCGGCCAGCCCCACCCCGGCCGTCCCGGCCACGGATGTGAGTCCGGCCACTAGCCGTTCGGTTTTCTCCGTAAGCCCGGCGAAAAAACCGGGTGAGGAGATCAGTTCAAGGGTCTTCAGGCCCGCGGTCATCGCCACCGGGTTACCGGAGAGTGTGCCTGCCTGATAGACCGGCCCCAGGGGCGCAATCCTGTCCATCACGTCCCTGCGGCCGCCAAAGGCGCCCACGGGCATGCCGCCGCCGATCACCTTGCCCAAGGTCGTGAGATCGGGCTTTATGCCATACAGCCCCTGTACGCCCCCCAGGGCGACACGAAAGCCGGTCATCACCTCATCGAAAATCAACAATGCGCCGGACTGGTCACAAACCTCGCGCAAGGCCTCCAGAAAACCTGCCACTGGAGGAATGCAGTTCATGTTGCCCGCCACCGGCTCGACGATGATACAGGCCACCTGGTCACCGATTTCGCGGAAGCTGTCCCGCACCTGGTCGGCGTCGTTGTAATTCAGGGTGATCGTATGTTCGGCGAGCGATGCCGGGCACACCCGGCGAAGAGGGTTCGCCCAGGGTCAATGCACCCGAACCGGCTTTGACCAGCAGCGAATCGGAGTGGCCGTGATAACAGCCCTCGAACTTGACGATCTTGTCGCGTCCGGTAAATCCGCGGGCCAGTCGAATCGCGCTCATGGTGGCCTCGGTTCCCGACGACACCATGCGCACCATCTCGATGCTGGGCATCAGCTCGCAGACCTTGTCGGCCATTCGGGTCTCGATCTCTGTGGGGGCACCGAAGGAAAGCCCCTTTTGGATCACCTCACCCACCGCCCGGATCACCTCGGGATGGGCATGTCCGAGGACCATCGGTCCCCAGGAACCCACATAGTCGATATACCGCTTACCGTCCGGATCGAAGATATAGGGTCCCGTTGCGCGATCAATGAAGACAGGATCGCCACCCACGCCCTTGAAGGCCCGTACCGGGGAATTCACCCCACCCGGAATATGCTGCTGGGCGGCTACGAAGCGGTCGTGGGATAGGGTCATCTGGCTTCACTCCTCGTTTTCAAATAATTTGGCGTAACAAAAGGCTGCCTTCTCCACATCCGGTTGGCCGAAAACCCCCTGTACGACGGCAAGCATGCTGGCGCCCGCCTCCACAAGCTGGCGGCCATTCTCAGGCGTAATACCGCCAATCGCAACTATGGGCAGAGTCAACTCCCGCGCGGCACGCCGCAAAAGCGCCATGTCGGCGTGTACGGCCTGCGGTTTGGTTGCCGAAGGGAAAAAACTGCCAAAGGCCACATAGTCGGCACCCTCGGCCTGAGCGGCAGCCGCGAGCGACAAGTCGTTGTAACAGGACACCCCGATGAGACGATCCTCGCCCAAGCTGCGCCTGGCCGCCGCCACGTCGGCATCGTCCCGCCCGAGATGTACGCCAGCCGCCTCGACCTCGTGAGCAAGCTCCACGTCGTCGTTGATGATGAGCGGTACAGCGCTATCGGCGCAGACAACCGTTAACCGGCGCGCCTCTGACCGCCTGCGGACATGATCGTTACTCTTGTCACGGTATTGGATTGCCCGCGCACCGCCCGCAATGGCATCGCGGACCTGCTTTTCCAGGTCGGAAGGGGCATCGCTGACCGATGCCGTGATGGCGTAGAGACCCCGCAGATTCATGCGACTGTCGCCTGCGGCAGAACCCGCCTTGGCAACAATTGGCCACGCCCCACCGCCTGCGCCTGGGCAAGCGCATCCTGGGTAAAGGCCTGGCCCAGACGTAAGGCCAATTTCATGGGAAGGCCGCGTGCGAGCAGAACGGCACAGGCAGACGCCAGGGTGCAGCCAGAGCCGTGAAATTCGCCATCCAGCCTGGGCCACCGCCAGGAATCCACGGAACCTTCGGGTCCGAAATAGCGATTAACGACTTCGTCCCCGGCCTCGTGACCCCCGGAAACCAGGACGTGCCCGCACCCAAATTCCTGCAAACGCGCGCTTGCCTGCTCGGGCGCCTTTTCACCCGTCAGCCTCTCCGCCTCCAGGGTATTCGGCGTCATCAACAGCACAGAGGGCAACATCAGGACACGAATGGCATCACGCAATTCCGTATCGGAAAGTTCAGTCCCCCCGCCAGCCGCCAGTACAGGGTCGAGTACCACCGGAATCCCTGGAGCCTCTGCCAGCACCTCGGCGATGGTTTCCACCGCCGATACAGAACCCAGCAAACCGATCTTGATCACATCGACCGGAACGTCAGACAAGACGCACTTCAGCTGTTCCCGCAGGATCGAGGCATCCACCGGGTGCATTGACCGGACGTTTACCGTGTCCTGGACGGTAAGCGCCGTCACCGCGGTAACGGCGTGGCCGCCCAGTGCGCTGATGGTTTCGATATCGGCCTGAATTCCAGCGCCGCCGGAAGGGTCATGACCGCCGATGGCGAGCACGATCGGCGGACGCTTTGGGGGTTCGGGTTGGAGCATCGGTTTATTTTACATGGGAGGGAAAGACCATATTGGCGCGGTGCTTCATTACCTGGAATTCGAACGTACCTTGCGGTCTGCTCGCAGCAGCAATTTCTTGTCAGGCAAGGATGCGTTCGTCGGGAGTTGGTTTTTTGTCACCTACGGCGAGTTCTTAATTTGACGGGGCTTTCGCGCCCCTGCGGCAGGGTACTTTTTACGGGCAAAAAGTACCCAAAAGCCCCGCTCCGTTGCACTGACCTTCGCGTTGCTCCGGTTTCCACGCTACGCACTCCTGCTTCGCTTGAAACCCGGGGTCCACCTTCCCTGGCGGACCCGTTCGCGGGGTGACGGGTTCGGTGGAACGCCCTTTCGGGCTTCCACCCTACGAAACACCGTGCGCACCGTAGGGGGATGCCGAAGGCGATCCGCCGATGAGATTCGGTGGAACGCCCTTTCGGGCTTCCACCCTACGAAAACACCGTGCGCACCGTAGAATCCTGTTCCGTGACAAGCGAGATTTGCGTTCAGTTGATAGATTGTACTGATCAGGTGACCGTCCCGTCAGGAGTGTAAAAACGACTGCTATCGAAGGGAGCCTGGGTCCTGAGCATGGCATGGATGGCGTGCAGGAGCTTGCGCATCACCGCACAGATGGCCTGGATCTTCTTCAGCCCGCGGCGCTCGATCAGGTGGCGGTAGTAGGCCCGGACACCGGGATCATATCGTGACGCCCCCAGCGCCGGCATATACAGGGCCATACGCAGGTAGCGGTTGCCCGCCTTCGACAGCCGCGGCTTTTTCTGCACACTGCTGCCCGATTCATGAACCCGTGGATCCAGGCCCGCCATGGCGACCCACTGCCGGGCCGTCATATCCGGTGACAGCACCAGCAGTTCGCCCATGAGCTGGATCGCGCTGGCCTCGGCAATGCCCTTGACGGTGACCAGCAGCTCCAGGGTGTGCTGTAGCGCTTCATCTGCGGCAATGAGATCCAGGGCGTGCTGGCGCAGATGCCCGATGCGGGCCTCCAGCTCGGCGATACCCTGCTCGAGGTCGGCGATCAGGAACTGCGGCGTCGAGGCGGTCTGCACAGCGGCATGGTGCTGGTTTTTGGCCTGGGTACGAGCCTTGTTCAGGGCTGCCAGGCGACGCGCGCAGGCGCGCACTGCCAGCGCCTGGTCATCGGGTCTCTGCCACGGGGCAAAGGGCATGCGGCGGCAGAACTCCGCCAGCACCGCCGCGTCGACCGCATCGGTCTTGCTGCGGGTTGCCATGGCCTCGGCGAAGCGCCTGGCCGCCCGTGGGTTAACCACCATGACCGCCAACCCCGCATCATGGAGCGCAACGGCCAGATCGAGGTGATACAGGCCGGTGGCCTCCAGACATACCCGCTGCACCCTGGCGTTACGCAGCGCCTTGATCACCTCGAGATGACCGCTGGCGGTGTTTGCGAACAGGCGGGGCTTGCCTGTGTGATCGTCCTTCCGGATCGCTACGACAAAACTCTTGTGGCTGACATCGATACCGGCGACTGGCATGGTTTGTTTCTCCCCGGGGCAACAGGTTAGCATCAGTACCCGTGGTTCCCCGACCCTGGACCCTCGCCTACCGACCTTGTGTATGCAGGCTCAAGGGCGAATGCTCAAGGCCTCGGATACTCTCCGGTATCGGCGAAGAGGGCGGGGAGCCCATCTACGTGCAAGCTCGAAGCTTCAGGGTGGAACGGCTTCCCGGGTACGCTCGATTGAATCCCTCTATCAACACTCTGGGGACTCCCTTCGAGAAACAGCATACAAGGGTGGATGCCGAAGGCGATCCGCCGATGAGATTCGGTGGAACGCCTCTTCGGGCTTCCACTACGAAAACACCGTGCGCACCGTAGGGTGGATGCCGAAGGCGATCCGCCGATGGGATTCGGTGGAACGCCCTTTCGGGCTTCCACCCTACGAAAGCGCCGTGTGCATTGTAGTGACGTCGGCCCCGGCGAGAAGCGCAGAAAAAGCCGGATCACGGGTTTGGCTGTTTGAGCGGCGCAGCCGCGAGTTCCAAACCCGCCGGCTGTTTCGAGCATCGCAGCGCATCCGACCAACGGGAGGACGGGGTCGTGGGAGCAGTGGTTTTGGGTACTTTTCCCGTAAGAAAAGTACCACGTCGTGCGGGGGCGAGACCCTGCGTTAAATGAAATCATCGCCGAAGGCGATACAAAACCCATAACCCGCGAGCAGCCCTCGCTAATAATCTCACCACCGGCGACACAAACCCTCCCCCGTCATGATAGCTTTGCCGCATGCCACACCAACCCCGAAAACGCTTCGGTCAAAACTTCCTCCATGACCCGGGGGTGATCCGGCGCATCGTCGCCACCATCGACCCGCATCCGCACGAGCACCTGGTGGAGATAGGCCCCGGCCAAGGGGCCATCACCGCCGGCCTCCTGGAGCGCACCGGTAATCTCGACGCCATCGAGATCGATCGCGACCTGTATGCCGCGTTGAACGAACGTTTCGGCCAGAGCGGTCTTCGATTGCACAACACTGACGCACTGAAGTTCGATTTCTCGACGCTTGTCGTAGAGGATGAACCGCTGCGTATCGTGGGGAACCTTCCGTATAACATTTCCACGCCGCTCCTGTTTCACCTGCTCAAGCAGGCGCGCTACGTCAGGGACATGCATTTCATGCTGCAAAAGGAAGTGGTGGACCGCATGGCCGCCGCTCCGGGCTCAAAAATCTACGGACGCCTGTCCGTCGCACTGCAGGCCCGTTGCCAGGTCACCGCATTGTTCAGTATCGGCCCAGGCGCCTTTAAGCCGCCCCCCAAGGTTGATTCAGCCTTCGTCCGGCTGCAGCCCTACACCGCCCCGCCCTTTCCCATCGACGACGAGAAGACCTTTGATCAGGTGCTGATCCAGACCTTCAGTCAACGGCGAAAAACCCTGCGCAACGGGCTCAAAAAATTGCTCGATGCAGGGGCAATCCAGTCGCTGGGCATCAATCCATCGCTGCGTCCCGAACAACTGGAGGTTTCCCAGTTTGTGGCCATCGCCAACCGGGCTTGCAATCAGGGCGGCTAGCCCCGACATTCCTTCACAATAACGATTGGAATGCCTGTTTGTTCATCGACAGGCAACGCGCCGGCACCACCGAGGACAGCATGAGCGAAGAATCGATTCCCGACATAGAGGTTCTGCAGGAAGGTCAATTGGCGCGACCTGGCGAGTTCTTTCCGCGAACCCTTCATCTACTGCCCGTGGCGTCGCGCCCGTTCTTTCCCGGCCAGGCGGTGCCCCTGTTCATGAACAACGATGAATGGGCGCCCACGATGGAGGCCATCAGCGAGACGCCCCACAACCTGGTTGGCATCGTGCTGGTCCACACCGATGACGCCGAAGAGGCGCAATCCTCTGACTTTTACCGCGTGGGCACCGTGGGACGAATACATCGTGCGCACAACGTGGATGGCCAGCTGCAGGTGCTCGTGGAATGCCTGCAACGGTTTCGCATTGACCAGTTTTTATCCACCAGCCATCCCTTTACTGCAACCGTCAGCTACATTCCGGAATTCCGTGGACGGCCGTCGCATGAGATCAAGTCCTACGCGATGGCCATTATCAACACCATCAAGGAGTTACTGCCGCTCAACCCGCTGTACCAGGAAGAGTTGAAGATGTTCCTCGATCGATTCGGACCCGACGATCCTTCGCATCTTGCAGACTTCGCCGCCAGCCTGACCACCTCGGACAAAGACGCCCTGCAGGGCGTACTGGAAACCCCGGAGCTGTTGCCCCGGATGGAGCGTGTGGCGGTACTGATGCAGAAAGAGCTGGAGGTGGCGCGCACCCAGCACCGCATCCGCAAGTCGGTGGAAGACAAGATGGACGAGCGCCAGCGCGAGTTTTTCCTGCGCGAACAGCTCAAGGCGATCCAGCAGGAACTCGGCATCGAAAAGGACGACCGCACCGCCGAACTCGACAAGTTTCGCGATCGTCTGGAAGATCTTGTGCTCACCGATGAGGCCGGGAAGCGGGTCGAGGAAGAACTCGACAAGCTGGCCATGCTCGAAACCGGATCGCCCGAGTATGCGGTCACACGCAACTATCTCGATTGGATCACGGTGCTGCCCTGGGGCAAGGAGTCCGACGACAAGCTGGATCTGGGATACGCCCGCGAGACGCTCGACCGCGACCACTACGGCCTCGACGACGTCAAGGAACGTATTATCGAGTTTCTGGCGGTAGGCATCAGTAAAGGCGAGATTGCCGGCTCCATCATCCTTTTGGTGGGTCCGCCCGGCGTGGGCAAGACCTCCATCGGTCGATCCATCGCCGAGGCCCTGGATCGAAAGTTCTACCGTTTCTCCGTGGGCGGCATTCGCGACGAGGCCGAGATCAAGGGTCACCGTCGCACCTACATCGGCGCCATGCCCGGAAAATTCATCCAGGCAATGAAGGACGCCGGCAGTCAGAATCCCGTCATCATGCTGGACGAGATCGACAAAATCGGCGCTTCCTACCAGGGCGATCCGGCATCCGCCCTGCTGGAGGTGCTGGACCCCGAACAGAATGTGGATTTCATGGATCACTACCTCGACCTGAGATTTGATCTGTCGAAAGCGCTGTTCATCTGTACCGCAAACCAGCTGGACTCCATTCCCGGCCCGTTGCTCGACCGCATGGAGACCATCCAGTTGTCCGGCTACATCGCGGAAGAGAAACTCCAGATTGCGCGCCGCTACCTGCTGCCGAGGCAACTGAACAAGGCCGGCCTGAAGCGCCGTCAACTTAAACTGGCCAGCCCCGCCTTGCGCGCGATCATCGACGGTTATGCCCGCGATGCCGGCGTACGACGGCTCGAAAAACAGATCGGCAAGATCGTGCGCAAGGCCGTGGTCAAGCTGCTGGAAGGCGAAAAACCGCCCATTGAAGTCACCAGGGATGACCTCGACAGCTATCTGGGTTCGCCGGTCTTTCGCGACGAACGCAAACTTGGTGGCATCGGCGTGGTGACGGGCCTGGCCTGGACCGCCATGGGCGGCGCCACCCTCTCCATCGAGGCAACCCGGGTTCATGGCAAGGCACGCGGATTCAAGCTGACCGGCCAATTGGGAGACGTGATGCGGGAATCGGCGGAAATCGCCTACTCTTATATCGTGGGTCATGCCGCCGAATTCGGAATCGACCCTGATTTTTTCGACGAGGCCTTCATACACCTTCATGTGCCGGCCGGCGCCACGCCGAAGGACGGCCCATCCGCCGGCATCACCATGGCCACGGCCCTGCTATCCCTGGCGTTGGGCAAACCGATCAAGCGCAGAATCGCCATGACCGGCGAGCTCACCCTGACCGGCCAGGTCTTCCCGGTGGGCGGTATACGCGAAAAGGTCATCGCCGCCAGGAGGGCGGGCATTCGGGAGTTGATCCTGCCGGAGGACAATCGCGGCGATTACGACGAGGTCCCTGACCATATCCGCAAAGGGATGAAGGTGCAGTTCGCCAGCGTTTATGACGAGGTTTTCCATCTGGCGAGGCTCGAATAAATACCCCCTTCAGACACCGTCGGCGCTGAGGTGCCGACGAGACGCTTTGTCGCCCACTCTGTCCCGGTATAATGCGGCTTCACGATCAGGCGCGACAGGCTTTCGTCCCTTGCCGTTGCCTGCCAGGAATATATACCGACCAGGGTAAAGCGATTGAAGCCTGAACTGATCCTGCATATAGGTGCCCCCAAATGCGGCAGCTCCACCATCCAGTCGTTTCTCAGTAAAAACAGGAAACAACTTCGGGCGATGGGATATATCGTCCCGGATGAGAAATTCAAACACAGCAGCAGCGTCTCGGGGAATCATGTCTGGATGCTGCAAAACTTCAGAGACAATCTGGAGAAGGGCGAGAAACTTGTTCGCAGCCGGCTGCTCGAACTTGGTGAAAAACTCGAGAAAGTAGAAGGTCGGCGAGGAATCATCATCAGCGCCGAGAACCTGTCAGATGGTTTCGGTCTGGAACGCCTGTTTGCCACCCTGGGGTATCATTTTACGCCCCGGGTCATTATCTACATTCGCCGGCAGGACGACTTTCTGCTATCGGCCTGGCAACAATGGTACGTCAAACGTTCCAACGATTTCTGGGCCTGGTTAATGCGTTCCATAACCACGCACAAACGCGGTGACTGGCTCCACGCACTCCAGCCCTGGATAGACGCCTTCGGCATCAATGCCATCACCGTACGTCGGTTTGGCCGCCAGTATTTCGAAAACGGTGACCTGCTGACAGATTTCTGTAGCTCCATCGACCTGGATACCAGTCAGCTCGATCTCGAAATCGAGCAGGAGAACGCCGGTCTGAGTGATGAGGTCGTCGAGTTCGCTCATGTACTTCAGGACCTGTTTGAGACGCCCCACGATAGCGGCTTGTACGATATGGTCCGGCGCTGGGGCGGTGAAAGCGCGAAGAAATCGGGCACTTCAGCATTACTCAACTTTCCCCAGCGCAACGCCGTCCTTGAGCAATACGCCGACTCCAACAACAAGCTCAAAGAACTATTTTTTGCCGATGACGAGCCCTCTGGACGCCTGTTTTATCCACCGGAACATCCGGTGGGCGAGCCCCGGGAAGACAGCAACATTGACCCCCATAGCGAACTGATGATGCGACTTATCTACGGCGCTTACAAAGAATTCGGTGCACTTCACAAGCTAGAGAAAGTCGTTGATAAGCTCAAACGAAACGTCCCCGGTCTTGATTAATTCCACTGAAGCAAACGGCATGAGCGACCGCTCGCGGAACCCACTTAGGCGTCACAGGGCCAGACCATGAACCAACAGATGTTTCACCTCATCTGGTATTCCGCCTGGGCCGACCTCAAAGCCCAGGTGGCGCGCCTCTACCTCGGCGTGGCTTGGTGGGTCATCGAGCCCTTGCTCTACATGGCCGTGTTCTACCTCGTCTTCGGTATCTTGCTGGAACGCGGCGGTCCCGGATATCCCGTCTTTTTGCTCACCGGACTGGTCGCCTTTCGCTGGTTCGACACCAGTGTCAGAAAGTCGATGAACTCGATTATCGCCAACAGCAATATTATCGAGCAGATCTACATTCCCAAGTACGCCTTTCCACTGATCAGCACCACATCCACCACCCTCAATTTTCTGCTGGTGTTCGTACTCTTATTGGTCTTTCTGGCCACCCAGGGACACTATCCAAACCTGGCATGGTTCGCTTTGCCATATCTGCTTGGCGTTCAGTTTCTGTTTGCTGTGTTCATCGGTATCGCAACAGCATTGATAACCCCGTTCCTGCCGGACTTGCGAATCCTGATTAACAACGGCCTGATGCTCTTATTGTTTCTCTCCGGTATTTTTTTCTCCATCGATAAGCTGCCGGACCTTTGGCGATCCATACTCTTTCTCAACCCGGTGGCTGTGCTCATCCAGGCGTACCGGGACATACTGATCGACGCGCGCTGGCCCGACTGGATGGCGCTGACCATCGTACTGGCCGTGAGCATCGCAGGCCTGGTTGCGGTAATGCGTTTCCACGCCAAGGTCGATCTCCTCTACGCAAAACGGCTGCTATGACTACTCTTGCGCATCTCAGTCCACTGCTGTCACTCAGAGACGTGGGCATCTGTTACCAAAACCATCTGCGAAGGAGCGGCGACTGCGACGCCTGGGCGCTGAACGGCATCAGCTTTGATCTGCTACAGGGTGAAACCCTGGGGGTGATCGGCCGCAACGGCGCCGGGAAGAGCACCATGCTACGGCTCATGGCCGGCATCATCGCGCCCGACAAGGGAACCATGGAACGGCACGGGGCGCGGGCAGCGCTCCTGTCCCTGCAGGTGGGGTTTATGCCGCATCTGACAGGACGCGAGAATGCCCTGTTAAGCGGTATCCTGCTCGGCAAAACGCCCAAAGAAATGCGCGCCAGCATGCCGGAGATAGAAGAATTTGCCGAACTTGGTGAACAGATCGACGACCCCATCAGTTCTTACTCTCACGGTATGCGGGCCCGACTGGGTTTCGCGGTTTCCTTCATGACCGATCCGGATATCCTGCTGGTGGACGAAGTGCTGGGTGTGGGTGACATTCAGTTCCGTCAAAAATCCTCCACCTTGCTGAAGGACCGGATCAAATCGGACCGCACCGCGGTGATTGTCTCCCACGACCTCGGTACGGTGAAGGAATTGTGTGATCGCGTTGTCTGGATCGAAAAGGGAGAGCTCATCGCCATCGGAGAAACCGAGGGCATGCTGGAGCGCTACAAAGACGCCGCGTGACGGCTCATGGCACGAACCCAATCCCGGCAACCGCGTTATTGTGCGACCCGGGTTTCGTTCGAGGATGACAAGACCTCGGAATACACCGCACCATAGTCATCGAGCACCCGATTCATATCGAACCGCGGGGCAATGGCCACCGCCAGCGCCTGCTTGCGCTTGTAAAGCGCTTGATCAGATACCAGTTCGGCCAGATGGTCCGCCGCGACAGACACCGGGAATCGCCCATCCTCCAGGCTCACCAGATAACCGGCCACCTCGCCATCCTCAGCGGTCAGCATATTGCGCGTTTCGCCCACGTCCGAGGCGATCACCGGCCGGCCGGCCATCAGGCATTCGATGACGGTCAGCGGAAAGCTTTCCCCCTGGAACCAGGTCGGCAGAACACCCGCATCCGCCATCGCATAGTAGTCAAAGGCATTCTGCTGAAAGCCCATCAGGTGGACAAACTCCGGTACGCCGTCGCTCAGTAAATCCTCGTAGACGGGACCGTCGCCCAGCAATACCAGGTGCACGGATCGGCCCGACTGCCGACGCGCCTGTTCCGTCATCTTGATCGCCTCGCGCCATCCCTTTTCTTTCAGCGCCCGGCTCGCCAGGCAGATCACGAAGGCATCCGCCTCGATACCCAAATCCCGCCGCTCAACCGCCCTGGAATCGGGTCGGAACATTCCATTGCCTATCTTGGTGAAACGGTCTTTGGAAAAAAGACCCCGCTCCTCAAAGGGTGGCAGATTCTTGTCCGCGATATAGACCCAGCGGTCGATTTTGGGTGCCATGCGAACCACGTTGGTGGCGAAGATTTCCCGATCCATCGCCTCGTACATGCCGTGCGTAGTGATCACATGTCGCGTGCTTTCCCTGGTACGCAGGCGGCCCATGGCGAAAAAGTGATCGACACTGGCATGATGGCTGTGCACCAGTTCGATGCCGAAGCGTTCCAGCATGGCATCGACCCCGACAAAGCGTCCCCCCAGCTCCACCACCGGGATATCTGCCGGCAACAGTCGGCGCATGCTTTCGTTTACGGGCGCACCGTTGAAGTTGAAGAAGGTCACCGCGTAACCGCGTTGCCTGAGTCCAATCGCCATGCGTATCGGGAAGACCTCGCCGCCGCCGGTGGAGAAGGCGTAAGAGGCAATCAGCAGGTTCGGTAGCCTCGAGCGTCGGCATTCCTGAATCCGTTCGGCCGAATACAGACTCTCGAACCGGGTGCCGCTGGCGATAAGATCGGCCCCGTTCTCGAGAAAGAATCGTTCAACAAAGTATCCGTGGGCTTTCAGGGTTTCATCGGGCGCCGCGTAAAGCCGCGCAACCTCGCAGGCCACCGCCTCGTGTTCCTCGTAGTAGGCCTTGCGCGAATAGGTGGCTACCGAAGTGTTGGAAGTATGAAACCGATAATAGTTGCTGGTCTCCGGGGTATAGGCAATTTTTCCGCCCCGGATCAGATGGAGATAGAAGATCCAATCCCCGCAAATGCGCATGCCCAGCCATTCCTCATCGGCCAGCAGGGCATCGAGACCGCCCTTGCGGAACACCGACGAGCTGACGTTGGGAATCGTATTCTTCTGCCCCAGTGCGTCCGCCACCTCCCGATGCGCAGTTTCGACGTACGCCCGTTTCCAGCGGGTAAGACTGATGTCCGACAGGTATTGTTCGAAGGTGAAGGCTGATGGCTCATCCTCCTCGTCGACGAAGACGGAGCGCGCATAGGCCAGTTGCACTCCCTCGTCCTTGAAATAGGGAACCAGCTTGTCGAGAAAATCCGGATCGCAGAAATCGTCGCTCTCCGCGATCCACACCAGGTCCGAGACTGCGTTGTGAATTCCCCGCGCCCATTGGCGAAAAACATTGCCGCTGTTGGTTTCGTTGAACAACACCCGGGTCTTGTCGGGATAACGCTCGGCATACTCCGACAGAATCGCCCGGCTCTCGTCCTGCGAGCAATCGTCAAGGAGCAATACGAGGATGTTCGGGTAGGTCTGCTGATAGATGCTGTCCAGACGCTTGCGCAGGTAACCGGCGTGATTGTAGTTGGGCACCACCACGGTCACCTGAGGTTCGAATACACCCTGGCCCAGAAACCGTTCGCTGGGGTCGAATCCATGATCATCGCCTTGCAATGACATCCCGGTGACACGAGGGTCGACTCCGCCGTGGGCAGCCAGATCTTCCAGCTCGGCAAGGTAGAATTTCTTGAGTGGGACCTTGAACAACCCGATGAAGAACCCCAGCAGCGGGTTCATCACCGATCGGTAAAAGCGCGGAAAACGACTCGCCGTGCGTGCCCGCAGGCGGGTAACGCCGGCGTGGGCGCGCATCAGTTCCTCTGACGCCGTCTTGCGGTCACGACGCGCCAACGCCGTCAGCATCCTTAAGGGCCAGGTCAGGCGCCACGACAGCGTTGCGTAAACGGCGTCCAGTTGACTGCGGACATCATCGAGGGCGATATGAGAGCGCTTCAGTTCGTCTTCGCTGATATCGAGATTGACCCGGAGACGCTCCTGGCCGGCCTCCAGAAGGTGCCGCTTCTCCTCGAGAACCCGGTTCTCTGCCACCAGCGCCCGATAGTCGGCCTGCAGCCCATCGAAGCGCTCTTGCAGGAACTCCTGCTCATGGGCCAGCTCATCCTGACGTTGCCGTGATTCCTGCCATTGACGATAGGCCCGCGAATAGAGACCGGCCGTGGCATGTCCCTGCTCGGCGTTCTGCCTTACCGAGACGGATGTCCCGTCGAGCCATTCCTCGCCCAATCCGGCAAATGCCCCGCCTGATGCAAGTTTGCGATACCGCGAATGCAGATCGTAGACAAAGGGAAACCGCTGAGTGAGCTGACGCAGTTCCTCCTCGGTCGCTCGATTGCGATAAAGCCCGCTATCCACGAATTCGGATATCCATCGTTCAACGCCGGCAACTGCCGGCGATGTCTCCAGAAACCGGGCAAGGCGCTCGATCTGAGCACGAGGCTGTTGCAGGAACTCGTGGTAGTCGATGCACAGATTGTGATGCGGCAACGCCTCTTCCAGGGCCTGCAGGGCATAGCTGTGCCACAGCATCAGGCCCTCATCGACACTCTTGCCGAGGAAATGGAATGCCGGGTCATTGTGATGGCGCCGTTGTTGGGAACGCGCCACCTCGACGGGATTACGCATCACATACACATGGAAGAGCGATGCCTCGTCATAACCGGCCCGGCGAAGCACCACATGCCAGAAAGGCAGCAGCACGCACATCCGCGGATCTTTGACCACCCAGGCCTCGTGGCCCCGAAACTCGCGCGCCAGGATCGTTTCCGCCTCCTCGTACCAGGGCGCCAGCTCCTCCGCGGAGGCGGACGCCAAGGCCCGTCGCCCATAGAACGCGGGACTGTCCCAGCGGCTGCCCAGAAATGACAGCAGCCGGTCGTTGAACGGCGTGATTTCCCGGTTCTCGAAGAATCCCTTTGGATTGTCCTCGTTCAGCCAATCCGAACCTGATCCCAGGGAAAAACCCAACGCCTCGGTGGCTGCCGTCACCAGGGAGGTCCCGCTTCGGTGAGGACCCAGCACAATTACCGCCCGCTTGTTCACGGGAACACCCGAGTGGAACCCTCGCCGAGACATTCTCCGCCTGATGTCGAAAAGGAGAAATACAGCCGTTTCCGCTGACTTCTGCCCAATCGCAGAGGTCTCAACGAAAGGGTTCTTTTTGGCTCAAGGTCGAACATCAGAACGAATCCGGTAGGCATGGGTCGGTTTGCCGCCACCATCGGGGGAAACGGCTCGGGAGCCGCCCCGCGGGCGGCTGCTATGATAGCGTACCCTTACAGGCATCAACACATGACGCGGGCAAAGTACCTGCGCTTTAAAGCCCGAACAGACCCTTAGCGAATTGTGAAACCAGTACTCGTGATCCTCGGCATGCACCGCAGCGGCACATCCATGCTGACCCGTATGTGCAACCTGCTCGGCGCCGATCTCGGTCCGGATATGCTCGAACCCGGCCCGGATAATCCGACGGGCTACTGGGAGCACCGCGGCGCTGTCGATATCGACAATCGCGTTATGGCTGCCGCCGGCGTTGCCTGGGACGATCCACTCCCCCTGCCTGAACACTGGATAAACGATGCCGTCATTGCCCCCCTGCTCGATGAACTGGTGGCCATGCTGAGACGGGATTTCAGCGATTCGGCATTGCCGGCGCTGAAGGATCCGCGGATCTGCCGACTGCTTCCGCTGTGGCAAGCCGCCTTCCAGGAACTCGATTGGCAACCGCGCTACCTGCACATGACCCGCCATCCGTTGGAGGTGGAACGTTCGCTGGCCTCACGCGACGGGATCATCCCCGAGATGTCTCACCTGCTCTGGCTGCGTTATGTCTCCGAGGCCGAGACCCACACAAGAGATCGACCACGCGCCTTTCTTACCTATGACGGATTACTGAACCAGTGGCGGGAACTGCTGCCTCAGGCGTTTCGACAGCTTGACCTGCCCTTCCCCGATCCGGCGGACGCCTTCCCGGCCATCGCCAACTTCGCGGATTCCGGGCACCGCCACCACCAGGTTTCCGATGACAGCCTTGCCCTTAAAAATGGTGGGAGCGGCCTGTTGCAGCGCTTTTTCGATAACCTGGGCCTTGCGGCGAAAGATACTGAGACGGCCAACGATCGCTTCCCCGCATTGCAGGCCGAGATCGGCGGGATTCTCAGCCTCGTCGATCCTGTACTGGACCACCTCAGGGCGCACGGCACCGGCCTGTTGCGCGAGAGGGAACGCACCATCTCGGAACTATTCGAGCAGATCGTCAGCCTCAAGGAGCAGCTTCTGACCTCCCATGAGACGGCGCAACAGCTGAACCAAAAGGCCTGTCGGCTGGACGGCCGTCTCAACAGCGTGCAACAAGAGAACGCCGTATTGCGCCGCGAACTGAACCAGGCAGAGCATCAACGGAATCAGGCCCGCCATCTTGTCGAAACCCGCGAACAGGCCTTGGCCGAGATGCAAAGCTCCACCTCGTGGCATCTCACCCGCCCCCTGCGCCAAGCGGGCGACCTGATCCGTCGCATCCTGGGTCGCTCGGATCATCCCGGGTAGAAAAGCTGACCCGCACTCCGACGGCGCAACCCTTGTCTTCAGCTGTCCGGCTCGATGTTTTCCAAGGCGGCCGTCGCAGACGCCTGGAAATAGGCCAGTGCATTCGTTGGAATCGCACCGAACAGGATGGGCCTGCGCTCCGGCAGCTGGTAGGGCTCGCCGCGAATCTGGCGGTACTGGGCCTCCCATTGCTGCCAGCGACACCCCAGGTCCTCCGCGGTGACATTGGTGGAGATGCCGCCGTGAATCTGGTGGAAGGTGCCTTCTCCCGGCATCACGACAAAAGCCGCTTTCTCTCTTGATACCGCGCGCCGGTAGAAGTCCAGATTGACCAGCCCCCCGCCGGGCAAATTGAATCGCTCGTCGAACCCGCCCAGTTCATGAAAAGAGGATTTCGGCAGCATGATGGCATTGCTTTCCGCCATGGGCAGCAGAAAACCACGCTTGCAGGACTCGCCCGGCACCGCCACGTCGAACAGACGGTAGCCGTCTGCACGCCAGCCCGATTCGGCCAGCAAGCGATCCTCGACGCCCTGGCAGTAGCCTTCGGCAACGGATCTTTGCTGGACATCGGGACCGAGGTGCCAGCCCGGCACCGCCACCGTCACATCCTCGTAGGCGTCGAGGACTCGCAAGGCCTGCCCGAGCAGCCCCGGTGTTACCAGGCGCGCACCATCCACCATGAGCGCCAGATGCCGGCCCCGGGCAAGCTCGGCACCGCGGTTCAAGGCCATCGCCGGCGAGGGCGGGGCGTTCTCGATACGCACGTATCGAAACTGGCTGCCGTAAGCTTTCACGGCCTTTTCGGAAACCGCTCGAGGCGAGCCGTTATCCACGAGGATCACCTCGTAATCCCGTTCACGAATGTCCCGCTGATAGGCCGGCGACAGCGAGTAGAGGGTGTTGGGCAACTCCCGGTCCATGTCGTAGGCCACGACGATCACCGAAAGCCCGGGGCGTCGGCGAATCATGCGGATCTCCTCAGGCTCAACAAACTGAACGCTGTATCAGCGAGGCACATAGAGCGGCTTCCGCCAGTCAGGCAGGCCCCTGCCAACTAATGTCTCGACACGGCCGACGCGGGCTCCCAGGCCCGCCGTCAACAGGTCGTCGAAACCCTGTCGCCAAACCCGGCGAGATAGCGG
This sequence comes from uncultured Gammaproteobacteria bacterium, assembly GCA_963820915.1. Taxonomy (GTDB): domain Bacteria; phylum Pseudomonadota; class Gammaproteobacteria; order Chromatiales; family Chromatiaceae; genus CAWGBV01. Next base: position 5,382 of record CAWGBV010000012.1, on the reverse strand, counting down.
CCAGGTCGGCCGCATGATCCGGGCCGGCAGTCGTCGGCGGCATACCTGACGGCTGCAGACCGAGAAACTCGACAGCACGGTCAAGAACAGTGGCGGGGTCTGAGGTCATGGCGTCGTACAGTATCACCTGCAGGCGGCCTTTGGGGACCGTGCGAGACCAGACCTCCAGCATTGCCCCGAGGTCGTTTTGAGCCCGCTGGAACGAAGATCCCAAAAAATCCCGAATCCACTGGTCTGAGGCCTCCGCGGGCGCCATCTGCGCGATGCGCAGGGCGTTAGCCAGCGCCAGCCAGGCACGCTCCACGGGTGAGCGGAGCACCATGAACACGCGCAGCTCCGGCTGGCGCCGCCACAGCGTCTCGATCTGGTCAGGCGTCAGCATGCTGTAGCCTGGATCCCGGTCTCCCGTTAACCGGGCGTCCGGCGCCTTTCCCTTCAACCCATGACGATCGAGCAAAACCCCGGCCAGGGAATCGGAATCCAGGCTTCGTTCGTAAGCCGGCAACTGGGGCAGAAACTGAATATCCGGGTGATCGACCAACCGGGCCGCCAGCCAGGCTTCGCCCGAATGTTCGGACCCCACCACCAGGAAGTCGATCAAGGCTTGATCCCCCACAGGCACACACCCGGGGGTGGCAACACCTGACCGATTGCAGAAATGACGGTGGACTCGGCGGGGTATCTCAACTGTTCATCCATCAGCGGTTGGCATAACCAGCCAACGGGAAAGATCCGCATCGAGCAGCAACTCCAACTCGGCAATCCTTGGCCCGTACAGATCCCTCAATGCCGCCCACAATACGGGCGACACCGCTTGGCGGGCACCGGCGAATACCACCTCACGGGAACCCATCGCCAACAGTCGCTCGTCGTCCAGTTCCTCAACTCCGATATGACGCAGGCAGCGGTTGATTACCATCTCGGGGGCCTCGCGCAGTTGCTCATAGCGGATCACCAGCAAGGCATCCTCACCGAACGCCCCGCGCCATCGGTTGATGGTCGCGGCGTAGTCACCGCGCCTTAGGGAATTGGCGGAGCGAAAGTGGTCGATGAACCAGGCATCACTCGCCTCGTCGAAGGACATCCTCAACCTCTGCAGCACCATGAGCGCCGACGACCAGGCCCGTTCCAGCGGATTGCGTACGATGAATATCAGTCTCAGATGCGGGGCGCATGCCTGGATTCGCTGCACGACAGGGCCGTCCAGACTGGAATAGGCCGGCGTGATCTCACCCTCCGCAAGACCCGGACTTCCGAACCGGAAAAGATAATCGCTGATCGCCTGCTCGTTGTGCGGCTGATCCCAGAAGTGCATCTCCTTGCCGGCGGGAAAGCCAATGCACGGATGCTGGCGAAGCATGGAATAGAGCCAGGTGGTTCCGGCCTTCTGCGCGCCGATGCCGATAAATCTGAGCAATCCGCCCTCCCGTTTGGAACCGGCGATGAGTCTCGCAAATGGCCGGTAACGCTGGGCGCTATTGTATCGCAACGGACAAAAAGTCCTTACACAACCGCGGAATGTGAGTTCCTTGTTATGTAAGGCAAAAAAAAACCGGCGCCGAAGCGCCGGTTTTTTTCCAGCTTCTTAGCAGAAGCCTGGATTCAGCTTAGTTGGGAAGATTGCCCCAGATAAGCCGTTCCAGGCCACCATCCATGATGTACTGCTCAAGAGGTTTGGGCGCCGAGTGGTCCATCAACTGACCAAAGCTAAGCGCCGGGTTGCCGAAATCACGCTCTTTGAACGCAAAGCCCACAGCCGCACTGAACGCCGGCGGAAGTATGACGGGCGGGCAGGACTCAGAATCGCAAGTGTGAATTTCCTCCAAGTCAATGCTGTTCACCCAGTCATCGATGGCGTCTACCTGACCAAGTTTCATCCAGCCCGAGCTGGCACCAGAAGCGAGCACGCTCACATCGACGCCCTGCGCAAGACTTGAGCCAAGGGCGCTGTACGTGCCTTCACCTTCGCCGAAGGAAATCACGTTGGTCTCGTAGCACAGAGAATCGGTGGGCTGTGGCGGGGCCGGAGAGATGCTGGTGCCGCCGGAGGTGGCTCCACCTTCTTCACGATCCCACAGGTTGTAAACGACTTCGTCACAAGACTGGCCGTCGAACACCTCGGAGAACAGCTCCATGTGGAGGGCAGGATGGATATCCACGGTCGATAGCGGACCGCCGTCATCGCACTGGGCGAATGCCACCGTACCGGTTACATCAAACACCCAAGGCAGGGGCTGCGAGGGGTTATACAGCGGGTGATCGGCTTTGCCGTCGCCGTTGAAGTCGCAATTTTCCCAGTTGCCGTTCGCGTCCGTGCCAGAGCAGCCGTAACGCATGGGGTTGACCGCGGCATTGACGTTGGTGTCGACATCCACGTAGAAGCCCTTGGTCGGATACGTCACCGCCCAGTCGGTAGCTGCACCGGTTCTCACGTTGGTGGACCACTCGTTGATCAGCGATGCCTGGCGGAGTGCGAAGCTGACGGCGTCTACGCCACGACCGAAGCGGAGATTGCCCAAGCCGAGGTAATTGTATGCGTCGCCGAATATAGGATTGTCACCGACCATCGGACCACATTCCTGGTCATTGCCATGAATCTCAACCAATTCTCCCAAAGAAACCGGTAAGATTGGTCGCCACTTCCGGGATACCCAGGAACAGGGGCGGGTTATCCACGGTCAGCGGCGCGATGGGGTCAGCCGAGTCAAGCGTGGGCTCGAGGAAATACGGATTTACCTGCGCGGTAACGTCGTTAGTCAGCGTGGACGAATAAGCAGCGAACACATCTTCAGAACCACCGTCGAAAGGCGGCACTGGAATGTCGTCGCCAGCATCGAGGATCGGCTTGACGATGTTCAGGTTCCAGCCGGTCCGGTAGTTCGCCAGGGTGGTTGCTTCGCCGCCGGCGCCAATGCCGCTTGTGGCGTCGATCAGGCTGAAATTACCCTTCAGCGCGTTGACATTGCGCCAGAAGTCACATTCCGCCGCCGGGTTGCCGTCAGAATCATCGGCGTCTTCAAAATCACAATCTTCCCGCGCAGATGCGGAGTTCGGCAGAAACTGCTTATCCACGGTGGCGCAATTCAGCGTGTCGTGGTTGGCGTAGTACACCGTCGGGTAGTCAGGATTACCACTGCCGTCGGTCCAGTTTTCGGACCCGGCTTCAGCAGCACCCATCATCAGGACTTCCATGTGGCCTTCGCGGGCACGGTCGATACCTTCCGGACCGCCATCGTCATTGCTGCCCTCATAGCCGATACTCACAAACGGGAAGTAGTCCCCGTTCACGTCATCGCCTTCCTGCATCAACGGCGACGTACAGGAGGAATCTTTCGAATAGAGGCGAGGTCCTTGAGGGGTGTCTACAACCCGGCCGGTCCAGACGTCGTAAGGCGACATGACCAAGTTGAAATCGAGGACGTCGCGAGAATTGTAGGATTCGCGGAAACGAACCTTGAGCGCCACGGTGTTGGCCGAGGCGTTGGTGATGTTGAACAAGCTGTTCCAACCATCACGCGCTGTGTAGTAAGGGAAGATGAGTGCATCGCCGATGCCGCGCTCTGCGACATTGACTGCGTGTGCGCTCGTGGATACTAGGGTGCCTCCAACGCCGGCCATAGCGGCCAAGGCCAGAGCAATAGGTGTTTTTTTCATGCCTGCTGATCCTGCTGTGGTAGTGAATCCCAGATGGAGTTTGGCATGTTACCCGAGCGAGCAATTGTAAACAATTGTTACAAACCCGAATATCCGCCGTTACGGAGCAATCAACCCCACCACTCGAAAACTAAAGGATTCGGCGCCCGCAGGCGCCAAATCGTTTCCGTAAATACAACAAACCCTCTTCAATTCAATTCGTTAACTACGGGACAACCCCGTTTACGCCACCATAGCCGAAACCATGATCCATGAGCTGACCGTAGTTCTTGTTGGGATCGCCGAAATCACGTTCTTTCATGGCGAAACCGAACACCGGCATACCGTAGCCGTTCCTGTTGCTACCAGTGAATGTCAGATCCATCCAGCCTGCGGCAGCGCCGGAGGTCAGGGCCGAGGTGTCGATGGTCTGCGCCAGACGCGAATCCAGCACACTCGGCGCGCCACCAAAGGTGATCACGTTGGTTTCGTAGCACAGGGCGCTGGACGGGACAGGTGGTGCCGGCGAGATGCTGGTGCCGCCGCCGCGTACGCCGTTCTCTTCACGATCCCAGAGATCGAAGGTGACTTCGTCGCAGGACTGACCGTCGAAGGGCTCGGAGAAGGGCTCTAGCACCGAGGACAGGGTGCCGTTCGCCGACTCGTCGGCGGCCAAAGCACCCGCCAGTGTCGAGGATACGGCGGAATCATGGCACTGATAGCCGCCGAACACGCTCTGGCACACACCGTGGCCGAAGGCATCCGCCAACCGCACCAGGTTCACACCCGCCTGCAGGTCGTCAAAGATGTCCACGTGCAGGTACTTGTCGGGGAAGGCCACGATCCAGTCGGTGGAAGCACCGGTGTTCGGGTTAACCGACCACTCATTGAACACGCGATCCCAGCCAAAATCAGCAAAATCCCAGCGCCACAGGCCGTAATTGGATGCCAGGGTCGGCTCGAGGAAGTAGGGATACTCCTGGGCAGTCACCAGGTTGGAACCGGCGCCGAAGCCCTCGATGTGCAGCGCGGTGGAACCCGCACCGACGCCGCGAGCGGTGTTGATGAAGCTCACGTTGCCTTTAAGGGGCCCGTAATACCGGTCTCGGCAATCTCCGCCGCAGTCTCCCGGAATCGCCCAGAAATCATCGCGCGCTCCAGGGCTCCCGGCCAAGCGATACTGGTCGGTATTGGTGGCATTGTTGCTTTCGCTGGGCTCGACTGCCGAAGGACCATTCCCCGAATTCACCTTGAAGTTGGCGTCGACGATGGAGCAGTCCAGGTGATCGTGATCTGCCCAGTAGGCAGTCGGTGTATTCGTGCTGCTGGACTCCGACTTGGGCAACCAGCCCATCACGAACACCTCGAGGTGTCCCTCGGCGGCGCGTTCGATGCCGGTGGAACCGCCATCGTTGCTGCCGCCGGTGAAGGCCGCGTCCTGGAAATCCACGTAGGCCGCGCCGTCAGGGCCAATCGGCAGGATCGGCGAGGTGCAACTCTTGTCTTTGGTCTTGAAACGCGGGCCGTTGGGGCCGTCGGCCACCCAGCCGGTCCACACGTCCTGGGGCGACATCACGACATTGAAGTCGAGCACGTCGCGGGAATTCTCCTGCTCGCGGAAACGCACCTTCACCGCCAGGAAATCATCCGAGGTGTTGGTGATATTGAACAGGGTCGACCAACCGCCGTTGGCGGTGTAATAGGGGAAAACCAGTGCGTCACCGGTACCGGCAGGATTGATCCCCTGCG
>CAWGBV010000011.1:0-289476 GCA_963820915.1 uncultured Gammaproteobacteria bacterium | reverse complement strand
AATCGATGTCAGCATGCTGAAGGGAAAGTTTTCCAGAAACGCGAAGAACCATACCTGGATATTTTCCTGGACCGCCTTTGCCAGTCCGCCGCTGCCGAAAAGCTCGATATAAATGGCGCTGTTTCCGAAAACCGTCATCCAGACAAACGTTACAGCCGTCGGCACCAGGAGTACGCCCAGAATATAATCCCTGATCCGACGACCGTAAGAGACCCGTGCGATGAACATTCCGACAAAAGGCGACCAGGCAATCCACCAGCCCCAGTAAAATACCGTCCATCCATTCTGCCAGGTGCCGGCGGTGTAGGTTTCGTTCCAGGTGGCAAGGGAGGGAAGGTTCTGGAGGTAACTTCCGATATTTTCAATAAGGCCGCTTAAAATAAACACCGTGGGGCCAAGGATGAATACAAAAAACATAAGAAGCCCGGCAAAAAAAACATTCAACAGGCTTAAGAACTTAATCCCCGCATCCAGCCCCCGGACAACCGACCATGTCGCTATGGCGGTGATGCCGGCGATGAGCAGAACCTGAACCAAGGTGTTTTGCGGGATGTTGAAGAGATGCGACAAGCCTGCGTTAACCTGCTGAACCCCAAGGCCCAGTGACGTCGCCACACCGAAAAGGCAGGATACGGTTGCCAGAATGTCGATAAAATTGCCGATTCCGCCGTAGATTTTGTCGCCGAGCAAGGGATAAAAAACATTGCGGATGGACAATGGCAGGCCCTCCGAAAAACCGAAAAAGGCCAGCCCGAGTCCCACAAGCGCATATATCGCCCAGGGATGCAGCCCCCAATGCAGGAACGTGATATCCATGGCTTTCTGGGGGGTGCTTCGCCAACTGGGTTCGGTAAAAGGGTTCCCGACGAAATGAAACATGGGTTCAGCAACGCCGTAGAAAAGAATCCCGATGCCCATCCCCGCGCTGAAAAGCATGGAAAACCAGCCGATGGTTGAGAACTCAGGTTCGGCATCAGGGCCGCCGATACGAAGGGCGCCGAATCGGGAAAACATAAGTACCAGGCAGAATAACAGCACGACATTCATGACCAGAATAAAAAACCAGCCCGCGAAAGTGGAAATCCATGAACCGGATCCCGCCAAGCATTTTCGGAGGCCGCCTCTCCCATGACAAGCGTCATCAGGACGCCCAAAAGGATGATGCCGGCCCCCCCGAAGAACACCCACGGATGGATATCATATTTTAATACTGGATTACTGAAGGTTTTGAATGGTGTTTGTGGTCCGTTGTTTTGTACTTCTGAGATCATCGGTCATAATCACCTCCATGCTGAAACCATATCACTTGTTTCGGATCAAAACCCGTGCCTGATTGCGGCCGGAAACGACCGGACGCGACGACATACGCATCATGTCAATTTTTTAAGAATGATCCGGTCTCCCTTCTCCTCCATTTCAAAAGCGTCACCCGGCTTGAAGTCTTTTTCAGTCAAAGCAGGAGGAGAAAAAATCCTTCCTCTTCTGAATTTTACGGCACGGCGACGTTGATCTTCATCCTCTAAAAGCCCTTCAATCGTATAAAATTTCTTTTCGCGTCGCTGCAGCAACAGAAGATGCTCCTTAAGCGTAAACCTGGAGACTCCGGTTGTTTTCATGATCTCCTTGGCGGTTTTCCCTTCGGCGATCAGTTTTTTCAACTTTTCCGGGTCAAACTTCGTACTGAAATCACCTTTGCTCATAACCATTAGCCTTTCCGTAAAAACTCATGAAATTTTAGTTTAAATGATCTTGTCTTTTTCAACAATCATCTCGAATTCATCTCCGGCCTTGAAACCGGTCTTTTCGAGCATTTTAGCCGAAAAGATAATCCCCTCCTTCTGGTATTGCGTTTTTTTTCGTTCTCCACCCGCTTCATCAAAAAGACCGGGGATTTCATAGTATTGTTTTGTTTTATTCTGTAGAATCAAAAGATGTTCCATAAGGGACCATCTGGAGACGTCAAGTGCCTTCATAATTTCAGTGGCGTTTTTTCCCTGTTTGATTAGTTCAAGAAGCCGGTCGGCATCGAATTTATGACTGTAATCACCATGAGCCATATCTATCCCTCCTTTTTACGGTATATAATTGATATTATAAGGGACAATATCAAATATATCGCGGCAAGTCAACCCTGCCTGATCGTTTGCCTACCTTTCAAACCCAATAGGATGTTGTGTCGCATGCCGTAATATAGGTCATCCGCTCGGATGAAAACGAGGCCCGGATAATGTGTCGGGTCAAATTCTCAAGCCCCTCTTCGTTGTCCGGTCAGAGGCTGTTGCCGCAATAAACGTTACTAATCCGGCCATAAATCGAATTTCAATAAGTGCAACATTATTAAAATTCAAAATATTTGAAATTATGTATTATTAATCAATACGGCATGTCCATACGATTATGCTCGCCTTAGTAACTTTCCAATGAAAAATGACCCGCGTTTTAAGATATCTTCTCAGGGCTCATGGATGAGAAGCAACCGGTACGGAAGTAACCGCTTGACAATCCAGCCTTTGGGAATGATGGCGCAGAGTTCTTTTTTGGTGTAACTCCGCTTGATGGAGAGTTTGCCGTCATGGCAAATGTAGGATTTGTGGTATAACAGCCAGGAGAGGATGGCATAGGCGCCATAGGCAAAATCACCCCTCTCGATATCGTTGAACAGGGCATAGCGCGTGCAGATTTTCGCGGTGTTCGCCATCATGAGTTGTAATTCGCTTTCCGACAGGTGGTGAACCATGTTGTTGTTGATGACGAAATCAAAGCACAGCCCTTCTTCAACCATATCCGAAAGTGCCGTGCAGCTATAGCTTACGTTTCGATGGAGGTAATACCCTTTGGCAAAGGCGCAGGCCCTGGGATCCTTTTCAATGCCTGTCACATGAAGGTTGATGCCGTCTTTTTCCGCCCACCGGGCAAGATAGTAGGGGATGTCTCCGCCACCGAAACCGATGTCGAGCAGCGTGTAGTCTCCGGACGTGTCCGTCATCCTGGGCTTGAGGTAGATCAGGTAAATCAACCGCCATCCGGAAAGGAGAATGTTGATGGTTCGAAACTGCACGTAGGTGTTGTGCAGAAGTTCGTCGTCGCAGTCCGGGGCATCCATCCGTTCAGTCACGGCCGCCGCCCTTTTCGACAGTATCAGGGGCACAGGCTTCCTCTCAGGACATTGATGCCGGGCTATGGGTTTTCAACATGTTTAACTCTCCTGTTGAAACCGGCATCGCTCATTCGCATGCCGGGGATTGACCTGGATGGACTTCCCAGAAGCCACCATCTACAAGTGCGGACGTTATGTCATGGTATACCGGGAGAATGGATTTCAGGAAATCGGGGTCGATGGTGACGGCTTTTTCGGCAATACGGGCGCAATAGCCGCATGATCTGCATTCCAGATCGGGGCATTCCTTGTCTTTAAAAAAATCGATGAAATTATCGGGAATCCGGTCCGTATGTATCCGGATCGGCTGCTTTGAGGTGGTGAAAAGCATGCCCTGGGCTTTGAGGAATTTTTTCGCCAAACCGAGCCGCCGGGGATGGATATTCCATATCCCGAAGGTTTTCAGGGCATGAAGCCAGCTGAATCCCGGCGGGTGTTTATCAAATCCCCAGGAAAACAGGATGTCCGCCAGGTTCCCTTCATGGCGTCTTTCCGCGTATGCCCGGGTGCGGCGAAGCAGGACGTCCGAAGGAATATTCCGTTCGATGAGCTTGAAGGTGTGGTAGCCGATGGCCTCGTAATGGTGAAGGTCCTCGGGGCGTATCCAGCCTGCCGAGATCAGTATCGTGGGATCGGTGAACCGTCTCATGTTGCATTGAATCATGGAGTAGTCGATGAAAAACCGCCGTTTTGATCCTGACGCGTGGGCAAAGGCGTTCTGATGGTACACCTGGAACGGGCAGTTGGGCTGGCAGAAGATGTTGGGGATCAGGACCAGGTCGCAGGAAACGGCTTCCCTGATCCGGGCGAGCTTTTCAAAACTTCTGTTGATGGAAAAGGATTCCAGGTTAATGCCATCGGCCCCCAGGGACTCCCAGTACCGGGCCCGCTTGACCGTATCCACCTGGGCGTAGATCCCCACTTTTACTTTGAAGTGGGGATACCTTTTTTTAATGATCTGAAGCAGATAAGGAAATGACACGGTAATGGTGTCCACTTTGATATCGGTCAGCCAGTCAAGCAGAGCATTTAGCTTTTTCTGGAATCCCTTGCTCCATTCCCGGTTGCCAACACATGAGGTATTCATCAGGTAATTGAATTCCATGTTATGGGCATGGATCGCATCCACATAGGCTGCAAGCCGTCGTTTGCTCAAAGGGGTGCTCATGTATGAAGGGCGGCCGCCGCCCACAATATCATAGGGCAGTTTGCCGTATATTTCTGAAACACTGTAGGCTGTCAATTGAGGCAACAGATCGAAATCGTAGTTGGCCGGAAGTGCTAATTTCATTGAAAATCCATTTTATTGGGATATTATTTACATTCAAATCATCTGTTTAAACAACAATAGATAACGAAACATTCCAGGTAAGCTATATCCAGGCAAGTTTTCTGTTTGTCCGGCATGCCAGCGGCCAAAGCGGGTATATTGGAGCCAATCTTACAAAAATCGACAATCCGGACAGGATTAAGGTAATCAAGGTCAATCGTCATGACTTGGCTCCGGGGCAATGGGTGGGCGGCGAGGTCGTGGTGGCGGGGTCGGGCCAAATTAACCTGCTGTATTCAATATATTTAAATCCAATTACCAGGTCTTTTCGCAGGGAGACAGGACATTGCTTTTCATGATCTGATGTATCTCAGAAATTGGATTTTATGTCAAGTTTGAACAAGCACTGTATGTTGTAGGCGGCTATATGCATTGTTTCACGGGGCAGCAACAAGACTTGCCGGATGGAAGAAAAGTTGCGCCGGTAGAGGAAAAAGAGGGGGTTCAAAGCAGATGGAATTTTTTCCGCCGGTTTCGGAAGGACTGTCTATCCGGTCGAAATTTATTTTGAATCGGGAGGTTCCAGGTGGATGTGCATGACGCAGAGGTTGCAGTCAAAAGAAAGCCGGTAGCGGCGTCGCCCGTCCGTTAAGAAAAGCGGTTTTTTAATGAGGCGGCCTTTCTGGTATGCCGGGAGCATGCGTCAAGCTGATGGAAAATGCAGTATCGGGTGGTCATGACGATTTTTCCTGAGGGATTTCCCCCGCGTTCAAGGGCCGGTTCCGAGACCGTGGCGCCATGGCGGGCATAGAACTGCTTCGCATGACGGTTTAAGACATTGGCACGATAATCGACGGTTTTTTCCGGATAGGGGACCGTGTTGGGTGAAAAGGGGATGGATTTTGGAGCATAGCGTTTTAAACGGGTTTCCGTCAGCCGGTCCAGGGTTTCCCGCCGCAGCCGGTTGAGGACGCTCAATGGTAGAAACCCCGGCTGTTCGGGGTGGATGGCCATTCCGGCGACCGCATAAATGGTGTTGCCGGTGCTGGATAATTGCTCGGTGATCTGCTTGACAACCATTTCCGGACGGCGGGGGGCCTGGTAGGCGATATCCGCGTCCGCGGTTGCCTGATTGCCGTCCTCGTCCACGGCCGTTAAGGATATCCGGTTTTCGGTCTGCTCAAACCGCAGCGATACCCCGATCTTGCGGACGGCCGAGACGCTGTCCAGCGTTTTGTAAAATTCATGGTCATGATTTCGATAGAGTTGCAGGCCTTTTGTCAGTTCCTTCATGGTGCTGGGATAAATCCGGCCGTCGATTACCCGGTTGACCCGGAATCCGGACAAAACGCCCGATGGATGTGAAAAAACAAAGTCCGTCTCCGTTGGTTACAGGATAACCTTTCATGCGGAAAAAATCCTGTTCCACCGCTGTAACCGTTCCGATGGCTTTTCCCATGGATTTGGGGGTGTCGATGGCGCCGGTTTTTTCATTCCTGCCGGAAATAAAATACCGAGTATAGCCGCGGTTAAAGGTTTTTTCAATATCGGGTTCAAAATTCAGGGTCGTCGTGCCTGAACCGGCGCGGCGGTAACCGGGGTTTTGGGCAAGAAACCGGTCGATTTCCCGGCGATAAGCCGCGGTGATGTTTTTCACATACCCCGCGTCCTTGTAGCGCCCTTCGATTTTAAAGGAGGTGATTCCGGCGTTTACCAGGTCGGGAATCATTCCCGACAGGTTCAAATCTTTTAAGGAAAGCAGATGTTTATTTTTTATAATCGTTTTGCCTTCGCCGTCCATGAGCGAATAGGCATGCCGGCAGGGCTGGGAGCAGACCCCCCGGTTTCCGCTTCGTCCGAATGCGGCCTGGCTCATGCTGCATTGGCCGCTGAAAGAAACACAGAGGGCGCCGTGGATGAAACATTCCAGGTCCATGGAGGTGGCCTCCCGGATGGCTCTTATTTCCGAAAGGGAAAGTTCGCGCGCCAGAATAACCCGGCTGAACCCGACGGATTCGAGAAATTTCATCTTTTCCGGCGTGGCGTTGTGCATCTGGGTGGAAGCGATAAGGGGAATGGGGGGAAGGGCGCACTCCAGCAGGCCCACATCCTGGATGATCAGGCCGTCGGCCCCGGCTGCGTGAATCCGGTGGATCATTTCCAGGGCTTTGGGAATTTCCGCGTCCGTCAGAATGGTATTGAGGGCCACATAAACCCTGGCCGCGAAACAATGGGCATAGCCGATCAATTCAGCGATGTCTTCCACGGGGTTTCCGGCGTCAGCCCGGGCGCTGAAATACGGTGCGCCGATATAAACGGCATCGGCCCCGTGATCAATGGCGGCCATGCCGATGGCGGCGTTTCCGGCGGGTGAGAGCAGTTCCAGGGCAACGGGCATAGGGGTTGGACCTCTGAGGCGGACGTTAATCCGAATCCCGGCCATGCCGGGCGGCAATATCGGCGACAAATTGCCGGATGATTTCCCTGGCCTGAACCATATCGGAATAGCGGGCCGTGAGGATTCCGCGGCTTCCGGCGATCATGGCCGAAAGTCTTTTTCCAATCTCCGGCCTGTATAGGGATAAAACCGGTTTATTCAGAGCGCAGGCCCAGGCGAGTTCGTATCCCACCCCCAGAGAGGGCAGGGTCACTTCCGCCACCACCAGGTCGCAGGCCGTCAGCCACGCCATGTCCCGGTCATGGATGGATCTGTCATCCGGGCCGTCGTCTCCTTCCTCGGTAAGGCTCATATCGCCCACATGTTCGGTCAGCACCGTGCCGATGGATTGAAGATAGGTAATTAATTCATTATATAAGGCGGCATCGTCGCGTCCGCCCCGGATCGCTCCGGCAAAATAGATTTTCATTTTCCTGGGCCGGGTAAAAAGGTTTGTTTGATGGCCTGATTTGAAGTGATATCGTCCTTATCCCTTCACGGGGAAGGGATAAGGACGCGGAGGGGCTGTTAACTACCTGCTTTTTCCTTTTTGGATTTCCGTTTTTCTTTCAAGCTTGCCTGGGGTTTTTTCTTTTCTTCCCGTTTACCTTTGTCTTTGCTTCCTTTTTCTCCCATGTTGTTTTCTCCTTTTTTAAAAGGGGGTTAAAACGGGTTTGTCAGCCAAGTGAAACGGCCTCCCAAGTTGCGGAAAAGCTGATTTTGATTCCGGCTTTCCGCAAAATAAAAAGTTTAGTGCTTGAAGCTGCGCTGGCCGGTAAAGACCATGGTGGCGCCGGCCTCGTTGCAGGCCTCGATGACTTGATAATCGTTTAAGGACCCGCCCGGCTGGATAACGGCGGTGACGCCTTCACGAATGCCGACGTCCACGCCGTCCCGGAACGGGAAAAACGCGTCGCTGACCATGCAGCTCCCGATGAGGCCCCCTTGTTCAGCGGCGACCCGGCTGTCGATTTCCGCTTTTTTGTCCGCGTCCGTCAAGGTCGTTGTAAGCGATGCCGTAGGCTTCAAAGCAATAGCGGTCCGCCAGTTTGCGATAGGCCTTGTCCCGGGCGATTTCCGCCACGCCCACCCGGTCCTGCTCGCCGGTGCCGATGCCAACGGTTACGCCGTCCTTGACGTAAATCACCGAATTGGATGTGATGCCCGATTCCACCAGCCAGCCGAAAAGGATGTCCGCGTATTCCTGCTCGGTGGGCAGGCGGCTGATTTTATAGACCCGGCCGTCGTGAGTGCATTCCGCGGGTTATGTAGTCGGCAAGGGACAGGGCCTCGGGGGACAAAGGACCACTGGGCGATGATGCCGCCGTCGATAAGGCTTTTGAATTCCACGAACCGCTTGCCCACAAAGGTATTGCAGATTGGCGATGTTGCCGATCCGGATCACCCGGAGGTTTTTCCGGCCGGCCAGGATCTCCAGGACGCCCTCCTCAAATTCCGGGGCCACCACCACTTCGGCATACTGTCTGGGCGATGGCCTCGGCCGTGGCCCGGTCCACGGACCGGTTGACGGCGATGCAGCCGCCGAAGGCCGCCACCCGGTCGGCCATGTTGGCTTTGTGATAGGCGCTCTGCCAGAGAATCGCACATGGCCGCGCCGCAGGGGTTGTTGTGCTTGACGATGACCGCCGCGGGCCGGTCGGTGAAATAGCGCAGGATATTCAAGGCGTTGTCCGCGTCCGTGAGATTGGTCTTCCCGGGATGCTTGCCGGACTGCAGCAGCTCGATGTCGGAGACCAGGTATTGGCCCGGCTGGATGGTTTCGGTGTCGCCCAGGATCAGGTTGCCGTTGACCAGCCGGTACAGGGCCGCCTCCTGGCCGGGGTTTTCGCCGTAGCGCAGGCCCTTTTCGTACATTGTCGATGGTCCAGGCGACCTTTTCATAGAACAGGGTCTGGCGCCGGCCGCCGTCCATAAAGCTGATCTCCATCTGCGGCGGGAAATGGTCGTCCATGATGGTTTTATACATCTGTTTCAGATCGGTTGCTCATTGTTAGTTCCGTGATTCTCGCTTATTGATTGTTGAAATGACGGATATCCGGGTAGGCCGCCCGGATATCATCAAAGGCCAGGCCCGCCAGGTAATCGGCAATGGCCCGGTCGTAAACCGCCGTGTGATTAAAGGCTTTTTTTGCCAGGCGGAAACGGGTCTCCAGGCCGAGGCGGCCGTCGTGGGCGGCCAGTTCGTCGATAATCGATTGGTAGTCGGCCGGGTCCACCACGGAGGCCATGCGGATGTAGTTTTTGGCTGATGCCCGGACCATGCAGGGTCCGCCGATATCAATATTGCCCCGGGCCGCTTCGGGAGTGACATCGGGTTTGGCGATGGTTTGGGCAAACGGATACAGGTTGACCACCACCATGTCGATGGGAACCGCGGCCGTTCGTTTCAGATCCGCCTGATGGGCCGGGTTGTAGGTTTCGGTGAGCAGGCCCAGATAGATTTTAAAATCCAGGGTCTTGACAAGGCCGCCTTGAGTTTCCGGCTGGCCGGTGTAGTCGGAAACCGCCGTCAGATGCGCTGCAGCCCGGTCGCCGAGGATGTTGGCGATGTGCGTGAATGTCCCGCCGGTGCTGAAAATCCGTAATTCAGGATTGATATCAATGAGTTTGGGAACCAAATGATCCAGCCCGGATTTGTCCGATACGCTGACCAGCACATGATTGATTTTTACCAGATCGTCGATGGTGGATACGGTATTGATGCTCATAGTTTGTTTTCCGCCGGCATGGGCCGCCGATCATCGCGGCGCAAAACCGGCTCCTCCTTATAATGATAATGTTGAAAAAATATGTTTGACGATCTTGCAACCATCAATCTGTTCGCTTGATGCGCTTACTGCCGAAACCCCTGCGCGGCGATCGTCTGTAGTGTCATACCATTTTTTTGTCGTCTTCAAAACAGGAATCTGCACGGATGAATTTTTTGCGCCTTATTGACTTGTGGCCTCCGATGCTCTACAAAACAGTGGCGGATGATAATGCGCCATTGCGCTTGCAGGCGACTGTTTATAATTGTATCAAATATGACGGCCTTGTAAATACCATGTTGGTCCCAAACGATGTTAGAATAAGAAGACCCAAAAAACCTTATTCAACAAAGGAGGGAACCAACATGGCGAAAATCAATTTATCACAGTTAAACGATGTTTTGGAAAAACAAATTGGTACTGTTTTTCACGTTGGTATTGATGTTCACAAAAACAGCTATCATGTCGCTTTCCTCGGGGTCACTGGAAAATCGTCCACCTTTGTCTGTTCTGCGGCGCCCGAGGAGGTAATCAAGCATTTTAATCGGTTTGACGGCAAAATTGCCCAGGTTGTCTATGAGTGCGGACCAACCGGTTTTGAATTGGCTCGTGTACTTAAGGAAGCCGGTTATAATGTATTGGTGGTAGCACCCAGTCGTGTACCCCGTCCGGTGACGACGGGCGCCAAGACCGATCGTCTGGATTGTATGCGCCTTGCGCAATATTCGGCCCACGGCATGCTTAAAAGCGTTGCCGTTCCAAGCCGGGATCAAGAGGCCCAACGCAGCCTGATGCGACGGCGCCATGACCTGGTGGATTCGATCCGTACGGTCAAGCAGCGGATTCGTTCCCATTTGCTGTATCTTTCGGTAAAGGAACCACCCGGACTGGATCACTGGGGCGACAAATCGGTCAAGTCGCTGTTGAAGCTTCCGATGCTTCCCGGGGCCAGGGACACGCTCAAAAGCCTTGTACGTGAGCTGATGTTTTTGAAAAGTGAAAGACAACGCATCGAAAAGCAGATCCGATGCGTTTGCAGTCAGGCGCGGCACGGCAAGACATTTGAATGTCTTCAGACGGCTCCGGGAGTCGGCCCGATTACCGCTGCCACCTTCCAGTTGGAGGTGTTTGACCCGGGCGGTTTAAAACCGGCGATCAGGTGGCCAGTTATTTGGGGCTTGCACCCATGGTGCGACAAAGTGGAGAGAGTAAGGGTCGATCGAGATTGAGGCCGGTTGGGCAGAAGCGGTTGCGCAGTCTGCTGGTCGAGGCTGCCTGGTGCTTGTGTCGTAAGGATGAGCAAGCCGGGGCCAAGTACCGTCGTCTTGTAAGTAAGACCAATGTAGCGCAAAAAGCAATAGTGGCCGTAGCCCGTGACCTGGCCGTGATTTTGTGGCGCCTGAGTCTTGAGCAGCGAGCCTATGAACAGCGGCCTGGTGGCGGCTTAAAAACAGATGCAAACAGCAATTAAGGGAAACGGATAAGCAAACAGTCTTGGGGTGATGGTCGTGGTGGACTTTTGGCCTTTTAAGGGCGTTTCGTAAATGGCGACTCATCCCTTGCCGTACCGAATCGGTACAATGCATATTAAGATGCGAATAGGAAAAGGGTTTTTGTTTGCTCAACGGTTATCCTTTATGCCCAGCAATAAAAAAGAGATTCATCCGGGTAATGCCGGGATGCATTCATAAATAAAAAGGAATCGGACATGGTTTGCCTTTTCAAAAAGAAAACTGCTTGCGGCAGCGATTATTCAATATTGAGCACCGCACACCGGTCGGCTGCGGCGGCGGACTTCCGACGGGCTTATCTGGTGGAGCCCATTCTCGGCTCTCCGCCGGTCCGACCGATGTGCTTGAGGCTCTGATCAACGGTTATGATCTCCCGGCATTTGCCGGATAAGCCTCAAAATAAACTTGACAAAGGGACCACATAGGAAAAAGTCCAATATCTGCGTTACGCGCAATCTCTCAGAATTTCACGTACGCTAAGTACGCTGCATTCTTCGATATTGCGCAAGCCTTGATCTTGAACTTTTTACAAGGCCGTCCGATGGCGACTTTTTACGAGACTATCAACCCTGCCGGGACGAATCCGGCATGATGCGAGGAAGACAATTATGCATGTTACATTTTACGGCGCGGCAAGGGAAGTCACGGGGTCCATGCATCTGCTAACGATGAACGGGATCAGATTCTTCTCGATTGCGGCATGTTTCAGGGCCGGCGCAAGGAAAGCGACCGAAAAAACAGGGTCATGCCCTTTGATCCGGAGATCATTACCAATATGATCCTGTCCCATGCCCATATTGATCATTCCGGCCGGATTCCGATCTGACGAGAGATGATTTGCGGGTCAGGTTGTCTGCACCCGGGCCACGGCCAACGCCTGCACCTATATGCTGCCCGACAGCGCCCACATCCAGGAATCGGACGCGGATTATCTCAATTACAAGCGGGTCCGCGCCCTGATGGTGGAGTTGACGAACCGGGGATCAGGGGAAAAACAATAACGGTGAAGCGTTAAAGGAAATCCGGAAAACTTTGAAAAAAAGACAAAGACGGACTTAATACAGAGGCCATCAATGACGTGATGGCCAGATATCATGTGGAAGCCGTGGAGCCCCTCTATACCATGGATGACGCGCAACACGCCCTGACCGCATTTTACGGCGTGCCGTATCGGATTCCCGTGGCCGTGGGCAGAGATATGGAATGCAGTTCTCTATGATGCCGGCCATATTCTGGGTCGGCCATCACCATCGTCAAGGCAAAGCCAACGGCCGCACATACACGGTCGGTTATACCGGCGATATCGGACGGTTTGACAAACCGATCATCAATGACCCGACACTGGACTTTGATGAAGAGGACCGGGACATCGATCTGCTGATCATGGAAAGCACCTACGGCGACCGGCATCATGAACCGGTTGCGGATATGAAGCCCCGGCTGAAAAAGATTATCACCGAAACCGTGGACACGGGGCGGTTCACGCTCTGATTCCGTCCTTTGCCTTTGGCCGGACCCAGGAACTGCTTATATGCCATCCACGAGCTGTACAACGAGGCAGAGGTCCCCAGAGTGCCGGTTTATGTGGACAGCCCCCTGGCCACCAATCTGACCACGCGTTTTCGGCGAGCATCCGGAAATGTATGACACCAAACCCACATGATTTTCTGGAAGAAGGGAAAAATCCCTTTTGATTTCGACGAGGTCATTTTACCCGCTCGGTGGAAGAATCCATGGCCCTGATGCGGGAAAAAAAGCCGCATATCGTTATTTCCGCCTCGGGCATGTGCGAAGGCGGCCGGATTCTGCATCATCTGCGGTACAAGATCCATGACGCCCGCAACACCATCCTGATTGTCGGATTCATGGCCCGCCATACCCTGGGCCGGCGGCTGCTGGAGGAAGGCGAGGCATATGAAAACGCCGGCCGGACCGGCAATCCGCCCCTGCTTCGTGTTTTTGACAAGGAATACCCCCTGCGGGCCAGGGTCATCTCCATCGGCGGTTTTTCCGCTCATGGAGATCGGAATGAAATGCTGCGGTTTGTTGAAAAATCAAATCTCAATATCCGTCAAATCGCCCTGGTCCATGGCGAAGATGAGGCTTTAACGGCATTTTCGCGGCAGCTTGCGGACAAGGGGCACAACGTGATCGTGCCACGGGCCGGGGAGTCTGTCCGGGTAGGAGGATAACAGGCGGATAACAGAGGGATAAATGGCGCAACCAGGGATGACGACGCTTTCCAGTGCGGACCAGGAAATCATCACGAAATGGCAGGAAACGGTGACGGAGTCGATCCGCGTCGGCCTTGCGGCATCCGATGACCACCATGGAGCCATGTTTTCCGCTTTTTGCGATGACCTGAAAGCGCTGGTTCCCCGAATCATTGTCAAACGTGAGGATCTGCGCGAAGACGGCATCCCGTTTCTTAAAATCAATGATCGCATCCGCTACCAGTGCGTCCCCCGGGAAAAAGAGCTGCCGCTGTTTCTGAATCTGCTCTCCGGTGTGGATTTTTCCCCGCCGACCGCGAACGCGCCGTCGGCTGAAAATATCAATGCCGTATCCGTGCCTGCCTTTGTGAAAGTCTATGTCGCGCCCCTTTGCCCGTTTTGTCCCAGAACCGTTTCGGATCTGCTCTGGCTGGCCGGACAGAGTCGTCTCATCCATATCACGGTCATTGACGGGGAATTTTTTCCCGTTTTAGCCGAACAGGATCGGATCCGGTCGGTTCCCACGGTGATTTTAGACGATGACCTCCGGTGGGTGGGGCAGGTGAATCCGGGCGAAATCGTCGGCATGATGGTAGAGCGCGATCCGTCAAAGCTCGGCCGGGATGCCCTGCGCGCCATGATCGAGGAAGGCGGTGCAGGGAGACTGGCGGAAATGATGGCCGGCCGGAATACGGTTTTTCCGGCCATCGTCGACCTGCTGGCCCATCCTTTGTGGTCGGTGCGCCTGGGCGCCATGGCGGTTTTCGAATATCTGGTCGATATTGCCGATGCCCTGGCCGATCAGTTGCTGGATCTGCTGTGGGAGCGGTTTGAAAACGTCGATGATTCGGTGAAAGGAGATATCCTTTACCTGATGGGCCAATCGCGTCACCCCCGGACGGCTGAAAGACTGGCGGCTGTCGCGGCCGGTCCATATGCCGAAGATGTCTTGGACGCAGCCGAAGAAGCCCTTGAGGCCGCGCGGTCAAGTGATTAGAAACCATTTCAAAACCCCACCTGAGACTCGATGGCTGTTTTGCAGGCCTCTTCAAAATACTCACATATTATCGGATATGCTCCGTTTTTTCATTGGCCTGCTGCGCCTTGCCCCGAGCCTGATCCGAGGTGTTGAAACGGCTTCTGAGTTTTAAACTGAACACATGAACGCAAACCAAAACGCAAACTGAGAAATAGACAAAGACAAGGATGAATCTGATGACGAGGCTGGATCTGATTGATCTGGATATTGACGAACTCGATTATTACCGTTTTATTTCCGCCTGGCTTTACCGGAATGGGAAGGAAACGGTTCTGATTGACCCCGGCCCGACATGCACCGTGCCGGCGCTTTTTGACGCGCTGGCGGAACGGGGCGTGGAGCGGCTCGACTGGATTCTGCTGACCCATATCCATATGGATCATGCCGGCGGCATCGGCCATGTGATAAAACGCTTTCCCGAGGCCCGCATTGTCTGCCATGAAAAAGCCGTGCCGCATCTTGTGGATCCGTCCCGGCTCTGGAAGGGGTCTCTCAAGGTGCTGGGGAATGTCGCCGAAATATATGGCCCCATCCAGCCGGCGCCGGAAGGCAATATCGTCTGCACGGACAGCATCCCCGCGGCCGGCGGCATCCGTGTGATCCCCGCCCCCGGGCATGCGGCCCACCACCAGTGCTTTGTGATGGGAGATCGTTTGTTCTGCGGGGAATTGTTCGGGATTTTCCACGAGCTGGCCGACGATTTTTATATCCGTCCGGCAACACCGCCGGTTTTTGTGCTGGAAGATTGCCTGGAATCCATGGAGCGCATCCAACCCTATGCGGATCGGACCGTCTGTTTTGCCCATTACGGAACCTATCCCGACGGTGAAAGCATCCTGTCGGCTGCCCGGCAACAGCTTAAGTTGTGGGTGGACGTGGTCCGTTCCCACGCGGATGATCCGGACAACACCGCCATCATCGCCGAGCTTCTGGCAAATGACCCCATCTATGCCCGCCTGGACCGGCTTCCCCCTGAAGTGCGGCAGCGGGAACGCTATTTTACCGAAAACTCCATCGACGGCATGCGCGGCTATATCGAAAAGATGAATGCGGCCAGGCCCGGGTAAAGGGCTAAAGAAGCGGATTTTGGATGCGGACGCCGCGAATGATCTGCCCGTGGTTTAAGTCTTCCGTCCAGAGCAGTTCACAATTGGCGGCTTCCGCGGCAACGACAATCAGGGAATCCCAGAATGAAATGCGGTTGATGATGCCGCAGTCAATGGCGTTCTTGATCATTTCCGGGCTAATCATTACAATTGTGAAACGCTCGAACGTATGCAGGATATCCTTGACGGTTAATGCATCGGCTCCCAGTTTTCTGGTTGCCGCCACATAAAATTCCTGCATGACCTGGGTGGAAATGACGCCTTTGCGATCACCGGTCAGCGACGAGAGAAGATCCCGGCATTTACGTTTCTTTTCAAGATCATGCTGGTCCATGCTGTAAACAAGCAGATTGGTGTCGATGAAGATTTTAGACATCATATAAATCCTCTCGTTTCCAGCGCTGACCCCGGGAATCCGCTTCGGCCCGGTCCATCAATTGAAAACATTCCTCAAGCCATTGGTTGGATTGTATTTTAACGGTCTGTTCCAAAAGCGTTCGGATGATCGCATTTAATGAAGTTTTGTGTGCTTCCGCGTATTGCCTTCCGGATTGAATCAGGTCTTCATCCAGCGAAATCGTGATATTGGGCATGATACACCTCCCATTAAATGGCTGTCTTCCCCCGAGGTGTTGTTTTTTCGATTTTGACTCGGGCTTATATTGCACAGTATATGTATACACGTATTATGTGTCAATAATTTAAACCTCAACGGCCTGCAATTCCTGATCGGGAAGATATTCCTTTACAACTAAAAATCAGGGAACGAGCCATAGGGCGCAATCTGAAGCCTTGTTTAGCAAATAGTCGGACACGCTGCCCATGAAAAAGGATTTGTTGATGCCGCGCCTGCCGATGACCAAGGTCCCGTATTTGCCCTTCTTGAATTCCTGCATGATCTGTTTTCCGATGCCGCCCTGGCTTGGCACGGCTTTAAGCGTCACCTGATTTTCCGAAAGGCCGGCTTCTGCAAACATCCGCCGGGCATGGGCCAGGAAGATATCCATGGATTTTTTGTCGCCGGATTTGAGGTTATCGATAGCAGGCCGCTTATTCCGGCCCATCCCAGTCCATGAGCAGGCTGGATTTTTTTTTGGTGTTGCAGTCGCTGCAGCAGGGGACCACGTTGCCTTTAGTGCTTTTGCCGCCTCTGGCGATGGGGACGATATGGTCCATGGTCAACTCTTTTGCGGGCAGATTTTTGCCGCAGTAATGGCAGATCCCGGCGGCACAGCGCCGCTTCCACCACTGGGTCTGCCGGAGTTCCCGTGCTTTTTGTTTTTCCCGCCGGATTTCAGTTTCATCCGGCACGTATGAAAACGCGGATCATATGGTCAGTTTCTCCGGCACGGGGCGATGACAGATCCTGTTTGTCATCATGTTCATCTGAAATCATTTCCCCACTATTGTCCTCTTCGTTGTAAGCCGTATCGCAGGGGCGGCGGTCAGTCGTGACCGCCAGGCCGCGGTGGTTAAGCCATTCATCGATTTCCGCGCAGAGAAGTTCATAAAAGCGCAATGATCCGCCCAGGCCGGTTCTGCCGAAAAAATAATTGATTTCAAGGAAATAGGGTTCCATATCTTGTCGCGCATCGTCGGGATGGTCCGCAAAGAGCAGGTCGAATCCCGCCAGGTTGATGCCGGTATGGCCGCAGAATTGCCGGACCCGGTCCATGCCGATCTTTCGGCGTTCCGGGTCGAGGTCGCATCAATGACGGCGCCCTGGAAATTCCCGCTGAAAAAACCGCTTCATCCGGCTGAACCCGCCAGTAGGCGGTCAGGCGCCGGCCGATCACCACCACCCGCAGGGACCGGCCCCCAGCCGGGATATATTCCTGGATCAGAAATCCCTTCTGACCGGACCGTTCGTATACGGCGGCCTTTTCAAGTGCGGCCCCCAGATCCTCCGGCGTATCCACCCGCATCACGTTGTCGCCTTCGCCGCCCCAGTCGAATTTAAAAACAATGGGCCGGGAAAATCCAGTCGGGAGCGCCGCGCCGACGGTGCGGACAGGATCATCATCTATGGAAGATAAGGATGAAAACGTCGCGGTTTGGGGATGTTTCGCGTTAAATTCTCTGAAAAGCCGGGCCTGTCCGATTTTTCCCGGATAAGCCAACCGCTTATCATAATTCGGGAAATACGTGAGCGCAATGGCGTGTTGCCATGTTATAAAGGGCTGGAGCACATCCCTGGGGAAGGATGACCGCATCAGCCCGGCTCATGGCGGCCCGGTCGGTTTCATCCGGCGCGCGGCCCGCGCAGAGCAGGTTCCGGTCGCCGGCAAAACAGGGATGATACGACAGGATCATGAATATCCAAGACGGCGGAGGGCCCGCGCGTCGCTGCTCCAGTTTTTTTCCACCCGTACGAACAGTTTGAGAAAAACCTTCATGCCCACCATGCGCTCGATTTCGATCCGCGCCGCCTGTCCGACGGCTTTGAGCATAGCCCCGCCCTTGCCGATGATGATCCCTTTCTGTGACACCCGCTCCACGTGAATGGCCGCATGGATGCTCACCAGGCCGCGGTCCGGCTCTTCGGAAAAGGATTCAATGGTCACCGCCGTTGAAAAGGGGATCTCCTGCCCGGTGAGTTGAAATATTTTTTCCCGGATCATTTCAGCGGCGACAAACCGTTCCGGCATGTCGGTGATCATGTCTTCAGGAAAATAGGGCGGCCCTTCGGGCAGCAGATTTTCCAGCAGATTGATCAGTTCCGGCACCTGGGTGCCTTCCGTTGCGGAGATGGGGATGATCTCGGCAAACGGATAGGCTTTTGACCAGTGATCCATCAGTTGCAGCAGAGCGGGTTTTTTGACTTTGTCGATTTTGTTGATCGCAAGGATCACCGGTTTACGCCGGTTGCCGGGGAGCTTTTCCAGGAGCAGGCTTTCGGATGCAGGATCGGGTTTTGCCGCGTCGATCATCACCAGAATAATCTCCACATCGCCGATGGCGGCAAAGGCCGTTTCCACCATTTTCCGGTTGAGCGCTTTTTCGCTTTTATGGATGCCCGGGGTGTCTAAAAAGATAATCTGGGATTGGGGCCGGTGCAGCACGCCCAGGATGCGGTTGCGCGTGGTCTGGGGCCTGGGGGAGACAATGGCGATTTTATCTTCCAGTATCCGGTTTAACAGGGTTGATTTGCCGACATTCGGGGCGCCGATAATGGCGGTGAATCCGGATTTGAATGTCGTTGCCCCGGCGTCTTTTTTTGTCATGATGGTGTGCCTCCCGCATCTCCCGATGGGCTGGAATCCCCGGATGAAGGAAACGACGCCGGTAGGCCCGACCGGTTGTCTGTTGCCGGATTTGTTTTTGAAAGGCTTTGCGGCAACATCAACCCTTCGCCGGCGGCTTCGGCAATGGCCTGCCAGAGTTTATCCATTCCCTGCCGGGTTTTGGCTGAAAAACAGATCATGGAGCCGGCTATATCAGGCAGGGCCTGTTCAATTGCCCGCACCCGGTTTTTCTGTTTGGTGACCGAAAGCTTGTCCGCCTTGGTCAGCACAGTGATAAAGGGTATCCGGTGATGCCGCAGCCATGCCATCAGGGCCAGATCCTTTTCATCCGGGTCCCGGCGGATGTCTAATATCAGCACAACGCTGCGAAGAGCGGGACTGCCCAGGATGTAGGTGTCGATCATGGCGCCCCATGTGTTTCGGATGCGGGCCGGGACCTTGGCGTATCCATATCCGGGAAGATCCACGAACATGAGCCGGTCGTTGATGATAAAAAAATTGAGCAACTGGGTCCGGCCCGGCGTGGAGCTGGTTTTCACCAGCCGTTTCCGGTTGACCAGCGTGTTGATCAAAGAGGATTTGCCGACATTGGAACGTCCGGCAAAGGCGATTTCAGGAAAATCAGCCGGCGGATACTCGGATGGCCGTGTGGCGCTTTTAACGAATTCGGCTGATATTACCTTCATCCGTTTCAGATCACCTTGTTGAGCGGGTATTCGATGATGCCTTCGGCCCCGTGCTTCATCAAGCCGGGGATCAGGTCTCGTACCGTACTGGAATTGACCACGGTTTCCACCGAAAACCAGTCGGACTGATACAGGGGAGCTACCGTGGGCGCGTGCAGGCTGGGCAGCAGGGATACGATTTTTTCCAGGCTGGCCTCGGGACACGTTCATCTTCAGGCCCACCATTTTTTCGGCCACGCAGCGCGCCTTTCAGCAACAGGGCGATCTGCTCTATTTTTTCCCGCTTTGTCGGGGTCTGCCCATGCCGCGTGGTTGGCGATGAGCTGGGTGTTGGTCTGCATCATTTCGTGGATGATCCGCAGGCCGTGGGCCTTGATGGTGCTTTCGGTTTCCGTGATTTCCACGATGGCGTCCGCCAGCCCGGATACCACCTTTGGCCTCGGTGGCCCCCCAGGAGAACTCGACGTTGACGTCGATCCCTTTTTCGGCAAAATAGCGCCGGGTGAATTTCATCAGTTCCGTGGAAATTTTTTTCCCTTCAAGGTCCTCGATGGTTTTGACGGGGGAATCATAGGCCACGGCAATGCACCCAGCGGGCCGGCCGGGCGCTGACCTTGGAATAGACCAGATCGCGACACCACATGAATGTCCGAGTTGTTTTCCGCGATCCAGTCCTTGCCGGTCAGGCCGGCGTCCAGAGTGCCGTTTTCCACGTAAATGGACATTTCCTGGGCCCGGCACAGGGCGCACTGGATATTTTCATCATTGATTTCCGGGAAATAACTTCGGCCATTGACATTTATTTTCCACCCGGAGCGCCGGAACAGTTCGATGGTGGCCTGCTGGAGGCTTCCCTTGGGAATGCCGAGTTTTAAAGGATCTGTCATTTTTTGTATACCTCTTCTGGGATCAAATATTGTTTCGCCGATGGTGATCAGTTCATTGTTGTCTACTTTTCGTAAAAGCAGCTTTTATGGCCGGTATGGCAGGCGGCGCCGCCGATCTGTTCGACCTTGAACAGTATGGTGTCGTTGTCGCAGTCCACCCGGATCTCCTTGACCTGCTGCACATGGCCCGATGTTTCGCCCTTGATCCATAGCGTGTTGCGGGTGCGGCTGAAAAAGGTCGCTTTTCCGGTTTTTAATGTCGTCTCCCAGGCTTCGGGATTCATGAAACGCCAGCATCAGCACTTCGCCGGAGTCATCGTCCTGGATAATGGCCGGCGCCAGGCCGCCCATTTTGTCAAAATCGATTTCTATCATATAAAGCCTCTGAAATTTTTTACAGCAAGTAATGAATGTTGTAACCATAAACATATAAACCTAATAATTTAGTCAAAAAGAGTCAATCATTTTTTCAAACGCCTGCGCCGGACTCAGCGCGTCGGACAATTCCCATAAGTAGCTAAGCTCTGAGTCGGTTATGTTGTTCCTGGGCCGGCCCTTTGCAGCGGGAATCCCGTTTTCACTTTCTGCTTCTCTGTTTCCGCACTTTTGCTGCATTTCTTGACAATGACGGGTCAGAACATTATAGTAAGTCAACTTTAACCGCTTTTTTAAAGCGAAACTTTTTGCAGTTTGTTTACATCAACCGGGCCGATAATCCAAAGGCTCTCAAGGAAAAGAAAGGAAATCGATATGGCCGAAGGCATAATGGAAGTCAGTGACGCGACATTTGATGGGGAAGTTTTAAAATCGGATCTTCCGGTATTGGTGGATTTCTGGGCGCCGTGGTGCGGTCCGTGCAAAGCCATAGGGCCCGTGCTGGAAGAAATCAGCACAGGGTATGCAGGAAAAATCAAATTCGCCAAATGCAATGTGGACAACAGCCCTGTCACACCGGGAAATTATGGTATCCGGGCGATCCCCACACTGCTCCTTTTCAAGGACGGCAAACAGGTGGATCAGATCGTCGGCATGGCGGATCGTTCCAAGATTGAGGAAATCCTTAAAAAAGGGTCTGTAAATATAATGGAAAAAACAGATCATGATGTTGTCATTATCGGCGGTGGGCCGGCAGGGTTGACTGCTGCTATTTATGCGGCCCGTGCCAAACTCAATGCCGTTGTCATTGAAAAGGCCGCGCCCGGCGGGCAGATTCTGGTGACCGACTGGATTGAAAATTATCCCGGTTTTCCCGATGGCTTATCCGGCGCGGACCTGATTAGAAAATGGCGGACCAGGCGGCGCGCTTTGGCGTGAAATTGAGACCTACGACGAGGTGCTTTCCATTGAAAAGACACCTGACAATGTCATCCACGCGAAGCTTTACCGGCCGGACCCTTACCACCAAAGCGGTGATCGTTGTGACCGGCGCGTCTCCGAAAAAACTGGGGGTCCCGGGAGAGGATGAATTTTACGGCAGGGGTGTTTCCACCTGCGCCACCTGTGACGCGCCGTTTTTTAAAAACAGCGTGGTGGCGGCCGTTGGCGGCGGCGACACTGCGGTACAGGAAGCCATTTTTCTGACCCGGTTTGCGCAAAAAGTTTATCTGATCCACCGCCGGGATGAGTTGCGGGCGGCCCGATTGCTTCAGGAACGGGTATTTAAAAATGAAAAAATCGAAATGGTGTGGGATTCGGTGGTAACGGCCATTAACGGATCAATGGCCGGTGTTAACATATTTCCATTAAAAACGTCAAGACCGGGCAGGAATCGGAACTTAAAGTGGAAGGCTGTTTCCTGTGGGTGGGCATTACGCCGAATACGGCTTTTCTTAAGGATGTGGTGCAATGCGATGATGGCGGATTTATCATGGTCAATTCCCAGATGGAAACATCGGTTCCCGGGATCTATGCCGCGGGCGATGTCCGGAATACGCCGCTGCGGCAGGTCGCCACGGCGGTGGGCGACAGCGCCATCGCGACGGTTGAGGCGGCCCGTTATATCGAAGGGCTTGAAAGCGGGGTCGTGGTTTGACCGGCCCCATGTATCCATCGATTTTATGAAAGTATGTTTTCCTGAGGAGGCCTTTTGAAGCGGTTTTGGGTTATTTTATTTTTCTGTTTGATCGCCTGTTTTCTGTTTGCCGCCGGTTGCGCCAAACACAAGCCGGAGAAAACGGCCGACGATCTGGCCGCTGAAGGCCTGGCGTACTTTGAACAAAAAGATTACCGGGAAGCGATTACGTCATATGAACGGCTGCGGGACTGGTATCCGTTCAGCGTGCATGCCAAGGATGCCGAATTGAAAGTGGCGGACGCCTATTTTCTGCTTGAAGAATATGATCAGGCCCTTGTGGCCTATCGAACCTATTATCAGCTCCATCCCACGGACCCCCGGATTCCTTATGTGCTCTACCGGATCGGCCGGTGCGATTTTGATCAGATGGTAAGCGTGGACCGGGATCAGACCCCCGCGGCAAACGCGCTGGAAATTTCCGCCGTCTCGTTGATCAGTTTCCGGATCATGAATATGCGGTCAAGGCCGAAGAACACATTCAAGAGTGCCTGAAAAACCTGGCGGCAAAAGAACTTTATGTGGGAAAGTTTTATTTTAAAGCCACACATTACAAAGCCGCTCTTCACCGGTTCCAGTCCGTTGTCAATGATTATCCGGATTTCGGGCTTCACGCCGAAGCCCTGGAATATATTGAACGCTGCAATGACTTGATTGCGGCCTCCACCGGCACGCAAGACACCGATAAAGGTTATGAACAGCCCATCGTATCCGATGGGAATGTCTGGCCCGAATAATTTTTTCCCCATACAGTAGAAAATCCTTTACAAGCTAATGGCACTGGGCTATACGGCACCATTTGATTGACCGATTTTAACCAAGGAGAAACCCATGTCAAGGCAGTGTGAAATTTGCGGTAAAAAACCGATGGTGGGATGCAATGTCAGCCATGCCCACAATGTGACCAAAAGACGCTTTAACCCCAATCTTCAGCAGGTTCGCGCGGTGCGTAACGGCCAGGTAAAAAGAATCAGCGTATGCACCGTCTGCATCAAATCGGGATTTGTCCAAAAACCCGCCTGATAGTTTACTCCCGGATGATTTCCTGAACCGCCTCGATTTTCTTGAGTTTTGGCGATTAACGTTTTCCAGATGGTCAATGTCTTTTACTGCAATTGTAAAATAGCCGTTGACCATCTTATCTTTTTCGACTCTCTAAATTGACATCCACGATATTGGCTTCCATCTGGCTGAGCACGGTGAAATTCCGCCAGCAAGCCCGACCTTGTCATAAGCACCGGAGCTTCTAACCGGATGGGGAATGTTTTTGCCGTGCCGTTTTCCACTTTACCTGAATCTGGCGTTCCGGGTTCATTTTCAGGGCATTGACGCATCCCTTTCGGTGGATGGGAATTCCCGCGCCCTGGGTAATATATCCGGTGATGGATCCCCTGGTATCGGCTGGCAGCATTGCCGTAACGGATCAGCACATCGTCAAGGCCGTCAACAATCGATGCCGTCCGCATCCCTTGTTTCTTTTTGTCTTTTCGCCGGGGCATCAGTTTTTGAAAAGGTGTCTTCCTTTTGGGTTTGACGTCCGGCAGCAGTTTGCCGATCAGCTGCAGCGGCGTGATTTTTCCGTACCGACATTGGCGATCAGAGTCATCGACGGTTTTGAAGTCGAATTCCGCCGCCGCCTTTCCATTTCCTGCGTATTGACCAGTTCGTTGAAATTGAGTTTGTGCTTGCGAAATTCTTTTTCGCACATTTCCCGGCCAAGGGTCAGGCTGCGGTCTTTTTCCTGGGTTTTGATCCACTGGCGGATCCGGGTGCGGGCCTTGCCGGTTTTGACGAAATTGAGCCAGTCCTTGCTGGGGTGGTGTCCTTTGGTGGTGATGATTTCAACGATGTCTCCGGTCTTCAGCTCGTCTGGAGGGGGACCATGCGTCCGTTGACCTTGGCACCGGTGCATTGGTTGCCGACTTCGGTGTGGATCATGTAGGCGAAATCGACGGGGGTGGCCCCTTTGGGCAAAGTTTTGACCTCTCCGTTGGGGGTAAATACATAGATTTCATCGGGAAACAGGTCGATGCGGACGTTTTCCAGGAATTCGTCCGGGTCGTCGATATTCTCCTGGTTTTCCACCAGGTTCTGAATCCAGGCAAAGGTTTTGCGCGTCTTCTCATCGACGTTTCTGTCTTCTTTATAGCTCCAGTGGGCGGCAATGCCGGATTTTGCCACCTGGTCCATTTCCTGGGTGCGGATCTGGATCTCCATCCGTTCCCCTTAAGGGCCGATGACCGTTGTGTGCAGGGACTGGTACATGTTGGGTTTGGGAAGGCCGATATAGTCTTTGAATTTGATGGGGATGGGCTTCCACATGGAGTGGATGAGGCCCAAGGCCTCGTAGCACTGGGGGATCGTGTCGAGGATGACGCGGAAGGCGATGATGTCGTATACCTGTTCAAAATCGAGGTTCTGGGAGATCATTTTCTGGTAAATGCTGTAGAATTGTTTGTAGCGGCCCATGACCTGCACAGGCAGGTCGGCCTGGTCCATCTTTTCTTGATGATACTTCTTGACCGATTCGATATAATGCTCCCGCTGCTCCTGGTTTTTGCTGACCAGTTGTCTTGATTTGTTCATATTCTTCGGGGTTGATATACATAAAAGAGATGTCTTCCAGTTCGTGCTTGATCCAGTAGATGCCGAGGCGGGCGGCGATGGGCGCATAGATGTCCAGGGTTTCCTGGGCGATTTCTTGCGTTTTTCTATCGTGTTGTGGTAACTGAAGGGTGCGCATGTTGTGGAGCCGGTCGGCCAGCTTGATCATGATGACCCGGATGTCGTCGGCCATGGCCAGAATCATCTTGCGGATGTTTTCGGCCTGGCGGGCCTGGGAACTGTCGAAGGACAGGCGTGCTGAGCTTGGTGACGCCGGCGACGATGTGGCAGCACCTTCGGGCCGAACATCTGCTCGGATATCCTCTGTGGTGGCGTGGGTGTCCTCAACCACATCGTGCAGCAGGCCGCAGGCAAGCTCACCGTATCCAGCTTCATGTCGGCCAGGATGCCGGCCACTTCCAGGGGGTGGGAAAGATAGGGCTCGCCGGAAAGCCGGACCTGGCCGTCATGGACCCGGCCGAATAGATATAGGCCCGGTCTATGATGTCCAGATCCGCATCCGGATTGTAGTCGCTGATTCTATCGATGATGTCGGTGATTCGAATCATTTAATCGAGGTTTCAAGTAAGCCTTTGGCGAAAACGATCACGGCCGCTGCGAGCTGCCTTGGCTTATCGCCGCATACTGGCGATACAGTATGCCGGCCGTTCCGGTTCTCGTCTCGCGTCAAAGGGAATGCAGCGGATGGTGACGCTCAGATCTCTCCTTGATCGCTGCTTCACAGGCGGCCGTCGCCGCACCAGTGGGACATGGCAAAGCCGCCGTGAATTTCCGGGTTGTTCTTTGTCCTCGGGTGTAAAAAAGTCATAGAAGTCCTCTTTGTCATCGATGTTGCGGGTATGGGCTTTTCGAAAATCCAGGGCCCGCTGAAACAGAGTTGTCCTGGATTTCATCCAGCAGTCGCGGCGATACCGGCGACGAAACGATCTTTGTCCATGGAAGATTTTTCTCTCGGTGGTCCTGGTCCCGCCGGCCGACAAAAACCGAATCTGCCGCCATGTCCCTGGGGCCGATTTCCACCCGCAGCGGGAATCCCTTTTTTGATCCAGTCCCAGTTCCCGCGCACCGCCGATGTCCCGGTCATCGATTTCGACCCGCAGCGGTCGACCGTGGTAGCGACTGTCGCCGCAAGTCGGTCGGCCAGTTTGTCGGTGTAGGCCATGACCGTCTGCTTGTCTTCGGTCTTTGCGGATGATCGGCATGAGCACCACGTGGGCCGATGCCACCCGCGGCGGCAGGATCATGCCGTCGTCGTCGCTGTGGGTCATGATCAATCCGCCGATCAGCCGGGTGGAGACGCCCCAGGAGGTGGTCCAGGCGTATTCCTCCGTTCTTCCTGCGGACTGAATCTGGATATCCGAGGCCTTGGCAAAATTCTGGCCCAGAAAATGGGAAGTGCCGGCCTGCAGGGCTTTGCGGTCCTGCATCATGGCTTCGATGCAGAGTGGTGTTCCACGCGCCGGGAAACCGTTCCGATGCGGTCTTTTCGCCGGTGATGACCGGCATGGCCAGATATTCTTCGGCCAAGTTCCGCGTAGACATCGAGCATCATCTGGGTCCGCTCCATGGCCTCTTCTCGGGTGGCATGGGCGGTGTGGCCCTCCTGCCAGAGAAATTCGCTGGTTCGCAAAAATATCCGGGTGCGCATTTCCCAGCGCACCACGTTGGCCCACTGGTTGATCAGCATCGGCAGGTCCCGGTAGCTGTTGACCCACTTGGAAAAGGAATCCCCGATGATGGTTTCGGAAGTGGGCCGGACCACCAGGGTTCGGCGAGCGGGCCGGCGGGCACCAGCTGCCGTCCTCGTCCTTCTTCCAGCCGGTGGTGGGTGACCACCGCACATTCCTTGGCAAAGCCTTCCACGTGTTCGGCTTCTTTTTCAAGAAAGCTGAATGGGAATGAACAGCGGGAAATAGGCGTTTTTAACACCGGTCGCCTTGAACATGTCGTCCAGTTCACGGCACGATGTTTTCCCACAGGGCATAGCCCCAGGGCTTGATCACCATGCAGCCCCGCACCGGTGAGCTTTCGGCCATGTCCGATGCCTTGATCACCTGCTGGTACCATTCCGGATAATCTTCGTCCCGTGTGGGTTGAATCGCTGTTTCTGCTTGTTTTGCCATTTATTTCCTCATATTATTAATACTGTCTAGTCGCTTATTTTAGATTCATATCTCTGTTTTCAATCTGTCATCTACGCTTAGCAGTCCGTCCACCAGCTGTTCCTGGGGAAATTTTTTGACCACTTTTCCTTTTTTAAATAGGATGCCGATGCCGTCGCCGCCGGCAATGCCGATATCCGCTTCCCTGGCCTCTCCCGGGCCGTTGACCACACATCCCATGATGGCCATCTTGATGGGCGCGGTTCGGGTCATCAAGGCCTTTTCCACCTGTTCGGCAATGTCAAACAGGTCGATGTTGCAGCGGCCGCAGGTGGGGCAGGAGATGATTTCCGGGCCCCGCTGCCGGATGCCCAGGGCCTTTAAATTTCATAGCCCACCCGGACTTCTTCCACCGGGTCCCGGGTCAGGGAGACGCGCAGGGTGTCGCCGATCCCTTCGGCCAGCAGCATGCCGATGCCGAGGGCCGATTTGACGATCCCGGAAAAAAGACCGCCGGCTTCGGTGACGCCCACGTGAAGGGAAAATCAGTTTTGCCGGAAAGCAGTCGGTAGGCTTCGACGGTCCTGGGCACATCCGAGGCCTTGATGGAGATTTTGATGATCATGAAAATCCAAAGAATCCATCAGCTCGATCTGACGCAGGGCGCTTTCCACCATGGCCTCGGCCGTCACGCCGCCATGTTTTTTTCAGGAGATCTTTTTCCAGGGAACCGGCATTGACCCCGATGCGGATGGGAATGCCGTGATCCCTGGCAGCAGTCGACCACGGCCTTGATTTTTTTGTCGCCGCCGATATTGCCGGGATTGATCCGCAGGCCGTCGGCGCCGGCGTCGGCCGCGGCAATGGCCAGCCTGATGGTCAAAATGAATGTCGGCAATCAGGGGAATGGTAATCTGTTTTTTGATAGCGGCAATGGCGGCGGCGGCTTCCATGTCCGGCACGGCCACCCGGACAATTTCGCAGCCGGCCGCTTCCAGCCGCCGGATCTGGGCAACCGTGGCCGCGACATCCTGGGTGTAGGTGTTGGTCATGGACTGGACGGCAATGGGCGCTCCGTCTCCCACGGGCACATTGCCGACATGAATTCGGCGGGTATTCCTGCGATTGATATCAACTGTCATGGATATATAAAATGGATCGATTTCGATAAGATCAATAAGGCGTATCGGGAATGTTTCGAAAATTTCAGCGCTAAGTCAAATAAGTTAACAAACGCGTCATGTTTGTTCAAGGGAAATTAATGTGGGAAATCATGTGCTGTGATTAATGCGTTGTTTGCGAAGGCCGGCTCACAGGTGCGCCGTTAAGGCTCTTATCGGTTTGTTATCGCGCTTTTGAAATAATGATTTTCATGTTATCCTGCGATCATGTATCCCGACATTAACAAAAATCATTCGTCTTGTCTATTTCGGCAATAAGCGCAACTCCGATCGCGGACCGATGGGTGGGAGCCTTCGGCGCTGGGATGTCGCATGCCGTGGGAGTAAAACGTTAAATTTTCAACAGGAGGAAACCGATGACTTTGACGGACAAACAGATAAATGAGGACGGCGCCATGGATCCAGGCATACGAGATTTCCTGCAAAAACGATGCCGGACCGGCGATCTTTCCTGCGCCGAGGCATTTCATTTCGCTGACCAGTTGGGCATATCCCCGGCTGATGTCGGAAAATATGCAGGACCGGCTCAAGATCCGGCTGACCAAATGCCAACTTGGCCTGTTCGGATACACTCCGGAGAAAAAGATCGTCAAACCGGCCGCGGAAGTAAACGACACGCTCAAAGCGGCTATTGAAGGCGCCATGGTTGATGAGCGGCTGCCCTGCGCCGCCGCCTGGGATATCGCGGCACAGGCCGGAATCTCCAAAATGGCGTTAAGCGCCGTCTGCGAAGCCCTGGGGATCAAGGTCAAGCCCTGCCAGCTCGGCGCTGTTTTAGGGGAGATGCATCCTTATTAACGTGTTTAATTTCTAATTTAATAATGGTTTTTTCACGGCGGAGCGGGAATAAATCAATGAAATATTCACAAAGGAGCAGCAAGCGTGAATAATCAAAAGATTTCATATGCTTTTACACTTGGGGCATTGATCTGCATCGGCCTTTCCATCCTTGGGTATCTGCTTGCCGGCAGCCTGCCGCGCATGAAGGCCATGGACCGGACCGTGTCGGTCAAGGGCCTGTCCGAAAAGGAAGTGCCTGCCGATATCGCCATCTGGCCGGTGCGGTTCAATATCGCCGAAAATGATCTGGTAAAACTGTTTGCCGGTATCGAAGAGAAAAACGCCAGGGTCGTCGAATTTTTAAAAACCAGGGGCTTTGAGAACTCGGAAATCAACATCTCCCCGCCATCGGCGCAGGACCGGCATGCCCAGGGAAACGTCAATATCAGGGATATCCCTTTCCGGTACACGGCCAATTCGACCATTACGATTTATACCCGGAAGGTGGATGCTGTGGTGGAAGGGATGAAGCAGTTGATTGAACTGGTAAACACGGCATCGTCATCATGATAGAGGATTACGATCCCAGGGCGGAATTTCTGTTTACCGCTTAAATGACCTAAAGCCGGAAATGATTGAGGAGGCCACCCGCAACGCCCGGGAAGTGGCCAAAAATTCGCCCATGATTCCCAAAGCAGGCCGGGGAAAATCCGAACCGCCAGCCAGGGCCAGTTTTCCATCGACAACAGGGACAGCAACACGCCCTATATTAAAAAGGTCCGGGTGGTATCCACCGTACAATATTATCTGGTGGATTAGGCCTATTGCAAAAACGGGTTGTTCCGTTTTTCTTGCCCGATGGTGGTTTCAGGGCCGTGACCCGTCAGGACCCGGACATCATCGCCCAAGGGGAAACAGCTTGTCTTTGATGCTGGAAATCAGGGTGTTGTAGTCCCCGCCGGGAAAATCGGTCCGGCCGATGGACCCGGCAAAAAGCGTGTCCCCCACGAAAACCACGCCATCGGTATGAAAGGAGACGCCCCCCGGGAATGGCCGGGCGTATGAATCACCGTCAAGGTGATATCGCCGAATGCGATTTTGTCGCCTTCGGCGATGGTTCTGTCCGGGGAGGGCGAATTTTCCACCGACATGCCGAAGGCCGATGCCGCATAATCAGCTGATCCCAGCATGGGGGCATCCTGGGCATGAATCAGGATCTCTGCCCCGGTGGCGTCTTTCATTTTTTTGTTGCCGCCCACATGATCGAAATGGCCGTGGGTATTTAAGATATATTTGACCGTCAGCTTGGCTTCGGCCAGGGCCATGCAGAATTTTATCGGTGTCGTCTCCCGGATCGATGACCACGGCGGTTCGGGTCCGTTCACATCCCACGATAAAACAGTTGGCCATGATCGGGCCCACGGCAAGTTCCTTGATGATCAAAATGATTCTCCTTTTCCATTCGTATTCAAGCCGCGTCTTTTGCGATCTGTGCCGGAGGCTCGGCGTTATCTTGAATACAAATTGGTACTGATTTTACGGTGTTTTTTGCACTTTCTGGATAATTTCGATGATGCTGCCGATTTTGTTTTTCGGTTTTTCGGCGGTCCGGATCAGCTCGGCAAAGGCCGCTTCAGGCATATTCTGCCGCAGGTAATCGGTCACGTCGAAATATTCCCACCAGCAGTCAAGGATTTTACAGCAAGGATTATCGTCCTCGCCGCTGATCAGGCAGTAGTTAAAGGAAATGTCGCTGCCCAGGCGCGGGCAGCGACGTTCCAGGTTGTTCACATCATGGTCCGGCATACCGAAAATGCTCCTTACTTTGCGGTTTTCAGGTTCTGCGGCTTGGGATGGTCGGCAAAAACCTTCATGGCTTCTGACATTTCCTCCTCAGACAGTTCAATATCCTTAATGTTGCCCGCAAAATATTTGTCGTAGGCGCGTCAAATCCAGCAGGCCGTGGCCGCTCCAGTTGAACAGAATGACCTTTTCCTTGCCTTCTTCCTTGGCCTTTTTGGCTTCCTCAATGACCGCGGCCATGGCGTGGGTGGTTTCCGGTGCCGGGATGATGCCTTCGGTGCGGGCCAACAGGACGCCGGCCTCGTAAGCATTCCAGCTGGTTGACCGATCTGGGCGTCGATGAGCCCTTCGACGACCAGCTGGCTGACCGTGCGGGGCCATGCCGTGGTAGCGCAGCCCGCCGGCGTGGAATCGGCGGCGGCACAAAGGCTGGCCCAGGCTGTGCATGGGCAGCAGCGGCGTATAGCGGGCGGTGTCGCCGTGGTCGTAGACAAAGGGCGCGCGTGGTCAGGGTCGGGCAGGCCGGCCGGTTCCACCGGGATAGATTTCGATCTCCTTGCCGTTGATTTTGTCGTAGCACAAAGGGAAAGGCCAGGCCGGCGAAATTGCTGCCGCCGCCGGCGCAGCCGATGATCACATCCGGGTATTCGCCGACCTTTTCCAGCTGTTTTTTGGCTTCCAGGCCGATGATGGTCTGGTGCAGCATGACATGGTTGAGCACGCTGCCCAGGGAATAGCGGGTCTTGCCGCTTTGATCGCGTGACGGCCGCTTCGATGGCTTCGCTGATGGCGATGCCCAGGCTGCCCGGGGTATCCGGATCTCTTTCCAGAGATCGCCGGCCGGCTTTGGTTTCCGTGCTGGGGCTGGCCACGCAGTTGCCGCCCCAGGTCTCCATCATCGATTTGCGGTAGGGTTTCTGGTCGAAGCTGATCCGGACCATGTAGACCTTGCATTCCAGGCCGAACTGGGCGCAGGCAAAGGACAGGGCGCTGCCCCACTGGCCGGCGCCGGTTTCGGTGGTCATCCGTTTGATGCCGAATTCCTTGTTGTAATAGGCCTGGGCGACGGCGGTGTTGGGTTTGTGGCTGCCCGGCGGGCTGACGCTTTCATTTTTGTAATAAATTCGTGGCCGGCGTGCCCAGGGCTTTTTCCAGGGCCGTGGCCCGGACCAAGGGGGCGGGGCGCCAGATGTTGAATATCCGAGGACTTCTTCCGGAATGTCGATCCAGCGCTCGGTGCTGACTTCCTGCTCGATCAGGTTCATCGGGAAACACCGGCGCCAGCATTTCCGGGCTGATGGGGTTGCCGTCCGGGCCCAGGGGCGGGTTCATCTTGATGTCCGCCAGAATATTGTACCATTGCCGCGGCATTTCATCTTCGGATAACAGGATCTTGCGCTCTTCCATGGCATACTCCTTGTTGACGGGTTTTGATTTTAGACCATTTTTTACAAATAATATCTTGGAAAATCTTGTATCGCGTGAGATTGCGCCTCTCGCGAAAATGCCCGCAAAGCGATCAAAATCAGACTTGCCAAGACGCCATCATTTTGATTTTTAACTATTTTGGTGAAATAATCCACAAGTTTCCGCGGCTGCACTCCTTCAGAGAATCCCCAAAGCTCCGGTGGCATCATCACTCTTTTTGTCCGGATCAGACAGGTGATGATGATAGATGCCGTCTAATATTCCGTTGATAAAAGCCCCGGATTCTTCGGTGCCGAATTTTTTTGCAATATCTACGGCTTCATCAATGGCGACTTTATGCGGGACATCTTTATGCTGGTGCATCATTTCATAAACGGCGATGCGCATAATATTCCGGTCGGTGCCTGCCATGCGGTTCATTTTCCAGTTGCTGGAAAACCGCATGATGATGCCGTCGATTTCGGGTCTGTGGGTGATCACTCCCTGTATCAGTTCATTGCAGTAAGGATCAATAGCGTCTTCGGCGCCGATCATTTCGCACAACCGGGCCATCAGTGCCTCGGAATCGTCTTTGAGATTACCTTCGTAAAGGCCTTCGTTACCGTAAGGAATGTGGCAGGAAGAGCAACCCATGCCGCGGTAGTCACCGCGCTTTTCACGGCCCTTGATGCCTACGTGGCAACGCTGGCATTGCTGCCGCTGATAGGTAAAGCCGGCCAGTTTGGGATCTTTCTCGATCTCTTCCACTGTAGGCTGGGGAACCTGCTTCAACTCGGTGGGGAACTGATCCTTGTGGGCAGCCATCATGGCGGCCATGTAATCCTTGTATTCCTGGGTTCCCACCGTGGGTACGGCACCGTCGGTATCGACCACGTCATAGTTGCCCCAGGGAACCTTGTAGTTCTGCACCTCGGCGATTCCCCAGGTGTGCAGGTTGCCCTGGATTTTGCCCGCCTCGGTATTCATCAGCGAACGCTCCAAGCGGTAACCATAACCGCTGTGACAGCCCGCTTGACCGCAGCTTTGTTCTGCAATCCATACGGAGCCCGGATCGGGATAGAAAGTTTGTGGGCCCTTTGCCTCTACGAGCGCCGCCGGAGAACCGGAGTGGGCCTTCGCAGCATCTTGAGTCTCCGCCGGGTTACCCCCGTGACAGACCACACAGCCCTCAGGGTCGCCCAAAGGCGCACCCTTTGCTTTGATCAGGGCCATCATGGCGCTGCTTGGATCCCGGATATCCTCGATCCCCGTATGGCAGGCCAGACACCCTTTGCCCTCTGCTGCCAACGCGTCACTCGGTCCGTTCACCAGCCACGCACCGGCAACCAGGGCCAAAGCAAGCATCGGAATGGAACGTTTCATTTTTTTGCCTCCAGATTTATGAGGAAGTCCGCAGTCTCACCACGGCACTCCGGTGTACATTTCTGCACTTTTTGTGCCGGAATTACCAAGTGACTGCATCGGTCATTGAGGCGGCTTCAGTAGCGAAGCAAAATTCTTTTGAAAACCGATAGATAAGAGATCTTTATAAACACGAGGCATCATCGTTCAACAGGATGATCCCGGGGGAGTTCGGACTTCGCCAAAAGCCAGCAGGAACGGACTGTTCAGAAGCGCCGGACAAGTTGAACAAATCGTTCAACGCGAAAACGCGCCCTCATCGGCAGTAATGGCTACCGACAGCAACCATCTCAAGGTCAGTAGGTGGCGGTGAATGGCCGGTCAGTCGGCGTCTGGTTCGTCATCACCGGAAACGCCCGGCGGCGGACTGAGGTTGTACTGGCGGATCATGCGGCGCAGTCTGGGCCGCGACACCGCGAGAATTTCGCAGGCCTGTCCTCGATGCCAGCCGGTGGCCGCCAATACGCGGCTGACATGAACCCGTTCCATCTCCTCAAGGCTCACCAGACCTGATTCGGGGACGGCCTGCCCCTGTTGTCCGCTCAGTCCACAGACCTCCGTCGGCAACAGGTCCGGGGTCAACACATTACCGGGGCAAAGCGCCGCGGCCTTCATCAACACGTTTTCCAGTTCACGGATGTTTCCCGGCCAATCGAAACGAACAAGGCACTCCAGGGATTCGCGAGCAATGCGAATCGTTGTACTGGGATTGGCATGGTTGATACGGGCAAGCAAGGCGCTCACCAGCGCCGGCAGGTCTTCCATCCGCTCACGAAGTGGCGGAAGTTCGATGGTGACAACCTGCAGACGATAGTAAAGATCTTCACGAAAGGTGCCCGCCGCCACCTTCTCCTCAAGTTTGGCGTTGGTGGCCGCGATAATGCGGGCATTGGAGCGACAGCTCTGCAGCGCACCAAGCGGCGTGTATTCCCTGTACTGCAACACCCGCAATAACTTCGCCTGCATGGCCGGCGACATCTCGCCGATCTCGTCCAGGAAAATGGTGCCGCTGTCCGCCAGTTCGAACTTGCCGGGCTGGCGAGCCACCGCCCCGGTGAACGCCCCCTTCTCATGGCCAAACATATCCGACTCGAGCAAGGTCTCCACCACCGCCGCGCAATTGACCACCACAAAAGGGCCATCGGGCCGCTCACCCGCATCGTGGATGGCGCGGGCCACCAGTTCCTTGCCCGTTCCACTCTCGCCGGTGATCAACACCATGGTGTTGGTACGCGCCACCAGGCCGATGGTCTTGAAGACCTCCTTCATCGCCCGGCTGCCGCCCACCATCCCGGTATGGCTGCCGGTCGCGATCCCGGCTTCGACGAGGTCGTCGCCGCCCGGTGTCTGCAACAGCCGCAATACCGCAGCGTCGAGTTCGTCCACGTCCACGGGCTTGTGGATATACTCCTCCGCACCCTTTTGCATGGCCTCGATGGTGGTTTCCATATCGTGAAACGCGGTGATGATCACCACGTGGAGACGGGGCTGAGCGGACTTGATTTCCGGCAGCACATCCAATCCGGAGCGGCCCGGCATACGCACATCCAGGATCATCAGATCAGGATTCCAGTCCGTTGCCCGGGCCAGGCCGGTTTCGGCATCGTGGGCCACCGATGTCTGGTGTCCCTGAGCACGCAGGTGCAGCTCCAGCGTCCGGGCGCTGGCCTGGTCGTCGTCAACCACAAGAATACGACTCAAGCGTTCACTCCTGATGGTAAAGGCGTTGTCATGCGTTAACGGTTTGCATCGCGTTTGGGCGGCGGCGCCAGCGGCAGTATAAGGCGCGCGCAGGTGCCGATGGTGGCACCGGGTTCCAGACTCACGGTCCCGCCATGCTGCTCGGCGATCTGTTTAACAATACTCAATCCCAGTCCCGTCCCTTTGGCACGGGTGGTGAAAAAGGGTTCGAAGAGGCGGGCCCTGATCTCCTCGTCGATGCCATCGCCATTGTCGCAAACACTCAGAATGACCACGGTTCCGGACTCCAGAAAGTCCAGTTTGGCGCCAATCTCGATACGTCGTTCACCGGCAGAACGACTCTCGGTGGCCTGGATGGCGTTGAGGAGAAGATTAACCAGCAACTGGTTCAGCTTTCGAGCGTCACCCGGGAACGTGGGTAAACCGGCATGGGTGCCACTCACCATCTCGACACCCGATTCTTTGACGCGTCGACTGACCGAACTCAGCGCCGAGTTCAGCAGTGTATCGGCGCTCAACCATTCCACCTTCAGCGCACTCGGACGTGCGTATTCAAGCATGTCGCTGAGAATATCCTCCATGTAGCGAATCTGCTCCACCCCGATGCGGCCCAGCTCGGCGCTGTCCTGGTCGGTGGCCCGCTTATTGAGAATTTGCAGCGACATCTTCACCGACGACATGGGATTGCGTAGATCATGGGCGATCTCCGCGGCCATGCGACCGATCTCGGCAAGGGTCTGGGAGCGGGCCAGTTCGCGGTTGCTTGCTTCGATCTCGTGCTCGAGGCGCTTGCGTTCGGTAATGTCTTCCTTCACCGCCAGGAAATGGGTGATCTGCCCCTCCTCTTCACGCAGTGCCGATATGGACGCCGCCTCCCAGTAA
Source organism: uncultured Gammaproteobacteria bacterium (assembly GCA_963820915.1). Lineage (GTDB taxonomy): Bacteria > Pseudomonadota > Gammaproteobacteria > Chromatiales > Chromatiaceae > CAWGBV01. The sequence goes on along the minus strand of CAWGBV010000011.1, from coordinate 253,183 downwards.
AGTTCTCCGTTCTTGCGCCGGTTGTGGAATTCGCCGCGCCATTCGTCACCGGCGCTGATGGTTTCCCACAGATCGCGGTAGTCGTCGGCCGATGTCTCGCCCGACTTCAGCACCCGGGGATTCTCGCCTTGAACTTCCTCCACCGTGTAACCCGTTACCTCGGTGAACTTCGGGTTCGCGTATTCTATCCGGCCACTGCGGTCGGTAATGACGACAATACTCGGACTTTGCTCTACCGCTCGCGACAGCTTGCGCACCTGCTCCTGGGCCTGACGCTGCTCGGTGATATCCTCGCCGATACCCGTCACGCCCTGCACCCGACCGAGTTCGTCCCGTGTCAGGGTGTTGTTCCAGGCGATCAGGCGGCGGTCGCCCTGCCGGGTTTGTATCTCGGCCTCGAATCGCTCGGGAAACTCGGTGGGACGATCGAGGCGTCCGAGCACCCGGCGCACCTCCTCCTGCTGATCCTCCGGTACGAACTGATCCACCCAGTCGCTGCCCACTACCTCCTCGCCAGTGGCACCCAACAGGCCCAGCAGGTGGCGATTGCAAAAGGTCACCCGGCCGGCGGGGTCCACCATAACCGCCGCCAGATTGGCGTCCTCCAGGGTCTGGCGGAAACGTCGTTCGTACTCACGCTGCGATTCGGCCGATCGTCGATGGACATGGGCGCTCGCCAGCAGAAACGCGACCAACGCCAGCAATCCCAGCAACGACAGATAAAGGGCGGCATGGCGCCGGGCGAAGACTACCGGCGGCGTCGTAATGGTTCCGGTAGGCAAATGGGCAACCACCTTCCATTCGCCACCACCTGGAATGGCCACCTGACCGCGATCCAGGATACCCGTCGCTTCTTCCGCCAACACCACGGTAGCAAAGGTAAAAAGACCGTCAGGGGCGAGAAACTGTCCGGCAGATTCCGAAGCGATGCGACGCCAGGCTGCCGGAAACAGGCTGCCGAAAGTCGCTTCGTTACCGAGCATAAAACCCCATTCCAGGTTCGGCTGCGCACTGACCAGCCAATAACCGGCGTCATTGAGCAACTGCACGTGGTCCTCGATGTTTGCAGCAGCCCTGCGGAAATCGCTGATCAGCCGCTCGCCCAGATAGTTCACCACCAATATGCCGCGACGCACGCCGATGCTGTCGTCGATGGGGGCGGCGAAGCGCAGCACGGGTTTGAACGGTTGCTCAATCCGGCCACCCTCCACATTGAGGTCCAGGGGTGAGATGTAGACGCCTCCCGGCGGCAGCGCCAAGGCTTGTCGGACGTAGTATCGCGCCGACTTATCCTGAAGCTCTGAAGCGGCTATCGCGTCCGGGCGACCTGCATTGAGATTGACGCGAATCGACTCGCGACCGTCAGCGCCGATAAAGCGGATTTGATCGTAGAGATTTTTTTCGCGGGCGAACGTAATGAAGACCTCGCTGAGATAGCTGCGCCGCGCCTCTTCAGTGGCGTTCTCGAAGCTCAGTCCCTCGATATGCCGTGCGAGAAACCGCAGATCGGTCACTACGGACGCCAGGTCCGCCGTGATGGCACGGCGCGCCAACTCGACGTTCAGCGACTCGCTGGATTCACGACGGGTGCGTTCTTCGCGATAGTTGGTGTAATAGTGAACCGCCAGGATGCCCAACAGAAAGAACATAAAGGCGGTAAAGACACCGAGGAAGACGCGCGCCATGCCGGCGCGCTGATGAAGGCGGCCGGAACCGCCCGCACTCATGGCACGGCGCGATCAATCACCAGTGTCACCGGGGCATTGCTCGCCACTTCGATTCGCGCGTCCTCGCTGACCAGATCACCGGACTGTGTCATGGCATTTCCCGACCGGGAAACCCGCGCACTGATACGCACACTGGGAAAGCTCGACAACTTCATCTGCGGCATCATGGCCATCTCGTCTGTGAGGGTGACACTCAACGGCAAATCGCTCACCTGGTGGCGCGCCACGGCCAGCGGCATGGGCGGCCCTTCGAGCGCGCGGGCATAGATGAATACCGTGTCTCCAGCGCCGGCCTTTTCCACAACAGAGGGATCCAGCGACACGTTGACGGTGATTGCCGGGCCACCCGACGCCGCGGGCATCGCAGGTTCAACCGCCTGGGTTTCGACGGCGTCTTGCGAAGCAACCGGCATCACGGGTTCAGCCGACGGGGCATCAACGGAACCTTCCGACGCGACCGGCGACAATCCGCCGGCCCGTTCAGCGGCCGCAATCTGAGCACGTATTTCTGTCTGGGTCTGTGGATCGTCCGTCGACAGGCTCAAAACCTGACGCCAGTACTTCACTGCCCCGGCATTGTTCCCAGCCTCGGCCTCGGCCTTTCCGGCAAGCCAGAGTGCAGTGACGTTATCAGGGTCCAGCACCAGGGCTCTCGCCACCAGTTCCGCCGGGGCGCCCGAAATACGGCCACCCTGGGCCATTGCCTTGGCATCGGCCAGAGAAATCAGGACAGCCGGCTGATCTGCCATGAGTTCGTTCACCTTCTCGAACGCCCTCGCTGCATCTTCGTAGCGTTGCGAAGACATGTAAGTGCGGCCCAGCAGATACCAGCCTTCGGCGCGGTCAGGCTCCTCTTCGAGTTTCGCCTCAAGGGACGCCACCATTTCTTCCACTGATGGCAGATTTCCGTCGTCTCCGCCGTGAGACGGCGCCTCGCCCGCACCACCGCCCGCCACGTTCAGGTATTGGGGGGAGCCCAACTCCATGTACAGGCCGAAGGCGACCACCGGCAACAAAACCGAAATCACGCCCAGCATCCAGCGACCGCCGGTTGCCTTTGTGGCCTCAGCAGCGGCCTCGGACCCCAAATCGTCGGCCAGTAATTTTTCGAACTCCGCCTTCGCCTGAGCGTAGCCATCGTCCGACAGATTCCCTGCTTGGTGTTCAGCCTCGAGTTCGCCGAGTCGCTCCCGGGCAATGGCAATGTTCTGGCTATCCCGGTCGAGGGCCTCATCGCGGTGCTTTTTCAGAAATGCCGGCACAACGGCCGCCAACGTCGCCAGCGTCATCAACGCGGCGAGAGTCAAAAAAATGGTCATGCGGATTTATCTTCCTGTTCGAGCAGTTGTCGTGCCTTTTCCAGCCGGTCATCGTCAACATTCACCGCGGCCATTTTGCGTCGCCGGCGGATGACGTTGATCAGCACTGCAACACCCACTCCGAAAATGATGAAAGGGCCAAGCCAGAGCAACGCCGTGGAGGTCCGCAGAGGCGGCCGGTAGAGCACAAAATCACCATACCGCTGCACCATGTAGTCGATGATCTCCGCGTCGGTTTTGCCATCGCGGATCATGTTATAGGTTTTGCCGCGGAGGTCCTGGGCCAGTTCGGCGTCGGAATCGGCAAGGTTCTGATTCTGGCAGACAAGGCAGCGCAACTCGGCAATCAGCTTCTTGTAGCGCGTCTCCTGAGCCGGATCATCGAATTGGTAAAGGTTCACCGCGGCAAAGGCCGGCGCGGCGATAAACAATGCCACCAAAAGCACTAAGACACGACTCACGATTCGGCCTCCAGTTCTCGCACCAGCGGCAGAATCTGCTCCTCTGCCGAGGCATGGGTGATCGGCCCGGTGTGCTTGAATCGCACGATGCCCTGTTTATCGATGACGAAGGTCTCGGGCACACCGTAGACGCCCCAGTCGATGCCCACATTACCGTCGGCGTCCACCACGCTGGCGATGTAGGGGTCGCCGAACCGGCCGAGCCAGGCCGAGGCATCCACATCCTGGTCCTTGTAGTTGAGACCAAGAATCCGTAAGTCGTGCTGACGAACGAGACGGGTTACCACCTCATGCTCAGCACGGCAGGAAACACACCAGGACGCCCATACGTTCAGCAGCCAGACCTGACCTTTGAGTTCGTCCGGTCCCAGGCTGGCACCGGGGTCGCCAAGAATCGGCAGCGTGAATTGAGGGGCCGGTTTGCCGATAAAAGGCGACGGCACTTCACGCGGATCGAGACTCAACCCCACCCAAAGCAATACCACCAGGAGCGCGAAGCCCCCCAGCGGAATCACACTACGCAAGCGGTCCTTCATGCACGGGCCTCCGCACCTTTGCCAATCTCGCGTTCGCGGCGCGCAAGAATGCGGTACCTCTTGTCCGAAGCCGCCAGAATGCCTCCGATGCCCATGATGATGCAGCCGAGCCAGATCCAGCGGATAAACGGCTTGTGATATAGCCGCACCGCCCAGGCATCTTTGCCCAGCGGCTCACCCAGAGCGACAAACAGATCGCGAAACAATCCCGCATCGATACCGGCCTCGGTCATCGGCATGGTCTGAACACGATAAATACGTTTCTCCGGGTGCAGCACCGTCACCGGCTTACCGTCCCTGGTGATTTCCACCGTACCGCGACTGGCGCGAAAGTTCGGGCCGTCACGATCGGCCACGCCGGCGAAGGAAAAGAGAAAGCCGCCCAGCTCGTAGCTTTCCCCCGGCTTCAGACTGACATCCTTCTCCGTACTGTAGATGCTCGTCAGGGCCACTCCGATAACGAACACCGCCATTCCCAGGTGCCCCAGCGTCATGCCCCAGTAGCCGCGCGGTAACGACGTCAGGCGCCGACCGCCGTTACCCAGTCGGTCGCGAATCGACTCAACAATGGTGGCGACAATCCAGGTGGCCAGCGCCACCGCCAATACCGCGCCGATATGGAAGCTCGGCAACAACAACAGCGGGACTGCGAAGCCGACGACAATACTGATCACCGCCGGCCAACGGACCTTTTGCCACACCTTCTCTGCCGAGTCCTGTTTCCAGCGAACCAGCATCCCGAAACCCATCGCCACCAGCAAGGGCACCATGAGCGGCACGAATACGCTATTGAAGTAGGGCGGACCCACCGAGATCTTGCCAACGCCCAGGGCGTCCAGGATCAGTGGGTAAAGCGTGCCCAGCAGAATGCTCGCCGCGGCCACCACCAGAAAGACATTGCCGAGCAGCATCATGGTTTCCCGGGAAACCAGGTCAAACTTGACGTAACTGCGTATCTGCGACGCCCGCAATGAATACAGAAACAGGGAACTGCCAACCACCGCGACAAGGAATATGAGTATGAACACCCCGCGTGTTGGGTCGGTGGCAAACGCATGTACCGAGGTCAGCACACCCGAGCGGACCAGGAAGGTCCCCAGCAGACTCAGCGAGAACGCAAATATCGCCAGTAATACCGTCCACGCCTTAAAGGCGCCGCGCTTTTCGGTTACGGCGAGGGAGTGCATCAACGCAGTGCCCACCAGCCAGGGCAGGAAGGAGGCGTTTTCCACCGGATCCCAGAACCACCAGCCGCCCCAACCCAGTTCGTAATACGCCCACCAGCTTCCGAGGGCGATACCGATGGTCAGGAACATCCAGGCGATGTTGGTCCAGGGCCGTGACCACCGCGCCCAGGCCGCGTCGAGGCGTCCGCCCAACATGGCCGCCACCGCGAAGGCAAAGGGTACCGCGAAGCCAACGTAACCCATGTAGAGCATGGGCGGGTGAATGGCCAACCCGAAATCCTGCAGCAGCGGATTGAGATCACGCCCTTCCGCCGGTGAAGGCACGAGGCGCTCAAAGGGGTTGGACGTAAGCAGCATGAAGAGCAGGAAACCCACGGCGATGAGTCCCAGCACGCCGATAACCCTGGCAATCATGTTCTCGGGTACGCTGCGGCTGAAAACACCCACCAACGCCGTCCAGGCCGAAAGAATCAGGGCCCAGAGCAGCAAGGACCCCTCATGAGCGCCCCATACGCCCGAAATGCGATACAGGAGCGGCAATTCGGTATTGGAATTGTTTGCCACGTAGGCAATGGAGAAATCGTGCACCAGAAAACCGTAGGTCAGCGCCGCGTAGGAGACTGCCATAAGGGTGAACTGCGCGTATGCAGCCGGTCGGGCTACCGCGATCCAGGAGGCCGAGCCCCGGTGGGCGCCTACCAGCGGCACGATGCCCTGAAAAAGCGACATGCAGAGGGCGAGAATGAGCGCAAAATGTCCAAGTTCAGGAATCATCAGTATTTGGCCTCGACGGTACCGGGAGTCCCTGCCGCATGAGACTTGGCGAGTGCATCCGCCACCTCCGGCGGCATGTAGTTCTCATCGTGCTTGGCCAGAACCTCGCTGGCCACGAACACGCCGTCTTCGCCCAGCTTGCCCTGGGCGATAACGCCCTGGCCCTCCGCGAACAGATCGGGAAGTATGCCACTGTAGGCCACCGACACCGTGTTGGCGTTGTCGGTGACGTCAAAATTCACGGTCAGGTCGCCCTCGATGCGCGACACGCTGCCGGCCACCACCAAACCGCCCAGGCGGAACACGTGATCGCCGGGCACCTCGCCCTGTGACACCTCCGTGGGCGAGAAAAAGTAGGATAAATTCCCTTTCAGCGAATACAGAATCAGGGTTGTGACAACGGCAAGACCGACCAGTCCCGCCGCCACAAACACCAAGCGCTTTTGTCTCGCTTTCATTTATTTACCCCCGAGTTCATGCGGGCCATGCGGCTCAAACGCCGGAGAATCCCCGCGCGCCGTTTGCGGACCAAAATGGGTTCAATAATCATCAGCAGGGCTGTTACACCGAAGGAGCCCCATACGTACAGGGCGTATCCGCCCATATCAAAAAATTCCGCGATCTGACTCATCGTGCTTCCACCGGCAGGACTTTTTCGGTGATCCAGGCGGCCGTTCGTTCACGTTCCAGTATCACGCAGCGTACCCGGCTGAGCGCCACGGCAATGGAGTACATCCAAAAACCCAGCGCCATGATGAACATGGTGACCATCATGATGGCGGGCCATCGACGATTCCTCACCGATACGAATCGTGGCGCCCTGGTGAAGGGTGTTCCACCATTTAACTGAGTAATAAATGATAGGAATGTTCACCACACCCACCAATAAAAGTATGGCCCCCGCCTCGATCGGCACGACGCGGGTCATCGATGGCGGAGGTCAACGCCATGTAGCCGACATAGAGGAAAAAGAGGATGAGTTCCGAGGTCAGTCGCGCGTCCCATACCCACCAGGCGCCCCACGTGGGCTTACCCAAAGGCGCCGGTCCATAGCGCGAGGAAGGTGAACATGGCCCCGGTCGGCGCCAGCGAACGCGCCATCATGGCCGACAAGCGGGTATTGAACACCAGCCCGATAGCGGACCAGGCGGCCATGATCAGGTAAATGAACATGGACATCCAGGCCGCGGGCACATGGACGAATATGATGCGGTACCCTTCACCCTGCTTGTAGTCCGTCGGCGCCACAAAGAAACTCATATAGAGCCCGACCGCGATCAGGATCGCCGCCAGAGTTCCAAACCAGGGAATCATTTTCCCAGCCAGGGGATAAAAGGTTGCCGGTGAAGAAAACCGGAACCAGCTCGTCAATTTATTAGTCATTCAGGACTCGGTTACTCAACGCTCTCGGTGTTTTCGGGGAGTATGGATTTTCCGCTACCGCCCGCCCTCTCTAACCGCCGGAAGCCTACCGGAGTCAGACACGTAGCGCAAAATCTCGTTCCACAGAAAAAACCGAAAAAAGAACAGTTATTCCGCTGAAACTCTCAACGCAGCAGCGGTGCCCACGGGGGCCAGGAGGGCCGAGGCAACGAGGATCGCCGCCAGCAACGACAGATGATGCTGGCCGCCAAGCCCGGAAACACTGGCCTCAACCGCCCCCGCGCCGAAAATCAGCACCGGAATATATAGGGGCAGCACCAGCAGGGACACCAGCACGCCGCCTCCGCGAAGCCCGAGAGTCAGCGCCGCGCCGATGGCGCCGATCAGGCTCAAGGTTGGGGTCCCCAGCAGCAGCGACAGCATCAGAACCCCGAGGGCATCAGCCGAGAGGTCATACTGGAGGCCGAGCAGAGGTGCCATGATCACCAGGGGAACCCCGGTCACCAGCCAATGGGCCACCACCTTGCCGAGCACCAACAGTGAGACCGGCTGGGGCGTGAGCAGCATCTGCTCCAGGGTGCCATCGGCAAAATCCGAGGCAAACAGCCTTTCCAGCGCCAGCATCGAGGCCAGCAGGGCCGCCACCCAGACAACACCCGGGGCAATCAGCCGCAGGGTATCCAACTCGGGGCCGATCCCCAGCGGGAACAAACTGACCACGATGACGAAAAAAAACAGGGTGGTGAAAACATCCGATCGCCGACGCATGGCGAGGGTGAGGTCACGACGCACGATCCACAGAAAAACCTTCCACATGGGCCTACCCCTGCCACCCCAGTTTGAGGCGCCGGGCACCATCGTCACCGGTCAGGGCGACCTCCTGATGGGTGGTCAGCACTACCATTCCACCCTGCCGCTGATGGTCTCGAATCACGCCCTGCAATAAATCCACCGCGGCCAGGTCCAACGCGGTAAAGGGCTCGTCGAGTATCCACAACTTGGCGTTGTTGACCATCAATCGAGCCAGGGCCACGCGACGCTTCTGTCCCTGGGACAGGACCTTGGCCTCGAGATCCTCGCGCCCCCCCAACCCCAAATGCTCGAGAGCGTCCCACGCCCGTTGTTCCTCCACGTCGAAACCGTCCAGGGCGGCGGAGATCCGAAGGTTTTCCAACGCCGTCAGATCGCCCTTGATGCCGTTTTTGTGCCCGAGATAGAGCACATCTTTGGTGAATTCCTCACGCATGGCGCGGATATTCTCTCCGCCCCATCTCACCTCCCCTTCGTCCGGCAGAATCAATCCGCAAAGGGTCCGCAAAAGGGTCGTCTTGCCACTGCCGTTGTGACCATAGACATAAAGGAGTTCGCCTTCGCCGAGGGAAAAACCCAGGTCGGCGAACAGGCGGCAGTCGCCGCGCACACAGGCAAGGTTATCGACGTCGAGCATCGTTTCAGCTTCGTGGGATACGCATTACGGCCGAGAATTGTACACGAGGTTCCACAGCAGGCCTGTCGCCGCGGCAACCAAGGCAGTTTAAGATAGGGTTTTTCAGCCCCTACCGAGCCTAAATCTCAGAATATGGCCGAACAGCAAAACAGACAGCGCATCGTCCTCGCGAGCAACAATGCCGGCAAAGTGCGTGAAATCAACCAACTCCTCGCCGCCAGCGGTATCGACGTGGTGCCACAGAAGGAATTCGACATTCCCGAGGCCGATGAAACCGGCCTGACCTTTGTGGAAAATGCCATCCTCAAGGCCCGCCATGCAGCACATTTGAGCGGGCTGCCCGCCATTGCCGACGATTCAGGCATCGAGGTGGATGCGCTGAAAGGCGCCCCGGGTATCTATTCGGCGCGTTTCGCGGGCGTCGGGGCCAGCGATGAGGAGAACCTGCGAAAATTGCTTCGAGACCTCAACGGCATCGACGACGCGCATCGCTCGGCGCGATTTCAATGTCTGATGGTCTACATGCGTCACGCCGACGACCCGACGCCATTGATCTGCCAGGGAACCTGGGAGGGCCGGATACTCAGCGCACCACGCGGTGACAACGGTTTCGGCTACGACCCTGTATTTCTGGTGCCGGAGAAGAACTGCAGCGCTGCAGAATTGGATTCGGACACCAAGAACGGACTGAGCCATCGCGGCCAGGCATTGCGGAAACTGGTCGCATCCCTCGGCATCCGAGGCGGATAACATCGTTGAGGGATCGCGTGATCCGCATAAAAATCCGCTGGAAAGCCCTATCTTCCGATAACCACGATAATTCGGCTGTTCTAACCTGAGGCAGACACCCAATGGAAACGCTCCCCGGGATTCCCTTACGGGAAATTGAATTCGACAGCTTGGTCTTTCAGGATAACCTTGAGCAGTTCCTGAGGAATTGCGCAGATGAACCGCCGATCTGGCAGACAGCCGACGGTTCCATTTATCTCACCCGCCATGAAGATTGCCATGCGTTGCTGTTGGATCCCCAATTCAAGCGCTCACACGAAACCAGCCTGACCCCCTGGTCAAAGGAAAAGCCTTCTGCATCGCCCTTCGCCCGGATGATGAAGAAGTGGATGCTGTTTCTCGATCCTCCGGAGCACACGCGATACAGGAACGGCATCAAACGGGGATTCGCACCCTCCCGCATCGCTTCTCTGGAATCCACAATTGTTGAAATCAGCCAAAGGCTGGTCGCAGAACTGCCGGATTCAGGTAATGCCGAACTGGTGGACGATTTGGCCTACCCGATTCCGGTATCGGTGATCTGCAAGCTGTTGGGGGCGCCGCTCGAAGACCTGCCGTTGTTCAAGACCTGGTCGGCGCAGCTTGCAGCGAGCATCAATAGCGGTGATCCGGCAAAATTCGATGAGGGCGACGCAGCCGTGGTCGAAATGATGCCCTACTTCGTCAATCTCATCGCCAGGAAACGGCAACAACCGGGTGACGACGTCATCAGCGATCTGGTAGCGAGCGAGGAAGATTTCAGCGATGAGGAAATGGCATCAACCGGCATCCATCTCATATGGGCCGGTCACGAAACCACCAAGCTGCTGATCTCCAGCGCCCTGCTGATACTGGATAGACAGCCTGAGGTTCGCGCACAGCTACGGGATGATCCTTTGCTTATCACGGCCTTTGTCGAAGAGGCGCTGCGCCTGGAAAGCCCGGTGCAGAAGCTCAGTCGATGGACCAGCTGTGACGTGGAAATTGCCGGACACCGCATACCCGAAGGCCGTCTGCTTACCGCGCTCATCGGTGCGGCGAACCGGGACGCATCCGTTTTCCCCAATCCGCACAAAGTCGATCTCGATCGACGTCCGATTCAGCACATCTCCTTCGGAAAGGGAATTCATCATTGCCCGGGCGCACCACTGGCACGCCTGGAGGGAAAGATTGTTTTGGATCAGTTTCTGTCGCGGTTTCCCGACTACAAGGTCGAATCCCACTCGTGGCGACCTTACTCGGCCTTTCGGAGCCTGGATCGGCTGGAAACACGACTGTCTCCATGAAACATCCGTACCTCAAGTTGATTCACCCCCTGCCGGGCAATGTCTTTCCATCGGTGCTGCCTCCGGAAGGCAATCAACAGCTGGCACTCCAGTACCAACTTGAAAAGTCCCAATGGATGGACCCGGACGACCTGTTCGCATTGACTGCGAAGCAGCTGCGAACCGTCATCAGCCACGCGGTCACTCATGTCCCCTACTATCGGGAAACCTTCAAGACGAAGGGTATCCGCGTTCCCAAAGAAATCACCGGGGACTGGCTCGCCAGCCTGCCAATTCTGGAACGGAAAGACGTACAAGAGCACGCAGGACCATTAGTAGCGAGGACTTTCCCTCGCGAGCACGGTCGCACCTATTCGGTGACCACCTCGGGCTCCACCGGGCGGGCAGTCACGGTAACCTCTACCGACTATTCACAGCTGCTATGGCGCGCCTTTGCCTTGAGGGAACACATCTGGCATGAACGGGACTTTCGCCAGGCACTCGCCGGCATACGCTGGTTGGCGCGGGGCGAAGCTGAGTTTCCGCAGGGCGGTCGCTCACCGGATTGGGGGATCACGGCGTCGTTCGTCGCCAGTGGTCCCGGGCTGTTTCTCAATGTGGCCACCAAGCTCAAGGATCAGATCGCCTGGCTCACTCGCAACAAGCCCGCGTATCTCACCTCTTTTCCGTCTAATCTCACCGCGCTGGCCCAGCACTGCATCCGGAACGACACCCAGTTCCCTTTTCTCAGGGAGGTGAGGACTGTGGGCGAGACCTTCACTCCCGAGCAACGGGACTTGATCCGGCAGGCATGGAAGGTAAAAGCGGTGGACGTCTACAGTTGCGAGGAGTTCGGCAGTCTGGCCATCCAATGCCCCATGGCCGATCACTATCACGTGCAGGCTGAAAACATTCACCTGGAGATCGTCAACGACGAGGGCAAACCCTGCGCCGCTGGCGAACCGGGACGCGTCCTGATCACCACCTTGCACAACTTCGCAATGCCGCTGATCCGCTATGCAATCGGCGATATTGCGGTATGGGGAGAGCCCTGTCCCTGTGGTCGGGGCCTGCCTGTGATCTCGCGCATTCTCGGAAGAACACGTAATCGGCTGATCCTGCCGGATGGCAGCAACGAGCATGCCTTCCTGGGTATGCATGGAAACTACAGTGATCTGACCGGCACCGCCGCCAAGGAGTACCAGTTCATCCAGAAGTCACTGGAAGAGGTGGAAGTGCGCCTGGCCATGGCCACGCCAATGTCGGCGGACAGAGAAGAACGTTTTGCCGAAATATTGCAAAAGAACCTCGGCCACCCCTTCAAGATTTCCTTCGTCTATATGGATGAAATTCCGACCTCTCCGTCGGGGAAGTTCGAAATGTTCATCAGCGAAGTCGAGGCACCTTAGTCATCCTTTAATCGCCTCACCACCAGGGCACCGTAGTTCCTGCTGGCCGTATCCGGAAAATATTCCGCGATGACGTGGTGTTGGTCCGGCAGCACAAAACCAATTTTTTCATACATCGCCAGCAATGGATCCACCAAGTGCGTACCGCGACGCCGAAAGCAGTATTCCGCCGCGGACACCCCCGGATTTTTCCCGGAGAAACGGTCGTATCCCGGAATCACCGCGCCCGCCAGTATATAATCTTTTTTCAGATCATGACCCAGGCTGACGATGTGTTCCATCGCCTCTTCAAACAGAGGCTGACCGCGAAACTCGGTGGCGATAACACCGGATACGATATAAAGCGCATTGCCCTCTTGCGGATCGACGGTATCGGGCAGACTTCCGAAGTTCGTCGCCGTATCCCAGTTTTTGTACCCGTCGAGATCGTTTAGGTCGTAATTCGCCGGCATACAGGTGATCGTGGCAGCCGGAACGCCGCTTTTCCGATCGAACGCAATCAAGAATCCGCGGGGAAATTTCTCTAAACGCGCCCGGAATTTACTCTCCGGTGCTCGGGCTTCCTCTGGCCAGTTCGCCTCCACCGCCAAGATGGCGGGAAGGTCTTCAAAGCTGGCATTGCGCCAATCAAAATTACTCATGCCATTTGCCTGTGCTGCCAACTCGCTTCCTCTCGGCGCCGCCAATGGCCGCGTGATTCCAATATACACTGGCGCCCTGAGAAGGACGATCAGGACACCAATCAGGCGCACAAGGTGCGTGATAGGATGGTACTGTCATCCGCAGGTCATCAATCGCCCGCGCCACCCCGCTCTGAGCAACAGCGACCAGGACAGGGACAACCCCCCAAGTGAACACATTCGCCAGCGCATTGTTACCGATTTTCGCGCTCATCGTGTTGGGTTATATATTGAAGCGGATTCGGTTCCTGCCCGACGCGGCATGGGCCGGCATGGAAAAGTTCACCTATTACATCCTGTTTCCGGCCCTGCTGATTCGAACCCTCGGCAGTCAGGCCCTCGATGGTTCCCCCTGGCCTGAAATGCTCGCTGTGGTGGTGGGAACGCTACTGGTATCCACCTTGGCGCTACTCCTAATCCGCTGGATTCGACCTTCGCAGGATGGCGCCACCTTTACATCGGTTTTTCAAGGTGGTATCCGCTTCAACACCTACATCGCCCTGGCCGTTGCCCAGGGCTTGTACGGCGTAGAGGGATTGGCGCTGGCATCGCTGGCGGCGGGGTTCATGATCGTTCTGATCAACTTCCTCTGCATCTCGGCGTTCGTGGTTTGGGGGAAAACCGAATCGGGTGGTGTCCCGTTTTTTTTCCGGCAGGTTTTTGGAAATCCGCTGATCATTGCCTGTGCCCTCGGATGGCTGCTCAGCCTGAGCGGGATCGGCCTCGGCGGCATAGCCGATGACACCCTTGAGATTATCGGCCGGGCTGCCTTGCCCTTCGGCCTGCTGGCGGTGGGTGCCGCGTTGAAGCCCGAAGCAGTTCGCGGCCACGCCGGCCCTATTTTACTGTCGACACTGGTTCAATTTGTCGTCAAGCCCCTGACAGCGGCTTTGCTCATCGCCATCACCGGCCTGGTTGGCGTCGCGGCAGCTGTCCTGCTGATCGGGTTTATTACGCCCACCGCCCCATCTGCGTACATTCTTGCCCGCCAGCTCGGCGGCGACACCGGGACAATGGCGTCAATCATCACCTTCCAGACACTGTTGGCATTCCTGTTTATGCCCTTGGTCGCACAGCTCCTGCTCTCGTAGAACGCACTCCGTCAGATTGGGCATAACCGAGTCCCTGCGACTACACCGGGAAAGATTCCGATTCGGAGCCCGGCCCGGGATTCGCGTCCTCCGAGCGCAGTGAACGCCACTTCCCTCCCGAATCGACGCCCGAGCCAACAACCCCTCAATGTATGTGTTTTGTACATTTATTCCGCCGTCTTTCCCTGTTTAAAGCCCCATTTCAGCTGAAATATAAGAATTATTGACATTGCTGTATAAGTTTCGTATAGTCTTGTACAGGTTTTCTACAGGCTGACAAGCATGTCTGTCCAGACGCAGATAGATCAGGTTTACCCAATCGGCCGAGTTTCCGAACTGACGGGCGTTAACAGCGTGACCCTGCGCGCCTGGGAGCGCCGCTACGGATTAATCCAGCCCGCCCGTTCAAGCAGTGGTCACCGGCTTTACAGCGAAGCGGATATCCAACTCATCAGCTACGTGCTGGAGCAGTTGGAACGCGGAATTCCCATCAGTGGCGTCGCCAGGCAACTGGAGGTTCAAAATCCGCAGCTTGAGCCGCAACCGGACAATCTGTCCCTGCTCAAGAACAAAATGGCAACGTCCGTGCATCACTTCGACGAAGGGACCCTGGATACCACCTTCGCCGACGCAATGGCCCTGTTTCCTGTCGCGACGGTGATGGATCACATCATCGTGCCGATATTGCGCGATCTGGAGGCGAACGGCAAACAGGCGGCCGAACTGAATTTTTATCGCATCTATGTTCGTAACAAGATCGGCGCACAATTTCATCACTGCGGTCACCACGACGGCGCACAAAGCATTGTCAGCGCCTGCCTGCCGGAAGAATCAGACGAACTGGGGCTGTTGCTGTTTGGTCTTCGACTCAAAAGCCGGGGCTATAACGCCGTGGTGCTCGGCCAGACTACGCCACTTCACGAAATCCCCACGGTGGTAACGCGAACCCGGGCTGCCGCACTGATGCTGACGGGATCCGATCCTGGCAATTGCGCAGAACGGGCGATGCAAATTGCCGGCCTGGCGGGAACTGTCGACGTACCCGTGTTTGTGGGCGGAATCTCCTCGCGCGCCTGCCTGGAGGCAATTCAGGAAGCGGGGGGTGTTCCGATCGGTCAGGATCTGCTGGCAGGTATTCGAATCATTATCAACTCGCTCTCACTGGACAGCGAAGCCGTAACGACACCGGAGGTTCAATGAACGCTCAAATCGCCCATGATCTCAGCGAACAGGGTTTGGTACCCGACGCGATCATCCGCCATGGTATTCGCCGTCTGTTGCAGCAGAGGCTGGAGGCCATACAGGCCGATGACGTGGAATCCGCGGCGCGCGCTCAGTACAAACTGATTCAGGATATCCGCACGGGGCCCGTTGCGGCATTACCGGAAAAGGCTAACGAACAGCATTACGAGATCCCTTCGGCCTTTTTCAAGCGGGTGCTCGGAAATCACCTCAAGTACAGCTGTTGCTACTGGCCGGATCACGTGACGGACCTCGATGGCGCCGAGGCAGCCGCGCTGGAGGCTACCTGCCGCCGCGCCGGCCTGGAAGACGGCATGCGAATCCTCGAACTCGGGTGCGGATGGGGGTCTTTGACCCTTTGGATGGCGCGACATCTTCCGAACAGCCGAATCACGGCGGTTTCCAATTCCAGCTCGCAGCGAGAGTTTATTCAGAATGCAGCCGAGCGCCAGGGACTCAGAAACGTCGAACTCATTACTGCGGATATGAACGAATTCGCCCCTCGAGGCGTTTTTGATCGTGTCGTCTCCCTGGAGATGTTCGAACACATGCGCAACTGGGGTGAACTCTACCGGCGGATCTCCCACTGGCTGACCCCCGAAGGCGAGCTGTTCATCCATATCTTTGTTCACCGCAGCGTTCCGTATCTGTTCGAAGATCGCGACGCCAGCGACTGGATGAGCCGGTACTTTTTTTCCGGCGGCCTGATGCCCAGCGCCGATTTCCCCTTGCTTCACCCCGAGACACTGCGCATCGAACAACGCTGGCAATGGAGCGGGACCCACTACGAGAAAACCGCCAATGCCTGGCTGGCCAACATGGATCGCCACAAGTCCGATCTCTGGCCGCTGATGGAGGAAACCTACGGCGCCGATTTTTCGAAAAAATGGTGGATGCGCTGGCGAATGTTTTTTATGGCCTGCGCCGAACTGTTCGGTTACCGCGAGGGCCAGGAATGGTTTGTGGGCCATTACCGCCTGAGAAACCGTCGCGAGGGCTGATCCGTTGTCCCCCTTGGTAGCCAACTTCGTCCTTTTTCAAATCGGCTGGCTCGCCTGTGTGCTGGGTGGAACCGGCCAATGGCACTGGGCGGGGCCCTTGCTGGTGGTGGCTATCGTTGCGAACCACCTACTGCAGGCGCAACGTCCACGACACGAGGCAACACTCATACTGGCCTCCCTCATCATAGGGGCCATTTGGGACAGTCTCCTCGTATGGTCAGGCCTGCTCAGCTACGAGCACGGTCTTTTCCATCCTCGACTGGCGCCCTTCTGGATCATCGCCATGTGGGCATTGTTCGCCACCACCTTCAACGTCTCCCTTCGCTGGCTCAAGGGACGCTGGTGGCTGTCTGCCGTGTTCGGCGCTATCGGAGGCCCCCTTGCCTACTACGCCGGTTTTCGCCTGGGGGCGGTAGACATGTCGAACCAGGGAGAGGCGCTGATGGCGCTGGCGGTCGGCTGGGCGGCGCTGATGCCGGTAATGATGCGGCTATCCCAGCGCTACAACGGCTTTCAGGGCCAACAGGTCAGTTGAGGAATCAGACATGTTTTCCACCTACGTAAATGCAATTGTTCCAATGCTGGCCCTGGGAGTCATGGGCTGGCTATACAGCCTCTATCGGCGCGATGTCAGCATCGTGGACAGCCTCTGGTCACTGATGTTTCTGAGCGCCTCGCTGCTGTATGCCCTGAGTATCTCGGGCGGCAACGCGCGCACCGCGCTGATACTCGGACTGGTCGCCGTCTGGGCACTCAGATTGTCTCTCCACCTGACGATCAGGAACTGGGGGCAACCTGAAGACAGGCGCTACGCCCAGATCAGGAAAAACAACGAGCCCCACTTCGGCCTCAAGAGCCTGTATATCGTCTTTGGACTGCAAGGCTTCCTTGCATGGATCATCTCGGTCCCCTTGCTGGTTTCGCTGGCCCTCGTCACCGAGTTCCATTGGCTGGACATGTTCGCCCTGGCGCTGTGGATCATCGGATTCAGCTTCGAGACCGCCGCCGATAAACAACTGCTGGCCTTTCAGCGTGATCCCGCTCACGAGAACGATGTGCTCGATTCCGGGGTCTGGCGCTACTCGCGGCATCCCAACTACTTTGGAGAATTCTGTATCTGGTGGGCGTTCTACCTGTTTGCCATTCCTGCAGGCGGATGGTGGACGATTTACGCACCGCTGCTCATGAGTTTCCTGCTGTTGAAAGTATCGGGCGTGGTCATGATGGAAAAGGGAATCACCAGCAGGCGTCCGGGATACCAGGCATACATCGAGCGCACCAGCACCTTCTTTCCCATGCCACCTCGCGCCACGCCGACGACGGTTGCAGACGAGGTAAACTCATGAAGTCCATGCGTCGAGTCCTGGTGGCGTTCGTCGCAGCATCGTCACTGACCGTTTCCACCGCTTTTGCCAAGGCAATAGAAGCCGGCCCGGAAAAACGCTGGGATTTTCGGGTGTACCTGGACGACAAGGAAATCGGCTATCACCGCGTACGGGTGGTTCCCGGCCCGGACAGCGAGCGTGTCACGGTAGAGGCCAGGTTCGATGTCAAGTTTCTGTTTATCACCGCGTTCAGCTATGACCACCTCACCGAGGAAACCTGGCGAGGCGACTGCCTGACCAACCTGCAGGCCAGCACGGATGCCAACGGCGATCGGCAGTTCGTGAGAACCCGGGAAATCAGCAAAGGCTTCCGGCTGGAAACCCACAAGGGCGAGCAGGATGTATCCGGATGCCTGCGCAGTTTCGCCTACTGGGACCCCGCCCGCCTCAACGCACCGGCGCTGTTGAACACCCAGACCGGTGAGTTGCAAAAAGCCGCAGTCACCGACTTCGGGTCCAACCCGATCGAGATTGATGGAAAGATTGTCGATGCCGTCCAGTATCGGCTCAGTGTCGACGGCGCCGATATCGACCTTTGGTACACGCCGGACCGGCATTGGCTGGCGCTGAAAACTCTCACAAAAGACGGATATGAACTCAAATACCTACCCGATAACGGTGACAACCCATGAACAAGTTCTTCTGGAGCTCCGCGCTGGCGGCCACCCTGCTCAGCGGTTGCGCAGGTAATCCGCCGATGGAAACCGTGGAGCGCGTCGACCTGGATCGATTCATGGGCGATTGGTACGTCATCGCCAACATTCCCACCTTCATCGAAAAGAACGCCCACAATGCGCTGGAAACCTATGCCCTCAACGACGACGGCACCATTGCCACCACCTTCACCTTCCGTGAGGGCGGCTTTGACGGACCGCTCAAAATTTATAAGCCGAAAGGGTTCGTCAAGGACACCGACAGCAACGCGCTGTGGGGAATGCAGTTCGTCTGGCCCGTAAAGGCCGATTACCGCGTCGTGTATCTCGATGCCGACTATCAACAGACCATCATCGGCCGCCAGGCCAGAGATTACGTGTGGGTGATGGCGCGCTCACCATCCATTAGCGACGTCGGGTACAGGGAACTGGTCGACGAGGTCGAGAGGCTGGGCTATGACGTCTCGAAGCTGCAGCGCGTGCCCCAACAATGGTCCGAGGGACAAGAGGAAAACCTATGAAAATCGCCGTGATCGGAACCGGGATTTCCGGCAACGTGGCCGCCTATTCCCTCAACCGGGCGCACGATATCAAGGTGTTCGAGGCCAACCGTTACGTGGGTGGTCACACGCACACCCACGACGTCGAGCTGGCGGGCCAACACTATGCGGTGGATACGGGATTTATCGTTTACAACGAGGCCACCTACCCGCATTTTATCAGTCTGCTTGACGAGCTTGGCGTCGATTCGAAACCGACCACCATGAGTTTCAGCGTCAAGAACGAACTGACCGGCCTGGAGTACAACGGCCATACACTCAACACGTTGTTCGCTCAGCGCAGCAACGTGTTCAGTCTTTCTTTTCACCGGATGATTCGCGACATTCTGCGCTTCAATCGTGACGCCCCCCAATCTCTGGCCATCGGCGACGCGGATATGAAGCTGGGCGATTTCCTTAAAAAAGGCGGCTACAGCCAGTACTTCATCGACCAGTACATCATCCCCATGGGCGCCGCCATCTGGTCCACGGACCCGGAGCAGATGCATGCCTTTCCCGCCCGGTTTTTCATTCAATTCTTCCTGAATCACGGTCTGCTGCAGATCAAGGATCGGCCACAATGGCGGGTCATACAGGGAGGTTCTCGAGAGTATGTCCGAAAGCTGACCCGATCCTTCTCTGAGCGGATTCATCTGAATACTACGGTGGACTGGATACGACGCTTCCCGACCCATGTGGAGATCAAACCGAGAGGCGGTCCAGTGGAAACCTTCGACGCGGTCTTCATCGCCACCCACAGCGACCAGGCGCTTGGAATGATCGACGACGCGACCCCACTCGAGCGGGAAATTCTCGGCGCCATCAAGTACCAGCCCAACGAGGCTGTACTACACACCGACAGCTCCATGCTGCCTTCCCGCAAGCTCGCCTGGGCCTCGTGGAACTACCATATACCCGCCACCCCCCGGGAGCGGGTGGCAGTGACCTACAATATGAATATCCTGCAGGGCTTGAAAGCGCCGGGGCAGTTCTGCGTGACCCTCAATAACGGCAGCGCGGTAAAACAGCAGCACGTCATTGACCGCATCCTGTATGACCATCCGGTGTTCACGCAGGAAAGCCTGGCCGCCCAACAGCGGCACAGTGAAATAGACGGCGTGAATCGAACCTATTTTTGCGGTGCTTACTGGCGCAACGGCTTTCACGAAGACGGTGTTGTGAGTGCATTGGAAGCCATTAAACATTTCGAAGAGAAGAACCATGAAAAGCTGTATTTACAAAGGGCGGGTTAGCCACCGCCGCTTCACGCCGACGCCTCACGAGTTCCGGTACTCGCTGTTCATGATGTATCTGGACCTCGAAGAATTGCCGAACCTTTTCGACAGGTTTCTGTTGTGGTCGGTACAGCGGTCCAATATCGCCAGTTTCCGCCGGGAGGATCATCTCGGCGACGCCTCCAGATCGCTGATTGATGCCGTACGAGATCGCGTCGAAGTGGAAACCGGGTCCAGGCCGGTCGGACCCATCCGACTGTTGACCCACTTGCGCTATTTCGGCCTCGGCTTCAATCCGGTGAGTTTTTACTACTGCTTCGATGCCCTCGACGAAAAGGTTGAGGCCATACTTTGCGAAGTCAACAACACGCCCTGGGGTGAACAGCATCTGTATGTCCTCGCCGAGAATCGAAACGAAGGCACCAGCGGGCGAAAACTGTTCCGTCGCCAAAAGGAATTTCACGTGTCTCCCTACATGCCGATGGACATGGACTACGAATGGCGCTTCGCAACTCCGGATGAAAGTCTCGGCGTCCACATGGAAAACTATCGTGATGGCGAAAAGGTATTCGACGCGACACTCGCGCTCAGGCGGGCACCCATCAATTCGCTACAGTTGGCCCGCGCCCTGGTCCAGTTCCCCTGGGTCACCGGAAAGGTGGTCGCGGGAATCTACTTCGAGGCACTGAGACTCTGGCTTAAGAAAACACCCATTTATTCCCATCCGGACCACAAGGAGTCGCCCGTACGGGTGAAACGCGCATGAAAACATCGATCATTCCCGCAACCCGGAAAAATATGGAAGACGACCGAGCCGCATGGACGGACCGAATGGCCAGGCGACTGGTCCACAAACAGCTGTCGCGCCTGGAGCACGGTGAAATAGTGATTCGTGAGCAGGGACATAATCACTACTTCGGCCGACGCACCGACGCCCTGCCTATTCGCGTACAAATCGATATACATCACCCCAGCGCATGGAGCGACGTCGCTTTCGGCGGAAGCAGTGGCTCGGGAGAGGCCTACATAAAGGGCACCTGGAACTGCACAAATCTTGTGGGCCTGGTCCAGATATTTCTGCGTAACCGCAGCGTACTGGACGGCCTGGACCGACGCCTGACGAGATTGAAGGCGCCTCTGAATCGCGTATTTCAGTGGTTAAGCCGTAATACAATCAGCGGCAGCCGGCGCAATATCAGCGCCCACTACGACCTCGGCAACGGTTTCTTCGAGTTGTTCCTCGATCCCACCATGATGTACTCCTGCGCCTACTACAAAGACGCTGAAAGTTCTTTGGAAGAAGCGGCCGTGGCAAAACTTGATCGTGTCTGCCAGAAGCTCGAACTCAAGCCAACGGATCATCTACTCGAAATCGGAACCGGATGGGGTGGCCTTGCCATCCACGCGGCGCGCAACTACGGTTGTCGCGTCACCACCACGACCATATCGCGGGAGCAGTACGACATGGCACGGCAACGGGTTGTCGAAGCCGGACTCGAAGATCGGATCACCCTGCTGCTGGAGGACTACCGAAACCTCGACGGCCAGTTCGACAAGGCCGTATCCATCGAGATGATCGAGGCCATCGGTCACCAGTACCTCGACACCTATTTTGAAAAATGCGCCGGCCTGCTCAAACCCGATGGAGTCATGCTGCTTCAGGCTATCACCATTGCCGATCAACGTTACGAAGACGCGTTACGCGAGGTGGACTACATCAAGAAATTTATCTTCCCTGGCGGGTTCCTCCCGTCGGTGTCGGCCATGTGCAAGTCCGTTTCGCAGGTGACGGACATGAAACTCTTTCACATGGAAGACATCGGGCCCCACTACGCCCGCACACTGGGAGACTGGAGACAAAGATTTTTCGACAGCATCGAGAAAGTCCGATCGCTCGGCTATTCAGACGCCTTCGTGCGTATGTGGGAGTACTACCTTTGTTACTGCGAAGGTGGATTCAGGGAAAGGGACATAGGCACCGTGCAAATGGTGCTGACCAAACCGGGAAGCCGTCGTGACCCCATCCGACTCTGATCGCGCCAGCATACCGCCGGTCGCACTATGGTTGGGATACGCCGGCCTGATCCCGTTCGTGATCCTGGCCTCGGCGTTGTGGCTTCTGCCCGATATCGATCAGTCCAAAACCCAATCGGCACTGCTGTCGTACGGGGCGATCATCCTGTCCTTCATGGGTGCCGTGCACTGGGGGCTGGCGATGGCATCAACAACCGCGCTGTCGACCCGACAATTCGGCGTCAGTGTCATTCCAGCCCTACTCGCCTGGTTCGCGATCTTCACCCCGCCCGTCGTCAACGTATCCATATTGATTGCAGCCTTTGCGGGCCTAAGCCTGTACGACGGCCTGATGGCGAAAAAAGGCGTTGTGCCCGCCTGGTATCCGAAGCTCAGAACGCCGCTCACCGCGGTGGTGATCGTTTCACTGGTCGCGGCGCAATTGGCCATGAGCTGACCCTGTGAAGAACCACTGCAATCTGTCGCCAACCTGGCATGGCAGGAGTCCTCATCCACACCAATTACCGCGAAATACGCCTGTCGATCGACAGTACCATCCGGTCTGGCCTTCACTGTACTGATCACCTTGAGAGTTGCCATGAGCAGGAATCCGTTCGTCGTCCCGCATTCAAAGCTTCCCGACACCATTGCGGTTTTTCCACTGGCTGGCGCGATCGTCCTGCCGGGAAGCGACCTGCCGCTCAACATCTTCGAACCGCGCTACCTCAACATGGTAACCGACGCCCTGGCCACGCACCGGATGATCGGCATGGTCCAGCCCAACCCCTCGGCAAGCGACGATAACGCCCTTTATCGAACCGGTTGCGCCGGCAGAATCACGCAGTATCGGGAGACCAGTGACGGACGGATCGAGATGGTGCTGACCGGCGTATGTCGCTTCAATCTTGCCGAAGAACTGACCACAACCCGCGGCTACAGACTAATCGTACCGGACTGGTCAGACTTCGCGGCCGACTACAATGATCCGCCCGCTATTCTGGACGAACGCCATGACCGCGTCGTCAATGATCTGAAACGATACTTCGAATTCAACAATCTCGACGTCGACTGGCCAATTTTGGAACGCCTGACCACCAGAAAACTTGTGGACAGTCTCACAATGGCCCTGCCGCTCAGCCATCAGGACAAACAGGCAATACTGGAAACGCTGGACGAGACGGACCGGACGGACCTGTTCCTCACCCTGCTGAACAACACACCGGGCGAGAACGGTTCACAGATTCGTCACTAGAATCCATCCCCCGGTGATCAACGTCCGGTAAGCGATCGGAGCGGTTGCAGCCGCCAAGTTGCAAAGGCAGCCCAATACGTTACAGTACCGCTCTTTCGAACGCCGTAAGGACGCACCATCCAGTTGAAAGAGGCCATTAGTAAATTCACATCCGCCAATCGGATCGCCTGGAACGAGAGCGCCCCGGAACATCGTGAATCGCGATTCCGCCTGCTCGCTGAGCATTTCGCCGATCCCGACTATCTTTATCTCGGGGAACTGGAGCAATCCTTGCTTGCGCAACTCGGGGTAAAGGGAAAGGCCGTTGCCCAGCTTGCCTGCAACAACGGCCGGGAAACCCTCTCAATCAAACGCCTTGGCGCGGCACGGGCGGTGGGATTCGATATTTCGGGCGAGTTCATCGCGCAGGGTATCGAACTTGCCCGTATCGCCGGCGTGGAGTGCGAACTCGTGGAGTCCGACGTCTACGAGATTCCCGACGTCTACGACAACCAGTTCGACCTCGTCTTTGTCAGCGTTGGCGCATTGATGTTGATGCCGGACCTCGGCCCCTTCATGGCCGTAGCCGCCAGGCTGCTGCGAGACAACGGAAAGATCTTTATCTACGAACGCCACCCGATGGTGGACATGTTTGATTGGCAGGACAAAAACGACCCCCCCACTATCGTCAAGTCGTACTTCGATGACGAGCCGACCCGGCATGAGGAAGTGTGCAACTATTGGACAAAGGAAACCTACAAATGTGCGCCCATGTACACCTTCCATCACAAGCTGTCGGATGTCTTTAACGGCCTGCTGGATAACGGGTTCAATATCGAACACTTCAAGGAGTACGAGCACGACTTCTCGGAGATGTATGTCTCGTACGAGTCGCTGCGGCTGAAACCGGCACTCTGTTACACGTTGATCGCCGCACTGAATAGGTAATGGCGGTATCAAGCCCCCCTGCCGGCCTGCGGCGTCTCAACCCCATGCTCTATTATCCGGACATTCGCCTCGCCCTCGATTGGCTGCAACGGGTCTTTGGCTTCCTGCCCGGAGAAATCGCCGTTTGCAGCAACGGCGACATTGACTTCGCAGAGGTGTCCTTTGGTGGTGAAATCATCATTTTGTCGGGTGGATTCCCCTCTCTTCGCGGTAAACCCCCAACCGAGAGCGGCTCATACTCGCAGCACCTGCACGTCTACGTCGATGATATCCACCGCCACTACGACCGCTGCGTTGTCGAAGGGGCAAATTGCCTGACCCTGCCCAAATACATGTATTGGGGCGACATTATCTTTCGTGTCGAGGACTGCGGGCATCATATGTGGACCTTCGCCCAGCATATAAAAGATGTTGCGACCGAAGACCTTAAACCACCCGGCTGACCACCTGGTAGCAGGCGTTGGTCAGTCTTTCGCGTACTGCACTTTTACAATAAGAGTGCTCGGCTTAGCTGGAACCGGGCTTCAGCGTTTTTCGAGCTACCTGATCATCACCGGGATTGACTCAGACGCGAAATCGTATCCTGTATCCGCCTACAAATCGTGGATATCAGCGACGCTGTCGTAATCGATCAATGATGGATCAGTTTAAAAGAACGTCGCGACGCCCCCATTGGCTGGGGCTCCGTCGCATATGAAGAAGAACGGTCCCGTATAAGGCGCCAGCCAATACGTTGCCTGCAAAACCGCAATGCGACACCGATATTTGTCCCGGATGCCTTCGCTTAAACTACGGATAACTTTCGATCAAGCGCAGATAGCTCCTCGTCACCGAAAATTATCGCTTCTACGCTGCCCTCTGTCAGTTAATCACAGATGAGATTCGCCAATGCGAATATGGTTTTACTTGCCTTTGAAATGAAAGGACAATGGTACGAGTCAAACAATCCGGAAAATCGCAGCGATTCACTCCATGGAATTAGGAATGCGGCTTCGCGGCGATTGCCAACTAAGCGTTAGTTGCACAAGTCCATATAAATCATTCAAAAACAGCGACATTGATGAATTTGGCACAAGACGACTCGACTGCCAGCGACCAGTGGGAAAATATCGAGCAGATACCCAAACTGGCACCCGACGTACTCCATAATTTAACCCGGCTCAACGGGTACTACTCGCTTGCCGCTTTCCTATTCGACTGGCTGGTAATCGTGGCGGCCATCGCATTGTGCGAGCGTTATGGTTACTGGTTATATCCTGTGGCATTCGTACTGATCGGAAGCCGGCTCCATGCGTTTGGCGCATTGATGCACGACGGCGCTCATCGGCGCCTGTCAAACAACCGTTTTCTGAACGAGGTGCTCGGAGAGGCCTGTGCATGGCCCGAGCAGTACAGCATGCTCGTGTATCGTCGTGAGCGGCATTTTGCGCATCATCGTAATATCGGAACACTGGACGACAGCCACTTGGCGCAAACCTACGACAGGGAACCGCAGCGCTGGGATTTTCCGATGCCGCGCTCGCGGTTCGCCAAATACATGATCATTTCCGCATTGATCTGGCCGATGAAAACGCTGGGATCCCTGATCGAGACACCCCCTGCTCTCTGGCGCCTGTCCAAGCCGAGATTCTACGGATATCTCGCCTTCCAGATTCTGCTAATCGCCGCAATCACGCTGGGGACAATTTTTTGGGGATGGGGAATCTTGCTCAAGTTCTTCCTGTATTGGTTACTGCCACGCGCATGGACGAGTTCGGTAACCGGGTATTTCCGGCTGGTGGGTGAGCATTTCGGTATCCCCAACCAGGAAGACGGCACGGCGACACGCACACTCAGGGCTTCGTTCGCGGCCGAGGCACTGTTTTGGCCACACAACCTGAACTATCACCTCGAGCACCACTGGTATCCGGCGATACCCTGGTACAACCTACCTAAAATACACCGGCATCTGGCACGGAACCCTAGTGTCAAGAATCACATGCATGTTACCTACGGGCATCGCGGTTTGTTTAAAGAACTACTGGTGGAAAGATAGATCGCCAACGATTGGCGTCATGAAATTCACCCCCTGATGTTTTCCTGACGGCCGAAGAACCCGCAGTCATTTTTTATTCGCCAAGATTTTCTTCGACGGCTCGACGGTACCCCTCGTTGAGTAGCGGTTTGGTTTAGAGTCCTGGGTCAAATGTAGCTGCCCTTGCAGCGAGCTGCTTGGCGTATTCGGCAGGCGTAAGCCCGCCAAGTATCTTCTTCGGTCTTTCCTCGTTGTACTCACGGACCCATGCACGGATAACCACCCGGGCGTGGTTGAGGCTGACGAACCAGTGCTCGTTCAGGCATTCGTCACGTAGCCGGCCATTGAAGGATTCGATGTAGGCGTTCTGGTTGGGCTTGCCGGGCTCGATCAAACGCAGGGCGATGCCGTGACGATATGCCCAGGTCAACATAGCCCGGCCGGTAAACTCCTTGCCATTGTCGGTTCGGATGATCGATGGCTCGCCACGGATCGCGCAGACCTCATCCAGTAGCCGAACCAAATGGTCGCCACCAAGCGCATGCTCCGGTATTACGGCCACCGCCTCGTGCGTGGCGTCATCGACGATCGCCAGGCACTTGAGCGCGCGGCCTGAAGCGATTCGGTCGAAGACGAAATCCATCGACCAAACTTCATTGGCCGCGCCAGGTCGGATCAGCGGCTGACGATCCGCCGGCGGAATCTTCTTGCGCCGACGTCGGCGCACCTGCAGTTTCTCCTGCGCGTACAGACGCTCCACGCGTTTGTGATTGACCCGATGCCCGGTCTGGCGCAGCTTGAGGTAGATCATCGGGGCGCCATACCGGCGATACCGCTGCGCCATGTCCACAATCTGCCGGCGCAGCTCGACGTTGCCGTCCGGCCGGGGCAAGTAGCGCAACGCCGAGGCGCTCATGCCGATGACCCGCAGCGCGTGCCGCTCGCTCATCCCGCGCTGCTTCATGAGCCGCACCACTTCCCGACGGGCCGGTGCGGTCACCACTTTTTTCGAAGGACTTCCTTCGTCACTTCGTTCTCCAGCAGGGCTTCCGCGAGCAGCTTCTTCAGCCGTGCGTTTTCCGACTCCAGCGCCTTGAGGCGCTTGGCGTCCGACACCTGCATGCCGCCGAATTTGCTGCGCCAGAGGTAGTAACTGGCCTCCGAAAAGCCATGCCGCCGGCACAGCTCCTTGATCGGGACTCCTGACTCCGCTTCCTTCAGAAAATCAATAATCTGCTCTTCGCTGTAGCGCTTCTTCACGTCCAATCTCCTTCGTCATGGGATTGGACTCTAAAACTCAGTGCTACTCAAATTCGGGGTAACGTCGGGCTCAAAGCCACACCGATCGCAGGTACCGAACAACGTCCAGACACGAAATCCCACCTCTGGCGACAATCGTGCAAGTAGAACACTGAATAGGCGTGACACGTATCACCGGTATCTTTTATCCGCACCACAGATTATCAGACGTTGTTTTCTTGACGGCAGTTCATCGCATCGAATTCCCCAACCATGACGGCCTCAGAAAAGTACCGCAGTGGCTCACAGTAAAACCCTCGACAGAAAAAGGCGAAGCGTTCTTTTACTGGAGCAATCAGCAAAAGAAGCAACGCCTGATTCTGTGCGGTGAATGTGCTGTTTCAGGTAGCGTCCTGATCTTTTATAGGGCTGACCAGGCACTATCCCATGCTAACCCAGTCCCAGGGGCATAGTAGAAGCTGCTTGAGCTATTGCACCAGCCTGGAATATTACAGCGGTAGAGATTGCTGTCAGTACCTTTAACGGTGGTACCTTGCTGATACTGACCCCGTCCTTGTGGATACGAGAAATCAAATTCCTTAACCGTAGGCGCAGGTCCTTGCGAAAGCAGTGCCCAAGCGCTGTTCCAGGCCAGCCCCAATCCAGGAGCATAGTAGGTTCCACTACCATTACACCAGTTCGCGATCAGACACTGGTACATATTGCCGTCCTGACCCCGTATCTGATCTCCCGTAGCGTAATTTCCTCTATTGTCGGGATAAACCAAGCCGCTTGGATCGGTCACAGTCACCGCAAAGCTTTCTTGGATATTATGCTGTTGATCCTCTGTTTCACCGATAACGATCAGCTGATAGTCCCCTGCTTGCGGATTCTCGACATCGATCTGCATTTGAGTTGAGCTGACCATGAGCGCTTCTTGATAGCCAATCCTGGCGCCCTGGTAGAAAAGTTCTGCCGTGATGTCCATTTCCGGATCGGCAGAAACATCAAAAATCAAGGACATAGTCTCGTCGGCACTGAATGAAGACTGGTGCAGATCAATCTCCAGTGAAGCACTAACTTCCGCCAGATCCACATCGATCTCTACTCGGCTGATGATCGATGATTCATCGGCAAATACATCATTTTTTCCAAAGACAGGAACGATATTTCCCTGTGCATCCTCAATCCCGGCCAATAAATCCGCACCTTGAGCATTAATGTGCTCGGCCAGCAGTTTCGGCCAGGTGTTTTTCATTCCCTGTTCTTCGTTCTCAATGACCAATTCGATGGCTTGACCACCAAGCTCACCGTCATCAGAAAACATTCTTACGCGAACAATATCATCCGCATACAAATCCGAACTGGGGTTAATGTCGCCAACATCCTTCCAATCGGAGGTCGAGGGAGGAGTACCATCATCGCTCATCATTGCGTCAATGATATGGTAAAAGCTTGAACTTGTATCACCCACATCCCAAACGCCCAGTATTATTTGATAGCCGCTTCTAATCGGCACATCACATTCGTGAGATATATTCGAGGGAGGACGCTGAAAGTGACCTGGATAAGAGCAAAAGGGATTCAGCTCGAACGAATTTCTTGTTAGTGGCTGCGACTGATTCCAATTCTGTTTTGTAATGAAGTATCGCCAGTCCTTGGTTACATGCGGCGCCGTGAAGTGCCAGTTGAAGGTATTGAGCCCAGGCTCCATCTCGACCTTATGCCAACGCGTGGGCGTTTGCTCGTTAAGAGCAACCCACCTTGAACTGCCGGCTGCGGCAATTGTCCCATCCGCTGGCCCCGAGGAGGGAAATCGATCCGGTCCCTCAACGCTTTGCGGCTCCCATATCACTGGTCCACAGCTATGATTGACGCCCTGAGCACACAATTTCGCACGGGAATTCAAAATATATCCGTGAGAAAACGCTGAAGAACTAATCGCCAAAGCGATCATCAATGGCAGAATTCTTTTCATAGATTATTCCTTTTCACTGCTGTCCCATAAACTTTCATGAGAACTGCAGCCTCGTTTGATGTTGTGTAATCAATGGTTCCGGTGGATCGCCGACAAGCAAACCTCGAAGATCTCGGCGATCAAATAGAGCCAGTTGAAGCAGACGAAGGATCTGCTGAAAACTTTTGTCGATTTGACTGGCGAACTTGAGGAAAGCCAGTAACAGATAGACGCAGATGGCGATCCAAATCTGTGTCAAGACAGCATTCCTGGAGGTTCCCAAAAAGCTCTTTATCTTCAGATTCTGCTTGATCCATTTAAAGAAGAGTTCGATCTGCCACCGTGCTTTGTAGATGTCGGCAATCGTACGAGCCGCGAGTTCAAAGTTGTTGGTGAGGAAGTAATACTGGATGCCGGTTTCAGCATCCTTGAAGCCGATTCGGCGTAGCTTGATAGGACAGTTACTGGCCTTCGTGCCAGTGAGGCGAATGGTTTGGTCGCTGGTCAGGCCTTTGGATTTGATGACATACCGGCGTTCGGTAACACGATAACAGGCATTCTTGCGCAGTCGGGTTACAAAGAATATATGTTTGGAATTCAGCTGGTTATACCAAGTGTAATCGTTGTATCCACGATCCATGACAACGATGCTGCCTTTGGGCAATTGAAGTGATCTGGCGGCAGTGATGTCATGGCTTTTACCGTCGGTGATGGTCATAAATGAGGGAAGCAAACCATCGTGATCCAGACCGACATGGAGTTTGACCGCGCCCTTTGTGGTACGGAACTTGGCCCAGGGAAATACGCTGAGGCACAGGTCGATGGTGGATGCGTCGAGCGAATAGAGCTTGTTCTTGAAGCGGAAGCCATGCCGAGGTGCACGTGCCTGGCATTGGCGAAGAAGCTTTCCGGCCAATTGCTCGTAGAGCGAGTACGGTTGCTTTTCGTTGACTCTGGCCAGAGAGGAACGGCTAACGATGGTGGAACCCAAGTGATAGAGTTTGGCGGTATGGGCGGAGAGATTGGAGACAACATCGCGGAGACTGTTGCGTCCGGCGAGTTGAGCCAAGGCCATGGCGACGAACTGTGACCACCGAGTCATTTTGCGCAGACGCCGCCCCTCATGGTGCTGATTGGCCAGAGTTTCGAATTCATGTCTCGGAACCAATTTGAGTAACTGAGCGAACACGGTATTATGATGAGCCAAGGCCTGATTTCCTTCTGTTTGATCAATGATTTGTCGCGATTTCATTTTATCAAAACAGTGAGGTTTTCAGGCCTTCTTCATCAATCCTTAATGGGACAGCAGTGATTCCTTTTTATCATGCAAAAAGCACATTGGTTTTTATTGGTAAACTGATGGATCCGTGTTTCTGGAACTGCCAAGTCTTGTGCTTTTTATTACTTTACGACCTGGCATCCATATTAGTTTTTCTTTCTGACAACACTTCCAGCGCCGCTGAATATTTCTTTCAGTTGTTCAGGAACGCGCGATGTAGACGATTAATAGCGAAACTCTTGGCAACGAAACGATGGGGCATTTTTCACTGATTAAAAAAGCATCCACAATCAGCACACTTAACCATTTTTGTACTATTTTTCTGAGTTCCCTGTAATCCGCGCAAACAGATTCGGAAGGACTGACAAATTGGCCGCACAAAATTCATTTTTTCCTGCAGTCACCGCACGCAATACTGCCAGGCCCCTGTCGAAACAGATCTGAATAGTTTTCCCGATACGCTTGATAACGCTCTGTACGCTACGCTGGAAAACGGGCTCTTCGAGAGATACGGCTGCACCTGAATATGGAGCCGCTGTTCAAACAGGCAATGGGAACCCCCTACCGCGGGAGTACCGCCAAATCAAAAGTGTGCACGAAAATTGACACTACCGCGGAATAGGTACTGACCCGGGGATACCAGCCATGCCCACGATAGAGACGAGATTATCAATTGAACCGGCACCCTGCTTCAGCATCGGCATGATCTGGCATTACCTGCAAAGACGCCCATTACGTTTATCTGAAGCATCTGTTGGAGCTTGTCACTATCACAACTCTACAAGCTCAGATCTTTCTATGACTATTTCTGCATTGTTGACGCCGTAGTCGAGCCGGCCGTAGTGCTTGACAGTATTTTCGATCAGATCACAAACAATGGTTCCAGAACTGGCATCTGCCCGCAGCGCAGGGATATCGCCTAACCCCCACCTGCGGATTGAATGCTGGCCACCCTTGCCCCGAGTCCCGCAGGCCCGCCTGAGACACAAAATTTGACGCCTTTCCTGGCCAACCTGCGGTCGGCAGCTTCACCAATACCAGAGGTTGCTCCAGTGACAAACGCAACCGAATCCGTCATCTCGTCCGCCTATTTGTGTTCAAGCGCGGCCAGAACGAGCTTCGCCACCGCCTCTGATGAAGCCGGGTTCTGACCCGTGATGAGATTGCCGTCCTGGCGCGTACCGGACTGCCAGTCGTCAACTTTAGAGTATCTGGCACCGCGAGCGATCATCGTATCCTCCACCAGGTGTGGAACAACCTTGGTGAGGCCTACCGCCTCCTCCTCAGAGTTCGCAAATCCCGTCACTTCCCGCTCATTTACAATGTACTCACCATTCTTGTCTTTGGCATTGACGAGCGCAATCGGCGCATGGCACACGGCAGATACGGGCTTGTTGCCTGCCCAGAATTCCTCGATCAGCCTGATGGACACTTGGTTATCCACAAGATCCCAAAGCGGGCCGTGGCCGCCGGGGTAAAAAATCGCATCAAAATCGGAGGCCGATAGCGAGTCGAGCCTGGCTGTATTGGCAAGTTCGGTATTCGCATTGCTGTCCGCCTTGAACCGACGGGTTGCCTCGGTCTGGGCGTCGGGGTCGTCGCTCTTGGGATCGAGCGGCGGCTGTCCTCCCAGCGGGGAGGCCAGCGTGACCCTCGCCCCGGCATCTTTGAACACGTAGTAGGGAGCAGCAAGCTCTTCCAGCCAGAACCCGGTAGGCTGCCCCGTGTTGCCGAGTTGATCGTGTGAAGTGAGTACAACGAGGATATTGGTCATGTTCCTGCTCCGGCTTGTCTGTGATTGGGCGGTGATGCCGCGCAACGATCTCCGACCCGCCAGCTACAGCGCCTATTGGGCCGCTTCCTTTTTCTTGCTATACAAATCCTTGAATAATCTCACTCTGTCCCGGTTAACACCGCCATCACTATATCCCACCCTTGACGCGGATCGAACATGAATAACCCCACGAATCGGGTCCACTCTTAGCTCGAAGTCATCCACGAAACCGAATACCGATGATTCAAAGGAAGCCGCAATGTAGCTATCGGTATTGCTCTGAACAACACCCTGCATCTCTGTGATTGTCGTAACCGCATTTTCCATGGGTGGGATATCGCCGTTACCAGCCATCGAGACAGGCTCGATATAGTGATCGGCATCGTCCGTATGCTCGCTGTTGACACAGTTAGGCTTGTCAGAGCACCTCGAGAGAGTGCCGTTTGCCAAACCTGGGGCTTGGCCATTCTGTGATTTCATGCCGAGGAAAAACAGGGCTGAAACAGAGACCATGACAAGAAGAATTATTATGATCAGTGCTACTTTCATTTTTTCAGTTAATAGCTGAAATCAGCTTCAACGCGGCTGGCCGACTGGGAGGAATATTTTGAAATCTGTCATGTTGATTCTAAGGAAAATTTACTGAAATAGTTTTGCCTCCGAATTCATGAACCAGGTCATGAGCCCGGATAATGACCATGTTGTTATTTTCCGGAATTGGGACACCAGACAGACTCCGCGTAAATGGTTGTTCGTTGACATGAGGATGATGAAGAATTCTGGTCGCCAGGATTGCGCCATTTTCGTCAACTACTTCCCATCTGTTCGCGTAGTGATCCCACCCTGTGTCTTCATGAAGCACCGTGACATCAAGATCAAAGGTTTTTTCACCACTCTTTTTGACAACCACATCCACCACATCAGCTTCTCCAGCAAAGGCGGAAATGCTAAAGAGGAGCAGAAATAGTATGCAGACAGCAAAGTACTTTTTCATGGTAGCTTGAATGCTCCTCTATTCTGACGTTTTAGTGAAGGCACGGCTCTTATAGTCCGCACCAGTGGTGCGTAGATTCAGTTTAGATGGGAAGGAGAGATTAAAATTTGGTAGCTGACCGGTATTAATCACCTCCGACCCATTTCCCTAAATACATCAGCTATTTGCCACAATGATGCCCAGCGCTGCGGCGTAAACCGTCAGGATCAGTGCACTTTCGAACCCGATTCTACCGATGCCATAAGTCTCGCGTCGCACCATGCCCAGCAGCAGGATGGCGGTCATCAGGATACTGACCAGGCCCCACATCATCTGAACGGGCGCCAGGTCACTATAGATAGAGCCATGTAGATAGCCGGCATCGGCTGAGGCCACGACCAGGATATTAAAGCAGTTGGTGCCGAAGATGTTGCTTACACCCAGGGTAAGCGCACCATAGCGTATCGCAGCGATAGTGGTCACCAGCTCGGGAGTCGAAGTCGCCAGTGCGGTCAACAGGCCGCCGACCAGGGTGTCGGAAAGCCCGGTCTGGTCGGCGATGCCCTTGGCTGCCTCCATCAATACCCAACCGGCAATGCAAGTCACCACAGCCAGGGCAATGAAGCCAAGCCAGACCTCCAGCGAGCTGCCGCGATGTTGCTGATCGGGCTTGTCCGGCACGGTCTGGAGCGTCTGACGTGGGAACCACATGGGCCTTGCGTGTGTGCGATGAACCAGGTGCAGCCCGAACATGTAGGCGACGACGAGCACCGGCGTAATTGGATGCACGCCCCACAGGGCCGACTGCGGCGTGGCCATGGCGATCAACGGCAGAGTCAGCAACACGATCAGCAACCCCGCCAGCAGCAGGTTAACCGGGGAAGCTGCGGCATGCTCCAGGTTGGCTTTGCGATAGACTATGTCCGCGATGCCAAGAAACACCAGATTCAAGGCCATGCTGCCCATGACGTTACTCATGGCCAGATCGGGCCTTGCATCCATCGCCGCGCTTAGGGTCGCGGCGAAGTCCGGCAGCGAAGTCACGCCCCCCAGCAGCAAGACCCCGAACAGCGCCTCGCCCAGTCCAGTACGATCAGCCAGCTCATCTGCCAACCGTGCCAACCGGCTGCCGGCGGTTACGATGGCCAGGGCGGCGAAGCCAAAGACGATCATGCTGAGGATCAGGGTAGAAAACACTCGAGGCCTCTGGTTTCTATGGTTTGCCCTACCTATCTATCACGAGCTCAGCATCCGTGCACTGTGGGTCGGCACCATGTCCGGCCCGTATAGTCGAAGAAGACCAGCTGGCGCGGACTTTTCTGATCGGCGTCGCGCCAAGAAAAGGGTCAAGAAAAGAGAGAAAAGGGTACTGACCCCTTTTCTCCTTTTCTCTAAAGAAGACCGAAACACTAAGTTACATCCCCCAACCAGCCAATCAGGTCTCGTAAGAACCTGTTCACATCACCCTCCTCCGCAGTTCCCCCGGTTTCCGCTTTTTCCCAGTCCGATCCTCCGATTCAGCGCCACACAGATGAGCATGGCTCACCGCAATTCCAGCGGCCATGTCATTTTCGCCGGAAAGTTGATCTGGATCAGGTTTCGAATTCCTACATATTGTGTTTTTTGGCATCAGGAACTACAAGATATAGTGCAAAGGGGGAGACAACAATATGCAATCTGCCACAGCAAGTGTTGCGCGGCTACCCACGCAGGTCCGGCGGCGCGACGGGAGTCAGGCGTCGTTTGACTCTGGCCGAATCGCCTCGGCCATCCGTCGGGCCGGCGATGCCACGGGGGAATTCGACGAGGACGAGGCCCGTCTGCTCACCGCCCAGGTGGTCAAGGTTCTGACCCACGGGCAGTTCACGGACGGCATCCCCGATATCGAGCGCATTCAGGATATCGTCGAACAGACCCTGATCGCCGCCAACCATCTGAAAACCGCTCGCGCCTATATCGCCTATCGCGACCAGCATAAACGGCTGCGCGCCGACCGACGGACGCTGGTGGATGTGTCCTCTTCGGTGAACGAATACCTGGACCGGGCCGACTGGCGGGTGAGCGCCAACGCCAACCAGGGCTATTCGCTGGGCGGGTTGATTCTCAACTCCTCCGGCAAGATGCTGGCCAATTACTGGCTCTCTCACGTTTACCCGCCGGAGATCGGCACCGCCCACCGCGAGGGTGACTTCCACATCCACGATCTCGACATGCTCGCCGGATACTGCGCGGGCTGGTCTTTGCGCACCCTGCTCCACGAAGGGCTCAACGGCGTGCCCGGCAAGGTGGAGGCCGGACCGCCGAAACACATGTCGTCGGCGGTGGGCCAGATCGTCAACTTTCTGGGCACCCTGCAGAACGAATGGGCCGGCGCCCAGGCATTCAGTTCCTTCGACACCTACATGGCCCCCTTCGTGCGCAAGGACGCCCTCAGCTACCAGCAGGTGCGCCAGTACATCCAGGAACTCATCTACAATCTGAACGTGCCGTCGCGCTGGGGCACTCAGACACCCTTTACGAACCTCACCTTTGACTGGGTGTGTCCCGAGGACCTGCGCGACCAGATCCCGGTGGTGGGCGGCGAGGAGATGCCCTTCAGCTACGGCGACCTGCAGGTGGAGATGGACCTGATCAACCGGGCCTATATCGAGATCATGACCACGGGCGACGCCAAGGGGCGCGTCTTCACCTTTCCCATACCCACCTACAACATCACACCGGACTTTCGCTGGGACACGGAGAACGCCGAACGTCTGTTCGCCATGACCGCCAAGTACGGTCTGCCCTACTTTCAGAACTTCCTCAATTCCGAACTCAAGCCCAACATGATCCGCAGCATGTGCTGCCGGTTGCAGCTCGACCTGCGCGAGTTGCTCAAGCGCGGTAACGGCCTGTTCGGCTCTGCTGAACAAACCGGATCGCTCGGCGTGGTCACCGTCAACTGCGCCCGTCTGGGTTATCTGAACAAACAGGATGAGCCGGGTTTACTCGATGCCCTCGACCGGCTGTTGGATCTGGCGCGCAACAGCCTCGAGATCAAGCGCAAGGTCATCCAGCGCCACATGGACGCGGGACTCTTCCCCTACACCAAGCGCTACCTGGGTACGTTGCGGAATCACTTCTCCACCATCGGGGTCAACGGCATCAACGAGATGATCCGCAACTTCTCGAACGACGCGGAGGACATCACCACGCCCGAAGGACATGCCCTCGCCTGCCGACTGCTGGATCACGTGCGGGAACGCATGGTGGCAATTCAGGAGGAGACCGGCCATCTCTACAACCTGGAGGCCACACCCGCCGAAGGCACCACCTACCGGTTTGCCAAGGAGGATCGCAAACGCTACCCCGATATTCTCCAGTCCGGGTCCGATGACGCCCCCTACTACACCAACAGTTCGCAACTGCCCGTGGGCTTCACCGACGATGCCTTCGAGGCGCTGGAGCGGCAGGACGATCTGCAACGCAAGTACACCGGCGGCACGGTGCTGCATCTTTATCTTGGCGAACGGGTGTCGAGCACCGAGGCCTGCAAGCGCCTGGTTCGACGTTCACTGGAAAACTTTCGCCTGCCCTACATCACCATTACACCGACATTTTCGATTTGTCCGACCCACGGCTACCTTGCGGGCGAGCATGAATTCTGCCCGCGCTGCGACGAAGCGCTGATGGAACGTAAACGCCGGACCCACGAACACCAGGAGGTCTACGAGCATGAATGCACCGTCCATTGAACTGCAAGACGAGGAACGCACGCGCTGCGAGGTATGGACCCGGGTCATGGGCTACCATCGGCCGGTGTCGGCATGGAACCCCGGCAAGCAATCGGAGCACCGGGAACGCCAGGTCTATGCCGAGGCCTCGCTGACGGGTGAATCCGCCGCGCGAAAATGACCCCTCTCCAGGTCGGCGGTCTAACGCCCCTGTCCACACAAGACTATCCGGGGGAACTGTCCGCCGTGGTTTTCTGCCAGGGCTGCCCCTGGCGCTGCCGGTATTGTCACAACCCTGAACTGTTGCCGCGCAACGCGGACAACGAACTTTCATGGCCTGAAATCCTGGCGTTTCTCGAACGTCGACAGGGCCTGCTGGATGCGGTCGTGTTTTCCGGTGGAGAACCCACCCTTCAGCGTGGACTGGGCGGCGCCATGGTTCAGGTCCGGCAACTGGGCTTCAAGGTCGGACTCCATACCGCCGGTTGTTATCCCCAACGGCTGGCCGAGCTTATACCGCTGGCGGACTGGGTCGGACTGGATATCAAGGCCCTGCCAAATGACTATGCCAGGATCACAGGGTCGACAAACAGCGGCGACCAGGCCTGGCAGAGTCTGGACAAGGTGATCGCCAGCGGCGTGGACTACGAGGTGCGCGTCACCGTCCATTCGGCGCTCACCACCTCCCATACGCTCGACGTATTGATGAAAAGGCTGGCATCGAACGGCGTCCGCTCACTGGCACTGCAGACCTGCCGTTCAATTGCCTGCCTCGACCCCAATCTAGAACCCTCTCGGGATCGGGATGTGCATGGAATGCTGAGCAAACTTGTCACACCGGAAGGCTTAAACCCCGTATTTCGGTAGCCGACTTATCCCTGCATCCAGAAAACGCGCCTTGCAGCGTATCAGGTTAATGCGAGACTCCAGCCGGGCCTTTCCGTGGGCTGCCTCCTGTCATACGGGATGCCCCAAAGTACGCGGCACACCCTCAGCAAGAATCTACCGGCTGTAGCGATGCGATGCGTCCCCGGTCAATGCCGTCGTAACCCATTCACCCGATAAAAAGAACTCAAAGACAAGCTTCAACGGGATTCGCAGATCCGGCAATTGCAACGTCGACACAGCGATTCATAGACGATTTGCAGGAGCCGAAGCACCGCTCCGGCAAAAATCAGCCCCCAGAACATATTGTCCTGAATGTGCGAAGGCAACTCGCCCTCCGATCCGTAGAACATACCGAACAACATCGCTGCAACAAGACCCAACAGGATAAACAACACAATCCGCTCCTTTCGATAACGGCTCCTCAATGGCGCCGGATTATGTCAGTGGAACCAAAACAAAGACGATGAGATTCGTCAATGTTGCGGAAGTGAAGTGATCTGCTGCCCGAAATCACTCAAAAGTGATGGACAGCCGTTCCTGCTACTCGTGGGCGCTACGCGGTGGCGGAAGAAGCCATGCCGGCAAATTCGCCCGATGACCGCCTCCGGCACTCCTTATCCCAGGTAGGCTTGGAGGCTCGTTAAAGGGCGCCTCTAAATCATGAACAGGCATCTTGAATTCAGGACCCCTTATCTCTGCGTTGTAAATCTTCGCAATAGCGGGCTATCACGTGCGACTTCCACCTTGACCTGATGAATCTTTAATCTCAATCCGCCATTGCCAGAATTAATAGAGTCGCCCTCATGACTGGAAGGTATTGCAGAAGTAGAATCTAAAAAACCCGTTTGACAACGTGAAAGTGCAATAGCAGGAAGACGACTAATGGACACAGGGGACGTACTGCTGGCGTATATCACCAGGTTCAATCTTAACGCCAAGAAACTCTGGTTGCGGCCCCACTATGCCTTTAGCCGTATAACCCGCTGGAAAATACACGTACCCAAACCGCAGTTCAGAGGCATCCGTTGGCAAGGCCTGGATCACACCTGGATCGCCGCCCGATTGGAATTGATGCAACGATTTTTGATACCCAGTCTGGCCGCTCAAACCGACCAGGAATTTGTTTGGCTGGTTCTGGTTCATCCGGATACGCCTGACGCAGTCCTCACAAGAATCCGGCAGATTCCACAATGCCGAATCCTTAAGACAGAGGCTGAAGTCACACACTCCGCACTCATCGCAACCCAGTCTGTGAACTATCTTTGCGACCACTTCGACCACAAAGGCCTGGTATCCGTGCGCATTGACTCCGAC
This sequence comes from uncultured Gammaproteobacteria bacterium, assembly GCA_963820915.1. Classification (GTDB taxonomy): domain Bacteria; phylum Pseudomonadota; class Gammaproteobacteria; order Chromatiales; family Chromatiaceae; genus CAWGBV01. The sequence continues at coordinate 213,738 of CAWGBV010000011.1, read as the reverse complement.
GACGCCGTCAACCCGACTCACGCAAGCCGTTTAAAGGACATTGCCGTGACACATCAGCTTCGGGACGATGGGTATTTTACGGATTTTCCAGATGGAATCTTCTTCAACCTGAGCACGGGCAGGGGCCAATTGAAACAGGTGGCCAGCCGAAGCTGCGGCATATCGAGAATCGAATTGCTGAACCGGAATGCAGGGACCATTTACTGCGGGAACCATACCCAGATATCTCGAAGACCGGACTGCATATCTTTCCATACCGATGAGCCGATGTGGGTACAAACCACCCACGACTTCCACATTAACCGCCCTAACAAAAAGTTGCCGACTTACCGTCGCCAACCTGGTTCAGATCTCGATACCGAAATGATTGTGAAGTATTTTCCGAGCCTTGATTTCGGCGAGTGAAATTGCCGATGTTGGGAGCATCGTTGATTTTGAAGATCTGCATCGATAACCCTCACCGATTCTTATAGATCGGGTCGAAGGCCTCTTTTGGCCTGACCTTGAATTAATCCGTTGACCGTAGCTCCACTCCGACACCCCGGAGTTCCTCCAGAATCATCTGAACCAAAGCGTCGAGATTGGAAGCGATGTCTTCGCCAAGACCCTCCCCGGCTGTTACGCAACGAGGAACCATCCCCAAACCACCGGGCCGGGCAGGATAATCGCCGGCTGCCTTTAACAAGGCAAGCGTAAGGTGGCGGCTGTTGCGAATCGATAACTTCAGGATACCGGCAAAAAAATCCATTTGAGCGCCGATGGATAACGATGGCTTCCGTCAGCGCATAAGGGAGACCAAGGACGAACGGTCGATGCCGAAGTTGGCGCGGCAACACCGTCCAGGCGGTATCATTGGGTCAACCCATTAAACAGCAGATCCCGTGCCTGTCTCAGGCCTCTACTGTCAATATACGCTGTGAATTAATCGTTACAGCCCCCTACGGAAATGCCCATGACCATTCACCGTCAGACAATGATGCAGAAGATCTCGCGAGGCTTGCAGTCACGCTATCCGATTCTCTACGTACAGGGCTGGGAAGAAGGACGCATTGAGCACATGCTTTCAGTCGTGGCCGCTTCCTACTACAGCGACAAGCATCCGTTGAGAACCTGGACCGCGACCCACGGCTTCAGCGAAGGCGATCAGGCTGGAGACCTGTCATTGGCGGATCCGGTTGCCGCACTGCAGTTCATTGGCAAGACAAAAGAACCGGGCATGTACCTGATGAAGGACCTCCCGGCACTTTTCGAGAGCAACCCGGCGTTGCAACGAGCGGTGCGGGACCTGTACTACCAGCTCGAAGACCGGCAAACCTTCGTTTTTCTCTCCCATCCCAAGCTGATCCTGCCGGAAACCCTGAAGAAGGAGGTGTTCCTTTTCGAGATGTTACTGCCCGACGAGAAAGAAATTCTTGACCATGTAACCAGGTATGCCAAGAGCGCTGGAAGCAAACTGTCTGCCGATTCGCTGCACCGGCTTGCGGTCGCCATGAAAGGCCTCTCATTCAACGAAATCGACCACCTGCAGGCGCGAATCTTCAAGGACAGGGAACCGGACTTCGAAATGGTAATCGGCGAGGTTCAGGAGGAAAAATCCCAGCTACTGAAAAAGGAAAGCTGTCTCCGCTTCTATCCACCACAGAATTCTCTGGACAGCATCGGCGGCCTGGAGAACCTTAAGAAATGGATCACAACCCGCCGCGACCTTTTCACCGAAGAGGCCTTCGAGGCGGGCATACCGCTGCCCAGCGGAATATTGTTCATGGGCATAAGCGGCTGCGGTAAGAGCATGGCGGCGAAAGCAGTCGCCGCTGCCTGGGGATTGCCGCTGGTGAGGCTGGACATGAGCCTCGTGTTGTCGGGGTCATTCGGTTCACCGGAGGTGGCGTTCGAACAGGCAACCTTTGTCGCGGAAGAAATTGCGCCCATCGTTCTATGGATTGACGAGCTCGAAAACGCATTCGGCTACGACGAGCGCGGCACCTACTCAGGCAACATCAATATTTTCTCAAGCTTCCTCACCTGGCTGCAGGAGAAACCCTCCAAAGTGTTCGTCGCGGCCACAGCCAACCGTATCGAAATCCTGCCGGCGGAACTGTTGCGCAAGGGAAGATTTGATCAGTTGTTCTTTCTCGACCTTCCCACCAGGAAAGAAAGAATCGACATCTTCACCATTCATATCCTGCTCAACAAAGTGGATCCGCGTAAGTTCAACCTCAATTATCTTACCGTCGCCACCGAAGGTTGGAACGGCGCAGAAATCGAGCAGGCCGTGAAATCCGCGCGTATCGACGCTTACAAGGACCGCCGCGAGTTCGACGAAAGAGACATTGTCAACAACATCATCAATACGGTGCCGCTTTCACAGACTATGGGCGAACAAATCGAAGCCATGCGAAAATGGTCATACAACCGCGCGGTCCGGGCATCCACCAGTGAACCCGAATTGAATTGAGCCGGAAAAGAGACAGCATTTCACAGCAAACTGGTCTCTCGGCGACAACGACAAAGTAAGGCGGATCTGGCGCCCTTTACCTTCGACAGTTCGCGGCCGCCAGGCGGGACGCGTCGGTCTCAACTCAACCGGAGTGCGTAAACGGAGTAAAACCCGTACAGGTTCAGCCGCCGGCCAATGGCATCAGGCCCAACCCGGATTCTCTGAGTTCCTCTACGATCTTTTCAACCAGGGCATTCATATTGGCCGCGACCTCTTCGCTCAGACCCTCCCCGGCATTTAGGCAACGAGGAACCATCCCCAAAACACTGAGCCTGCCCGGATAATCGCCGGCGGCCTTTAACAAGGCAAGCGTATCGGCTAAACCGAGGTCGTGAGGAGACATCGGCTTACCGAACGCGACAGGAATCTGATCGCCGCGAAGGCGAATAACGGTGCCGGGTGGCTTGCCGCAGACAACGGCATCAACGGCGATCAGCTGCGAACGGTTTGCCAGTATTTCGTAGCCGCCGATGGAAGACGTGCCGCCGTCCAGCACTTCGACCTGTTCCGGGAAACTATAGCGGCGCCGCAGCTCGGTGACCGCAACAATACCCAGGCCGTCATCGCCCAGAAGCGGGTTGCCGAACCCAATGACCAATATGGGAGCGGTATTTCGGGCCTTTTGAGTATCGGTCGACATAGACTCCCTGCGATTTCACCACCACCAGGTCGATACTATCAGCCCCGGAAACCGTCGAGATGATTACAGACACGATGTCCAGGAAGTTCAAGCGAGCTAAAAAACCTGCCAAACACCTTTCCCCCACTAAAAATCAGGGTATTATCAGGCATTCGGACAATCGGACGTCACCGGCACAGCTTGCCGGCCTCCACCAATAAAAAGCACGGAGAAAGGTACCATGCGCCGATTCGCAACCCTGTTCACCGGATTCCTCTCGGCGTTGGCCGGACCTGCTGTCGCCTACGACCTGCCGCCCGTCAACCTCGGTTTTACAAGTTTTCTCGATGGCGCCCCACCCTCTGGCCCCGGCTGGTACTTTCAGCAATATCTGCAAACCCTGCGCAGCGGGAAACTGAAGAATCACGACGGCGACCAGATCTCGCTTCCGACAGCGGGCGGATTGAAGCCGGCCGAAGTGGATGTAAACGTCAGCCTCACCCAGCTCGTCTACCAGTCCGATCAGGAACTGATGTTTGGCGGAAAATGGGGCATGAACGCCATGCTGCCCTACGCGGGCTTCGATCTGGATCCGTCCGACAATTTTGCGATTTCCACAAACGGTAGCGGTTTCGGGGATCTGCTCATCGGACCTTTTCTGCAGTGGGACCCGGTGATGGGACCCAACGGGCCCCGTATCGTGAACCGGGTGGAACTGCAGATGATCTTCCCCACGGGCAAGTACGACAACGAGCGAACGCTAAACCCCGGCAGCAATTTCTTCTCCTTCAATCCGTACTGGGCGGCCACCGCATTCCTCGGCCCGAAATGGACCGCGAGCTGGCGCCTGCACTATCTCTGGAACGGCACCAACAACGATCCTTACAAACCGCTGGGCGCCGACAAAATTCAGGCTGGCCAGGCCATTCATGCGAACTTCGCCACCGCTTACGAAGTCATACCGAAACGGCTGCGCCTTGGCATCAACGGCTATTTTCTCAAGCAGATCACGGATACGGAAATAGACGGCGACAACGTCTCAAACAGCAGGGAGCAGGTTTTCGCCATCGGCCCCGGCCTGGTTTATCACCTGTCGCCAGACACCCATCTGTTTCTGAACGGCTATTTCGAATCCCATGCGGAAAACCGCCCCGAGGGTGACCGCATCAACCTGAGGTTCGTGCATCACTTCAAGTAGAGGCGCCCGGGCCCACGGACGAGGCTGTTCAAACCGCACCCCACAGATCTTTTGGGGTGCCGCGGTCATGCCGCACCGGGAACAGGTGGCAGCATCCGAAAGATCCTTCTGGCGAACCTCGCTGATGACAAGTATGTCGCATAAATTTTGCGGAAGCGGGTAAACAAAGTGACTGTCCCTCCAGATGCCACAGCTAGTCGCGGCACGCTTTACCTGGCTTGATTGTTAAATGTCTGCTTCCAGCAGAGACGGTGTGAAAACACAAAGCTATTCTTGCTGATGGGTAAGGATCTGCAGATTCGGTGGTATTACGGCTTGTAGAGTGTTTGATGCTACCCACGCTGACCGCCATCCACAAAGACCCTGATGCCACTCCCCACCGATCATCGCGCTGCGACGGTCATAGGCAGGATAACGTTTGCGCCTTTGTTCCCGGGCACCACGAGGCCACTTGGGGTGGGCTTGCACTAAAGTGATATTGACCACTCCACCTCAAAAAACCTTCTCTCCCAAGGCAGCAAGAGGAGGCTTGATTGTGGGAGGGTTAGCGTTGCTTGTCAGAAATACCGCAGGGCAGAACGGCAGGTGGATTGCCGGTCGATTGCTGAATCTGCTGGTTCTGGGGCTGCATGGGGGGGATGGGTTGTTGCTCCTGGGCATGTCCGGCCTGAACTTGCGATTGACCCTGGTTCTGTCCAGCCGAGATTTGCGGACTCTGTTGAACGACTTCCCATTCGAAACGCGGAAGGTTCAGGAATGCCTGTAACAGGCCTTTTTTCCAGGCATCATCCAGCCCCTTGAGATACGCCCCGTTTTCTTCAAAACGACAGCGGCTGTCGATCTTGAACCGATCGTTACGGTATACGGACAGTTCAAATGGCGGGCCGACGGTGATGTTTGATTTTGCGGTGGAGCTAAGGGACACCAGCGCAAGCCGTGCGACGTCTTCTGGCCGCATGTCGTAAGTCACGACCCGGTCGAGTACCGGTTTGCCGTATTTAGCCTCACCGATTTGAAGATAAGGCGTGTTCTCCGATGCTTCGATGTAATTGCCCTGGGGGTAGATCAGGATCAGGCCATGCTTCTGCCCTTGAATCTGGCCACCAAGGATCAGTGACACTTCACCGCTGACCCCCGCCGCATGCAAGGCCGCGTTGTGTTTTTCCTGTACCTCCTGGCTGATCTTGCCGACGTAGTCAGCCGCTTCAAAAAGATAGCGCGCAGAAAACAGGTTTTGGCCACCGTCCGGATAATCGATATCGCGGTTGATGCGATTGACAATCTCCTGGGTCGTGGCGAGGTTTCCGGCTGACAGCAGGACGAAAACCCGGTCCGTCGCAGGGGTAAATATGTGCATCTTGGAGTAGCTTGTGACATAGTCCACACCAGCATTGGTGCGCGAATCACTGGCGAATACAAGACCTTCCTTGACGCAGAAACCAACACAGTAGGTCATTAGCAACAGTTCCAAAATTACAGGTAACGGATTCTAGCTTGCCAGATGGAAGTGATTCTGGATAGCCGCATTTTTGCATAATCTGAGTGCTTGCCAGGAAGTCTGGGGAACCGCCTGGTATTTGGCATGGGTTGTGCAGAAACTATGCAAGAGCCCCGACTTAGCTTCGGATCTGTATTTTCATGCACCAAGACGAATCACTTCTGCACCATGTCCATACAAATCGCCCTCCGCCATCGCACCGAGTACAACTTTGATCGTGAGGTTTCCCTCGCGCCGCACACTATCCGCCTGCGGCCCGCACCACATACGCGCACGCCGATTCATCATTACTCTCTTCACGTGGAGCCGAATGAGCAGTACCTCAACTGGCAACAAGACCCTTTTGGTAATTTCGTTGCACGAGTTGTTTTTCCTGGTAAAGCCAGCAGGCTGATCGTTGAGGTCAACCTGGTTGCCGAGATGGTAACGGTCAATCCTTTTGACTTTTTCGTTGAAAAATACGCCGAGCATTATCCCTTTAAATACGGAAAGCAGGAGGCCAAGGAACTCGCACCGTATTTCGAGCGTGACAAAGCCGGAAAAAGACTGCGCCGCGTGCTGAATTCAATCCTGCGCGACCTTCCTGGCGTGAAGGCGACGGAGGCCATGCTGGAAGAGGGAGCTGACAAGCCGCGCGGCCCGCACATCGTGCATTTCCTGGTGGAGCTGAATCAGCGGGTTCGTGACCTGGTGGGTTACACCATTCGCATGGAACCCGGTGTGCAGACCTGCGAACAAACCCTGGAGCGCAAGAGCGGATCCTGTCGTGATTCAGCATGGTTGATGGTGCAGATCCTGCGCCGTCTGGGTCTGGCTGCGCGCTTTGTATCCGGATATCTGGTGCAGCTCACGGCGGATCAGAAGTCTCTGGAGGGACCACCGGGACCGGATACGGATTTCACCGATCTGCACGCCTGGACAGAAGTCTACATCCCCGGGGCCGGTTGGGTCGGGCTGGACCCGACCTCGGGCCTGTTTGCCGGGGAAGGCCATATCCCGCTCGCCTGTACGCCCAATCCGGTCAGTGCTGCCGCTATCACCGGTGCCACTGACAAATGTGAAGTCACCTTTGATTTTGTAAACGAAGTGACCCGCGTATACGAAGACCCCCGCGTGACCAGGCCCTACAGTGACGATCAGTGGCAGGCCATACTCGAACTGGGCGACGACATCGATCTGACGCTGGAAGAAGGGGATGTGCGCCTGACCATGGGTGGCGAGCCCACCTTTGTCTCCATCGACGACATGGACGGCGCGCAGTGGAACACCGCCGCACTGGGTGATCACAAACTGGAACGGGCCGGGGTCCTGCTGCGTCGTCTGCGTACCACCTTTGGCGAAGATGCCCTGCTGCATTACGGCCAGGGCAAATGGTATCCCGGAGAACAGTTGCCTCGCTGGGCCATGACCTGTGCCTGGCTCAAGGACGGCCGGTCAGTGTGGAAAAAACCGGAATTGCTGGCGGACCCGGCCGCCAGATCCGGCTATGCAGAGGCGGATGCCGAGGCCCTGGCCAAGCGGCTGGTGCATCACCTGGGGCTGGACAAAAAACACCTCATCCCCGCCTATGAAGACGTGGCTTATTACCTGTGGAAAGAAGGCACCTTGCCGGACAACGTCGATGTCTTCGATAACCGCGTCAACGATCCCATTGAGCGTAAACGTATTCGCAAGGTATTCGATCAGGGGGTGAATTCCGTACGCGGTTTTGCCCTGCCGCTGGCCTGGGATGAACGCCGCGATAAATGGACGTCCGGTAAGTGGACCTTCCGCCGGGGCGGGCTGTTTCTGATCCCCGGTGATTCGGCCATGGGCTATCGCCTGCCGCTGGATTCGCTGCTGTGGGAGCCCAAGGATGAACGCCAGAACATCATTGCCCGTGATGCTTTTGATATGGAAGCGACCCTGCCGGAAATCAAAGATCGCCTGCGCATCGTGCGTGACCCGGATGCGCCCTTCGGGCACGGCCTGGAGCAGGCCCAGGTTGCAAAATCCGAAGCAGCGGACAAGCCCGGAAAAAACCCGAGGGCGGTGATTCGCACTACCTTGTGCGTGGAACTGCGCGACGGCCATTTGTACCTGTTCCTGCCACCGCTGGAGCGACTTGAACATTATCTGGATCTGGTCAATGCCATCGAAGCGGCAGCTACCGACCTGGACTTCCCCATCATCATGGAAGGCTACGAGCCGCCGCGTGATCCGCGTTTGCAAAAGCTCATGGTAACGCCCGACCCCGGCGTCATCGAGGTCAATATTCACCCGGCCAGCGGCTGGCGTGAACTGGTCGACAACATGGAGCTGCTTTACGAAGACGCACGTCAATCGCGTCTGGGTACGGAAAAATTCATGCTCGATGGTCGCCATTCCGGAACCGGTGGCGGCAATCACGTCACCCTGGGGGCGGCCATGCCTGCGGACAGCCCCTTCCTGCGGCGACCGAATTTGTTGCGCAGCCTGCTCGCATACTGGCAGAACCATCCCAGCCTGTCCTACCTGTTTTCCGGCACCTTTATTGGTCCTACGTCTCAGGCACCGCGGGTGGATGAAGCACGTGATGATGCGCTCTATGAACTGGGTATTGCCTTCGATCATGTGCCGGCAGGCGAGATTACCGAACCCTGGTTGGTAGACAGATTGTTCCGCAATCTGCTGGTGGACCTGACCGGCAACACCCACCGCGCGGAGTTTTGTATCGACAAAATGTATTCCCCGGACAGTGCTTCCGGGCGTCAGGGACTGCTTGAATTTCGCGGATTTGAAATGCCGCCCCACGCGCGCATGGCCGCAGTGCAAACCCTGTTGCTGCGCGCCCTCGTAGCGCGTTTCTGGGACAAGCCTTACACCAATGGTCCCGTACGCTGGGGAACGCAACTGCACGATCGTTTCATGCTGCCGCACTTTGTCAGGGCGGATATTTATGACGTGGTGGACGACCTCAAACGTCACGGTCTGGCCTTTGACCGCGAGTGGTTTGATCCCTTCATCGAGTTCCGTTTCCCACGCTACGGCACTGTGGATGTGGGCGAGATGAATCTGGAACTGCGCTTTGCTATCGAGCCCTGGAACGTGCTGGGTGAAGAAGTCACTGCCCAGGGTACGGCGCGTTATGTGGATTCCTCCGTGGAGCGGGTCCAGGTCAAGGTTCAGGGACTCATAGAAGGCCGCCATGTGGTTACCTGTAACGGCCGCAATGTACCCCTGCGCAATACCGGAACCCAGGGTGAATTTGTCGCCGGTGTCCGCTACAAGGCCTGGCAGCCACCATCGGGGCTGCACCCGAATATTCCCGCCGACAGTCCGCTGGTGTTCGACATTGTCGACACCTGGAACGAACGATCCCTTGGTGGCTGTACCTATTTCGTTTCCCATCCGGGGGGGCTCAATGACACACGTTTCCCCGTTAATGCCAATGAAGCCGAATCCCGGCGTCTGGCCCGCTTCCATGGCCTGACCCGGGACCAGCAGACCATGGGCGGTCACCGAGGTGGCCGGATCAGCGTTCCCCAGGAACCGGCTAATCCTGATTTTCCCTGGACGCTTGACTTACGCACCACACCGATCAGCGCGGAAGGTGGGCCATGAGTATTAACTGGGAAGCCTTTGTAGAGCATCCATTTCACGACGAACTGATTTCCGATCGCGGCAACCCACGGGCCCATGCCCGCAAGCTGATCAATTTTCTCAAAGGCCTGGAGCCGGGCGAGATGATGGAGCGCCAGAACGCGGCGGAACTGGCCATTCACCAGATGGGCATCACCTTTCGGGTGTACACCGAGGAAGAAGGCTCCATTGACCGCGCCTGGCCCTTTGACATAATTCCGCGAATTATTCGCAAAAAGGAATGGCGCCGTGTCGAGGAAGGCCTGAAGCAAAGGGTGCAGGCGCTCAACCTGTTTATCGATGACCTCTATCACGACCAGAAGATCATCAGGGACAAGGTGTTTCCAGCGGAAATTCTCGCGGACTCGGTGAACTTCAGGGAGCAGTGCGTCGGCATCAATCCGCCCCAGGGTGTCTGGGCACATATCTGTGGTTCCGATCTCGTGCGCGACAGTGACGGCAAGCTTTATGTGCTGGAAGACAACCTGCGCGTTCCTTCCGGCGTGGCCTACATGCTGGAAAACCGGCTGGTGACCAAGCGGGTGTTCCCGGAATTGTTCGAAACCTACAGTCCGGAACCCATCGACGATTATCCCTCAGAACTGTTCGACATGCTGTCCTCGCTCTCCCCCCGTCCTGGTGACACCCCGGAAATCGTGGTGCTCACACCGGGCATCTACAACTCGGCCTATTTTGAGCATTCTTATCTCGCCCAGCAGATGGGCTGTGAACTGGTCGAAGGCCGTGACCTGGAAGTTGGCGACGACGACTGTGTGTACAGTCGGAACGTGGAAGGCCTGAAACGGGTGGATGTTATCTATCGTCGTATCGATGACATGTTTATTGATCCCGAAGTTTTTGACCCGGATTCCGCACTGGGTGTGCCGGGCCTGATGCGTGCCTGGAAAACCGGCAATGTGGCCCTGGCCAATGCGCCTGGCGCCGGTGTTGCCGATGACAAGGTGGTGTACTCCTTTCTGCCGGAAATCATTCGCTACTACCTGGATCAGGACCCCATCGTGCCCAACGTGCCGACCTGGCGCTGCATGGAGCCGAAGTCGCTGGATTATGTTCTGGCCAACCTCAAGGACCTGGTGGTGAAGCCCGCCAATGAATCCGGTGGGTACGGGATGCTGGTTGGTCCGGCTTCGACCCGGGCAGAACGGGAAGAATTCGCCAAACTGATCAAGGCCGATCCACGCAACTACATCGCCCAACCGACCCTGGGAATCTCGACCGTGCCTACCATCGCCCGGGATCGTCTGGAGCCGCGCCATGTTGATCTGCGGCCCTTTGTTCTAAGCGGCAAGGACATAGAGGTCACCACCGGCGGCCTTACCCGCGTCGCCCTGCGCAAAGGCTCGCTGGTGGTCAATTCCTCCCAGGGCGGGGGAAGCAAGGATACCTGGATCGTTAGCGAGTAGTTACAGAATCAAGAGTTAAAACATCATGCTATCTAGAGTTGCAGAAACCATCTACTGGCTGGGACGGTACATCGAGCGGGCGGAGAACACCGCCCGAATCGTATCGGTCAATACCAACCTCATGCTCGATTTGCCGCGTGACATGACCCCGGGGTGGGAGCCACTGGTGACCATGCTGGGCTGTCGCGAGGCTTATTTTGAACGTCATCCCGAAGTCACTGAGCGTCGCGTGGTGCATTTTCTCATCGCTGACCAGGATAACGGCGGCTCCATCATTTCATCTCTGCAATGCGCCAGGGAGAACGCCCGAACCATCCGCGATACACTGCCCCGCGAGGCCTGGGAATACCTCAACGAGATGTACAACCAGGTGCAGGATGCCCTCAATCCCAGCGTGCCGCGACACCAGCGCCACGATTTTCTTCAGGATGTCATTGAAGGCGTACAGACCCTGACCGGAATGCTGGCCGGCACCATGAACCACAATCTCGCCTACATGTTCCTCAACCTGGGCCGCAAGATCGAGCGCGCAGACATGACCACCCGCATTGCCGACATACGCTGGGAGAGCCCCCTGATCGAAGATGGCAGCGATTTGCGCCCGTTTGAGGATGCCTTGTGGATGTCCATCCTCAAGACTCTGGGAGCCTATCAGATGTACCGGAGAACCATGCAGGTACGTGTTACGCGCAAAAAGGTGCTGGAATTTGTTTTCAAACGCTCGGATTTTCCGCGTTCCCTGAGTTATTGCATCGAAAACATCAGCTATAACCTGAGTCGCTTGCCCCGTAACGACAGACCCATTGCGGAGACGGAGCATTTGCGCAAGGCGATGGAAAATGCCCCGGTAACAGAAATGAACGACGAGGTGCTTCACGCCTTCATCGACCATACCCAGGTTTGGCTGGGTAAATTGCACCAAGCCATTGCCGAGAACTATTTCATGACATCAGAGGAGGAAAAGGCCGCTTGAATCCAAGTCGGATAATGGGCCTTTCCCAGTGTTAACAGACCCTGGGCATCTTCCGAAAGTCAGGATCGATCTTGGCGAAGTCGATCAATAATCTGAGAATTGTGTATTGTCCGCGCAATTGTACGAAACTTCATAATCATCCCTGCTTGTCCAATTTACAGCGTTAGCCTGAGCGATTTTCTGATCCGGCGTTTTCAAGAGGATTTAAGCCTATCGCCTCATCCGTTACTTATCGATGAGATGTGGTTTCGGTCCGAACCTCGTTTCTGATTGTTCGTCTCGCGGTGAAAAAACTCTATTTTTTTTTCTCGGTCACAGTGCCCTCGCTCAGAAAGCATCACCCGGAATGCGGATCCAGCCTTCCATCAGCACACGTGCGCTGCGGCTCATGGAAACCTTGTTGACGGTCCAGTTGCCGTCTATCTCACCGGCTTCGGCCCCGACCTTCAGGGTGCCGGACGGGTGGCCGAAGGTAACGGACCCGAGATCACCGCCACCGGCCGCCAGATTGACCAGGGTGCCGGGTATGGCAGCCGCCGTTCCGATGGCCACCGCCGCCGTGCCCATCATGGCGTGGTGCAGTTTACCCATGGACAAGGCCCGCACATTGAGATCGATTTCCGATGCCTTGATCGCCTTGCCGCTCGAGGAACTGTAATCGGCCGGCGGCGCAACGAAGGCCACCTTCGGGGTGTGCTGGCGTGCCGCCGCCTCTACCACTTTTCCGATCAGGCCCATCCTGATGGCGCCATAGGCCCGGATGGTCTCGAAACGTTCCAGTGCCGCCGGGTCGCCGTTGATCGCTTCCTGCAGTTCGGTACCCCTGTAGCCGATGTCCCCGGCATTGAGAAACACCGTGGGGATACCGGCGTTGATCATGGTGGCCTGGAAGGTGCCGATACCCGGCACCTCCAAATCGTCCACCAGATTACCGGTGGGAAACATGGCCTCGGAGGCATCCACCGGACTGATGAAATCCACCTGTACTTCCGCCGCCGGAAAGGTCACGCCGTCGAGTTCAAAATCGCCGGTTTCCTGCACCTCACCGTTGGTGATGGGTACGTGCGCGACAATGGTCTTCCCGATGTTCTTCTGCCAGATACGCACAACTGCCGTACCGTTATCCGGGATCCGGTCGGCGTCGACCAGGCCGCTGGCAATGGCGAAGGAGCCCACGGCGGCAGTCAGGTTGCCGCAGTTACCGCTCCAGTCGACGAATGGCTTGTCGATGGACACCTGGCCGAACAGGTAGTCCACATCGTGATCCGCCATTTCGCTTTTGGCCAGGATGACGGTCTTGCTGGTACTGGATGTCGCGCCGCCCATGCCGTCGGTGTGCTTGCCGTAGGGATCCGGACTGCCGATCACGCGCAACAGCAGTTTGTCGCGCGCCTCGCCGGGAACCCGCGCCTCCTCCGGCAGATCGGTTAAATTGAAGAACACACCCTTGCTGGTGCCACCACGAATATAGGTGGCGGGAATCCTGATCTGAGGTACATGAACCATGCGCGTTGTCCTCAAGCGGCGTTCGAAGCGAGGAAATCCTGAGCGAAACGTTGCAGCACCCCGCCCGCCCCGTAGACATGAACTTCCTCTGCGGTATCAAGGCGACAGGTGACCGGTATCTCGACCTGCTCACCATTCCTGCGATGGATGATCACGGTTAACTCTGCGCGCGGGCTCGGGCTCCCAAGCACGTCGAAGGTTTCGGTGCCATCGATGCCATAGGTATTTCGCGTCTCACCATCCTTGAACTGCAGAGGCAGCACGCCCATGCCCACCAGGTTGGTGCGGTGAATACGCTCAAAGCCCTCTGCAACGATGGCCTCGACACCGGCCAGGCGCACACCCTTGGCGGCCCAGTCTCGCGAAGAGCCCTGACCATAATCGGCGCCGGCAATGATGATCAGCGGTTGCTTGCGCTCCATGTAGGTCTCGATGGCCTCCCACATGCGGCTCTCCTTACCTTCCGGTTCGATGCGGGCCAGCGAGCCCTGCCTGATCCTCGCCGTTCTCGTCGCGACCATCTCGTTCAACAGCTTCGGGTTGGCGAAGGTGGCGCGCTGTGCGGTCAGGTGGTCGCCGCGGTGGGTCGCGTAGGAGTTGAAGTCCTCTTCCGGCAGACCCATCCTGTGCAGGTATTCACCGGCCGCACTGTCGAGCAGGATCGCGTTCGATGGCGACAGGTGATCGGTGGTGATGTTGTCGCCCAGTACCGCCAGCGGACGCATGCCCTTGAGCGTGCGCTCACCGGCCAACGCGCCTTCCCAGTAAGGCGGACGACGGATATAGGTGCTCTGTGGACGCCAGTCGTACAGCGGGCTCTCGGCCTGCTCGCGCGTCGCCCAGGTCGAACATCGGTGTGTAGACCTGGTTGAACTGTTCGGGCTTCACGTGCTCGGCGACGATCGCATCGATCTCTTCGTCGCTGGGCCAGATGTCCTTCAGCGTGATCGGGTTGCCGTTCGGATCGGTACCCAGTGCATCTTGTTCGATATCAAAGCGTATCGTGCCGGCGATCGCGTAGGCCACGACCAGCGGCGGCGAAGCCAGGAAGGCCTGCTTGGCATAGGGATGGATGCGGCCATCGAAGTTACGGTTGCCGGACAATACCGCAGTGGCGTACAGATCTCGGTCGATCACTTCCTGCTGGATCTTTGGATCCAGCGCGCCACTCATGCCGTTACAGGTGGTGCAGGCATAGGCGACGATACCGAAACCGAGCTTCTCCATCTCGGGCAGCAGGCCGGCCTCTTCCAGGTACAGCTTGGCAACTTTCGAGCCCGGCGCGAACGAGGACTTCACCCAGGGCTTGCGGGTCAGACCCAATCGATTGGCCTTGCGCGCCACCAGACCCGCCGCCACGACGTTGCGCGGATTGGAGGTATTGGTGCAACTGGTGATGGCGGCGATGATCACCGCGCCATCGGGCATCTTGCCTTCGGCCTCTTCGGCCAACGCCTTGTCCAGGTCGGCAGCAATGCCGCGCTCCGCTAGATCGCTTGTCGGCAGACGGCGGTGCGGATTGGACGGACCGGCCATATTGCGCCCGACGGTGGAAAGGTCGAACTCCAGCATGCGTTCGTACTGCGCGTTGACCAGATCGTCCGCCCACAGGCCGGTGGTCTTGGCGTAGTTCTCGACCAGGGCCACCTGGCCGGCGTCACGGCCGGTCAGTTTCAGGTAGTCGATAGTCTGCTCGTCGATGTAAAACATGCCGGCCGAGGCACCGAACTCCGGCGTCATGTTGGAGATGGTAGCGCGGTCTCCAATGGTCAGGTTGGCGGCGCCCTCGCCGAAAAACTCCAGGTAAGCCGATACCACCTTCTCTTGACGCAGGAACTCGGTGACGGCCAGCACGATGTCGGTGGCGGTAATGCCCGGCTGGCGTTTCCCGGTCAACTTCACACCGATGATCTCGGGAAGGCGCATCATAGTGGGACGACCGAGCATGACAGTCTCGGCCTCCAGGCCACCGACACCAATGGCAATAACCCCCAGGCAATCCACATGCGGGGTGTGCGAGTCGGTACCCACGCAGGTATCCGGGAAGGCCACGCCGTCGCGCGACTGGATCACCGGCGACATTTTCTCGAGATTGATCTGATGCATGATGCCGTTGCCGGCCGGAATCACGTCAACGTTGTCGAATGCAGTCTTGGTCCACTCGATGAAGTGAAAACGGTCTTCGTTACGACGATCCTCGATGGCTCGATTTTTATCAAACGCATCCGGATCAAAACCGGCATGCTCAACGGCCAGCGAGTGGTCAACGATCAATTGCGTGGGAACCACCGGATTCACCTTGGCCGGATCACCGCCCTGATCGGCGATGGCATCGCGAAGACCGGCCAGATCGACCAATGCGGTCTGCCCCAGTATGTCGTGGCAGACAACGCGCGCCGGATACCAGGGGAAATCCAGATCCCGTTTGAAACCGATAATCTGCTGCAGCGAAGCTTCCAGCGCGTCCGGATCGCAGCGACGCACCAGTTGCTCGGCCAGTACCCGAGAGGTGTACGGCAGCCTGTCGTAGGCACCGGGCTGAATGGCATCGACCGCAGCACGGGTATCGAAATAATCCAGTTCGGTGCCTGGCAGGGGTTTACGGTTCGTCGTATTCATAAGTTTTTTCCGCTACGCCGTAATTCCGAATCGGGATGTCATCTTCGAAAAATCAGGCTCGCCATCGAACGCCGTTCAAATGCGAAACAATTGGGTTTGTCCTTGAGACCGCGAAAGACCTCTACGCCTGCGCTTACCGAGGCCTTTCCGCGGTTTCCGGACTTGGGGGCACCCCTAATAATTCATGAACGAGCATCTTGAGTTCCAGATCCTCGTCTCTGCGTTGAAAATCTTCGCGATAGCTGGCCATTATGCGCGATTTCCGCCTTGATCCGATGAAGCTTGATTCTCAATCTGGCCTGCCCGGAATTAATGGAGGCAACCTTGTGATCAGCGCTGGTCGATGGGCACGAATTCGCTCGGCTCAGGGCCGTTGTAATTCGCGGACGGGCGAATGATCTTGCCATCCTGCCGCTGCTCAATGACGTGCGCACCCCAGCCGGTCACGCGCGCGATGACGAACAGCGGCGTGAACATATCGGTGGGAACGTGCATCTGGTTGTAGGAGACGGCCGAGAACCAATCGAGATTGGGAAACATTTTCTTGATCTCCCACATGACCGTCTCGATCCGCTCGGCGACATCGTACATCCTCATGTCGCTGTTCTCTTCGGACAGATCTCTTGCCACCCGCTTGATCACGTCGTTGCGCGGATCACCGATGGTATAGACCGGATGACCAAAGCCGATAACGATCTCTTTACTGTGCGACCCGCTCACGAATATCCGCCTCGGCTTCATCCGCCGAGTGGTAGCGGCTCTGGATATGGAAGGCGTCTTCATTGGCGCCACCGTGCTTGGGACCCCGCAGAGCACCGATCGCACCGGTTATCGCCGAGTACATATCGGAGCCGGTACCGGCAATGACACGGGCCGCAAAGGTGGATGCATTGAATTCGTGCTCGGCATAAAGATTCAGCGACGTATGCATCGCCCGCACCCAGGATTCGCGACGGCTTTTCACCATGCAGCAGATGCGAGAAAATGCCCGCCGACGGAGTCATCATCGGTCTCGACATCAATTCGCTTGCCATTGACAGCAAAGTGGTACCAGTAGAGCAGCATCGAACCCAGGCTCGCCATCAGGCGGTCGATAATGTTGCGCGCCTCCGGCTCTGATTGGTCCGTCGTTCTCCGGCAGACAGGTACCCAAGAACCGAACAGCCGGTACGCATGACATCCATCGGGTGTGCCGAGGATGGCAACGCCTCGAGCGCCTGCTTCACCGCACCCGGGCAGACCGCGCAATGACTTGAGCTTGCGCTTGTAGTAATCCAACTCGGCCTGGGTCGGCAGTTTGCCGTAGATCAAGCAGGTAGGCAATTTCCTCGAACTCGCTGGTCTCTGCCAGATGCAGGATATCGTAGCCGCGATAATGCAGATCGTTACCGCTCCTGCCGACTGTGCAGATAGCGGTATTGCCGGCCGCGGTGCCCGACAGCGCGACCGACTTCTTTGGTTTGGGTAGTACCGATTCACTCATTGCTGAACTCCTTCATGTATCTCCGTCAGGTCGCGAGCACTTGCGTCTAGAATGACAGATCGCATGTCTCACTCAGATTCTTCCGCGATAAACAGCTGATCGAGTTTTTGCTCGAACTCGTGGTAGCCGAGATAGTCGTACAGATCCATTCGGCTCTGCATGATGTCGATCACGTTCTGCTGCGTGCCTTCTGCGCGCAGCGTCTGATAAACCTTCAACGCCGCAGCATTCGCCGCACGAAATGCGCGACAGCGGATACAGGGCGATACTGACATCACACTGGCCAGTTCGTCGGTGGTGAACAGCGGTGTGGCGCCGAACTCGGTGATATTCGCCAATACCGGCACCTTCACCGCATCCACGAATTCGCGGTACTGCGCCAAGTTCGGTGATTGCCTCGGGGAAGATCATGTCGGCGCCGGCTTCAACACAGGCGCAGGCGCGATCGATCGCAGCCTGCATGCCCTCGACGGCCAGTGCATCGGTGCGCGCCATGATGACGAAATCGGGGTCGGTCTTGGCATCCACTGCCGCCTTCATTCGGTCGACCATTTCATCCTGGGGCACGATCGCCTTGTTCGGCCGGTGGCCACATCGCTTCTGCTGGACCTGGTCTTCGATGTGGATCGCGGCGGCGCCGCTTTGTCCATCGAACGAACGGCGCGGGCGATATTGAATGCCCCGCCCCAACCGGTATCGACATCCACCAGCACCGGCAGCGTGGTGACATCCGTAATACGCCGCAGATCGGTCAATACGTCTTCCATGGTGGTGATACCCAGGTCGGGGATCCCACAGGAACCCGCCGCCACGCCGCCGCCAGAGATGTACAGCGACTGGAAACCGCTGAGCCTCCGCCAGGCGTGCATGGTAGGCGTTGATCGCGCCCACGCACTGCAAGGGTTTCTCTTCCGCGACGGCCTGTCGAAATTTTCGGCCACCCGGGGTTCATTGTTGAGTCATGCGAGAGTTGCTCCGCGTTCATTATCCGGTCGTTTCACGGGTACGGATCATCAGCCACCGGCGGCACGCCGATCCCTAGCATTCTTTCCACGTTTCGTCGGGATGCCCGGATGTGACGACGCATCAGCATCTCCGCCATTCGGCATCGCCATCGGCGATGGCATCGACGATATGGGCGTGTTCCTCCAACGCCCTTGGGCCGCGCTTGCTCGCCATGCCGAATTGGTAGCGATACATCCTTAACAGGTAATACAGATCGTTGCAGAGCAATTCGATGAGCCGCGCGTTGCGGCTGGACTGCACGATACGGAAGTGGAAATCGAGATCCCCTTCCTGTTGGAAATAGGTCTGGCCGGCCTCGCCGGCGACCTGCTCGCGATGACGTTCCAGCAGATCACGCATCGCCGCGAGTTCCTCCTCCGTCACCCGCTCGGCGGCCAAGCGTGCGGCCATGCCTTCGAGGGCCTCCCGGACGTTAAAAATATCGATAAGTTCGGTGGCTGACAGACTCACCACCCGGGCGCCGACATTGGGTTTGCGCGTCACCAGTCCGCACGCCTCGAGGCGGCCGATAGCCTCTCTCAAGGGCCCGCGGCTGACGCCGTAGGAGCGCGCCAATTCGGGTTCGCTGATTTTGCTGCCGGGCAGGATTCTGCCCTCCACCACCGCCTCCCGCAGCTGGTCGAAAAGCGAGTCCGCGAGGGTGGCCGAACGGGCGCGGGAGGCCGGAATGGAATCGGTACTCATGCCATATTGTCGACAATATCGCTTTTCATCTCGCACAAAATAACAAATATCCGTTCTTTCGCTTATTTAAAGTTTAAATTGTCGACATTCAGCAAATGCGGAGGAAAAGAAAACCGCCCACGAAGGGCGGCTTCAGCTGTCAATCCCTGGCGTAACCCAGGCCCTGCAGGGACTCGCGTATTTCGTCAAGAATGGCCGGGTCGTCAATGGTGGCAGGCATCTTCCATTCCTGGTTGTCGGCGATCTTCACCATGGTGCCACGGAGTATCTTGCCGGATCGGGTCTTGGGCAATCGCTTCACCACCGCCACCAGTTTAAAGGCGGCAACCGGCCCGATCTGCTCGCGCACGCGCTTGACCAGTTCGGCAACAATCTCCTCGCTGGTGCGATCGGCGCCAGACTTCAGCACCACCAGTCCGAGCGGCATCTGTCCCTTCAGCTGGTCGCCCACACCGATGACCGCGCATTCAGCCACATCGGAATGGCCGGACAGGACCTCCTCCATTTGGCCCGTGGAAAGGCGATGACCGGCCACGTTGATGACGTCGTCGGTGCGGCTCATGATCCACAGATAACCATCCTCGTCCTTGAAGCCGGCGTCGCCGCTCAGGTAATAACCCGGGTACTTCGTTAGGTAGGCCTCCTTGAAGCGTTGTTCGTTGCCCCACAGGGTCGGCAGGCAGGACGGCGGCAAGGGCAGCTTGATGACGATATTGCCCATCTCTCCCGCGGGCCAATTCACCACCGCCCTCCGCCAATACCCGCACGTCGTAGCCGGGCATCGACACGGTTGGAGAACCGGGTTTTACGGGCAAATGCTCAATGCCGAGCGGATTGGCGGCAATCGCCCAACCCGTTTCGGTCTGCCACCAGTGATCAATCACCGGGCGATCGAGAATGGTGCTGGCCCAATGGAGGGTATCCGGATCGCAGCGCTCACCGGCGAGGAACAGCGCCGTCATACAGCTGATATCGTACTTCGCCAGGTATTCAGCGTCGGGATCCTCTTTCTTGATGGCACGAAAAGCCGTCGGCGCCGTAAACAATACCTTGACGTTATGCTCGGCGATCACACGCCAGAAGGCACCCGGATCGGGCGTTCCCACGGGTTTCCCCTCGTACATGACCGTGGTGCAGCCCTTCAGCAACGGACCGTAAACAATGTAGCTGTGGCCCACCACCCAGCCCACATCGGACGCTGCCCAAAAGACGTCACCGGCATCCACATTGTAGATAGCCTTCATTGACCAGTGGATGGCCACGGCATGGCCGCCATTGTCGCGGACGATGCCCTTGGGCTGTCCTGTGGTTCCCGAAGTATAGAGAATATAGAGCGGATCGGTGGCGGCAACCGGCACACAATCGACGGGCGCGAAAGACTCCAGCGCCTTGTCCCAGTCAAGATCACGACCATCGGTCAGCGAGGCCTCAGCCTGGGGCCGCTGCTTGATAATGCAGGCCGCCGGTTTGTGTATGGCCATTTCGATAGCCGCATCGAGCAAAGGCTTGTACTGGATGACCCGGTTAGGCTCAATACCGCAGGAGGCGGACAGGATAGCCTTCGGCTTGGCATCGTCGATGCGCGTTGCCAGTTCATTGGAGGCGAAACCACCGAACACCACCGAATGGATGGCCCCGATGCGGGCACAGGCCAGCATCGCCATGGCTGCCTCAGGGATCATGGGCATGTAGACCAGAACCCGATCGCCCTTGCCCACGCCGGAGGCCGACAGGGCGCCGGCGAGTCGCGCCACCGTATCGGTCAGTTCGCTGTAGGTATAGGTCCGTTTCTGATCGGTGATAGGACTGTCGTAGATCAACGCAGCCTGATCGCCGCGGCCCGCGGCAACATGCCGGTCGAGGGCGTTGTGACAGGTGTTGAACGATCCACCGACAAACCAAGTGGGAACCGGTTTTGCGTCAGTGTCGAGCACCTTGTCCCAAGGCTCGTACCAATCCAGTTCGCGCGCAGCCGCACCCCAAAACTCGTCCGGCTGGTTGATGGACTGGTTATAGATATCGTTATAGGTTCCCATTCAATCCTCCTGCTCCCTTCGGTCTGGAGCGATTATTTATTGGTTATCCGGTGGCCCAGCGATGATAGCAACCTTGCGCCACTACCTAGGTCATGGGCTCTGTTTGAACTTTAAAACCTTATTATTGTTGGTGAGTATAGAGGTGTCCCAGATGCCCATGGCAGCGGGGTTTATCAGGTTTTACCCAACCGGTGTTATCCGCCCGAACCACTTTGTGGCTGGCACCATCTGCATCCAAACCGCGACGTGCCGAGCCGGTTACCGACTTCGTCAAAGGACATGCGTGGCAAACCATCCAGGTCCGTGCCGAGTTCACTGTCGAACCGGGAAAAGCCGTCGGAACCCGGATCCTCATAGCTGGGAATCAGCGTCAGCAGCGAGAAGCCGCCCGTTCCCGCGTCGAAGGTATGGGGTACGCCGCCCGGCCAGCACACGGCATCATTTTCGCGCATCGGAACCTCAATCACATAGTCCTCGCCGTCCACATTGCGGCGCGCCAAAAAAGTAGCGTTGCCCCGGGTAATTAAGGTAATACGCCCACATTGATGAACGTGAGGCGCACGATTTTTGGTCTGGAGGAAGCGGGAATTCAACCGCTCAGGGGGAGCATCCACCAGAATCCCGGTGGGCGAGTTCTCATCCCCGAACAGCAGCCAACTCCGGAATTCCACGTCACTACCGGCACCATAGCCCGTTGATGGAGCCGACCGTCTTGCCTCTTGCGCGATCTCAGCAAGTCCGAGCGCCGGATCGCAGTGCGTGAAAAAATCTCCCCTGCTCCAAAGTCTGGCAACCGCCTCCTCCAGTTCCGCGGTTGCAGGCTTTTTATCACCCAAAAGGGCCGCCAGTATCTGCTGCAGTGAGGTTTCGCCCTGCATGGTCTGAAACTCTTCTCCATTTTCCTGTGCGGGTTCCATAATACGCGAACCCGAATCTTTCCATGTCGTATGGGTGACCATAAACGATGAATCCCCCCACCTGGAACCTCGCCGTCGTCGCACACAAGCTTTCGGCGCCCCCGATCCACCCGGACCGGGGACCCTACACACTCACCATGCGCGAGTGCGAGGGCAGCGAACAGATGCTGGCTCGCTTAGAGGCGATTTCCGGTCCCGAAACTCGCCTGCACATTGGCTGGGGCAGTTTTCGAAACCTCGACATCGTCGCAGCACGAAAGTCCAGCTATTGCTTGTTGTGCGACATTAATGCCCATCAATTACAATTGTGGGAAAGCGTCTCTGAAACGCTCAAACAAGCAGAAACCGCAGCCGAATTCTGCGCGATTTTACCCAGTTTGGTGCCGATTTCACCAAGGCCCCGGCAATTCTCCGATTCCATGAAAACCTGGCTGGACGGCGACCGGCAGCGCCCGCAAAGCTGGCTCTCCGACGAAAGCCCGAAACGCTACCAATATGTACGCTATCTGTTCGCCTCGGATCGGGTGGCGACGATTTGCCTCGACTTGATAGACCGGGCACCCCCGGATTCAGGGAAGATCGGGCGATTCGCCCTGCTTCAGAAAGAGCTTGATCGCGCCCGGAAAGAGTGTGGCGTAATTCTGGACACCCTGTACCTGTCCAATATCGGCTATATGCTGGCGCAACCCGACGGCTTTTTTGGTGACGTGCATACGACTTTGTCGCAAACGGTCGATCCCGTCGCAACGATGCACCGGAATTTGCGCCTGCTGGACCCCGCCGCTGTGATAAGAGCCGATAAACTGCGCAAGGATGCGTCGGAAGAGAATCTGCAGTGGCTGACTGAACTGGATTTAACGGATTGACTGAGACCCCGGCAACGCAACAGCGGCTCACCAACGCTGCCACTGCGGCTGCCGGCCAACGCAGCAGATCTGCCTACAGCTGCGATTCGATCGGCAGCAGGCTTGCCACCGCAACCATCATCCGCTGCCAGAACCCGGTGTTCGGTTCTGTGGTGAATTTTTTCTCTACGTCCCCGCCATTGTCAAGCCAGACAATACGCTCACTACCGGTATCGTCTTCTTCGAGAACCAAACGATAGGTGGCAAGCGGAACCGCATCGTCGAGAGCAACTCCCAATTCGGCGCCCACCTTGGCCGAAGTCAGCACGACGCCGATTTCAGTGTTCTCCTTGACCGACCGCGGGTCCAGGTTCAAGGAACCGATGAACAAGTGCTGCCGATCGAATATGAAGACTTTTGAATGGAGGCTGGCATTTGACGATCCGGCCCAGTGTTTATTGGCTCGTTTTGATTGGTTATCGAGCTGGGGTTTCATTTCGTAGAGCTCCACCCCCGAACGCAATAGCTTCTTTCGGTAGCGCGCGTAGCCGGCGTGGACGACAGACACATCCGTGGACGCCAGCGAGTTAGTCACTATGCGTACGCGAACGCCGCGTTGGCTAAGCTCGCTCAGAAACGCCGTGCCCGCCTTTCCGGGCACGAAATACGGCGAGAAAATGAACAGCTCCTCGTGCACATCATGAAAGTACTGCGAAAGTTGTGGCGCCAGATGGTATTGTGTCTCGGATCGATCCGTAGAAATCTTTTCAGGTTCATCGTATACGACGTGGGCATCACCCCGCTCGAACACCAACTTGTCGCGGAAACGATGTGCCAGGTCCGAGCCGCGCAACGCTTGCATGTAGACAGAATCAGCTTGCGCCTCCACAAACGCGTTCAGATCATCCCGCTTGCGTGTAGTTTCCTCCGCGCTGGGAACTCGACCCAAGAGCGTAGCAGCAGGAAAGGCAAGTTCACTGTTCCAGTAACTGTCGAAGGAGGTCGAGACCTCGTCAACGACCGGCCCGATCAGCAGCACATCCGCATCTGAGAAAGCCACATCAGGATCGGCGTCGAAATACTGATCGCCGATATTTCGTCCGCCAAGGATGGTGGCCTGGTTATCGACGGTAAAGGATTTATTGTGCATCCGCCGCGTAACCGAGCCGAAGCGCGTGACGAACTGAATCCATCGACTCGTCTGTCGACTGAAGGGATTGAAAAGCCGAACCTCAATATTAGGGTGGCTGTCCAGTACCGATGCGCCGACATCTTTGCCGGCCAAATCCATGTCGTCCACCAACAAACGCACCCTCACACCCCTGTCGGCCGCCTTTATCAGGTGGTCGATAAACAGCTTGCCCGACAGATCACTATGCAGCAGATAGTACTGGGCATCGATACTGCGCTCAGCAACGTTGGCAAGAACCGCGCGGGCTACGAAGGCATCCAGGCCACTGGTCAGCAAATAGAAACCCGATTCGCCGGGGTGATTCTGAAGTTCTTGTCGACTCACCTCGGCGAGACGCGTGTCAGCGGTATCCGAGAACGCGTGAGAGACCGGGCGATCGACATTTTTCGGTAACGACGAACAGCCGCTGACAAGAAAAATCAGCGCACCGATGACGGCGAAGAACATTTTCTGTTTCCGCGCAACTCCCGTGTGCATGTCGGGCGTTACCATGTTCACCCCCCGACTCCAACCGGATGTTCTGACGTCTGAAATCTGTTGGCGGTGCACGAGGGAGAAAGCGACCGAAAATCTTTTCTAGAAATCGCCCCTTGCGGCGCCTTCCATCATATCCTTGATGGTATCGCGCACCCGGATGGCACCCTGCTTAAGATCGGGTGGCAGTTCCTTGCCGCCATGGACCATCAGGTCCATGTTCATGCTGTGAAGCCAGAGATTGCCAGAAGTGTCCTCCACCAGCGCGATACGACAGGGCATGAAGCCGCTGTACTGATCCTGGTATTCGAGCATCATTTTGCCGATGGTCGCATCGCAGAACGAAAGAAAATTGACGTAGCGATACTCCTCTCCGGTCAGTGCCTGCACCTGCTTGTAGAACGGCGATTCGCCGACGAAAAGAAAATTCTTCGCCGTCGCCAGGCTTTTCAGGGAATCGATGACGTCATCCGGCGACAAGCCCTCGTTGACGGGCACCGACCACATCATGGCCCTCCCTGGATCCCCCGTTTCCATCAACCGCTGGCCGACAGTCCCGTAGACCTCGGCGAAGGCCGGATCGTAGTCAGCAAACACCGTGGTGAATTTGTAATAGCCCACGCCAACCAGCACTGTCGCGATCACCCCGATCAGCGCGAATAGATTACGCAATAGCTTCATTGTTCTTGCCCCTCCGAAAATACTGCCGGAACTTCCTGGCGCCTCACCCCGAAAGTACGCCCATTCAGCGACTTCCCCTCAGCAACCCGCCCGGCAGTTGTCATTTTGTTCCCGGCATCCTATCAAACACAGGCTCAATATGCGGTCAAATGGGTTTTTGCGATTCGCTGGCACCGGCAAAAATTTGAACGGCAATCACTTAAATCAGGCTGCGGCTACCCCGGGGTTCCGGGGATAATTTCATGCAGTGCCAAAATCGTTCTTCTTCCCTGATTCCCGGAAAGCTCTTTTCGGCACTCCCGCCCTCGGCCGATACGGCCAGGGCGGATCTCTCGTCTGGTGGGATTCAAAATCTCGCGCTGGTCACGATCGACAGGTCTAAAGCGGGCACTGACGCCCTGTAACCGAGTCCTACGACGCGTCTATTCAACATCGTCAGCCTCGGCAGGTATTCGACTTTATCCGCTGATATAACTTTCGAGTTGTTCGATGACGAACTGCTGTTCCTCGATGGTTGCCTTGACCAGGTCGCCGATGGAAACCAGCCCCACGAGATTGTCATCCGATATGACGGGGAGGTGTCGCACACGCTTGTCGGTCACCAGTGCCATGGCTTCTTCCACGGATTGGTTCGGCCGCGCGCATACAACCGGAGTGGTCATGATGTCGCGCACAGGTGTCTCACGCGACACGCGACCCTTGAGTGCCACGTTGCGCGCGTAATCACGTTCAGAAACGATGCCGGCAACCCTGCCACTGTCGATGACCACCAATGCGCCGATGCCTTTTTCGGCCATGGCCTTGAGCGCCTCATAAACACTGTCACCAGCGTCGATGGTAAAGACCACATCTCCTTTGGACTTTATAAGATCCTTGATCGATTTCACCGCACCCTCTCCTCACTTCGGATTAAGTTTCAGGATCATTATGCCAATACCAAGAAAACCGTCCGAAACACAGAAAAAAACACCCTGTGCTCCCAAGGCCCTGCGATTCGGCCTGAACCTTCCTTTTATTTCACTATGACATCCTAGTCGAAGAAACGTTGTAACGGGAGGCAATTGGGTTTTAGCATAAGCGAAGTTCCTCCGGGATTCAGCGTAAGAAGCCGCCCCAGATGCGATTCCCGGAGAACCGGGCACCGGCAGCCCGCAGCTTCGAAGTCCGGCTTCTGTGCTGCCCTGAATTGCGGAATGGCCGCCGGTCTTGCGAAACCGACAATACGCCGCCAAAAAACGCCCCAGCCAGGACAAGCGGCACAACAGGAGCAGGAAACATCGAATACCCGTCCAAAATGCGCATCTGGACTTTGGTCGCCGCGCTGTTCGTCGCCCTCGCTGCCATGCTGCTGGCCGTGGCTCCCATCCCCCAGGATCCCGCCTATCACCAGTTTGCCGACGAACGGTCATTCCTCGGCATCCCCAATTTCAGCAATGTGGCATCCAATGCCGGCTTTGCGATCGCTGCGCTACTGGGACTGGTCGCGATCCTTGGAAGAAATCGTCAGGCAATTTTTGTTAAGGCCGGCGACATCCAACCATACTCGGTATTCTTTATCGGCGTGGCACTGGTGAGTATCGGCTCGGCCTTTTATCACCTGGAACCCACCACGGAGCGGTTGCTTTGGGATCGGCTACCCATGTCCATCGCCTTTATGGCCTTCAGCGCCGCGATTCTGGCCGACCGCGTTAGCGCCCGCGCTGGCAACAGCTGGCTTCTCGCCCTGCTTGTTGCCATCGGGGTATCAAGCCTGCTGTATTGGTCGTGGACAGAGTCTTTAGGCCGGGGTGACTTGAGGTTGTACGGCTTTGTCCAGTTCTATCCGGTGATCACATTGCCATTGATCCTCTGGATGTTTCCCCGTTACCGCTATACGGCAGGTCGCTTCCTGGGCTGGGTCGTTTTCTGGTTCGTATTATCGAAAATTTTCGAGCACTTCGACCGACAGATTTACGATTTTCTCGGTGGCCAACTTAGCGGCCACACCCTGAAACACCTCGCGGCGGCAAGCTCGACACTGGTGGTCTGGAGGATGCTCCTGGCTTGTCGTGACAACCCGGATCGGCCGCGAGGCAGCAGCGAACAGGCCCCGCCGATTGGAAATCACCCGGGCGGCGGCGGTATTTCCCAGTAACGCTGCGATCCACGTTGTCGTGGACGCAGCCCCTCCCTCTCGCCCGCACCCTTGCCGGTCGTCACCAGTTCGATCAGGTCCGACGCCACTGCGGGGTGATAGTAAAAATACTCGTGTCCGAAGATCTGGTATCGACCGGCCGGGGACACGTCGATGGTCTCCATGCCGGCTTCGATGGTCAGGTATTCACCCGCCTGACCCAGCCTTGGATAACCACTGAGTTTTTCCGACACCTGAAGCGGGGTGTCCTCGCTCGAGGCGTACAGCGTGATCTCGCCCACCATAGGCACCAGATCGGGCAGACGTTCAACAAACGTCTGGCTGTCGAAATCCGGCGCCACCAATACCAGGCGCGCAATCAAGGGTCGGTACGCAACCTGTGTTGCCAGAAGCTCCAGGCTGAACAGAACTCCGCGCGAACCCAGGCTGTGGGCTACGACCTGGACCCGGTCGGTACCGAATTCCCCGCCAAGCCGCGCCATCGTCTGGGCAAGAAACGGCACGCTCCATTCGAGGTCGGCCTGATCGCTCAGATAGTCGGCGGGTTGCGCATTCGACGGCCAACTGAACGCCACCACAGTGGCCTCTCCGGTCAAAGCGCGCTGCATCTCTGCCGCCATTCGACAGGTTCTCTCCAATCCGTAGTTGTAACCGTGCACGAACAACACCAAGGTCCCGGTGGCGGTCTGTGATGCCGCATGATCCAACTGGCGCCAGAACGCATCGGCACCTGGAATGATTTCAGCCCGAAGCTCACGCGACTCGGTGGGTACATAGAAGCTCAGTCGCGTGGCCAGATCGTTCATTATCGGGATCGGTGAAAACGCGGCCGTGCAGCGTCCATAGCCGGGCTCACCCCGCTCTCCCCCAAACGAATCCAAGGTGCTCTCCGATGGCTGACGAGCGCGATTGGTGACGAAGAACACCGATGTCGCTTCGGTCACCCCGCCGTTTTCTGACGATCCATCGCCGGGGACGCCCGTTTCCGCCATAACCGCTGGTGCGCTTCCAGTGAGAACCAGGAGCAGCAGTGGCACCAGGTAGGGAGTGGATTTCGCACTTGTCATTGAAATTCCAATGCTTTCGCTACTTGAATTCTCGAAACACGATCAGGTTGAGGGACGCGTGAACTGCAAGGTCACCCGAAGACCCGGGGCGTTGTCTTCGAGAACAAGTCGCGCATGATGCATTTGCGCTACCGCCGCCACCAGGCTGAGCCCCAGACCACTTCCAGGCGTGGTACGGCTGTCTTCCAGGCGATAGAAGCGCTGGGTCACCTTGTCCCGCTGCTGCTCCGGAATACCCGGCCCGGAGTCCGACACGCACAGCTCAACCGCCCCGCCAACATCATGGGCGTCGAGGTGGATCTCGCCACCGGGCGGCGTGAACTTCACCGCATTGTCCAACAGATTGGCGATGGCTTGAAACAGCAAATCGCGGTCGCCCGTCACGGCAGGGGTCCCTCTGACCGACGTCTTGAGCACGATCCCCCGTTCCTCGCCCAGCGCCTCATACAGTTCGGCTGCGTCGTTCAATAAGGATCGCAGGTTCACCGACACCCGTTGCGACCGATGTCCACCTGCCTCGATTCGGGCGATCCTCAGCAAGGCGCTGAAGGTTTGGAGCAGATGATCGGCGTCGGCGATACAGGCATCGATATTCTGCAGCCTGGAGCTGTCTTCATCCAACCCGGCGCGCATTTGTTCCAGGCGCGTTCGCAGGCGGGTGAGCGGCGTGCGCAGATCGTGGGCGACATTGTCGGAGACGTGTCGAATGCCCGCCATCAGGCGCTCGATTTCATCGAGCATGGCGTTCAGGTTTTCACCAAGCTGATCAAAATCATCGGTCGACCCGGTGACGGGAATCCGACGTGACAGATCGCCGCCCATGATGTCGCGGCTGGTCTGGTTGATCTGATCGATACGCCGGGCCATGCTGCGGGTCATTAGCAGGCCCCCCGCCAGCGCCAGTGCCAGGGTGATGGCCAGGCCCCAGCTCAGCGCCCGGATGATCAGACTCTGGGTTTCTTTCAGCTCGCGGATATCCCGACCCACCAGCAGATGCAGCCCGCCCTGGAGGGTAAAGGGCCGGGCCCGGGCCTTGAACAGACGGTCGTCGGTGCCTGACTCCCGGAACTCGAACGCCAGCCATCCATCGTCACCCGTGGGCACATCCGGCCACGCGGAAAGATTTCCCGCCAGCGGACGAAAATCCCTGGTGGCAAAAAGGTAGACAGAAGCACCGTCCGGATCGCGCTTGAGTCGTTCCTCAATGATCTCTATCAGTCCATCGAGACCCCGCCGGCTGTATTGCTCCGCAAGCCCCGCAATATCGGCCTGGATGGTGGCATCGGTCTGGCGGGCCATGTAACCCGCGGTCGCCCAATAGATGAATGCGAGCAGCAACAGCACCGAGCTGGCGAAAAGCGCCATGTACACCAGCGCCAATTGAAAGGTGGATGTTCTAAGCAGCCTATGACGTTGCATGGATCATGTAACCCGCACCGCGCACCGTCTGCAGCAACGGCCGGTCGAATCCCTTATCGATCTTGCTACGAAGGCGGCTGATATGAACGTCGATAACGTTGGTCTGGGGATCGAAATGGTAGTCCCACACGTTTTCCAGCAGCATTGTCCGGGTAACCACCTGTCCCTCGTGGCGCATCAGGTACTCCAGAATTCTGAATTCCCGAGGCTGTAATTCAATGGTCTGGTCACCACGCCGGACGGTCCGCGCCAACAGGTCGAGTTCCAGGTCGGCGACCCGGATACTGGTATCCGCAGTGGCCGAACCGCTGGCGCGACGCAACAGCGCCTCAAGACGGGCAAGCAACTCGCTGAAGGCGAAGGGTTTGACCAGATAATCGTCTCCACCGGCGCGCAGCCCCTCAACGCGATCGTCCACCTCTCCGAGGGCGCTGAGCACCAGAATCGGCGTTGTGCTTCCCGCGCCGCGCACCACTCGAATGATGGTGAGTCCGTCCATGCCCGGCAACATGCGATCCAGCACCATGCCATCGTATAACCCGCTGGTGGCGAGCAGCAGCCCCTCCTTGCCATCCGCGGCGTGATCCACTGCGTAACCCGCCTCGCGCAGGCCCTTTGACAGATACGCCGATACCTGTGGGTCATCCTCAATGAGCAATAAACGCATGGTGACGATTCATCTCCTACCCGGCTTTCAGTTTTCCCGGGCGCCGTACCAGACTTCATTAAAATAATGTAATGGTGCCGTAAGGACCCGGTAAGGACATCTTATCTATAACAGCAGACAGGCAATGTAACACCCTGGTTCAGCAACCCGCTGGCCGTTGTTTTGCCGCGGCAACAGGGTTACCGCCAGACAACAACAGGAGAACGAACCATGCAACCCGGATCTCGAAACAGGGCCACAGCAACCTTTCTTGCCTCACGCCAGAAAACCTGGGCGCTTTCGGTGCTGGCAGGAGCCACCGCTCTCGCCTTGGCGGGAGGGTTAATATCTCCCACCATGGTCAAGGCTGTAGGGGCCGCAATCTCACCCGTATCCATCGCACCACCGAACGCCCCATCGAGTTTCGCCGATCTGGTTGAGCAGGTGCAGGACGCAGTGGTCGCCGTAGCCGTCACCAGCAAGTCCGATCCGATGCCCCACATGAACAGTCCCGAATTGGACTTGCCGGAGAACGCCCCCTTCCGCGAATTCTTTCGTCGCTATTTCGATCAACCCGGCCCACAGGGACGATCCGGAGGAGATAGCAGAGGGATGGGGTCGGGTTTCATCGTCGATGCGGAGGGTCATATCGTCACCAACCATCACGTGATCAAAGACGCCAGCGAGATCACAGTGATTCTGAAGGATGGAACACGCCTGCCCGCCACGGTTAAGGGTCATGACGCCCGTACCGATCTCGCCGTACTCAAGGTCGAACATGATCAGCCCCTGCCCCAGGTAACCTTCGGTGATGCAAACAGTGCCCGTGTCGGCGACTGGGTGGTCGCCGTCGGAAGTCCCTACGGACTGGGTGGCACGGTAACCGCCGGCATCATTTCCGCACGTGGGCGTGATATCCAGTCGGGACAATACGACGATTATCTTCAAATCGACGCACCCATCAATCGAGGCAATTCAGGCGGACCCCTGTTCGACGGCAGCGGAAGGGTCATTGGCGTAAATACCGCCATCTACTCTCCCAGTGGCGGCAGTGTGGGTATCGGATTCGCGATCCCATCATCACTGGCACAGCCAGTGGTCGCGCAATTGACCGCAAACGGCAGTGTCGAGCGCGGTTGGCTGGGTGTGCAGATCCAGGCAGTGACGGAGACCGTCGCACAAAGTCTCGGACTTGAGGAGCATCAGGGCGCCCTGGTTGCCAGTGTCGTTCCCGACAGCCCCGCCTACCGGGCTGGGCTCAGGCCCGGTGACATCATCCTCAGGATGGACGGTGAGCCGTTGCAGGACCACAAGGCGCTGTCGCTTAAAGTTGCGGACACCAAAACCGGCACTGAGTCGGTCTTCGAGATTCGCCGCCCCGGGGGCATTGAAAATCTCAAGGTTGAAATCGGCCGCATGCCGGGCAGTGATCAGCTAGCGACCAATACCCCGGAACCTCAGGCCGACGACACACCGCGAATTGGCGTGCAACTGGCCGAATTGACCGCCGAAGCACGTAAACGTTACGGCATTGATGATCAATCCACCGGGGTTCTGGTGGTGGACGTGCTCCAAGACAGCCCGGCGGAAAAGTCCGGAATTCAGCCAGGCAGCTTGATCACGATGGTGGGACAGGAACCCGTGGCGCACCCAGGAGAGGTCGTTGAAAAGGTACGCGAAGCGGCAAAATCCGAGCGGCCCTCGGTACTTCTGTTGGTGGAACATGAAGGCCGAATCCAGTTTGTAGCCGTAGAATTCGCCACCGCTTGAACCCTCCAGCAAAGGGGAGGAACTGAGCCCGGCGGGCCGTCGACCGCCGGGCTTTTTTTGGCCTTGCTTTTCAGGTGATGGGCCCTGCCCAACGGTAACGGTCGTACAGGCTTGTTTTCACGAGACGATGGACGCCCGGCGTGTGATTCGACCACTCTATCGTCGGCCTTTCAGCGATAACCAACGCCCCACGAAAATCACGGCGAGAATGATCCAGCCGTAGGGATAGGGAAACACCCCGGCTACGAAAGCCGCCAGGCTCCCGATAAACAACAGGCCGATAATCATCAACGGGACGTCGATACGCGAGTGCCTGGTCATCGGCTCGTTTCGAGGGTCGCGGCGATACTATCCAACTTCAGGATCAGGACGCGCCCGACGTTGCCGCCGCCTCGACTGGAGAGACGGTGGAACGACGGACGCTTTGACTCACTCGACCGTGATGGTGATCTTCTCCGACGCGATCGGAGGATCGTGGGGGACATGGTTCATATCGCCCAGTAACAACTGCAGGGTATGGGTTCCCGGGGTCAAATCGATGCTTACCTGGGTTTGTCCGCCTCCGAAGTGTTTGTGAGTGTCGTCGGCGGGAATCGGTTGGCCCGCAGCGGGCATATCCATAACGTCTATCAGTAAATGATGATGTCCTGTTTTTGGTTTATCGACGCCAGCGGGTGCAACACCCATCCCTTCAAGACCGAACACCACCGTTACCGGACTACTGACCGTGGCACCATCTTCCGGCGAAACGATATAAGCCTTGGCGCCTTCTGGAGCCGGGGTGGCGGCAATCGCGGGAAAGGCGATCAGGCCGGCAAGCAAAATCGATGCGGTTTTGAGTATCATGATTTCTGTTCCTTGAGTAAGCGCAATTGAAAGTTAGTTCATGGTCGACCCGCGAAACAGCGACAAAACGTGTTGTTATCCTGGTCGCCGGCGGCATATCTTCATGGAGGAGCGCGTGTTGATACCCATCGCGGCTCCGGGACGGATAAATACAACGCTGGAAGATCGGCCAGAACCGCTTGTTACCATGGATGCCGAGCCAGCCTGGACATCGCTGCCGCAGAATGACCACTACAGGCCCAGTTGACCGGAAACCCCGTCAATGACCTTTTTGGGACAGGCCCTGCCCTTGGCGGCGGATTACTGGCGGTCCGGATTGGTCTGCCCCCCATGGTGGGGAATGATCGACGGATTGGTGATTTAGTTTTGCTCAAACATGGCCTTGCCTGATCTTTTCGAGCCGCGGCGACCTGATCACCTCCAACTCCGGCACGACAACACGATCAAGCTCCTGAAAATGAGCCCGCGTCGTTTTGCGAATAAACCCGGGGTGATTGAGCACCCTTATGCCGTCTGACTCACGCCTTGCCGCAAAGAAACCCGGCAAGATCCAGTGCGCGAATCGTTGCATTGCCGGCGCAGCCGGGACTTTTATCGCCAACAATCATTTGAACAACTTTGCCACTGGATATCCCGGGGATGACGAGAAATTTGACCTGCTTCACCAAAAAGCCATAGCTTTTGCTGGATAACCAATTACGGTAAAGTGGCTGCCCTGGTAAGGTTAATCACCCCGCCACATGCGTTGGCCAGCGAATATAGTCACCCCAAGCTTCCATCGTTCGGGAGTATTGACCTGGCTGATTGCCGGGCGTGCAGAGACTTCAAAGCCCTCCGCACCTGACGTAACCGGGTTCGGGTTTCGAGGCGGACTGGTGAATCAGGATGCCGGGACGAAACGACGGGCAGCCCAAACAATTTTCTTCCGACCTGCATTGACTCATGGTTCAAGATATCACCACTGAATCCTCAGCCGAGTACCGCGACATATTTGAGTTGCGGGGGCATTCCTATCACCAGGCCATGTCACGGTTTCCGGACGCCAGAGCGGAGGAGTTTCTCAACGTTATTGGCGCCGCGGACATCTCACCGGGCATGAGCGTTCTGGATGTGCCTTCCGGCGGCGCCTACTTGTCACGATTTCTGGCTGACGTCGAACTGATTGGACTGGAAACCTCTCAGACCTTCGCCGCTTTGGCGAAACAGCGGGCCGAAAGCGTTGTTTTGTTCGATCAAACCCGCTTTCCGCTCCGGAATGCCTGTGTCGACCGTGTACTGTCAATCGCCGGACTGCATCATGTTGAGAACAAGCAACCCATATTTGAGGAGATGCGTCGGGTTACGGCGGAAGATGGACTCATCGTGGTCGCCGATGTTGCGGAAGATTCCTTCGTTCGAAAATTTCTGGACGATTTCGTCGGCCGCTACTGCGTCACCGGACATTCGGGTTGGTACTTCGGGGAGACGACCAGAACGGAGTTGGATGCCGCAGGGCTGGAAGTCGTTGATGACAAAATATTGGACTATGAGTGGTATGCCTCCAACCTGGTGGATCTTGCCGAGTTCTGCCGACTACTCTTCGGTATGTTTCACGCTGACACATCGACGGTTGCCGAGGGCATACAAAGGTATCTGGGAGTCCGCTCTCAGGATCGGCAAGCAGGGATAAACTGGCAACTACGTTGTTTCGTCTGTCGCGCCACCATAAACCGCTAACAAAACCACTCTCGGGCGAGTGAGAGATTGTCTCTCCGCCCGAGAGTGGCTGTCAGATCATCTGAGCTATCGGCGAATCACCAGGCAACCTCCCGGAGTCGTTGCCCTCCGGAAGAATATCGCCTAAGAGCCCTGCAATTCCTTTACCGGCTCCCAGCCTGGCCCTGGATCGAAAGTCGTTATGGCATTGGCATCGGCGGTTCCATCTGCACCCAGGTCCTGCTCGTAGACAATACCTGAATGGCTGACGATAAAACTCATCACACCCGTTTCACCGTATTCCTGGGGCCACGCAACCAACGCGAACCCGGAGCGCATGGCATCACCCATCATATAACTGCGGGCGCCACCTTCTGCATGCTCACCCTGGGCAGTGAGTATCCGATAGTAATAGCCGTAATAGCCGCCATCGGGAGTCTGATCCCCCATCAAGGGACCGAGCGGGCTCGGCGCTTCTTCCGAGGTTACCTCCCAGTAGAGGCCGTCCTTCTTTCCGGGAGTGCTGATAATGCGCTGAGCGTATTCCAGCCTTCCGTCACCATTCCGATCCTGCTCGGCATACTCCAACTGCGCGTCATAGTAGGCCATGACCGCCTGCATAGCGGAAAGCTCATTGCGCCCAATCGCGCGGATCAGC
This sequence comes from uncultured Gammaproteobacteria bacterium, assembly GCA_963820915.1. GTDB lineage: Bacteria > Pseudomonadota > Gammaproteobacteria > Chromatiales > Chromatiaceae > CAWGBV01. Next base: position 178,231 of record CAWGBV010000011.1, on the reverse strand, counting down.
ATGCGCTCCAATCCTTCCTGTAGATCGAAGTGCCATCCGTTCGGACCGGAGACAACAGGCAGCGGCATGGTCCAATCACCTTTGCCGACAGCAATCAGACGTTTGTTATCCCCATCGGGCAGCAAGGAATGCTGTGCATCCCAGGCGGCGAGGTAATTTTCAACATCCTCGGCATCCACGTCATCCAGTGGAAGGACGTCACGATAATTCTCGCCCAGCACCTTTTCCATCATTTCACGGTCATTATTCCTCACCGCACTGGTGAAGGCGTCCGCCGCCTCTTCTGGCGTTGCATATACCGTCTGACCGGGACCTGCCCCCCCCGTCGCCGAAGATGCGGTTGCCTCAACAGCACCCTTGTCACCGGCAAGACTTGCGCCCGGGAAAAGCATTAATCCCGCAAGCACCGCTCCGAACAGCATTCCGGCCGTTGCGGAAAGTTCGATGGCGGCGTTCCTTGGAGCGTAGTTAGCAATAGATTTCATGTCCTTCTCCTGTCATCACCGGCGCAAACCGCCACCACCACCGCCACCACCACCGTGTCCGCCACCGCCACCGCGGCCTCCGCCGCCACCGCCTCTCATTGAGTTATGACTGCTGCGGCCACGATCGATCTGTTGACGCGACTGTTTGGCGTTTCCTGATCCTCGAAGAGCGTTGTCTCTGGTTTTTTTAGGCTTACTGGACAAATCACGGGACTTTGCGGCATCCCTCTTCTTGCTCGCATCACGATTCTTGGCAGCTCCCTTGGCCTGATCACGATTCAGATTTTTCTTTGCCGCATCACGATTTCCGGCCTTATCCCTCGCCGCTTCGCGGTTAGCCTTGTTGACCGAATCCCGCGCCTTGTCTCCGCCCTTGCCCTGCAGATTCTTGCGGCCTTCCGCCGGATCGACACCGCGCTTCTCCATTGTCTGACGGGCCTTGTCGCGTTGTGCGTCACGTGCTTTGTCCCCGTCACGCCCACGAAAATCCTTGCGTTGCTCCGCACCATCGCGCTTGTTGGAAAACTTCTCGCGGGTGGCCTTATCCTTGTATGGAACACCGCGACGATTATTCGAATTGTGATTCCAGTTAGTGCGGTTACCGCTGACATCAAGCCTGTTGCGATTGATATTGTTGTACCGGTTGATGTTGATATCGACATTGTTATTGCCGCGACCCCAACGACAACCACCCCAGAGTGAGTTGGTAATGCCGACACCGATGCCGAAACCAATGCCCCTGATGACTGCGGAACCGAACCCGTAATAACCGCTGGGGTAGTAATACCAGGGCGTATATCTGGGCCACCACCAGGTGCCGTAGACCACCGTGGGATTGTAAACCGGCACATAAACGACCTTCGGATCGGCGGGTTCGATGATCACCACCGTCTCGCTGGAGGATGGCTGTTCCACAATCACCTTTTGCTGCTCGGTCGTTTCGAGGTTGCCTTCGTCCTTGGCCTTCTTGCGCAACTTCTGGACGGTATCCATGACAGCATCAGAGTCCGCGAGAAAGGCGTCGCCGATGTTCTGTACCCAGTCGGGCTGTTCGCCCATCATCTTCAGAACCTGGGGAAAGGCCACCAGCGACATCACACTCGGATCCCAGGGTTTTTCCTGCACCGCCTGCACTGCTGCATCGCCATCCTGGTCAGGATTGCCGGCCGACCAGGTAACCGCCTCGGCAACGTCAGAGGGATAGGTCGTCGCCATGAGCATCTGCGCCAACAGCGAATCGGGATACAGCGCGATCGGCGCAACCATCTGGTCAAGCTCCTCCTCGCTGAAGCCAGTGTCCGCCTGGACGCTGCTCACCGAAAAAACAAGCATCGCAGCGAACAACGTCTCACCGAAAATTGTTAAAAGTTTCTTCATTACCTGCCCCCGGGATCCGGATTCCCTGATTTGAACCGATGTCTGTTTTGACCCGTCAAGGTCAAAGTGTATACGAAGCCGTGGCCTTGTGTGTCTCCGCTACGGGGCACAGACCCTTGCCTTCCTCCGAAGCGCAGCAGGCCCCAACTGTAAAGCCGGATTCAAACTGCATATACACAATCGTCCAGCCGTTGCCTGTCTGCCAGGTACCACGACCCAACGGCCCCCTTCGGATCACTGGAATCACTCGTTGCCGTGAGATCAATCCTGCGAGGACCTTACAATGATCCTCCGTCGATGTGGACGCCCCAGGATCCTGCGCAGTTTCTGTTTTGCCATCTTTTTGAAACTCCGGGTAGTCTGCGGAACTGCTGCTGTCAGATACCGAGATTGCTCCAGTAGGCCCCAGGGCGCTTCTGGTGCCGGCTGACCACTACATCTCGAGGATCGCGAATCATGCAGATTACCCAGAGACCGGGGTCACGCTTTAGGCGCTTGACCGCCGTTTTCAGTTCATACGGATACTTGGAACAAAACCTGTCGAAAGATACGGCCGGTGCATACAACAGGCTGATCTCGTGGTTGGCATAGGCATCGAACTCGAAACAGTGCACCATAAGTTCCATCATCAGGGTGGTGCCGGTACGCGGACCCAGCCCGACAATGTGGACTCGTGTCTTTGCGGATTGCCGCATCGCTATCCTTCGAACTGTCTCAATATCCTCCCATCCTGGCAGATGCTGAACCGAAACAGAACAAGCTCTACTTCCCCGCCGCAAGCAATCCTGGGATACGATACCCTCCTGGGGTCGCCTGAACTTTTCAGGCGAACACCAACCCCGAAACGCCGTGCGAATCGCCTGTGGAATTTAATCGGATACCAGACAATACTTAAGGACGGGTCGAAAAACTCATTCTCCACAAAAGCTTAGGGAAATACGCCGCACAAGCCGAGCGCAACAGCGTGCGCTGTGTCGTTGTGGCAGTGAGGCCGGTCACCAATACGGAGCGCTTGAAAATGCAGCTAGACAAGGCATCTGTAAGAAAAATGCTATCCGATGATTTGACGAATGTACTCATCCGCGTGGGACTGATGGCTTTTGTCGTTTTCCTGTGCGTACGCATTTTCGCGCCATTTCTCGGCCTGATGCTGTGGGCCTTGATTCTTGCCGTCACCCTCTACCCGCTCAGCAAGATCCTGGCCAGACGCATCGGCGGTCGACAGGGGCGCGCAGCGACAATATTGGTGATTTCCGGATTGCTGCTCATAGGGGTGCCTACGGTAATGCTGGGCAGTTCCTTTGCGACGGACATCCATGATGCCTATACAGGCTTCAAAAACAATGAAATATCCGTAAAGCAACCCAGCCCCAAAGTTGCTGAATGGCCGATCATCGGTAAAAAGGTATACAACGCCTGGCAAGCAGCCGCCACGGACCTGCCCGCTTTTCTCAAGAAACTACAGCCACAGCTCGCAAATTTCGCCAACCATGCCCTGTCCGCGGCGGCGAACACCGCCGGGGCAGTCTTCATGTTTCTTGGCGCCTTGATCATCTCGGGCATCATGATGGCCTATGGCGAATCCGGAAATCAGGCCATGAGACGAATATTCTCCCGCCTGACGGGGCCTAAAAAAGGGCCTGAGCTTCACAAGCTCTCCACCGCCACGATACGCTCGGTGGCCACCGGGGTTATAGGCGTCGCCGTTATTCAGGCCCTGTTGCTGGGAGTGGGTTTCGTACTGGCCGGCATTCCTGCTGCCGGGGTGCTGGCCATGGTTGTACTTTTACTGGGTATCGCTCAACTGCCCGCGCTTGTCGTTTCGCTGCCCGCCATCGGATACCTCTGGTGGTCGGGCGACGCATCCACCGCGAGCAACATCTTTTTCACCGTCTTTCTGCTACTTGCGGGCATGGCGGACAACGTGCTCAAGCCCATCTTCCTAGGTCGCGGAGTCGATGCGCCCATGCCGGTTATTCTGCTCGGTGCATTGGGAGGCATGATCACCTCGGGCATCATCGGCCTGTTCGTCGGCGCCGTGCTGCTAGCCGTCTGTTACCAGCTGTTCATGGACTGGGTGGACGATGCCGAGGAGAGCGTCCCCCGCCCACCGAACAGGACGAATCCGGCGAGCAGACCTAAAATCGGTCGTTGCAAGTGCGCAAATTCCCAGGCCATCGCCTTTCGGCATTTACGCTGTTTTGCTCGGTGTTTCTGTTGAACGCCTGCACCACACTCGGACCCGATTACGAGGAGCCCAGGGTGGACTGGCTCGATGATTGGGAAACCACCTTGTACGGGCAGGTGAAGAGCCCGGAACAGCGCACCGCCATGGATCTGCGATTCTGGTGGCGCCTGTTTGACGATCCGGTGTTGAACGACCTGGTCGAGGAAGCGCGACGGGAAAACCTCTCGCTGCGCATCGCCGGATTGAAAATCCTGGAGAGCCGCGCCCAGCTGGGTATCGCCGGCAGCACCCTCCTTCCCCAGGTACAGCAAGTCGGTGGCGCGCTTCAGTATGTCAATAATCAACCGCGCGGCGGTGCGCTCCCGACAGAGAACCAGAGCCTGTTCGCCTACCAGGCAGGCTTCAATCTGGCCTGGGAACTCGACTTTTGGGGCCGGTTCAAGCGGGGCATCGAATCCGCCGATGCCGCCTTCTTTGCCTCCATTGCCAACCAGCAAGACGTGCAGGTTCTGCTCAGCGCCCAGATCGCCGATCTCTATTTCGCCTACCGCACGACCCAATTGCGCATAGGCATCGCGCGTGAAAACGCAGCGCTTCAAAAGCGCAGTTATGAAATCACCCAGCAGGTCTACGAAAGCGGCCAGGAATCGGAACTCGATTTACAGCAAGCGAAATCCCAGTATCTGGCCACCCTCGCCACCATTCCCGACCTGCAGATAACACTCACCAAGACCCGCAATGCGCTGTGCACCCTGTTGGCAAGACCCCCGGGGGATTTGCCGGAACTGGACGGAAAATACAAACGACTCCCTGGTGTGGGACCCCAGGCCATACAGGGTATCCCGGCGATGTTGCTGATTCGCCGACCCGATGTTCGTTCCGCGGCCTGGCAGGTCGCCGTGCAATCGGCGCAAATCGGTATCGCGGAAACGGATTTTTACCCGGCAATCTCTCTGTTGGGCAGCATCGGTTGGTCGGGAAACAGCCTCAGTTCCACGGCGAGCATCGGGACACTGGCCATCGGACCAGGCCTGACCTGGAACATCTTCGACTATGGTCGAATCAGAAATAATGTACGTTTGCAGGATGCGCGTCTTCAACAACTCATCGAGTCGTACCAGCAAACCGTGTTGCAGGCAGCCCGGGAAATCGACGATGCCGCCATCAGCGTGGTCAAGACATCCGAGATAAAGAAACCCCTGACCCAATCCAAGGTGGCGGCTCAGCGCTCTCTGGAGCTTGCCACCACCCTTTACCGCGAAGGCTATGCGGATTTCCAGCGGGTACTGGACGCCCAAAGAGCGGCATTTTCCCAGGCGGAACGCGAACTGATTAACGAGGGAAGTCATATCAGCGCCGTCATCGGTCTCTACAACGCACTTGGCGGGGGCTGGATCGACATGCCGACTGACCAACTGATACCAGAGAACGTCCGAGCAACCATGCAGGAACGCAGCGAATGGGGAGACCTGCTTACCGCCCCGCTGCCCAGTGATTCTCCCCAAACACCGACAGCATCCGGAACCAACACAGAATGAGTGATCAAGAATCGGCGGCCGCCAAAGAATCCAAGGATCCTCCCGAAAACACCGCAGGGGATTCGGTCAAAACAGGAGGCCTGCTCATCGGCCTTTTGATCGTGCTGAGTCTCTCCTGGTATCTGCTGGCCGACCGCTTCACCCCCTTCACCTCGCAGGCACGGGTGCAGGGTTATGTGGTGGGTGTGGCACCCAAGGTGGCAGGCGTGGTCACCCAGGTCTGGGTGGAGAACAATCAGGAGGTCGAGGCAGGCCAACCCCTGTTCGAAATCGATCCTTCCCAGTACAGGATCACGCTGGGCAAGGCGCAGTCCGACCTGGAAAACGCCCGCCTGCAGGTCAGCGCCGGTGACGCGGCGGTGGAGTCAGCTCGCGCCAACCTGCGCGCCGCGCAGGCGAACCAGCTTAAAGCGGAACAGGACGCCACCCGGCTGGCGCGGCTGTACAAGCAGGACCCGGGAACCATTTCAGTCCGTCGGCTGGAGTTGTCACAGGCGTCCCTGGATCAGGCCAAGGCCAAGGTTTCCGGGGCAGAAGCGGAAATTCGGCGGGCAATCGACCAGAAAGGCGGTAACGATGACGAAAACAACGCCATCCTGAATTCGGCTCAAAGCGCCGTGACGAAGGCCCAGCTCGACCTGACCAATACCGTTGTAAAGGCATCGTCCAGTGGCGTGATCACCGATCTTAGGGCAGACGTCGGGCAGTACGCCGGCACCGGCAGCGCGGTCATGACCCTGGTGGCGATTCACGACGTCTGGATCAATGCCGAGTTTACCGAGAACAACCTGGGTCACCTCAAGGTCGGCACGCCGGTTGAAATCCTTTTCGACGCATTACCCGGAAAGGTCTTCAACGGGGCAATCCGCAGCATCGGCCTGGGCGTGGCCGAAGGTCAGCCGCCGCCACCCGGTACCTTGCCTACGGTGAGCAACAATCGGGACTGGCTGCGCCAGTCCCAGCGCTTTCCGGTGGTGATCGGTTTCGAGGTTGATCGGGCCGGTCTGCTATACGACGACCTGCGCGTCGGCGGGCAGGCATCGGTGATTGCCTACACAGACAGTCACCCTGTGCTGAAATTGCTGGGCAGGGCCTACATCCGCCTGATGAGTTGGTTGTCCTATGCCTACTGAGATACCCGGTGACTGAGATGCCGCTACAGGCCAGGCGTGTCTTTCGCATGAGTCTGACCATGGCGCTTGCGCTGCTATGCGCCTACGCACTGGCATTTCCATTCCCCTACCTGGCGCCTTTGTTCGCACTGTTTCTTTCGGCCGCACCGGGCAGACCCATGGGCTTGAAGATGCTGATCAAGCTCATTCTCCTGATCCTGATCACCCTGGGTATGGGATTGCTCCTGATACCGGTCCTATTGAACTATCCGGTATCGGCTATTCTGATCGTGGCCGTGGGCCTTTATCTGAGTAACTACCTGACCGTGAATCTGGGCAAAGGCCTGGTGGGAATGTTTCTCACGGTGGGCTTCACACTGATCTCCGCAGCGGGGCTACTCAGCTACCAACTCGCCGCCACTGTCGTCATGTCATTGGTACTGGGAGTCGCCCTCGCCATCGTCTGTCAGTGGGTTGTTTACCCATGGTTTCCAGAACCCGCGACACCAGCCGGGCAGAAACCCAAACCCTCCACCGAAGAGCAGTCCAACTGGATAGCCCTGCGCGCCACCATAATCGTGTTGCCTGCGTATTTTCTGGCGTTGACCAATCCCGGCTCGTATCTGGCCATCATCATGAAATCGGTATCGCTGAGCCAGCAGGGGTCGATGGTTAACGCCCACAACGCCGGCCGGGAACTGCTCGGATCAACCTTTCTCGCCGGTTGTTTCGCAGTCGTATTCTGGTTCGTACTGAAACTTTGTCCCAGCCTGTGGATGTTTTTTCTCTGGATGCTGGCCTTCGGAATCTACCTGGCGAGCAAGGTGTACGGTATTTTGGCCACCCGCTATCCGGCGTCTTTCTGGTTGAATGTCGGCGTTACGCTTCTGATCCTGCTGGGGCCTGCGGTGGACGACAGCGCTAACGGAAAAGATGTCTATGAAGCCTTCGCCGTTCGCATGGGACTGTTTGTTTTCGTGACCCTGTATGCCTGGTTGGCAATCTACACGCTGGAGTGGTTGCGAACGCGTCGACTGCGCCGAAACCGGCCTGTCTCAAGTGGAGGACTACCCCAATGCTGATAAACCTCGCGCTTGGCTTGCCGCTGATCACCCTGTGCCTGCTGCTGCAGTCCTTTTTGCTGGTGGCCGCCATGAACTACTACTCGAACCACGACTACCTGGTAAACAGCCCTTCACTCGGATCCAGCCTGATCGTGATCAATGGCGTACTGTTGATATTGGTGATCGGCAACCTTGCCCAGGTGGGGTTATGGGCATTGCTGTTTCAACTGCTGGGCGAATTCGAAAATTACAAGGACGCCTTTTATCACTCTGCCGTGAATTTTTCGACGCTCGGCTACGGCGATATTGTCATGTCCGACGCACACAAACTCCTCGGGGCCATTGAGGCCATCAACGGCGTACTGATGATCGGCGTTTCCACCGCTGTCTTGATGTGGTCCTTCCAGGACGCATATACAAAAACCAATCGCGCACGAAACAACACCGAAAAAAAGAGCGGGAAACCGGCATCTCGTTAAACCAGCCTGGTGACGAGACGACGCACCCGGTCCTTGTATTTTTGGGCCAGACAAGGATGCTCCTGTTGGGACACCATGCCGATAAAGGTCGACCCGATCGGTTTCGCGCCAATGGTCCTGGCGGTCATTCTGAGTTGTTTCAAGGTCGCGTAGGTGAACCGGCCAATCCACCCGGGTGCCGCACTCGACGCGATCAGCAAGGCGGGTTTGTGGGGTTTATCCAGACGATGCCTGGGACTGCCCGTCCCCCAGGGCCAGTATGCAAAAACCACCAGTCGCTCCATAAATCGTTTGAAGATAGCGGTAACCGAATAGAAGTTGGTGGGCGATGCCAAAATGAACCCATCGGCGTCTTCAATCTTGTGGATCAATTCCCGCATCCGATCGTTATGCACACATTCCCCGGGGGTGTCACCCGAGCGCTGGGTGCAATGCCGGCAGTTAGCGCAGAATTCGATGGGCACCTCGCGCAGCAGGATGATTTCAACACTGGCACCGGCCTCTCGAGCGGCCTTGGCCGCCTCTTCCACGGCCTGGTCCACGATGCCGCCTTGGCGATAAGACCCATTCACGGCAAGAATTCTCGTCATTACACTCTCCAGGGCGAAACGGCCTGAAAGACAGACAACATTCAACGCCGGCTTACTGGCTGAGCCAAGTGCTATTGACGAACCAATCGACCGCTTATTCGCCTGGGTCAGGAAACACGGAAACGAGTGGTCGATTTTTCCAATCCACCAACCTGGTCTTCCTTGACCGCCGGCAATGCCCGCCCCGGCGCATCGTTCGTCAAAGTCAGCCGGTGACTATTCTTGCTGACGGATCAAACCCGCCAGTGCGCCGAAAGGTAAACCGCTGATCGTTCGCTTCGTGGTTCCCGCCTCGTTATCTCAGCCATAGATTTTATGGGGCAACCAAGTGGCCAGGGCGGGCCAGATTGCCAACAACCCAAGCATAATCAACTGGATCAGGATAAAGGGTGCGACCCCCCGGTAAATCATGGCGGTGCTTACCTCGGGAGGTGCAACGCCGCGTAAATAGAACAAGGCAAACCCGAACGGCGGAGTGAGAAAAGAGGTTTGCAGATTCAGGGCAATCATCACCCCGAGCCAGACCGGATCGAGCCCCATGGCCAGCAGAATGGGACCCACAATTGGCACCACGACGAACGTAATCTCGATGAAATCCAGGATGAATCCGAGCAGGAACATCAACAGCATGACCACCATCACAGCGGTCACCACGCCCCCGGGCAGGTTGGTGAGGAGTTCCTCCACCACCTCGTCGCCGCCGAATCCACGAAACACCAGCGAGAACACCGCCGCACCGATGAAGATCATGAACACCATGCTGGTGACGACAGTGGTCTGACGGATAACCGCACGCAAGGTGTCCAGCCTCAATTCACCACGAGATGCCGCCAGAATCATTGCACCAACGGCGCCCACCGAGGCCGCTTCTGTGGGCGTGGCTATACCGGCGACGATGGAGCCCAAAACGGCCACTATCAGCACCAGGGGCGGAATCAGCACTGTCAATACCCGCCACCAGAGGGCGCGGGTTTCGAGTTGCCGCTCCTCCAGCGGAATTGCCGGAACGGCTGCAGGACGAAACACCGCAACCCCGATCAGATAAACCAGGTAAAGACCCACCAACACGATACCGGGAATGAAGGCGCCGGCAAATAAATCGCCCACGGACACCGTATCGAGGTTCCAGGCGCCCATGTCAAGCTGCGCCTGCTGGTAAGCGGACGACAGGACATCACCCAATAGCACCAGCACGATGGACGGTGGAATGATCTGCCCCAGTGTGCCCGACGCACAAATGGTACCCGCCGCCAAACCGGGATCATAATTCCGCTTGAGCATGGTGGGCAGCGACAAAAGGCCCATGGTCACCACTGTGGCACCGACAATGCCGGTACTGGCGGCCAATAACATGCCCACCAGGGTTACAGAGATACCGAGACCGCCGCGCAAGGGACCGAACAGGCTGGCCATGGTATCCAGCAGGCTTTCGGCCACTTTCGAGCGTTCCAGCATCACGCCCATAAAAACGAACAAGGGGACGGCAATCAGCGTCTCGTTGATCATGATGCCGTAAAGCCGGTTCGGCAGCGCCTCGAGAAACGCAGGATCGAATCGGTCGAACAGGCTGCCGAAAAGAGCAAACACAAGAGACACGCCGGCCAGTGTGAAGGCCACCGGGTAACCGAGCATCAGGACGAGGCCAACGGCCAGAAACAGCAGCAATGGTAAGACTGCGTCCATCCCTAGGGGTTCTCCGCACCCGGCGCCACTGTCGGCGTGCTGCGGATTACCAGCCAATCCCGCAGTATGCCTGCCATCACCTGCAGCACCAGTAACACCGGCATCACGAGCATAAGAGTTTTCAAAAGGAATACGCCGGGGATTCCCCCCGCCTCACGCGATCCCTCAAGTACTTCCCATGATGAGAATACGTATTCCCAGCTGATCCATGCAATGAAGAGCATCGTGGGTAACAAGAGCAAAAAACCGCCCATCAGGTTGACCCAGGCACGACCGCGTTCACCCATCTTTCGATAGATGATATCCACCCGCACGTGGCCCTGATGCTTCAAGGTGAACGCCGCACCCACCATAAACACGGCCGCGTGCATGTAGGTGACCGATTCCTGCATGGCAATCCAGCCGAGATCGAACAAATAACGCAGGACGACCACCAAAAAGGTGACCGCCACCATGAGCATGGTCAGCCATGAGACGCCGAGTCCGAGCGCCTCATTGAGACGGTCCACGGCCTGGACAAAGCCCTGACGAAACCCTGGCGGCGATTGCGGACCCGTTCGGGGGGAATTGGGCTCAGGATGCGAAGCGCCATCCCTCACCAGCGGAAGATCTCCCACATGTTGACCGCGACCTTACGGGGGTCGTTCTGGCGCAGGTCCAATTCGCCATCACCGTCAGTATCGAGCAGGTAATAGGGCTTACCGACCTTGGGCACGACCTTGACCATATAGAGGCGGCCACTGTTGTCGCGATACTCGTAGACGACGCGATCCTCTTCCTCGAGGATGGAGATTTCCGGATCAACCGGCGATTGGGAAGTGTCGACATTCACCTGCGGGAGCGGGGCATCCACCTGCGGGAGCGGGGATCCACCTGGAGCGGGGCATCCACCTGCGGGGGCGGAACATCCTCGGTGGTGGGCTGGGCGGTTAACGTGGCCGAAGCGGTCATGATGACAAGGTAGAACAAGGCTCGACGCATGGGAGGCTCTCCATATCTGGTGGAACCATCCTAATATAATCACCATCGAAATGCTGCGATCCGAACCCATGGCCTGCCGACCCTATGCGAATCCCCGGCGTTGGCGCTCAAATGAGGCCCGGCGGCCAACTGTCGCCGAAGCGATGAAGGTGCTTCAGGGACCGCTGATCGGCGTTTTTACACCGGTTGGCTGATTCTGCTCCACCTGTTTCTGGACATTCTCCGACGGTGTCACGGTCGTATCCCGCCCGAGCACGAAGCTCTGCTCGGCAACGATCGCCCGGTAAGCCTTATTCAGCATCAGGGCGCGGGCCCGGCTTGGCAAGAGAAGCACGCTGACATCATTGTGCAAAAGCGCCAGCTGATCCGGTTTCAAGTCCCCGCTTCGTCAAAAAACCTGGCGATGATCTCCGGATTGGACCGAAATTCGTCCCCGGCGCGATTGTTTTCCAAATAGTAGCTGTACTCATAGCGGCCATCTGACCTCACCGGCTCGGGTACGCCTGCCAGACCCTTCTGGCTCCAGTGGGACCAACCGCCTTGAAACGACTCCGTCCCGAAACTGCGCGGAAAGGAAAATACCGTGTCGGTTGTGGACCCGAGTCCGCCGTGACAGCCCATGCAGAAAAAAGTCTCTTCCCGGGTCTGGGGCCGCAGATTGCCGTTCTTGTCTTCGATAAAACCCTGATAACGCCAACCCTTTGTACGCATCCCCCGTTCCGGGTCACCAAGCACTGCTTTGGTGATATCGGCGTCTTCACGCTTTTCCCGCGCCTCCCGGTGCCACTCACCCCACAATTCGGAATAGTTGTACCACCGGTCCTTGCGGGCAAAACGCAGTTCCTTCATGCGTGGGGCCAAGGTCACGGCCCCGTCGGACTGGGGATCGAGATAGCGGACGCTGTGCAAAAATCCCGTCCCCGTGGGAAACAATCCGGCAGCGATTTCCAATTCGCCGGTCAGGAGCTTCAATCGCGCCTGCCCCACATAGGACATATCGCGACCCTTGCCCGGCTCCCAATCGTAGACCACCTGAACGGCACGATCGAAAACGCCGTTTTTGTTGAGATCCACCTGATGGAGAACCTCTTCGACGGGTTCGATGGCCACATCGGAACGTTGGATCATGGCCTTCATGATGGACTTATTCAGATTTAACCGAAGTGGAATGGTGGAGAAATGCGGGCTGAATCCAGCGGTATTGGACAACGTCGAAGCGGACGGGGCTTACACCTTGAAGGCATTGGCCCCGTCCGCTTGAGCGCGTCAATGCACCCCGATCAATTCGCGGGGAAGGGTCCGATGTAACCCACCTCCGACTCGACGCCGTCGGGGTGCTGGTTCACCAGCGTAATGTAGTTCCAACCGTTGAACGGGCCGTGCCAGTAAGGTGAGGTGGTTTCCGCACCTTCCGGCGTGGAGGCAATTCGCGTCAGCGTCCAGTCCTCCAGGTCAAAGGCCCACACGAAGTTGTTTTCGTGATTTCCGGCACCGGTGTCTTCGCCGATCAGGAGCACACCCTTGCCGTCAATCATGGCGATATTGTCCGGATTGGCGATGCCGTTGATATCGCACACTTCGTTCAGGACATCCCCTTCGTGGACACCGGCCACCAGGCCGTACATATTAATAACCACCAGGTTGCTGGGGATATCCACGCCGTCGCTGTCCTTGACCCTGTCGGCGGACCGGTCCATGGCATAGACACCACCACATAGATTCGCAGTGTTCAGCCGGATGTCGTTGTAACCGCCAAGATCGTAGCGATCGTCGCCTTTCTCGATGGACAGGTTGTCTTCCATACCGCGGGCAACTTCACTCATGGCCACGAACAGGCGCCCGGTTTCCGGATCGTAGGTGATGCCCTCTTCCTTCCGGAATTCGGTGGTGGCCCCCATGTAACCCGCGTAGAGGCGGGTTTCGAAACGCGACGCCAAGGTCGGGATATCCACACCCGCGAATTGGCCGGTCTTGAGCCTTACGCACACCAAAAGCGGATCATAGGCATTCACCGGCATGAAGCCTTCGGTAGGACAGGAAGCACCATCGGGGGTTTCCTGATCGAACATGTCGCCGAAGGTGATGCCGGCATCGAGTGCCGTACGAATGTCGGCGCTGGAGGCATGCCCCAGGTTGATCCAATCGATATCCGCGCTACCGAGGCCTTCGGCGGAGGTCTGGTTCCACTTCGCGGCGTAGAGGTAGCCGGAACTCAGGTCCCTGGCATTGTCGGCCACGAACATGAACAACCCGGTGTTGGCGCCGTCGTCCGACTGGTAGACCGTGCGATTATCCGGCATTAAGTAAGACAGTTCGTGGGCGAAGCGACCCAGTGAGTAATGTTTTGTCACCTTGTGATCACCGTAGGCGGATGTGATCGCCACTTCCGGGACCCACCCGTAGTAATAGCCGGCCGTGGCGGCATTGGCCGCATCGTTAGCCATGCCGTTGTACTCGGTGATGGCCAGGGTATGTTCATCGTGCCAATCATCGCTGCCAAACCAGGCGATGTTGTCCTGGTTGGCCCAACCCCATTCAGTCTGGTCCTCATAGGCGACGGCCGCAGCATCGAAATCTGACATTGGCGGCTCGTATTCCTCTGAGCCCAGATGGGTTCCCCAGGGGGTGACCTGACCGGCGCAGTTCACATAGGTACCGAACTCTCCCGAAAAATCGGCGGGTCGGGTGGCGACAGCCGTCAATTCGCCCGTACCGGGATTCTGCTCGAGCTTGGTGATCCAGACACCGCCAACGCTGCACTCCATGTTGGTGGCCGCGAACAGGCTGGTGGTGCCGTTCTCCTGGTAACTCAGCAGTGATGTGAAATCCGGACCACTGCCGTTGGTGCAGACCATTTCAGAACCGTCGGCGGAGGTGAAGGCCTCACCCTTGTTGTTCAGCCAGGCGCCGAACTTGACGGTATCCTCCCCTTCTGCGCGTTCCTTGACGGCGTTGATGTTTCGCAGCAGTGGCATCACTTCGTTGGTACGAGCAATGACCTTGTGCCCGATGGTGTACGCCGTCCCATCCATCTCCACTTCAGTGGAGGTTCGGGTGGATGTCTTTTCACCTGCAGTTGCGGGAGCATCTATTCCGCGAAAGGCAATTCGCTTTTCGGAGACTGGAAGATCGGGGTTTTCCGCCTGCTTACTGTCGTCATCATCAGTACAACCGGTGATGGCGACTGCCACACCCATCGCAATCACAGTGCGCGATAGTACGCACGCCAGTTTCTTGTTCATCAGTGAACCCCCAAGAATGAATGCCAAAGTGAGAACGGCAAGGCCCGCGATTAAACGAAGCCTTTTCCGGTGGGGGAATTTAGGGGCTGAAGGTGACGTCACGGTGTCAGGTCCGTTACCTCGTCATGACATGCGACCGAATAACCAAATCATCAAAGTTCCAGTTGGATTATTTTTTCCTCGGTGGACGGCTCGATACTCCGCCCCTCATAGAAGTCGAAAATCTTTTCCACCACCAGTTGAGGTTCATCACAAAGATAGATGAGATCAAGATCCTCCTGCCCGATGGTTCCGGCAACGACGAGGGTATTTTCAAGCCAGTCAAGAAACCCACGCCAGACTTCCGAGCCCACGAGGATGACGGGTATGCGTCGACTCTTGCCGGTTTGAATCAAGGTCAGAATCTCCGCCAGTTCGTCGAGGGTGCCAAAACCGCCGGGCATCACCACATAAGCGGCGGCGTACTTGACGAACATCACCTTGCGGGCGAAGAAGTGGCGGAAGTTCAGACTGATATCCTGAAACTGGTTGGCCTTCTGTTCGCGGGGCAACTCGATATTGACGCCGACGCTGGGCGACTTGCCCTGCTGTGCGCCCTTGTTGGCGGCCTCCATGATGCCTGGCCCACCGCCCGAAACCACGGCGATACCGCACTCCGATAGCAGACGGGCAATCTCGACGGTCATCTGGTACCAGGGATGGTTTTCCCCGGTGCGGGCCGATCCGAAGATGCTGACGGCGGGATGGATCCGCTCGAGCTTTTCGAATCCCTCGACGAACTCCGCCATTATCTGAAATATACGCCAGGAATCGCGGTTTAGCGTGCGTTCCAGGGACTCGGTACGGCGGCCGGGCGGTTGATCCTTCGACATCGGTACAATCCCCTATGAAATGGAACAGGGCGGTTGGGGTAGGATATACCAGCCGCCGGACTCCGGCGTTGCTAATCACCGGATTTCGGACCCTTTATGCCACAGACAATCAACTCCCGGCGACAACCATCGCCAGGCACACAGCCCCTTTGCCTCGCACCGAATAAGCGGCCTGCATGTCGCTGAATTCTCGCCAGAAAGAGGCGGTTCAACATCTCGACAGTCCCCTGCTGGTGCTGGCCGGCGCCGGCTCGGGCAAGACTCGCGTCATAACGACCAAGATCGCCCACCTGGTTCGCGAACAGGGCCTCTTGCCGTCCCAGATCACCGCCGTCACCTTCACCAACAAGGCGGCGCGGGAAATGAAGGAACGGGTGACAGCCCTCCTGAAAGGGACTGACACAAGCGGTTTGACCGTCAGCACCTTTCACAATCTCGGTTTGCGCATCCTCCGCCGGGAGCTTTCCAGCGCCGGCCTGAAACGGGGGTTTACCATCCTCGATGAACAGGACACAGAGACCCTGCTGAAGGAACGCCTTGGCGCCGACGACTCTACCGGCGATCTGTCATCGATTCGCTGGCGCATCTCCCACTGGAAGGGATGCCTGACAACGCCCGAGCAGGCATTGGCGGCAGCAGAGAGCGAGACGGATGCCCGCGCGGCAAAGGCCTACAGTGGATACCAACGGAGCCTGCGCGCTTACAATGCCGTGGACTTCGATGACCTCATCATGCTGCCGGTCACCCTGTTCCGTGAACAACCCCAAGTTCTGGACGCCTGGCAGAATCGCACACGCTATCTGCTGGTTGACGAATACCAGGATACCGATGACAGCCAGTACGAACTGGTGCGCCAGCTCGTCGGGGTACGTTGCGCGCTCACCGTGGTGGGTGACGATGATCAGTCTATTTATGCCTGGCGAGGCGCCAATCCCGAAAACCTCTCCCGCCTTCAGCAGGACTTTCGCAATCTGCGCATCATCAAACTGGAGCAGAACTATCGTTCGGTGCAGAGCATCCTCCAGGCCGCCAATCACCTGATCGCCAACAATCCCCACGTGTTCGAAAAACGCCTGTGGAGTGATCTGGGTGCCGGCGACCGGATCCGGGTGATTCGCTGCGACGACGAACCCCACGAGGCCGGCCGTGTGGTCTCGGAAATTTTGCATCACCGCTTCCGTGGCGGTTCCCTGGGCGATGTGGCCATTCTCTACCGCAGCAATCACCAGGCCCGCGAGTTCGAAAAGGCGCTGCGCCAGCACGATATCGCCTACTTCCTGAGCGGCGGCACCTCGTTTTTTGCCCGCGCCGAAATCAAGGATGCGATGGCCTACCTTCGGCTGATCGCAAACCCCGACGACGATGCCGCCTTTCTGAGGGTGGTGAATGTTCCCCGTCGCCAGATCGGACCGACCACGCTGGAACGCCTGGGTCACTACGCCGGCCAGCGCCGCCGCGGTCTGCTTTCCACCTGCGAAGACCTCGGCCTGAGTGCCCACGTGGACAAGGCGCGACTGGAACGACTGCAGGAATTCGCCCGCTGGATTGGCCGTTATCGCCAACGCGCCTATGCGGACAGCTCCCGCTCGGCGCTGAACGACCTGATGACGGAGATCGATTATCCGGGCTGGCTGCGCAACGCCAGCTCCAGCGAGGCGGTGGCCCAGCGTCGCTGGGAGAACGTCACCGATCTGCTCGATTGGCTGGGGCGGCTCGAGAAAAAGGACATCGGCAAGGGAGAGCCCGGCGACCTGGTCAATCACCTCACCCTGATGGACGTGCTGGAACGAGAGGACGACGAGACCGGTAATGACCGGGTTAACCTCATGACCCTCCACGCCGCCAAGGGCCTGGAATTCCCGGTGGTGTTTCTGACCGGCATGGAGGAAGAACTGCTGCCGCACCGAAGCAGCATCGAGGATGACAATATCAACGAAGAACGCCGACTGGCCTACGTGGGCATCACCCGGGCACGTCGCCAACTGACCATGACCTATTGTCGCAAACGCCGTCGCTACGGCGAATGGATCGCCTGCGAACCCAGCCGCTTCATCGGCGAGTTACCGGAAGATCAGATTGACTGGGAAACCGGCAAAGCCGCGGCGGATCCCGAACAGCAACAGGAGCGAGGGCAGGCACACCTCGCCGCCATGCGCGCAATGCTCAACAAGGCCTGAGATCCGGCCGCCACCTGTTTGGGCTAAGGCACCGTATCCAGCATGTAGTCCAAGGCAGCAGCCACCTCTGCCTCAGCAAGATAGCCGTGCCCACCCTTGGCGGGCATTACCCCTGTCTCGCCCTTGAATCCGAGCAAGGCATGCTGCAACAGCACCGCCCTGCCCTGGGCGATACGCGGCATCCAGGCATCCCGGTCGCCCAGTTCAGGCGCGCCCACCAGGCCGGCGCCATGACAGGCCACACAGGCGCGGTGATACACCTTGCTGCCTGCGTCCGATGTTGTACCGCGGGCCCCCACAGGCGCCTCTCCAGTGGGTCGGGGATCAGGGGATGGCGAACAACCGCCGATGGCGAGCGCAAGCACCACCCAAGCTGCGATGCCCCGCAGCTGGCCATTAAAAACGCCCGGCCCCCTGCAAGGGATACCGGGCGCTGGCTGCTGTTTCAGCAACATAAGCGGGTCACATGGTCAAAATCCATTCCACCACCGCCGTGATATTTTCGTCGGCGATATGACCGTTAGGTGGCATGGGAATCTGGCCCCAGGTGCCGACGCCACCACTCTTGACCTTCGCGATCAACATATCGCGAGCCGAGGCATCACCCGCGTACTTGGCGGCAATCTCTTTGAAAGACGGCCCCACCACCCGCATTTCGACCTGATGGCAGGCCATGCAACCACTTTGCTGGGCCACCGCGGTGGCGTCGGCAGCGGCGGGCGCCGCAGCTGCTTCAGCAGCAGGCGCCTCGGCCATTGCGGGTTCAGCCGCGGGAGCGGCATCCATGGCGGGCGCAGCAGGCTCGGCCGCCGGTGCCGCTTCGGCCACAGGCGCCGCCTCGGCTGCCGGCATCGCTTCTGTGGCAGGCATCGCTTCTGCGGCAGGCATCGTTTCGGCCGCAGGTGCCGGTGCGGACTCGGCCACCACAACGGTGCCGATGGGCTTGATGCGCTCTTCCACTGCCGCCGCATCGTCGGCAACCACACCGGCCGTAGCCAGAATCCCTAAAATGGCGCCAGAAAGCACCGAAAGCGTCTTCATCTTCATTAATTTACTCCGAACCGGGCAGCCGGCTGGCCGCAGATAAAATTATCCGGCCAATTATATGCCAGAGGGAGTCTCGCTTGTACCGCCAGCCATGAATTCCGCGCCAATCGGTCTTCGCCATGGTTCAGGCGACCGAAAATCCACACCGATCCACCTGCCAAATCGAGCCCGCCAAATCAAATTAAGACGGATGCTGTCTGGCGCTTTCCTCAGTCCATGTAGGATTTGGCCTCTTCGCCCGGATTGGGTAATCCGGCGATACGCCACAAATGGTGGCACCCACCAAACATCCCTTTGATGGCATGAGGCCTCATGCCGAGTTGTCGGCAAACATGGCGCATCAACGGCAGAGCGCCGTTGCTGAGGAATTTACCGCGGATGAAATGAATCGTGTCCCAATGCCGTGGGCCGAGCGAATCGATGTCCGCGGCAACGGCCAACTCTTCCGCCAATGCCTCGGTCCATTGGTTGGCATCCAGTATGAACCCGTCCTCGTCAAACACGACGGACACAATCCGGGCTCTCGACGGTCTGTCCGGCTCCACTTGCATGATGAAATTCCTCCACAGGATCAGAATTTATTGCGCCGCGTCATATATTTTTTTAATGTAGTCATAAATTTTTATACTGTAAAGCCGGAAACAATCATTTTCCGGGACGGTTCAGGGCAAGGAACCCCATGCAGTGACGCCGGGCAAACCAGCGGATGCAGAGTAAAGTCGATCCAGATCAAAAGGTTGAGATCAATATATGCGTGTCGCAATGGATTGAGGCGTACAATAGCTACATTAATAGGTACTAAAGCTCTGATGTATCCTGCAACCCACATTTTTGATCCTCCACGCGGGATTGGCCCGCCCTGTGCCGACGCATTCAGGGGGTTACTGCGCGTGGGATGCCTGGCCCGGCATCGGGGAACGGCCGGTACGCGATGATCAAGAATCCTGAAGGGCGAATCACCATTCGGCTCAGCCAGGACCGCTCCGGTCGTGTTGACACACAGGTGACATCCAGCCGTCCTCTGAACGCAATCCGCTGGTTCGCCGGAAAGTCCGCCGACGACACGTTGAAGATGCTGCCGATGCTCTATCGCGTCTGCGGCATCGCCCAGTCCGTGGCCGCTGTAGAAGCGGTGGAGCAGGCGCGGGGCCAGGATGTCGCCGTGTCGGTCCGCAAAGGGCGCGAGATGCTGGTCCTGGCCGAAACGCTGCGCGAACACCTGCTGCGCATATTCATCGGCTGGCAGCCCGAAGCGAAGGCGCCCACGGTGGACCTTCCACGGGTCATGCGCCTGGCCACCGACCTTTCCCAACTGCTGTTTTCCGGAACGGATCCCTTTAGTCCTGGGGGCGGCGACTTGCAACACGACTCCAAGGACTTCGCAAACTGGCTCGACGCAATCCGGCAACTGGTGGCCGATTCCGTCCTGGGGTGCCCAGCGGACACTTTTCTGCAGTTGAGTGACCCGGACCGAATCACCGAATGGGCAACAGCAACCACCACGCCCGCCGCAGGCCTGGTGTCAGAAATTCTCCGGCGGAACTGGGCAGACGCCGGCCAGGCTGAACTCAGACCCCTTCCCGCCATGAACTCCGCCGAACTGGAATCGCGCCTGCAAAGTGAGGAAGCCAACGAATACGTGGCGACACCGGATTGGCGGGGCGAATTTTACGAAACCGGGGCCTTTGCCAGATCCATAAATTTCCCGTTGGTGGCAAGCGCCCGCGAACACTGGGGCGACGGTCTGTTGTCGCGGATTCTCGCGCGACTGGCGGAGGTCGCTTCGCTGACTGATCGATTGAATCGGTTATTCGAAGCCTCTGCCGATGCCGCCACAATCCCCGGAACGGGGAAATCCGGCAGCGGGACCGGAATCGGCCAGGTGGAGGCCGCGCGGGGACGCCTCGTACACCGGGTGATTCTCAATGGCGAGCGGGTGACGAGCTATCAAATGCTCGCCCCTACGGAATGGAATTTTCATCCCCGGGGCGTGGTCGTCCAATCGCTTAACGCCTTGCGACCGGAGGCAGAGCTGGAACGCCTGGCGGGTCTGCTGATTGA
Source organism: uncultured Gammaproteobacteria bacterium (assembly GCA_963820915.1). Lineage (GTDB taxonomy): Bacteria > Pseudomonadota > Gammaproteobacteria > Chromatiales > Chromatiaceae > CAWGBV01. The sequence continues at coordinate 157,335 of CAWGBV010000011.1, read as the reverse complement.
AGCAGTGGACCCCTGCGTCGGCTATGACATTGAGCTGGCTAAAACAGCATGAATTTTTATTGAACCTTCCGCAATTCGCGGACAAGTGATCGACAACGAACGAATTTACGCGTTAACAAGGCAGAAACCATGTACTCCCTATCAGCAGCACAGGTCATCGATCTACTCGAAGCAGGCAGCCTCGACCCTCGTCCGGGCCAACCCATCCTGACGACGCTGGACGAATGTCCGGCCCTGTACGAAGTTCAGGATATGGCGCCCTTCTGCCCGGCCGATTCAAGCCTGGCGGACGACAGCGACTCAGGCAATCAGGACTAAACTGGATTAGACTGCAGTGGTACTGAACGCAAACCGCACTGCACAAAAGGCTCGAGGGTAAACCGGCCGTGGAACCGAATCTATGTTGAGCATCCTTTTTCTGGGCTTCCTGGTGGGCCTACAGCACGCCATGGAGGCCGATCATCTGGCAGCTATCGCCTCGCTGGCAACCCGCAGCCGTAACCTGGCGGACTCTGCGCGACGAGGAGCAATCTGGGGGCTGGGCCATACCCTCACCCTGTTTCTGTTCGGGGGCGCGGTGCTGCTTGCCGATTCACTGGTACCGGAACGTATCGCCAGCGGGCTGGAATTCATGGTTGGCCTGATGTTGGTGGTGCTTGGTGCGGACGTTCTGCGGCGCGTGGTGCGCGAGCGCATCCATTTTCACGCCCATCGGCACGGCACCAGGCAACACTTCCATGCCCACGCCCATGAGGCCTCGAAAAGCCACGAGGCGGATCCCCACAATCACGAACATCCCGAGCGCATTTCGCTGCGCCCCCTGCTGGTGGGCATGATGCACGGTATGGCCGGTTCCGCGGCACTCATTGTGCTCGCCCTGGGCGCAGTGGAGGACCCATGGCAGGGCCTGGCCTTCATCGCCGTGTTCGGCTTTGGCTCCATCGTCGGGATGGCCATGATAGGCGCCGTCATCGGCCTGCCGCTGCGCTACTCGCCACGGGGGCTGACCTGGGCCCATAACGGGCTCAAGGCATCGATTGGCCTGTTCACCGTCGGGCTGGGCGGCTACATAATGCTCAACATCGGGCTCGCCGGAGGCCTGTTCGCACAGGGTTAACAGGCCCCAGGGCATCAAGCCCGGTTTCCGAACGTCCACCCGAACCGCACTGTTCTGACGGCCGGCGCTCATCGCGCGGAAAGTCGCCGTCAGGAACAGTCCCGCGTCCAGCCCCTCAGAGACCCGGATCATCCAACGCTGTTGGCGCTGCATTTTCAGCATCATCCGTTCTCGATGCCAAACTTCCGATCAATCAAGTGAATTTACGATAGCGCCAGCCGGGTTGATTAAGCGCAGAGAGTTACCTACCTTTAAATGCTGCTGATGGCAGCCCCCTGATCCGGGTGTTGTTACCCATGCGGTGATAGCGCTTTGATCATTGATAAACAGAACAACCTTGTGGATGGAAAGTCGATGATGCGAACGATTTCTATAGCTCGGAATGTATTGCTTGCCCTGGTTTTGTTCGGACTTACGGCAGGCCAGTCCCACGCGTTTGAACTTCAGTGGTTCGGCCAAGCCGCATTCAAGCTGACCACCAACAGCGGAAAGGTCATCGTTATCGATCCCTTCCTGCTGAAGAACCCAAAAACACCTGACGAGCTGAAAGATCTCAAGAAACTGGGAAAGGTGGATTTGATTCTCGTCACTCACGGACACTTCGACCACACCGCTGATGTGCAGGCCCTGGCCAGCATGACAGGGGCCAAAGTCGGTATGAATGCCGACATGGGCAGTGTCTATGGCAGCCTCGGTCTGATCCCAAACGAACAACTGGTTCGTTGGAACAAGAGCGGTACCGTTTCACCTATTGGCGACGGCATCAACATCACCATGGTCCGGGCCGAGCACAGTTCCACTGTCACCCATGAAGGCACGGTACACACCGGCGGCGAGCCGGTGGGTTATGTGATCGAGCTGGAAGACGGCTACAAGATCTACCATTCAGGGGATACCGGCGTATTCGGGGACATGAAAATGATCGGTGAATTCTACGAACCCGACCTGGCATTGGTCTGCATCGGTGGCTGGTTCACGATGGGCCCGGAAGAAGCTGCCTATGCCATGGACAGCTTAATGCGGCCCAAAATGGTCGTGCCCATGCACTATGGCACTTTTCCGCCCTTGAAAGGGACGCCCGAGGAATTCATTAACGCCTTGGGTGATTCGCCGGTGAAGGTAAAGGTCATGGAACCGGGTGAAATCCTGTCGATGTAATATCGGCCAATTCAAAATATCAGGGGTCCTCGTGAAAGCGAATTCGCGAGGACCTTGCCAGGCCTGTACCTGGTTACAAAAACCGTTCGCAGGCCTGTGATGAAAAGGGCTTATGAATTTCCGGGCTGTCGCATGGACATACGCACAAGTTTAAGTCCAAGTAAAATCCAGGGCGCACCGTGCATCAACAGATCCAATATGTCGATAGGGCGCGACAAGGTGCCGTCAGCCAGCATCTTTAATTTTTCCCAGACATGGGGTTCCGGCGCGAAGGGCGCCAGGCCCAGCGTCAATGAAGCAATTAGCAAGACGCTCAGCGGCAAATGGTCCAACCAACTCATGATTCAATTCCTCTCAGGGTGGAGGCGCCACCCGCCTGCAAAAGCGGGAAGTGTGCCAGATCGGAGGGACGGTCGATATCCCTGAGCGGCGGCAATTCACGCCAACGCCATCCCAATACGCGCAAGCGGGAACGGGTCAAGCCAAGAACCTTCGATGTGCCCCAGGGCATTTCGTCAAACAGACGTGGATCGGTTCGCGTCAATCCGATCAGCACATAGCCGCCATCGAGGGCTGGACCCAACACGGCATCGACACCCCGTAACGCATCAAAGGCCTGAGAAAGATAATCGGCCGTGTACCCCGGACAATCGCTACCAATGATGACCAGGGGATCACGCGCTGACGGCGCTGCTTTACGACAGGCCTTTTTCATCCGCTCACCGAGGTCAACACCATGCTGCTGGTGCAATACCGCGCCGAACTTCGCCGCTAACTTTCTGCATTTGAGGGGCTCGGCATCGTCACTTTCGTACCATAACTCGGCATTTCCGTGTTTCAGCCCCGCGACCGCGCCCAAGGTTTCAGCCAGCAGTCGTTCGTACAACGCCGCCGCACCCGCTGCACCCAGAGCAGGAATCAATCGCGTCTTCACCTTCCCGGGACGGGGCTCTCGCGCAAACACCAGAACTCGCCGGGTATTCGATTTCATGGGTAATAGCGTTTCACGAGTCGTTGTGGGTCAACGCCGAGGGCATAGGCCAGGCGAAGGCGCCACATCAGCAGAATTGTTCGCCATACGCCCTGTTCTTCCCAGCGTCGGCTCGACGTCATCACCAGACGGGTGCCCACACAGACCGGCTTGTTTCTCTTGCGCAACGCCTTCGACAGCGCCACATCCTCCATCAGGGGAATATCGGGAAATCCGCCAGCCGCATCAAAAACATCCCGGGTGACGAACAGGCCATGATCACCGGTCACAATCCCGGTGCGGCAGGACCGGATATTCATCATCCGTTCCACCAGCCTGAACATCCGGCGAGACCCCGAAAGCCGGATATCGAACCGCCCCCAGGAATGACCTGCCGACAAGCCACTCAATAATGCCGTACCGGCCTCCGCCGGTATCCGCGTATCCGCATGCAGGAACCACAGGATGTCGCCCGAGGATCGCCCTGCCCCCGCGTTCATCTGGCGAGCACGGCCGGCTGATGAATCAACAACCTGGCAGGAAAACCGCTCGGCCAGTTCGCGGGTTCCGTCGCAACTGCCGCCATCCGCCACGATGACCTCGCTGTGCACAGGCAAGGCTTCCTCCAGGTCGCCCAGTGTGTCGCCCAGGCGCTCCACTTCGTTCAGGGTTGGAATAATGACTGAGATACGCATCGGCAAACGCCGGGCTCGCGGGCAGGCTTACTCCAGCGAACCGCCGCAGCTGGAGCCGCTGCCAGCAGTGCAGCCGTAACAATGATCGGCAACGACGATGGGATTGTCGACAAGGTTCGAATCCAGCAGATCCATGAGATGCAGCCGGCTCTTGCCATCCGCCTCAAGGGACAATCCCAGCATCTGGTTGAAGTCACAGTCGTAGACCCTGCCGCGCCAGTCGACGCTCAGCAGAGAACGGCACATGACGTTACTGAAGTTGGCGGCCCGGGTCGACGTCTTCAACATCGCCATGTAGTTGTCAAACTCGCCCTTTGACAGGAGCGTGCTTCCGAAACGGGCGATGGGCATGTTGGTGATGGTGAACAGGCGACTGAATACGATGCCATAACGGTTGCCAAGTTCGCGGCGGTAATCACGCTCCAGCTGTTGTTGATCCGGCGGCAGATAGGCGCCGACGGGGTTGTAGACCAGGGTCAGCATCCGCTTGCCGCCCTCCTGCCCGTAACCCAGGGCGTTAAGCTTTAGCAGCGCACGAATGCTGTCCTGATAGACACCGGCACCCCGCTGACCGTCGACATTCTCTTCAAGGTAACAGGGCAGCGAGGCGACGATTTCCACCTGTTGCCGGGCCAGAAACTCGGCCAACCCGTCCTGATCGGGTTCCTCGAGCACTGTCAGGTTGGACCGATCAATCACATGACAGCCCAGGGCGCGCGCACCCCGTACCAAACGTCGAAAATCCGGATTGAGCTCAGGCGCACCGCCGGTGAGATCCAATGTCCGAATCTCGCTTTGCGCGAGAAACTCCAACACCGTATCGACCGTTTCGGCGTCCATGACCTCCTTGCGTTTCGGCCCGGCATTGACGTGGCAATGCTGGCACTGCAGGTTGCAGCGATATCCGAGATTAACCTGCAGCGTATCGAGCTTGCCGCGTCGAATACGCGGAAAATCACTCGGCGTCAGTCTGGACAACGTTGAAAGCATGTTTACCCGTATCCATGTTGATGGTGCCGTGATTCAGCGGCCCGGTAGCGGCTTCCTGTTCCAGGGATGGACTCGCAACGGCCGCCTCTAGAACACCAACACCCGATCGGCGTCCACAGTGCGCGCCGCGAGTTCGTCCATTGTACTTCGCCGGGTGCCTTCGATGACGTCCGTATCTTCAAGACCGCGCGCATCCATGCAGGTTCCGCACAGCAGCACTTCACCACCGCGCGTTACGGACTTCACCATCAGTTCCAGATTGTAAAAGCCCTGAGGTACCTTTTGCCCGCGCCGCGCGCAGGCAACGGCATCGGCCAGCAGGAATACCGTGACCACAACAGCATCCTGGCGCGCCAGCGCTTTGGCAAGGCGAAGGCCGTTGTAGCTGCGCTCAGTGCCATACGGGGGATCATTGAGTATCAACAGAATATTCATGGGTTCTCCTTTGGTATTGATGGCGGGGAAATAACAGGAAGATCGGCGGCAATCCATGCCGCCATTCCCTCTGGCACCACCCGAACATCAGCGAACCCGTGCCGCGCCAACAACGTGGCCGCTTGCGCAGACCGGCGATCCGTGCGGCCGATAATGGCCACTGTTTGCTCACTCCATCTGTCCAGTTCGCCAAAACGCCCTTCGAGTGTTTCCAGCGGGATATTCAAAGCACCGTCGATATGGCCCTGCCGGCCACCGAGAAAATCCGCTTCGGTTCTGACATCCAGCACGAGAATTCTTTTGGCAGCATCGATGCCTTCCTTGAGTTGTTGAACCTCCATCGTTGACCCGATGCGCCAGCGGACGACCATTCGCGGGGTGAAGGCGACGATGGCCAGCAGCGCCAGCGCCAACAATCCTTTCTGCAATAGCCCTTCGCTACCGGCTGCCGCCTCCCGCCCGACATAACCAAGGTAGGTATAGGCCAGGGCCCCCGGCAGCATGAAAATCGCGGTCGCCACCACGTAGGGGACGAGGGGCAGACGTGTCAGGCCCAACAGATAGTTCAGCAGGTTGAAGGGAAACAATGGCACCAGCCTGACAAAGGCGACAAATCGCCACCCCTCGGCTTCGACCCCTTCCACCACGCGCTTCAAGCGTCCCCGCGCCTTTGTTTCAAGCCAGTCCGGCGCCAGGTGCCGGGCCGCCAGAAACGCAAGCGTCGCGCCCAGGGTTGCGCCCACCAGGTTGTACAGGGTCCCCAAAGCGGGCCCAAAAAGTGCGCCGCCGGCAAGAGTGAGAACAGCCCCAGGCAGGAACGCCACGGCGGCCAATGCGTAGACGAGCACAAAGACCAGCGGCGCGGCGATGCCAACCTCCAGAACCCAGGCCTGGATACGCGCCCCATCGATCTGGTCCCGGCACAGGATCCCGATGAATACCACCGCCGCCAATGCCGGCAGCAAGAGGATTCCCGGGAGCATCCTATTCGTCGGGCGCATCATCCCATTGACGCCGGTTGATGGCGTAGCCGCTGATGCGGCCGCGGAAAGGAAGGGCAAGTATGCCCGGCATGTAACTCACGTCTGCCGGAGCACTGTAGGCACGAATGCCGATGGTCATACCCTCATGACCCTTTCTCGGCTGATCGCGGTACGTCCCCATCAACCGGTCCCACCAGGAGAGATTGAAGCCGAAGTTCGAGTTGGCCTCGTCGTCGTCCACCGAATGGTGCACCCGGTGCATATCCGGGGTGACGATTATCCAGCGCAGGACACGGTCTACAGCCGCGGGTAACCGGACGTTGCCATGATTGAACATCGCGCCTGCCGTTTAGCAGCACCTCGAAGATGATGATCGCCACCAGTGGCGGTCCCAATACCAGGATCACGCTAAACTTGATCAGCATCGAGAGAATGATCTCGATGGGATGAAAGCGCAGTCCGGTGGTCACATCGTAGTCAGGGTCCGCGTGATGTACCCGGTGCAGGCGCCACAGCACCGGCACCGCATGAAACACCACGTGTTGCATCCAGATCGCAAAATCCAGCAAGACAACAGAAATCACCACAGCCAGGACAGGCGCCACTTGCAGTTGATTCAGCACTCCCCAGCCGTTTTCAGCGGCCAACGCCGCCAGACCCATTGCCGCGAACGGAAAGATTATGCGCAAGAGCACGGTGTTGAGCACCACCAGGCCCAGGTTGTTCGCCCAGCGGAGCCAGCGTGACACCAGCAGTTGCCGTCCCGGGGCAACGGTTTCCCAAAGCCCCATGATCGCCAGCATTCCGACGAAAAAAGACAACCGGATCATGCCCTCGTAGTTCTCGATAAAGCTTTGCATTGGAAACTCTGCCTCCCGGGTCCGGCGCCCCTCTGAACTGTACGAATGCCGAACATTACACTATTCTACTAGTTGGTTGAATATCGGCGAGGAAGCTGAATATGTCAAGAAAGACCGGCCCGAAACAGGCGCTGTTCGAACAACTTGCCCGGGTGGCGCGCTCGCTGGGCAGCCCCGCCCGGCTGGAATTACTGGACTTTCTCGCCCAGGGGGAGCGGACCGTGGAATCCCTGGCCCGGGTCTCCGGGTTGTCGGTGGCCAACACCTCCAAACACCTCCAGCAATTGCGCCAGGCCGGTCTTGTGGAGGCTCGGCGCGATGGTGTGCACATCCACTACAGGATGTCGGGCGATGACGTGCTGGACGTGATCAGCAGCCTGCGAGTCCTCGCTCAAACACGCCTGGCAGAGGTGGAATTCCTGGTCAGCAGCTATCTCAAGCGTCGGGACGATCTAGAGGCAGTGGCGGCGAAAGACCTGATGGAACGGGCGCAGGGCGGCCTGGTGTCATTGATCGACGTCCGTCCAGCCGAAGAATTCGTGCAGGGACATCTGCCGGGGGCAATCAATCTGCCTTTGACGGACCTCAAAAGCCACCTCGACATCCTGCCCCACGAGCGCGACGTGGTTGCCTATTGCCGCGGTCCCTGGTGCGTACTGGCGTACGAGGCCGTTTCACTGTTGAGAAAGCGGGGATACCGGGCACGGCGCCTGGAGGGTGGTCTACCCGAATGGCGCAACGACGGCCGCCCCATCACCGTGGGACCGGCCTAAGTGGATTCCTGCTCCCAGCGGCGAATCTTCCGTTCCAGCGTCTTACGGGAGATGCCCAGCCGACGAGCCGACTCGGACTTGTTGCCACCGCACATATCCAGCACCGCCAAGATATGGCGCCGCTCAACGCCCTCGAGAGAGACGTCATCGTCGCCGTCCTCAGTGCCATCTGCCGCGCCGTTGCCGTCGAGAAAAGCACTCGGCCGACGATTCAACAAGACGCAACGCTCAATGGTATTGCGCAGTTCCCGCACGTTTCCGGGCCAGGCGTACTGGCTCAGGCGCAGCCATTCCACCTCGCCCACCTGGGGTGCGGGCACGCCCATCTTGGCGCTGAACCCATCCACGAAATAACGACCCAGGGCCGGGATATCCTCGGGGCGCTCACGCAGCGAAGGCACCTTGAGCGACACGACGTTAAGCCGGTGGAAGAGATCTTCTCTGAACAGACCTTCGCGCACGGTTTCCGCCAGTTCGTGATTGGTGGCGGCAATCACCCGGACATCGACACTGGTCTCGCGATTACCACCCACCGGCCTGATGGTGCGCTGCTCCAGCACACGCAACAGTTTGGACTGCATGGCAAGCGGCATCTCGGCGATTTCATCAAGAAACACCGTACCGCCCCGTGCGTAGGAGAACAGTCCGTCTCTGGCCTGCAGGGCGCCGGTGAAGGCGCCTTTGACGTGGCCAAAGAGTTCGCTTTCGAACAACTCTGCTGTGATCGCGCCACAGTTGATGGCGGCAAAGTTTCCCTGCCTGCCGCTTAGACGGTGCATGGCCTGGGCCACCAGTTCCTTACCAGTGCCGGATTCGCCCTCGATCAGAACAGTGGTGGGCATGGGTGCGACGCGCTTTATGACCTCACATAGAGAGGCCATGGCGCGGCTCTCCCCCACGATGCCGTCGCCGCCAAAAACCTCGTTGTTGGTGCTCGGCGCGTTCGCCGCCAATGCCCTGAACGAGTGACATTGCAGCGCACGGTGCACCGCTCGCGGGAACTCCTCGCCACTGTTGGCGGCGGCGACCAGGTCCGACGCGCCAGACCGCAACGCGGCCACAGCAAGATCGGCGTTGAGACACTCCACAAGAAATATCACCGGGGTGGCGTCACCCTGTCCTCGCAACCAGCGGACCCAGTCGGGCAGTGTCTGACCGAGGCCGACAAAGTTGGCCACCACCAAGTCGAAGCGATAACGCTCCCGCAACTGGTTCGCCTCATCCAGGGAACTGGCAAACTCGACGAACAGCGGATCGCCGCGCATGCCTCTCTGCAGCCTCGTCACCACATCAGGCGCCACGTCCACCATCAGGACAGAGATTCCTCGCGCCTCCTGCACGCGATTGCCGCACGCAGCACCCGCCGCATCGGCAGTGGAATTACTCATAACCTCCTCCAAGGCGTCTCGGCTGAGCCGGGATCATTTGTCGTAATTATTTGTTCGCTTGTTACTGAGGCTGGTTTATTTCGACCCAAAATACAAGGAATTCGGGTCAAATTGACTCAACAGCAGGCAGGAGGGCCTCCATGGAACATCGTCCTGACCCATCCGAAATCGTCAGGCAACGCCCTGAAATCTGGAGGAAAGCTACCATGCCAGACATTGGCACATTTATTGGATATCTTAACAACGGCTGGATAATTGAGGGATTACTCAAAATGGATCTTAATATGCGATTAAAGGGCACCCTGTCGGCCCTGGGCCTGCTGTGCGCAACCTTGCCAGCCATGGCGGATGTCGTACGCCTGGCAACCACCACCAGTACGGTGGCCTCGGGTCTTCTGGATAACATACTGCCGGAATTCACCCGTGAAACCGCCGTAGAGGTCCACGTGATCGCGGTGGGGACCGGAAAGGCACTGCGCATGGGTGCAGACGGTGATGTGGATGTGGTGCTGGTCCACGCCCCCGAGGCCGAACAAAAATTCGTCGCCGACGGATCCGGTATCGACCGTCGCGCCGTCATGTACAACGAGTTTCTCATCGTCGGTCCTGAATCGGATCCCGCACAGATTCGCGGTGAAGCCCAGGCCAGCACAGCGTTGCAGAAAATACAGCGAACCGATTCACCCTTCGTGTCGAGAGGCGACGACTCGGGCACACATAAAAAGGAACTCAGCCTCTGGAGGGACGCCGGCGTAAAACCCGAAGGACGCTGGTACATGGAGGCGGGTCAGGGCATGGGCAAGGTGCTGCAAATGGCCGGCGAACTCAATGCCTACACCCTTGTCGACGAGGGCACCTGGATCAAACAGGGTCCGAAGACGCGCCTCGTGGAGTTGTCGCGTGGCGACGAACGCCTGTTTAATCCTTACGGCATTATCGCAGTCAATCCACAACTGCATCCGCACACCGCCTACGAAAACGCCATAAAACTCGTTGACTGGATGACGGGAATAGACGGTCAGCGGCTGATCGGTCGATACAAACTGGCTGGCAAACAACTGTTCACCCCTTCCGCGACCGCGGTGGCTGGCACCGTGCAGTGAATCAGCTCGGCGAAGCGACTATGGGTGCTCTGCAACTGCTTTTCTCGGGTGATGCAGCCCTGTGGGACATCATTGGCGTATCTTTTATCGTGTCGATCCAGGCAATACTGCTGGCGACACCTCCAGCCCTCGCCCTTGCCCTCCTCCTCAGCTATGGCCGGTTTCGCGGACGTCATTTCCTGATTGCCGCCTTCAACACCATGCTGTCCGTGCCCGCCGTGGTGGTGGGGCTGACGCTCTACCTGGTGCTGTCGCACCAGGGACCGCTGGGGGATCTCAGGTTGCTTTTCACCCAGACGGCCATGGTGCTGGGGCAGATTGTGTTGTGCCTGCCCATTGTGGTTGCCATGGGTCACGCCGCGCTGCAGAGCACCGACCGGCGTGCCTGGGAAACGGCGCGCACCCTGGGTGCCGGGCCCTTGCGCACCGTTTCGGTGGTGTTGCACGAAGCCCGCTTCGGTCTCATCGCAGCCATCCTGGCGGCTTTCGGCCGTATCATCGCCGAAGTGGGCGCCTCTTTGATGCTCGGCGGCAACATTGCCTCCTACACACGCAACATTCCGACGGCCATCGCATTGGAAACCAGCAAGGGAGAGTTCGCCCAGGGCATCGCATTGGGCATCGTGCTTCTTTTCTTCAGCTTCGGTGTCAATCTTGTTTTTCACAGGCTCCAAGGTCAGGGGCAGGTTCAGCAACAATGAGCAAGCGGATTCTGTTCCACAATATCAATCACAGTTATGACCGGACGCCGGTGCTGTCATCCGTGGGCGTGACGCTGGAAAAAGGCAAGGCCGTACTCCTCGCAGGACCGAACGGCTGCGGCAAGACGACCATGATGAGGATCATGGCCGGACTGTTGGCGCCGAATCAGGGCCGGGTCGCCATGGACGATCAAATCCTGAGCTGGCGGCAGGCAAGAAACCGGTTGCTGCGAAGCACCGTGTACCTCCACCAGGAGCCCTACATGTTCGACGCCAGCGTGGAAAAAAATGTCGCCTTCGCGGTCAAGTCAAAACGAAGCATCAGCTCGCGAAAACGGATCAGTGAGGCCATGGAGATCACCCGACTGGCCGCACAGGCCAAACAACCCGCGAAATCACTCTCCGGCGGTGAACGCCGCCGTCTGGCCATTGCACGCGCCTGGTTGACCGGCGCCGATTTCATGTTGCTCGACGAGCCCACCGTCAATCTCGACACAACAGCCCGTGCCGAGGCCATCGATCTTATGCGAGAATTGCACGACGCCGGCGTTGGCTTGATCGTCTCCTGCCACACCCCCGAAGACATCGCCGCCTTTATCGATGAAACCGTATATCTGTCGCCTGACCGAAGCACATTACCCTTCAACGACAATGACCGAACTTCCCGCCCCACCCGCCAATCCTGAATTCGCCCGATGAGGCTCTCCCGACCTCTCATCGGCACTATATTGGCCGGCGGCCAGGCCCGCCGCATGGGCGGCATTGACAAGGGGCTGGTTGAAATTGGCGGGCGACCGATGATCGACTGGATCATCGACCGCCTCTCGCCTCAGGTGGACCGGATCGTCATCAACGCCAACCGAAACCAGGAGACTTATGCACTCCACGGCCACCCGGTTGTCGCCGACAATTTAGGCTCCTACGAGGGACCACTTGCGGGGTTTTCCGCGACCATGAAACAGGCTGCGTCGGGCACGCTCCTGACCGTGCCCTGCGACAGTCCGTTACCGCCACCCGTGTTGGCGGATCGCCTGATCGCCGCACTCGAGGAAGAGGATGCCGAGTTGGCTGTCGCCCACGACGGGGAACGACTTCAACCCGTCTATGCCCTGTTGCCGATTTCTCTACGGGAAAGCCTGCAACAGTTCCTGGACGCCGGCGATCGCAAGATCGATCTTTGGTATGCGCGGCATCGTATGGCCACCGCCGATTTCAGCGATTACCGGGAGGCCTTCCTGAACCTCAATCGGCCCGACGACATGGACCTTATTCGCAAGGCAGTATCCGAATGACCCGCGTAGACTTTTCCATCCCGGTCATTGGCTTCTCCGCCTATAGCGGCACGGGTAAAACAACTCTGTTGAAACAGGTGCTGCCCCGGCTACGCGAGTCCGGACTGCGAATAACCGTGATAAAACACGCCCACCATTCCTTCGATCCCGATCATCCGGGAAAAGACAGCTACGAGTTGCGCAAGGCGGGCGCCGACTGCTGCGTGGTGATATCCCGCCATCGTGTGGCGATCATGGAAGATTTCCGCGACTCCCGGCAAGATCCCACGCTGGCCGATGCCCTCTCGATGGTGGATAGTCAGCGATTCGACCTGGTGGTGGTGGAGGGGTTCAAGCACGAACCCTTTCCCAAAATTGAACTCTGCCGACCATCCCTTGGGCTTCAACAGTTGTTCACCGAGGACGACAGCGTGATAGCGGTGGCCACCGACGCCCCGTTAAATGCCCCCTGCACACTACCCATACTCAATCTCAACGACCCCGCCCAGATTACCGCCTTCGTGCTGGAACAAACCCGGAGCGGGTCAGTGGCATCAGGGGTACTCAGCGCCTCCTAGTGGATCATGCGGAAAGTAATGTAACGCATCCTGGCTTCGCGTATCATTCGGTATGCGCCCAGCCAAACCACTTCGACTCTCAAAGAAGGCGACTGCCACGCTGAACCAATGGTGTCGATCCACGACACTGCCTCACGGTCAGATCATGCGTGCCAAGATCATTTTGCAGCTCGCTGAAGGGATGACGCCGACCGCTGTTGCCGCCGCACAGCGGACCTCCGCGAAGACCGTGCATCGATGGCGGAACCGATTTGAGTCCGATGGTATTCAGGGTCTGCTGGAACGTCCGCGCACTGGGCGTCCGACGGTCATTGATAAGAAGACCGTCGATAAGGTCATTTTCCTGACCACCAAACGTATTCCTGAGGAGGCCACACACTGGAGCATCGAGTTGATGGCCCAGTATGCGGAGGTGACACCGTGGCAGGTACGCCAGATCTGGAAGGCCGCTGATTTACGCCCACACCGGCTAAAGACCTTCAAGATCAGCTCAGATCCGGCGTTTGCCGATAAAGTAGTCGATATCGTCGGGCTGTATATGAATCCGCCGGATAACGCGGTTGTGCTTAGCGTTGACGAAAAGACACAGATTCAAGCCCTGGACCGTACGCAGCCGGGTTTACCGTTGAATCCGAGTCGTATCGGCAGTCGAACCCATGACTACAAACGCCATGGCACGGCAGCGCTTTACGCCGCCTTCAATACGCTGACCGGCAAAGTTATTGGTAAGGTCACCGACAAAACCAATGGCAAGGCGTTTCTGTCCTTCCTTAAGCTGCTGAACCGGCGCGTCAGTGCCGACAAGGACCTGCACATCATCTTGGACAATCTTAGTGCACACAAAACGCCGGCTGTGCGGGAGTGGCTTGAAGCGCACCCACGCATTCACCTTCACTTCACGCCGACCAGTTCGTCTTGGCTTAATGCGGTTGAAGGTTGGTTCGCTCAACTAGAGCGCCGCGCTTTGTACCGAGGTGTATTTACCAGCGTGCCAGAACTTAAGGCCGAACTACAGCGCTTCATCAGCGTGCACAATGCGCATAACGCCAAACCCTTCAAGTGGACCAAACCGGCCGCCCATATCATCGCCGCGGTTGGCCGTGCCAAGCATGCGTTACACAATTAAACGCATGGCCCACTAGCATCGGACAGAATCCGTTAACGGGATCGGCGGCAACGGATTCGCTCATGCAACTTCAGGCATCGAGACCCCCATCCGTCTGCGCTTCTTCCTTGAGTTTCCCCGCAGCGGTATTGTTCGATTGAGTTGTCGGCAAGCTTTCCTTGTGTTCGGTCTTTCCCTGTTCAACGAACAGGTGCACATCCTGCTGGGGATAGGGAATTCCAATGCCAGCCGCGTCGAACCGCACCTTGACTGACTTGGTAATATCCCAATACACATCCCAGTAATCAGCCGGACGTACCCAGGGGCGGCAGATAAAATTGACTGAGGAGTCGGCCAGCGCACTCATCTTGATGGTGGGCGCAGGCGAGTCCAACACCTTGGGATGATCGGTCACGATCTCTTCGAGAATCTTCTGTGCCTGGTCGATGTCGTCTTCGTAACCGATACCGAATTCCATATCGACGCGACGCTCCGTCACCCCTGTCGCATTGGTGATGACATCACTCCAGATTTTTGAATTAGGAACCACCATTGTTTTGTTATCAAATGTCCGGATCGTCGTCGAAACCAAATTCATGGTACTCACTTTTCCTGAGACTCCGCCCGCATCGACAATGTCTCCAATATCGAAGGGACGGAAGAACAGGATCATCATGCCGCTGGCGAAATTGGACAATGAGTCCTGCATGGCGAAGGCAATGATAAAACCCGCCGCGCCGACCATTGCCAGCAACGGGGCCACGCTGATTTCCAGGGCCGACAATGCCCAGATGACCCCGATGATCATGACAACCCAACGGATGCTGTTGGTGAGAAATTCCCGCAGTAGCGCCGGAAGCGTCAGGGTGCCTAACGCCTTGCCCATCAATCGACTGAGTAATCTGGAAAGGAACCAGGCCGAAATCAGGATACCCAGGAAGGTGCCGATATTGATAATCCAGCGCATACCGCCTTCGGGCGATACCGCCCAACCTTTGAGCGCGACCCAGGTTGAAGTACTGTCGGTGACATCCAGGTCAATCCCCGACACACCGCTGATATAGAGACGATAGTCAGCAATTTGCGCCAGCGTGTCGGCATCCTTGGTGTCTGTCTTGGAATGCAGTTCATCGATTACGGCGCGAAGATTGTCGAGTAACAGGGTGCGTTCCTGACGCAGCAGCGTCACCGCCTCCAGCAGGCTCACCTTTTCGTCTTTGACCGCCTTCTCGGCTTCCTTGATGGCCTCCTCCGCTTCGCCTATGGCCGCTGCCTTTTCCGTATCGGCCATCGCCGATGCCAGAGTGGCGTCCACTTTCTCCTTGACGTCCTCGGTCGCCTCTGTAGCGTTATTCGTCGCTGCCTGTACTTCGGTGGCAATCGCCTCGACCTCCCCGGGATCCTTTCCCTCGGCCTCACCCACTGCCCCGTGTACGTCGATCAATGCCTGCTTGGCCTTGTTAGCCGCCGCAGACAACTCATTGAGGTTATCCCTAGTCGCGCCGGAGATATTCAGGCGAGTATCCGCCGCCCTTTCCGCAGCAAGGACTGTGGCATCAACCGTATCCGCCACTTCCTGCATAAGGTCTCGCGCTTCGGCCGCCGCGCTCTGTGCATCCGCTATTTTCTGAGCATCTCTGCCTGACCTGGCTTCTTCGACCTTCCTGGCAACCTCGGCCAGTTGAGTCCGGGCCTCCTCAGCCTTCGCGATAATTTCCTCGGCGGTGGCAATCTCCTTTGTATGACGCCGGACAGTAATCTCCGCTCGCGCGATATCTTCAGATTTCGTCTTGACAATCTCCCGCCAACCCTCAGCCTCCGTCAGCAGTTCAGCCTTGCTCAACGGGTTGAGCAGCAATTGCAATTCCTCGGTGGGAATCGCCGGATCAAAGGTCGTTGCGTAATCTGCCGGCGCACCGTTCTTTTCTGCAGCTGACACGCCAGGCGAAACGCCAAGAAGCAAAACCAAAACCAGGGGAAATCTTATCTTCATTGATACACACCGAAGCATTCGTAAAAGTCCTTCGACAACGATGACAGCTATGTCGCGAAAATCAACCCACAATCGTCAAAAAGGCCAGCCACTCACATCGAGCGGCGAACTTTGATGGCACGCGTACCAATCAGGGAAGGTGTTCAGACGGCTTATGATTCGAGCACGAAAAATCTTGCGAACCATCAGCACGGTGGGACAAAGCCGGGAAGCAACTCAACGCGGCCCTTAGATCGCCTCCGAATAGGGCTGAATCTCTCAGGAAACGATTGGCGACGACAACGACAGCATGGCCATCAGATGATCCGGGATTTCAGACGGAGCCCTAGCTTTTTCCATCATCTTCCAGCGGCGGGAGTCGGGCCTCCAACGCATCGATCCGACGCTGCTGGCGTTTCATCTCGCGCAGCAACTCGGGTAACCGTCCTAAAGCTGCCTGCTCTCGAAGGTGACGCGACAACGGACGCGCCGGGGTTCCCGTAAACAAATGACCTGCCCCGACGTCTTTGGTCACTCCGGCCTGCCCCCCGATACGGGCACCCGGCCCGATGATCAGGTGATCGGAAATCGCCGCTTGCCCCGCGACAATACTCCCGGCTCCGATGCGGGCACTGCCTGCCACGCCGCACTGGCTAACCAGGACGACGTGCTCCCCGATGTCCACGTTGTGGGCAACCTGAACCAGATTATCGATCTTGCTGCCGTTTCCGATCCGCGTAATGCCCAGGGTGGCCCGATCCACACAGACATTACAGCCGATCTCCACGTCACTGCCGATGACAACCTGCCCCAACTGGGGAATCTTGCGATGCCCCGAACCATCCCACTCGTAACCGAAACCATCGCTACCGATGCAGGTGCCCGAATGGATGATGCATCGATCACCGATAGCGCAGCCGCGTTGTACGGAGACGTTTGCGTGGATACGGCAGTGATGTCCGATTTGTACGCCGGGCCCGAGATACACCCCAGGCCCGATGTAGGAACCGTCCGCCACACTGACACCCGCAGCAATAACGGCGCCCGGGGCCACCGTCACATCGGTACCCAGTGTCGCGCCGGAATCGATGCTGGCACCGCTGTGAATACCGCTGTAATCGGGCGGCATTTGAAAGTAGTCAGCGATGGAGAAAAAGGCCTTTCGCGGATGCGCCACACGCAACATTCTGGCGCCGGCGACCTCGGGAAAATCATGAGGGGCCAGCACCATCGCCCCCTCGGCGCCCATCACCGCATCGTATTGATCCGCCGATTCGACGAAACAGAGATCAGACACGGTCGCCTCAGCGAGCGTGCTGACACCGGTAACATCAGGCCAGGGATCTGCGGGAGGGACAAGTTCAAGCCGGTCGCAAATTTCATCGCAAGTCAGGGTCAGGTGGGCACGCATTATTTTTGGTTCTATGACGTTTCCAGTGGATTCAGCACGGCACCCGCCGGGCTGCCGATCATGTAGATCATGGTGATGAAGGTCTCGGTGTTTCGATATCCGCGTGCCCTTGCCCGCGCCGCTTGGAACAAGCCATTGAGGCCTTCGAGCCGGGCGTTGGTGTAGGTGGACGTCCAGCGCCGCACCACGCGTTCGGCATGATTGGCCAGGGTCTGCAGCGCTTTGCGTACAGGTTCCAGCAGCGGGCTCTCTCCGACAAGATCGGTGGCGTAGTTGATGAACCGGGTAATCCGCCAGCGGGCAGCCTGCGGGGTCTTCGCCTGCCGTATCCAGCGCAGCCGTTCCTTCACCCGCCAGGCGGTCGCCGTATCGAGTCCCTGCTCGAGCAACTCGGCCATCGCCTTGAGCTGGTTCGTTGTCAATCGGTCGACCTCGCCACGCTTGAGCACGCCCCAGCGCAGGTGCTTGGGTAACGGTCGTATGCGGCCCTCCGCCTTGCGCACCTCATCCAGCGCCCGCGTGAAGGTCTGCACGATATGAAACCAGTCGACTGTGATCCGTGCGTTCGGCAGGTGCCGCGGCACCGCGCTCAGGAAGGCACCCGACATGTCGCAGACCACCTCCAGGATCTGTTCCGGCTGACCGTTGTGCGTACGCAGAAAGGCCGCGAATTGCTGCAGCGTCGCCTTGCCATGGCCCGGCGTGACGAACAGAACCGGCTTGTCCCGGCGCGCCATGTCGATGAACACTGTCACGTAATTATGACCGCGCTTGCTCGCCGTCTCGTCCAGACCGATCGCCTGTACCGACGACAAATCAAATCCGGCCACGGCCTTGCCAACATAGTGTTCGATGATGCGCCACAGGCGGTGATCGTTGATTTCGATGATCCGTGCCGCTGCGCGCACCGGCATCTCTCGCGCCAGTGTCAATGCCGCCTGCTCGAACAGCAGCGTAAAGGCGCTGCCCTTTCGCGCCCACGGTACCTCAACCAACTTGACCCCGTGCTCCGGGCACTTCACCCGAGGCACCGAGGCATGGATGTAGCAGTGGTGCTGGAAGAAATTCAGATGCCGCCAGGTCTTTTCCTGGAAGTCGTGCGCCTTACACGACGCACCGCACACCGGGCAGGCGTATTCGGTACCCCGATCGCTGCCTACGCTCAGGTGCAACTCATGCGGTTGCTTGTCGGTATCCAGAGACTGATCTATCAACTTCCAAGGCGACTGGATGCCCAGTCCCAGCAGCAGAATCTCGTTGCCGTCCATAATCTTTCCTCATGCCAGTTACTCCCCGTAAACTGGCACAGATCCGCTACTCAATTCCACTTGAAACGGCGAAGAGCCATTTTTCTTATCCGGTGACGCCGGCGGCACTTTTTATCGGCGCGGGGATAGTAGTTGATCCGGCTGCTCCGGTCACCTCGTATTCCTTCGGCCGGGCCTGAGAACCCTGCTTACCGGAAACTATGCGACAACATTTAACAAAGAGTGAAAACTCTACCCCTCAAATTTTGCCGATATTGGCCGCAAAACACTGGGGGCGGTACGGATTATTCGGGCAAGCGTCGTGTCCGACGGGACGACCAAAAAAGAAGCTCTTCAGTCTCCTCTGCGCTGCTGCCATTCGAAAATCTGAGCAAAAAAAATGGGTCTGCATTTGGCTACGATCACGCCCAATTTCAGAAATCACCTGTATCGGGTGTGAGATTTGCCGGCCCGGGTTACGCGTAAGCCATAGGTGGATTCAAAACCCTGAAGGCGTCAGGTGGCTGCAGTGCCCTCGTTAGCGTCGGCAAGATTCTCACCCACCAGTTCCACGAGGCTTTCGATCTTGCGATCCCATTGATCCGCGTCGGCGCCCGCGAGGAAATTCAACCGGCAACTGCCGCAGGAAGTGACCAGAGAATCCGCACCCGTGGCTTCCACCTCCCGGCGCTTCAAATCGAAAGTCGCCTTACGCAACGGCGCCGCACGATTGATGAGAAAAACACCGGCGCCACCACCGCAGCAGTAATTCATTCGCCCATGGGAAGGCATCTCGCGCAGGTCCACGTCCAATGCGTCGAACACGGCTCGCGGCTCATGGAAGATACCGCCGTGACGGCCGAGTTTGCAGGGATCATGATAGGTATAGGTTTTATCCTTGCCGAGCGGCTTGAGTTTAAGACGCCCCGCCGCTATCTCACGACCGACAAATTCGGAAATCGCCATCACCTCGAAGGGCAGTTCGCGACCGAACTGATTGGCCCCCTCCCAGCGCAAGGCCGGATAGGCATGACCGCATTCCGGCAGGATCACCATCTGGGCACCGCAAGTCACCGCCGCCTTGATGATGCGATCCGAGGCGGCCTTCTGCGTCGCCTCGTACCCCGACAGCATGCCGAAATTGGCCGCCTCGGTGGCCTCGGTGCAGATGCTCCATTTGAGTCCGAGGTGATTCATGATCCGAGCGGTTGCCGCCAGGGCGTCACGAAACAGCATGACGTCCACTACGGTGCTCAGCACCATCACGTCGACACCCTGTTTTTGATTGACGGGCACATCGATACCCTGATCACGCAACTGCCGGGCGGCCTGCTCGAATTGCTCGCTGCCCACACCGAACACGGTACCGCGACCGCTTTGTTCCTGTTGAACGGCCCGCAATTCCGCGGGAATCAGCCCGGACTCGGCCAGTGCCTGACGCATGACATTCACCATGCCGGCGATGTCGATACCCATCGGACAGACGGTACCGCAACGACCGCATTCGGTGCAGGCGTCATAGACGAGTTCCTGCCACTGCTCGAGTTCTTGCGCGGTTACCGCCCTGGTGGTGCGCCTGTAGAGCCAGCGCAGACCGGATTTCTCTCTGCGGTAATGGCGCTTCAACAGATCGAGCTTGCGTATCGGCGTGTACTTGGGATTTTTGGTCTGCACGTAGAAGTGGCATGCCTCGGCACAGATGCCGCAGTGCACACAGGCTTCGAGATGCGCCGCCTTGGCGTTATCGAGTTTGGCGTCGAACACCGCGGAGGCCTTGGCCACCCGCTCCTCGTCGGACATTTCGGTGGGCGCCGCCATACCCCCCAACTGACCGATCTGCCGGGCGAATCCACGAAAGATGTTCATGTCCACAGCCATGGGAAAATCCTCTTACCTTAAATCTTCACCCCACGGCGACCGTAGTGCTCACCCATATGCCATCGGCTGAACGCAAAAGTGAAGGTGTGCATCAACATACTGAAGGGAAAGTAGATCAACAGCATTTCGGACATAAACAGATGGATGAGACGTAGTGATTCATGGGTTCTGCCAAGGGCCAGGCATCCCGTCAGCATGACCAGGAAAACGAGTATCGAGGCAGCGTGATCGCCCCTGTCCGAAATAGCGCGGGTGACCGGATGCAGCGCCCGGTGAAGCCAGACGACGATCAGACCGGCAAAGGCAATTTCGCACGCCAGGATGAAGGCCCAGTCGGGCAACGCGGTCCAGCCGAAGCCGAACAGGCGTTCTTCGTAGAACTCGATATGGGGGCCACCCCAGAAAAGCAATGCGAACAGCCCGAGATGAAAGGCATAGCCGCCAAGTACCTGGGTTTTTGTCTGTCCGAACACTTCGGACCTGGGGAAAAAGTGTCGTGTAAGGGTCTGCAGCCCGCCACCCGATTTTTCCCGCGGCTTGCTGAACTCTGAGTGCGATCCCAATCGCCACAAGGACACGAGTCGCCAGGTCACGCCCAGCACGAAAACCGCCAATGAAAAATACCACAGAGGGCCGTCGATAAAATCCCCGATCATCGTTGTTCTTCCTCGTCCTTAGTCGCGCGGTGATTCCGTTCCGGTGGTGCCTTAACCCGGACGGACCACCTCATCCGATTGCATTGACTGCGCCTTGCCGGCCGGCCTGACCTTGCCTTCCGCCTCCATCTGCTCCAGCCAGATATCGTGATGTTCACGCGCCCAATTAACGTCTACATCACCACTGGTCATGGCCTCAATGGCTCCTTCCATACCAACGCTGCCGATATAGATGTGCCCCAATGAAACGGCGATAAAGAGGATGCCGACAATGCCATGACCCAAGTGCGCCAATGTCATGATTTCCCGGCCCTGCCCGAAGTTGGAGAAGACCAAAACGAAGCCGGAAACGGAAATTACCAAGCCAAAGACAACGATCAGCCAAAACCAAACCTTTTGACCCCCGTTGTAACGCCCGGACCCGGCATGACCGCCCTTTTTGAGAAGACCGCCAAAATTGGCGAACCATTTGACGTCGCGCCACCGAAAGGCGTTGCCCTTCACGTAGTAAGCGAACACCGCCAGCACGGCGAAGGGAAAGAGTGGTCCGAACAGATTGTGCGCCTCTTTAGAGGCCGAGGCCGTCACGCCAAAGCCTTCAGCGCCCAATACCGGGATAAGAATAAAACGCCCGTAGAGCAACACCAGGCCCGTTATGCTCAGCAGGATAAACAATCCGGCGATGAGCCAGTGTACGATTCTCTGGGCCACGGAAAATCGCTCCACTACCTGTCCACTGCGCCCGCCTTCGATCATGATCCGTCCCCGGATCAGATAAAACGCCACCAGCAATGCGAACATGCCACCGAGCACCAGACCGCCGATGGGAATCAATTGGTTCATGCGGAAGTGACGCCAGTCTTCGCCACCCTTGTTGATCAGTACTGCGGCATCCACTCCCTGGGTCTGACTGCGAGCTGTCGCCGGTGCGTCCCGTTGACGTATCTCACGCCAGAGATCGGCACCTGGATTGGGATTGTTGCTGGCACCCACATAGGCTAAGGCATAGGGGATCAGCGGAACCAAAAGCACGAAGGCGAGTATGGCTATCAGCGCCTTTGTTGCCCTTCTGCGCTTGCGCGTTCCATCCGTGGTCGTCCGACGCTGCCGGTACTTTTTCATTATTTCCGCCTTCATCGGCACACACCTTCCGGGTAACCGGGTAGCCCCAGCGTCCAGGCGACCGCCTGATCAGCCGTGCAGCAACCCCACTCTCGGCTGGCAGCGCTGCCGCCAGCCGACGGGAGCGAAACTACTTGTCTTTACCCGCAGCCTTGCCCTTGAGGCCCGAACCCTTGCGCATACCTGCGCCGTAGGCCACGCCCCAACCGGCGCCCAGGCCCGCCGCGCCACGATAAGCAACGCGTTCGCGGTAGATGTCCGCGACGGTATCGCCGTCACCGGCAATGCAGTGCCTTGGTGGCGCACATCTCGGCACACATGGGCAGCTTGCCTTCGGCCAAGCGGTTGCTCCGTACTTGCGGAACTCCTCTGCTGAGTTGTCCGCCTCCGGACCGCCGGCGCAGAAGGTGCACTTGTCCATCTTGCCGCGCGAACCGAAGGCGCCGCCTTCCGGAAACTGCGGCGCGCCGAACGGACAGGCGTAGAAGCAGTAACCGCAGCCGATACAGATGTCCTTGTCGTGCAGCACCACGCCATCGTCGGTGGTGTAGAAACAATCCACCGGACAGACCGCCAGCAGGGCGCATCCGAGCAATGCATGCAGGCCACCGAGATCGAGCGTTCGCCGGGTTCGCCGTCATTGATGGTCACCACCCGGCGCCGGTTCACACCCCAGGGAACTTCGTTCTCGTTCTTGCAGGCCGTCACACAGCCGTTGCACTCGATGCAACGCTCCGCATCACAGAGAAATTTCATTCGAGCCATGTGCTTATCTCCTTCCGTGCTCAGGCGCGGCTGATACGGCACAGGGAACATTTGGTTTCCTGCATCTGGGTGACCGAGTCGTAGCCGTAGGTCATCGCCGTGTTACAGGCCTCACCAAGTACGTACGGGTCGCTGCCCTTCGGATATTTGTCTCGCAGGTCCTTGCCCTCGAAATGGCCCGCCGAAGTGGAACGGCGTGAACACCACGCCGGCGCGCCACCCTGCCGCGTCACCATGGCCATGACCTTGATCCTGCGCGCCTTCCGGGCCTTCCAGCCAGACCATGATCGCCGTCCTTGATGCCGGCATTGTTGGCATCGACGAGTTGATTTCGACGAACATGTGCTGCTGCAGTTCAGCCAGCCAGGGATTGGAACGGGTCTCGTCACCACCGCCTTCGTATTCCACCAGGCGTCCGCTGGTCATAGATCAGCGGGAACTCGCCGGAGTAATCCTTGGCCTGGATGGACGCGTAGCGGGTGGGCAGTCGATAGAACGACTTGCGGTCTTCGTAGGTCGGGTATTTCTCCACCAGGTCGCGGCGCGTGGTGTAAAGGGCTCGCGGTGCATCGGCACCGGATCCGGGAAGGTCCAGACCACGGTGCGGGCCTTGGCATTACCGAAGGGCGCGCAGCCGTGCTTGATGGCCACCCGCTGGATACCGCCGGACAGGTCGGTCTTCCAGTTCTTGCCCTCCGCCGGCTGCTTTCTCGTCATCGTGTCAGGTCATCCCACCAGCCGAGCTGCTTGAGCATGTCGGCGGTGAATTCCGGGATAGCCGTCCTTGATTTCGGTACCCTGCCGGGTAGGATCCTTCGGCAAGCAGGTTGACGCCGTCGCGTTCGACGCCGAAACGGGCGCGGAAATTCAGGCCGCCCTTCGGCCACCGGCTTGCTGGTGTCGTAGAGATTCGGGGTACCCGGGTGCCTCATTTCCGGCGTTCCCCAGCACGGCCAGGGCATACCGTAGTAACTCGCCGTCGGCCGGTCCACCCTTCGGCCTTCAGCGCTGGTGTAGTCGAAGGTTGCCAGTTCTGCTGGTGTTCCTTGAGGCGCTCCGGGCTCTGGCCGGTATAGCCGATCGTCCACATGCCGCGGTTGAATTCGCGGGTGATGTCCTCGATCAGCGGTTCCTCGCCGTTGACCTGGATGTTCTTGAACATCTCGCTCGGCAAAGCCCAGCTTGCTCGGCGAGCTTGTACATGATGGTGTGGTCGGGCAGCGACTCGAACAACGGGTCGATGACCTTGTCGCGCCACTGCAGCGAACGGTTGGAGGCCGTCACCGAACCGTAGGTCTCGAACTGGGTAGCCGCCGGCAACAGATAGACGCCGTCGGTACGATCCTGCATGACGGCCGACTGCGGTCGGATAGGGATCGATGATGACCATCAGGTCCAGCTTTTCCATCGCCTCCTTCATCTCTGTGCCACGGGTCTGGCTGTTGGGCGCATGCCCCCAGAACACCATGGCGCGCAGGTTGTCCCGCTGGGCAATGTTCGTTCTTGTCCTCCAGCACGCCGTCGATCCAGCGCGATACCGGGATGCCCTTGGCGTTCATCGCCGTTGACGATCTTGTCTCATCGCCGCCTTCCTCGCCGAAGTATTCCCCGGGCGCGCCTCCTTGTCGAAGCGGCCCTTGATCCACTCGTAGTCCACATCCCAGACCCCGGCCCAGTGCTTCCAGGCGCCTTCGGCCAGGCCGTAGTAACCAGGCAGCGTATGACACAGCACGCCGAAATCCGTGGCGCCCTGGACGTTGTCATGGCCACGGAAGATATTGGTACCGCCACCGGCGACGCCCATGTTGCCCAGCGCCAGCTGGAAGACACAGTAGGCACGGGTGTTGTTGTTGCCGATGGTGTGCTGGGTGCCGCCCATGCACCAGATGAAGGTGCCCGGACGATTGTCGGCCATGGTCTTGGCGGCGCGCTTGACCGTGTCTTCCGGCACACCGGTCACGCGCTCGACCTCGTCCGGCGTCCACTTGGCCACTTCCTGCCTGACCTCTTCCATGCCGTAGACCCGCTGGCGGATGAATTCCTTGTCTTCCCAGCCGTTCTTGAAGATGTGCCAGAGCATGCCCCAGATCAACGGCACGTCGGTACCGGGCCGAATCGGACGAACAGATCGGCATGGGCCGCGGTGCGGGTGAAGCGCGGATCGATGACGATCAGCGGCGCATTGTTCTCCTCCTTGGCCTTGAGGACGTGCTGCAGCGAAACCGGATGGGCCTCGGCCGGATTGCCGCCGATGATCAGGATCGCCTTTGAATTGTGGATATCGTTGTAGGAGTTGGTCATCGCGCCGTAGCCCCAGGTATTGGCAACTCCGGCAACCGTGGTCGAGTGGCAGATTCGCGCCTGGTGATCGACGTTGTTGGTGCCCCACATGGCGGCAAACTTGCGGAACAGATAGGCCTGCTCGTTGTTGTGCTTGGCCGAACCCAACCAGTAGACCGAATCCGGACCGGACTGCTCGCGGATCTTCAGCATCTTGTCGCCGATTTCGTTCGATGGCCTGATCCCAGGAAACCCGCTTCCACTTGCCGCCGACCAGCTTCATCGGATACTTCAGGCGGCGTTCGCCGTGACCGTGTTCGCGGACCGCCGCACCCTTGGCGCAGTGCGCGCCCAGGTTGAAGGGGTGATCGAAAGCGGGCTCCTGCCCGGTCCACACGCCGTTCTGGACCTCGGCGTAGATGCCACAACCCACCGAGCAGTGAGTACAGATGGTGCGTACTTGCTTGACCGCGCCCTTTGCATCGGCCGCCGTGTCGGCTTTGGCTCGTCGCATCATGGTCGGCATAACGCCAGCGGCAGCCACGCCACCGGCCAACACGCCCGAACTGCGCAGGAATGCACGACGATCCATCGTCCATCCGCCAGTACCTGATTTACGTTGCTCGACCGGCTGGCTCGATTTCTTTGTCAGTTTCATCAGTCTTGATCCTCCCGAAGCGGTGTGACCGATCAGCGGGTCTGTGATTTGTAGTAGGCCTTGACGTGATCGCTGAGCTTATAGCCGGCCGCGTTCTCCGCCGGTTCATCGGTTTCAGAGACCATCGTTGCCATGGCATCCAGCGATACGCTGGCGGCGCCCGCCGCGACACCCGTTTGCGCCGCACGGCGGAGGAACGATCTTCTGCTTTGGTTCACTTTCTTGGGCTTCATCTATCTTCCCTCAGGATCAGGACCGCATCGCCGGTCATTCGGGTTAAATTTCCTGTGTCAGGTAACTTTTCTCGAGGCTGGTGAAGGCCGCTCCCAGTCCGGCGACCGCGCGGTAAAAGACCGCTGACGGCGCTGACTCGAGGTCGCTGAAAAACCGACCCGCCCAACAGCCAAAATGCTTGTCGAAGAACAAACGCTGTGTATCGATGTCGTCGGGATCATCACCGATGAGCATGGAAAGCACCTCGCACACTGCCGCCACGTGATCTTCAGGTTCGCGAACCCCGTCTTGACGATCGAAACCCAGTGCATCCAGATCACGTCTCAACTCACCCAGTGGTTGCTCCATCAGGAATCCGGTGAGATACCAGGAGGCGTATGGCACGATCTCGCCACGACCCAGCCCGATGAACAGCGCGTGAAATTCATCGTTGATCTCACTGGCTGACATCTGACTTGCCGCCATGCGCAGCGATACCAGGGCACGACTGAACTCGTCGCTTGCATCGGCAATCTCCAGCGCATTGAGGTTATCGAGCAACACGCCATCGGGCGGGGAACGCATCAGTGCGGCCAACAGGCCGTAGATATCGGCACGGGCCGCCGATTCCGCATCGGCTGCGGTGGTCGCCGGTTGGTCGAGTTGGTATTGGGCTTCTGCACTCATCGTGGTACTTCGACTCCTCTTATCCATACACAGCAATTTCCAAGCCAGTTACGCGGGAAAAATAATCCGTAAAAGTGGCGAATTGTCTGTGGTGTTTGGGTCAATCGGTAGCAAACCCAGTCAATGTGGGCGAATGGCCTATCCAAACGCGTCACATCGCACCGTCTTCCTGAATCATGTCCACCACCCGGCAGTCGCCGCACATCTTGAGTCGATTACGGGCGGCCTCCGCACCAAACATGGAATGCCCTTCCAGGCGCGCCAACACGGCATCGATGGAGGCCCTGGTCGCAAAGGGTTTTCCACACTTGATGCATTCAAAGGGCGCCTCCTCGTGCAGCACCCGACGACGGGTTCTCTCCGCCTGATCCGTCACCAGGCGCGGGCCCAGTGTGATGGCGTTCTCGGGGCAGGCCTGCTCGCACAGACCGCACTGAACACAGCGCGCCTCGAAGAACACCAGCGCCGGCCGGCCCTCTTCGGCAGTCACCGCACCGCGAGGACAGACGGTCGCGCAAGAGACGCAGAGCGTGCATTTGTCGGCGTCCACCAGAATCTCACCAAACGGCGCAGTCGGCGGAAGCGGTACGGTCGGCGGAACCGGACCCGGCGCCACATCGGCCAGATGATCCACGGCGAGAAACAGGATCTCCCGTTTGGCGCCGGCGGCCGAGAAGCCCGCAACTGCAATCTCCGGCATCCCGACCGCAGATATCCCGCTATCGGCCCGCCAACGGATGACGTCCGGCGGGTACCCCAGCCCCGATAGAATCCCACGCGCATTGTCCAGCTGGACTTCGAGGGCATTGGCGCTGGCAGCGACCAGTCGCGGGGTGGCCGCCAGTTCAACCGATCGTGCACCGAAGGCCAATGCCGCCAACCAGAACTCAGTGCCAACGCTCGCCACCTCCTCCACCGGGAAGGGCAGGAGGTTGCCCGGCAGTTGGTCGAGATCCGGTTGTGTCTGTTCGTCATGTATCAACAGTCGGGGATCCTGGCCACCAGCGTCGCGGAAGTTGGTGATCAGGCTGCGTACCCGCTCTATGGCATCCGCGACCGATGGATATCGGTATTGGAGCGCGCCGCCGGGGCAGACCGTGGCGCAGATTCCGCCGCCCTGACAGAGATGCGGATCGACTTCGATGCGTTCCGCCAGTCCCGTGATAGCGCCGGCAGGACAGGCCTGCACGCAACGATTACAGCCTGTCATTCCGCTACGACCCCGTACGCACAGATCGGCATCGTAGGCAAAGTAGCGCGGCTTTTCGAATTCGCCGACCTCGTCCTCCAACTCTCGCACCAGGGCCTCGAAGTCTCCGCCATCGGCCGGGTGATAGCCCAGCCGCGACCATTCTTCGGCAAAGATGGGTGGCGAACAGAAATCCACCACCAGATCGAATACCTCCGGACGGCCTTCGGGCCGGAGAACCGCATTGAACGCGCCCATATGCCCGACAAGTTCAAACCCCCGGCGCCGGGTCTGAAAAACCGGAAAACCCTCAACCGCTTCCTCGACATTCGCATCCAGCATCACCAGCGTCGGAATCAGCGCGCTGGACGACATCCGTCGAGCAAAACTCACCACCCGGGAATCGGAACCCACCACCAGCACGCGACCTGCGGTAGCGAAACCTACGATACCGGTGGCATCCACCGCCACCGCATTCATCGCCGCCAGGGCCAGGGTTCTTGGATCGGACTCCGCGGCGTTCAGTTCGCGGACCCTCTCATTGGTTTTCGATGTCATCTTCTTGCGTTTCCGTGGGTGCGTCGGCGGAGGGAGGCGCTCCCTGCGGCGATGCCAAATCGGGGGCGGTGGCATCGACCACAAGGGTTTCGGATTCGTCGGAGTCCATAACCCCCGAACCATCGCCATCGGACAACTCGCCATCGCTCGCCTCTTGCCTGGCCAGCAGTCGCTCGATCTGGTGTTTCATGTCGGAGGTGATGATGTCGCCGAGGGGGGCGAAGCTGGTGAAGTCCTCCGCGTAATCATCGAGACCATCGGTGATATTGAATTTAGGGCTGCGAAACAGGCGCCACAGCGCCTTTTGCCGAAGCTCCGGCGATACCCCGGCATTGAGAAAACCGGAAAAATCGTCATCGTCGCCGAGCGATTCGATACTGGGCATGTCGTCATCGGTCAGAAGCGGCTCTTCCTTTTCGGGGACTGCTTCCAGTTCGGCATCCGCGCTCGCCCCCTCGACCGGTTCCTCGTCCGTGCCCTGCTTGAGTCGGGACCAGCGCGACAGGAAAGGCTCGGCAGTATCGCTCATCGCTTCTCCGCCCAGGGGCGACGCTTACGCTTGACACGCTTCAGCGGGACATAGTGTTCGATGACGAAGGCCTCCACCCACTGCACCAGCTCCGCCGGCATGGCAATCGGCTCAACGTCTTCCTCGCACTCGGCGTAGGCATTGGCCTCGTCGAAACTGAGTGTCACCAGGGAGGGTAGCGGGCCGTTATCAACCGTGGCCTCCTGTGCATTGGTCACCACGTAGGCTCGAGGCCTGTCGGCCATCAGGTTGTGGTAATAGCTTTCGGTTTCATCCACGTGGAGTCGCAGCCGATATCCGCGCCACAGGACCTGCCGCGACCTCTCCGATGCAGAGAGAATTTCGGCCTTGCCCCGTTCTCCGCTCGCCACCGCACCGGCCAGCAGACCGATCGGTCGCCATACCCAGGGCTGCCATCGCGTGACGCCCGCAAAGCGCTCCATCAGCACGGCCACATCGAAGGTTGAAGAAATGTTCATCTGCCGGGACACCCTAGTCTTTTCCCCGCTGCCGGATTGACAGGCCTTGGGGCGGGAAAATTTGCAAGTTCCATTCCAGCCGTTGAACGACCCCCGAACCATGGAGACTGGCCGCGATCGGGAACGATAATCACCTGAAAGTGGGACATTCTGACCCAGCCCCCGAAACGGATCGGCCAATTTCACCCATCTCGTCCGTACCTATACCCCTCCCCGCAATGTCCCGGGGACGATGCCGAACAGGCCACTGACAAAGCCTGCCGTCACCGCCAGCAGGCGATCCTTTGCCGTTGGCAATCGCGCAAACAAACACGGTACGCCTTGAGGCTGCCGGGCGAATCATGGGCCGGCACCACGGGGGTATGTTTCTTGCTTTCATCAAACTGGCAAGACGCGCCATGACGCAGGAAACCCACGAGCGATGAGCGACGACAACAGCACCCGCCTGATCGACAACTTCGGCCGCCAGATCAGCTATGTGCGCCTGTCGGTAACGGATCGTTGCGACCTGCGATGCGTGTACTGCATGTCAGAAAATATGACGTTCCTGCCGCGCAACCAGATTCTTACCTTGGAAGAATTTGCCCGACTCGGCCGGGTGTTCAGCGAACTGGGCGTTCACAAGATTCGCGTTACCGGTGGCGAGCCACTGAGCCGACGCAACGTGATGTCGCTGTTCGAGGCCTTGGGGGCGAACAACAATCTGCGCGACCTGACACTGACCACCAACGGCACCCAACTGTCGAGATTCGCCGCACCACTCAAGGCCGCCGGGGTCACCCGCATCAATATCAGCCTGGATTCGTTGCAGCCCGAGCGCTTCCGTCGCATCACCCGCAAGGGCGATCTCAGCAAGGTCCTCGACGGCATCGACGCCGCTCTCGCCGCGGGTTTCGATCGACTCAAGATCAACAGCGTGATTCTCAGGAACCGCAATCACGACGAGGTGGTGGAACTGGCGCGTTTCGCCCTCGATCGCGGCATGGACATCAGCTACATCGAGGAAATGCCGCTCGGCGTAATCGGCGACCACGACCGCGGCGAGGCCTATTACTCCAGCGACGCCATACGCGGCGACCTCGCCAGCCACTATGAGCTGACGCCGTCCACCGAATCCACCGGGGGTCCGTCACGCTATTACCGGGTGCAGGGCCGCGAAGGCCGCGTGGGTTTCATCTCGCCCCACAGCCACAATTTCTGCGACCACTGCAATCGCGTGCGTGTCACCAGCGAGGGACGGCTACTGCTGTGTCTCGGCCAGGAACACTCCGTGGATCTGCGCCGCGTGTTGCGGGCCCATCCCGACGACGATCAGAAGGTCCGCGAGGCCATCATCGACGCCATGAAGATCAAACCCAAGGGGCACGAGTTCAACCTTGGAGACCGCCCCTATATCCTGCGTCACATGAACACCACGGGAGGCTGAGCCGGTCGCGATGATGAGCACAGAGCGTCCCCAAATGTCCAATGCAGGACTCCGTCCCACCCATGCGGTGCCGGCGGTGGACGAATATGGCGAGGTTCACGAAAGTAATATCGCCGGTGAACGGCCGCTGACGGTGTACCTCAACAAGCGGGAAATCGTCACCCTGATGACCCTGGGCACACACCCCGAGTTACTGACCCTGGGCTACCTGCTGAACCAGCGGCTCGTCAAATCGGTGAACGATGTCACTGCCGTCAATGTGGCCTGGGACGTGGACTCCGTCGCCGTCTCCACCAGCGGTGAGGTGGACGACATCGAGGAGAAGCTGGCCCGCAAGACCGTCACCACCGGATGCGGCCAGGGTACGGTGTTCGGGCGCATTACCGAACAACTCGAAGAGATCGACCTGCCGAAGGCCCACGTCCGCCAATCCTGGCTCTACGCCCTGTTCGACAGCCTGCGGGATTTCAACGAGGTATATAAACGTGCCGGCGGTGTCCATGGCTGCGCCCTCTGCGCCAGCGAGCCTGACGGCTCACCGCGCATCGAGGTGTTCGTTGAGGATGTCGGACGCCACAACGCCGCCGACGCCATCGCCGGGCACATGTCACTGGAAGGCATCGATGGCAGCGACAAGATCTTCTACACCACCGGGCGTCTGACCTCCGAGATGGTGATCAAGGTCGCCCAGATGGGCATTCCCGTACTTCTGTCCCGCTCCGGCATCACCGAAAAGGGATTGGAATTTGCCCGCCAGGTAGGGGTGCTGATGATCGCCCGCGCCAAGGGACGTCACTTTCTGATCTACAACGGTGCCGACCAGTTCGTTTACGACGCCACGCCACCCAGACGGGAACAGGCGGGGCGCCACCCGGTCCGCCAGAGAAACCAGTAATGAAGGCGAAAATCATCGGCCGGACAGCAGCGTCAAATCAGCCCTTGGAGCACAGGTAGCGGGCATGGACACCGTCGCAACCCATGACCCTCCGCGCTACATGAGCGTCAAGCAGGTGGCCGACTACCTGCACCTGAACGAGAAAAAAATCTACGCACTGGCAAGCGAGGGGAGAATTCCCGCCACCAAGGTGACCGGCAAATGGATGTTTCCGCGCGAGCTGGTTGATCGCTGGATGATGGAAACCAGCCACGGCGGCGCTCTGATGGACCGCCTCATCATCGTCGGCAGCGACGACCCCCTGCTCAGCCGCCTCGTCTACGCCTTCGCTGAGCAGGCACAGGCGCAGGCACTGGTCAGTTACAGCCCCACCGGCACCAAACTCGGACTCTCGCTGATGCAACATCAAAGGGCGGAGGCCTGCGCGATTCACTGGGGCCCCGCCAACGAGGCGCACCTGCGCCACCCGGCCCTGTTACGGCGTTTTCCCCGCCATTCGCACTGGATTCTGGTGCGGGGGTTCGGACGGGAACAGGGCGTCATGCTGTCGCGCGACAGTCGCACCGACGACGCAACGGTGGAAGGCATCGTTGCAAACCCGGAAACCCGTTGGGCAGGCCGTCAGGACGGCGCCGGCACCAGCCGGTTCATCGAAGAACACCTGCGCAAACTCGGTATGGACAGCGCCCGCCTTAACGTCCAGGCCACCACACGCTCTGAGCGCGAGTCAGCGGCAGCGGTGGCCATGGGCACCGTCGATGCCGCACCCGGCGCCCGTGCCGCGGCGGCCGAGTTCGGCCTGGCCTTCGCGCCGCTGGGATGGGAATACTTCGATATCGCTCTCGAAAAAGGCATCTATTTCCGGCATCTCTTTCAGCAACTGCTGGAGCGCCTGGCCCATCCCTCCACCCGTCTGCTGGCCGAGGCGCTGGGCGGTTACGATCTCAGCCAGACGGGACACCTGGTCTGGTCCAACGAGTAGCACAGCCCCTGGCCGTGACTTCGGTTAGAATTTGTCGCCTGATTCCCTGCCAGCGAGTTCCAGACCGATGAGCGATTTCCTCCCCCTGAATGTTGCCCTGCTGACCATCTCCGACACCCGCGGCCTTGATGAAGACAAGTCCGGCAACCTGCTCGCCGGCCGCATTGCCGACGCCGGCCACCAGCTGGCGGACCGCCAGATCGTCAGGGATGATATCTACCAGATGCGCGCAGTGTTCTCGCAGTGGATCGCCAATCCCGACGTGGAGGTCATCGTCACCACCGGCGGCACAGGAGTCACCGGACGCGACAGCACACCGGAGGCCATCGCACCCCTGCTGGACAAGGTCATTGAAGGATTCGGCGAACTGTTCCGTCAACTGTCTTACGAAGAGATCGGCCCGTCCACCATCCAGTCGCGAGCCGTGGCCGGCATGGCCAACAGCACGCTCATCTTCTGCCTGCCGGGTTCGTCCGGCGCCTGCAAGACCGCCTGGGACAAGATCCTCGGCTCGCAGCTCGATCGCCGCACCAAGCCCTGCAACTTCGCCCTGCTCGCGCCTCGCTTCTCGGAAACCTGAATCGAGCCAGCACCCTCTTCCATTGCCACGAACCCGGTACATGAACGCCATGCAGGAAGTCATCATCAGCGCCACACCCATCACACCGGAACCGGTGCTGGAGACCCTGCGCCGGGGCAACCCCCGCATCGGCGCCATAGTCACCTTCGTCGGGCTGATGCGCGATATCAACGAGGGCGACGAGGTCTCGCACCTCTTCCTCGAACACTACGCGGGCATGACCGAGAAGGCGCTCCAGGCCATCGTCGACGAGGCCAGGGACCGCTGGGACCTGGAAGCCGCGCAGGTGGTCCACCGCGTTGGCGACATCACGCCCGAAGAACCCATCGTCATCGTCGCCACGGCAAGCCTGCATCGCGGCGAGGCCTTCCGGGCCTGCGAATTCATCATCGATTACCTGAAGACCCGGGCGCCCTTCTGGAAACGCGAACGCACCACCGACGGCGAGCGCTGGGTGGATGCCCGCCACACCGATTCCGAAGCCGAGGCCCGCTGGAATACGGACGACTGAGGATTCCAGGGTGACCCGCCCGCTCACCGACACCGAAAAGCAACGCTACGACCGCCAGATCCGTATCAGCGGGTTCGGCGAAGACGCGCAGGCCCGCCTGCTGGAATCCCGGGCGCTGATCGTCGGCATGGGCGGCCTGGGATCGCCTGCCGCCATGTATCTCGCCGCCTGCGGCACAGGCACCCTGGTGCTCAGCGATTTCGACCGCGTTGAAACCTCCAACCTGCAGCGCCAGATCATTCACCGCCAGGCAAGCATCGGCGAACCCAAGGCCCTGTCGGCGGCGGCCACGCTTGGCGAAATCAATCCGGACTGCCGGATAGAGACATTGGACTACGTGTTGGAAGAGGCGGAACTGCGCGATCAGATCCGCAGCGCCGACATCGTCCTGGACTGCACGGACAACTTCGAAAGCCGTTTCCTGCTGAACCGCCTCTGCTTTGAAACAGCAACACCCCTGGTGTCCGGCGCGGCCATCCGCAGCGAGGGACAGATTGCGACCTTTCTGCCGGGGGACTCGAAAAGCCCCTGCTACCGCTGCCTGCACCCCGACGAATCCATCCGGGTGGTGGAAACCTGCGCCCTCGAGGGAATCCTCGCGCCGGTGGCCGGGGTCATCGGCACCCTGCAGGCGCAACAGGCGCTAATGACGCTCACCGGTCAGACGGCGGGGCTGGTGGGCGCTCTGCTGATCTTCGACGGCCGCTCGATGGAATGGCATCGCCTCAAGGTGCACCGCAACACCGACTGTCCGGTGTGCGGTGGACGCTACCGGTAGCCCCAGCCTCAGCGGTGCCCGCTGATCTCCGAGTGCAGCGGACGGGTCTCCTCGAATTTCCGCATCTGTTCCGGTGTGGCTTCAGTCTGGTGATTCGCCTTCCAATCCGCGTAAGACATGCCGTAGATCGCCTCCTGCGCCTGCTCCCTGGTCAGTTCGACGCCCTGCTCATCGGCCGCGGCCTTGTACCATTTCCAGATGCAGTTACGGCAAAAACCGGCCAGATTCATGAGATCGATATTCTGTACGTCGGCGCGCTGCTGAAAATGCTCCACCATCGACCGGAAGGCGGCGGCCTCCACTTTGATTCGTGCCTGATCGTCCACGGTTGTGTCTCTCCTGGGTTGATTGCGATTCAGGGCAAAGTGTAACGGAGGACACCTCACGCCACCCCCCTGGATTCAGCGGGGCATTGATCGAGAACAGCGCGCCGGTTGCGGCCCTGCCTGATCAGGGCAACAATTGGCGTCTCGCAACGGAACCCGTTCAATGGATAAAGCGCCAACGCCCACCTGCGAAGACCCGCCCTGGGGCGAACTCAACGCCGACGATGCACTGCGGCAGATTCTCGACGCCGTGACCCCCGTGGCGGAACACCGGGCCCTGGCGCTTCGGGATGCGCTGGGACGGGTGATTGCCGGGGACATCATCTCCCCCATTGACGTACCCGGTCACCGAAACTCCGCCGTGGATGGTTTTGCGCTTGTCGGTGAAGAACTCGCCGACATCGCTGAATTTCACATCGCCGGTCGCTCCCTCGCCGGCCATCCGTATGACGGTTCAGTAAATGCCGGCTCATGCGTCGCCATCACCACCGGCGCGGCCATGCCCGAGGGTGCCGATACCGTCATCATGCAGGAAGACACCGAGGCCGTCGGCGAGAAAATCGTCATCCGGCGTCCTTGCCGCACCGGCGACAATGTTCGACAGGCTGGCGAAGACATTCGACTCGGCGCCGTCGTTGCCGGATCGTCCGAACGCCTCACAGCACCGCTGATGGGGGTGCTGGCGTCGGTGGGGGTGGAAACCATCGAGGTTTACCGCCGCCCGAAGATCACCCTGTTTTCCACCGGCGACGAAATCCGCGAGCCGGGAGAACCCCTCCCCCGTGGTTGCGTCTACGACAGCAACCGCTACACCCTCCGCGGCATGCTGACCTGGATGGACATCGAACTGCACGACCTTGGCCTGATCGGCGACGACCCCGACGCGCTGAGAGGGGCGCTCATCGAGGCCGCAGGCAACAGTGACGCCGTCATCACCTCGGGTGGCGTTTCGGTGGGCCAGGCCGACTTTATAAAGGACATTCTGGCCGAACTCGGCCAGATGAATTTCTGGAAGCTCGCCATCAAGCCAGGGCGTCCGTTGACCTTTGGAAAAATCGGCGACAGCCTCTTCTTTGGCCTGCCCGGCAATCCCGTGGCGGCCATGGTGACCTTTCTGCAGTTTGTCCGCCCGGCGCTGGAACGGCTTGCGGGGACCAGGCCCCGCCCCGCACTGAAACTGCGCGTCATCTGCGAAGACCGGCTGCGCAAACGTCCGGGAAGGCGCGAGTTCCAGCGCGCGATCCTGCGCCAAGGATCTGCCGGTGAATTAAGTGTCGGCCTGACCGGTCGCCAGGGCTCGGGCGTACTCACCTCGATGCGGCTGGCCAACTGCCTGATCGTGCTGCCTGAGTCGCAGGAGACACTTGAAGCCGGATCCGAGGTCGAAGTGGAACTGCTCCCTTGGGCATCGATCGAAAGCATCGAGACCGACTG
The DNA here is from genome assembly GCA_963820915.1 of uncultured Gammaproteobacteria bacterium. GTDB lineage: Bacteria > Pseudomonadota > Gammaproteobacteria > Chromatiales > Chromatiaceae > CAWGBV01. Next base: position 120,632 of record CAWGBV010000011.1, on the reverse strand, counting down.
AACCCGCAATCATCAACCGGCAAAAACCCCTATGAACGACTGCTGCTCCCCTGATCCCTCCGCTCTCAAGCCCTATGACGACGCCGTGGCGCTGCTGGTGAATGCCGCCGTGCCGATCACGGATGTCGACAGCGTGCCGCTGGCATTGGCTCTGGACAGGGTTACGGCATCCCCGGTCAACAGCGGCATCAACGTCCCGGCCTGGGACTACAGCGCGATGGACGGCTACGCCGTGCGGGCGGCCGATGTAACGGTTGCCGATACGGAACTGCCGGTATCCCAGCGGGTGCCGGCAGGCACAGCGCCGCAGCCTCTCGAACCGGGCAGCGCCGCCCGGATCTTCACCGGCGGCCCGATCCCGGAGAATGCGGATTCGATCGTGATCCAGGAAGTCTGCCGCGAAACCGACGGCGGTGTGCTGATCCAGCAACCGCCCAGGGAAGGCCAGAACATCCGCCGAATGGGCGAGGACATCCGCCAGGGCGATCAAATCATTACGGCGGGCGTCACCCTCAGGCCCCAGCATCTCGGCCTCGCGGCCTCGGTAGGTGTCGCGGAACTGGAGGTGGTGCGCCGACCCAAAGTGGCGCTGTTTTCCACCGGCGACGAACTGGTCATGCCGGGCCAGCCGCTTGGCCCGGGCAAAATCTACAACTCCAACCTGTTCACCGGCGCCGGAATGCTGCAGGCCATGGGTTGCGAGGTGGTGCCGCTCGGCATCGTCGAAGATACCTTCGAAGCCACCTGCGCTGCCCTGGAGCAAGGCGCGCAGCAAGCCGACCTGGTACTGGCGTCGGGCGGCGTTTCGGTGGGCGAAGAGGACTATGTAAAGCCCGCCGTGGAACACCTGGGCAGTCTCGACATGTGGAAGATCGCCATTCGTCCGGGAAAGCCGCTGGCCTTCGGCCACATCAATAACACGCCCTTCATCGGCGCGCCGGGCAACCCGGTCTCCCTGTTCGTCACCTTTCTGCTCTTTGCCCGCCCCTTCATCCGCAAGCTGCAAGGGTGCACGAACCTGATTCCGGCGACGGTAACCGCCCGCGCGGATTTCGAATGGACGAGACCTGACAAACGTCGGGAATACCTGCGGGCACGCACCTTCCGCGGTGACGACGGCGAACTCTGGGTCGAAGCCTTTCCGAGCCGGTCATCCGGCGTGCTGAGTTCGGTCACCTGGGCCAATGCCCTGGCGGTGGTACCCGAAGGCACAGTACTCGGCCGCGGCGACAGGCTGGAGTGCATTCCATTCTGCGAGGTTGACACATGATCAAGGTCTGCTATTTCGCGCGGCTGCGCGAGGAACTGGGCACTGGCGAGGAAGAACTCGCCCTGCCCGACGGCGTGACTGACGTAGGCGCCTTGCGCGAGTGGCTGAGCCAGCGCGGCGACACCTGGCAGCAGGCGCTGTCGGCGCCTGCTGTGCTTATCGCGCTCAACCACGAAACCGCACAACCCGGCACCCCCATCAAGGAGGGCGACGAAGTGGCGTTCTTTCCGCCCGTAACCGGCGGTTAAGCCCCGAGCTGTACAACAGCCATGGACTAAATCACCCTTCGCCGTTATCCTTGACGCCCCTGAAATGCAGGTGCGGCCTGGATAACCTCAGACCGCGACACTGATTCAGGATGTTGCGCCCGTAGCTCAGCTGGGTGAGGGCGAATCAGGAAAAGGTCCAGTGGACCTTTTACCGCCCGAACGCCCGCGAGCCGGTCGAGCGGGCCGGGGAAGCGACAAAGTCGCGGGAGTACCGCCCACAGCCCGAAGGGCTGTTGATGGTCCAGGTACTCAACAGATAAACAAGTTATTGCGCCCGTAGCTCAGCTGGATAGAGTACCGCCCTCCGAAGGCGGGGGTCACAGGTTCGAATCCTGTCGGGCGCGCCATATTTATCAAATAGTTAGGCCATTTCTGGTCAATCCTTCAAAACCTCTAGAGCAATAATAGAGCAGGAATAAGTTCGGCAGGCGCCCTGAGTGGGGCAATCCCATTCACTTTGGAGGAAACCATGAACCGCAAACAAGCCGAATCACCCACAGCAGCTGCAATACCCCCAAGACCTGATCGACCTCTGGAAGCGCTGATCATGGCTGGACAACTCCTCCGAAAATCCCTCAAGTCACCCTAATCCCGAATAGAAGAATTGCAGCCTGAAAAAAGTGGGTGGCGAATTAGGCGTATCCGTAGAGCGGACAGGCAAATCGAGAAAGCCGCCATTGCCAAGTTGGGCAAAATCATTCGGGAGAATGGGAGGGAAAGTGGACTCAGGGAGCTATTGCGCTGAAGCCCGTCTAGAATTTCTAATGGGGTGATTTACACATGATCAGACTAATCCTAGCGATCCTAGATGTCGTCGTGACTTTTGCTGTCATTTGGATTGGACACATGACGGGCAAACGGGCAGAGCAGTTTGCAACCCCTGATAACGAATTGGTTTATTACATGGGTGCCTTGGTTGCGGTGATGCTGGCAGGCGCTTTCGGGTGGACCGCCATCAGGTATGCAGTTTTTAAGCGGTAATAATTCTGTAACACAACCACCGCATTATGGACCTGCCTTTAACTGTGTTAAAAGATATGCATTATGCTCATCACTTCAAGTGACTTCTGAGGTGGGTGATGAGGCGAAGTCTGGAATCACGTTTCGCGGGCTACTGTGATCGGGTCGTGGGCACGCTGATGCACGCGGATCGGGAAGCGCCGGCGCGGTGGTACATCAAGGGCCTGATGCTGCCGGGCGAACGCAAGAGTATCGAGCCGATGGCGGCCCGGGTGCAGCCGAATAACGTGCGCTCGGCTCACCAGTCGATGCATCATCTGGTCGCCGACGCGCCGTGGAGCGACGAAGCGCTGCTGGCTGGCGTGGCAGATCAAGTCCTGCCGGCGTTGCGGCGTACCGGCGAGCCGATACGTTGGATCATCGATGACACGGGCTTCCCGAAGAAGGGGAAGCACTCGGTCGGGGTGGCTCGCCAGTACTGTGGCCAGACCGGCAAGACAGACAACTGTCGGGTAGCGGTGTCGTTGTCGATCGCGACGACGCGCGGCAGTCTGCCGGTCGGCTATCGGCTGTACCTGCCGCATGAGTGGAGCGACGATGCGGCACGGCGGCAAAAGGCCGGTGTGCCGGAGGATGTCGTGTTCGAGACCAAACCCGCGCTGGCGATGCGCCAGATTGAAGCAGCGCTGGCGGTCGGTTATCCGCGCGGCGTCGTGTTGGCGGATGCCGCCTATGGTGATGAGACGGGCTGGCGTGAGCAATTGGCCGGGCACGGGCTGACCTATGCGGTGGGCATCCGACCGGGGACGACGGTTTGGTGGGGCGACCACCAACCGTTGAGCGAGCCGGCCCCGACCGGCCGGCGGGGTCGACCACGCACGCGGGTAGAGCGTGACGCGACGCATCAGCCCATTTCGGTGATGGCGTTGGCCGAGCAGTTGCCGGCACAGGCTTGGCGTCGTGTGACCTGGCGTGAGGGCGTCGCCGAACCCTTGGCCTCGCGCTTCGCCCGGGTACGGGTGCGTGCTGCCCACCGTAATCGACCACGCGACGAAGAGTGGTTGATCATCGAATGGCCTGACGAGGCAGACGAGCCGGTGCACTATTGGCTGAGCAATCTGCCTAAACGCCTGACCTGGGAAGCGATGGTCGACACCGTGATGGGACGCTGGCGCATCGAACGCGATTACGAGGAACTGAAGCAGGAACTGGGGCTGGGACACTATGAAGGCCGCAACTGGCGCGGTTTCCATCATCACGCCAGCCTGTGCATCGCCGCCTACGGCTTTCTGATGCTGGAACGCTTGGCCGGCAATAAAAAAAACGCCACTCAATTCGAAGCGCCTGCCTTACCCAAAGGCTTCCGCCCGCGTGGGGCTGGGGCCGATGCAGCGTCATGAACCCACGTCCATCGCGACCTGTCGTTTCCGCATCGCCCGTGCCATTGCGCGATCACTGCAATGGTGTCCCTGTTGCGGTCAGCGAAATGGTAGGCGGAATTTATAACACAGTGAAGGTGGATTCCTATTGCAAGTGCATTTCCCCGCCGTTCTCTCGCGGCGGTTTTTTTGCCTGAGTTGCTACGTTAATCTTTCCTTAATGTTTCCCTGCCCGTAATACATCTGCCTGCCCCGCTATCCGGTCTGGCAGGCGGCTATCCTTTCCTTGACTGCCGTTCTCTCACACGGCGGTTTTTTTGCCTGCAAGAATCCGTCTGCGGTAACTACCCGAAGATCCCGCTCAGCAAGTCGCCAAAGCCACCATCCATCTCCATGCCACTAGTTGGACCACCAAACGGATCAGCAGGCAGAACGGCTGAGCAATCGGACTTGAAAAAAACGCAGCTTAGCGAGCTTACTTTTTCCTACGCCACTCCCACGGTGGTACTGGGTTGGAATCAGCCCACAACCCCGCGCCCTTCGCTTCAGCCTCTTCCTCGGCGAACGAATACTGCCCGCGTTCCTCAGGGGAAGAATCTTGGCAGTGACGAATCAGGCATACCCCACATCTCAGGCGGCGTGTTGCATCCCATGCTTAGAGCAAAACTGGCCCGAAAAAACGATCCTATCTTCGTGCACATCATCGCGGAACACACTGACTATCTGAATTGCAGACGTACCCTATATCGCAGTGTCCCATTCCTTCACAACGCGATAGACACTGAGGAGTTCCGTCCGGCATCGTTCTGCACATATATGGCAAACAACGTACAACGCTTCCGTCAGTCCCTTGAATGTGCCAACCGCTCGCCCATCTACCAGACGGTACTTTGCTGTACCCGGTTCCCTTATACCCCGGAATTTCTCTGTCTCCCGCGCAAAATATTTCCACCTCTTCACAACTTCTCCGCTCTGGGTTACAAAAATAGTTTTCAGAACATTGATTATTTGAAGTACATGCCTTGAAGGAAACCATGACGGGTCTCGGTGCAGAGCCGAGCGGTTGGCCCTGCGCGCCCTTTGTGCTTACCGTGACCCAGTATTTTTCCTCGTCTGGCTGAGACGGAGGCACTTCCGGCATGAATGTGCCGAAGTGAATCGGGTACTTAGACATTGCACCTGTGACTTCAAGCGCGCCCGAAATCAGCTTCGCAGATTCAGGAACCGAACGCCCAGTCGGATTCTTATTCCATACCTGCCATTCCGCTGAGGCAACACCCGACACACTTGTGCTCCAGAGGAAGGTTACCTCCTGATGGCGGTGGATGGTCGCCGCGGTTCCCCATTTTGGAGGGGTCTTACTAGTATCTCGGACCTTTACGGTCGTTTTGCCACCTGCGGGGTGAGCACTCATGGCCCGCCTCGGGAAATCTATCTTGGGAGCCACCGCTTGGGGTACCTTGGTTAGGTCCTGCGCATCTGGGTGGCTCCGCATTCTCTTCTTGTCGGGAAGAGTTGGTTTAGCTGGAGTCATTTTTCGACTACGCCCTATATCTCCCAACACAGAAAAATGTGTCCACGCACTGAGGGTTCTACTCCGGCCATCAGCATGCTTTGCTGCCGCCCTAACGGAGTGGCTACCTTGCGGCAACCGGACACGCTTGGTTCCCAAGCAGCCTTTAGCGGTGACGACGTTAACCCCTGTGTTGATGCTTCTATCTTTCGGCATCCACTGAGCCGGTGCTAGGTGTCGCGTCGGTTGGCTTTGTGCTTCACCCAAGACTTCGATCTCAAACGTCCACATCCCACAGGATTGGTACTGTGCATTGGGCAGGTCCAGAACGAAGAAGGCAGGTTTGTTCGGCGGGAATACTTGGCCTGCCTTGGGGAACACGAACTTTGGCGATCCAGAAAGGTCAGCCGCCCAACATTGCGTAGTAGCCAACAACCCGAGGAATAAGAGCGTGCCCAATACGTACCTGATTTTCATGCGATCACACCTGCACCCGCGAATGTCTCTTATTTTGAGTTAATCAGGCAGCGAGATTATTCTCGAAGAAGAAAGAGAGGCAACTTGACCGAAGTCAATTGGTAGCCAGATAGGGCCGCTTCTGCCGGGTTACTTTTTCCTTCGCCACTCCCACGGCGGGACGGGGTCGGGATCGGCCCACAGTCCCTCGTTCTTTGCCCTAGCCTTGACGGGTAATTTATACTGATCTGACTAGCAGCAAGCCGGTAAATAACTTCGATGATAGTATGCATAGTAGGTTGCGGGGCTATCGGGGGTTTGCTAGCCGCTTTCCTATCAAAAACCAGTGCCGTCATCACCGTCGTAGATCGAGGTAATCAGTATCGCGCCCTGAAAGAGCGTGGCCTCGTCATACACAATGTGTCGGGCGAGCGAGAAAGCAGACATAACCTGATTGTAAGCAATACCCTACGCGATTGCGGCTCTTTCGACGTTGTGTTCCTTGCAGTGAAGGCTAATGAAATTTCTGAGCTTGCCGGTGAACTGCAATACCTGTTCAACGACGACACCACCATTGTCACCCTGCAGAACGGGTTGCCATGGTGGTACTTCCAGCGCTGCGGAGGTGAGTTCGACGGCTATACCATAAGGGCCACTGACGCCAAAGGCAGCCTGGGTAAGCTGATTGATCCTCGGCGCATCATCGGATGTGTGGCTTACCCTGCGGCGGAATTGATTCAACCGGGCATCATTCGGCATATAGAGGGCCTGCGTTTCCCCATTGGAGAACTTGATGGCGAGGAAACGCGACGGGTGCGGCAGATCTCCGAACTCATGGTGGACGCGGGCCTAAGAGCGCCCATCCTGGAAGACATCCGCAGCGAAATCTGGCTCAAAGCCTGGGGAAACATAGCCTTCAACCCCATCAGCGCGCTCACCCACGCAACCATGGCGCAGATCGCCACGCACCCGCCAACCCGAGAATACACGGTGCAGTTGATGGGCGAAGCACAGGCGGTGGCCAACAAGTTGGGTATCAGCTTCCGTGTGCCGCTTGAACGGCGACTGCAGGGTGCGGAGCAGGTAGGCAGCCACAAGACTTCAATGCTGCAGGATGTATTGGCTCGGCGTCCCATGGAGTTGGACGCGATCCTGGGATCGGTACTGGAGATGGCCGAACTCGTCAACGTTTCCGTGCCTGGGCTGAAGGGACTGTACGCCCTGTGCAGCCTGCGCGATGCCGTCAATATGGGGAACGATCCACTGTAGGCATTTTCGGAAACACCGAGTACCTTGTATAGGGCGGCAAGACTACGAACGCTAATCCGTCGCAATCAGTTGCGACAGTGAAGCCCTGAACTTAGGTATGAATTCGTCGGTTTGCTCGCGGTTACGCACTGTTAGGCGCAGCCAGGATTTGTGCTTCAGGCCTGGTTTGTTGCTGCAGTCCTTCACCAGAATATTACCGTTGATGAACAAATGCCTGGTAAGGGCATCACTTTCACATCCCGGTGGTAGCTTGACCATGATGAAATTGGCGGCAGATTCGAAGACATTGATCTCCGGGATTGTACGAAGCTCTCGGTAGAAGTACTCCCTGTCGGCGATCACCTGTACACGGGCATCCCGGAACTGTCTTCGGTATTTTGGCAGTATCGCCAGGAAGTACTCAGCCATCCCGTTGATATTCCATATCGGCAATTCTCCGCGCAAGGTCTGAATGAGCCCGAGATTACTGCTGGCAGCGTAGCCCAGCCTAAGACCGGGTATACCCAGGTCCTTGCTCATGCTGCGAATCACCAGCAGGTTAGGATACCGCCAGAGTTCCGGGAGCAAGGAGTAGCTTTCCTCAACGGACGCGAATTCAATGAACGATTCATCCACGACGATGACATCCAGGTGCGCCAGCCGACTGCAGAGATGATGCAATTGAGCCCTCTGAAGAAGGTGCCCCGAAGGGAGGTCTGGATTGACCAGAACCGCGATGTTGCTTTTGGATTGCTTGACGGAGTCTGCATAGCGGTTCACATCAAGCACGAAACCATCATTTTCGCTGTAGTAAAAATTGAGCTTTTCCTCGGACAGACCATCTGAGTATTCATTGAAACTGGGCACGGCCAGGGTCATGCGATCCAGCATGGTTCGTTTTAACGCGGCGATGATCTCACTGGCCCCGTTACCAATGGCAAGGTTGCATGGATCGACTGTGACCCAGTTACTTAGATAGCTGAGGATTTCGTTCAAGCCTGAAGGATAGCTGCATAACACCTGTTTCAGGTTGCGTCTGATTTCAGCCAGGAGCGATGTTGGCGGGAAGTAAAGGTTGTAAAGATAGCAATGGTCCACAAACCCATAGCGCCAGAACCCCCCGTGCAGTCCCCGCACCTTCTCGTACAATTGCTCCGGATCGGAGAACAGAATTTCTGCCTGCTCCAGATCGACGAAATCATCGATTTCAATCCAATTTGCATCCCCGACGAACATGGCGCTCAATCCGGCAGCGCCCGAGCTTATCAAAGCAGCGATTACCAGTTCGTAGTACATATCCCGGCCATGCTCGCCAATGTAGTCCTGTAATGCCGGCTGGAAAGTGTCTTGCAGATAATCTGCGGTAAACGTGTAGAGATTGACGGTTTTGTACGTATCCGTGAAATCAAAGTCCTCGGTCTGTTCGGAGGCGGGAGTCATGGTTGAGACTTCCATTCTGTCATTGACCGTTACAACGGTACCATCCATGTGCGATTCGAACCGGTCCAGCAGGGCGATATTGGAGCCGGGGCTGGAGCAGAGCTGTGAAATCAGTTGCGGTTGAAAGTAGACATCTGACTCCATGAGGATCGTATCCTGGTCGAAAAACTCCTGAGCCAACCAAAGGGAATAGATATTGTTGGTCTTGTCGTAGATGGGGTTCTCGACATATTCAATAGGCACACCGTTGTAGTGGCTGCCAAGCACAGCTTTTACCTTCTCGCCCAGATGGCCGATCACGATAACAATGCGACTGACCGAGGTTCGGGTAATAATATCCAGCGCATTGATGATTATTGGAGTGCCATTGACTTCAATCAGGCACTTTGGAGTATCCCGTGTCATGGGATCGAGACGCTTCCCCATACCCGCGGCCAGGACTAAAAGCTGCACAACGGCATTCCCGTCATAATGGTCTGATAGCGTCCGCGAATCAGGCCGATTCTGCGCCTTTCTGCGCCATGTATTCGGCTTTCAGCAATCCCCAGTAAATACGATCGTAGTAAACACCATCACGATAGAATTCCTCACGACCTACTCCCTCGCGTGTAAATCCCACCTTTTCATTTAACCGCTGTATCGCCTTGTTTTCAGCGCAGGTGGAGGAAATCAGCTTGTTCAGGTTTAGGTATTCAAACGCGTAGCGGTTCAACAACTGCAGTACTTCCAGCGCGTATCCCTTTCCCCAGCAACTCTTGTCACCCAGAACCACGGCGCGCAATGCGCTACGGTGTATCCAATCGATGTCATAAATGTGGGAATTGCCAACGTGCTTGCCCGATTCCCTTTCGATAACTGCGAATAAAACAGAGCAATTACTTGCCTGTTCGCGCTCAAAATAATCGCTCAAGCTCTCTTCGGTCTGCGGGTAGGTACCAACCTTGAGATAATGGGTCACCTCAGCGTCGTTTATCCAGTTACGATACTCGCCCAGCAAATCCTGCCGTTCGAAACCGCGAAAATAGACATTGTCCCCTTCGATAAAACGCTTTTTGTTTGCTGTCGACATATATCTACTCACTTTCTTCCAGTGGCACATCTTGTCCTCTGGCACATAATAATTATGCGCCAATGTCTCCCTGCTGGAGTAACTTAAAAACCTACCTGATTACCACCAAAGCTCAGCTATTGAGCCTGCGCCAGCTGCAAACTGAACCTGAACGGAAACAAGGAGATGGTCATGGCCAAGAATCAAGTTCAGTTTCAGAAGGGTCTCAGTTTGCCAGAGTTCATGCGTCAGTACGGTAGCGAGCAGCAGTGTCGAGAGGCGGTGTTCCGCTGGCGCTGGCCCAATGGCTTTAGTTGCCCGGCGTGTGGGCACGCCGGCTACTGTGAAATCACCTCGCGGCGGGTCTATCAGTGCCACGGCTGCCATCACCAGGCCTCGGTGACCAGTGGCACGATCTTCGAGGCGACGAAATTGCCGTTGGTCAGCTGGTTCCTGGGTATGTACCTGCTGACGCAAAGCAAGAATGGCATCTCGGCCCTGGCGATGAAGCGCCAGTTGGGGATCTCGTACAACGCGGCCTGGCGCCTGAAGCAGAAGCTGATGCAGGTGATGAAGGAGCGAGACGACAGCCAACCGCTGAGCGGCACCGTCCAGCTGGACGATGCGTACTGGGGTGGAGAGCGTCGTGGCGGCAAGCGCGGTCGGGGGGCGCCGAACAAAGTCCCTTTCGTCGCTGCGGTGGCCACCAATGACGCGGGCCACCCGGTGACGATGCGCCTGAGCTCGGTGCAAGGCTTCCGTCGCGATGAGATCGACCGCTGGGCGCGAAAACACCTGGTGGCCGATAGCGTGGTGGTATCCGATGGACTCCAGTGCTTTGGTGGCGTCGTCGCGGCCGGATGCGTCCATGAGTCCGTGATCACCGGAGGTGGCCCGGCCAGTGTCAGCGAAGAAGCCTTGACTTGGGTCAACACCATGATCGGCAACGTGAAGAAATCGATCCACGGAACCTACCATGCCATCGCGCACAAACACCTGCCGCGCTACCTCGCTGAGTTCTGCTATCGTTTCAATCGACGCTTCAACTTGGAGGCCATGTTACCGCGCCTCGGTTACATCGCTGTGCGGACTCCACCCATGCCCGAGCGGCTCCTCAAGATGGCTGAAGTTCGGTGGTAATCAGGAAAACCTATTTTACTCGCCGGGATCCTAGTTGATTCCGGCGGGGGGAACTTCCAGGTATCGGGCAGGATTCGGCTTGGTTATGATAACTGCTGTGAGCATGCAGCGAATCAGCGAATTTTTCCCGTGTCTTCGGTGAGACAACGCCCGGGCGCGCTCAAGCGTTGGGTCAGACGAAATACGCCCAGCGTGCTCAGACGCGCTCAGTGCTCGCGCTTCCAGCGGGATCTGCAACTTCTGAACGATGTTTTCGAGGAAACCCCGTTGGCCGGGCGTTATTGGCTAAGAGGTGGCTTACTCCTAGGGTGGGCCAGGGAGAAGAGGATTCTGAAGCACGATTGTCGTGATGCTGATTTCGGTTATCTACGGACAGATCGGGCACATTTTCTCGGGGCGTTACCCGCCCTGCTAGCGGCGGGCTTCAAGCCGGGCAACATCTTCCGCAATAACGACGAAGAGGTTACCGAATACAGGGTTTGTCGCCACGGGGCTAGGTTTGAATTTTTCGAAATGACCGAGGTTGGAGCCAAATTCGAGTATTTTCTCTATCACGACCATCCCCCGCTGCAACTGCGTTGCCGTCTTCCTCGACACGGTCTGGACCGTATCAGCTTTCTCAATCGGCAATGGTATAAGCCGGATCGCCACGAAGAACAACTAGAAATCATGTATGGCGCGTGGCGCATTCCCGACCCGGACCACCATTACACGAACTCAGGCGCAGCGATCGAAAGAACTCCCTGGGTGGTCCGTAAAACCTGGAAACTCAACTGATCTTGTGTTTTTTATGCAAAGAGTCAAGGGGCATTCCGTAGACACCGTTGCGAGGACTAATAACGAGACTACCAAAAACGGACCATTTCGAACGAACGACCAAGTAAGGACATTAACCTTTGTAACACCGGCAGATAATTTTAATTAGTGTGTTACCTCGATCTGACCTGGTCAAGGGTTTTGTTACACCCCAGTTAAGCCGCTTTTCTCTCTGTCATCAATTGGTGTTCATAGTTGTTGGGGCTCATGTAGCCCAGGAATGAATGCAGGCGGTGGCTGTTATAGAACATGGAAATGTATTCCAGGATGTCCTGCTGCGCCTCGTAGCGTGACTGGTAGTTCCGCCATTGCACGCGTTCCTGTTTCAGGCTGCCGAAGAAACTCTCCACCACAGCGTTCATGGGTAGTTTGGACTGAGTGTCCCAGCAAACCTTAAACGACTGGTTTCGGGGGGTGATCGGACATCGAAAACTCACCTTGGAAACGGCATAAATATGCTGGAAGTGGACATTTATAATTTAAGTTGGATGGATTTCAGTTGTATTGAATATCACTTGCCACAACGCCAACACACCGAACGAAACGAACAGAAGGGCCGCGGTGCGGTGAACCCAAAGCGACGGAATTTTCCTGAGCAGGGTGGCACCAAACAGGATGCCCAGCAGCGAAACGGTCCAAAGCGCCAGTGTCCCGCCGACGAAAACAGACCAGATCTCTCCCGTGCCTGCCGCCAGTGCAATCATGGCGAGTTGAGTCTTATCTCCGAACTCTGCTAGGAAGACCAACGTAAAGGTGGAGATGAACGCGTCCTTCGACGTTTTTTCCTGCGGCTGGTCGTCCTCTGACTCGTTTGCGTCCTGCCAGGAGCGGTAGCCGAAACCAGAAAGAGCCCCGCGGCAGCTAGCAGGACCATCTCCTGCGGAACCCACTTGAAAAGTGCCTGCCCAACCAGACCGCCAACAGATTGAGCAGGGCAAAGGCCACGAATGTGCCTGCGATAACAGGAGCGGCGCTGTAACGGTGAGCCAGCGACATGGCAAGCAATTGCGACTTGTCCCCCATTTCCGCTAGGAACAGGAGCGAAAAGGCAGAAAGAAAGACTGACAAATCCAACTGTGCGAAATCCCTTATTTGAGACCGGCGAGTATAGGCCACCAGTACGCGAACGGCACTATTGCTCGCCGAAATACGCAAATTATTATTAGAGAATAATCGACTTCTTCCGTGGCATTTATCCGGTCAGGCACCTCCCACTATACGGCGGTACTGTGTCCAACTCCAGACATTGAGCCAAGACTCGGAATTTTGGTGAACCGCAATAGTCTGGTATCGGGTGGGCTTCGGATGCTATAGCCGCACCGAGGGAACGACAAAGTCATGCTGGATACAGGCATTACCCAGGATTCATCCAGCATGGAAAATGAGATTTTTTTTGCTAATACGCGTTGCGTTCTCAGTCCGATGGAATAAACCTTCTCCCCGTCGCGCCGCTCCACTGGGAGCAGCAAAAAAAGCTGCTCTAGTGCGCGACGACAATATCTAAATAACCACCTGGAGTACGACTATGGGAAATGTCTGTTCATTTGTGGCTTGCTGCCGCCGCTCTTATTAGTCAATTCTGTCCATGCAGGTAATGACACTAGTAGCAACGTAAAGGTCAACGATTGCTCATTTTCGTTCAACGGCACGAACACGTCGACGACGAATTCGGAGAGGGAGTATACGAAACTGACGCGCTGCCTAAAAAACGCACAACAGATCAAACTAGTAATGCAGGTAAACCAAGCCTGTCGTGACACTCTAGTCGTTGCCGACCCATAAACTCCAGGTGGATTCAAGTTAGAAAATCATCCCAAGTCGTGTGCGTCGAACAGAGGGTATGGCATCGCCCAGATGAAAAATATGATCCGGGATTACGTCGATACTCACGAAATCTCCCCCAAGCGGCTTGATTTGAAGATCATTGTGCATGGTGGTGGTGGCTTGATGCTGTTGGACAATGATGCGTTAGATGCAGAAGGGTTCCCATGGGACAACAACCTTCAGGGAGACGTTGAGTACCTCATAGGTCAAGGCGTCAAGTTCTATTTTTGCATGAATACTTTGCGTGGACTGGCTTCGAAATTGGGATTAACAACTGAAGTGCTGACCAGCATGGTTATCACTGATGTGGAATTCGTCACCGGTGGGCTGACAGCGCTAGCCGATTTCCAGAAGCAGGGATACGCTTACATTCAACCCTGATGATTTGGGAGGGGTTTTCCGCGTTGCGGCACGGAAAACCCACTCCCAATAGTCCTAGGCGTTCTACCGATATCAGGCGAGTGTTTTTCCGCGCACGTAGCAACTTACGCCTCCCTCGACGGTGCTTCTGATGTCCGGTTAGGCCATAAAATCGCCGATTAGTCCGGACAAGTTGAATGACCAGGTTCGCAGCTGGAAGCGGTCATTCCCGGCACCGGGTCCTAGTTCCGAAAAATGCTGAAAGTGAACCTTTAAGCGCTTGCTGAGCAGCTTCCGAAAAGGGCTGGATTCGGTCGCAAATTGGCGGGCGTTGCAGCATCTGTTTAGGTACATCAAGCAACTCGGAAACTCAACTCAGGTGACGGAGTTTTCACTTCGCCACCTCAAGAACTTCCGTCAATTGCTATTTTTTCGACTCAGGCACTCCATGACATGTCATAGAGATTTCTCCGGTTTCGGAGATTGTCACCTGGCCGTTATTGACCACTAATGTGGTTTCAAATCCGGCTTCCTCTTGTCTAATCCGGCATGTATCCAAAGCGAAAGTAGTCTCTCCTTCCTGGTGCACAAGATCCTTGCCCCGTGCTTTCGCCAAACAAGTTCCGTTTACCATTCCGTTTGGTAATGCAGTTACCTGGACCGCCGTATCGTTAGCCCTGAAGAAGCCCAGAAGATTCGCTTCGGCATCAATATCGTAGGCCCTGCAGTACGACTGATCTGAGTGAGAGACATGAACCCGGTACTTTCGGCCACAGCATCGTTAACACTCATCACGGAAAGCAGCAGTACTCCCAAACTGGGGATAAGAAATGATTTCATTACTACCTCCCCCTCCTAATATAGAGGTTAGCTTCGGAAATTTGGCCAATGAATTTCGCCAAATCCACATTAGAAGTATAGGTGATCGATCAGTGGACCGGTGTAGCCATTTTTTGCCAAACGAGTCAGGAATAACGGGCTTGATTCCTTTGCCTTGTACCGCCCTTTGGATCGCGTCGACGATGGGGCCATGCACAGAACAATACGGTGACGGCTTGGCCGCTAACTTGTCTTTTACGCCATTTCGGGATAGATGTGCCAACGTCCGCAAAGGGCTGCATGAAATGGCCGGTCAGCCTGCACAAGACGAATGACCGAGTTCGCGACATTCAGCCGGTCAGGGGGAATCCTCAAACGACTGCTTTCAGGGGTTGATCGGACCTCCCAGGTTCGCCCTGGGCACGACGAGAACATGCTGGAGGCGGACATCTGGATAAACCTAGCTCACTTTCATAATGACCGAATTTGTGGGCAAAAAAATCCGGCGATTGGAAAACGCCGGTGCAGACCATTAGTCATCGTCATCTGTATCGGGCTTCTTGTGCGCTACACCCTTATGACATTCAATGCAGGTCTCGCCATCTTCCATGGCCGGTTCCATTTTCTCCCGAGATCGTCGCTGTTGTTTCTCAAAATCCATGCTGTGGTAATCGTGGCAATTTCGGCATTCGCGGGAATCATTATCAACCATCTGTGCCCACACCCGCACTGCCATCGTTAGTCGGTGTGCCTCGAATTTTTCCTTTGAGTCAATGGTGCCAACAAATTTGTGATAAAGCTCATTTGTCGCTTTGATCTTTCTGGCAAGCTTTGCCGTCCAGTCTTTCGGTACATGACAGTCGGCGCAGGTCGCTCGAACTCCAGAGGCGTTCTTGTAGTGAGTAGAATTCAGATATTCCTGATAGACCGTATTTCGCATCTCATGGCACGAAACGCAAAATTCCGTAGTGTTGGTATATTCCATGAAGGTGTTGAAGCCGCCCCAAAAAACAACACCCACAACGGCGCCGATCAGAAAAACGGCTTTCATGCTGCGTCGGTGAAACCGGTTAGACATCCTCAAACCCGTTTTTTGAGAAGCACCGCCACCTCAATAGGTGGCGGTGCCGGTTCAGGATTATTCTTTAGGGAGGGTTGCCGAGTAAGCCAGTGTGTCTACAGCTACGTTCATAGGTAACGCACGAAGTGCTGGCATGGACTCTTTCGGTTGGCCGTTTAAAATTTTGTGTAGCCCTTCCCACGGATTTTCAGCAACAATCTTGCCCAGTGGTTTTTCCATGTCTTTTGGTAGTTTTCCATCTTTACCGTGGCAGCCGGCACAGAGCGTATTGTAGTATGCGGCGCCTTTTTCTGCATTACCGTTGATCGACTTGTCTTCGTTGATGTACTTCGTCATATCTACCTGACCTTTAGTGACGAAAAGCGCCAGGTCCGCTGCGTCAGCATCAGGGATAGCTGTCAATCCGTGGTTATCATCTTTCAATGCAGCAAGTACATTAGCTGCATCGCCACCGGCAAGTTCGCGTACCCCACGGATACCGGTCAGGTACGAACCGCTCGAATAGGCGCCGTCTGCACCCCGATAGTCCCAACCGTGACACGATTTACAGCGCCAAGTCGTTGCGCCTTTCTTTTTTGTATTGGATGACGGCCAAGATTTGTGGGTTCCTTCCGGCTTGTCGGCGCCGATCACTGCATACCATTTATCATATAGCAGGCCACCACGGGCAATAGACGAGGCTTCTTCAGCCAACGCGGAAGTAGTAAAAACAGTGATGCAAAACACGACCAGGGGTACAATGCTGGCGAACGTCATTCGATTGTTCATGTTGGATCTCCTCGGTAGACTATCTATTTGTATTTCTTTTGGAACGAAATATTTTTCTTAATTTGAACAAGCGTATGACTTTTCGCGCCTTTTTCATAGGGGAATAAACGCACCTCACCAAATGCGTTGACTGTAAGCCAGTAAGTATGCCTTTTTTCTCGACTTTTCCGCCCTTCAGGCTGCGTCCTCTGAACGGCTGGAGTAGGCGAACTTCCGGACGTTCCCGGCTCACCCTGGAACGGCGACAAAATGCTGTGGATTCGGACGTTCCCGCCTGCGCCTCTTTATGCCTGAAACATGCTGCTTTCTGCCATCCGTATGGCAATATCGTACCGAGTGTACCGATCTGGTCAAAACAGGAAGAACCTACCATGCAGTAAAAACGTCACCGGGAACTGGCTGTTAGCTGCCGAAACAAAACGAACCAGATATCAACTTCTATCAGAAAAGAACATTTTTTCGCCTATGTCTGATGAGACATCAAAAAGCGGTTGGGAACCTCCCGAAATTATTTCCGTCGGAACAGTCAAGCGTCGCCAGCAAAAATGGTTGGAAACCGTTACTTCCAAGATTAAGAAAAACATAATTTCTCTTTCCGACGTGCCCCCGAAATTGGTTCTTCTAAAGCCCGTTAGTACAAGCATGGAGCGGCCAAATACCCTGCGAGCAATCGAGGCCGAGGGCCCCTGGTACCCCCCGCTCACTGAATCGTTCTTACTAACAATTCCTGACAGTTTCATTGGCGACAACGTCATTTTCGATAGCGAACGCTACTACAGCTTTGGAAAATGGTGGCTGGGAAACCACGAAGACTCCTGGAAGCTGTATGAGAAGACCCGGGAAGTGCGACATATCGATATGGGCATGTCGGTTACCTCCTGGGGTGGAGAAGCCTTTCAGCTATTCATCCTAGACACTCTTCCGCGCTTGCCTGCTTATTTCGAACTCCTGGATCAACCTGGATTCGCCAATCTGAAACTTGTAAGCCACTTTCGCAATTGCGCCACGGCCCAATGGTTTTGGAACATGCTCGGCCTAACCGATCGTGTCGTACAAAAACCACTAAACGCCCACGAAGGTTTTGTTCTTCACGCAGATCTTGCCCTCTATCAGAACTGGCATCCCAATCTCGGAACATACGGCGTTCATCCACGGGGCTCTCTGCTGCCGATCCAGCAACGACTAGGTATCCTCGACGGAACCACGCAGGACTTGGTCCTGTACTGTGGGCGCCAGAGGGGTGCCAGAAGTGTTCTGAATCGTGAAGCTCTTGTTCGACGGTTAACCGAAGTGCTGAAAAGAACCAAGTTGACGCTTCATGAGTTTGAGGCATCCGGTAACCTTGAACTGGATATGGAGCTTTTTAAACGAGCCCTAATTATTCTTGGGCCACATGGCGGCGCCCTCGCAAACATGGTTTTTTCTCAGCCTGGCACACATATCATCGAGTTCCTTCCGATTTACCGCCTGTACCGCGAGGGTACATATCCCCGACCAGTGTATTGGGGTTTAGCGCAGGCAGCCGGTCTGGATTACTGGACAGTGGAACCTTCTGGCTTTGATTTTGAAAGAGCAGATATGGAAGTGAATGTGGATGAAGTCGCAAACATAGTCGACCAACTAGTATGAGGGCTTCGGTTTGTAAACGCGCTATCAGCGAACTTCTTATTTCGCGACGTTCCTGCCGGCCAGAGGGAATCCTAAAACGACTGCTTTCGGGGCTAGAACGGACCTCCCAGGTTTGCCCTGAGAACGGCAAAAATATGCTGTGGACCGGACATTGCTGCCGATTCATTTTACGCCTGAGACATGCTGATTCCGGACGGCCGGAGTCGGGCTGCCGATAGAAGGGGCACCCAAATCGAACCTTCATTTCCTGCTATCTAGGCACCCTTTCTGATATTGACGACCCACAGGTAAACCTTACGCCATTATCGGCAATAACTTCTCCTGACGTGGTGTGTATCCTGCGCGACCTATCATCATCGTTTTTACTAGAACCGCAATCCAGAGAAAGTGTCATGCTCTTCCCTTGAATAAGTGGAAATTGATTCATGAACATGTCAGGTGGTAAGGAGCAACTATTACCATTGAGCTTGACCCAAAAAGTAAAGGTTTTACTTGTGCCTTGATTTGTAACTTTCAACTTAGCAGAATAATGTGCAATACCATCACCCAATGGCGGAGCTATAATGCTTACGCTTGGATAATAAACGCATGAAAACTTTGTGAATGGAATTTGCGCCTCTGCTTGTCTAGGAGAAGGTTTCACGCTTTGAGGCGTGCTTTCCCTTTGAATGGATAAACCTCTGTCCGCTGCGGATAAAGAAGAACTAGCAATCACGAATGCGATTGTAGCGGCTAGTAATAAGCCTTTATTCATTGTTTTTTTCATAATCAGTAGACCTCCGCAAACTAGTCCTCTCTCTACCTTTCGAACTCTTTCAAGTGGGAATTCTCGTATCTTTCGAGAGGACTGTTTATTTTCGAATCGGCTGCTTCTTCTCCTCTAAAACGATACCCATTTTATCGCTGCCATCCCTGGCTCCTGAGGGTGAGCTAGCTTTTGGGTTCTTTTCTTCCATAACAATCCCCATTTTTTCCGTTCCGCCTTTGGAAACCGGGCCAGCCGGATCAGCTTTGCGTGCTTTGGAGCGCAGATCTTTCTGCGATGATTGCCACATATTTTTCTCCCCAGGATTTGGTCTACTCATTAACTCCTCCTCCGAGAGGACAGTGTTGGAGAAACAGCTTAGAGCAAGCCCAATCAGAACTGTTGGCATAAATTTTCTATCCATGATGCTTCACTCCTTAATGACAGTTTGATCATTGCCGTCGCAACTATGGGTTCATCTGTTTTTTTCCGCCATCATCGGGATCAATTGCGTGTGGCTTGTCGTGTCCCGGTTCAATCGCCTTGCGCATTTCACTAGGTGGCGAAGCGTTAATATCTTTTTTGTCGAGTGGTTGCATCGATTTTATTGATGCGCGGTCATTCGCTGGGGGTTCCGGCTGTGGGTTAAATGCTGAAGCAACCTGGAGCATGATGAGTAGCAATGCACCCATAGTCAGTGAAGCCGCTAACAGAAATTTGTTGTGTTTCTCAACCATTTCTCTACTCTCGAGTTTATTCCTGCCGACTCTGATACCCAAGGCTTTTCACGACTCAGTATCTTGGTATTCTGGGCGTTGTGACAGGATCTGGTGGTGGGGATGGAATGGGGCTCGTACCGGAGTCATTATCTGGCTGCCCTGAGCCTGACCCATCTAGACCACCGTTAGAATCCGATGTGCCGGAAACGCCTCCCGTACTGCTCTCGTTTGATCCGCTTTCTTCAGGTACCGGAGGCTCATTGTTTTGATCGACAACCTGCTGTTTTGGTTGAAGTATGGGGTATCGCTTGTCAGTGTCAGAACGAGCCAATAAAGAGCCGGAAATTACCACCGATACAATGACGGCTAAAAAAACCCATAATGATTTCACTCCATGCCTCCATTATTTGGGCTCACCTATTATCCATATAGTCCAATCGAGGGTAGCTTGTCTTGATGAGGGGCAAGAAACTGGTGCCAGATTATTTCTGGATTTGAATGGTTTTTTTTAGACACGCTAAACTAACCATCGCCGGTCGGATCGATTTACAACTATGATCCGTTCCGTAACTTACCTAACGGTACCAGCACGAGCATGCCGTTGTTTGATTCATTAGCCAATTTGGTTGTTTACCGGGCGTTTGGCCTCGATTCTGCTTCGCACGCTGGCGCGGCGCTGCATTTCTTTGTCATGGATGTGACGAAGATTTTTGCGCTACTGGTAATCGTAATTTACGTCATGGGTTTTCTGCGCGCTATGCTCTCGCCGGAAAGGGTTCGCGAATTTGTGCGAAATCGGCCCGATTGGCAGGCGCGAGGTTTTGCGGTCGCCCTGGGAGCAGCAACCCCTTTTTGCTCTTGCTCCTCCGTCCCCCTGTTCATCGGTTTCGTCGAGGCAGGGATACCTCTCGGCGTCACTTTCTCGTTTCTTATCGCCAGTCCGATGATCAACGAAGTTGCCGCGGTCATTCTGGTTGGCATCCTCGGCTGGGAATTGACCCTGCTATACGTGGGTGCCGGGATATTGGTCGCCTGGTTCGGCGGTATTGTGATGCAATCCTTCAAACCCGAACGCTGGGTTGAGGAGTACGTCTGGAAAATCCAAATGGGTAAGGCTGATCTACCGGAGCCCGCCCGATCCCTCGAGGCGCGACATCGCTACGCTGTAGCGGAAGTCAGGGAGATCGTTAGTCGAATCTGGAAGTGGGTCTTGCTGGGTATTGGCGTCGGTGCCTTGTTCCACGGATTTGTGCCTGAAAGCTGGGTTAGCGAAAATCTCGGAGGTGATGCCTGGTATACGGTGCCCGTGGCTGTGATTACCGGGATACCGCTGTACTCAAATGCCACCGGCGTGATTCCGGTTGCAGAAGCGATGCTGGGAAAAGGTGTAGCGGTAGGTACAACGCTAGCGCTTATGATGAGCGTGGCGGCTTTGTCCGTCCCAGAGATGCTTATCTTGCGTAAAGTGGTCAAGTGGCAGGCATTGGCCCTGTTTGCAGGTGTTCTGGCGATATCTTTCACGCTGGTTGGATGGGGTTTCAATGCCATCACTGGAGGAGCGCTGTGATGGCGCCAATCCTTGATTCGACCATCACCTGTCCCGAGTGCGGGTTCACAAGGACCGAAACCATGCCTACTGATCGCTGTATCTGGTATTGGGAGTGTCCGGGGTGCGGCGGCTTGCTCCGCCCACGGCAGGGGGATTGTTGCGTCTATTGCTCCTTTGGCAGCGTACCCTGTCCGCCGGTGCAGTTGCATGGAAAGTCTCGTTGTTGCGGACAATCAACTGAGTAGGTGGATGAAGAATATCAAGGTACTCGGCAGCGGCTGTCGAAATTGCGATATTACGGCGAACGTGATCGTTCAGGCTGCCAAAGAGGCTGGCGCCGAAATCGAGCTGGAAAAGGTCACCGATATCGCCGAAATCATGGCCTTCGGCGTGATGTCGACGCCGGCAGTCGTGGTGGACGGAAAACTCGTGCATAGCGGCAGCATCCCCGGCCCAGATCAAGTTCGGTCCTGGGTGTCGTAACAAGATCCCTCCTCCGAGCACGGTGCGAGCCATCGTCCGGATTCGCGGGCGATCTCAATGGATCGACGCAACACTCTATCGTTCTAGATTTGAGATGGAGTGTTTCTGATGAGAAGAAGGAAGCGGATTTACTACAGCGATGCTCAGAAGGCGTTGATGTGGGATCGCTGGCAAAAAGGCGAGTCTTTGGCGGCCATTGCCCACCGAGGCGAAGGCGCTCCAGACTGGCGTTGAGCCTTTCGCCACGCGAAGAGATCTCTCGCGGCGTGGTGGCCGGCCACTCGATTCGTTACATTGCCGCCTCGTTGGACCGAGCTGCGTCCACCGTCTGCCGCGAGATTTGGGAAGCTAATTCAGTGAAGATCAGAGTAGGAAGAATTGTGCTGGCGATAAAACACATCAACGTCAGGCCGGGATCGGAACCGCTTCCCGCGCTGGTTGAATCCGCATACACATAAAGCCTTATAAACTCTCACCTGGGAGGCTATTTTCGAGACGGGGCATAATGCAATTATTCTCTGTCTTTAACCGATTTTGCTCGCCGAGCACTTTCTCGCTCAAGAATTACCAATCCCCCCGGTCCAATCAAGGCTATGAGCGAACTTTCATTGGATCAACTTGCCTACCTGGCAGGAAAAGCGCGGTTGCCGGAAAATCTGGTACTGGATATTGGCAAAGAAACGGTCGAGCGTTTCATGGATGCCTGGAAGGACGGCGAGGCGATACAAGAGCTGAGTCCAACAAGTGTTGGGCCGATCACAGATTTATTAAACACAATACAATTAGTCCGAGAGTGCATGGTTACTGAATAGCCGCCAAGGAAAGTAAACGGGGAGCGAGTCCAAGGAAGTACCGTCGTGAAGAAATCGATCCAAGGAACCTATAATTCCATCGCGCACAAACAGCTGCTGCGCCACCTCACTGAGTTCTGCTATCGTTTCAATCGACGCTTCAACTTGGACGCCATGTTGCCACGGATCGGTTACATCGCTGTGCGAACTCCACCCATGCCCGAGCGGCTCCTCAAGATGGCTGAAGTCCGGTGGTAATCAGGTGCCCGCAAATTGGTTTAGGCATCCGGGCATGCTCCATGGCTTGGAGCCACTGAGCCCGAGGCGCCCATCCGGGTCAAGATCGCTGACGCGTTTGAGGGGCTCCTACGCCCCTCAAAATCAGGAAAAACAGACGATTTCCGCACTTCCCTTTATTTCACCGCGATAGTCACTTTCGGGATACGGCCGGTAAAGCGCGACTTGGCGTTCTGAGCCGATAGCCTCGACCACCGGCGTCGCCAGGTCGATGCCCACGTCAGCGGTTTCGTCGGCGGAGAAGATCATCGGCTGGGTGCGCTCGATGCGGCCTTCGGCGACCTTCTTGTCGTTGACGTAGAGCGTGCCCGTGCCGCCCTTGGCCAGACCGCCGCCGTCATAGGCGAAATCGAACCGGATCGTGGACTTGCCGGGCTTGAGCTTCTCCGTCGCCGCGATGGTGAAACGCTGCAGGCCGAGGAAGTTGTAGTCGTAGGCGGGCACGCCGTCCTTGACGTAGAGCGCCCAGCCGCCGAAGCGGCCGCCCTGGACGATGATGGCGCCGTTGCCGCCGTCCTCCGGCACCTCGACCTCGGCGGTGATGGTCTTGGACTTGTTCTTGATGTTCAGGAAGACGTTCTCCGTCATCCCGGTCATGCCCTCGGCCAGCGTCAGCGAGGTGCGCCCGGCCATCAGGTCGGGACGGCCGACCAGGGCGGCGTTGATCCGCTCGAAAGGTGCGGTCGTCGATGGGCAGCACGTGGTTTTTCTCGGCCTCCTCCATGAACAGCGCCTGCATCTCGGCGAGTTTTTCCGGGTGCTTCTGCGGCCAGGTCGTTGACCAGGCTGAAGTCCTGCGCGATGTCGTAAAGCTCCCAGACGTCCTCGGCGAGCCCGCGGCGCGGCTTGGGCTCCCACGGCGCCTTGTGGATGGTGCGCGCGAACCAGCCGTCGTGGTAGATGGCGCGGTTGCCGAACATCTCGAAGTACTGGGTGGTGTGCCGCTCCTTCGCGTCGGCATCGTCGAAGCTGTAGACCATGCTCACGCCGTCCATCGGGCGCTGGGACACGCCGTTGACCACCTTGGGCTCCGGCAGCCCGGCAGCCT
This sequence comes from uncultured Gammaproteobacteria bacterium, assembly GCA_963820915.1. Taxonomy (GTDB): domain Bacteria; phylum Pseudomonadota; class Gammaproteobacteria; order Chromatiales; family Chromatiaceae; genus CAWGBV01. Next base: position 96,980 of record CAWGBV010000011.1, on the reverse strand, counting down.
CGAGGATGGTCGGCGCCACGTCGATCACATGGTGGAACTGGGTGCGCAGCTCGCCCCTGGCCTTGATGCCCTTGGGCCAGTGGACGGCCATGCCGACCTTGGTGCCACCGAGGTCCGAGGCCACCTGCTTGGTCCACTTGTAGGGGGTGTCGAAGGCCACCGCCCAGCCGGCGGCCATGTGCGGGTAGGTCTCCGGGCCGCCCCACTTGTCCATGATCTTCAGCATGTCCTCGACCGTTCTCCTGCACGCCGTTGAAGTAGGTCATCTCGTTGAACATGCCGTTCCGGCCGCCCTCGGCGCTGGTGCCGTTGTCGCCGTAGACGAGAAAGATCAGGGTGTTGTCGAGCTCCCCGGTCTCCTCGATGGCCTCGACTACCCGGCCGATCTCGTGGTCGGTCATCTCGACATAGGCGGCAAAGACCTCCGCCTGGTGGGCGAAGAGCCTCTTCTCGTCGGCGCGTCAGGGTATCCCAGTCCGGGATCGCCGCGGGCTTGGGTGCAAGCTGGGTGCCCTCGGGGACGACGCCGCGCTCGATCTGGCGCGCCAGGATCTCTTCACGCAGCTTGTCCCAGCCCTGGTCGAACTTGCCCTTCCAGCGGGCGATCCACTCCTTCGGGACATGGTGCGGCGCATGGGTGGCGCCCGGGGCGAAGTAGACGAAGAAGGGCTTGTCCGGCGTCAGCGCCTTCTGGTACCTGATCCAGGCCACCGCCTGGTCGGTCATGTCGGTCAGGAAGTGGTAGTCGGGATCGTCCGGCAGCTCCACCGGGTGGACGCCGTCATAGATGTACGGCGCCCACTGGTTGGTCTCGCCGCCGAGGAAACCGTAGAACTTGTCGAAACCCTGGCGGGTCGGCCAGCGGTCGAAGGGGCCGGAGACGCTGGCCTCCCAGGCGGCGGTCTCGTGCCACTTGCCGAAGGCGGCCGTGCTGTAGCCGTTCAGGCGCAGCATCTCGGCAACCGGGGCGACATCGGTTGGGAATCTGGCCGGTGTTGCCGGGGAAGGCGGTCCCGGTCTCGATGATGCCGCCCATGTTGCCGACGTGGTGGTTGCGGCCGCTCTTGAGCGCCGCGCGGGTCGGCGAGCACACGGCGGTGGTGTGGAAGTTGTTGTAATGGAGTCCCTCGTTGGCCAGCCGGTCGAAGGTCGGCGTGCCGACCGGACCGCCGAAGGTGCTGGTGCCGGCGAAACCGAGGTCGTCGACCAGCACGACGACCACGTTCGGCGCGCCCTCCGGCGCCTTGACCTCGAAACGGGGCGGCGGCGTCGCGTTACGTACATCCAGTTCGGTGTATTGCGGCGGCTTGGGCTCGGGGATCGGCAACACCGTGCGATCGAGTTCCTGTGTTGCCTCGGACGAATTCGTGCCCGCATACGCTTGTTGTGTCAGGAAAAAACTGGAAAACAACGTCGCCGAGGCGAACAGGACTGATCTCGCATGGTGCATTGGAACTTCTCCCTGGATTTAAGTATTACCTTGTTTGCCTGGTCCGCGCTTCGCTATCAACGCACACCCACCCGGTTGACGGGACCTCCGGCGTTGACGCCGACCCCGCCGCTGACGCCCACGCCGGCACGCCCGGCCCCGGCGCCCGGCAGGACCCCGATACCGGAGGCAGGGCCGCCGATGCCATCATCCAGCGGGGCCGCTGCACCGTGATCGTATGTAGCCCCGCGGACAGTGCTGCGTCGCGCCACACCAGCGACGCTGACCGGTGTCGCCGGTCTTCCGAACCGGGCTTCTGCCGTGTCTACAAAACCACTGGTTGACGTTGGCCGGATATCTCCATTCCAGAGCCATGCGATAGCCGCAACCGTGACAATCAAAACATACCTGCTCTTCAGCTTCCTCATTGCTGTTCTCCTGTTGGTGCGCCCTGAGGCAGTTCGTCGAGATGAAGCAGCTTGAAAGGGTCAATAATTTTCGCATCATCGGCTGGAACGAAAGCGAACGCATCGGGTACAGGATTGACGTCTGTTTTCCATTCCTTGATATACACGGTGTACTGAGGCGCGCTGTTCACCGTTTTGCTGGTAATCACCAACTTGCGCGGGATCGGTTGCTCGCCCACTTCCACCCATAATTGCCAGTCCGTATCGAAGTTACGGAAAGCGAGATGCTCGCACACCCGCCCGTCAATGATTCCGCGGCCGATATACTTGGATTCCATCACATCGGCGATGAGTACATCGAAGGAATTCGCCAGTAGCAGATCGGACCCCGGCAAGGCCACTCCATGACCCGATCTGAGCGCATGTATCAATTGATCGATGGTGGCCGGGCCTTCGAACTGCGCGTATCCGTTGTTATCGTTGTCGACAATTCCTACGGTCTTGCCGTCAAAAAACATTGATACATCGGTGTAACCACCGACTCGGCGCGCACGAAACTTGTCCGGACGACTGAGCAGGGCTTCTCCGGAATTGGTGAACTGGATTTTCTCCAGTTCCGGTGTAATCACTTCTATGGAGTTGTCGAAGGTGAACTCAATTGTGCGCTGGCTGCCCACGTAATCGGACATCGATTTGAGCAAGGACCTGGAAGCATCCTCATCTGCCATTACTTGGACACTGCCCAGGATCGATACCACGGTCAGAGCGATGCGCGCCAACGCGCCCCGGTGTTTCCTTCCAACATTCGTTCGGTTTTTCGTTTCCATTGACTGTTTCCTTTTCGCCCCCGATTGGGAACTGCCATTGATGCCCGCAGGGCTGACATGGCAGGTATGCTTGGCGCCCTGCAATTAGAACAAATTGGTCCCTGTCTGGTCTTGTCAATTCAAGACTTTACACCGACAATTTCGGACAGACGGACATATTTGGACATAAATATGGTCATTATGACGCCGGATTCCAGTAAGCGGGGCGCTGAAAAAGGGGGGGCAATCACAAGCCCATCTGTCCGCGTCGGTCCGCTCATGGGCCTGCCGGCACTCGTTGCCAGCCTGGGTTGCGATCCTGGCAAGATTTTCTCTGAGGCGGGTTTCGACCTATCCGACTTCACGGATTCCGACAACAAGATCCCGTTCGTACAGGGGAGCAGGCTGTTCGCTCACTGCGCAGCTAAAACAGGCTGCGATGACCTGGGGCTCCGACTGGGGCAACAGGTAGACCCCTCGTCCCTTGGAGTGGCGGGGTTCATGGCGAGAAGTGCGGAGGATGTTGGTACGGCGCTTTACGACCTCGTCCGACACCTGGGACTGCACGATCAGGGCGCCGTGTTGAATCTCACAACGACGGATCACACTGCCTTCTTCAGCTATCTAGTGCATCTCTCCGGGGTGGAGGCAACTGACCAGATCTACGACCTTTCCATAGCAGTCGCCTGCAAGGTAATGCGGGCTTTTTGTGGAAACGCCTGGAATCCAAGAAAAGTGTTGTTCTCACGACAGCCACCACGGGATCCAACGCCCTATAGGCGTTTCTTCAAGGCGCCTGTCCAGTTCAACGCAAACCAGAATGCCCTGGTTTTCAGCAAGCGCTGGTTGAAACATCGCCTTACGACAGCCGATGCCTTCCTCCATCATTACCTCGCGAAAGAGGCGGCCCGGATTCACGAGCATGAGAAAACCGATTTTCTAGCCGACCTTCGACGTCACCTCAGAGAGGCGTTGGCGCAACAGAATTGCCGGTCCGCTGTCGTTGCGAAAAAACTCGGCATGCATGAACGAACCTTGAACCGCCGTCTTCAGGAACAAGGTACCAACTATCGCTCTCAACTCGAATCGCTCCGCCATGGTCTTGCGAAGTCAGTTGCTTGCGGATATTTCTATTCCGCTGTCAAAGATCTCGGCGACGCTGGACTATGCAGATACGACAGCGTTCAGCCGTGCGTTCAAACGATGGACAGGACTGACACCAAACGAATGGCGCGTTCTCCGTCAGACCGGGAATTCAGCCGCAGAATGAGGCTTCAAGAAAAACCACCATTTATTTGCTTTTCAAATCGTAGCAGTTGATGTCCGCCCGGTACTTCAAAACCTCGTCGGCAGGAGCCCCATTAACCGCTGCGTTGAAAAACCCATGCACTGCCTTGTTTCTGGACCTTGGAGACCCTTCGAAATAGGCATGCGAACTGCCGACCCAGGGCTTGTCTGTAAAATTCACATAGTGCGCTTGCGCCGCGTTCAGCCCGTATAACACGTGACCCAGTCTTGCCAGCTGATCCTGCCCGGACTTCATCCGGGAGGCGCCGAGCGCCTGGTCGTTTTCGTTAATGGTGATGTAAAAACGTCGTTTGAATCGAACGTGATCCACCCACAGGGAATGATCCAGGTTGTTGGTATCGGCAGCACACATAACGACATTATCGAAAATAAGCCTGCTCCCACGAGAGATCGTTGATTTGCACATCTGCTTCAACAGGTAGTTCCCCATACTGTGGAGCATCAAATTGAGCGTGAAAGGGCATTCTTTCTCCACCAGCCGGGAGTAAAGCGCGTCACGTTTTTCCGGGTCATCAGGATACCGGTCCGTCGCCTCGCTCCAGAATTCAGCCCGATTGTTTTCCGTTACAACAGCGAGATTCTTGCCGATAAAATTCAGGAATCGATCCAGTGCAACCGTGGAGGCCTTCGCATCATTCTTGTCGTCTTTGTAATCCGCAACACCCTTCAGGCCGCCACCGTTGGCAGGCCAGGAAAATGGAAGCACAATCACTCCATAGTGCTTTTCGAGCTGGGCCGCGCGCTGCAGTACGTCCGCCACATCGTTATTGTACCCATGGACAAAGATCAGGATATTGCGTTTCTCTTTTCTTGCTTGTGCAGAAAGCTCACAAGCCAGCAGCAGATCGACATAGTGTGGGTCTACAGGATTGATATCGAGATTAAAGTCTTTCTTCAGTCTCGCCGCTTCTGGTTGCAGTAATTCGTCTTCCAGAATATCGGCAACCCAATCGCCCCCCTGCTTTTTAACCCTGGCGACCCGCAGCTCATTCGGTCCAAGCCTGTTGGGACGCCTGCTGAAACACCTCATCGACAGCACCCTTGTTCTTCAATATGTCTCGATTTGTGACCAGATACATTAGAACCTCCTTTTAGCGTCCAGCACGACGCACTCCCTGGACGTGACGGCACTTTCTTCACCTGCGCATCATCAACCATGAACCCCGTGTTCGAATATCGTTAAATGGTCCATTGATCATGGACCAGCCCCCTCAACCACCACCCTCCTCCGGCTTTCTGGATCAGATACGACCCGAAGACTGGCCCAGTCCATTCCGCCGTATCTGGGATTCGTTCCCGGAACGTGGAACTCGACGACAGTTGCGCCAGCGAATACTTCATCCTGGTTGACCAGTGAATTTCCCTGCCCGATCACACGACCAACGGCAACCCGATCGGTTTGCGAAAACGCCTTGTCATAGACGAAGCGATCAAAATATTTTCTGATCGGCAGTGCGATCGGATCACCGCGTCCGTCGTAGCTTCCCCACACATAGGTACTGTTGTTCGTCCAGGCACTGACAATGTCAGCTTGCTGTAGAGTGACCGCCGTGTCCCGATCAATGAATCCGTAAGGGGACAAGGTCAGGCCATCAACGGGGTCCACCAGGCTTGCAAGCTCGACGATATCGCGCCCGGCCACGAGTGCAACCACATGCTTCGAGAATGCCTCGGCGGAGATACTCTTGTCTCCGTGACCCCGCGATCCGGACATTACGCTCGAGGAAGCACACCCGCCGGCCACCATTGACAGCCAAAGCACACAAAGAGCGATCCATACCGCCGTAAATCCCGGATTAGCGTTTTTGTGCATGTTCGAGGTAACCGCCATGCACCCATCCCTCCAGATCTTGATGGTCCGGCACCCGACTCAGTACGGTCACAAAGCGCCAGTTGCCGTGATTTTTCAAAGACAGCAATTCAACCCCCTCAGGCAACGGGCTACCGGACAGTTTATCGAACTCTGTACCGGGTCCACGCCTGATATTCAGATTCGCTGTCGTCACATAACGCCCTTCTTCGCTCTCACTCCGCCCCATGACGTGCGCTCTGAAATTCCGCATTGGAAAGGCGGGACCGGGATCCGTTTTACGGGATGGCGCGATATCGTCGTGGCCAACAACATCCAGAAGAGCGTATTTCCGGACCAGTACCGTGGCGACTTCCATCGCCACTTCGATCTGCACCTGGGTGTACGCATGCCATCCGCGCTCGCCGCCACCGTTTTCGTGGGTAGCCAGGATCACTTCGTCCTCAGGAACAGACTGGCCCGACCAGACAGTCCAATGTGATCCTGTCCTTGTCAACGCACCGGCGTTATCCAGCTCGATGCCGATAGAATAGTTGTTGAGTCCGACTCGTGCCCCCCAGGCACTGTGCCCCGCGTGCCACGCCCGTTTATTGAAGGGTACAAGCTGGGTAATGTTCCCATCCCGCCCAATGACAAGATGCGCCGAAGCACCCGCATCCCGGCTGGTCAGCCAGTTGACGCTGGACTCGGCGCTGGTGCCCGCCGTGAAATGCATCACCAGGTACTCGTGTGCATCCAGGTTGCCGCTGTAGTTTGGACTGGCCGCGTACCGAACTGCATTTTGATCGGTCAGGTACAAACGGTGATTTTTTACTTTCATCTCATCCCTCCCTGGTTCTGATTTGTTTTCGCGTTGCAAGCGCTGATCACCTGACGAGCCGTTATCTAAAAGCAATTTCCGGCACAATCAGATTTGTTTCCGAGTTCGAGCCAATCCAAATGCCGTCGAAGCCCGAATCCGAGTTCAGTTGCCCTCTCTCACCACGCTCTCTGGGAAATTTTTATCCGTTTATCGATTAGCCGTATTACAGAATATAGCCTGCGCATCCCGATCACAGCGCTAATCAAAAAGTATTAGATCGAATCTACTATTCGAGGATGATGGCCTGTGAACACAAGCGCCCAGGCCGGGCGTTTCCCGGAATGCCGGCTATGGGCCACTGCTGGTATTCAGCCCCTTCTGAATAAGCCTTCCCATATCACCCGTATTACGTTGGTAGTAACTGCCACCCTCCACCGTCCGGCCGGGCGTTAACAAGGTGATGATGTATCGGCTTGTTTGACCATCGAATCCCAGAAACTGCGCCTCCTGCGGAACGTCGTTCCCCGTGATGCTCGACTCGAATCCCACCGCCTTTGCGCTCTTGAATCCTGCCCCGGATACGGGAACGTCGTCGCGAACCCATAGGGTCTCTCCCAGCACATAGCCCATCGGTGCAATGAGATGGCGTTCGATTTCCACCATGATGGGAAACCATTTGTCGTCCGGTACTTCGGGTGGCAGTTGCATCGATAGCAGGCGGATGATGCCCACCAGTTCCCCGTATTCGCCGGCGCGCATCATCTGACAGCCGAGGATGGCCTTGTCCTCGCTGTCGATGGGAACATTGATCCAGCCGTCAGGCGGCGTCGCCGTCAGCCCGGGCACCTCGCAAACCGGCGTCATGAGTTCGCTGAAATCGACGGTATCTTCCTCTTCCGCCCGGGTCGTGGCGCCGAACGCAATCAGGCATGCCAAGGCTACTATGCGAATCCAGTCCATCAAACGCTTCCTCTAAGCAAAGGTGGACTGAGTATAGGGCAACCATGTATTTCCCGGTCTGTACTGGCATCCATCCATTGAAGTAATCTTTGCGCCTGTTTCTTCGGACTGATCGAGGTTTGAGATCAATGAAGCTGTCTTACCGCTCGACCCCACGCCACCCGCGCGCGCTTGTCACCAGGCTGTCTGCGTTGGTGCTGCTGCTCGTTTCACTGCCGGCGATGGCAATCCAACCCCTGGTACAGCCCGAGTGGCTGCTGTCCAGTGACGAGGCGAAAAACGTCGTCGTCCTGGACATCCAGGATGCGAAGTCCTATGCGAAATTTCACTACCCGGGTGCGGTGAACGCGCCCTATTCCCTTTGGCGGACCACGCCTCCCGCAAAGCCTTCGGGCAACCTTCCTCCGGTGGACAAACTGGAAAAGCTCATCGGTGGATTGGGGATCAGCAATGACGACACCGTGCTGATCGTCTCCACCGGCCAGGGCGCCTCGGACTTGGCAGCATCGGCCCGCGTCTACTGGACGTTCCGGGTGCTCGGCCACGAGGCTGTCGGCGTCCTGAACGGCGGCCTCATCAGCTATTACAAGGCCACTGGCAACAAGGGCCCGCTCGAAAGCGGTGTCGAGACCCGCCCCGCCGCCGCCTTCAAGGCGGACTACCAACCCCAGTTTGTCGCCACTGCAGACAGCGTTAAAAAGGCGCTCGACTCGGGCAGCGAACTGGTGGATGCCCGAAGTCGTGGTGAATTCGTCGGCGTATTGACCGCCGGCAAAAACGAAAGAGGCGGCACCGTACCGGGCTCACACAACCTGCCCCACGACTGGCTCACGGTGAATCGATCCGCCCAGTTGCACTCGACCGACAATCTGAAAAACCTGTTCAATGCCACCGAGGTGCCTGTTGAAGGCGAGCAGATACACTACTGCCATTCAGGCAATCGCGCCGCACTGACCTGGTTCGTCGCCCACGCGGTTTTCGGCAATGAAAAGGCAAGTCTCTACGATGCCTCGATGAAGGAATGGGCGCCCAATCCTGATTGGCCGATAGAGACGCAAATCAACCTGTGCATCGAGTGCTGAATCGATATTCATGCCAACATCGGTGAAGCCATCCTACGAAAAGGCCCGGGCAAACCGGGCCTTTTTTGTTAATGAATTAAGCAAGTTAGGGGATTTACCCAAGATGGCTTCAGTTTTTCGCGGCCAATCAGCTATTCGCATCAACTTGACTTGACCGACCGGTCTAATATACTTGCCCGCATGGTTCCCGCACTCGACACTCGAACACGCATCGTTTCCACCGCCCGTGAGCTATTCCACGGTCGAAGTTACGCCGACGTGGGCATCAAGGAGATCTGTGACCTGGCCAAGGTCCAGAAGGGAAGCTTCTACCATTTCTTCCCCTCCAAGCAGGAACTGGCCATGGCCGTCATCGACGACATGGCCGAGGACTGGGCCCACGGCTTTGTCGCCGAGGCCTTCGACCGCAACCTGCCCCCGCTGGAACGCCTCGACTACATGGTGGACGCCGCCTATTACTGGCAGAAGGCGGCCACGGACCTGGAAGGACGCATGCCCGGCTGCCTGTTCGGCAACCTGGTCCTGGAGATGAGCACCCGCGACGAGGTGATGCGAGCCAAGCTCAACGCGGTGTTCAACAAGGCCAGTCAACAGTTTCACGAATCCCTCGACGAAGCCGTGGAACTGGGCCAGATACCGCCCCTGGACACCGCAGCCACCGCCGATGCCATGCTGGCGTATCTGGAAGGCGTGATATTGCTTGCCAAGGCCCGGAACAACCCCGACGAGGTGCTTAAACTGGGTCCGGCCATCAAGACATTACGAATCGAACTGGCCAATGAAAACTAGTGCTTTTTTTTGGCTTAATACTAGACCGACCGGTCTACTTTTCCCGTCATTATGACGTTATTGAGAGGAGAAACAATATGACCGAGAACCTGCAAACCCTCGACGCCCGAGGACTCAACTGCCCGCTGCCGATCCTCCGCACGAAGAAGGCCATCAACACCATGAGTTCGGGAGAAGTGCTCGAAGTGCTCTCCTCCGATCCCGGCTCGGTGAAGGATCTGGATGCATTCTGCAGCCAGACCGGCAATAAGATGTTGTCCAGCGATGAATCCAACGGCGAGTTTATCTTCCGCATTAAAAAGGCCTGAGCAAGGAGGCACCACTATGAACAGCACCCCCCCAATGATCGAGATGCCGGCAGACGACCTCAACGCCTGGTTCGACCGGAAATTCGAAGAGAAGATGGCCGAGCGCGAGGGTGCCCACACGCCGTCCATGACCATCATCGCCACCAAGGGCACCATGGACATGGCCTACCCGCCCTTCATCCTGGCCTCCACCGCGGCGGCACTGGGTTGGGACGTCTCGGTGTTTTTCACCTTCTACGGGCTGAGCCTGCTGAAAAAGAAACTGGATCTGAAGGTGACGCCCCTCGGCAACCCCGCGATGCCCATGAAACTCGCCAGCGGGCCAGACTGGATCAGAGGCAAGGCGCTGCCGGTGCCCACCTCGGTGATGTCGCTGATGCCGGGCTTTCAGGACATGGCCACCAACATGATGCTGAAGACCATCGACAGCAAAGGCGTTGCCCGCATCGACGAGTTACGCAGCCTTTGTATCGAGGCTGATGTGAAACTGGTGGCCTGCCAGATGACCGTCGATCTGTTCGATTACGGCAAGGACGAATTCATTGCGGAAATCGAGGAATGGGTGGGTGCAGCCAGCTTCCTGCCGCGTGCGCTCAAGGCTGATGTGAATCTTTTCGTCTGACCGACTGCGCGACCGTATCGGCGATTCACCGACGGTCAGCGCAGTCCCGGGCAGACGGCGAAATCCAACATCTTCGGGACCGCGCCTGGCCGGGACGGTAGCATCGAGCGACTGCAACCGGAATAATCAGCGCCAAAGGCCAACGCCAGTTGATGACATGGACAATCAGGCCCTCGACGATGACAAGGTGAAGGACATCTTTGCCTTTCCTGCGCCCTCAGCGGCACACCGGTGCAAGCTGATGACTGCGGCTATCGGTTTTTCAGCTGTTCGATTTCGGTCTGCACCTGATCGAAAAATTCCCTGAAGGGTTCCAGTTGTTCGTCCCGCAGCAGTTGAGAGAAGATCTCCTTCGGCACTTGCTTGCCCTGAACCGTCATCATGTAGGGGATCGTGGAAAAGGCGGCCAGCGGATTCGCATGTTCCAAAGCGGACTCCTCCACCACGTCGTTTTCAAAGTAGCAGGTGGAGGTGACGATGGTGTTTTCGTACCCCGACTTGTTGACGGAGAAACCGAGCTTGATGGCGGCGTCACCGATATTGCGGAATTCGGTGCTCTGGGATTTCCAGACGATGGGCTTCATCTCGTCCAGCATGCGTTCGGTCATCTCGCGGCAGAGATTGATACGAACGTCTTCCGTCTTGCCGGAACAGCCCAGGGCGCCAAAGGCAACGGCGCCAACCAACAGGACCAGGGTGGTCTTCGTCAAGGTATTCATAAAGGCTCAATCCTTCGTCGATAAGGGTAACGCGATTCTAATTGGTCAGGTTTCCATGGCCTGATGCTCACTGCGCAGATTACGCGTGAAGTACATCAGCACCATGATAACCACCAGCAGTAATCCAGTGCCCATGAGCAGCGCGTAATCCTCGAGGCGCAGCAGTGAATACAAAAGGATATACAGGGCCGTTAACAGCACGAACACGATCACTGCACGCCCCGCACTACGCAATGTCGCCCAGGCATAAACCGTAATTAATCCGATGGTCACCGCCGAGGCTGCCGAATAGGCCAGGACAAAACTGATGTGTTCCGCCAGCGACAGCAGGCACAGATAGAAAAAACTCAAGGCGATACCGATCAGTGCGTACTGAACATAGTGCAGCGGCACGCCGACGGTCAGTTCGAATATCAGAAAGGTGAGAAAGGTCAGGCCCACGAACAACAGCCCGTACTTGGCCGCGCGGGTAATCTTGGAATAGAGAAATACCGGCTCGAACAGATCGACGCCGGCCTGGAACTCACCGAGATTGAAAGTCTGATCTTCCAGTGTCCAGGCCTGCGGATAGCTGCGGGCGAGATTCGGTACTTCCCAGAACGCGGAGAAACCGTTCTCGGTAATCTCATGGGTGGATGGCAACACGTTGCCCTGAAAACTCGGGTGGGGCCAGGACGAGTCCATCAACACGCGGGTGGATGCACCAAAGGGCGCAAAACGAATGCCGTGACTGCCGTTCGCATTCAAGCCCATGGAAAAAGAATAGGTGCTCTTCTCGTCACCGACACCGGTGACCGGCGCATGAAATCCACGAGGCAAGGCACTCACAATGCGCGTGCCGGGTGCGAAGCTGAACGTCTCGCCGTTCCACTCCAGGGGCGAGACGCGATTGATGGCACGGGTGTCGGACAATCCCATCACCAGATAGGCCTCACCCCAGCGGATCGTCTCTATCCGGTCGGAAAGCGCATTGATGTCCGGCAACTGGAAGTTCCCGCTGAGTTTGATTTCGGCAGCGTAGACCAGCGCCGAATAGATACCCCGGGAACGGTACTCCTCGGCAAGATCTATGGTGATATCCAACTCTTCGGGCAGCACCACCGCCGAGCGGGAGACCATCCGTGTTCGCGTGACCGTGCGATTCTGGCCGTCCTTGTCGGTCACCATCTCCTCGGTGACCACCCGGTCGACGTAGGGAATCACCAGTGCCGGTCCCTGTATCACCTGCTGCTGCCCCCAGAGCGAGGCGATCTCGTTCAGCACGCCACGGTAGAGCCCGTTACGCTCACTGACGATGCCCTCCACCATCTGCAGCGGGATCAGCATCAGCAAAGCCAGGACGCCGATCACCAGCATGCGCACCATGAGCGGCGAGCCTTCCAGTTTCACGGACACCCGGCCAGAGGATTCAGACTTCTGCTTTTTCGGCATCTTGTCGATCAGGACCTTCGCCAGACGAAACCCGAGATACAGCAGCCCGCCCAGCATCAACACGGCGACGATAGCAGTGATAACCGTAATCATTTTTTCGCCCATGCATCCTTTTCCCTGGCACCGATGCGACTGGGAAGCCTCTTAGAAAACCGGTTCACAAGCTTACCACCAATCACCTGACCGGAAATCGCGGTCAGGCGGGAACCGTACATAGCCACCCCGATCGGCAAAGTCTGAAGAATGGCCCTTGCCAAAATGTCCGAAGCAGCGTCCGAAACCCTTATCGCAGAGACTGTCACGCCATTCGTATTTGAGGATCACACGGGCAAAGGGCTTGCGTGACGGATCGAACTCCACCCTGCGCGAAGGCGATCGTTCACTGTGGCCGATTCCCGTCCCCGCCTCGTCGCCGTAAGGGGCATGACGCGGCGTGATCTTGCCACCCCTGGGCCCTTCGACCCGGGTTTGCGACTACGGAACTTGTTGACGGAGTCTTCCTCGTAACGATCCACATAAGCGGCAACGGCAACAATGCCCATGTCAGAGTAATCGCCCCATCGGCCGGCAAAGGAATCCGGTGCATCGGTAAAATAAAAGCGGTTGACGCGGTTTCGCCCGGTTCGCCAACCCCGGTAAGTACCGGTCTCGTAGGGGCCCAGGACGTACATGCGTTCGTCGTTGTCCAGGTCGGAGGATGCGCCGCTGATTATGTTGCGACCATCCACCGAGATCACCACCCCGATACGCTGATCGCTCTTGTTGCGCACCCTGATCTCATAGCCGCGTCCTTCCTTTGCCTCCAGGTATCCACGATACAGCCGGTGGCTGTCCTCCAGCGGATAGCGGGCCAAGGGACGGTAACTTCCGTCACCGATAATATCCACCTCGATGTCACTCGTATCGAGATGACGCCAACCCGCCGTGGCCAGTACCGGCACGGCCAGGCTCGCGATAACCGTCAACATCAGAACAACTCGTAGTTTCATAACCGCTCTCCCATGGTTTCCATGGGGAACAGGCTAGCGAGCCAAGGCTGAACCAATGCTGAATCTGAATTCTCGATCCAGCCTGAAGATCACGCCTGTTGAGAGCATCAACGGGAGCGATCCCGTGTTTAACGGTACTTGCCATCAGGCGACGTCTGCGGCCAGGGTCTTGGCCGCAGCAAAGTCGGTCTTGCCGCTGCCGAGCTTGGGCACCTGCGCCACCGGCAGGAACTGTCGGGCACGGTCAGCGGATTTGCTGCCGGCCTCGATCAAGGCGCGGCGCACCGCGCCCCCGTCCAGCTCCCCGGCCAGCAGCAGCACCACGCGCTCGCCCTTTTTAGGGTCCGGCAGATTGACGGCCGCCAGTTCCAGTTCGGGCTGGCCGAGCACCCGGCGCACCTGTTCCTCCACCTGACCCAGGCTGACCATCTCGCCGCCGAGCTTGGCGAAGCGGGAGTAGCGGTCGACGATGGTGAGAAACCCGTCCGCATCCAGATGGCCCTTGTCACCGGTCTTGTACCAGCGCTGACCGTCCAACTCGACGATGGCCCGGGCGGTGCGCTCCGGATCCGCCAGGTAGCCCTTCATCACCTGCACGCCGCCTATCAGGATCAAGCCGTCCTCCCCCACCGGCAGCGGCTGGAGGCTTTCCGGGTCGACGATGCGGAAGCTGGTGCCCGGCAGGGGCATGCCCACGGTGCCGGGCGTTGCCCGTCTGCACCTTCCAGAAGTTGGTGTCGATGCGGTCCGGCAGGTTGACGCTGGCCACCGGCGTGGTCTCTGTCGCCCCGTAACCTTCGAAAATGGGCTTGTGGAACTTCAGCGCGAAGGCCTCCCGCACGTCCGGGCCAAGGCGTTCCGCCCCGCCACCACGAGCCGCAGGGACTCAAGCATAATCGGATGAATCTTCGGATTGCGGGTATACAGGCGCAGAAAGGTCGAGGTGCTGCACAGAATGCTGACCCGGTGGCGGGCAATCGTCTTGGCGCAGCCCAAGGCATCCGTCGGGTCCGGGTGGCAGACCATGGGGATGCCCTCCAGCAGCGGCAGGAAAGTGGTCACGGTCAGCCCGAAGGCGTGGAACAGGGGCAGATTGGCCAGCATCAGATCCTCGGGCTCGGTGTTGAGCACGTCGGCGACCTGGCGCACATTGGCCATGATATTGCGGTGGCTGACTCGATGCCCTTGGGAACGCCTTCGCTGCCGCTGGAAAACAGGATCGCGGCGGTGGCGTGGGATCGATCCTGGCGCTGAACAAACCACGCAGCAACCATCCGGGCAATACAGTCGCCATGGCCATGGTGGCGAAACGTTCGAAACCACCGATCGACTCCTTGATGTCCTCCATGAAGAGCAAGTCCAGATCATCGAAAACAGCGGCGACATCGATGCCTCGCGCTTAAGCTTCTTGACGAATCGCCTTGAAGTCACCACCTGATGCACATCCGGCTGGCCATGCCTCCGCGAATCGCCTCGCTACTCGCCGTGTAGTTGAGATTGACAATGGTTTTTCCGGCCAGGAGCCGCCATGTTAGCGATGGCGCCAGCGCTGCTCGCGGGCATCAACACGCCCAGGGCCGATCCCTTGCAGGCCCGGCATATCCGGCGGCGAACATGAGGGTGGCGGCCAGGAAACGACGGCGGCTCAACTCGCCACCCATCGAATCCGCCACCGCCAGGCTGCCCCGATTTCGGCAGGCGCTTTCCGAACCAGGCATCAGGCAGCGAAGGCAAGGTGGCCACATGCTGTTCCCACGAACTCACTGATAGTTCGAACACGGCCTGCTTAACCTGCTCGGAGGTGCTGTCGATGGGCAGCGTCTCGCCAAAGGCCACAATGACGTCATGAACCCGACCCGAACTGCGATTCGTCTTCAGCTTTTCACTGGCGCGGGAAAACCGGCTGCCCCAGAGTCCGCGAAGGTAGAAGGGAACAATCTCGGCGTCCGCGTTCTTCGCCGCGTGCTCGAAGCCCTTCTTGAACTCGCCCAACTGGCCGCTGCGGCTGATGGAACCTTCAGGAAACAAACAAACCACCTTTCCCGCATTGAGCAGCTCGGTAACCCGTACCAGGGCCTCCTTGCTCTTGCCGGAACCGATGGGAATGACACCGAAGAAATCAAGAAACCACTTGAGGTACCAAAGCTCGTAGATACCGCGAAACATGACAAAGCGCACCGGCCTCGGGCTTGCCATCTGCACCATCGCCCAATCGAGCCAACTGATGTGATTGCCCAGTAACAGCACGCCACCCTGTGCCGGCAGATTGCGTAAACCCAGCACCTCGAGCCGGTAACGGGTGGAGATCACCCGCGCAACGAGAAATCGAACCAGTGACTGCGGTAGTTTGTAACGGTGTAGACCGCACCGCCCAATGCGACGAAGCCCAGCATGCCGATCATCGCCATACTGCCTGAGTGCACGAACGCGGACAGCACCGTCAGCCCGAGAAAACCGAGCATGATCAGGTTCTGAACAAAGTTGTTCGCCGCCAGCACGCGGCCCAACGCCCGTTCACCGGCATGAAACTGGATCAGCGAATTGAGCGGCACCATGAAAAAGCCGCCCAACATGCCGATCAGAAAGAAGTTAAGGTATGGGCCGTGACGGAATCCAATCCGGGCACGGCAAACATGGCCGCGGCAATACCGACAGCCCCGACCGGAATCAGCCCGGTCTCGACGTGTCGCCGTGGAGTTCTTCCCCGCGATCAACGAACCGACGATGATGCCGATCCCCGAACTGGCCAGCATGCCCTGGATGACCACCGTGTTGGTCACCTCCAGGTGTTCCTTGGCAAAGGCGGGAAACACGGCCAGTATCACCTGGGAAATGGCCCAGAAAACCGACAGCCCGATAATGGACAGCCAGATCACCGGGTTACGTCTTGCCGCGCTCAAATTAGTCCGCAGGTACCGGCCGCTACCGTAGGCCGACCAGTCGAACTGCATACCCTCGGGCGCCTTCTTCCGCTCCGGCAACCGATAGGCAAGCCACAGCTCCAGCAGCGAGATCGCCACCAACGCCCAACCCACCGGCGCCACCAGGCCCATCACCTCGCCCGGCTCGGTATATGAGTGACCGGCAAGCAGAGACTCGAACATGACCGAAAAGGCGAAGATACCGGCCAGGATCGCGACGGTGGTCGATGCCTGTACCACGCCATTGGCCGTGGCCAGGGACTCCTTTCCACCAGTTCCTTGATATAGCCGTATTTCGACGGTGAATAGATGGCGCTCTGCATCGCCAGCAGAAAGGTCATGGCAAAGGCCGGCCAGAACCACCCCAGATAGTAGAAAAGCGTGATGGCCGAGGTAATCGCCACCGCCGCCCAGGCACTCACGCGCATCACCTTGTTCTTCGGATGTCGGTCAGCGAGATATCCCGATGGCGAAAACAACAGCACGAAGGGAAGAAGTATCAGCGCATTGACGATGGCGGTGAGCAGGATCTGGGCATCGCCGTCGTAGGTCTTGAACAGGGTGTTCTGGATGATGATCTTGTGCCCCAGATCGACAAAGGCATTGAGGAAGATCATGGTGACGAAGGGGACGAAGCCGGCAATTTTGAAAAGCTGATTCATGTGCCTGGGTCCTTGCGTTTTCCCGGGAGTGTTCCGGGCCTGATTGCCCGAACTCGAGGGTCAGTGTTTCCCTTCACAGGCCAGACGACAATCCTCGTCAACAGAGTGGCGCGACAACGAACCAATGGTATTGAAATTCGATACCATTGGCCATTCACCGGAACGAGGAACTCGGCCATGCCCCAGACCGACCAGCTCATCGACGCTCTGAAACGGGCACTCAGGGCCCACCGTATGACCTACCGCGATGTGGCCAGGGCCCTCGACCTTTCCGAGGCCAGCGTCAAACGACTGTTTTCGGACAAGACGCTCTCCCTGCAACGCCTGGACAGCATCTGCGCCATGATGGACATCGAAATCTCGGATCTGGTCCGGTCCATGAACGAGAAGACCCAGGGCCTTTCACGACTGACGGAGGTACAGGAGCGGGAAATCGCCGCTGATGTCGATATGGTGCTGATGACCGTCTGTGTATTGAACCGATGGACCCTTGCCGACATCCTCGCCCGCTTCGACATCTCCGAACATAAGTGCATTCGTTACCTGGCGAAACTCGATCGCTTGAAGATCATCGAACTGCTGCCCCGCAATCACATCAAGCTGCGGGTCTCTCCCAACTTTGCATGGCGGCCCAACGGCCCGATTCAGCAGTTTTTCCAGGCGCGGGTGAAGGAGGATTTTTTCCGCAGTCGCTTCGACAAGGCCAATGAGCAGCTTCTGGTGTTCAACGGCATGTTGTCCCAGGCCTCCACTGCGGTGGTTCAACGCCGACTTCAGAAACTGGTGCGTGAACTTGACGAACTGAACGACGCCGATGCCGGTCTTCCCATCGATGAACGTAATGGGGCAACCGTGGTGCTCGCCATGCGGCCCTGGGGCTACGGCGTCTTTGCTGACAAACTGAACAGTTGATCCGGCCAAGTCTCGTTAGATGCCACCCCGGCGCCGAAAATTGGGAAAGGTTTATTTTGCACCCCGGGGCAATTCACCCCATCCGTGGCACGTTCCGCTTCCCCGGCAAAAGTCGTTTCGGGGAAACCACCTGTACTCAAGAAATAAAATCTGTCCCGTTATCTACTATGCTGAAGAGACTGCTGGAGAAGGGGCGGTTTCAGAGGGTTCCTGCCGGCGGCCAGAGAACAAAATCGGACAGGATTAGAAACAGTTGTTCTTTGCCCCGGTTTTTGGTTGAATTTGTTACACTTTTCCCATTCCTGTCCCTGGATTCGATCTGCGTCATGAACGCTCTATACCCTAAGCACAACGAAGACCACGAGATGCGCAACAATACCCGGCGGCAACGCCGAGTGCCAGCATCCTTGCACTCAAATGCAACCAGCATGGCTCTGTGCCTATGCCTTGCTCTGCTTGGTACAGGCTGTGTCCAGCACCAAACAACGAGGCCGGATAACGTCGCTCATGAGTCGAACCCGATGCTCAATCTGGCGTACTCGAAAGACGCAGATGTCGCTTTCGTTGCGGGGCCGGACAATTTCAAGTCGGAGAGCGCATCACGCAGGACAAGGGACATGGCAGATTGGGTTGTCCGTTCGGGAGACAATGAGAATATGCCGTTCGCAATCATCGATAAGGTAAACGCCAAGGTGTATGCGTTTAGCGCGGACGGACAGTTATACGGAACAGCACCCGTGTTGCTTGGAATGGCGAAAGGCGATACCTCCATCGCCGGTATTGGTAACAAGCCGTTGTCACAGATTCCGCCCTCGGAGCGTACGACACCGGCGGGTCGTTTTGTTTCGCAAATCGGCCGTAATCACAAGGGGAAGGAAATACTCTGGGTTGACTATGACCAGTCCCTCTCCCTGCATCCTGTCGCTAATGTTCCTGGGCAACGCCGTCCAGAACGCCTGGCCTCTCTGACATCGTCTGATAACCGGATTTCGTGGGGTTGTATCAATGTTCCAAAGCCATTCTTCAAGAATGTGATATCGGACAAATTTTCCGGGACGTACAGCGTTGTTTATATACTGCCGGAAACCAAGCAGTTCAAAAAATCATAATCCGGACTACGCGATTAACATGTCGGCATTGAAGATTAAATTGAGTGTGCCACCAAGATTTGAGCTTGAAGAGCTGCGCCATACCTTACCGAAAGGACAGTGCTCCCGGCCCCAAGATGTCAAGCAGCTGCTTATTACATAGTTCGTAGATTAAGTGCGGGGTAGAATTTATACGTTCGAAAGGCGGTTCCCAGGCCTTCTTCTCGTCGATCCAGCTCCGCAATGGCATGACCATTGGTAGATGGCCGTTCGGGCGATACCAGGAATCAACACTCCAGGGAAGTTCACTTTCCGTATCGGTGATCACGGCCGTCCAGTGAACCGCGTTGACATCGAAACGATTGCGCACTCTTGGCGATGAGACCGTCCACCCGGGCAGTTCCCCGATATCGTGAAGAATATGCAGATAAGTCGTGGAGTTGCTGGAGTTATCGACACAATCCATCCGCCCCCAAACATCCGCCTCGGAATCATTTATGGCAAGGTCGTTGGCCAACAACGGCTGATATTTTTGCGCCAGCAGATTCCATTTGCCAGATGCCGATACGCACGCGCTGTAATCTATCGTGAAGCGTTGTTTCCGAACAAGTCGCCATATGCTTTTTCAAAACGTCCATATCGTGGGAAGTGAAGGTCATGGTCTGTCTGCTCGCACACGACCAGTCAAAGCAGATTCGAAGCGTTACGGAACCGTCTGTGTTGATCACGTACTCCGGCGGAAGTGGAGATGAAACTGACCCCCGAGCGTCATCAATGAAATCAAGCGGTGAGGCGGCGGCACCAACCAAATCGGCATGACTGAAAATTATGGCGAAAAAACCGATTACAGCAGGTCGGAAAAGCATAATGGTCACTACAACGGTGCCAAAGGCTTGTGAAAAAAATGAAGCTGAACAGCTTTATGTTACAGCTTAAATTAAAGCAGTATGATTTATGAGACTGGTTACTTGGCAACGACCGCTAGAGAATTTTACGTCGCTATCAGCGCCCAAAACAGGGAGGGGAGGGGTTGTTCGGAAAGATCTAAAATCGAGTAAGCTGGAATCAACATCGTATGGTTTGCCACAACATTATCCCAATGCGGGCCGGGACGACATAGCGATCACGCCCCTTCCGCACGCTGCACCCCGCCCTTAACTTTGCCGTCAACTTGAACTTTTGATGTCCCAGTTGACGGCAAATACTATCGAAACCGAGGAGTTATCAATTACGGTCTGGCTTTGGCGCGGGCATTGGCGCTGGTTCCGCAGGAGCCGAAGCCGCAGGAGCCGGCTCATGCTTCGTGGTGCTGCAACCCACGACACCCAGTACCAATGCTACAGCAATGGTGGAAAGAAGGGCTTTATACAGTTTGTTCATTTGACGCCACCTTTTTTCAGTTGGATATAGGGGACTTTCAATTTATTATTTCCGCAAGCTATTTCTAGCATAATCAACAATAGACAACAACCAATCAACACGCCACATGTAATAACTTTTATATTTCCTCAGCAGTACAGGTCAGCAGGGGGAGCTTACAGGCCACCGCAAAATTGGCAAAATTGGGACAGATTTATTTTGCACCCCGGAGCAATTCACCCTATCCGTGGCAGGTTCCGCTTCCCCGGCAAAAGTCGTTTCGAGAAAACCACCTGTACTAAGAAAATGAATCTGCCCCGTTTTCGGTAGTGGTTCTTCAAACAGCGGCAATCATTCTTCCACGGATGGCTGAATGGGCATCGGCCGTCCGTTTTCGCCAAGGGCCACGAACTTGAACCGTGCCTCGGTCACCTTGTCTCTTTCGCCGATGCGATTGCGTCGGGCCCCAGGCTTCAACGTGGACGGTCATGGAGGTGCGACCGATCTCTTCGACATCGGTGTAGACGCAGAGTACGCCGCCAACTCGTACCGGCTGAATGAAACTCATGGCATCGACGGCAACGGCGACGACCCGGCTGTTGGCCCGTTGGCCTGCACTGATCCCGGCGGCCAGATCAATCTGCGACATCACCCAGCCGCCGAAGATATCGCCAGCCGGGTTGGCGTCGGCGGGCATGGCCAGCGTTCATGTGGTCATTGTTCCGCGATGCTGGTCGCTCACTTGCCTGACTCGGATATATCGAGCGCCACGCTCTCTAACGGATGTGGACGCGCCGATCCCGGGTGGCCAATGAAAGTCCTTCGACAGCGTTAAGAATCACGGCGGGCCACCATTTCGTAACGCGTGATGGCAGGCTTGCCGATTTCCTTGATCTGCATGTGAAACTCGATGCGGTCCTTGTTCTCGAACCGCCCTTCCATGGTGATGACATTTTTATCGAGAACCGTGCAACGGAATTCGCCGTGATCCGCTTGCATGTAAGCCGTGCGCAGATCCACCTTCGGGTCCGTCAGTTTCAACGTAAAGTACTTGGTTCCGGCTTTGATGGTACCCAGCTTGTCACGCCCCCCGCTGCCACTGATGGTCCAGTTTCCTGACAATTTGAAATCGCCGGGATGTCCCGTCGGCGCGACGGTTCTCGGCGGGGCCGTCTTTACAGGCTCCTCGACCTTTGCTGCTTCTGTGGTCGCAGAGGTGGGCTGGGCCTCGTCGCCATCGTTCACCAGGACCTTCTCGTCGATGAAGGTCTTCATTTTACTCAGCCATTCGGGTTCTGCGGAGAGCGGCATTGCCAAGGCCAGCAGCGCAACGGCCGTGGAAATATTTACTGTTGATGTGCGCATGGGATGGAACACTCCGTCAAAGTCAGTGCGTCAGGCGAAGGAGGGTAACATTTACCCACCGCCCGCATCTCCCTTTTTCCAAGGCGGCCAAAGGCAAAACCTCGCCCCGGCCGGCGCCGTCAGGACAATCCGAAACCTTCAGGACCGATTTCGAAAGATCTACTTGCCTTTTTTCTTCTTCTTTTTCTTGTCTTTCTTCTTGTCCTTGTCGCCTTTCTTGCCCTTTTTATCCTTCTTTGCTTTGTCTTTCTTCTTCTTTTTCTTGCCCTTCTTGACGATCTCCTCAACCGCAGCTGCTACCTCCTGTTCGGACTCCACTGCGACGTCTTTTGCCGCTGCTGGCGCTTCTGCATCGGCTTTCAGCAAGGCCTTCGCGGATGCGATGGTCTTTTTAGCACGCGCCGCAGAGAAACCCTTGACCCCGGAGATCCCCTCAGGCGTCGCATCGGCCACGGCCTGCACATCCGCAAACCCGCCTTCGGCCAGTAATTCAGCCGCCTGAGGCCCAATGCCTTGAATGTCTACCAGTGCTTTCATATCTCTACCTTTTTATGTGTGGTTACCCTACGAAATCCATCCATTGGAAATTACTACTCTGTGACACCTGGATTCAAGTCAATGTTTAAAAAAAACCCATCAGAATCAATTAATTTGGGGGCAATGAGCATTTTCGGGTCAAAAAAACGTCATTATCCCACCGGAACCAGTGCCGTAGGCGTCAGAAATTAGCCTTTGGTGAACTCCGCAAAGGGCGCCAGTTCAACGAAATGCGGACCAGAGAAATCTGCCCATGTGCCTGGTGATATTCAGCATCTTGTAGCTGCGATGGGATGCCTGAGCGTCATTCACGCTGCCCTGTTGGCGGGCGACTCTTCCAATGTCTGAATATCAGTCCGTACCGAGACTCACAGCGCGCCCTGCGCCCAGGTCCCCCGCGCTCTCGCCGCCAATTGCGCCGCAAGGCCGGCATTGTCGAATTCATAGCCGAACAGTGCGATGTCTTCACGGTACACCCGCGCCACCAACGCCCTAGTCTCTTCGCTGTAGTAGTCCCGGTAGTCCTGGTGACTGCTCCGGTTCGAGCCTGCGAGCCTGCGATTGATTCCGATCCGCTGGGCGATGTGGGCAAAATCCGCATCCAGGTTTTCGAACAATCCGATGTAGTCGAGCTTGATTTTATGCCGCCGCTCCAGAATGAAATGGTGTTGCGGTTTGAAGTGCGGGAATTTCCAGACATTCTCTCGAGATAGCCATCCACGGACGAAGGCATCGAAATCCGAAAACCCGCCCAATTCCGACTCCGCCAGCATGCTGTCCTTCTCGCTGAATCCACCATCGCGCAGAAAATGGTAGGCCGATACGAGCCGATCCCAGGGATTTCTGACAATGGTGAATTTGAAATAGCCCAGAACATTGCGCGGCTCGAAGGCCCCGAGGTAATGCTCGAAGGTTCGGTGACCACCCGCCAGGTTGCCGTAGAGCGTTCGGTTAACCGATACCCCGGCGCATTTGGGTATGTGAATAAATAGGGACCTGGTGTCGTCGAAGGGCTTCAGCGAATAGGACGTACTGGTGACGATCCGGCGTTTGCGCTGCAAATTGTCGTACATCTCGGCATGCGAGGCCCTGAAGTCCCGCCACCTCAGTTCCAGATACAGTCTTCTGGGAAGCCAGGGCATCACCGAGTCTTTGAGTGCAGGCGCGTTCACGAAACGCGTTTACCCGCAGATCTGAATGCCCCTCTGATTGATGGCAGCCGGATAACCGGGCAAGCCACCTCAGGCCGCCAGCCTGTAAGCGAGATAGGGCACCAGGTTGAAAACCAGCACAAGCACCTTGAACCCGGCCATGGTCGCGTAGTGGATACGATCAAAGTCCTCCACAGATAGCTTGAACCAGCGACTGTGAAGCCGGTACATCCAGTCGTGCGCCTGCGAAAACACCAGCCACCACACCAAGAGAACGCCGTAGTTGATCAGGGCGCTCCATCCCAGCAAATGGAAAATCATTTCAGCCGACATCCTGTTCCTCCTCTACCCTTGGCAATGGTCACTAGTGGTTTATTCCCGCACTTACCCGGCTTTTGCCGCCACCCTCGGGCGCGACGCGAACGCGAACGCCGATGCGTTCCACCAAGGTCGGCACATGGGAGATGACACCCACCTGACGGCCAAGAGACTGCAAACGGTCGAGACTGGCAATCGCCACGTCGAGGGCGTCCTGGTCAAGACTGCCGAATCCCTCGTCGATGAACAGCGATTCCACCTGGGCCCTGTCTGAGGACAGTGACGACAATCCCAACGCCAGGCCAAGCGACACCAGAAAACTCTCGCCGCCCGACAGGGAATGCACGCTACGCACCTCGTCACCCATATCGGAATCCACCACCTGAAGGTCAAGATCCGAGCCGGGCACACGCTGCAATCGATATCGACGCGATAATTCTTTCAGGTGCTCATTGGCCTGAGCCAGTAACGCCTCGAGTGTCAGACTCTGGGCGAAGACACGAAACTTCTTGCCGTCCGCTGAACCGATCAACTCATTGATGGCCGCCCACAACCCGGCCTTTTCCGACTGTTGCTCCAGGATCTCCGTCAGTTCACTGGAGCGTTCGCGTTTTTCATCATCCTGGCGCAGTCTAAGTTCCAACCTCGCCAAGCCGTCACGACGATCCCTGATCTCCAGGTCCAACGCCTCTGCGCGGGCCTTTGCCTCGTCCAAAGGTTCCTCAGGCGCGACATCCTGGTGGGCCTTACGCAGCCGGGTTCTTTCGACCAGGGTGATGCGCGCCTGAGCCAGCGCCGCCTCAAGGCCGTCAATAAAGCCCCTCTCGTTCTTACGCCAGTCCGGCTCGCAGGCCAGCAACCGCTCAAGCGTTTCCCGGGAAGTCTCGACTTCTGCCAGTGCCTCGTCGAGGCGGCGCTGTGCCGATTCACACTCCGACCGGCGCTGTTGGGTTTCGTTGCGTGCACGCGCCAGCATTTCGTTTGCCGTGGCGAGAGACCGCTGTGCCGAGGTTAGGGCCTGGGCCGCGTTTTTCTCGCCCAGTTCCGCCTGATTGACTGCCTCGTACAGGCCTTGCTCGATCTTGTCCGCCGGCTCACCGTAGAAGTGACTTTGTCGAAGCTCGGTCAGTTCCGCCAGTTCCTTGCCTATTTCTGCATAGGCATTACGGTGTTCCCCGGCATGGGATTCAGCGGCGGTCAATTCCGCTGTCACGCCGGCCAGCGATTTGTGCAAATGGGAAAGCCGATCCTTGCTGCTGTCACGACGACTGATGTGGTGATTCCATTGGTGCTCCCACTCGATGCATTGTTCGATCAGCGAATCGGGATCCGTCTCCAGTTGCATTTGCCAATCCTGAATACGGACAAACGGACGTTCCAGCGAGGCGGCTATTTCCTCGAGTTCCGCGTTCCTGCGTGCCATGCCTTCAGATGCCTCTCTAAGACGTCCCTCCAGTTCGACACATTCCCGTTCCTTGTTGTGGGCCAGTTTCGCCGCTTCCTGCGCAGCATTCTGAGCCGCCTCCAATGCCCGGCGGGCCTTACCCGCCTCGGTGGCCAACAGGTAAAATTCTTTCTCCTTGTCGGCAAGATCCCGCCGCTGCAACTCGATGTCCGCGATTGACTCTTCGATCAGGTCAGGCAACCGGCGATCATCGATATCCAGCGCCGGTTTTTCTTCGATCTCCAAATGGTCCCAGGCACGCGCCAGTTCTCTTCGCTGCTGGCGACCGGTCTCCTCCTCGGACAGCAGCGCCCGGACGGTTTCTTCCGACTGCCGTCTTTGAGCCTCGGCATCTGCCTGCTGCTGTTGCGCTTCGAGAATTTCCGCTTCGAGAATCCGCTGACGATCACGATGCTTCTGTACCTGGGCATCGGCGGGGATCTTCTCGGTTGACCAGGGATGCTCGTCCGAGCCGCATACCGGACAGGGCTGGCCGGGAGCCAACAGGGATCTCAGATGTTCGGCCTGGGCGTTGCTGGAGGCAAGGGCCAGATTGAGCGCGCTGCCAACCTCTTCGAGCCGGGCCCGGATCAACGGTATTTCACTGGCACGATCAGCTACCAAGGCCGCCGACGCGGTTTCCATTGCCCGCGCCGCCTCCAACCGGCGTTCACGCCCGGCCGTTTGCAGTTTGAGCTGTACCACGTCCCGAGCCAGTTTTTGCCCGGTCAGCAGTGTGTCACGTGCCGCATCCAGGCGCCGTCGATCACTGCGCAGATCATCACCGGGCAGGACAGCTTGTCGAGACTCCAGATCGAGCAACAACGCGCTTTGGTCCCGAATTCCCGTATCTGTGTTTCGCAATGCGTTTTGAGCATCGCTCATCTGCCGGCGCGCATCTTCCAGCGCCTGCTGCAGCCGTCCCTGTTCCGTGGAAAGTCCGTCGCTCTCCTGCCTGACCCGGGCATAGCGCCGCAGCTTTTCCTCCCAACGCGGCCATTCCGCCACCAGGAATTCATATTGCCCATGGGCCTTTACCCAGGCTTCCGCCTCCGCTTGCTCCCTTTGTGCGGCTTCGATCGCGGCGGTGACCTTTTCGACCTGCGCCGCGGCGTCCCTCACCTGTTCATCCGAGGTCATTTTCCGGCTTGCCGCCATTTCGGCCTGACGACGCGCCGAGGATATTCGCTCATCCAGTTGGCGTGCTTCCTTCAAAGGCTGTCGCTGGTCATCCCGGTTTTTTCGCGCCTGCGTGAGCATTTCCAGCCCGGCCTTGTGGCCTGATTCAGCCGTGGCCAATGCCTTCTGAGCGGCGATCATGTCGGCTTCGAGCAACGGCCTGCCCTTTTCAATCTTCGCCAGCGCAAGCTCCAGGTCCCGCAGTGACTCGAGCCTGGGCCGAAGCGGTTGCATTCGTTCAACCTGCCGTATCAGATCCCGCCGGTCCGCCGCGTCTTCCCATTCGGCCGTTGCCGCTTCAAAGGCCTGTCGCGCCTGGCCTTCACCGGTCGCCAGCTCGTTATCGCGTTCATGCCAGATCAACAGGCTGCGCAACACTTCGCGTTTCGCCTCGGCCTGTTCCAGCAACAGCCGACCGTCGCTCTCCTCTTTCTCCAATCCGCCCCTCTCCTCCGGTGAAAGGGGTGTCATGTCGCCCAGGCGCGCCTGGACCTGGGCCACCTGGGCCTGCTCCTCCGCACTCCGTCGGTAAGCGGCCTTGGATATCTCCGAGTACAGCTCGGTACCCGTGATGCGCTCCAGGAGCCCGGCACGGTCGTCGTTGTCGGCCTTGAGAAAGGCCGCGAAGTCACCCTGCGCCAGCAGGACCGAGCGGCGGAACTGTTCGAATGTGAGCCCCAGACGTTCGCTGATGGCCTGCAGGACCTCGGTCTTGGTGTGACCGATGACGGCCATCGAATCCAGGCGAATCAGTTTGAGTTGCTGCTGCTGGATTCTGCCTTCGGGCTTACGGCGGGCACGGCGAACCTCCCATCGGGCGCGATAAGCCTGGCCGTCGCCACCCAGAAAATCCACCTCCGCGAAACCTTCAGCGGCACCGCGACGCAATAGCGAACGAACGTCGGTGCTAAGGGTTCGTGTCCCTTCCGCGTCAGAGGCCCGGCCCACGGCAACGCCGCGGCCGCCGGGAAGCCGTGGCACTCGGTCGAACAGCGCCAGACAGACCGCATCCAGGATGGTGCTCTTACCGGAACCGGTCGGCCCGGTGATGGCGAAAAGACCCGCTTCGGCAAGCGGCGGCTGGTCGAATGCCACCTCGAAAGGTGCGGCCAGGCTCGCCAGATTCTGTCCGCGTACAGCGAGGATGCGCACTAGGCCTCCTCCTGCACAGCGGCCAGCAGTTCGTGAAACGCCGCCTTGAGTTCAGCATTCGGCATGTCGTCGTACACCTGGGTGTAACGGCGTGAGAACACCTCGTCGGGGGCAAGATCCTCGAGTTGAGCCAGGGCGACCGTATCTCCCAACGCATCCCCCGTTCCCGGCAGTTCAACACCGACCTTGAGCAGGCGAACAGGTTTTCCTTCGAGTGCCCGGTCCAGTTGCTGGCGCAGCCCCGGCTCGGGTTTGTCCAGACGCACCCGGACATCGAGAAACGGATAGATCTCGGGGTCGACTTCCGGACACTCCAGGGCGGACAACTCCGCGATGGCTTCATCAAGCGAACAGGCGCCTTGCCGCGGTACACGCAGGACCTCTACCGCGCGGGGAACCGGCAACGGCGTCACCGGACAAGCCCCCGTTTTTCCGATTTCCACCTGCAACACCTGATGGGTATATTCGCCCTCGTCGAGAGACAAGGGGATCGGCGAACCGCTGTATCTGACGCGCTCACTGCCGCCCACTGACTGGGCACGATGGAGATGCCCAAGCGCGACGTAGTCCATATCATCGGGAAAAATCGCGACAGGCAGGGCATGTTGATTACCGCCGAGAATCTTGCGTTCGCTGAGCTCGGACAGTTGCGTTCCCGTCATGTAGCAATGGCCGGTCAACACCATGGCGCCGTCACCTGCCGACTTCGTTCTGAGTGCTGAAACAAGTTCACCGTATCGGGAACGAACCCCCTCCACAAAGGGGTCCAGCCCCTCCTCCGCACGCATTGACGCAAGATCGGCATTGCGCAGAAAGGGCATGGCGCCACACCAGGCCGCCGGCTGACCCTGTCGATCGCGCAACGGCACCACGAGAGCCGGCCAGTCCACTTCTCCCGAGGCATCAACAGGTAACGTCCCCACCACATGAATATCGAATGCTTCGAGTAGTGCCGACGGCGCCGACAGGCGGGCGGCAGAGTCGTGGTTACCGGCGATCAACACCACATCAAGTTGGGGAAGGCGCTGTTTTACGTCTCGCAGGAATCGATACAGGAGCGTCTGCGCCGATGCCGGTGGGTTGGCGGAATCGAAGATATCGCCCGCCACAATCAGCGCATCTGCCGAAACATCCGCGAGCGTATCCAGCAACCACCGCAGAAAATGGTCATGCTCGAACGCCCGGGACACACCATGAAGGGTATGCCCAAGATGCCAATCCGCCGTGTGGACAATTCTCAACATCGGTGCTCTCCAGCCTCATCCGTTCGGCGGATTTGCGCAGGCTCAGTTCCAGATCGCTGTCGAAAAACACCGCCAGTGGGTCGCCTGAAATCCATCGTCCGAGTGTACTTTATCGGTGAGGTTTGCTCGACAACCGGGCCACGACGGCCAAGGCAGTTCAGCGCCGATACCGGGGAATCGCAGCTTAAGGAACCGGTGGCCACCGCGATGACAACGCCAGGCGAACTCGAAATGGGTTTTGGCTAAAGCCCTGACGCGGTGCCGCCCAGCAGATTAATGATCGCCAACACGTCGTCGATATCTTCCAGATCCCAGATCCGGCCGCCGTCAATGACGCTGATGCGGTCGTGGGTGCCATGCTTGAACTGGATGGGACCGTCGAGCTTGCTGGCCACCCGTCCGTTGGTGTGAACAATGAATTTGTTGTGCTGGGGATTGATCCAGAGACTACCTTCCCGTGGATTTTTAAAGACTCGATGCCGGCCACCGGGATTGACCTGCATGGTGAGCTCAGGATTTCCGCCCATCGCCGCGGCGATATCAGGGTGTGCCTGGACCAGGTCGTGGTCGGCAACGTAACGAATCTTTCTGCCGATGGCCTTTTCGACGATGTCGCGAAGTTTCTCCACTCCGCCCACCTCGTTGACGATAGCCACCTCGAGCCGACGATCATGCCCCGTGATAAACCGTGCACCGCCGACCGTTGGCTGCCCGCAACCACAGGCACAAATTCTCAACTCCGGTTTCCTCGCCACCCATCGGCTCCCAGTCAGCATCCTGTGATTGAATGTACGTCAAGCGGTCCCGCAGCACCAATGAAACCGACGCCAAGATTGCGGCCTTTGCACAATCCCCCCGGAATCGTGAAGAACCCGAAAACGCCGCGAACTCGCACCCGCGGCGTTTAAATCGGCGGTCCGGCGTATCGCGGGTGCTCAGAGTCTCTTACGCCGGCGCCCGTAACCGCCAAGCACCAGAACGATGCTACCCAGACCCCCCAGGAACCACCAGGAACCGAAAGCACCGCTACCACCGTCACCATCCGAGCCTTCGTCGAGAATCTCGATAAACCAGTCAAAGAACTCGGAGACGCGTGTGTATACACCATAGGTGCTCGCGCACTCCTGGCCGAAGCTGACAATGCCGGCCACCCGATACTCGCCGCTGCGCATCACCATCAACGGGCCGCCGCTATCACCGATGCAGGAGTCCGCCGTTCCGTCGAGATAACCGGCACACAGCATCTCGTCGGTAATGATGCCGCCATATTCCGCATTGCAGTCCTCGTTGCTCACTACCGGCACCTCGGCCTGGAGCAGGATCGGGGAAAGGCCGGCATTGGGTGCGGGACTGGTTCGACCCCAGCCGATGATGACGGACGAGGCGCCAGGCGCCGGCGAGACTTCCACCACCCCCACGGTCTCAACCTCTACCGCCTCGCCCAGCCGCAGCAGGGCGATATCATTGTGCGGGGCGTTGTAGCGATCCACGAAGTAGTTGGGATGCAGCACCACCTCGGTGACCTCTGTCTCGGTGCCGCCCGAACCGTTGCGAAACCGGGTACCCGTGACCACCGAGAAGGACTCTGGCGGGAGCACGACATCACTATTGTCGGTGACACAGTGGCCTGCCGTCAGCACCCAGCGCTCATCCACCACCGAGCCGCCGCAAAAACCCGACCGGTTGTCTTCCTCGATCAATACCTGAGCCGCGAAGGGCCAGGCATCATCAGGCGCGGGTTCGCCGCCGATGATGCGCAACTCGACATCCGGTGCAGCACCCGCCGCCGGCAGACAGAAACCCAGGAATGCCACCGACGCCAAAGATCGGGTTACCCGGGGACCACCTTTGAAAAACCTCATTACTGACATCCTTAATAGTTTCGAACCCGCTGATACATGGAAGAATATGACATTTGCCGCGGCGCTATGTTCCTGTGGGCATCAATACCGGTCGCAGGTAGTCAACACCGCCCAACTGACGCATCTGGCGCAAAATCCAGTCGCGCCGCCCGATCATTGCCCCGTTGGGTGACGACACCAGGTAATGCCGGGGATTGGGCAGGGCCGCGGCCAGCAAAGCTGCCTGCCTCGCCGACAGACTTTTGGCCGGCTCATCGAAATAACGCCGGCTCGCCGCTTCGACGCCAAACACATTCTCACCCATTTCGGCGATATTGAGGTACACCTCCAGAATCCGTGATTTCGGCCACAGGCCTTCGATCAACAGAGTGAACCAGGCCTCCAGCCCCTTGCGCAGGTAACTGCGGCCCTCCCAGAGGAACAGGTTCTTCGCCACCTGCTGGGAAATGGTGCTGGCGCCGCGCAACCGCCCACCTTCCTGATTGTGTCGCCACGCCGCCTGCAGGGCATCGAGATCGAAACCTGAATGGTCGGGAAAATGCTGATCCTCGGCGGCCACCACGGCCAGGGCCGCATCGGCCGAGATGCGATCCATCGCTACCCAGGCGTATTCGGGCCATGACAGATTGCCCACCGCCCGCTGCAACATCACCGCCGACAACGGTGGCGGCGCCCAACGCCAAACCAGGACGGGCAACACCGACAGCACCAGAAACACCACTGCCAACCCGCCCAGCCAGCGTAACCAGCGGCGGTTTACTCGGTTTCGGCAGGCAGATTTTCGGCGTCGCACGGCTGATAGAAAAAAGGCCGGGGTTCGCATCCCGGCCTTTTTTCGATGGACCCTGTCGGTCAGTTGTTCTGAATAACGATGTTCGGGAATTTCGCAGCGTAGCTTTTGGCCTGCAGGGACAGCTTTGCAGCCGACTTGCGAGCAATTTCACGATAGATCTGGGAAATACGCGATTCCGGCTCGGCGACCACCGTCGGGCTTGCCGCCGTCGGTTTCCTCGCGGATACGCATGTCCAGCGGCAGTGCGCCGAGGAAATCGACACCATACTGCTCGGCCATGCGCTGGCCGCCACCTTCACCGAAAATGGGCTCTTCGTGACCGCACTCGGAGCAGATATGGATGGACATGTTCTCGACGATGCCCAGCACCGGCACCTCGACCTTCTCGAACATCTTGAAGCCCTTGCGGGCATCCAGCAGTGCGATGTCCTGGGGCGTGGTGACGATGATGGCGCCAGATACAGGCACCTTCTGCGCCAGTGTCAGCTGGGTATCACCGGTGCCGGGCGGCAGGTCGATAACCAGGTAATCGAGATCGCCCCAGTTGGTATCGTTCAGCAACTGCTCCAGCGCCTGGGTCACCATCGGGCCACGCCAGATCATCGGCGTCTCTTCGTCGATCAGGAAGCCGATCGACATGGCCTGCAGGTGGTAGCTGTTCATCGGCTCCAGGGTCTGGCCGTCCTTGGAATCCGGCTTGCCGGTAACGCCCAGCATGCGCGGCTGGGACGGACCGTAGATATCCGCATCGAGGATACCGACGGTCGCGCCTTCTGCTGACAACGCCAGCGCCAGGTTGACGGCGGTGGTGGATTTGCCCACACCGCCCTTGCCCGAAGCAACAGCGATGATGTTCTTGACGTTGTCGATCGGCTTGAGCGCCTTCTGGACGGAGTGCGCAACAATCTTTCCGATGGTGACATCGACTCGGACGAAATGACACCGTCAACGCCGGAAGCGGTCAGAACGACGGGCTTCGGCGATCTCGTCATGGACGCCTTTCGCAGGAAAACCCAGTTCAACGGTGATCTTGACGCTACCGCCATCGATTTCGATGCCCTTGACGGACTTTGCATCGACCAGATCTTTCTGGAGGTGCGGCTCGACATAGCCCTTGAGGGCCTCTTCAATTTGTTCTTTCGTTACTGCCATTTGGATTACTCCTGCAATCGGACTGCTCGCAGCAGTCTCTATGAAATCTTGAAATCGGAGCGAATTCTACACCAGTGCGACGGTAATTCCCAAGTAAATTACTTGGGTATTTACACGGATATTCTGTCAACGCATCTGACATCAATGCAGTTAAGAAATCCTTGAGGTTATGAAATAATGAGCGATTAAAGCGCATAAATCAGACTAATAACAGCTATATGACACGCAACATCCTGGTCACCAGCGCCCTTCCCTACGCCAACGGGCCGATTCATCTCGGCCACCTGGTGGAGTACATACAGACCGATATCTGGGCGCGCTTCCAGAAGATGCGCGGCCACGAACTGCATCTACGTCTGCGCCGACGATGCCCACGGCACCGCCATCATGCTGCGTGCACGCCAGGAAGGCATCACGCCGGAAGAGCTGATCGAGCGCGTCTCCGAGGAGCACCAGGCAGATTTCGCCGGCTTCAATATCGCCTTCGACAACTATCACTCGACCCACTCGAGCGAGAACCGGTTCTTCGCGAACACCATCTACGTCCGCAACCGGGACGACAGGCCATATTCGATTCTACAAAGCATCACACAAGCTTATGATCCAACTGAAGAATATCTTTCTTCCCGATCGCTTCATCAAGGGCGAATGCCCGAAGTGCGGCGCACCCGACCAGTACGGCGACAACTGCGAAAACTGCGGCGCCAGCTACAATCCGGCCGACCTGAAAAACCCGCGTTCCGTGGTTTCCGGCGCAACCCCGATCGACAAGGATTCCGAGCACTACTTCTTCAAGCTTGGCGATTTCGAGGAGATGCTCAAATACTGGACACAAGCCGGTCATCTGCAGAAAGAGGTCAGCCAACAAGCTCAACGAATGGTTCGAATCCGGCCTGCAGGACTGGGACATTTCCCGCGACGCACCCTACTTCGGATTCGAGATTCCGGATCACCCGGGCAAATACTTCTATGTCTGGCTGGACGCCCCCATCGGCTACATGGCGCAGCTTTCAAGAACCTGTGCGAACAGCGCGACGACCTGGATTTCGATGAGATACTGGAATCAGCGATTCCAAGCGCCGAGCTCTACCACTTTATCGGCAAGGACATCATCTATTTCCACACCCTGTTCTGGCCGGCCATGCTGCACGGCGCCGATTTCCGCACCCCCACGAGCATCTTCATCCACGGCTTTCTGACCGTCGACGGCCAGAAGATGTCCAAGTCGCGCGGCACCTTCATCAAGGCCAGCACCTACCTGGAGCACCTGAACCCCGAGTACCTGCGCTACTACTTCGCGGCCAAGCTGGGTTCCGGCGTCGACGACATCGACCTGAACCTCGAAGACTTCTCCCAGCGCGTCAACTCCGACCTGGTCGGCAAGTTCGTCAATATCGCCAGCCGCTGCGCCGGTTTCATCACCAAGCGTTTTGACGGCAAGTTGTCCGAAGATCTGTCCGAGCCGATTCTCTTCAATGAATTCGCCCAGGCCGGCCACGACATCGCGGACAGCCTATCGAGAAACGCGAATACGCACGCGCCGTGCGGGAGATCATGGCGCTGGCCGACAAGGCGAACCAATATATCGATGAGAAGCAGCCCTGGGTCATCGCAAAAGAGGAAGGCAAGGATCAGGAACTGCAGGATATCTGCTGCATGGGCCTGAATCTCTTCCGCGTCATCGCCTGCTACCTGAAGCCGATACTGCCGGCGACAGTCGAGGCAGCCGAAGCCTTCCTGCAGATCGAGCCCCTGATGTGGGACGATGCCAAGACACCGCTGAATGGCCACACCATCGGCAAGTTCAAGCCACTCATGACACGCGTCGATCCGAAACAGATCGAGGGCGTCATCGAAGACTCGAAAGAGGACCTGGCCGCCTCAGAACAAGTTGCAGAACCGGTCAAGGCGAGCGGGCCACTTGCAGACGACCCGATCGGCGACACCATCGAATTCGATGATTTCGCCAAGCTCGACCTGCGCATTGCGAGAATCGTCAAGGCGGCAACATGTCGAGGGCGCCGACAAACTGCTGCAACTGACACTGGATATCGGCGGTGAAGACCCGCAATGTCTTTGCCGGTATCAAGTCCGCCTATGCGCCGGAAGATCTCGAAGGCAAGCTGACAGTCATGGTCGCCAACCTGGCGCCGCGCAAAATGCGCTTCGGCCTCTCCGAAGGCATGGTGCTGGCTGCCGGGCCGGGCGGCAAGGACCTTTTCATACTCATCCCGATGACGGGGCACAACCAGGAATGCGGGTGAAATGAAGAAGCTGTTACTGATTCCAGCGCTGGCTATCGCCATCGCCGGTTGTACTCAGGAGACGCAAAACAAATTCGGCCGCGCCGTCCAGAACTGGACCGGCACCGACGGCATTCTTGAAATCTATGCCGGCGAAAACTGGTCAAGCGCTTCATGGAGATCGACAAGCTCAGCACAGCATCGGCACGGGCGACAGTGTGCCACGCTCCTACCGGTTCGGCTACGGCGTGCTCGATGCCAACCTCAACGGCGTCATCGACAAGGGCGAGAACAAGGTCTACTTCGAGTTCAGCGACTACTCGACTTCTATATTTATTCTACGACGACACCACTCGAGTAATCACTGATGAACGAATTTGCACTGATCCTCGTCAGCACCATCCTGGTCAACAACTTCGTCCTGTCGAAGTTTCTCGGCCTCTGCCCCTTCATGGGCGTGTCGCGCAAGCTGGAAACCGCCACCGGCATGGGCCTTGCCACGACCTTCGTGCTGACGCTCTCGTCAGTCTGCTCCTATCTCGTCAACGAATACCTGCTGATCCCGCTCGGGCTTGAATACCTGCGCACCATCGCCTTCATTCTGGTCATCGCAGTCGTCGTGCAGTTCACCGAGACGGTCATGCACAAGACCAGCCCGCTGCTCTACCGCGTACTGGGAATCTTCCTGCCGCTGATCACCACCAACTGCGCCGTGCTCGGCGTCGCGCTGCTGAATATGCAGCAGCAACACAGTTTTCTCCAGTCAGCGCTCTACGGCTTCGGTGCCGCGGTTGGATTCTCGCTGGTCCTGGTGCTGTTCGCAGCGATACGCGAACGGGTCGCCGTCGGGATGTGCCGGACCCTTCCAGGGCAACGCCATCGCCCTGATTACCGCCGGCCTGATGTCGATGGCATTCATGGGCTTCGCCGGCCTGGTCAGCCAGACTAGATGCATGATCAGCCGCCATCCTCACAATCACGATTCTCGCCCTGCTTTCGGCCTGCTGCTCGGCTATGCCGCCTCAAGCTTTCACGTCGAAGGCGATCCGATCGCCGACCAGATCGACTCACTGCTGCCCCAGACCCAGTGCGGCCAGTGCGGCCATCCGGGCTGCCGGCCCTACGCCGAGGCCATTGCCGCTGGCGAGGAGGAGATCAACAAGTGCGCCCCCGGCGGCGAAACCACGATGATGGCACTGGCGGACCTGCTGGGTCGCGACCCGCTGCCGATGGACGAATCCGTGGAGGAAAAGCCGCGGCTCTGTCGCGTGATCGATCGAAGAGGCCTGCATCGGCTGCACGCTCTGCATTCAGGCCTGCCCTGTCGATGCCATCCTCGGCGCCGCCAAGCAGATGCACACCGTCATCGCCGAGGAATGCACCGGCTGCGAACTCTGCCTGCCCCCCTGCCCGGTGGAATGCATCCACATGGTGCCGATGGCGGTGGAAGTCGATACCTGGAAATGGCCGTATCCGCAGGCGACCGGGGCCCCACCGCCGCCGAAGGGTCGACCGGATGCAGCGTCCCCGCCTGCAAGACGACGTCGCAAGCTGTGGGAATTCCACGGCGGCCTGCATCTGCCGGAACACAAGGACGAGTCCACCGCAACGCCCATTCGCGAACGCGGCGTTCCAGAGCGCCTGATCGTGCCGCTGGAACAGCACATCGGCGCGCCGGCCGAACCCCTGGTCAAGGCCGGCGAACGGGTGCTCAAGGGCCAGATGATCGGCGCGGCCCAATGGCACGTCAGTGCGCCGGTTCATGCGCCCACTTCCGGCACCCTGGTCGGCAGTCGAGGAGCAGACGGTGCCGCACCCGTCAGGGCTGTCGGCGCCTCTGCACTATCATCGAGGCCGACGGCGAAGACACCTGGGCAGACCTGCCCGAACCCATGACCGATTTTCGCCAGCGCGATGCCGCCGAATTGCGCGAGCGCGTCCGCTGGGCGGGCATCGTCGGACTTGGCGGCGCGGGCTTTCCCACCAGCGTCAAGCTCAATCCCGGCGCCGACCACCCCATCCACACGCTGATCATCAACGGCGCCGAGTGCGAACCCTACATCACCTGCGACGACCTGCTGATGCGCGAGCAAGCCGACCGGATCGTCGCCGGCATGGACGTATCTGATACACATGCTCGGCGCCACCCAGTGCCTGATCGGCATCGAAGACAACAAGCCCGAGGCCATAACGGCCATGCGCGACGCGCTGCAACGCGCCGACGTGACCAGCGCCAGGGTGATCTCATTCCCACCCGCTACCCGAGCGGCGGCGAGAAGCAACTCATCAGGTTCTCACCGGGCACGAGGTGCCGACTCAGGGACTGCCGGCCGAGTTGGGCCTGGTCTGCCACAACGTGGGCACGGCCGCCGCCGTGGCGGATGCGGTGCTTGAAGGCAAGCCGCTGATCTCGAGAATCGTCACGGTTACCGGCGAAGGCGTGGCGCAGCCGCGAAATCTGCGGGCACGCATCGGCACTCCCGTTTCGGAACTGGTCACCGCCACAGGCGGCTACCGGAACGAGGTGAGCCGCCTTATCTTCGGCGGCCCGATGATGGGGTTCGCGCTTTCCAGCGACGAGGTGCCCGTCATCAAGGGCTGCAATTGCATCATCGCCGCCTCCGCGCAGGAGGCGCCCGAGCCGTTACCGGCCGGCCCCTGCATCCGGTGCGGTGAATGCGCAAGGGCCTGCCCGGCACAACTGCTCCCGCAACAGCTTTACTGGCATGCCCGCGCCAAGGATTTCGACAAGGCCCAGGACTACCACCTGTTCGATTGCATCGAATGTGGCTGTTGCGCCCAGGTCTGTCCGTCGCATATCCCCCTGGTGCAGTACTACCGCTTCGCCAAGACCGAGCTGCTGGGCGCGCGAACGCGAGAAACGCAAGGCCGACCGCGCTCGCCGGCGCCATGAATTCCGCGACGCGCGACTGGCGCGCCTCGAACAGGAACGCAAGGCAAGATTGCGCAAGAAAAAGGAAGCCCTGGACAAGCCGGCGGCCGGTAATAACGGCTCGGGCAAGAAGGCCGCCATCGAGGCCGCCATGAAGCGTGTCGCCGCCAAGAAGGCGGCGGCGCGTAACGCGGCGGATTCACCACCTGCCGGCCAGCCGTCAGCGCCTGCATCCGAACAGGAGCGCAGCTGAGATGTCTTTTGCGGTCCACAGTTCGCCTCACGGACCCATGTCCGCCAACGTGACCCGCGTCATGGGCGATGTATTGATCGCCATGCTGCCCGGTGTTGCCGCCCTCGCCTGGTTCTTCGGCTGGGGCGTACTGGTGAACATCGTCCTGGCTTCGGTCTCTGCCGTGGCGTTCGAAGCCTTGATGCTGAAGCTGAGGGGACAACCCATCAAGCCAGCGATCAGCGATCTCAGCGCCATCGTCACCGCCTGCCTGTTCGCCGTGGCGGTGCCACCAGTGCTGCCCTGGTGGCTCACCGTGGTCGGCATGGGTTTCGCCATCATCATCGTCAAACAATTGTACGGCGGCCTGGGTTACAACCCGTTCAATCCGGCAATGGCCGCCTATGTGTTCCTGCTGATCTCCTTCCCCGTGGCCATGACAACCTGGCTTCCACCGGTGATGCTGACGGACCACGCCCTGAGCTTTCCGGAAACCCTCCAGGCGATTTTTCTGGGCAACCCTCCCGCGGGACTGACATGGGACGCCGTCACCATGGCCACCCCGCTCGATGCCATGCGCGAGAAACTCAGCCACAACCAGATGATCAGTGAAATCCGTCTGAGCCCGCTGTGGGGCGACTTTGGTGGCCGCGGCTGGGAATGGGTGGGCAACTGGTTTTTACTGGGCGGTCTCTACCTGCTGTGGCGCCGGGTCATCACCTGGCATATCCCGGTGGCCATGCTCGCGGCACTGCTGGTATTCGCCGGCATGTTCTGGGCGATCGACGCGGAGACGCATCCCTTTCCCGCCTTTCACCTGTTCAGCGGCGGTGCCATTCTGGGTGCCTTCTTCATCGCCACCGATCCGGTCTCGGCCTGCACCACGCCTCGCGGACAACTCATCTACGGCGCCTGCATCGGCTTTCTGGTGTTCGCCATCCGAAGCTGGGGCGGCTACCCCGATGCGGTGGCATTCGGGGTAATATTGATGAATATGGCCGCCCCCATGATTGACCATTACACCCAACCGCGGGTGTTCGGGCACGGGGACCGCAACCGTGAATAAATCCGCCATCGTTATTGCAGCACTCGTACTGGTCGCGTTCGGTATCGCGGGCACCAGCCTGGTGGCCTTCACCCATGATCAGACCCGCGACATTATTGCCGAGAACAAACGCCAGGAACTGCTCAGACAGCTCGGCGCGCTGGTCCCCGTGGAGAGCATCGATAACAACATCATCGTGGATCGTGTCACGGTGAGCGACCCGGGCCTGCTCGGCGCCCCGCAAACCACCGTCTACCTCGGGCGACGCGGCAAAGAGCCGGTGGCCGCCGTATTCACCACCGTGGCGCCCAACGGCTACAGCGGTCCGGTACAACTGCTGGTGGCCGTGCTCAGCGATGGCACTCTGGGTGGCGTGCGTGTGGTGAGCCACCGCGAAACCCCGGGGCTCGGTGACAAAATCGAACTGGAAAAGAGCGACTGGGTGCTGAGTTTCTCCGGCAAATCACTGGGAAATCCGCCTGAAAGCCGCTGGACGGTGCGCAAGGACGGCGGCGATTTCGATCAGTTCACCGGCGCCACCATCACACCGAGAATCATCGTCACCGCCGTCAAGAAAACCTTGCTGTACTATCGCAAGGCCGGCATGGACCTCTTCGCGAAGCCGGTCACAACGGCAGAGGCCGGAACATGAGCGAGAAATCCTACGGCGAGATCGTCAGCGACGGCTTGTGGAACAACAATCAGGCACTGGTCGCCCTGCTCGGCCTGTGTCCGCTTCTGGCCGTAACCAGTTCAGCGGTCAATGGCCTCGGCCTGGGACTGGCCACCACCCTGGTACTGACCTTATCCAACACCACCGTCTCGCTCATCCGTAATCTGGTTCGGCCGGAGATCCGGTTGCCGGTATTCGTGCTTGTCATCGCCTCTTTCGTCACGGCCGTGGAACTGGCCATGAACGCCTGGTTTCACGGACTCTACAAAGTGCTGGGCATCTTTATTCCGCTGATCGTCACCAATTGCGCCATCATCGGTCGCGCCGAGGCATTCGCCGCCCACAACCCGGTCCCGCGGGCCGTAACCGACGGGCTGAGCATCGGCATCGGTTTCACCCTGGTACTGGTGACACTGGGGGGGTTGCGGGAATTCATCGGCCAGGGAACCCTGTTTTCCGATATGCATCTCATGTTCGGTGAGGCCGCACGCGGACTGAAACTCTCCATCGGCGACAGCTATCCCGGTGTACTGATGGCCATCCTGCCGCCCGGCGCCTTTCTCGGCCTGGGATTCCTGATCGCGCTGAAGAATGTCATCGACGGACGACTCAAGACCCGTCGCCAGCCTCTCGCCGATCCGGTTGCCGACACCCGCGGCGCCGAGGCGGCATAGCCGCCGCCCACCGCCAGCAGCAGCAAGGTATGAACCGGCAGAAACGCGAGGCGATTTTCTCGCGCTTGAGGGAGGCAAACCCGAATCCCACCACCGAACTGGAGTACGATTCGCCCTTCGAACTGCTGGTGGCGGTGATCCTTTCCGCCCAGGCCACCGACGTGAGCGTCAACAAGGCGACCCGCCCCCTGTTCGCCAAGGCCAACACGCCACAGCAGCTACTCGAACTGGGGGAAGCGGGGCTCAGGCACCACATCCGCACCATCGGGCTGTTCAACAACAAGGCGAAGAACATCATCGCCACCTGCGCAATGCTGTTGGAACGCCACCAGGGCCAGGTCCCGCAGAGCCGGAGTGAGCTGGAAGCACTGCCTGGTGTGGGACGAAAAACCGCCAACGTGGTCCTCAATACGGCCTTTGGCGAGTCCGCCATGGCCGTGGACACCCATATTTTCCGGGTCTCCAATCGCACCGGAATCGCCCCTGGCAAGACCCCTCTGGAGGTGGAAAAGAGGCTGCTGCGACTGGTGCCGGACGAGTTCCTTCTGAACGCCCATCATTGGCTGATTCTCCACGGTCGCTACGTCTGTACCGCCCGTAAACCACACTGCTCCCAGTGTTCGATCAACGACCTGTGCGAATATCGCCAGAAGATTCCCGACTAAGGACGCCCACCATGACCGACCCCGTGGACCACGCCCGCGGACGCCTGTTTCTGTTCGGCGCCACCATTTTTCTGAGTTCCGCCGCCCTGTTGGTATTGGAGATGGTGGCCGGTCGGCTGCTGGCGCCTTACATCGGGGTATCGCTGTACAGCTGGACATCCATTATCGGCGTCATTCTGGCCGGACTTTCGCTGGGCAATTGGCTGGGCGGTGTCTGGGCGGATCGTGGCGCCCGGGAACGCAGCGCCGGCAGCGTGCTGCTGCTTGCCGGGGTCTACTCGCTGATGAGCCTGGCGCTGCTGTCGCGATTGGCATCGGGCATCGTGGAAAGCGGTGTGGGTCTGCTGGCTTCGGGTTTCCTTCTGGCCATTGCCTTGTTCTTCGTCCCTGCCGTGCTGCTGGGCGTGGTGACGCCGTTGCTGACCACCCTCGCCCTGCAACTCGATACCCGTACCGGCCACGTGGTGGGCCGGATGCATGCGCTGGCCGCCGTAGGCAGCATCGCCGGCACCTTTGCCGCGGGTTATTGGCTAATCCAGTATTTCGGCACCTACAGCGTGGTAGTGGGCACCGCGGCGGGACTCTTCCTGCTGGCGCTGCCCCTTTTCAGATTCCCCAAAGCACCGACGCTGATCGCGGCGGCAAGCGTCGTAGCCATTGCCCTGGCCGGCGGTTTGGCGAAGGCGCCTTGTGACAGAGAGAGCAATTACTTTTGCATTCGCATTGCCGACCATTCCGCCGACGCCCCTTTCGGTAACGCCAAGGGCATGGTGCTGGATCATCTGTTGCACAGTATCAATCATGAGCAGGACCCATCGCTGATGATCGCGCCCTATGTCCATGCCATGGATGAGATAGTTCATCAACATTTCGGTGATCGATACGAGGACGGCCTCAGGTACTTTTTCGCCGGCGGCGGGGCCTATACCCAACCACGGGCCGTTGGCGCCCTCAGTCCGGCCTCATCGGTGACGGTGGCCGAGCTCGACCCGGAGGTAACGCAAACCGCCGTCGAATCGCTTTATGTGGACACCTCGGCCATGACGGTTATTCACGAGGATGCACGCCGGGCACTCTGGCAATCCGAGGGACCCTTCGACGTGGTGATCGGCGACGTCTTCCACGACGTGGCCATCCCCTTCCACCTGGTGACGCGGGAGTTCTTCCAACTGGTGAAAAGCCGCCTGACCGAAGATGGCGTCCTGGCAATGAACGTGGTGGACGCCTTCCCGGACCCGCGACTGGTGAAATCGGTGCTCAACGCGCTGCGCTCGGTGTTTCCGCACACCGCTGTTTGGGTCGACCGCCTGCCCGACAATCCCACCCGCGTCACCTACATCATCACGGCCCGCCAGCACGGGGAATGGCCGGACCGGATTGCCGCGCGCCGCGGACCGCCGCGATCCTGGTACCGCATCGATGAGCCCATGTCCCGTACCGGTACGCCCTTCGATGAACTGCCGTTGTTGAGCGACACCTATGCGCCGGTGGAGCGGCTCATCGCCGACCTGTTGGTGGGCGCCAATCGCTGAACCCGGGGCAGAGGATCAGCGGAAAAATTTGCCCGCCATGCCGAGCAGATCATCCACAACACTGCCGTCCTTGTCGGCATCGAGAAACGAGCTCAGCAGGTCTCCCATGCCGCCGCCCGACGCGCCCGCGCCGGCACCGCTGGCGCCGCGGTTTAAGGAGCCCATCACCAGCGCGGCGACCACCGGCAGCATCTTTTTGAGCAGATCGCTGTCGACGCCGGATTTGGCGGAGGCGCGGGAAGCGACCTCCCGGCTGACCTCCTTGCTGCCGAACACATGGCCGAGAATCGCGTTACCGTCCGTTACGGTGTCTTCGCGTTCCAGAGACTTCGCGTCTTCGTAGTAGCGGGCATGATCCTGGCGCTGCAGCGCACCCTCCAGGTCCTCCAATCCTCGAGGTTGCGCCAGATTTCGTTTGATCCCCCCCGACAATGCCGGCACGAGTTCGCGCAGGGCCTTGTCGGCCTGGTCCTCGCTGAGGCCAAACTGCCGAGCCAATTGGGTGGTGGCGCCACCATTCTGTGCCTGGAGCACCATGTCGAGAATGTTCATTCGGTTCTAACTTCCTTTTTTCATTGACCGTGGGTTATTGAAAGCTGAAATTCGGACCGAGAATCTGCTGAATTTCCGGTAACGACAGGTAACGCCCGCCACCGCAGGTACTGAAGGCCTGGCGACACAGCAACCGGCGCACGCCGGGCTGAATATCAGAGGCAAGGCGGATATCGGTTTCGTAAATCATGTCCTCGATACAGAAGAACGCGTCCCGGCCCCAAATCCGCGGTGGAATACCCGAATTCTGGTCGCCGACGACTCGGTTACCAATTCGCCGAACCCCGAAGGTGTCTGGTTTCACGACCTGGGTTCGGTCTGAGACAGTGGAAATTTCCAGTTCGCAATGCGGATCGTAGCGTCCGCCTGCATCGATCTGCCGACCGCCCTGGAACACCGTTCGTGCGCGATTTGGCGGAATCACCACTTCCTGCGTCAGGTTCACCACACCAATCGCCGGCGCACGGGGAGGATTGCCACCGCAGCCTGCAAGCAACACCAGGGCCAGGCCGATGATTAGGCAACGCATGGTCTGTCTGATCCTTCTGCTCATCAATCTACATTAACGACTTGTCGCAGGGATCACCATACTCCCCTCGCTGGATACCGCTACAATTAGGTATGCTTGCCGTAAGACGATGTTAAGGTTGCATTTTTGCTTGTGGGAATTGACCGGAACCGATTCACTGCCCTGTGCGCAGAGGACGCCCTGGAAACCTTGCGGCGATTCCGATGGCATTCGTTGGCTCACAATTTCCCCCAGCAGCCAGGTACTCGCCTGGAATCGCCACCATCCAGTCGACAGAGCCTGACAGCCGGCAGGATGCCCATTATTCACAGGCCCGCCCGGACGCGTGGAACCTGCGCCTGATGTGCCCGCCCGCCCAGGCTCCTGCGACAGCTACCGGACGCGCAAGCACCTGCGATGCCCCCCGGCCAGGCGGCCTGCTGGCATGCCCAGGTTGCGATTTGTTGTACAAGCAAATCCAGGTCCCGGCCGGAGGGAGTGCGAACTGCCGGCGCTGCGGACATCGACTCTATACAAACAGGGACAACGCCATCGACCGCGCCCTGGCGCTGACGCTCGCGGCAACAATCCTGTTTTTTCTCGCCAATGTCTTTCCCTTTCTGTCGGTGGAAATACAGGGAATCCGCCAGGAGATCTCTATGCTCTCCGCCGCCATCGAGCTATTCCGTCTCGGCATGCCGGAGTTGGGCATCTTCGCCATGGCCGTTATATTCGTGTTTCCTCTGTTGCAACTTGTCGCCATGCTGCTGGTGCTGGGTCCGCTCTCGGTGGGAAAAGCGACAACACAGGCGAGAAACGCGTTGCGCCTGGTTTCCCTGTTGGCGCCCTGGAGCATGATGGAGATCTATCTTCTTGGCGTGCTGGTTTCGCTGGTCAAGCTCGGCACCATGGC
This sequence comes from uncultured Gammaproteobacteria bacterium, assembly GCA_963820915.1. GTDB lineage: Bacteria > Pseudomonadota > Gammaproteobacteria > Chromatiales > Chromatiaceae > CAWGBV01. Next base: position 52,449 of record CAWGBV010000011.1, on the reverse strand, counting down.
GGAAATCAAATTTGGCGTGGCGTTCTGGGCCTTCTGCGGACTGGTGGTCGTCAACATCTGGGCGGCAACGGCCATCGACCGATACTGCCTGTGGCAGACCCTGGAGGCGAAAGATGCAGCCTGAGGCCGTTACCGCCCGCGCCGCCGGCCTTACCGCCTGCCCGACCTGCGGCAAGGTCCACCGCACCCCTTCCTCAGGGGAGCAGGCATACTGCAGCCGCTGTAACAGCCGACTTCATTCCCGGAAACCCGACAGTATTCAACGCACGGTGGCGCTCCTGATTACCGGCATATTGCTTTATATTCCGGCAAACATTTACCCCATCATGGTCACCGAATACTTCGGCCGCCCCGACGAGAACACCATCCTCCAGGGCATCGTCGTATTGTGGACGCACGGATCCTACCTCGTCGCCGCGGTAGTATTCGCCGCGTCGGTAGTAGTGCCCATTCTCAAGTTCCTGGTTATCTCGTATCTGTTGCTGAGCGTTCAGCGGCGCTCAACGCTGGCACGGCGCGAGAAGGTTCACCTCTATCACATCACTGAATTCATCGGACCCTGGTCGATGGTGGACGTGTTTGTGGTTGCATTGCTGGTCGCCCTGATCCAGATGGGCGGGATCGCTACCGTCCGACCGGGCATCGCGGCAATCGCCTTTGCCTCCATGGTAGCGGTTACCATGTTGTCAGCGATGGCCTTCGATCCCAGGCTGTTGTGGGACGAAGACCCGGACAGGAAATGAACGAACCCGATAACAACTCAAACGACATACCCGAGCCTGTCACCTCGCCAGCGAAGCGACGACCGAGCCTGTCCATGGTTTGGATCGTCCCGCTGGTCGCCGCGATTCTCGCGCTTTGGCTGACCTACCGGCATTACGAGGACCTCGGTCCCCTGGTGACCATTGCCTTTGAAACCGCTGAAGGCATCGAGGCCGGTCGTACGCCGATCAGACGACTCAATGTCGAGATCGGCCGCGTGGAAAAAGTCGAACTTGCAAAATCCCTGGACCAGGTTGTTGTGACCGCTCGCATGATTGAAGACGCAGATGATTATCTGAACGAGCAGACCAGATTCTGGGTCGTGCGACCGCGCATTGGACTGAGCGGTGTCACCGGACTGGATACACTGCTTTCCGGAAGCTACATCGAGATGGACAGCCGCCTTGGCGGCGATAACACCACGCGATTTGAAGGGCTGGAAGAACCCCCTCTGACGCCCGAAGGCGCGCCGGGTATGCGCCTCAACCTGCGCGCCAAGAATGGCGGCAACCTCGCCGCCGGTTCGCCCGTTCTGCATCGCGGCGTCAAAGTCGGGCGAATCGAAAACCGGGAATTGTCCAAGGACAGCGGATACGTCCAGGTAGAAATTTTCATCGACGCGCCTTACGACCGCTTTATCAACAGCAACACCAGATTTTGGGACGCCGGCGGATTCGACGTGTCCTTCGGTTCGGACGGCATCGAGGTAGGAAGCGCGACATTGGAAACCATTCTGTTTGGCGGCGTCGCCTTTTCGAATCCGCCACGCCTCACCGAAAGCACCCCTGTGGAACCCGGCACCGTCTTTCCACTTTACGAGTCGGAGCAGGACGCGGAGACCATGCCCGCGCAAGGACAAATGCAGGAATACGGATTCGTCCTGCACTTCGAAGAATCGGTGCGGGGCCTGAAAATCGGCGCCCCGGTCGAGTTTCTGGGCGTCCGCGTCGGGCGGGTCGAGGATATCAGTATCGAATACAACCCGCTGTCGCAAGACATCGAGGTTCCGGTCCTGGTCTTTCTCGAACCACAGCGTATCAGCGGCGTCACCGGCGACCTGAGCGTGGAAGCATCCATGTCCGAGGCCGTGGGAAAAGGCCTCAGGGCGCGGCTGCAAACCAGCAGCCTGTTGACCGGCCAGTTGATTGTCGAACTGGCCATCCTGCCCGACGAGGCGCCGGCAACCTATGCCATGATGGAGCCCTACCCGATACTGCCAACGGTCCCGAGCCAGTTCGCGAGAATCACGTCCCAGGCAGAGAGTTTCCTCGACAAGCTGGACGCACTCCCCTTGAAGAAACTCGTTACCACGGCAACGCAGTTGCTGGCCGATGTCGATGCGCTTTTCGCCTCACCCTCCGAGGGTAAATTCGACGAGGCCGCCGCAAAGCGGTTACAGGATGCCCCGCTTCAGAAACTCGCTGCTGCAACCACCGATACCATGGACAGCATCCACGATATCGTTAGCGGACCCGACGCCAAGCGCATACCGTCGGAAATTGTCAGATCATTACAGCAACTCAACCGAACACTCCGGTCAATGCGCAACGTGCTAGAAGGCGATGCGGTAGAGTCGCCCTTCTACTACGAGATGTCGACCGCCCTCAAAGAAGTCACCAGTGCCGCCCGGGCCGTCCGGGAACTCACCGAAACCCTTGAAGAAACACCCAACGCCATGATATTCGGAAAATGAAAAATCGATTACCCAGCCATCCCTTTCTGCTGTTGATTGCGGTCCTGGCCGTTTCCGGCTGTACCACCGCCCCCATCAACTACTATCTGATGTCGCCTGTGCCCAGTCCCACCCCGGCCTCCGGACAACACAGCGGAACCCTCGGCGTCGGGCCGCTACAATTCGCCGATTACCTCAATCGGCTCAATCTCGTCACCCGCAGTTCGGCGACCCGAATTGAAGTGCCACGGGAGCATAAGTGGGGATCGACCCTGGATTCCCATTTCACCGAAACGCTGGCGGAGAATCTGCGCCAACGCCTCGGGCTGGACGGGATCGTCGTATATCCGTGGCAACCGGGCACCCGCATGGACTTTCAGATAACCGCCGACATCATCCAGTTCATCTACAACGAACCGGATGTTCAACTCGAGGCCAACTGGATACTTCGCGACCGCTCCAGCGGTAAGCTCATTAACGGATTCAGCTTGATCCGGGAGCCCTCGACCGGTGAATACGACGATATTGTGGCGGCCATGAGCCGTGCCACCGGCAAGCTTGCTGACGAAATCTCCCGCAAAATTCAACAGACGCCACAATGGGCCCGCCGATGAAAATGATGTTTACCCTGATGATGCTGCTGGCATCCGCACCGCTGCTGGCGCAGAACCCCGTGCGATGCGTAGAGGCGACCGGCGCTGTTCAGCACATGGAAACCGGAAAGGTTCATGTTAAGGACGAAGCAGGCAACAGCGTCATGATCGACGTCTTGATCGCCGATGACAACCAGGAACGGGCTGCAGGTTTCCAACACATCTGCGCTGATACCATCACGGACACCGCCATACTGTTCAGGTTTCCAAGAGAGATGTATACCGCCTTTCACATGCGCAACGTGCATGCCCCGCTGGACATCGCCTTCATGAATTCAAACGGCGTGGTAGTGGATGTGCTTCGTATGGAAACCTACGTCAACTCTCCGGTGTTCACCCGCCAGCCCACCTATCAACCTCATGCCCCCTTTCGCTACGCGCTGGAAACAGCAGCTGGCCGCATGGAAACACTGGGCATTGTCCCGGGAACACGAATGCTACTGGACTGAAGACAGCGGTCGAAGTCCGCGGGCGACCCCATGACTTACCTGGCGGTTAAGCAGGCGCACCTCATTTTAGTGTCGCTTTCGCTGGTCGGCTTTCTGCTTCGCGGCTGGTGGATGTGGCGACGTCCCGAAATACTTCAACACCGACTGACCCGCACCCTGCCCCACATCAACGACACGCTGCTGCTATGTGCGGGCATCTGGCTCGCCTACCTGCTGAGACAGTATCCAGGTAACAGCGCCTGGCTCACCGCCAAGCTCATCGCGCTACTCGTCTATATAGTGCTGGGCAGCGTCGCGCTGAAACGGGGAAAAACATTCCGCACGCGCGTATTCGCGTTTATCGGCGCACTTACAGTGTTCGGCTACATGGTATTGGTCGCCTGGTTCCATACCCCGTGGCCCTTTCCCCGGTTTATGTGAAAAGTTCGACGATATAAAAAAACCGCCGCAGATTGCGGCGGTTTTTGATGGACTCCGGTTTCCCCGTCTAGTTGTAGTAAGGGCTCTCGCCAGGGATATCCAACTCGGCGTCGTACTCGTCGGGCAGACTGTGCGCCACGCCCTTGTGGCAGTCGATGCAGGTCAGACCTTCATCGGCCGCATCTTCGTGACGGGTCATGCTGCGCTCGGTTTGCCGATCGAAATCCATTGAATCGTAATCGTGGCAGTTGCGGCACTCACGGGAGTCGGTATTCTTCATCTCCCGCCACACGTTCGTCGCCAGCTCGAAACGCTTTTCGTCAAATTTCTCCGGCGTTTCTATGGTGCCCTTGAAGTGATGATAAAGCTCGTTGGTGGCCTTGACCTTGCGCGCGAACTTGTGAATCCAGTCCTTGGGCACGTGGCAATCGGGACAGGTCGCCCGCACGCCCGTGCGATTCGCGTAGTGGATCGTGTCCGTGTACTCCTCGTACACGTTCACTTCCATCTCATGACAAGAGATACAGAAGGTTTCGGTGTTGGTAGCTTCCATGGCGGTATTGAAACCTCCCCAGAAAATGATACCGATAACGACACCGATCAATAACAGCTTGAACGGAGAAAACTTGCGCTTTGGTTGTTGATCAGACATCTGTAGCTCCCATCGTTACTGCTAACGGCGAGCGGTTTATTCCGCCCCCCGAAAACTACAAGGTCGGCCTTATCAGGCCTATTTACGCCCTTCGAACGCATTGTTGACCAGCGGATCGCCGGTCAACTGCGGTGCATGGCACTGGCCGCAAAAATACCGGCGGCTCGACAAGGTATCCAACTGCTTGCCATCGCGATCGAAGTAATGGCTGTCACCGATCTTCGGCGCCTTTTCCTTTTCGTAGGTCTTTTCGCTGTGGCATTTCAAGCAGCCATTGTTTTTCAGGGTAACCTCGTACTTGTCCACTTCGTGCGGCACCATCGGCGGCTGCTCGGAATAGCTACGCTCGATCCCGCCTTCCACCACCATCAGTTTTCTCTTGGCAGGATCCGAAGACATATCGGTTAAGGATTGGGTTCCGCGCAGTGACGCAATGGCCTCTTCCGCCGACGACACGACAGGAACGGAAAGGACCGCTAGGGACAGCGCAAAAGTCAGAATCGTCTTTTTCATGGCTTTCTCCACCGTTATTGATCGATTAGATCTGAAGCGAGTGTTTTTCATGCTCCATCTCTGATGGTTTTTTGGTAAGGGGTAACCGGGCTTCGACTGTCCCCGGAATCGATAGCGACTGTTGCTCGCCCTCCAAACCGGAAGACATTGACATGGCACACGTCGATGCAACGGCCGCAGTTGGTGCAATTGGAATCGAGTATCGCAGGGCCGACTCCCTTGTCCCCGCCCTTGAGTGCAGGCCGGATCACCTGTGGCTCTGGGCAAACTTCATAACAATCCATGCAATCGTCGCACTGCCGGCGCTCGACAGCGGAGACGCGCACGAGACTCCTGGTTCCGAGCAGGCCGTAGAAGGCGCCGACCGGGCACACATGGCCACACCAGCCGTGCCGGGCCACCAGAAAATCGAAGAGAAAGACACCCAGCAACACGACCCAGGCCATCCCCATACCGAAAATTATCCCGCGGTTGAGCATGGAAACCGGGTTGAAGAGTTCCCACACCAGCGTGCCCGTCGCCAGCGCCAGCACCAGCACCAGCCCGAGCGCCCAATAGCGCGTGTTCCGCGAAATATTGGATGAACTCCGGATGCCCAGACGTCGGCGCAGCCAGGTCGCCGCATCGGTCACCAGATTTACCGGGCAGACCCAGGAACAGAACACGCGCCCGCCCACAACGACATAGAAGATCGCGACGATAAGCCCGCCGATCAACGCATTGAACTCGGGTACCTGACCAGTCAGCAGCACCTGAATCAAAAGCAGCGGATCGGTCAGCGGCAACACATCCAGGGTCATGCTGGAGGAAAGGTTTCCCTTCACGATCCACACGCCCGCCAAAGGACCCAGTAGAAAAAGCAACAGGATGCCAAACTGACTGAAGCGGCGGATCAGCAACCATTTATGGGCACTGAACATACCCTTGGCGGCAATGGCCCTGCTTCCCAGATTCTCGCGTGCGGCGGTCATCAGAGTTCGCCCTTCTTGTTCAACGTGTCGAGGGGGTTGCTGTTAAAGGGTGTCGGCCCGGGCTCTGGCTCGATAATCAGGCCTTCGCCCTGTATTTCATACCTCATGCCTTCCGGCAGGTTGTATCGATGCTCCACGTCCGGTGTTACCAGCGACCCGCCTGCGTCGGCCTTCTCCCGCCAGCCGATACGGTAGTGACTGCCCAGTTCTCCCTTGGCAAGGTGCCTGGGTAACACCTTGATGGCGGCCTCTTCCAGGATGCAGGCCCGCTCGCAGATACCGCAGCCGGTGCAGGTGTCAGAATGCACGACCGGCGCAAAAACGGCGTGCTTGCCGGATCGGGTATTGTGATAACGATCAAGGGTGATGGCCTCGTCCTTGATGGGACAAACCTGATAGCACACCTCGCAACGCAGCCCAAGGAAGGCAATGCAGGTTTCCTGGTCGATGAGCACGGCGAGTCCCATCCGCGCCTCGTTGATATCGGTCAGGCTGTGATCCAGCGCGCCGGTCGGGCAGGCCGGAATGCAGGGAATATCCTCGCACATTTCACAGGGCGCGGTCCGCGCCACGAAATAAGGTGTTCCCGTAGGAATATCCTCCTCCGGTGTCGCCAGATTCAGAATGTCATAGGGGCAGTCCCGCACGCACAGCCCGCAACGGATGCAGGCGCCGAGAAAATCCTCTTCCGGCAAGGCTCCCGGCGGACGGATCGCCAAGGCAGGCACTGACGCGGCCCGCTTCGAATAGATGCCCAGCCCCATGCCCAACAGCCCGACACCTGCAGGCTGTCCGCATGAGATCGGCCAAGAAACTGCCGGCGGTGGTACCCGCACCTTTCTTGGAAGCCTTGTCCTGCGTGGCCATTTCCGGTACTGCCTCGACTGTTGATCCACTGTGCAAGCCTTACCCCGGCCGCTAGCGCGACCGGGGCAGACTCCATCAGGCCTTCATGATCTTGACGGCGCACTTCTTGTAGTCCGTCTCCTTGGAGAGCGGATCGGTGGCATCAAGTGTCAGCTTGTTGACCAGTCGGACTGGCGTCGAACCAGGGGATGAACACCAGGCCCTCCGGCGGACGGTTACGGCCACGGGTCTCGACCCGTGGCGATAATCTCGCCACGGCGGGTGGCGATCTTCGCCACCTGGCCGTTACGCAGCCGACGCTTCTTGGCATCGTTTCGGTGTGCATGAACAGACCACCGCATCCGGAACCGCACGATAGAGCTCGGGCACACGCCGGGTCATCGAACCGGAGTGCCAGTGCTCAAGCACACGACCGGTGCATAGCCAGAGATCGATACTCTTCATCCGGCAGCTCGGCTGCCGGCTCGTAGGGAGCGGAGATGATGTTGGCCCTGCCGTCAGGCTTGCCGTAGAACTTGATCGCCCTTCGCCACCCTTCGCACCTTGACGTGCGGGTCATAGCCCTCGCGGAAACGCCACAGAGTCTCCTTGCCGTCGATCACCGGCCAGCGAAGACCGCGCGCCTTGTGGTAGGCATCGAACTCGGCCATCTCGTGGCCCTTCTTGGGAATGCCCTCGGCGGAGTTGAACATCCGGTACTCCTCGAACAGGCCCTTCTGCACATAGTAGCCGAAGTGTGCGGACTCGTCGTTCTCGTACTTGTTGCCGCGATCGTCAGTCACCTGCCATCAGACGGGAACTTGTTGACCTCGCCGTTGGTGTAGAGCACCTCGTACAGGGTTTTGCCGGCATATTCCGGCATCTTGGCGATCAGATCCTCCGGCCAGACATCTTCCACCTTGACGTACTTGGCAAACTCCATGATCTGCCAGACGTCGGACTTGGACTCGCCCGGTGCATTGACCTGCTGGCGCCAGAACTGGGTGCGGCGCTCGGCGTTGCCGTAGGCACCTTCCTTCTCCACCCACATGGCGGTCGGCAGAATCAGGTCAGCGGCCTGGCCGAAACCGTCGGATAGGGGTCGGACACCGTGATGAAGTTATCCGGATTACGCCAGCCCGGATAGACTCTCGTCGTTCATGTTGGCCGCAGCCTGCATGTTGTTGTTACACATGACCCAGAAAGTGTTCATCTTGCCGTCATTGAGGGCACGGTGCATGGCCACCGCATGGATCAGGGTCTTGCCCATGGGCTTGCCGCTGATGTCCGTCTGATCGGCATCGTCGGCCTTGCCGTTCGGCCCGCGGAATGGTGCCGTCAGGCAGCTTCCAGGTCTTCTCGGCGAACTTGCAGTGTGCGTCTTTCTTGACCACCAGGTCGGCGGGCAGGCGGTGGGTAAAGGTACCCACTTCGCGAGCGGTACCGCACGCCGAAGGCTGACCGGTCAGCGAGAACGGGCTGTTGCCGGGCTCGGAGATCTTGCCCATCAGCAGGTGCACGTTGTAGCAGCAGGCCGTTGACCCAGACACCGCGGGTATGCTGGTTGAAGCCCATGGTCCAGTAAGAACGTGATCTTCTTGTTGGGGTCGGCGTAGAGCTTGGCCAGACGTTCCAGAGTTCTCTTTCGGCACCTTGGAAATCTCGGCGGCGTTCTCCAGCGTGTAGGGCTCGACCGACTTGGCGTATTCCTCGAAGCTGATGTTGGTGAGCTTGCCAACGCCGGCGTTCTTCGCGGCCTTCTCACGCGGATCCTCGGGACGCAGGCCGTAACCGATATCTGTGGCCGTCTGGGTGAAGTTGACGTGCTTGTCGATGAACTCCTGGTTGTACGCCTTGTTCTGGATGATGTAGTTGGCGATGTAGTTGAGAATCGCCAGATCCGTCTGCGGTACGAAGACCATGCGCGTTATCGGCCAAGTTCGTAGCAGCGGTGCTCGAAGGTGGAGAGCACGTGCACTTCGCAGCCTTCCTTGGTCAGGCGGGTATCGGTGAGGCGCGACCAGAGAATCGGGTGCATCTCCGCCATATTGGCGCCCCAGAGCACGAAGGCATCCGCGTGCTCGAGATCGTCATAGCAGCCCATCGGCTCGTCGATACCGAAGCCGCGCATGAAAGCACCCACCGCGGAAGCCATGCAATGTCGCGCATTGGGCTCGAGGCTGTTGGAGCGGAAACCTGCCTTCAGCAGCTTGGAAGCGGCATAGCCTTCCCACACAGTCCACTGTCCGGAGCCGAACATGCCCATGCCCTTGGGACCTTTGGCCTTGCGCGCAGCGACCCATTTATCGGCCATGGTCTTGAAGGCCTCGTCCCAGGAGACCGGCTCGAACTTGCCGTTCTTGTCGTACTGGCCGTTTTTCTTGCGCAGCAGCGGCTGGGTCAGGCGGTCCTTTCCGTACAGGATCTTGGGCAGGAAATATCCCTTGATGCAGTTCAGGCCACTTGTTGACCGGAGCGTCGGGATCGCCCTGGGAGGCCACCACCTTCCGTCCTTGACGCCAACCAGTACGCTGCAGCCGGTTCCACAATAACGGCATGCCGCCTTGTCCCAGCGAACGCCGTCTTCCCCCTCCTCGGCTGCCAACGCGGTCTGGACGCCCGGTATCGTAATACCGGCCGCAGCCGCAGTAGCCGCAATCGCATTGTTCTTGATGAATTCACGCCGTGTCAGTTTCATGATTCCGACTCCTGTTCGGGTTCGTCGTCTTTTTCGGAATGTTCGTAAATGACGGATGCAGAAATCACACCCTTGATGTTGTGGAGACTCATAACGGTGTCCCCCACACGTGTTTCGCCTAAATTCTCTATGGTCACCACCATGCGACCCTCATCCGTCGCGGCATGCACCTCGACGCCCGGCATCTCCTCCAGGGCCGCCCGCACCGGCGCCAAATCGGCCGGCTGGGTGTGGACAAGTACCCCGCAAACTCCTATTTCCATCTAAGCGACCTCTCTATTTGCAGATCCGGGCAGGATCCGCAGTGCGCCCACGGGGCAGGGGCGGATACAGGCACCACAGCCATTGCAGGCCTCACTCGTCAGCTCGATATCGGCGCGTCCGCCGGTCTTCAGGCGGAACCGAATCGCACGTCTGTCACATCCATCGCCACAGGCACGGCAGACGATACCCTTTGCCGACAGGCACTCGTCCACCACCTGCACTTTCCAGGAAATCGCCGGAAACACCTCGAGCGACAGCGCGCCCGGCTCACAGGCCGCCAGGCAATCACCACAAAAGGTGCAACCTCCATTACGGAAATCCAGTTCCGGGAATCCTCCCGATCCTTTGACCAGAATGTTCTCGGGACAGCGCCCGACGCAGTCGTCGCAACGGGTGCATTGATCGACAAAACGCGCCTCCGGTAATGACCAGGGTGGCCTGGACGCAAGGGCGGCTTGCGGTGCGCCACGGATGAACCGGCGCCGGGAAGCATTAAAGTTTTCGTCGTTTTTCAGCATCAAAGGGAAAGATCGGGCAACCCCTGCATTACCTTAAAAACCGTAGGCTCAAACCACTAGGGGGTCATTGATTAAGATCAAGGTGCCGGGATGATTGGGCGTTGAATCTGTCTATCATTCGGACGCGGCATCCGCTATGCAAACCAGCGGAAGGCCCTTTGTTACACGCCCACCGGCGGCCATCCGGGACCCCAGGCATCAGAAAACGGCGGCGCCCCATCTATACTTCATACCCACTTGCTAGACATTTGCGCATAGCACCGAGTCGCCGTGAATATGAAAGAACCCGACAATCGGACCATTCTCAGGAGCCAGCTTCTGTTTTCCCGACTCAATGAGAGTCAGTTCGAGCACATTTCCAGAACGGCCGTGCGGGTCGAAATCAGCGAGGGCGAGTTGCTTTTCACCCAGGGCTCGCCGGCGGAACGCTTCTACGTAGTGGTTTCGGGCCAGATCAAGCTGTCTCGTATTTCGGCCGCGGGCACGGAAAAGATCATCGAAATCATCCCGGCCGGTCAGACCTTTGCCGAGGCACTGATGTTTCTCGACCGACCGGCTTATCCGGTGGGGGCGACGGCACTGCAACCCTCTGTGCTCATCAGTGTGGATTCGAACGAATTCGCCGCGATTCTGCGCGATTCCGTGGATACCTGTTTTCTCATCATGGGGGATATGAGCCAGCGGTTGCGGGGACTGGTTCAGGAAATCGATAACCTGACCCTGCAAAGCGCGGGGTGCCGCGTTGCGGGATATCTGCTGCGCCAGACCGTCGACAGCGACCCCGATGTTCAGCTCGATGCGCCCAAGCAGGTACTGGCGGCGCGTCTATCCATCACCCCCGAGACATTCTCACGGGTTTTGAGAAAACTCAGCGATAAGGGCATTATTGAGGTCGAACGCGACCTGGTGCGAATTCGCGATTACGACAAATTATCGGCGGCAGCCAACCAACCCTACTGGGCCTGAGTCACCGAGGCAGCAGGAGTTAGTGACAGATGGATGACAACGCTAAAAACGCTTCGATCCTGGAAGACGCCTTCGGCCGTCGCATCACCTATGTGCGGTTTTCCGTAACGGACCGGTGCGACCTGCGCTGTCAATACTGCATGGGCGAAGACATGGAGTTCCTGCCCCGCGCCCAGCTGCTGACCCTGGAAGAATTCGGTCGACTGGGCCGCATCTTTGCCGGCCTGGGGGTATCCAAGATCCGCGTAACCGGCGGTGAGCCCCTGGCGCGCAGCAACGTGATCAGCCTTTTTCGAGACCTGGGCAGCATCGATGAGATTCGCGATCTGTCCCTCACCAGCAACGGCACCCGGCTCCAGCGCTTTGCCGAACCCCTGGCAGCAGCTGGCGTCGGCCGCATCAATATCAGCCTCGACACCCTGGATCGCAAGCGTTTCGAAGGCGTGACACGGGTGGATGCCTTTGATCGCGTCATGGCCGGAATCGACGCCGCCATCGCCGCCGGTTTCCGCCGAATCAAGCTCAACAGCGTCATCCTTCGCGGCCACAATGAGGATGAAGTCGTTCCACTGGCACGCTTTGCCCTCGAACGCGACATGGACATCAGCTTTATCGAGGAAATGCCCCTGGGCGTGATTGAAGATCGTGACCGCGCCGACGCCCAGTATTCGAGCCAACAGGTACTCGAAGATCTGTCGGCAAGTTACGATCTGAGCCCCTCAGACAGCGTCACCGGAGGGCCGTCACGCTACTACGACGTCGCGGGTCACAAGGGCCGCGTCGGCCTGATCTCGCCCCACAGCCATAATTTCTGCGACACCTGTAACCGGGTTCGCATCACCGCCACCGGTCGGATGCTGCTCTGCCTCGGCCAGGAAAACTCGGTGGACCTGCGGCGGGTACTGCGCGCCCACCCGGACGATGACGGCGCGGTTCGGCAGGCCATCGTCGACGCCATGGCCAACAAACCCAAAGGCCACGAATTCGATCTGCACTCTGCCCCGGTGATTCTGCGCCACATGAACGTCACCGGCGGCTGATCCCCGCTAAGCCCACCGTTCTTTCGTCTTGACGGGTATCAAGGCCTGTAGCCGCGCAGGCCGCTAAAAAGCCCCTAAGCTCTTCGGAAATTTCGCGCCATGGCAACCATCAAGCTCGCCGATCCCGCTCAGCCCAAGGCCGGGCACTGGCACCCCTTCGGCCTCGGATTTCGTCCCTTTTTCCTTCTGGCCGCAGTGGGCGCGGTCGCTCTCCTCGGCGTTTGGTTGTGGATGCGTATCAGGCTGCCGGCGGAGATCTACTATGGCCCGGTCGGCTGGCACAGCCACGAGATGCTCTTTGGATATACGGCCGCCGTGGTGGCCGGCTTTCTGCTGACCGCGGTACGCAACTGGACCGGGCAAAACACCCTTAACGGACTGCCCCTGGCGCTGCTTGCACTGCTGTGGCTGGTGGGGCGCCTCCTACCCTGGACGCCGGGAAGCCCACCCGCCCTTACGGCGTTGGTCGACCTCCTGTTTCTGCCGCTGTTGGCTATCTCGCTGATCCGGCCGCTATGGGCCGGGACCAATCCGCTCAACCGGGTGTTCCTGCCGCTGCTGGCGGCCATGACCGTCGCCAATGCCCTGATCCACGCACAAGCGCTCGGCTGGTTTGCCTACAGCGCCCATCGCGGGACGGCGATGATGGTGGATCTGGTGATCCTGTTGCTGGTGCTGGTGGGTGGCCGGGTGATTCCCTTCTTCACGGAAAAGGCTGTACCCGAGGCACTGCCGCGACGCTTCCGCTGGGTCGAGACCGGCGGCATGGTGCTGTTGCCCCTGTTGGCACTGGCCCATGCCGTCGGCATCTCCGGCCCCATGGAAGCGGTTTTATTCATCGCCATCGGCCTGTTGCAGGGCGTTCGTCTGGTCGCCTGGCACCACCCCGGCGTGTGGCGGCGCCCGATTCTCTGGGTGCTTTTCAGCGGTTACGGCTGGCTGGTCGTTAGCCTCATCCTGAGCGGGTTCACCGCCTTTGGCCTGTTCCCGCAAACACTGGCGATTCACGCGCTCACCATCGGCGGTATCGGGGTGATGACCTTGGGGATGATGGCGCGCGTCGCACTCGGACATACCGGCAGATTGCTGGAATCCGCCCCGGTGACCAATCTGGCCTTCGTGGTGATCAATATGGCCGTGGTGACCCGGGTGATCGGACCCTGGGCATTGCCGCAGCATTACGAAAGATGGATCGAGATTTCCGGTGGGTTGTGGATTCTGGCGTTCGGCCTGCTAACGGTGGTCTACGCGCCGATCCTGATGAAACCGCGCATCGACGGGCGACCCGATTAGCAGGCAACCAGGCTCACCCAGCCCAAGCCCGCCATCTATACGCAGGTCAGTCTTGAGAACGTGACCATTCTCGGTCTTGCCTTTCTGTTTACCCTGGGTTGGGTTCGGCTTCACCGGCGCAGCGTGCTGGAACGAACCCCTTCAGGATTTGCTTAGCATCTCAACAACGAACAGATATCGACCGGGAGTTTGTTTTCTCGAATTCTGTCAGGTCTGTGCCTAATGCCGACCGCATCCAGTTTCACCACGTCTCAACGATTGGGTTCCCCGACGATGACCCCAGTAATAATGGGGGGTGTAACCTTTTGAATTGTTACACCCCGCCCAGGTCGCTTGTTACTTATTGATAGCTAAGACATTCCAGTCACGAACAGCCGTTTTCGACGGCGGCGATTGATCATAAGGTTACACCCCTCCTCCAGCACTGCTATTTGGCATAAAGCAGTCGAAACCTTCTGTTTTTTATCAGTTTATTGGGCTCAGAGCGAAACTGGCCTAGTCCTTGCAGTTCTTGTGAGGAAATTTGTTGTAACGGCACAAGTAACCGGCATCAACACACCTTCAATCTCTCAAGAAAAGGACACGGACCATGAAAAACCAACCAGACCCAATCGGCGAACGGCGCGGAGCCCGCACCATGAGTGAACTCGACAAAGCGAGGTCGAGTATGCATCAAGGCGGCGCAACCGGCGCTTTTCTCCGAATAGCCCTTGTCGTCCTTTTCATGTTTCTGGTTGTCATGTCTTACCAGGCACTGGGGATTTATGGGCCGGTGTTTATCAGCGTCCTGTTCCTCATCGCCGTCTTCGTTCCTTTTCTTTACCTGCGAGCAAAAAAGCGTCGTCAACAAGAAATCGCCCGACAGAAAAATCAGGTTAAGCGCGAAGAATCTTTCCAGGAAACCTGAGGTCGAGTCGATGTTTGCTTGTATTGATCAGGCAGGAGGAATAGAAAATTGAATAAATATCTTGGATTCATAAAACTCGAACGCAAAGCAAATATTGCGCTTGCCTTGATACTCGGCGTGGCCGCGATACTCGTGGCCATGCCGGTACTTGCCGTCACGGCGACTGATGGCGAACAAGCCATCAACTGGTGGCAAATGGGCATGACACTTCTGGGTGGACTTGCCGTTTTTCTTTACGGCATGGAGCAGATGGCGGAGGCCCTGAAAAAAGTTGCCGGCGACAGCATGAAGCAAATTCTCGCCAAGCTGACAAACAGCCGCATTATGGGCTTGATAACCGGGGCTTTTGTAACGGCGATCATACAGTCATCATCCGTCACAACAGTGATGCTCGTGGGATTTGTCACCGCGGGACTTATGTCGTTGTCTCAGGCCATCGGTGTCATCCTGGGAGCGGATATTGGCACCACCATCACGGCACAAATCGTCGCCTTCAAAGTAACAAAGTACGCGTTGCTGCTGGTAGCCGTTGGCTTTGGACTGATATTCCTGGGCAAGCGTGACGATATCAAACAGTACGGCCATCTCGTCATGGGACTTGGCCTGATTTTCTTCGGCATGGGTATCATGAGCGACGGCATGTACCCGCTACGCACTTACGAGCCTTTCATCGGACTGATGCAAAACGTTGCAAATCCGGTGATCGGTATTCTCGTAGCAGCTCTGTTTACCTCACTCGTCCAGTCTTCGTCGGCAACCATGGGTGTCGTGATTGCCTTGGCATTACAGGGACTGATTACCCTGGAAGCAGGCATTGCTCTTGCCCTTGGCGCAAATATTGGTACGTGCGCTACGGCGGGCCTGGCAGCTATCGGCAAGCCACGTGAAGCAGTACGTGTCGCCGTAGCCCACGTCACTTTCAAGGTCGTGGGTGTTGCGCTTATCGCTCCTTTCATTCCCTACCTGGCTGACCTGGTACGCGATATCTCGCCAGCAGCCGCAGCTGGCGTAATCGGAATTGACAAGCTTGCGGCGGAGACCCCGCGTCAAATCGCCAATGCCCACACAATTTTTAATGTTGGCATTGCCGCGTTATTTCTTCCCATGGCAAGTCTATTTGCACGCCTCATCGAATGGATGGTGCCCGACCGTCCGCTTGGCGAGGAAGCAGCGATTGTTCGTCCGAAGTATCTGGATGACGAATTGCTGATCACTCCCTCTCTGGCACTGGATCGGGTGCGTTACGAAATCGGTCACATGGGTGAATACGTTAATCAAATGCTCACGACGAGTATGCCGGCTTTCCTGGAGGGCGACCGGGAGCGCGTAAAAGAGATCTCGCAGATCGACGAGAAAGTGGATGCGCTTTACTCTGACATCGTCGAATATCTTGGAAAAATCAGTAGAAAGTCCTTAACTGATTCCCAAGCACGGGAAAACGCAAACCTGCTGGCAGCGGCTAATGACCTTGAAAGTATCGGCGACATCATTGAGACGGATGCCGTTGATCTTGCCGAACAATGTTTTAACAATGATGTGCGCATCAGCAAGGCAACCCAAAAAGTACTCGGCGATCTACATATCACGATTGCGGGAACCGTTGATCGCGCATTGCACTCTGTGGCCATGAATGACAGCGAAACTGCCCAGAACGTAATATCGATGAAAAGCGGGATACAGGCGAAAGTAGAACTTGCCGAGGAACATCAGGCAAAAAGGCTGATCGTGGATGCTCCGAACCGGATTGAAGCCTACTCGATTGAAATGGAAGCCATCGAAAAGCTCAAGCGCATTTACTATTTTGCCAAGCGCATGGCGAAGACCGTCGAGGTTGACGCGAATGTACCGGCGAAACAACCCGCAACCTGACGTAGTACTCTTTGAGTAAGGATTGGGGTGTACGGATTGTTTCGTACGCCCCATTTTTTTCCCCGGTATAGCCACGAACAATCTTGAGGCGAAAGTTGGAATGAGGTTCCTGTATTCTTTAGAAGATCGGAGCTATGACTCCATATTTAGATGTTCCCCATGAACTTGAACACACGATCACCTGATTTTTCAAGATTACCGTCTAGTTCTCGAGAACAATGTCATCTGGATAGTTGCCATTGTAGGTCTAAGCCTTTCCCTGGCGGCATTGTTTCTCATTCGACAACAGCTGGATGCCCACACGTTGCTGGATTTTGAGTGGGTCGCGCACAACCGTATTCGCGCTATCAACCATGGCCTCGACAACAGTATGCTCGCTGTTGAAACGTTGACTGACCATGTCGTGGCCACGCATCCTTTTGATGGTAATAGCTTCCAGGTTTTCGCCGAATCACTGTTAACCAGACATCAGGGCGTTCAAGCGCTCATGTGGGTGCCACTGATCACAGCTACGGACAACGGAAGGCCTGATTCACTGGCTTCATCCGACGGTAAAGACATATCGATTTGGGAACTCAGCGGCCACACCGAACTGGTACCGGCCTCTGATCGTGAAGCGTATTTCCCGGCGCGCCACGTAGTATCGAAAAGGGACAACAGCATACCAGTTGGCTTTGATCTCGGATCGATTGCAAGCATCTCCGCGACGTTGGCGCGTGCCACCGACCAGAAACGGATGGCCGCAAGCGGACGTATCGCTTATCTAGCATCGGATGGCGGTACGGAATATGGCTTCATGGTTGCTAATCCAGTATTCGGGCCAAATCCTGGTGCGTCGTCGACTACCCAAACGAACCTGCGTCCGATTGGTTTTGTTGTAGGATTCTTTCGGCTCCAGAGTTTAATCAACGCTGCGATTTCGCTGCTTGAACCCCGAGGCGTGGAAATTCTTATACTGGACGAGTCGGCACCTATCGTAGAGCGTTTTCTTCATTTTTATGCAAGCCGCCTCTCACGCCGGATTATTAATGCAAAAAATTACACTAAATGGTTGAGTGATGAGGATGAGCCGAAGGTTGCTAAACTCGTACGGGTCGCAGATCGGGAGTTAAAACTCATCTGCGGTAGAACCCATCTTTTCCGCAGTGCCGTGGCCTTCCAGAAGAGTCCCTGGATGGCCATGGTGGCAGGTCTGTTGTTCACGGTGCTTCTGTCTTTCTACTTGGCAAGAGTTCGCGACAACATACGCCAGCGCTCCGCCATGGAACAGCAACTCGTTGAGAGAGAGGCGCTGTTTCGTCAAATGACTGAAACCGTTGATGAAGCGTTCTGGGCAACCTCCGCAGACGGTCAGAAACTCCTCTATCTCAGTCCAGCCTACGATAAAATTCTGGGGCTTGATGTCGCTGTTGAATCTTCGCCGTCATTAATGACTGGTGCGCATCCTGAAGACCTCCATGCGCTGATGGAAGCACTGCGGCGTACCGGACAGGATGGCCACGATACTGAAATTTCCTATCGGATTCGGCGCGCTGACGGAAGACTGAGGTGGGTTCGGATACGTGGATTTCCGGTCCGGAATAGCAAAGAAGAGATCTACCGACTAGTGGGATTTGTAGAGGACATCACCGAACGAAAGCTGGCGAACGAAGCACTCCGCGAATCCGAAGCCAAGTTGAGGGACCTGTTTCAGCAATCGCCCGATGTCATCATGACGGTCGACTCTCAAGGAAAAATCTTACTAATGAACCGGTCGATCCCTGCGTTGCCAGCAGAACGAGCGATAGGTCATAGCTCTCTTGCCTTGATGCCCCGTGAACTTCGAAAAAGTTTTAGGAGAGAGTTAAAAAAAGTTTTCGAAAACGGAACCAATCAACAGTTTCAGTTTTCAGCGG
Organism: uncultured Gammaproteobacteria bacterium; assembly: GCA_963820915.1. GTDB lineage: Bacteria > Pseudomonadota > Gammaproteobacteria > Chromatiales > Chromatiaceae > CAWGBV01. Next base: position 34,061 of record CAWGBV010000011.1, on the reverse strand, counting down.
AAGATGGAACCTATTGGGAAGGGCGAATCGTGCCTATTCTGGGAGAGACAGGTCGCGCAACGACAGCCATGGTGGTTGCAAGCGATGTAACTGAAAAACGGCATCTTGAGTCTCAAGCTCTGCACAATGCCCGGCTTGCATCTATCGGCGTGCTTGCCGCCGGAGTGGCGCACGAAATCAACAACCCAAACAATGCGATTCAGTTCAATGCCGCTCTGGTTTCGCGAGCCTGGCAGGACGCGACGCCGATATTGCGAGAGTACTTCGAAGAAAACGGAGAGTTTGCGTTGGGCGGGCTTTCCTTTTCGGAGGCTCGAGACAGCTTACCTCTTCTGCTTTCAGAAATTACTAGAAACTCTGAGCGCATTCGCCGCATCGTACAGAATCTGAAGCATATGTCACGGCAGGATGCCGGTGAGCTGAACGAGGCTGTGGATATTCAGCATGTGCTGGAGGCCACGATCATGATTCTTCATAACCAAATTCAAAAGCTAACCGATACCTGTAGCCTTGATGTTCCAGATAGCCTGCCTACGGTGGTTGGAAACTCCCAGCAGCTGGAGCAGGTGTTCATCAACATTTTGTTAAATGCCCTGCAAGCCCTGACCGACAGGACCAAGGGCGTTCACATTAGCGCGGGGCACGATGATGGCACTGATGTTATGTGGATATCGATCAGGGACCAAGGTCGTGGCATTACCGAACGTGACCTCGGCCGGTTGACCGAGCCTTTTTTTACGACTCGTACAAGCGTTGGAGGTACAGGCCTGGGCCTCTCAATTTCCCGTTCCATCGTTGAACGCCACGGGGGCACCATTGAGTTCGAGTCGAAACTTGGCAGAGGCACGACGGTAACAATACGGATTCCTTCATCCGTGAAAGTATAAATAGGCTGATTATGGCAATCATATCTAGTTCATCGCTTCCCGTTGTACTGGTAGATGATGAGGCTACTGTATTGCTCAGCTCGAGAATGGTTCTGAGCAGTGCGGGCATCAAGAACGTGGTGACGCTGAAAGACAGCCGGGAACTCATCCCGCTGCTCGCGGAGCAGAAGGCGGCGGCGGTAGTGCTTGACCTTTTCATGCCTTACATCTCTGGTACTCAGCTGCTTCCGGAAATCATCAGGGATCATCCGGATCTGCCAGTTATCGTCATGACCGCGACTCAGGAAATCGAGACGGCTGTAGCCTGTATGAAAGAAGGCGCATTCGACTATCTTGTCAAGCCAGTTGAAGAAAGTCGTTTCATTTCCAGCGTGAAACGGGCGTTGGAATTACATGGCCTTCGGCGTCAGGTTGACGCGCTCAAGCACAGCTTGATGACGGATCAACTGGAAAGACCCGATGCATTTTCGAAATTGGTTTCCGTAAGCCGAAAAATGCGATCACTATTTCAATACCTGGAGATCATCGCCGGCTCTAGTGAACCCGTTCTCATCACCGGCGAAACCGGGACCGGCAAGGAACTGCTGGCAGAGTCGGTACATAGGTTGAGTGGCCGCAATGGAGATTTCATCCAGGTCAACGTTTCAGGCCTTGATGACACGCTTTTCTCCGACACCCTTTTCGGGCACCGCAAGGGTGCGTTCTCCGGTGCCGAAAAAGCGAGAGATGGCATGGTAGCTAAAGCGGCCGGGGGCACATTATTTCTAGACGAGATTGGAGATCTTTCTCCCACATCCCAGGTAAAACTGTTACGCCTGCTGCAGGAGAGGCAGTATTACCCTCTTGGTTCTGACGTTGCAAAGACGAGCGATGCGCGGGTTGTTTGCGCAACTCACCGCAACCTCGATACGCGGATGGCGGAAGAGACGTTTCGCTCCGACCTCTACTTCCGTCTATCGGTTCATCGCGTAGATATTCCGCCATTGCGGGAACGCAAGGAAGACATTTCTATTCTATCGACCTTTTTTATTGAGGAAGCAGCCAACTCTCTTGAAAGAAAGCCGCCGTCTTCAACGCCCGATCTGTTGAATTTGCTGGAGAACTATCATTTTCCGGGCAATGTGAGAGAGCTACGGGCAATGATCTTCGATGCGGTAACGCGGCACAAGTCCGGTCCGGTTTTGTCAGTGAAGAGCTTTCGAAAGGCAATCAAACAGCAGGTGGCTGCCGGCAATTCGACGAAAAGCCTGAAAAATGAAATCAACGTTGAGGGGCGCTTTCCGACACTCAAGGAAGCAGAGCGACTCCATATCGAAAAAGCCATGCGACGGGCGGGCGACAATCAGGGTACCGCAGCGGCTCTTCTTGGCATTTCTCGGCCTGCGCTCAACCGGCGATTGGCGCGTATGAAGGGCAATTAAGCAGTAATTTTATCAGGGCCTGTTAACACTGACTATGGCGCCGCTGACTAGGGCGAAATGAACGAAGAACATGAAAACGACATCCAGTTTTTCGAGTCGGGAGAAGATGCGGCGGAAGCCCTTCAAGCAACGTAACGACCGTTCGAGCTGGTTGCGCTTCTTGTACATTTCTTTGGTATTCCCAAGGCACCAGCCGATTGCTTTTGGGCGGGATGGCCGGAAGCATTTCAAGCGCCAATACCAACTGCCATGTTTCATCGCCTTCATAGGTTTTTCCCATAATGACATGATGCCTTCCCATCCACTGCTGTCCCACTTAGGCGGCCCTCAGCGTCAAGTCGAACTGTGGGTCGGGCGGTCCGGCCTTTCGGGGGCATAGCAGATCGGCGATCGGCTTGCGCGTGAAGGCATTGAGCTGCACGAGTCGGAAGACAGCCTGCAAGCCGTATTTTGTTCGCGAAACGAACTTCTGGTAGGCGATCAGCAGATAAATGCACAGGGCGACGAAGATCTGCGTCGCGACGGCGTTGATCGTGTGACCGAGAACGCTTCTGATCTTCAGGTTCGGAACCGATTGGATGAGTTGGGAGAGTACGGTAGGATGATACGCCATAGCCCGGTTTCTCTTTCTGATTCAATTGTTTGTGGTGAACTAATTGTACCGGAAAGGCCCACGAAACCGGGCTATCTTTGCTCGCTAAGTGGGACAGCAGTGCTTCCCATCCTTGTTTTTCAGAGGTTTTTCAGCAGCTATCTTCCCGCCGGTGCATCATCCGCCTGGCCGGGAGACAAAGAGAGAGTCACCGCGGTTTTTGAGTCGGCTGCAACCATGTGGATTGTTGTTGTCCATCCTGCCCGCGATTTACCAATAGACTGTGGACCGCTTTCTCATCCCTGGCACCCAGGAGTCTGGGTGATGGGCAAGACTCTGGTGGTATCGCCCGAGGGAGATGCGGCGCAGTCCGATCAAGTCAACCAGGGCCGCATCAGCGCATTCCCTTGGCACTGAATTCCGCAGCCAAGCCTGAGTATCTCGCACACATTAATACTTTACCGAGCAACCGTAAGGGCGGGTGACGCTCGACGCTATCGGCTCGCCGTTCATCATTTGGGCCAGTGCTGCCGGGACATATTGGATGGCCTTGTCGATATCCGCCGGGCTGGAGGAGGAAATGCTGTCGATGCCGCCCATGTAGGCCAGTTTGCCGTCAGCATCGATGATGTACATATGTGGGGTGGTTTTGGCGCCGTACAGCCGACCGATATCGCCACTCTCATCGAGAATGACAGCGCTCGGCGCCGCGTCCCGCTGGACGGTCAGGGCATCGGCCTGGGCCGGCGTAACATGCCCCTGCTTGCCCGGTGCGGACGAAATGATCGACAGCCAGACGGCGCCCTGACCGGTAGCGGCCTGCTGCTGTTGTTGCATGTTGCCACTGTTGTAATGCTTGCGGACGTAGGGACAGTCGTGGTTTGTCCACTCGAGTATGACTGGCTTTCCGCGATAGTCGCTCAGTGTGTGGCTGTTACCACGAGTGTCGGCCCCGGTGAACCCGGGTGCCGGTTCACCGATTTGCAGGGCGGCGCCGGCGGTGGTTGCCAGGGTAAAAAGCAGGCCGGTCAAAACGGGTTTCATCAGCATGGCAATCGCTCCTTTCCAATGTAATTCAGATTTTGTCGATTCGGGACAGCGCCTGCAGGACCAGGCCTTCAGTGAGCAACTGTGGCAGAACCTCGGGTGAGCCCTGCCCGGCAGGATACAAGAGGTACAGCGGTACACCGCTGCGCCCGTAGCGGTGCAGTTCCTGTGTTATCGCCGGGTCACGGCGGGTCCAGTCGCCCTTGAGGTAGGCGACGCCACGTTCGTTCAGCGCCTGGCGGACCGCATCGGTAGTCAGAGCGACCTGTTCATTCACCTTGCAGGTAATACACCAGGCAGCCGTGAAATTGACCAGTACGGCGCGGTCGTCCTGTTGCAGTGCGCTGACACGCTCACGGCTCCAGGTTTCGGCTGCGGGCGCCGCAGTTGGTTCCGGGGTGTTCTGCCCGGCGGCAACCATCAGCGCGAGACTCGCGAACACCAGCGCGCCTCCCAGCACATGCCGCAGGCCGCGTCGACGCAGCGGTTGGCCTATCCACCACAGGCCGAACGCGAGCAGCACACTACCGGCCAGCGCAGCGGCCAGCCCGCCTGGGCCAACCTGCTGGCTCAGCACCCACAGCAGCCAGGCGGCAGTCGCATACAGGGGAAAGGCCAGCGCATTGCGCAGACGCTCCATCCAGGGCCCGGGCGCAGGCAGCAGGCTGACCCAACGTGGCCAGATGCCGAGGAGTGTCACCGGCAGCGCAAAACCGACGCCCAGTGCGGCAAACACCAGCAGGGTCTCGAGAGGCTGGCCGGGTCAACGCGAAGCCGAGCGCGGTCCCCATGAAGGGCGCGGTGCAGGGGCTGGCGACGATCACCGCGAGCACACCGGTGGCGAAGGTTCCGCGAAATCCCCTGTGCTCGGTCAGCGCCTGACCGACGCCGCCCAGCCCGCCGCCTATGTTGAACACACCGGACAGGTTCAGGCCGAGCGCCAGCATCAGGTACAGCAGGGCGATCACGACCCAGGGTTCCTGTAGCTGGAAACCCCAGCCGAGCGATGCCCCGCCGGCGCGCAAAGCGATCAACAGGCCCGCAAGCGCGAGAAGGCTTAGCAGCACCCCGGCACCGAACACCAGTCCGTGCCGTGCCCCCTGGTCTCCGGCGTGCTGAACAAGCGCCAGCACCTTGATTGACAGAACCGGTAGCACGCAGGGCATCAGATTGAGCAACAGCCCACCGAGAAAGGCGAGCCCAAGCGCCAGAATGAGGGTTGCGGGTGGCTCATCGGCGGGTACTGACGCGGTGTCGAGCGGCATCGCGCTGATCGTAAAGCCGCGGGTCAACGGGGCGCCGGATACCGATTCGGTGACCGCCAGGAGCCCGTCGAGCATTGCGCCCGTCGGCCAATGGCGCCTCGCCCGCAGGCAGCGTCAAGAGCAGCGCATCGCTATCGAAGCGCCATGCCTGGGGCTGCGAAGGCGCTACCGGCCCCCAGTCGTTGGCGGCGAACCACAGTGAGGTGATCTGCGCGTCGGCCCAGCCGGTCGCGTCGATGCGCAGTGTCAGCCCGTTGTCTTCACGAAGGTAGCCGGCATTGCCGGGCGCGGCCACCGGCCATTGCGCGCGCACGGCGTCGAAGGAATTCGTCGAAACAGGAGCGGTCACCGTCCTGCGCGACTGGCAGCGTGATCTGCAACCTCGCTTCCTGCGGAATGCATTCCTCGCGGCAGACTAACCAGTTGACGTCGGCTGAGATGTCGACCGGCACGCCGGCCACCTGGTCCGGAGGGACAGCGATCGGTACGAGCAGCGTGACCGAATCCTCGTAACCATAGTTCACCAACGGGCCAACAGGGATGCGCTGCGGCGTTGGCCATTGGATGTCGCCCGCCCGCCATCCGTCGGGAAGTTGCCACTGTACCCGCGGTGACTCGCCCGAGTCTCCCGGGTTACGCCAGTAGACGTGCCAGTGCGGGATCAGATCGAAACGCAGGCCCAACCAAAGCGTTGTGCCCGGGATCGCTGCGGCGCGCTCGGGCAGCAGGCTGAGCTGGACCTGTTCGGTACGCGCGCTGTCACTTGCCAGCACGGCGCCGGATACGGTGAACAGCAGAAACAGCAGTGCAATCAGCCTGGCCAACGGTTTCTCGATACGTGTGGCCATTCGTAGTTAGTCTCGTGCCCGGCAGAAAGGTTTAACAAGAAGGTCCCGGATCATTCACAACCCGACTGACATCTACCCTGTCCATCAAACGCCATTGTCTTTCCGCTCAGAGGGATATGCACCGGCACTTTGGCAGCCTGCATAAACTGCTCGGTTCTGGTTCCCGCGAGCGAGTCTGCCGTTCCTGGTCGCCTGTTCGTTTGCATGTGAGGCTATGACGGCCTTGGGTTTGACCAGCTCGTTGACCACATAGGCCGCTTCCTTGGGCCCGGTTGTGAAAGTATCGCCGATATTCATGACGGCCAGTTGCACGCCGTAGTGATCCCTGACGACGGTTTCCTGTTCCGCGGTGATCCCGGTGTCTCCGGAGAGATAGACCTTGAGCCCGTTCGAAAACGTCAAGACATAACCGGTCGGTGGCCCGGCATAAGCGGTAAGGCCCGTTTCGTTGAGCAGGGCGCCCAGTTCGCCGCCAATCATGGCGCCGGCTATGCCATTGGAATGTACCGCGGGCACAGTCGTCAACGTAACGCCATTGATGCTTCTGGATGCACCGAAACGCACGAGCTGTGATTGCTTGGCACTGCCGCCCAATGCCTTCAGCTTTGCAGCGAAGAATTTCGGCATTTCGCTACCGGTGACGATTGTGGCGCCTTTTGCCAGGGCGATGTTGACGCTGTTGGTGTTGGGTACCGCGCCAACCGAGAAATCCGGTGCGGCGCACTCGCCGGCGTTTACCTCCGGAATATGCCGGTCACCAACATGATCACCATGCATATGGCTGACCAATATGACATCGATGTTTCCGAGGCGTGGATCATCCGGCCCGGCTACGGTTCGGCCGGCATCGTATAAGAGGCGTGTTCCATCGGGGTCCTCGAAAATCAAGGCTCGGTCATACCGGCAGAAGTCGCCGTCATGACTGCCAAGGGGTGTGATTTTCACGACGCCATCCGAAGCAGGCAACAAGCCGATCTCTTTGTAGTATTTCGCAGCGCCGGGATGCAGCCGTTCGGCAGGCACGTATTTCACAGTATTTGCGGCCTGCGTGTATCGACCTTGTGGCAGGCGGCTAACCAGGGCGTCGTGGCCGAGATGAATGGCGCGCGCCAGTCGATAAACCGACTCATCGTCGAGATCGGGTCTCACCAGAATCAACTGACCACAGGCCAACCGAGTGAATGTCTTCCTTTTGGCCCTTGTAGGTACCGGCTGGAACCGTCATTTTCTGCAGATGCGGGTGCTTCTTCAGTATTTGCTGTATCTGTTCCTGCGATGGCGGAATGAATCTGCCACCTGCCGGTCCATTGGCCACTTTCACGAAACCGGGCCACCCGATTCCGGCACCCCACAACGCTTCGGCTTTGCCTTCGATAACGAGTTTCGGTCCTTCCGCGGCCTTGTTCAGAATAATCTGCTGAAAGTCCTTGTCCGGCTCGAGGCCCAAACCGTCAAGTACATCATTCACCAGTATCCGCAATCCGGATGCCTTGGTGCCGAAGGCAATCGGCTGACCCTTCAGGTCTTCAATGCTCTCGTACTTCGAATCGCCGCGTACGACAAACATCCCGGGATTCGGGTACATCACCGACAATACCTTAAGATTCGCTGCCGGGCGGCCAACACCATCCAGTGCAATACGTGCAGCGTTCCCTTCCACCTGGCCGACATCAACTTCGCCTGCCTCCAGCAGTTCGAGATTGTGCCGGCTGCCCTTGGTGGCAAGCGCTTCAACCTTGAGCCGGCGGTCCGTGGCATTGATCACCTCAGCGACGTTTTCTCCAAACAACTGAAAACCGCCGCCTTTGGTCGCGGTCGCCCAGCTGATCCGGGTTGCATCGCTGGCCAATAGCCGGCGGAGCATTTGCCAGCGTCAGCAACAAGATAGTGACTGGAATAGATTTCATGACACCTCCCGTCCTCATGTTAGTGGGAACATGGCTGCCCATCGGATGCGTTGATGGTAGAAGCCGGTTCAGCGTCATTAAGCATGTAGAAAATGTGGGAGAATCAATCCGGACGAAAACCTCGGCTGAACCTTTTCCTGGCACGATGGCTCAAGGGGCTGTCCGCTTTGACCCAGCGGCGACAATTGCTGATTTCGGACGGTTGCAGATCGCCATTGCAACCACCCATCGGCGTGACATTGGGGCTGGGCAAATGGCGCCGTACCCCTCAGGGCAAAAAGGGGCGTCTATATCTTCTATACTCTTTCAACTGGACCATCGACACTCACCGGAGCAAACGGGATGTTTAAAGACTACAAAGAGATTTTCAAGGGTTTGCGCGATATGCAAGACCGGCTGTGGAGCGATTCCATGGCCAGTTTTCCAGATTCTGCTTTTCCACGCCACATGGACGAATGGCAACAGCAGACCCTTCAGAACGTGAACAAGCTCGTTGACCAGGCTGTCACCCAGTCGCTGAACCTGCAGCGCGATTGGCTGAGTCAATGGACTGAACGCGTTAACGATAAACATCTCAAGCCGAAGACATTTGCCGAACTCAGCGCAGAGGCCAGGGAATCCACGGAACACTGGCTAGAAAACCAGAATCAGCTGCGGGGTCAGTGGATCAAGATTCTCAAAGACAGTGGTACGCCGGGCGATTTGCCTGACTTCTCGGGCTGGGAAAAGGCCGTTCAGGAATCCATCGAGGCCCAAATGGCCCTGTTGGATGAATGGTCCGAGATGGCGGAGTTCAAGAAGCTTTCCGGCAAAGAGGTCACAAAACTGTCCAGCCAAATCGCCAAGGCGATGGACAAATCGATAAAAACCCACCAACGCCTGTGGAGTCATTGGTTAGATGATCTCGCAATACCGGGAAAACCGAAAGTTGAAGCGACCCAAACCAAGCCAAGAAAAAAACAGGCAAAAACCGCTGTGAAACGGAGCAGGATCGCTAAAAAACCGGCACCAGCTGCTGACGATCTGAAGCTGATTGCCGGAATCGGCCCGGCTCTGGAGAAAAAACTGAAAGCCGGCGGTATCACGACGCTCAGGCAGATAGCCGAATTAAGCGATGCTGACATCGCACGCCTTGAAGAGGAAATCATCCGGTTTTCCGGGCGAATCGAGCGGGAAAAATGGGTGGAGCAGGCAAAGAAACTCTCTTCTTAACGGTCTCGCTACACTACAAAAACAAGGGCCCCGCATGGGGCTTTTGTTCCTCGGAGATGGTTGGAATATCTGGCCCCGCCTCTCCACGGAATTTATTGCTTCTTAAGAAGAGGAATGTTGACGAGAACTTCCCCACGCGACGTTTCTGCGGTCGGGACCTTTATGGATGTGCTGCGCAATTTCCGAATAGAGCTGAAAGCAGCCTTTCCAACTCACTTAAGAGTTTTCATTTGAAGCCCAGCTAATCTGGCATCAGAATATTCTATCGCGACTTTCAGATAAACATGCTCAGAATCAATGTTTACTCCATATTTTTCGCCTGTAATTGTACCAAGGAGTGTCGGTAGCAGGCTGTCCGGTGATATGTACTGAGTCAGCAAGTCTTAGAGTTGAACTAGTTTTTATGGAAGTGTATCGAATGAGATAACCGCAATTCCGGCACTGAGGCCAAGCGGAGATATCAATGAAATCCAGATTAATTTTAGTCGGGTTCGTGCTTTCAGTTCTGTCACTAAATACAGGCGCACAAACTGTAAAGGAAACCACAAACGGAATAATCTGTAGGCCGATGTTTCCCAGCCAAAGCGGGTTAGTTCAGTATAAAGCATGGGGTTTATTGAATAATACGAGCGATACCGACGTCTGGGTTGTTTGCCCTTTGATACAGGCTCAGTTCTCAAATGCAGTAACTCAGGTCGCAGCAGTGATAACTGTTGTTAACAGAAATGATTATTCAGTGAGTGGCACCTGCTTGTTTAAAGAATCAAACGTAGACGGATATGTCGTGAATACCTTCGCCACTCCCTTTCTCATCGCACGGAATTCTTCTGACCGGACCGGCATGCCACTCGCATTGGAACATTTCGATAACTCGGTGACCTTTTCTTGCCGCCTTCCTCGAAACTCGTATATAGGACCGATATTCCACCTGACGGCTCCATCCCCACCCTAACTGATTCTCGATAACCACATCGCAGTTGTCTCCTATAGGATCTCGTAGCGGTTCGCCGAAATGGTCAGCGGAACTGATGACGCACCCGGCTTCTACGGGGTTTCTTTTTTACTGGCTTCTGAATGCCCTTGAGAGCGGCATTTTTGCCGGTCAGGCTGAAGTCACAAATGGTTGCTTTCTGGGACAGACCTGACCTCCCAGGCTCACCCCGGGAACGGCGACAAAATGCTGGAATCGGACATTGATAGCTTCGGCTGGTTGCTTCCAAAATGAGCGGTTGGTGGACGATTGGGCACCCGAGATTGTAGGTTTTTAGCCGGCCTGGACCACTCAGAATCAGTCTGAATGCTTGCCTAGACCATTTGTACTACGCGGCACGAAAGCCTGATCTAGGTCAATAATCCTAAATTAATTAAGCGTAGGTTAAGCAGTAATAGTGCGCACAAGACGCATGACATAGCGGGTTACGGATACGCCGAGCTAGAGGGCGAGGGTTATGTCAATGTCACTGCGTTGTGCTTCTGATATTCCATGCCCTTTTCTTTTCCTATCTCCGTGGTGTTCAACAGCACGGTGAATGTCTGTCGTGCTGATAACGAACATTCAATAGGTAGGAAAAGAAATACAAGTATATATGGTGAGTTACGGAACCCACTGTGACGAGTGGGAAAACGCCGAACCTGTGCGAATTTGCTACTTGGTTGCGCCCGTTGCTCAGTCACGCAACAACCTGGAGACTTTAGATGAAAAAAAAGAAACTAGCTTGCCTGATCGGTTTAATGGTGGCCTGCGGATCGGCTGCCGCCGCCACCTGCCCGCTCGACGGCATGGTCTCGTACTGGCGCTTTGACGAAACCGCGGGCAGTATCGCCCTGGATTCTGTCGATGGGAACGACGGAGACATTTTTGGTGCTGACCGGGTTCCAAACGGCTGGGTCGGTGGAGCCCTCGGCTTTGGCGGAGCGGGCAGCGGCGACTACGTAGATACAGGTGTCTTTGACGTCCCCGGCAACCAGCTTACGCTCATGGCGTGGGTCAACAGCTCCGATTGGGATCCCGCCGGCGGCTCTGATAACAATGATCAGCGCATCATTACGAAAGCGACCGGTACTGGCTTGCAAGACCAATCCTGGATGCTTAGCGAGCGGCGAGGACAATTGCGGTTTCGCCTGAAAACGGGAGGTACCACCACGGAACTGTTAGGCGGCACCCTCATTGACAACACTTGGCACCATGTGGCAGCGACATACGACGGCAGCAACATGCGAATCTACATAGATGGGGACCAAGTCGGTAGTCCCGTTGCCAAGACCGGCGATATAACCCCTGCCAATGTAAGCAACTTGATCGGCTCAACTCCGCCCTTGATGACCGGCGATGACGAATTCAACGGCCGAATCGACGAGGCTGCAATTTTCAATCGCGCATTATCTGAAAACGAAATCAAAGAACTTATCAACGGGGCTTACTGCGACGATACACTTCCGGCCGATCCCGATGCCGCTTCCGGCAGCGCGCTGGTGTTCCCCTACTACACCGCCAACGGCGGCTGGTCGACCCTGTTCAACATCACCAACACCGAGGAGGATTTCCTGGCGGTGAAGGTGCGTTTCCGCGAGATGGAGAACTCCCGCGATGTGCTTGATTTCAACCTGGTGATGTCCCCCAAGGACGTGTGGACGGGCTGGGTCATCGACGGTCCCAACGGTCCGCGATTCAAGACCAGGGATAAGAGCTGCCTCTCACCGATACTGGATGTGGACAGTGATGGCGTCTCTTATGCGGATTTCCAGGACGCGGCCTACACCGGCAGCAGCAATGATAGCGGTTCCACCGGTATTGATCGTGCGGCTGAGGGGCACCTCGAAGTGTTCGTGATGGGTTGGCTGCCGAAATCGCAGTCCGACAGTTCGAGTAGACCGACTGCCTACTATGCTGATCACGATCACCTCGACTGCTCCATCGTCGATAAAGGCTTCCTTCCGGGTTCGGGCGCAGTTGAGCCCAGCGAGCAGAATAACGCCACCAACACCATGCAGTACCAGCTGGCCGGTGATCCGGATGCATGGGGCGATTTCGAGGATATTCCTACCAGGATGCCTTACTCGTCTTCGCTCCGTTAAAGGGCAACGTGAGTTACATCAATACGGCTCGCGGGGTAGGCGCGGGAAGCACGGCACTTCACATTGAAGGATTCGGGCCTTGCTGCAATAGCGGTAACCTCGTAACGGCTCAGGCATATCCGTATTTCCTCGAGCCGACCCTGGCTTCCAATTATGATTTGTGGGGCTGGAGTATCCCCGACAACGCTCTTGGCGCCAGCAACGTTATCAACGAATGGTCCGTAAACGAAAAGGTCGGTGCTCGCACCGACTGGGTTGTCGGTTTTCCTTCCAAGTATCTGCACGTCGACATCTATGACGATCTTCAGGCTGGCGTGAACCTGGCTCGCTTGGGTTCTGCGGTTGGCTATCAGACCTGCACAGAGTCGGGTGGCAAATACACCTGCAACCCGGGCTCGCCGCAGGACACCCTGATCGCCGCGCTTCAAGATGGCGGTCAGCTAAGTCACGTGCTCGGCCCGTTCACCGAGCCATTCGCCAAAGGTCAGTCCTGTGACGAGGTGTACTACACCATATGGGACCGCGAGGAGAACGGTATCCGCAGCAGTGGAACCAGTATCTCACCGGCGCCGCCGGTACCCTCAGAGTCCCTCTGCTATGAGACGAATGTTCTGACATTTGGTGGCGCGGAAAGCGTGCTGAATTCACGCCTGGGTCAGACAATCGACACATCAGGGTTGATTTCGGATGCATCGGCAGGTTGGATGGAGATCGAGTTCAGGTACTCATCCAGCAATGGGTCATGCAATAGTGGAAGTGATACCTGCACCTCGCCTGGCTGTGTGAAGTTCGTGAATGGATGCTTCTCTGGCAAACCGGTGGCCGGATTTGCGCTTAAGGAACGCGATTTCGGCGATCCCAACAAGAACTATGGTCAATTGATGGATCATGGCTTCGGTGATGATAATGTAGGAAGGTGATTCACGCCTGCCAGCTGACGTGGCTGGCATCATCTAATTCACCACGGCGTTCGATTGACTCTCCTGCGTCGTGATGAGTAACAAACGTCTTTACTGTAAGGCGTATTCAGTGACTCCCGGTTGACTCACCCCGCTTCGGCGGGGTTTTCTTTTTTCTATCCTCTGAATGGCCGTTTTCGCGCGATAAAACAGACGTGTCGCCATCCCTGTCGTAATGTCCACTTGCGCGGCATTTTTGCCGTCCCGGCAGCCCGGTCAATCGGCTGAAGTCCGCTTGGAAGCTGACGTTTGTGACGGCCCCTGCGAGCTTCCGGGTTGTGCTGAGCCCGGTCATCTGGAAAAACCGCTCCAGGCGCCCCCGGTTCCCCGTAATTGAGAATATTTTCACCCAATAGCAACTGACAAGAAAAGCCGGCCAGGCCGGTGCCGCTGCACTAACATGCGCACTGGACCAACGCTTTGGGGCAGGTCACTATGCGAGATACCGGATTGTCGCCCCCATTCAAGTCAGGCAGGGCGTGAAGAGAGAAGATGAATCGGGGCCTGTCAACACTATGCGAACCTTCATCGCCGGAGGCCATTTTCCCCGTCAACGCCGTACAGCTCGCTTATGTGTAGTAACTACACCACGCTCGCCGTGCCTTGCTGGCCGAAGTAGTGGCCGTTGTCGCGGCAACTCTCGTAGCGTGAACAGACCCCAGGACGTATGTTGATGGAACCACGAGCGACCGTTGCCTTGCGAGCATGGGCGCGACGGGCAGCACCGCCGGCAGCGCGCCAGGGACGTGCTGGATCCACCGGCAATCACAGGTCGCCGGATGGAACTCGGGGATGGGCATTCAAAGTTCTTTTGGCCGTGGCACTGATGATCTCGGCGGGCTGTGCCAGCGGCCCCCGGAGCCCGGAAACGGTCGCCTCCGACCCGGAGATTCCTGCTGCCACCTGGCAATCCGTGGAGCGGGATATCCTGCTGGCCTCTGCAGTCGCAAAGGCTGATGCCAAAGCCTACGCAAGCACGGAGATGGATCAATGGATGAGACGCGTGCGCCAGTACACGGAAGAAAATTTCATTCCTTGGTACACGAGTTACTGGACCCAGGAATGGCTGGCGCTAAAAGTGGCGTACTACCGGTCGAATGACGCCGAAGGGGATGCCGTAGCGGTTAGCAGGCTGGCTAGGTATCTACAGGAGAAATTTTTATCAGAGGTGCTGGTGCCTGCCGCGGAGGAGACCGACCCGAGCAATATCCTGCGGCAGGGCACGCAGGTGTACGTGGACGCCCTGGCAGGCGCGATCGAGGCTATCGGGCAACGCTACCAGCTTCCGGAGAAGAGGTTCCGGAACCGGCTGTATCAGATTCCGGCGATCTCAGCCGAGGGCGCGCTCGCGCCGGGTGTGTCCGTGGGTCGCCTCATCCGTTCAAACGACCTCGCGACGGACTTGCGCCCGTATAACAAGCTGATGGAGCAGATCGACTCGGACGGCGTGGATGTCAACTCGAGACTATCGGAAGGCGGATTGTCTCCAATAGCCAGCGCTGTGGCTGAGACCTTTGTTCGGAAGATCGCCACCCGGGGCGGGGCAGCTGCCGCGGCGGCCGTTGTCGGCGGTCCGGCAGGCCTGGCGATCTCGTTGGGCATCACGGGTTTCAGCGTCGCTAACCACAACAAGCACGAGCCGGAACTTGAGGCGCAGATGAGAGCGGTCCTTGCACCTGCGTTGGAGCAGATGCTGCATAATCTCATGGATGCTTCCCCGCACGGTGTGCTCGGGGCCGTCATCCACATCAATGACCAGATCGAGCAGGAATTACGTACCCGGCGTTCGAATATCGAAATTCATCCGTATGAGGGCCCATCGTACGACGATTACCTGAAAGAGGCCCCTGTCAACGACAGCCTCTTGTACGAGGGCCTGTGGTAGGTCCAGAAATCCTCCGGCGGCTGCCTGACACCCTCGTTTCCTTGACAGCGTCTGTTTCACTCTTGACCCACTCCCGCCGACGCAACGCCACGCAGTCTCCGGAAAACGGGATTTATTTTTCAGAAGATATCGGTGGTCTACCCTGTCCTCTGGCCTCAATTCGCCGCCCGGTGATTTGCCGTATTTCATCTATAAATCGATCACCGCCCGTTAACTGACCTCGTGACACCGCTGTACGTATTAACTCCCATTCCCCTTCTGGTATTGCCGATTTGATGTAACTCGCGTATCCGACTGCATTCCCACTATCCGCTGAGATCGCTCCCATGCTTGGCACCGCGTCCAACCACGGACAATCCCCAATTCCCGTCCGCGCCCTGTAGCTCGACCAAGCGTAATCCCCTGGATCTGCCACCATTCCGGCTCTGACAGGATTCAGTTCAATGTAACGCACACAGGCCAGCAGATATTGCTCTGCATCGACCAGGCTCGATTTGTAGCGGCTTTCCCACAGCGTCCCGCTTCGGCATTCCAACTTGTTCCGATAGCGGGTCTGACGACCAGCCAGCCGATTCATCAGCTGGCCGAGCCCGATTGGGTCGCGTGGCGCCAGCTACAGGTGGACATGGTTCGTCATCAGGCAATACGCGTAGACCGCTACACCGTACTCGCCCTTGAACTCAGCCAATGTGTCCAGATAGTAACGATAGTCGGAGTCCTCGCCAAAGACAGCTTTTCTGTCGTGGCCACGTTGGACAATGTGATGCGGATACTCTGGCACGACGACTCTGCCCATCCTTGGCATATCCATCTTCCTGATAATTCGGCCTGGCCAAGAAACTAACACATGACCATGAAAAATAAATCTGTCCCGATTTTTGTCCCGATTTTTCAACAAAAAACCCGGCTCAAATATGGCCGGGTTCTTCATAAAGAGTTGAAGCTGTAGTTATGCTTGCCTACGTGCCACGCCAATCCCGGACCCCGCCTGGTCCTGGAAAAGCCAGTGCTTTTCCCTACGACTATTTTTCGGCGAAGCAGTAGAAAAAGCCGGCTCCGCCGGTCTTGGTAAGTGCTTCCTGGCTACATCCTTTGGAGACATGCGCAGAATTCCAGGACTTGGCCCAGTCGTGATCGAGCGGTCCGACCCGGTCATGATGACCCACTACTGCAGCGCCCTCACCGCTCTTGGTCCAGCTGCCGCAGGTCATGTCGGCGAAGAATTGCGGACCGAAGGCGGTGCCATCCACGCGCGAGCCGGTGAGGATGTCGTGCGTATTGGGCTTCTCCGTACGTCCGTTGACCATGTTGCCGCTCTCATCGAGCGCAGTGTCTTTGCTCAGGTTGTTGTTCGATGAGTGCAGGTCATCGACGCTCTTGGCGATCATGACGCCCTTCGCGTTAAACCAGGGACCTGCGCCGATGCGGTCGCGCGCGTTAATGACGTTCTGGTCCTTGAAGTCGTTGCCCTGAGTGCTGAGGTAGGCGCGCCAGGTCCGATTGCCGGCACCGACGGATTCCGCCAGTTTCTGGCAGTGTGCGTCTGCTCCAGCCAGGCCGCCGAGGTTTGCACCATTGCCGGGACCGGCACTGGTCACAAAGAAAGACATATTGCCGGGTTCGCCGGCCCCGGCTGACGCAGCCAGCAGCAACGACCCCGCAGCAATCGATAGCACGGAAAATACTGGAATCTTCATACTAAACTCCCGGAATATCAGTTGGTTGAGTAAGTGTCCCTCGGCAAAGACATGATGTTTTGACCTGCCCAACCTCAACGAACGTGGGTTATGTTGAGGTTGGACACATCCACACAGAGCCACATTGAGGGGGCAGGTCATGAAAGAGTTTAACGCAGAACCGGCACAGGTTAAGACGGCATCGGCGCTGAATACCGTGCAGGAAACGAGCACGGCCAAACAGTATGCGGTGTATATAGGGCTGGATGTACACAAGGAGACAATCTCGGTGGCAATCGCCAGGCCGGGGCGGGATGAGCCGGAATATCGGGAAAAAATCTCGCACACGCGCAAAACGGTGGAGAAACTGATCGGGCGCTTGAGCCGGGAGTTTGATGGGGCGTTGATGATGTTTTGCTATGAGGCGGGACCGTGCGGTTACGGGTTGCACCGGCAAATTCTTGGGGCTGGGCATGACTGTGAGGTAGTAGCCCCATCGTTGATCCCGAAGAAATCTGGAGAGCGGATCAAGACCGATCGTCGTGACGCGTTGAAGTTGGCGAGATTACAGCGGGCGGGAGAATTGACGGGAATCTGGGTCCCGGACGAGGAGCAGGAGGCAATGCGCGACCTGTGCCGGGCGCGCAATGATATGAAAAGCCAGGAGCGCAAGGCGAGCCAACAGCTCAATGCCTTCGTGTTACGCCACGGGCACCACTGGCCGTCGGGCAAGACGCGCTGGACCGCGGCACACTACAACTGGCTGGAGTCGTTGAAATTCACCCATGACTGGCAGCAGGTGGTACTGTAGGAGTATATCGACGCGGTGAAGGCCGCGAGCACACGGGTAGAGGCGATGATGGGGCAGATGCTGCGGGTGCTGCCGCAGTGGCGCATGGCACCGGTGGTCGATGCGCTCACGGCGCTACGCGGGATTGACAAGCTTTCGGCCATGACGTTGCTGGCGGAGTTGGGCGATATCAGCCGTTTCCAGTCACCCAAGCAGCTGATGGCCTATCTTGGATTGGTCCCCGGGGAACACAGCTCAGGGGGACGGCGGCGTCAAGGAGCGATCACCCTCACAGGCAACGCCCATGCCCGGCGCACACTGGTGGAGTCGGCCTGGAGCTACCGCTTCCCAGCACGCCAGACGGCGCATCTCAAACGCAAGGCGGCAGCCGCCTCGAACGAGGCCAAGGCCATCGCCTGGCGGGCGCAGAAACGCCTGTGCGGACGTTATCGCACACTCACCCAAGCAGGCAAAAACACCAAACTGGCGTGCGTCGCCATCGCCCGGGAACTGGCTGGGTTCATCTGGGACATCGTCTGCACGGAGATGCCGCGACTGAAAGCCATGGCAGCCTGAACCACAGGTCCAGAATGACGGATAGGTCACCAACTGAATAGGAGAAATGACAGGCAGGTTGGGTCAGGGTATGTCGGGCCGGTGTGGAAAACCCTTGTCCCCGGCTAGATCGGTGTCGAGCGGGATAATCCCCGAGGGGCGTTCCCACTCGATGATCCCTGACTAAAGAGAAAGGCCAGTTCCGCGACGTAGTGAAGTCCAGTGGCAACCAATCCACGCATATCAGCATGATCCACCGTCGCAAACTGCTCGGCGTATCCTGAGCCAACGTGCTTGAACTGAACATGAGGCAACCCTGTGAGCATGTGGACGAGTCCGTGTTCGGCGGACCGCCCCAAGCGGAAGACAACAACAGAAAGTAACGTGTTATGAACTAATTTCGCGCAGAACCTTGACAGGTCAAAACATATCAGCCGGGCTTTTTAAGTATAGGCAATCTTGAGATGGGTTCTTAACACATAACGCCTAGTTCAGCGGCGCCGAATGCGCAGCGGATTGCTGCGAAACAATGCCGAAGGCAATCGCAGCAGGCCGCGAATTGTTCGGTGTCCGCTGGAACGCCTTGTTGGGCAAACGACCGCCGGAACGACCATCGTTAATGTAAATCTTCTTCACGTTGGTGCCTTATCGCCAGAATCGTTACCTGCTCGTTGTTCTCTACCTCGAACAATGCAACATAACCGGCCGCCCCAAACGGGATCACCAACTCCCGCAAGAACGGATTTGCTGGATCGGCTTTTCGGCAAGCAAATGGCATAGTTTCCGCGAAATCATATGCTTTTTCAATTGCTAGCCCGGGCCCGAATTGCTGCCTGATAATCATTCGCTGCAAAAATTCGAAAAGCCGCTCAAGATCCTTTTGAGCGGCTTCGGAAACACGAAGTTGGAAACTCATTTAGAGCTATCAAACTTTTCTAAAATTGCATCCAAGGCAGCCAGTGATTCAGCCTTATCAACGTAACGGCCTGACTCTTCCGATTGCTTTTTTGCAGCCAAGCCCCTTGAAATGAATTCGTTCTGAGTTTTCCGAAACTCAATCTGCTTGACCACCGAGCTTTCTACGAACGCACTAAGCGACTCGTTCTCTCGCAAAACACTCTCTGCTGCCTCCCGAAGTTCAGGAGTTACCCGCAAAGGGGGAATAGTTGCTGATTTCATAACGATACCCATCCGCATTGCATTTGCAATACATTCTAGCCTATAACCCCAACCATGCAAATCATAGCTAGCCGCCCCTCAATTTTCGTACGGGACCTGGGAATGCCTTCGTTAACCGCCCAACAAATGGTATGGACCCGCCCCCCTTCTAACCGGCCTCGTAGTAGGCCACGATGGGTTTGCTCAGATCCATCATAGATAAGGGAGGGTCCGAAATCAGAAAAGGGTCCAGAAAAGGGGTCAGTACCCGTTGTACGGCGTTCAATGTCCAGATTGTAAGATCTAGAAAGAATAAAGGGTACTGACCCACTGCTGTCCCACTTAGGCGGCCCACAGCGTCAAGTCGAACTGTGGGTCGGGCGGTCCGGCCTTTCGGGGGCATAGCAGATCGGCGATCGGCTTGCGCGTGAAGGCATTGAGCTGCACGAGTCGGAAGACAGCCTGCAAGCCGTATTTTGTTCGCGAAACGAACTTCTGGTAGGCGATCAGCAGATAAATGCACAGGGCGACGAAGATCTGCGTCGCGACGGCGTTGATCGTGTGACCGAGAACGCTCCTGATCTTCAGGTTCTGCTTGATCCACTTGAAGAACAGTTCGACTTCCCAACGCGACTTGTAGATGTCCGCGACGGTCTGTGGGCACCAACCCTTGTGGTTGGTGATGAACACGTAGAGCTTGCCGCTCTCGGGGTCGCGATACTCGACCCGGCGAATGTCGGGAACCCCGGCTTCGCGCGCTTTCTTGTTTGTCAGGCGCACGACCTGATCGCTGATGACGTTGCCATCATCGGCCACCTCGCGGGTCTGCACGACTTCGTATCGCATCCCCTTGCGGGCTCTTGTCACCCAGAACAATCCTTTGTCTGTCAGTTGGTTGTGCCAAGTGTAGCGACTGTAGCCGCGATCAAACACGAGCACGCTGCCCTTGGGGAAATCGAAGGTATCCACCGTCTCCATCTCGGAGGTCAGTCCCTCGGTGACCTCGGCAAACGCCGGAATCAAACCGTCGTGATCCAGGCCCAGATGCAACTTGAAAGCGGCTTTCTTGGGCGCTACATCCGCCCACGGAAACACCTTCATCGACAGGTCGATCAGCGAACCATCCAGTGAGAACAGCTTGCCTTTGAATCGGAAGCGTTTGCCGGGCACTACGTGGGTGGCTTGCAGTCTCGCGTACAAGACGCCGAACAGGTCTTTGTAGAAATCGGCTGCCAGCGATTCGTTGGCACGCGCCAGTGCCGATTTGCTTACGGCGCGGGTACCAAGGTGGTAGTGCAGTTTGGGATCGCTGGCGAGTGCTGCTTCAATATCGCGCAAGCTGTGGCGTTGCCCCAGATGACCCAAAGCCAAGGCGACAAACTGACTCCAACGCGGCAACGCATCGCTTCGCCGGTTGCCATCATGGACCTGGGCGAGCTTTTCGAATTCAAGTCTCGGAACCGATTGGATGAGTTGGGAGAGTACGGTAGGATGATACGCCATAGCCCGGTTTCTCTTTCTGATTCAATTGTTTGTGGTGAACTAATTGTACCGGAAAGGCCCACGAAACCGGGCTATCTTTGCTCGCTAAGTGGGACAGCAGTGCCCTCACCGCCTGCATGCGAAAACTTATCGTCATGCTCAATGCCATGGTCCGCGACAACGCCGAATGGCGCTTTCAGGAGACTTGATATGTTGACAACTCAACACAGTCGCTTGTTAGCCTATTGATTAATTTCATACACTGAGCCGGCTTTTTTGCAACCAAGCTTCTCATAATAGAGGTCTTCATCTGACAAAGCGTAAACAGATAAATTGCTATAATCAATTTTGAGTTTAGATATAAGTGCCCTTCCAATTTTTCTATTTCTCATTTCAGGTACCACGAATAGCTCGCTAATATATACAGAGATACCGTCATCAAGAATGGCTCTCAAGTAACCGGAGAATTTTTTCTCCTCGTAACAAACATATGTAATACTTTCACTTAATCTTTTTCGATAGTTGCCAGCCGCCGCATCATTCGTAAACATATCCCAGTTCGGGTCATGTTTAATTGCTGAAAGCACATCATTTTCATGTTCCCTCTTGTATCTAATAATATCCATGTACAGTGATTTGGTTTTGTAGGCTAACGTCCGCCGTCACCGGGGACGGCGGTCTGGCTTTCCATTTGTAAACGCCCCGTGCCGTCCTCCGGTGGACGTCATGGTCACCCGCATTCTTGCGTGCGGACTCGCCTAAACAGAGCCCGACGTTTCGGAATCTTGGTCGGGCGAATCAACCATTGTCCAATGCATTGTCGAAACTCTGCGTCATTGTCGAGTACGGAAGCGAAGGATTCCAGACCAGACAGAGCAATTTACTTTCCGGGCTCTTCAGCCTTTCAGAATTTTGGCCAATAAGTCCATATCAGACCAAAACATCGTAATGTCGATGATTCTGCCTTCGTCATCAAATCGAAAAACCTCTACGTCCTCGATGGGCTCATCAAATTTAAAGGTGTTTGTAATAATCAGATAGTCGCCTATTGCTGAGACTTGTTTGACATCAACATCTGTTCGACCAAAGGGCGAATTTGGGAAGGGTACCATATAATCTCTCAGGGAGTGCTTACCCTTAGATGTATTAAAAGCCGAACCATCTTTCTCAATGACTCGGGAATCTTATCGACCATAAATCGACGCTGCGTCCCAATCAACACTATCGTCTACCACCCAAGAGTTACGACCTGGTGCGCACCTACCTCGGCTTGCTGTGCCAGGGCAAGAACGACTTCGAGGCGGTCGAAGGGGTGCGTGATGACGCGTTCTTCCAGCACGCCCTGGGCATTGCCCGCGTGCCGTCTTCGGCGCGGCTGCGCCAGCGCTTCGATGAACAGGCCGCGGCGCTCACGCAGGCGGCCGACGACTGCCTGGTGCCCTTGTTGTCCAACCTCAAGGCGCCCATTACCGCACTGCCGAGCGGGCATATCGTGCTGCATGCCGACGTGTTCTGCCTGGACAACAGCAAGACCGCCAAGGAAGGCGTCTCGCACACCTACCATGGTTATGACGGCTACGCGCCGATCGGCGCCTACCTCGGCGAGGAGGGCTGGTGCGTGGGGCTGGAGCTGCGCCCCGGCGAGCAGCACAGCCAGAACGACTTCGGCTTTTTCCTCGATCGTGTGTTGCCGCGCGCCAAGGCACTGGCCGGTGCGCGCTGGCTGCTGGTCACGCTCGACGGGGCGCACGATGCGGCGGCCAACCGCGAGCAACTCGACGGCAAGAACGTCGACTACCTGATCAAGTGGAACCCGCGGGGCGAGGACCCGCAGGCATGGTCGGCACGCGCCGAGCGCGAGGGCCGCTTCGTGACCGTGCGCGAGGACAAGCGCGTAGCCTCCTTCGACGAGACGGTCCAATGGACTTTCGAGCAACGGACCTACACGGCCCGGCGCGTGGTGCGGCTGACCGAGCGGACCGCCGACCGCCACGGCCAGCCGTTGCTGTTCCCCGCGCTGGAGTTCGAAGGCTGGTGGACCAACCTCGACGGGAAGGCCTTTGATCCGGACGCGCTGATCGCGCTGTACCAGCGCCGCGGCACCTCCGAGCAGTACCACAGCGAGTTCAAGACCGATCTCGACCTCGAGCGCCTGCCCTCGGGTAAGTTCGACACCAATGCCTTGGTACTGGCGCTGGCAGCATTGGCCTACAACATCCTGCGCTACATCGGCCAGGACACGCTGATCGGGCCGGATGCGCCGATCCGCAAGGCGGTCCATCGCCGGCGCCTGCGCACCGTGCTGCAGGAGATGATCTACAAGGCGGCGCGTCTGGTCCGCCACGGCCGCCGCTATATCCTGCGCTTCAGTCGTGGCGATCCCGGTTACACCGCGCTGGCGCGCTGCCACGCGCGACTGGTCGGCGCCTGACACCTTTACAGCACGATACGGACGCCGCTGGACCACGCGGCGACGGGCCACTGTGTCTGCGTGTGCTGCGAACACTCCGCGGGTACCCCTGGCGTCCCTGAAATACTGATTCGATCCGGTCAAATCGGTCCGCGCCTGGCGCATCGGCATCTCGGAGCCCGTCTAATCCGGCCTTCTCGGTGAAGGCGGGCGCTGATCGAAATTGGAATCACGGATTCAGGTGAGGTGTACCAGCCCATTGGACCACCTCACTTCCGCGGCATTTCCGCCGTTCGTATTACCTACCCGAATTATCCGGGTTGCACCTGGAATCAGACCTAAGCGTTGCTATGCGAGTATCTTGATACGCGGCGCAAGCTCGGCGGCCAAATCGTCAACCGAACGTCCGCTGACGCTGACGACCGCGAGCAATCCATTGGACAATGGGCGGAGCACGCCGCGATGGTCCGCTTCGTGGAACAATCTGGATTCGGCAACCCGTTGGTCGACAATGACCAGCACGGAAACCGGCCCTTCGTCACCCGCGAGGACCAGGTGCAGACCCTTGTGGCCCATCATCTCGCAGGGCGCCGCGTAGGTGACGGTGTGGTTCCAATCATCGGTATCGATCTGAACCCGGGGCGAAAGGGCCGTCCAGTTGCCCGTCGCCAGGGCGGGTTCGTGGTTAAGGTTCAGGGGTTCGTGCTCAATATGGTGCAGCACCTCGGCCACCATCGCCGCGTTACCATCCTCCACGGGTCCGCTCATCAACCAGGTACCCAAGGCGGCCATACCGGCCAAGGAGGCGGCCATCGCAAAAGGCAACCATTGGCGGCGCTGGGGTATAAGGCGCAGGCCAGTCTTCAGGTCTGGAGGCGGATCAACATTGAGCAGATCTTCCAGGTCCGACTCGAGTCGAGTAACCGCCTTCGCTTCGTCCTCGCAGGGGGCGCACTTATCGCGGTGAGCCAGGAATTCCGGGGCCCGGCAGTGAGGATCTTCTAACAGTTTGCGACGAAACTCTTCACAGTTCACGACAGTACGCCTGCTGCAGCTGACTCGAATCTAATGTAACAGACCCGTAAAACCCGCTGCGCATTTCAGCCCGCGCCCGAAAATCAATGAAAATCTCAGTCTTTTCCGGTCATCCGGCCTCGTCGAGCAACGCCGGGGCCGCCACCGGGGTGTCACAACGGGTGCCCAGGCAGCGATAGATCAGGCCGTCGGGGCGGCTCGTTTTTTCCGCCAGCGCCGCTGGCAGGGCCGCATCGCCGGGTATCGGCAGAACCATTCGACGTGGCAGGTATTCCGCACCCAGATCGACTGTCCAACGGGCAAGCCGGTCACCGTCCGCCCGCACCACCAGGATCTCCGTGGGCTCAAGGTACTCCTCCAAGGCGTTGAGCAAGGCGCAATGGGCGGAAGGCATCCGGCTGACCTGAGACCAGCCGAGATGCAGTGTTTTTTCAGCGGCCTCGAGATAACGCGGTTCCGCCAGCAACCAGCCCAGGCGCAGCAGGACGCGGGCCGCGATGCCGTTGCCGGCCGGTACGGAATCGTCACCGAAGGGCTTGGGATTGTGGATCAGACGTTCGTGGTCCCTGCCGGTGAAGAAGAAACCACCCGCCGCCTCGTCCTCGAAAGACGTCAGCAGCACCTCGGCCAGCTCCACGGCAAATTCGAGATCCTCGTTGCGCCAACGGCACTGCAACAACTCCAGCAGGGCATCGATCAGATTGGCATAGTCGTCGAGATAGGCGGACAGGTGCGCCTTGCCGTCCTTGCAGGTCGCCAGCAGGCGGCCATCGCGCCAGAGCGTACTGCGGACGAACGCCAGGGCGTTTTCAGCGGACCCGATCCATTCCCGGCGATGGAGCGCCCGGCCCGCCTGGGCCATGCCCTTGATCATCAGCGCATTCCAGCTGGTCAGCACCTTTTCGTCCCGACCGGGACGAATGCGGGACTGCCGGGCATCGAACAGTTTTTTCGAAGCGCTTTCGAGGCGCACCCGGACCTCTGCCGGGTCAAGGCCCTCACCGCCGAGTTTCTCCATCTTCGTGGCGGCATAGAGATTCCATTTGCCTTCGAAATTCGCCGCGCCGTTGAGCCCGTAACGCCGGGCAAAGGTCTCGTACTCCTCGGCATTGAGCAAGGAACGCACCTCGTCCGGAGTCCAGACGTAGAACTTGCCCTCCTCGCCTTCGCTGTCGGCGTCCAGGGTGGAGAAATAACCGCCCTCTTCGGATTGCATCTCGCGCATCACCCAGGCGGCGGTCTCCTCGCACACCTGTTTGAACAGGGGGTTGGCGCTGGCCCGCCAGGCATCCGCATAAAGCCCCAGCAGAGGGCCGTTGTCGTACAGCATCTTTTCAAAATGGGGGATCAGCCAGCGCTCGTCCGTGGAGTAACGGCAGAAACCGCCGCCAAGATGATCGTAGATTCCGCCGCTGGCCATGCGTTCCAGGGTGTGAAGGGCCATATCCAGGGCATCGCTGTCACCTGGGTTCGCAGCCCAATGTCGCAGCAGCCGTTCGATGCTCGTGCAATGGGGGAACTTCGGCGCGCCGCCAAAACCGCCGTGAACCGGTTCAAAACTGGACGATAACTCTTCGCGCGCCTGATCGAGCGGCCTGTCGGTCAGTTCACCGACCACGCCGGCCGCTGGCGGATTCAGCCGTCCGAGTGCCTCGGCCAGAGAGTTGTTTTGGGCACGAACCGCATCTTTCTGTTCATGCCAGGCGGCATGCACCCGCTGCATCAGATCGCGAAAGGAAATCATGCCGTGCCGGGGCTGATCGGGAAAATAGGTCCCCGCGAAAAACGGCATCTGATCCTCGGGGGTCAGAAACACCGTCAGCGGCCAGCCACCAGGGCGCTGGGACAGCAACTGGTGTGCACTCTGGTAAATCTTGTCCAGATCCGGCCGCTCCTCACGGTCCACCTTGATGTTCACAAACAGCTCGTTCATGAGCGCGGCCGTTTCTGCATCCTCGAAGGATTCGTGGGCCATCACGTGGCACCAGTGGCAGGCCGAATAGCCGATGGAAAGCAATATGGGCTTGCCTTCCGTTCGCGCGAGTTCCAGCGCCTCCTCACTCCAGGGCCACCAGTTCACCGGGTTGTGGGCGTGTTGCAAGAGGTAAGGACTGGTGGATTCGATCAGCCGGTTGGTGGAAGTTGCAGCGGCATCGGAGGGTTCTGGGGTCATGATTCGGCTCAGGTGGATGCTTCGTCGGGATGATGGCTGGACCCGGGTTCCGGTCCTTCACCGCTCAGGCTATCCCAAAGCGCCGCGGCTTAACCCCTGGGAAAACTGGGAAAAGCCCGTCCAGGGGCAAGCGCCCGATTGCATCCAAATCTCCAAGGTAATTCTGACGGTGGTTTTCTTAACATTACCGCTACCATCAACCCTATACCCCGTCCGCACGAAGTATTCGCCATCGAAAGGCCAGACGGGCGTGAATCCAGTCCGGGTGACAAATATGGGTCACCCAACGAAAAGTCACAACATCCAGGAGATCCGAATGCCCGACGATGTAACCTTGACACTGGTGCCAACCAAGCACGACAAGCTGGGAATCATTCACTGCGGCGTCACCCGCGAAGGCTTTATCGCTGTCGGTGGCGAACCGCGCAATATCGATGACGGCGAGGAGATCGTCTTTGACCGGGTGGGCATAAAGGCCCGCCGCCAGGGCAGCGAATACAGCTTCACCCGCGCCGGGTGAATCGCCGCTTAGAAAGACATTTTCAAATAGCTCGCCAGGCAGCACGGAAAGGGCCTTTAACTGACGTGATGTCTGACGCGCTTTGACTGCTGCGCCATTTTTTTGCCAAAGATTCCGGTCTCATCGGTTCCCATCAATGCAGGGGAAAACCGACCGGATTCGGTCCCGGTCCAATGCAAGACTGTGTTGCTCATCCTGCTCCGATGCTCAAATAAGGCCCATGGAAGCACCAACCTGGGGCAAATAATCACGCAACCAGCACGGCGCCAGGGATGCTAGCCCGCCTTGTACGCGACGACTAACGACCCGATCAGATTTCTATTTATTGATGAATTTCAGTCTGTTATCGAGCTACAGAGGTCAACAGGCCTCTCAGCTGACGAACTTTGGCACGCGACTTGAATATCTCTGATCACCCACCGGCGGGGGCCACTCTCGGCATCGGACTTCCCTCAGCGCCCCCTCCGGTCGGGTATCGGGCAATCCTCCTCATCCACTGCAAGTGGAAATGGTTTGGTGGCGTCCACCCCGGGTCAACCGGGATGGGCGCCCCCCTTTTTTTTCTGCCCGACGCTCAGTCCAGCCGACGCCAATGCAGAATGCGATTGTTCACCGGCATCGGGAAATCGTTCATCCGCGCCAGTCCTGCCGCCGAAGCCAGTCGGTCCAGATCCGCCGCATCCCTGACACCGCTCAGCGGATCACGCTCCTTCAGCCAGATATCGAAGCGCGCATTGCTCTCAGCGGTATGACGGCCGTCGAACATGAAAGGCCCGTAGAGGCAGAAATCCCCGCCCGGCGACAGCACCCGCCCGAGACCCTCGAAAAATGCCTCCACCATGGGCCAGGACATGATGTGAACCGTGTTGGCCGAGAAGACATAGTCGGTCTGCTCTACCGGCCAGGGCTGACGGCTGACATCCAGCACCATGGGCGCCAAGACGTTCTCCAGCGCCGCATCGGCCAGCCAGGCCCGAATGCCCGGCAGATTCTCCTCCACTTCCGTGGGTTGCCACTGCAAGTGCGTCAGGTAACCCGGCAGCCAGGTGGCGTGCTGGCCCGTTCCGCTACCGACTTCGAGCACCTTTCCCGGCTCCACGAATACCTGCTGCAGAATCTCGAGGATGGGTTGCCGGTTTTCATCGCAGGCCGGTGCGTAGGGTTTTTCTTCGCTCGTTTCCACCAAGGGTCGGACCTTTCGTTTATCCAAGTGGCACGATTTGAACCCGGCGAGCACGCCAGGATCAACTGCGCGAAACGCGGGCGCCAGCGAAATGGCATCCCAAACCCGGCAAAGACAGGCACGGGACTTCGCCGGTGACGTAACATAGCCATTGCACAGTACAGACCCCATATCACCAGATGAGATGAGCAACAGCGACTCAAAACTTCCCACAACGTCCAGCGGCGGCGAGATCGACGCCTTCCTTCGGCGCGTGGCGCAAACGCCCTTAACAAAGAAAGCGGGCGAACGCGGAAGGCTGCTGTTCGCCATGGATGCCACCGCCAGCCGCCAGCCGGCGTGGGACCGGGCCTGCAACCTGCAGGCAAGCATGTTTGAGGAAACCGCCGCCCTCGGCGGCCTGGATATCCAACTCTGCTACTACCGTGGCTTCGGCGAGTTTCATCACACCGGCTGGACCGCCAACACCGGCAGCCTGCTGCGCCAGATGACCGGCGTGACCTGCCTGGGCGGACTGACCCAGATCGGCCGGGTGCTGGAGCACGCTATCCGCGAAACCGAAGCCAAGCACATCAACGCCCTGGTCTTCGTCGGCGACTGCATGGAAGAGGATATCGATCAATTGAGTCACCTGGCCGGCAGACTGGGCATCCTCGGCGTTCCGGCTTTTCTGTTCCAGGAGGGCCATGAGCCCAACGCGGAACGGGCCTTCCGCGAGATCGCACGCCTCACCAAGGGCGCCCATTGCCGTTTCGACGCCGGCAGTGCACAACAGTTGCGCGATCTGTTGAGCGCGGTGGCGGTGTTTGCCGCCGGTGGGCGCAAGGCGCTCGCGAACTTCTCGAAAAACCGAGGCGGTATCGTGCGTCAACTCACGCACCAGGTGAAGGGGAACTGATCGGTGATGCGAGGCTCCCTGTTCCTGGTGTTGATACTGGCAATCGCCATTTTCGCCTTTATCTGGTGGTTTCTGCGCACACCTCCCGAGCAGGTGGCGAAATACCTGCGCCTCGGTGCCATAGGGGCCGCCATCGCGCTATTTATTCTTCTCGCCATCACCGGTCGTCTCCACTGGATATTCGCGATCGTCGGTGCCGCCGTGGCCTTCGTGCTGCGACTGGTTCGTCTGATGCCGGCCCTGCCCCTGCCGTTGCTTCATCGCCTGTTCTCGGGATGGTTTTCCGGTCGCGCCAATCGAAATCCGTCTCCCGGGCAAACCACCTCGGTGGAAACCCGATACCTGCGTATGCAGCTCAACCACGACACGGGTGAGATGGACGGCGAGATCGTCGAGGGTCGATACGCAGGAAAGCGGTTGTCTGACCTTGACCTGAGTGATCTGCTGTTACTGCTGGACGAATGCCGCGACGACGAACAATCCCTTAACGTATTGCAGGCCTATCTCGATCGTATGCACCCCGACTGGCAGGAGCAGGCCGAGGAACAAGGAGCAGATTCAGGACACACGGCTGGAAACACCAGCGGACCCATGTCTGAAGGCGACGCGCTGGACATCCTGGGCCTGGAGCCGGGTGCCACACGGGACGAAATCATCGCCGCCCATCGGCGACTGATGCAGAAGGTTCACCCCGATCGGGGTGGCAGTGATTATCTTGCGGCGGAGATCAATGCGGCTAAGGATTTGCTGTTGAAGACCAAGCACTAAGATCACCCGCTGCTGCCTCCGGCCACGAGAGCCAAAGGCCACATCCAACGGTCACTTCTTTGCCTTCAATTTCTTCTTCGGCTTTTTGCAACGCAGTGCAGCCTCGAACGCCCGATTCGCCCATTCCCTCGCCTGGTCCGGATCGTCGAAAATGACTTCGGGCGCCAGGCAGTACGACATCTTCATTGTCTTGTCGCCTTTCGTGTACTGGAAAGGTGGCAATCCCAACGCATCAAACAGTCCGGACGACGTCTTATCCGCCTTCAGGTACAAGACGTCATCCGCCACCAGGCCAAACATCAAACCCTCGTGGTAGATGCCATAGCCACCAAACATGCGCTTGGCCTGTATCGCGCCGAACTGCGCAAAGACGTCCTCAAGGCTGTCAACGAACTCGGTCATGTCGTGCTCACGATTGTCTTAACCAGGGATAGTGGTTCAGCACTGTTTTCGGGAAAGCCCCAGCCGCAGCATGTGTGTGCAGTGAGTCAGCCATCCTTCGCAACGACTGACTGTGCGGCCGAGTCCTGATAGCACCAGTGCCAAGGTTCATAGACGTACCCGAACGGGTTGCCGGCAGGAAAAGAGAGTGTAAAGCAGAAACTGGAAGCCTGTTTCACAAGCCATTCGAAGGCTGGCGTCCGTTCAAAATCGGGATTCAGTGGTTTGACGGTGCCCGTTCCCAGGTCAACCGCCCTGCCCGTGTGATGTTCACTGCACCCGGGTGGAGCGAGCACTTCAAGAACGGCATCAATCGACTGACCCGCCTCCAACTTTCCTGCGATGAGTTCAACTTGCCGTTCGACGCTTCGGTAGCCTGAAACGATGTGAATTTCGACACCAGCGCCACGTGCTGCAGATTTCATTTTGTTCCATGCGAAAGCAGCCGATGGGACCAGTAGAAATTCCTTTCCGTCTCTGGAAACGTCCGCGACCTGGAGTTCAGACGCCTCCTCGAACAGGGGCAATGATCTCTGAGCGATCAAATCGCCGGTTATGCCAATGCGGTCCCAATGGGCCAGATAAGCCTCGGGCAACGATCGCATATCAAGTTTCCTCAAGATGCCCGACGTTGAGATGAAAGGTAAGCCGCTGTTTGGCCCGCCCTGGCCCGCTGACCCTTTTGAAAGCCGACGACTGTTCAGAATTCCAGTCTGCCTGCCTTCACTGCCCCAGGATGTACAAGTGAGATTTCGGATAATCCGATTCGGGTATATTGAAATAGTGTGGCGACCAGAAGTTGCCTATCTTTACTTTTTGTCCGGCCGGGTAGTCCCCCAGCTTGACTTGGTTATCCTGCATCAGCGCGAAAGTACCCGACCCTTCCGGCATCTCGAACCATACGGCGCAGGGCGTTGAAATACAGGTCTTCGAGGCACCCGGCTTCAGGATGATTTCCCCCACGTCCTCAGTTTCAGTGGGCGTATCTTCGCTGGCCGTGTCCTCGCTGGCCGCACCGCCACTGGAGGCACAGCCCGCAAGACCAGTAGCAATGGCAATGCCGGCGAAGAAAACAATGAAGGGCGAAAAAACATGCTTTTTCAACCGAAAGTACATTGAGAACCCCTTTTTTGAAGAGCGTTTATTTTTCTGGATTATGATCGATATCGACCAGGCATCTGGAAAATCAGTCCCTACTCCGTAGCAGGAAACCACTACCGTACCCGACACCAGAAAACGATAGAAACGAAAACAGACGACGAAGCTCGCAACCAGCAGTATCAGAGCCAAAAGATGCCTGGGCAGCGAGAACACCTGGCATCGTACCAGAGTCCCCGCCAGATGCCTTCAGGTGACAGTCAGGCGGTGGGATGACTTTGTGTGAAGGTGGCAAATACCCAAATTGCAACGAGCGGGCTGATCAGCGGCCCTCTACAGCACTGGTGTATTTTTCGGCATTACTCCCGCCGTTCGTGGACCCTGGAAAACCGGGCATGAAGGCTCGGGTGGTGAGCCCGCTTGATAAAACCGCCGGTATCAGGCCGGCATCACTGGACTACGAAAAGTAACCCGTCAGCCTGCCGACCCTCGGCGGGCTGACGGGTTTGAGCAGATAATATTCAGGCTTCGACGGACTTCATGTAGAAGTCGTAGCAGTTGTCCTTGTTCTCGGTGTCGGCGCGTAATTTCATGGCCTCGCGCGGATGCTGGTTCAAGTGGCCGCTGATACCGTAGATGTCGTTGAAGCCCCATTCGATTTCTTTGCGCAGCGGCACGAATTGCTTCCTGAATCACCCTGTAGACCGGCCGCACGTTGAACTTCGGGTTCTTGAGGAAGTTCAGCAACAGCTCGAGGTTGCAGTTGCCGGCGCCGCGACCGATGCCGTTGATGGTGGCGTCCAGCAGATTGACGCCGTCGATGATGGCCTGCTGGGTGTTGGAAAAGGCAAGCTGCTGGTTGTTGTGGGCGTGAAAGCCCAGCTCCTTGTCAGGCGCGTACTTCTTGTACATTTTCCAGGTAGTAGCTCACCTGCTCCGAGTAGAAGGCACCGAAGCTGTCAACGAGGTAGAGGTAATCCACCTCATCGGCCTTGTTGATCTCCACCAGGCCCTCCACCAGTTCGGTCTCGATGGCCGCCGAGGCGGCCATGATGTTGATGGTGGTCTCGTAGCCCAGGTCCTTGCACCGCTGTATCAGGTCGATGCCGTCGTCGATCTGGTGCACATAACAGGCGACGCGAACCATATCGATCGGCCCCTGGTCGCGGGGCTGCAGCTTGCTGACGTCGACCCGGCCCACGTCGTACATGACGGCCACCAGCGGCCGGATACTCAGAGTCGTACGAGTCGATGACCTCTTTCAGGTCATCGTCGTCGCAGAAGTTCCAAGCGCCGTACTTCTCCCGGGTGTACTCATCGCTTTCCTCGAGCTTCTTGCCCAGTTCGACGACATCCACCGCCGCATCGCAGGTCGCTCGATAGACCGCCTTCACGAAGTCCTTGGAAAACTGGTAGTTGTTGATCAGGCCGCCGTCGCGGATCGTGCAGTCGAGGACTTTGAGTTCTTTGCGAAACATGTGAGCATTCCCGGTTTCAGGTCAATGGAATTTAAATTCGTCGGTAACCGATTATTGTGCAACGCAACAAAACTTTAGTAAATAGGTGGAGGAGTCCGTAGGGCGGATACCGAAGGTGATCCGCCGACTCAACTGTCAGGAATCAAGGGTTACCAGTGGATCATGCGGAAAGTAATGTAACGCATCCTGGCTTCGCGTATCATTCGGTATGCGCCCAGCCAAACCACTTCGACTCTCAAAGAAGGCGACTGCCACGCTGAACCAATGGTGTCGATCCACGACACTGCCTCACGGTCAGATCATGCGTGCCAAGATCATTTTGCAGCTCGCTGAAGGGATGACGCCGACCGCTGTTGCCGCCGCACAGCGGACCTCCGCGAAGACCGTGCATCGATGGCGGAACCGATTTGAGTCCGATGGTATTCAGGGTCTGCTGGAACTTCCGCGCACTGGGCGTCCGACGGTCATTGATAAGAAGACCGTCGATAAGGTCATTTTCCTGACCACCAAACGTATTCCTCAGGAGGCTACACACTGGAGCATCGAGTTGATGGCCCAGTATGCGCAGGTGACACCGTGGCAGGTACGCCAGATCTGGAAGGCCGCTGATTTACGCCCACACAGGCTAAAGACCTTCAAGATCAGCTCAGATCCGGCGTTTGCCGATAAGGTAGTCGATATCGTCGGGCTGTACATGAATCCGCCGGATAACGCGGTTGTGCTTAGCGTTGACGAAAAGACACAGATTCAAGCCCTGGACCGTACGCAGCCGGGTTTACCGTTGAATCCGAGTCGTATCGGCAGTCGAACTCATGACTACAAACGCCATGGCACGACAGCGCTTTACGCTGCCTTCAATACGCTGACCGGCAAAGTTATTGGTAAGGTCACCGACAAAACCAATGGCAAGGCGTTTCTGTCCTTCCTCAAGCTGCTGAACCGGCGCGTCAGTGCTGACAAGGACCTGCACATCATCTTGGACAATCTTAGTGCACACAAAACGCCGGCTGTGCGGGAGTGGCTTGAAGCGCACCCACGCATTCACCTTCACTTCACACCGACCAGTTCGTCTTGGCTTAATGCGGTTGAAGGTTGGTTCGCTCAACTAGAGCGCCGCGCTTTGTACCGAGGTGTATTTACCAGCGTGCCCGAACTTAAGGCCGAACTACAGCGCTTCATCAGCGTGCACAATGCGCATAGCGCCAAACCGTTCAAGTGGTCCAAACCGGCCGCCCATATCATCGCCGCGGTTGGCCGTGCCAAGCATGCGTTACACAATTAAACGCATGGCCCACTAG
>CAWGBV010000010.1:0-67148 GCA_963820915.1 uncultured Gammaproteobacteria bacterium | reverse complement strand
AACTGCTTCGCGGAGCCCGGCAATCGGGGCATGTCATCGACGGCGGAAGATTGAGTGACATCGTCAACACTCGTAACAGGCCCATGAGGGTCTGAACCACGAGGAGACAGACGATGACCCCCTTACGCGCGAAGATGATCGAGGCGATGACGGTGCGTGGTTTCTCGGTGCGCACCCACCGCAGTTACCTGTCGGCGGTCAGCGCCCTGGCGCGCTATTACGGACAGTCGCCCGAGCGGCTCAGCGTGCCAGCGCTGCGGCGCTACTTCGTCTACCTGGCAGTGGAGCGAGAGCTGTCGGCGGCCAGTTGCCGACTATATCTGAACGGTATCCGGTTTCTGTATCTGCAGGTGCTCAAGTGGCCGCGGTTCGATATCCCGATCCCGACACCCAAGCGGCCGCAACGCATCCCGGAGCTGCTGAGCCGTGCGGAGGTGGCGGCGATCGTGGCGGCCTGCACCAACCCCAAGCACCGGATGATGTTGGCCACCTGCTACGGTTGCGGTCTGCGGGTGAGCGAACTGGTCCACTTGAAGGTCCGCGACATCGACGGAGAGCGCGGCCTGTTGCGCATCGACCAGGGCAAAGGGGCAAAGGACCGGCTGGTGCCCTTGGGGCCGACGCTGTTGTCGCAGCTTCGCGGTTACTGGCAACGCTTCCATCCGGGTCCCTGGCTGTTCCCCGGACACACTCTGGAGCGGGCGCTGAGCCTGTGCAGCATCCAGAAGGCCTTCGCGCGCGCCAAGGCACACGCCGGGGTGGAGAAGATCGGCGGCATCCACAGCCTGCGCCACGCCTATGCCACCCACCAGCTGGAGGCGGGAATGCCGGTGCACCGCCTGCAGCGGCTGCTCGGCCACCGGGACCTGCACTCGACCCTGCGCTACGTGCACTGGGTGCCGAGCTACCGCGAAGGCCGCGGGGTCCATGACCTGGTTGCGGCGCTGGAGGTGAGTCATGCCGAGCTGGCCTCCCTGCAGCAGGTCTTGATGCATTGCCTTGACGATTATTGTCAGGAACACCGTCTGAGCGCCCGTCAGCGCCAGGTCTGCCACCATGTGCTTGACTGTCGCACCGCGGCCGGGCGGACTGCGGTTGAGCTGCGACCGGTGCGGTGATCAGCCGGTGTTGCACTACGCTTGCCGCGACCGCCACTGCCCGCGCCGCCAGCGCAAGGCCTCGGCGATGTGGGCCGAGCGCCAACGCCGGGCGGGCTGCCGGTGCCCTACCATCACCTGGTCTTTACCTTGCCACACTGCCTCAATCCGTGGTTCGAGGTGCACGCCCGCGTGCTCTATGCCCTGCTGTTCGAGCGCGCGTGGGCCACGCTGAGCGCCTTTGGCCAAAAGCGCCTTGATGGCCAGATGGGTATGGTGGCCGTATTGCACACCTGGGGACAGAATCTCAGTCGTCATGTGCACCTGCACTGCCTGGTGCCCGGTGGCGCCCTCGGTGCCGAAGGCTGGCGCGAGACCAGGGGCGTTACCTGTTCCCGGTGCGGGCGCTGTCGAGAAAGCTGCGCGGTGGCTTCGTCAGTCGCCTGCGTGTCCGGATCGAGGCGGGAGAACTGCCACGGCTGGCCAATCGACAACAGATCAAAGCGGTCCTTGATCAGCTAATGGCTACCGAGTGGGTGGTCTACACCAAGGCCTGCCTGAACCACCCGGATGCCCTGGTCGATTACCTTGCCCGCTACACCCATCGCATTGCGCTGAGCGACCATCGTCTCAGCGGTCTTGATGAACGGGGGCGGGTGCGTCTGACGTCAAGGACTACCGCGACGGTGGGCGTCACAAGGCCATCAGCCTGGCGGGCACGGAGCTGATCCGCCGCTACCTGCTGCACGTGTTGCCGAAGGGGTTGCAGCGCATCCGCCACTATGGGTACCTGGCCAACTGTTGCCGGGCGAAGCGACTCGAGCGGATCCGCGGGATGATCGCCGCTGAAGCGCCAGCTGAGGGCGGACGGGCGGCGACGGACGGGCCGGGTGGTGCATCACGGTGCAGCGGGCCGTTCGACGGCTACCCCTGCCCGAAATGCGGCCAGGGCCGCTTGAGGGTGATGGCCCAGATGGCGCCAAAGCGCCGTGACGGAGGGTGACGCGAACGGGCGAATCGAAGAAACCCCCACCTCCTGTGTGATCGACAGGCCCGTGCAGCGGCCTGGGTCCGGGTGTGTGCGTGTGGGTGCAAAAGCGCCGAAAATCCTTTAAAAAGGGAAACAAACCGCCAATGGAGCGAGGGACGATGGCGATCAATGGAAGCAAACCATGGGAAGATCCTGTCGCAAGACCCCGGCACAGCCCCTGCTGCTACGCCGCCCGCAAAAACAATCCCCTATATAGATAAGGAGCCCCGTGGCCAAGCGGCTTAGTCCAACAGACATTTATCCATCATGCTGCGCACAATGGATAAATGCTTAGCGGTTAGGTGGCGATAGTGGAGTCATGCCAATTTACACGAAGAACTTTCGAGAGGAGAAACCCATGAGACAATTATTCAGCCTGCTATTCGTCCTGATGCTCTTACCCGGCATGCCAGCCACGGCCCAGGAGAGCGAAAAACCCAATATCATACTTATCGTCTCTGACGACACCGGCTATGGCGATCTCGGCCCCTATGGGGGTGGCGAAGGACGCGGCATGCCTACGCCGAATATCGACCGTTTGGCGAGAGAGGGGATGACGATGTTTTCGTTCTACGCTCAGCCGAGCTGCACACCCGGCCGGGCGGCGATGCAGACCGGGCGTATCCCCAACCGCAGCGGCATGACCACCGTGGCCTTTCAGGGTCAGGGCGGTGGACTGCCCGCCGCGGAGTGGACTCTGGCCTCGGTGCTGAAGACCGCGGGCTACAACACCTTCTTCACCGGCAAGTGGCACCTCGGCGAGGACGACTACGCGCTACCTAACGCCCAGGGCTACGACGAGATGAAGTACGCCGGCCTCTACCACCTCAACGCCTATACCTATGCGGATCCGACATGGTTCCCCGACATGAGTCCGGAGTTGCGTGCCATGTTCAAGAAAGTGACCAAGGGTGCATTGTCAGGTAAGGTAGGCGAGAAGCCGGTTGAAGAATTCGCGATCAACGGCCAGTACGTCGATACGCCTGATGCCAGTACGGCTGACTACCCGAATGGGGTCGTTGGGATTCCGTTCTTCGACGGCTATGTGGAGAAGGCGTCCATCGACTATCTCGACAAGGCATCGAAGTCGAAGACTCCGTTCTTCATGAGCATCAACTTCATGAAGGTTCACCAGCCGAACATGCCGCACCCTGACTACGAACACAAATCTCTTTCGAAGAGCAAGTATGCGGATTCGGTCGTGGAGCTGGACTCCAGAATCGGGCGGATCATGGACAAGGTGCGGGAGCTCGGTCTCGACAAGAACACGATGGTCTTCTACACCACCGACAATGGTGCTTGGCAGGACGTCTACCCGGACGCCGGTTACACGCCGTTCCGCGGCACCAAGGGCACAGTGCGTGAGGGTGGCAACCGGGTGCCGGCGATTGCCTGGATGCCGGGCAAGATCAAGGCCGGCGCGAAAAACCACGACATCCTGGGCGGCCTCGACCTGATGGCCACGTTCGCCTCCGTTGCCGGTGTGGAGCTGCCCGAAAAGGACCGCGAGGGTAAACCCATCATTTTCGACAGCTACGACATGTCGCCAGTCCTGTTCGGTACCGGCAAAAGTGACCGGAACGAGTGGTTCTACTTCACCGAGAATGAGCTGACGCCTGGCGCCGCACGTGTTGGCAACTACAAGGCTGCATTCAACCTGCGCGGCGACAATGGCCAGCCAACTGGAGGACTCGCCGTGGATACCAACCTTGGGTGGAAGGGTCCGGAGGCGTATGTCGCCACCGTGCCACAGGTCTTCGACCTCTGGCAAGACCCGCAGGAGCGCTACGACATCTTCATGAACAACTACACAGAGCGGACCTGGACACTGGTGACGATCAGCGAGGCGATTAAGAAGAAGATGGAAACCTACGTGAAGTACCCGCCTCGGCCGATGCAGAGTGCAGCTTACTCGGGCCCGATCACGCTGAGCTCCTATTTCCGTTTCCTGCACATCCGCGAGCAGCTTGAGAAGGAGGGCGTCAAGATTCCGATTCCCACCGGAAATTAGGAATCAGTGATCCACCCCCGGGAGATCCTAGGGGCTGTCACCTAACCAAGCGGTGAACCGGAGCCGCCGATGACGCGGGAATTGAGGTCATAGTTGCTTGGCGGCGGCCCGGTTACCGCCGCCGTTAGCCCAAAAAAAGAAAAAGATATGCGCACTAAAGGAAAATTGACTTCTTGGAATGAAGAGAAGGGATTTGGGTTTATAACGCCTATGGCTGGCGGAAAACAAATCTTTATCCATATCAAAGCGTTCAGCAATCGCAATCGACGTCCAGTCGATTGGTCAGATAGTAACTTACGACTCAGTCTTCTGATAAGCAAGGCCGGCCACGCGCCATCAAGGCTACATTGACTGGCGATATACTCCCTGAAAAAACAAAACGGAGCAATGGACTGACGTGGTCAAGGGTTTTGTTACACCCCAGTTAAGCCGCTTTCTTTCTCTCCGTCAGTTGCCGTTCATAGTCGTTGGGGCTCATGTAGCCCAGGTATGAATGCAGACGGCGACTGTTATAGAACATGGAAATGTAATCCGGATGTCCTGCTGCGCCTCGTAGCGGGACTGGTAGTTCCGCCACTGCGCGCGCTCCTGTTTCAGGGCTGCCGAAGAAACTTTCCACGACAGCGTTGTCCCAGCAGTCACCCTTCCGGCTCATGCTGCCCTCGATGCCATGGGCCCTCGGCAACCGCCGGAACTCCTTCCGTCGCATACTGCTTAGGTTCAAGGAGTCGTCGCAACACCGGATTATTTTGCCAAGCATAGTAGCTCATCGAGTGCCTCAGCTGGCGTCTGCCAGGCGAGTGTCTTCCGGGGTCGGCTGTTAAGGGTGGTAGCAACGGCGTCGAGGTCGTTTTCCGAGTATCTGCTGATGTCGGTCCCCTTGGGAAAGTACTGGCGCAGCAGCCCGTTGGTGTTCTCGTTGCTGCCGCGCTGCCAAGGACTCCTTGGATCGCAGAAGTAGATATCCAGGCCGGCGTCAATCCGTAATTGCTCATGCTGGGCGAGCTCCGCACCCTGATCCCAAGTCAGGGATTTGCGAAGCTGCTCTGGGAGCAACACGATCTTCTCGGCGATTGCATCACGGACAGCCTTTGCGCCGTGACCAGCCAGTGCCGGCCCGTTTTTGACCCTGGCGTCGGACAGATGACCGGGCATAGGTGGCAGATGGAGCAGCATCGTGAAACGGGTCTTCCGTTCGACCAAAGTGCCGATGGCCGAGCTGTTCAGTCCCAGTATGAGATCACCCTCCCAGTGTCCCGGTATAGCGCGGTCGTTAACTTCCGCTGGACGCTGGCTGATCATCACCTCCGGCGTAATGAAGTTCTTACCTCGTTGTTGCGACCTGGCACGCGGTACCCGAAGCGCTCTACCGGTGCGCAGACACGCGGAGAGTTCGCGTCGTAGCGCGCCGCGGCCCTGAATATAGAGCGCTTGGTAGATGGCCTCATGAGAGATCCGCATCGTCTCATCATCCGGGAAGTCGATCCGCAATCG
The DNA here is from genome assembly GCA_963820915.1 of uncultured Gammaproteobacteria bacterium. Lineage (GTDB taxonomy): Bacteria > Pseudomonadota > Gammaproteobacteria > Chromatiales > Chromatiaceae > CAWGBV01. The sequence continues at coordinate 61,516 of CAWGBV010000010.1, read as the reverse complement.
GTGACTAATCTGCTCCGGGCTCCAGCAGGTGCCCCATCGTCGATCCGCTCGACGGCCATGACGCCGGCCCCTCCATGGCACGTTGGGCCCGGGGATTGGCCTACCGTCAGCATCCGTAACCATCCCCGCGAGCCGCGCTTGCACGTAAACTCGCAGCCGCTCATTCACAACGAGCTTCGCTGACTTCGGGCGTTTCGCGGCCCATTCTGCCTTCCACTGTGCGACGGTTGCTCGATACGTCAACGTGCCTCCGCGCGTCGCTGCATTACGCCGCAGTTCGCGTGAGATTGTCGATGGCGATCGGCTTAGCCGACGAGCAATCTCACGAACACTGTGGTGTTCCGCTCTTAACAGAGCCAGTTCCTCCCGCTCGCTAAACGACAGGTAACGCCCCGTGTGCGGCGCCATACTCATCGGCGACATACCTCCAGCCTCGCGAAACCAACGTGAACCCAAGGGTTGCGATACGCCACACGCTAACGCCGCAGCCTCACTCGGCAACCCCTCAGCAATGTGCTTCCAGAAAGCTCTTTTAGCCTCTCGCTGATTGATACCAGGTCTTCCAGGCGATTGCATCGGCGCCCGACCTGTCTGTTCACTAATCCAACCACGTGGTCGTCCCATTCAACACCTCCAGTTCAGAGATGTTGCGACGACCAGTTGAATCCGCCCTGCGAGCCACGATCTGAATGGTGGATCAGTCCAGCCTTGGGTTGGCGACGCCAGATCGCCATCTGTAAGGCGTCGCAAACCAACTGGGACTTCATCCTGGAACTCATGCTCCAGCCCACCACTTTCCGGGTACACAGGTCGATCACCACGGCCAGATACAGCCAGCCCTCTTGGGTCCAGACATAGGTGATGTCGGCTGCATATACCTGGTCCGGTCGATCGATATCAAATTTACGCTCGACGAGGTTCTCGAAAACCGGCTGCTTATGGTTGCTATTCGTCGTCACCTTGTATTTCTTGCGGTGGCGGGCTTGTACATTCGCTTCCCGCATCAGCCTTCGTGCCTTATCTCGACTTACCGGATAGCCCAGCACGTTCAGCGCCTTCTTCATGCGCCGGCTGCCGTAGGTGTCGCCTGAACTCTTGGCAATATCCTGAACCCATTCGATCATCTCCTGGTGAATCGGGTCTTCGAGTTTGCCCTCCCGGTTCTTCCTGTACTGGTAATAGCCATTTCGGCTGACACCCAAAACCTGGCACTGCAGGCTGATGGGGTAGGCATTCTTATGTTGGGTGATGAACGCGTATTTCACTTCGTTTCTGCTGCAAAGAATGCCGTCGCCTTTTTTAAGATGTCCCTCTCCATCTCAAGCCGTTTGACCTCTGCCTTCAGCTTTTTGATTTCGTCTTGTTCCGGCGTCAGCTTGCCATTGCCACGGAAGGCCTGGCCATCCTCAGAATCCCGGTGTTCTTTCACCCATCGGCCCAGCATCTGCTCGTTGATGTCCAGGCTCTTCGCTGCTTCTCTCCGGGTGTAGCCCTGGTCCAAAACCAGGCTCACCGCATCCAGCTTGAATTCTTTCGCGTACTTCTTTCGGGTCGTCATTGCGTCTCTTCCTCAGTTAAGCCAATCTTGCTTAACCGGGGTGTACAAGTCCATTGGACCACCTCAGACCTCTGTCAGTCGTTGTTGCTATTTTCTTTCTCATCATTGTGGGGATCTCTGTTTTTTACAACCAAAATACCACTCCATATACTGGCGCTATACATGGCAGCAAGCCTAGTACCTTTATCATGTATGCGTTAGATAAATCGGCAGCCCAAGATGGAGCGTGGAGAACACAAGAAAGTACACTGCATTTACTGTCTTAGCTGGAGGTTGGCCCGGTGCACTTATCGCCCAGCAAAAGTTGCGCCACAAAACCCAGAAACAATCATTTCGTTCTGTTTTCTGGATAACAGTATTGTTGAATTGTGGTGCATTCGCATGGCTGTTCACGCCAAGCGGCGCTGCCACATTACAGTCATTGATTGGGGCAATAATGTGAGGGCTAACAAAATGCTCAATACCGTTCGCTACCGCTCACTCGGACGCTCCGCAGCGCTGCTGCTCCGCGCCGGTTAGCATGGCGTTGAGGCTGTCGAATAATTCCCGTCAGTCGGTGAAATGCAGGCATTGAGAAAGTAAAGATCCGTTCACAGCACGGTTAGCGTTGCGGTTTCAACCGATCGATGCAACACATTGATTAAAACGTTCAGCCGGTGTTTCGAAGTTTAAAGTCTTTCTTGGTCGTTCGTTAAGCTGCCTGGCAATTGCATTAAGTTTCGCCTGCGAGTGCACTGAGAGATCGGTTCCTTTCGGGAAGTACTGCCGCAGCAGTCCGTTCGTGTTTTCGTTGGAACCCCGCTGCCAAGGGGTGTGGGGATCACAGAAGTACACCTTTATATCGGTCGCCAGCGTAAAGCGCTTGTGGTCGGCCATCTCCTTGCCGCGATCCCAGGTCAGCGACTTGTAGAGTTCACGCGGTAACTTGTGCGCCTGCTTGATCAAGGCATTGATCACCGTCTTGGTATCCGTACCGTCAACCTTGGCCAGCATCACGTAGCGGGTGTGGCGTTCGACCAGTGTTGCAATCTGGCTGTTGTGGCTACCGCACAGCAAGTCGCCTTCCCAGTGGCCAGGCACGGCCCGGTCTTCAATGGCGGCGGGACGCTCTCTGATCGATACGGTGTCAGTGATCCGGCCCTGATTCCCCGCCTTCTGCGTGTAGTGGCGAGAGCGGCGCATGCCTCGTGTACGCCTCAGATGCTGCAACAGTTCCTTTTTCAGCGCACCACGGGCCTGGATGAAGAGACTGCGATAGATGGTTTCGTGTGACACTTGGTAGTGCTCGTCGTCCGGATAGCGTCGCTTGAGCCACCCGGCAATTTGCTCGGGTGACCACGCCGACCGCAGCTTGCCCGCCACGATGTGCGCCAGCGCACGGTTGTCCACCAGTCTACAGGCCTTGGGCCGGCGTGCCCGCTCCCAAGCGGCCTGATCGGCCTTGCTTGCCCGGTAGCGCCGTCGGCCACCGTTACGCCGGATCTCGCGGCTGACCGTCGATGGCGCACGTCCCAGTGAGGCAGCAATCGCACGAATCGACTCACCCGTGGCCACCGCACGGGAGATCTCTTCGCGCTCCGACAACGACAGTGCCAGTCTCGAGCGTCGGCGCTGCGGCGGACGTATCCCGCCGGTCTTCGCCAGAATGCCTTGTATCGAGGTGTGGTATCGGTCGAACAATCGAGCGATGCTGTGGAGAGATTCGCCTTTTTGCCAGCGATCCCACATCAGCGCCTTCTGGCTTTCTGTGTAGTAAATCCGCGGTCTTCGTTTCATCAGCAACACTCCTTCTACCTTCACAGTATCGAGAATGTTGCATCGATCGGTTGAAACCGCATTAAAAAGGAGTGCGGGATGCGAGCGAGGTACAAACCGGACCACCTCCAGCAGGACGCCTTCGTTGCGATCCGCTTCGACAAGCAGATTCTCCCCGGTACCTTCGAACGCGCCCTTCACCACCTGATGGAGCATCGGATCGACCTGTCGGCCTTCGATCGTCAGTACAGCAACCATGCCCGTGGCGCCCGCGCCTACCATCCGAAGATCCTGCTGAAGATCATCCTCTTCGCCTACGCCAGAGGGATACTCGGTAGCCGCCGGATTGAGGAGGCGTGCCGTCACAACGTCCAGTTGATGGCGCTGTCGGGCCAGGCGATGCCGGATCACTCGACGATTGCCGAGTTCATCAGCCGCTCACCGAAGCGATCAAGGGCCTCTTCCAGGAAGTGCTGCTGATCTGCGATGCGGCAGGACTGATCGGACGGGAGATGTTCGCCATTGACGGGGTCAAGCTACCCTCCAATGCGTCCAAGGAATGGAGCGGTCGGCACGAGGAGCTGACAGCCAAGGCCGCCAAGCTTGAACGCGCTGTCGAACGGATGCTCCAAGCCCACCGAAGCGAAGACGCGAAGGATAGTCCGCCGGACTTACTTGCCCACGCCGAGCGGCAACGCCAAAAGCTCGAACGCCACAGTCAGAAGATCCGCGCCTTCCTGAAACACAGCCAACCGAAGATCGGCCCCAAGGGCAAAGAGCGCAAAAGCAACGTCACCGACAACGACAGCGCCAAACTGGCCACCGGCAAAGGGGTGATCCAGGGCTATGTCGGGGTGGCCGTGACCGATGCCAAGCACCAGCTCATCGTCGAAGCCCAGGCCCATGGCGCACCGCAAGAGCAGGAACTGCTGCAACCGGTGCTCAAAGGGACACAAGAGCACTTCCAGGACCTGGGCCTATCGGCCAACATTCTGAGCGAAGCGAAGCTTACGGCCGACTCGGGCTTTCACTCCGAAGCCAACCTGCGATGGCTGGCCGCTGAGGAGAGTGACGCCTATGTCGCCGACCATGGGTTCCGAAAGCGCGATCCGCGCTTCGCCGAGGCCGACAAGTACAAACCGCCAAAGCCGCCACCGAAACGCTACCGTCCGGCGGACTTCGAGTACGACCCCAGCCGCCTGACCTGTCGCTGCCCGGCGGGCAAAGCGCTGTACCGAAACGGCCTCAATATCCAGGTCAAAGGACGTCACGGCATCAAGTTCACCGCCCCGAAGTCGGCTTGTGGCCACTGTTCCCTCAGATCGCGTTGCCTGCGCAACGCCGATCAGAAAAGCCCGCGCCAGGTGGTGTTCTTCGATGACGCTGATCCGGACAAGGAGCCGACCCACAGTGCGCGGATGAAAGAGAAGATCGATAGCCCGCGCGGGCGGATGGTTTACAGTCGACGATTAGGCACGGTGGAGCCGCCGTTCGGCAACATCCGTCATACAAGGGCATGAGCGGTTTACCCTGCGGGGTCGGCAGAAGGTGGAGGGTCAATGGAAGCTGTATGCGCTGGTGCCCAACATCGAGAAGCTGGCGCATTATGGTGGGGATCGATGGTGAGTGAAGAAAGGGAAGACAATCCGTGCGGAAAAAGCGCCGAGCAGGGCCTTCTGCACCGGTGGTGCATCCCGTGTGTGCCCGTTCATGACGATGAAGAAAAACAACAACGATAGAGGATGAAAATGGCTCCGGCGCACTGGGCTGCAGGAGACTGTGTCTCTAATCGAATTATTCGACAGTCTCGTTATGCGTAAAAGAGGATTAATCGAGCCATGAAACCAAGAATTAGCATGGTTACTCTCGGTGTTCGCGATTTGGCGGCAGCGATCAATTTTTACGAGAAGGGGCTGGGGTTTCCTCGAATGGAATCGCCACCTGAAGTGGCTTTTTTCACATTGAATGGCACTTGGCTGGGCTTGTATGGCCGCGAGGCTTTGGCAGAAGATGCTCAGGTCGCAGCGGAAGATAATGGCTTCGAAGGCTTTTCACTCGCCCACAACGTTGCGTCTGAAAAAGAAGTCGAAGAGGTCGTGGCACAGGCAGTAGCGGCAGGTGCAACGCTGGTTAAAAAGCCGCAGAAGGTGTTCTGGGGTGGTTACAGTGGTTACTTTAAAGATCTCGATGGTCATCTATGGGAGGTGGCCCATAATCCGTTGTTCTGGGTTGGCCCCGTCGATGAAATCGCATAGCAAGTCGCTCAAGCCGTTCGCTACGCTCACTCGGACGCTTTGCACTCCGTACCTGCTGCACATGCCTTCCGCATTGTTGCGCAAACACCGCTCCGTGTTCGGGCTCGCTGAGCATAGACGTTATGCGATGGAAGCGGATGATCGCTCAATCCAGAGACTAAGCTCCTCTTCCGTCAAAGATCCCGAAGCAAGTTGCTGGTAAATGATCACGGCTTCGGGTTCAGGGGCATCAAGCGAGTGTCCGTTCAGCTCCAGAAAAACGGCGGCTACAGTAAGAGCGATACGCTTGTTGCCATCGGTGAAGGGATGATTTCCTGCGAGTCCAATCAGGCCGGATTGGCACAACTGCTCATCAAACCGAACGAAAAGCTTATCGATCAGGCCGTGACGCACCAACTGTTCCCGGAACAACCACAGCGTTTTGGCATCCGGCACAGTGTCTTCGGGTGACAGTCCCAGGAAAAGCTGGAAGGATAGCCGGTCGCGCACTTGGAACTCGGTCTGGTCGTCAGGCAGGTTTTACAGGGCCTGCAGCACCAGCATCTTTAACATCAACGTTACGTCGTGCGGCTTGCGCCCGGCGTTGCTCTTTCGCTGCTTCTGGTGGATGACCTTCAACAGAGGCCGAAATAACTGCCAGTCAACGATGCTGTCGAGCCGCGGCAGTGGATCTCCCAGTTTCTCCAGCTTCGCCAGTCGGTCCTCGTCGTCAAAGAAACCCGGTTGCATACAATCCGCCCCCAGCCTGTTCAGTTGCTGCTATCCTGCCCGAATCGGGGAATTATTCGAGATGCCCTATAGTAAGAAGCCCCCGTGGCCAAGCGGCTTAGTCCAACCGACATTTATCCATCATACTGCGCACAATGAATAAATGCTTAGCTGTTAGGCTAAATGTTGGGATTTTTATATATTGGTGTGAATAAATGACTGAATCTTTAAAATCTTTCTCAGAAAAATCTGGTTTACCGCCCGGCTCACTTATTCACGTCGGTGATGTTTTGGAAACTGCAACCAGAATGTCAGTGATTGACTACAGTGCAGAAGCCTTTGAAGAGAAGAAAATTCAATCTATAGAAGAGATTCTAAAATACAAGAATAGTAATACTGTAACCTGGGTTATCATCGAGGGGTTGACAGATGTTGATATTGTAGAGCGAATTGGGGCAATGTTCGACATACATCAACTTGTGCTCGAAGATATATTGAATACCCATCAAAGGCCAAAATTCGAGGAGTATGATGATCATCTTTACATTGTGCTCAAATGTTTATTGCCCGAAGATAACGAGTTCGCAGTTACCTGTGAACAAATCAGCCTTTTAGTCCTTAAGAAATTTGTTTTTGCGTTCAAAGAAAAAAAGGATGATCTTTTTCATGCTGTTCAACAACGAATTAGATTAAATAAAGATCGAATAAGAAAGATGGGTTCAGATTATCTGACCTACACGGTTCTGGACATCATTGTCGATCAGAATTTTATTTTGATAGATTCACTGGATGACGCGATCACTTCGCTTGAAGATTCTTTGTTAGATTCTGAACCAACTTCAAATACACTTAATACAATCCAAATACTTAAAAGGGAAGTAATAAGCATTAGAAAACATATCTCTCCGGTTAGAGAATTGATCACAGGAATGCTGCGTAGCGAATCTGAATTGATTGACCAGAAAACTCATATATATTTAAAAGACGTATATGATCATACCGTGCGCGTAATAGAGTCAATCGAATCATACCGAGAGATATTAACAGGGCTATTAGATATCTACGTATCCAGCGTAAGCAACAAAATGAATGAAACCATGAAGGTGTTGACTGTATTCGCTTCAATTTTTATTCCTTTGACTTTTCTTGTGGGGATATACGGAATGAACTTTGAATATATGCCTGAGTTGAAATGGAAATGGGCATACCCAACCCTCTGGGCTGCATTTATTACGATTCCCATTGTGCTGCTTATCTATTTTAAAAGAAAGAAATGGCTATAAAAGATAATTAATAAAATGGCCTGACAAGCTCAAGTCGTTCGTCACTTTGTTCCTCGCTCAGACGCCCTTGCGCATGCCTTCGGCCTTGTTGCGAAACCTGGCTTCTTGTTGGTCGCTCCTTAACTCAGCGCTTGCGAGGGAGAATTGGTTTCCGGAAATCTCTCCATGTACTCCTTACGAAAATGGTGAGAATGCCTGAATATGAACTCAACAAGCACTGACAGAAGCGAGACTTCATTCAGGTCGCCGAAGCATCACCTTGCGATATGTACGCCTTCGTCATCGCCGCAGTTTTTATCGTCCGCGTGAACCGAAATGTGATGTTTAATAGTGGCAATGCTATAACCGAGGACATCCCAGGATGTGAAATTACGAAGCGCTGACAAGCGCCAATTAAAAGGGCACAAAAATCCGCGCGGCTGATTAGCGGCGATAATACAGAAAAAACGAGGCTTTATGGAAAAAGTAGTTTTACTTGTCGATGTCCAGAACGTTTATTACACAACCAAGCAAATCCATAAACAAAACTTCGATTACAATTATTTTTGGTCAAAGAGCACATCGAACAGAAAGGTTGTCAAAGCGATTGCATATACAATTGATCGAGGAGATGAAAAACAAAGACAATTTCAAAACATTCTCAGGGCAATTGGCTTCGAAGTGAAGCTTAAGCCATTTATACGGCGTTCTGATGGGTCGGCTAAAGGCGACTGGGATGTCGGAATTACCATAGATGCCATGGATTACTCCGCAGAAGCAGATGTCGTTGTATTGGTATCCGGGGATGGTGATTTCGCCTTGCTGGTTGAAAAACTAAAGCATGATCATGGGGTATCTGTTGAAGTTTATGGTGTTATGCAACTTACAGCTAGAGCGCTAATTCATGAAGCGACAAAATTTGTACCCATTGAAGGCAGGTTTCTCCTGCAAGGAAAATGAACAAAATTTGCGTAAATCTATTATCGATTTAAAAAACTCAAGAAAAAATGCTGCACTAGATCGCTGACGTTGCTAGTTGCCATCATGTGTCGAGGAATCAAACGAATTAATATTATCAAGCAAATGGGAGCCAAATTTCTTCATGTCATTCATGTTTTTCACCTGACAATAAATTGGAGCTACCTATGAAGCAATCTGTGGCATTAATAATTGTAAGTCTCGCCATTTCCATGCCATTGCAGGCAGCACCAGCGGGGATTGTAACCGGAGAACAGTTGCAGGCCGCTGCTGAAAAGGAAACCAAGGCCATAAGCACGGCAGAGTTGGAGAAATTGTTACAAGAAGAGTTGGATATGGTGCTTATCGATATCCGAACCCACAATGAAGTGAATAGCATGGGTGGAACTATAGATGCAGCACAAAACAGTATCATTCCGCGGGGCTGGTTGGAATTCCGTGCGCAAAGAGTGGCGCTTGATAAAAATACATTCATTGTCGTTTATTGCGGGGCAGGCTATCGAAGCCCGCTCGCAGCCAAAACGCTGCAGGATATGGGGTATACTAACGTAATGAATTATTCTTCGGGTTTTATAGAATGGGAAAAATCAGGAAATCCTGTGAAGAAGAACTAGTTACTGAACGGTTATCGATTATATGTGCCTGAGCGTAGTCGCTAACAAGGATGGCACATTATACGCTGCATTATACTTGGTAGAAATTACTGCATGAACAGTCTGGCATCATTTTTTCGAAACAAAGGCGTTTCTTTTGTCTGGGTAAGCGCTGTATTTGCACCAATCCTCTTGGTGATGGGGGTGGCAGAAAACAAGATGATTCATCTTGTGATCGCGGTTTTGTTATTGCTGCTCGTTCTCCTGTCGATTATCGATGGGTTCAAGGCCCTGAAGAGTCAGTTGATGGCAAATTTCATCGCTTCCGCGTTTGTTCCGCTGGTTTCTATAGTTGTTGGTGCGGTCTTTGCTGTTTTTAAGTTCACGAACTAGGGCAACGAAATATTGCCAAAGAGTCAAGAATGGATATAGGGAAGGAAATCGCAAACCATCTTGAATGGATGGAGTCTATTGCGTCGCTTCTTGGAAGCGAAGAGATAACGGAAAATGAAATTCAGGTTATTTCTCAGCAGGACAAGTGTAAGCTTGGCCAATGGCTGAAATCTGAGGCTTCATCGATGCTTGGAGATTACCCTGAATATGAAAATCTGATAGAAAGCCACGAAACATTTCATAAATTGGCAGGAATGTTAATCCTTTCTTTAAGGCAGGGCAGAGAAGCTGAAGCAATAGAGGTGGAAGCCCAGTTCATTGATGCATCTAAAAAGGTAATTGGCTATCTGCATAAATTTCAAGAAGCAGCCAATGAAAGCATGCCGAAAAGAGGTTAAATATAGTATTTAATGAACTGCCTTGATTGTAATAAAGGTGCCATATAGGGCGGCAGTGTGCTTGTGTGGGCTGTCTGCAACACATCAGTATGCGCCTAGTCGAACGCTCACGATTGTGCAGGGTCAGCCGGTAATAGATTATGAAAAGAATTAGAGGATTGGTGTTGCTCGTAGCGGTTACGGCTTCGTCGTCAACGGTTGCGGAGGGAACGGGCCTGGCGGATACCAGAATGAGTCTCGGACTAACGGAGTCTGAGTCGGCAGTGCTCCGTTCCGAAATGCGGGAAATGCTGGCAAGTATTCAGGGCATCATTACAGGAATCGGTGCTCATGATAGAGACCTGATCATGCGTTCGGCTCGCCATTCGGGCAACCGTATGGCGAGAAATACGCCATCGTCTATTCGTGAGAAGCTCCCGCAGTCCTTCAGGGATCTGGGTGGGCCGACACACATGAGTTTCGAAGAATTGGTGATTCGTGCGGAAACCGATGACATGGATATGCTTGCTGAGTTCACCGGAGAACTGATGCAAAACTGCCTCGCCTGCCATGCTCAATTCAAGGCAAATTAGTGTGCGTAAGCTGCAGCAACCGGCAAGCAGTTTCAGTCGTCCAGAAACAGACTTGCCTTCAAGCAAGCTTACGCTTGCTGCGGTTCCTGGTACGGGGTGATGCTTTGAGCGCCGTGAAACGGATTCTGATCTTCGGAAACTCTGGTTCCGGCAAATCCAAACTGGCAAAGTTTTTGAACCAAGCTCATGCTCGCGCCCCGCGGAGGTTATGCTGGAAGGCTCTGTTTCCCCTTGCAGCGACGGGTGAAATTACATCCTGAGGCGGCTAAAGTGGCGCCGATGGCCAGCGACAGAACCCCATTGACGGCTGACGAAATTACGGTTCCCCTCGATGAATACCTCGAGGTGGAGTTTTCGTTTCGTAATACCGAGCCTTTGGCGGAGGCCTTGTCCGGGCTGCAGCGCCGGGATCAGGAGTTCATTCTCGATTGGGTCCGGCGGGTCTCCAGTACCAACATCACCCTCGGCTATCTGCTCGCGGAAAACGCCCGCGAGGCCCTCGAACGCATGGATGCGCGGATGATCGAGGCCTGGGCCGTCAACGCAGTGGATATCTACGATCGATCCGGGTTGGCGTCAGCGGTTTCGGCCATCAAGGATCTCGAAGGTTTTATCCAGTACGGGAACGAACGGCTTTCCGGCGCGATCTTCGAAGAGCAGGAGCATGTGCTGGAGATCTTCCTGCAGGGCCTCTCGGGTCGGCAGCTCAAGATTCGACAGGCGGACGGTGCGCTGGCCTATACCGATTCCGAGGTCCTCTACCTGCCGGCGGTAGTCGCCCGGTTCCCGGAGCCTCGCGATAACTTTCTGTTATTCAAGGCCATGGTGGCCCACCTGTGGGCCCAGACCCGCTTCGGTACCTTTCAGGTGGATTTGAAATCGGCCTTCGAAGGCCAATCCGACCCCGAGCGCGCGGTGAAAATATTTCACAGCCTGGAACTGGTCCGTCTCGACGCCTGCCTGGCGCGGGAACTGCCGGGCCTTCAGCGCGACATGCAGTCACTCAGGCGGCGTCTCGGAGAGCAGCAGAATCCCGCATGGGAGCGGCTGGTGGAGCCCCTCAAGTCGGTGGGTGCGACCATATCGGATTCCCTCGATGTTTTAAGCCGCGCAACATCCTTCGAGTTGCCGGGCCGGGTTTGTTATCAGGGCCGGCTCGACCCGCAGCTGGTGGAAAACGTCAAGGCGCTGCGCCACGAGGCGGAGAAGGCGAAGTTCCGGGTGGCCCTTCGATACCTTGCCGAGGAGGAAATCAGGAAAGGCAATACGCAGGCCCCGGAGGACGTCAAGTTCGATATCGAGCCCGTACCTGATCCGTCCCAGCCCGACGGTGTCCAACTGGAGATTACGGTGGACGGGCAATTGGTTGCGCCGCCGGAGGAGGTCAAGGCGCTGATCACCTCCATCATGCTGGATTTCAGCGAGATCCCCGAGGAGTACCTGGTTGCGGCGGGCCCGGGGGAATACGACCTTCAGAACTACGAAGACAAGTCCCTCAACCCTGACGATGTCTGGTCGGGTACCTACCACGAGGAGGGGGCCTTTCTCTACAACGAATGGGACTTCCGTCGCCGACATCACCGCAAAAACTGGTGCGTGATGCGCGAGCATGACGTGGACGAGGGCGATACGGACTTCTATCGCAGGACCCTTGAAAAGCACGGCGGCCTGGTCAAGTCGTTGCGTCGAACCTTCGAGTTGCTGCGTGGCGAGGACCGGCCGTTGAAGAAGCAGCGATTCGGCGAGGATGTGGATATCGACGCTCTGGTGGAAGCCCATGCGGACATGCGCAGCGGCCGGGAGATGACCGACCGGTTGTTCACTCGGATGCACCGCGAGGATCGCAACATTGCGGTGATCTTCATGGTGGACATGTCCGGTTCCACCAAGGGCTGGATCAATGACGCCGAGCGTGAAGCCCTGATCCTGCTGTCGGAGTCTCTGGAGATACTCGGCGACCGCTACGCGATTTACGGTTTTTCCGGTTGGGCGCGCAAGCGTTGCGAAACTTACCGCATCAAGGAATTCGACGAGCCGTTGTCGGACCTGGTCCGGGGCAGGGTGTGCGGCATCAGCCCGCGCGACTATACCCGCATGGGGGCGCCCATCCGTCATCTCACCGACAAGTTTCGTGGGGTGGACGCGAAGATCCGCCTGCTGGTTACACTGTCTGACGGAAAGCCCGATGACTACGATCCCGAATACCGGGGCGAGTACGGCATAGAAGACACGCGGATGGCTCTGCTCGAAGCCCGCCGCGAGGGTGTTCACCCGTACTGCATCACCATCGATACGGAAGGCAAAGACTACCTGCCTCACATGTATGGCGCGGCGAACTACGTGGTGATCGACGACGTTGCCAAGCTGCCACTCAAGGTGTCCGACATCTATCGCAAAATCACCACCTGACCACCCGCTTTCCCGGTAACCCGTTACCGCAACGCAACATTCGCACGGTAGAATGATCTGCTTTACAGAGCAAGAGCGAAAGGGCGGATGAAGGTCACCGTTTTTGGAACAGGGTATGTGGGGCTGGTCACGGGCGCCTGTCTGGCCGAAGTGGGCCACAAGGTCATGTGTATCGACGTCGATGAGGCCAAGATCGCGGGGCTGAAAAAAGGCGTGCTACCCATCTACGAGCCAGGCCTGGAGCCCATCGTCAGGGAGAACCATGGCGAGGGTCGGCTGCTGTTTTCCACTGATGCCCGGGAAGGGGTGTTGTTCGCTGATGTGATTTTCATCGCTGTCGGCACACCGCCCGACGAGGACGGCTCCGCTGACCTGCAGTACGTGTTGGCCGTAGCCGGCACGGTGGCCGATCACATGCTGTCCCCCAAGATTGTGCTGGACAAGTCAACGGTGCCGGTTGGGACTGCGGACAAGGTGAAGGCGAGGATTGCCGAGGGACTGGCGGCACGCGATCTCCAACTCGACTACTGGGTGGCGTCCAATCCGGAATTTCTCAAGGAAGGGGCGGCCGTTGCCGACTTCATGCGTCCGGATCGCATCGTTCTGGGCACGGATTCCGAGCGTGTGCGCGACGTGATGCGGGAGTTGTATGCCCCCTTCAATCGTAACCACGATCGCGTCATCTTCATGGATATCCGTTCGGCGGAACTGACCAAGTATGCCGCCAACGCCATGCTGGCCACGAAGATCAGCTTCATGAACGAAATGGCCAACCTGGCGGAACGCCTGGGTGCGGATATCGAGAACGTGAGGCGGGGCATCGGCGCTGATCCGCGCATCGGTTATCATTTTATCTATCCCGGTTGCGGCTATGGCGGTTCCTGCTTTCCCAAGGATGTGCAGGCGCTTGAGCGTACCGCACAGCAGGCCGGATACGATGCGGAACTGCTGCAGGCGGTGGAGGCGGTCAACTATCGCCAGAAGAGCAAACTGTTCGAGAAAATCAGCGCCTATTTCGGCGGCGATCTCGCCGGCAGGACGGTGGCGGTATGGGGCCTGGCCTTCAAGCCGCAGACCGATGACATGCGCGAGGCCTCGAGCCGCGTGCTGATGGAGGCCCTCTGGCACGCCGGCGCCAGGGTCCGGGCCTATGATCCCGAGGCGATGGATGAGACCCGTAGAATCTACGGCGAGCGCGATGATCTCGCCCTGGTGAAGCACCAGGACGAGGCGCTGGACGGTGCCGATGCCCTGGCGATCTGCACCGAATGGAAACCCTTCCGCGTACCGGACTTCGAGGCCATGGGCAATCGCCTGAGCAATCGTCTGATCTTCGACGGGCGAAACCTGTATGACCCGGCCATGCTCGCCGACATGGGCTTTGTTTATTACGGCATGGGTCGCGGAGAGAGCATAGTCCAATCCTGAGGCAGCCCAGCAGGACCAGGCCGGTGAATCAGCATGGCCCGTTCGCCCCTATGGCGTATGCTGGTTGGCCATGAGGCGTACCTACACTTTCTTATTGGCGCTGTTCTCGCCATTCGCATTGTTGCGTATCTGGTGGCGCGGCCGCCGAAGCCCGGGTTATCGGCAGCGTTGGCGGCAGCGACTGGGCTACATATCCAGGCCGAAGGGTGGTCCGCTGATCTGGGTACACGCGGTTTCCGTGGGTGAGGCCCAGGCCGCGCAGCCTCTCATCCGCAGATTGCTGGCCAGTTACCCGGCCCATCGGATTTTCGTCAGCACCACCACACCCACGGGTTCCGAGCGGGTCCGTCGATTGTTCGGCGACGAGGTCGATCACGGCTATTTCCCGTTTGATCTGCCCGGTGTCGTCCGCCGCTACCTGGATGTCCTCGATCCCGATCTGGTTTTGGTGATGGAGACGGAGATCTGGCCGAACCTGCTCGCGGAATGCGAGCGCCGTAATGTGCCCTTCATGCTCGTGAATGCGCGATTGTCGCCGCGCTCGGCGCGGGGTTACGGATGGGTGGCCTCGCTGACGCACGAATCCCTGCAGCGAATTCAGCGTATTGCTGTGCAGTCAGAGCCGGACCGGGAGCGTTTCATCGAGTTGGGTGCGCCCAAAGAGCGCGTGGTGATCACCGGAAGCCTCAAGTTCGATATCCGTCTGCCGGCGAGCACTATGGAGCAGGCGGAGGTGCTGCGCCTGGGCTGGGGAATGGACAGGCCGGTGTGGGTCGCCGCCAGTACCCATGACGGCGAAGAGCAGCAGGTGCTGGATGCCCACAAAAAAATTCTCAAGCAGTATCCCGAGGCGCTTCTGGTGCTGGTGCCCAGGCATCCCGAGCGTTTCGATGCCGTTGCGGATCTTGTGGGAAGCAAGGGGTTCGGCTACCTCAGGCGTTCCAGGGAGCCCTGCGCCGAAATGTCCTGTCAGGTCTATGTTGGCGACACCATGGGAGAACTGCCGGTGTTTTACGCGGCAGCAGACGTCGCCTACGTGGGAGGCAGCCTCGTGGAGGTTGGTGGGCACAACATTCTTGAGCCGGCGGCACTGGGGGTGCCCGTGGTTTTCGGCCCCCACATGTTTAATTTCTCCGCCATTTCCGAGCTGTTTCTGGATCAGGAGGCCGCGCGTCAGGCGATGGACGTCGAGGAATTGGCGGATTGTGTCTCGCGGTGGATGGCGGATTCGGGCGAGCGCGCCCGCGTCGGTGACAATGGCCGGCGAGTGGTTGAGGCCAATCGGGGGGCGCTGCAGGCAACCATGCGGATGGTCGAGGAAATACTGCCTCCACCCTCTCAGGAGCGGCATCCAGCCAGCGACGGTTAGCTTAAACGCCGGGTGGCTGACGGATCCGGTTTTCGTTAGAAAACGAACGGTTCCGGCAGGGTCGCGTTCACCAGGGGCGCGAGTGCTGTTTCGAACAGGGTTTCACGCTGAAAAACGCCTTCGCGGACACAAATCACCCGTTGTGCTTCGGCCACGGCGCCTTCGCCGACCACTTGAAACAGGCGACCGCCGGGTTTGAGCTGGTTTTCGAACAAGTCGGTGGCCACCGGCAGCGAGCCGGTCACTGCGATCACATCGAAGGGTCCGCCGGCAACGGGGCTGGCCATGGCGTCTCCGGTGAGCAGGGTGGCGTTGTCGACGCCCTGCTTTCGCAGGCGTTCTGCAGCAGCCAGGGCCAATTCCTCGATTATCTCGATGGACGTGACGTCGCCGCTGAGCCAGGAAAGACAGGCGGTGACGTATCCGCTCCCGGTGCCGATCTCCAGCACATGGTCGCCGGGCTTGATGTCCAGTGACTGCATCATGCGGGCTTCGAGTTTGGGCGTCATCATCTGCTGCCCGTGACCGACGGGAATTTCGGTATCGGCGAATGCCAGATGGCGAAAACGCTCGGCGACGAAGGCCTCCCGTGGCATCTGTTCCATTACCTCCAGAACGTCCTCGTTGGTGACGTCCCAAGGGCGTATCTGCTGGACGATCATGTTGTGGCGGGCGTGTTCGAGATCCATGTTGGCGTCGCTTTGTCGTCGGTGGCGGGATATTGATGAAACCGCAAAGAGACTAAGCGTTTTGCGGCCGCTGGGCAAGCCGTCGCGCGGCGGGGCGGCGGGGTGTGCCGCAAGAGTCCTGGTCGGGGGAGGCCTCAGGCAACCCGATCTTTGGTCTTGTTTTTCACGTCGGGCAGATCGGTGGTGCAAAGATACCAGTCGAGAAAGTTGTCGCCGTATTCCTGTTTCCGGTCGGCTGCGTCCTCTGCGTTGAAGGGAGGATAAACAACCGCCTTTTCGCCGGGTTGCCAGCCTTCGGGCGTGGCCACGCTGTGGTCGTCGGCGGCTTGCAGCGCCTTGACGCAGCGAAGGATCTCCTCGACCGAGCGGCCGGTGGTCATGGGATAGTGGATCATGGCGCGAAGCACACCCTCGGGGTCGATGATGAAGGTGCCGCGCACGGTGGATGTTTCCTGGGCGTTCAGGTCCACCATGCCGTAGGCGTTGGATACCCGCAGCCCCAGATCGGCAATGACGGGAAAGTGGACCTGGATTCCAAACTGCTCCTCGATGTTGCGTAACCAGGCAACGTGGCTGTAAACACTGTCCACTGACAAACCCAGCAAATCGCAATTGATGTCCTGAAACTGCGCGTGAGAACGGGCAAATGCCACGAATTCCGTGGTGCAAACCGGTGTGAAATCCGCCGGGTGAGAGAAGAAAACGAGCCAACGACCGCGGAAATGACGAAGATTCAGTACGCCATGGGTCGAGGGGGCCTCAAAGTCGGGCGCCGGCGTGTTGAGGCGGGGGAATACGGCTGATTTTTTCGTTATTTCCGTTTCCATGAGCTCTCCGGGTGATCAGGCTGCCTGCGGCGGGGTGTTGATACAGTGCCGTTCATACTGGTTTATGCCAGCCTGCATCAGCGCATCGGCAAATCATCGCGCCAGTTTATCGGGTTTCTCTCCCCGCTTTGAGTCAACCGTCTTTCAAAAATGTGAACTTTCTAAAAATCCGGGACTGAATCCAAAATACAGGCCGGTTTTTGGCCTTTCATTTCGTGAACCGATCAAAACTTATTCCTTTTCCCCTGTTTACGCCGGTTGCATTAGCGGAGTGCTTTGCCGATGATGGCGTATTGGCGACCTTTCCAGTCGGGTATTGTGGCACGCAGTGTTAATGCCGGCGGAGGGTGCGCCCTGAGGATTCATCAGAACGCAGCTAGGGGTGCTTCCCGATTTGGGGAGGCTGAGATACACCCTTGACCTGATCCGGCTAATACCGGCGTAGGAAAGCTGATCGCCGAAAAAGCGCTCGCTTCCTCGCCGCTAAGTGAGGCTAAACATGAGCGCCATCCCCGAGGAATTTGTCAAAAAGACCGCTGATCTCTCCCAGGAGGTCACGCGACCCTTTGCCAACTCACGCAAAATCCATGTAACCGGTTCGCGCGACGACCTGCGTGTACCCATGCGGGAGGTGAGCCAGACCCCCACCCAGGGAAATGCCGGGACGGAGGAAAATCCACCGATCTTCGTCTATGACACCTCAGGCCCCTATACGGACCCGGCCGCCGCGATCGATTTGACTCGTGGTATGCCGGATGTGCGGAGCGCATGGATCGCAGAGCGCAATGACACCGAATTGCTGGACGGCCCCACGTCGGATTTCGGCGGGCAACGCCAGAACGATCCCGAACTGGCCTCGTTGCGTTTCGAGCACATCCGTGCCCCGCGTCGGGCCAAGCCGGGCGCCAACGTCTCGCAGATGCACTATGCCCGCAAGGGCATCATCACGCCCGAAATGGAATATGTGGCTATTCGCGAGAATCAACGGTCGGACGAACTGCGTTCGGACCCCCGTTACGCGAAACTACTGAAACAGCATGCCGGACAGTCTTTCGGCGCCAACCTGCCGGACCAGCATCACACCGGAATTCGTGCGTGACGAAATCGCCCGTGGCCGGGCGATTATCCCCGCCAATATCAATCATCCCGGAACTGGAGCCGATGATTATCGGCCGCAATTTCCGGGTGAAGATCAACACCAATATCGGCAATTCGGCGGTGAGTTCCTCCATCGAGGAAGAAGTGGAGAAGATGGTCTGGTCGGCCCGCTGGGGCGGCGATACCCTGATGGATCTGTCCACCGGCAAGAACATCCACGAAACCCGCGAATGGATCCTGCGCAACTGCCCCATGCCCATTGGCACCGTGCCCATCTACCAGGCGCTGGAAAAGGTGGACGGCAAGGCCGAGGACCTGACCTGGGAGATGTTCCGCGATACCCTGATCGAGCAGGCGGAGCAGGGTGTGGACTACTTCACCATTCACGCCGGGGTGCGTCTGCCCTATGTCCCGCTGACCGCCGATCGTGTTACGGGTATCGTCTCCCGCGGCGGATCCATCATGGCCAAATGGTGCCTGGCGCATCATCAGGAGAATTTCCTCTACACGCATTTCGACGACATCTGCGAAATCATGAAGGCCTATGACGTGTCCTTCTCGCTCGGAGACGGCCTGCGTCCCGGCTGTCTTGCCGATGCCAACGATGCGGCCCAGTTCGGCGAACTGGAAACCCTCGGCGAACTGACCAAGATTGCCTGGGAACACGATGTGCAGGTGATGATCGAAGGCCCCGGCCATGTGCCCATGCAGATGATCAAGGAGAACATGGACAAGGAACTGAACGATTGTTTCGAGGCGCCGTTCTATACCCTGGGACCGCTGACCACCGACATTGCGCCAGCCTACGACCACATCACCAGCGCCATCGGCGCCGCGCAGATCGGCTGGTACGGCACCGCCATGCTCTGCTATGTCACGCCCAAGGAACACCTGGGGCTGCCCGACAAGGACGATGTGCGCGACGGCATCGTCGCCTACAAGATTGCCGCCCACGCGGCCGATCTGGCCAAGGGGCTGCCCGGCGCCCAGATCCGCGACAATGCGCTGTCGAAGGCGCGTTTCGAGTTCCGCTGGGAGGACCAGTTCAACCTGTCGCTCGACCCGGAGCGGGCGCGGGAGTTTCACGACGAGACCATGCCCAACGACGCCGCACAAGGTGGCCCATTTCTGCTCCATGTGCGGGCCCCACTTCTGCTCCATGAAAATCACCCAGGACGTGCGTGACTACGCCAAGGCCCACAAGATCGGTAATGTGGACGTCGCGGTGGAGGAGGGGATGAAGGAAAAGGCCGAGGAGTTTCGCCAGAGCGGCGCGGAGATCTACCGCGAAGCCTGAATGCCCAAAAGGGGTCTGCCCAAAAGGGGTCAGTACCCTTAACTAGTCCTGGTTAAATGGAAAGGGAATTCCAGATGCCGAGAAAACCACGCTTTTATCTACCCGGTGTGCCCGTGCATGTGGTGCAAAGGGGAAACGACCGCCAGGCGATTTTCTTCGCTGACAAAAATTATCTTGCCTATCTGTCCTGGTTTCGCGAAGGCGCGGAAACCCACGGCTGTGCCGTACACGCTTATGTGCTGATGACCAACCATGTGCATTTCTTGCTAACGCCGGGTGCGCGGGATTCAATCAGTCGTACTATCCAGTATCTGGGTCGGAAATATGTTACCTACATCAATCATACCTGTCGGCGAACCGGCACCCTGTGGGAGGGTCGGCACAAGGGGGCGGTAATCGATTCGGAGGCGTATTCTCTGGCGTGCTCGCGCTATATCGAGATGAACCCAGTGCGAGCAGGGATGGTGGAAACGCCTGCTGAATATCGTTGGTCAAGTTATGCGCGAAACGCATGGGGTCTGGGTGAGTCATGGCTGGTATCGACTCCCGAATACGATCTGTTGGGTTCGTCAGAAGGGGAAAGGCAGTTTCGTTATCGGGAGTTGTTTCAAGGGTGTCTGGAGCGGGAGCAGGTGCACGCGATAAGGAGCAGCGTACAGACAGGGACTCCCCTGGGTAACGACCTATTCCGGCTAAAGGTCGAGGCGATGATCGGCCGCAAGGTTGGACAGAATTACCGCGGACGACCACGTGCCAGGCCGAGCGGCAGCTAAAAAGGGTACTGACCCCTTTTGGATGCGCGAAACGCATGGGGTCAGGGTGAGTCATGGCTGGTATCGACTCCCGAATACGATCTGTTGGGTTCGTCAGAAGGTGAGCGGCAGTTTCGTTATCGGGAGTTGTTTCAAGGGTGTCTGGAGCGGGAGCAGGTGCACGCGATAAGGAGCAGCGTACAGACAGGGACTCCCCTGGGTAACGACCTATTCCGGCTAAAGGTCGAGGCGATGATCGGCCGCAAGGTTGGACAGAATTACCGTGGACGACCGCGTGCCAGGCGGAGCGGCAGCTAAAAAGGGTACTGACCCCTTTTGGATAATCGGCCGCAAGGTTGGACAGAATTACCGCGGACGACCACGTGCCAGGCCGAGCGGCAGCTAAAAAGGGTACTGACCCCTTTTGGATACGACGCTCCTCACTCTACGGTTAGCGGTTGGCTGGCCAGCACGGCCTTGTTTTCACCGTTCCAATAACGCAGTTCGTACTGTCCGGCTGACTTCGGTGCCTTGACCGTTGCCTGACGATCGTCGAAGCGGTCGTTGCGCAGCCGCTTTGAGGCCTGCTTCTTGCCTGCCGAATCAACGATCCAGATTTCGTCATAATTGGCGCCCGGCCCCTTCCAGTTGACGACCAGGGGCTGGCCGGCGGCCACCTTGTCGGGGGCGCCCAATGTCACTTCCACCGCGACAACGGTGATGGGTCGCGTGGCGAGTACCATTTTGTTGTCACCGTTCCAGTACTGAAGCTCGTAGTCGCCGGTCTTGGCCGGCGCTGCCATACTGGCGCGCTGGTTGTCGAAGTCATCGTTGCGCAGGCGTTTCTCGCGCACCTTTTGGCCACTGCCTCCGCGCGCTGACGGATCGAACAGGCGCACGGCATCGTAGTTGGCGCCCGGCCCCTGCCAGGTCACGGTGATGGTTTCGGCCTGTCCGATCTGAGCTGGGGCCTCCAGAGACACCACCGGTGCGGTGATCTTGATATCCCGCGTAGTCAGCACCGTCTTGTTGTCGCCGTTCCAGTAACGCAGGCTGTAGGTGCCCGCCTTGGCGGGGCCGGGCAGGCTGGCCTTGCGGTTGTCGAAATCGTCGTTGCGCAGGCTCTTCCTGCGAAGGACCTTGCCGGCGCCGTTCGCCCCGTTGGGATCGAACAGCTCGATGGCGTCGTAGCGGCCGCCGGGACCGACCCATTCGATCTGGATGGTGCGTCCCGCCTCCAGGCTGTCCGGGGCGGTGATGCCCACCTCGGCGGCGATCACCTCAATGGGCGTCTCGGCCAGCACGGTCTTGTTCTCGCCGTTCCAGTAGCGCAGCAGGTACTGTCCCGGTTTCACCGGTGCGGGCATGGAGATGATGCGATTCTCGAAATCGTCATTGCGCAGGTTTTTGTGGCGCAGCACCTTGCCTTCGCCGTTGTTGGCATCGGGGTCATAGAGTTGGATGCTGTCGTAGCGCCCGCCGGGTCCGATCCATTGGGCCTTGATGGTGCGTCCCGACTCGATGCTTTCTGGTGCAGTGACGGCCACGTCGGCGTCGATCACAATGAGGGTCGTGGTGGCCATCACCTGGCGGTTATCGCCGTTCCAGTAGCGCAACTCGTACTCGCCCGGGCGGGCGGGGGCGGTGAGTGTCGCCGTGCGGTTCTCGAAGTCATCGTTGCGCAGACTCTTTTTGCGCAGCACCTTGCCTTCGTCATTCAGAGCCCGGGGGTCGAACAGGTGGATAGCGTCGTAGCGTTCGCCGGGTCCCTGCCACTCGACCTTGAAGGTTCGGCCGATCTCCACGCTCTCCGGTGCCGTCATCGAGGTCTGGGCCTCGATGACCTCGATGGGGCGGATGGCGAGGGTGCGCCGGTTTTTTCCATCCCGGTAATGCAGCTCGTAGGTGCCCAGGCGGGCGGGTGCGGCCAGTGTGACCTGCCGCTTCTCCATGTCGCCGTGGATGATGGTGGTGGATCTCAACGCCTTGCCTTCGCCGCCAAGCGCATTGGGATCGAAGAGGCGAATGCCGTCGTAGCGGTCGCCCGGGCCGTCCCAGGTCACCACGAAGCGCGTCGCCTGTTCCACCGTCTCCGGGGCATCGAGACTCGCATCGAGGATTTCTTCAGCGATCGGGTCCGGCTCGGGTCCGGCGGCCACGCTGGCCACCGTGTGGCTCAGAGCCTCGCCCAGCTGGTCCGCGTTGTCGGCGGCGAGATACAGGCCACCGGTATTCTCCGCAAGACAGGCCACCTGTCGGCCTTCTTCTTCCGAGAGTCCGAAACCCACCACGTGGGCGGTGAAGTCCACGCCTGTCTGGGCCAGTTCGGTGCCGGCCGCGCAGGGATCCCGGTCGCAGGTTTCCAGGCCGTCGGTAATGAGGATGACCGTGGCGGTGTCTTCGGCGTATTTGAGGGCCTCGGCGGCGCGGACCACAGAGGCGGTCAGCGGGGTCTTGCCCTTGGGGTTCAACTTGTTGGCGGTGCCGGTGATCTGTGCGCCCTGCCCGGGTGCGGGAGTCACCAGCAGTTCGATGTCTTCGCAGTCGCCCTTGTGTCGGTGGCCGTAGGCCATGAGGCCGATTTCCAGATCCGCCGGAAGGTCTCCCATCACCTCGCGCAGGGTTTCGCGCGCGATCTCTATCTTGGTTTTGCCCTCGATCTGACCCCACATGGAGCCCGAGGCATCCAACACGATCATGGCGCGATCGGCCGCTGCTGCCGTTCCGCTCAGAAACATTGCCGCCAAAAACAGGTGAAAGCGCATCGCCTATTACCCATCCGAATAGTTGGCAAGGAGCGTACTTGATGAACGGAATCGATGCCACCGGGCGACGATACCGGACTGGTCCATGTCCCTGTCGGCAGCGGATCCGATGATGGATCGGTTGGTAGTTGCGCGCGTTTCGCGACGGGAGAGCGTTGCGTCCATGCCTGGAGGAGTACCTTTGCGGGCCGGAACTGCTGACTTGTCTGCACGCGAGGTGTTGATTTTCCGCCTAAATAATAAATATAAACAATGAGTTAAGGGGGTAATGGCGTGACGAGGGGTTTCTTGCTGCGGCCGTCTCTCTCGGGATTTTCCGACAAAACCCACTAATACCGAAGGAGATTAAGCTGGGCGCGCGAACTACGTTGAAATTGAAGAACGGCAGTTTTGCCGTTGGAGATCAGACAATGGATGCGATTACCGTCCTTGTTATACTCATGGCCATTGCCACCTTTGTCCTGCTGATTGCGGGTGGCATCTCCATGGCCGCGGGTGGCAAATTCGATTCGATGCACTCCTTCCCGCTGATGGAAGCCGCTGTCGCCTTGCAGGCGGCTACCGTAGTGCTGATCGTTGTCGCCTTTTTGTTCTGGTAGATGGGGCAATGGGCACGCGCGAACAGGCGCGAGCCGGATTAAGTTATCGAGAGTTGCCGGCCCTGCCCGATGAGAACCGCTGCAGGTATGTGATCTGCGCGGAACCTGAAAGCAGGCAGGCGCGGACGTGGTTTTTCATTGCCTCACTCGTCCATTCCACGCTGCCGTAGAGACGGCCTATCTCCTGCCCCTCCCTGTTCACGTACAGCGTGATGGGTACGCTGGAAATTCCGGCATGATAGGCGAGTTTGCCAATCCTGTCGGTGAAGATGGGCAAAAATCCGATGTCGAGCTTGTCGTAAGTCTTCCGCACCTGGTCCGGGCCGCCGCTGTCGCGGCTGAGCGGCACCACCAGCAGGCCTTCGTTCCACAACAGCCCCTGTAACCGGTTAATGGAAGGCAGCTCTTTGAGGCAGGGCGGACACCAGGTCCCCCAGAAGTGGACGAGCAGGGGTTTTCCTGCCAGGTCCGAGAGGTGGTACTGCTGACCGTTTTCATCCTCGAAGCTTTCGGCTGGCAATGGCCGCGGTTCTTTGTGGGAGACGAACCAGCCACGCTCATCCTCGAAGGCGGCGCAGCCGGCGGAAGACATTGAATCAACGGTTTCGGCAGTGGCTGCCAAGGACATCAGTCCCAGCAGAACGGCGGTCAACCAGGGGCCGGGATTTAACCGATCTGTTCCGGTCTTCATGGATAGTGGGTCGGGTGCGGATACCATGGCGGCACTCTACCCGGCTGTGGTCGATGATGCACTGACGCAGGTAGCGGATTTCCCGGTTTTTCTCGGTTGGCACCAACCCGGGTTGCAGGCGACTATGTTTGAATAGGCTTGAAGTCTTGGGAGTCGCTAATGAGTTGCATCACTCACAATCGCTGCAATACACGATGACCTGCCTCCCCGATTATGACGGCGGCGGCATCGCCAATCTGATGGCCTCCCTGGTATCGGGACTGGGCGGAAAGCCGAACAGCGGCCTGCCAACGGCGTCGCTGCTCGCTTCCTCGGAATTGGCCGGATACCGCAACGTGGTGCTGTTGGTGCTGGACGGGCTTGGCGATAATTATCTCCGGTCGTCGCCTGCGGCGACCTGGCTGAACGGGCATCGCCGCGGTCGCCTGACTTCGGTGTTTCCGTCCACCACCGCCACGGCGATTACCACTTATCTCACCGGCGAGCCACCGTCACAGCACGGAATCACCGGCTGGCATATGTACTTCAGCGAGTTGGGCAGCGTTATCGCGGTACTGCCCTGTCGACCGCGATTCGGTGGTCCGCCCCTGGGCGAGTCGGGGGTTTCGGTGACGGACCTTCTGGGTCATGTCCCCTTGTACGATCGCCTGGCCGTGCCCAGTCAGGTTCTTTCTCCCGCTTACATCGCGCATTCCGGTTTCAATAAAGCGCATCTCGGCGGCGCCTCGCTTCATTCCTTCGCGGATTTTCAGGCGCTGATGGATCAGGTCTCTACATTGGCCCTGACGCCCGGGCCGCGCCAGTTTATCTACGGGTACTGGCCGAAACTGGATGGGCTGGGACACGAACAGGGAATCGGCAGCGCGGCGGTTGGGGAGCACCTGCTGCAGCTGGATTCAGGGCTGGCGGGACTTGCCGACGAACTGGCGGGGTCCGGCACGCTGCTCATCGTCACCGCCGATCACGGGCAGATCGATACCACGGATGGCGACCGTATCCAGCTGGACGATCATCCTGAACTGGCCGCAACCCTGGCGCTGCCCTTGTGTGGCGAATCGCGCGCGGCCTATTGCTATGTTCGGTCCGGGGCCGCGAAGGCGTTCGAGCGTTATGTGACTAACAACCTCTCCCATGCCCTGGACTGCTATCCGTCGGCGGACCTTATCGCCGAGGGCTGGTTCGGTCCCGGCGAGCCGCACCCGCGCCTTTATGAGCGGGTAGGGGACTATGTGCTGGTGATGAAGGACCACTACGTCATCAAGGACTGGTTGCCCCAGGAGCGGCGGCACACCCTTATCGGCGTGCACGGGGGCATCACCGATGACGAGATGCGGGTTCCGCTCATCGTGGCCCCTCTATAGCGGCGCACAGTCCCGCGTCGTGGTGTTTTGCTAGGATCGGCCTCGATGAAGAGCATTTCCCGATTTGCGCTCAATTGGTCCTGGTGCCTGCCCCAATCGTTGCTGGGGTTGGTGTGGGCCTTGTTAGTGCGATTCGTGATCGATCCTCGAAGCTGTTGTATCGGTAACTGGCGGAACACACGGGTCACCTTGTATCGACGGATTCGTGGCGGCGTCAGCCTGGGACCGTGGTTGTTCTGCCACGAGGACGATGTGGAAAAGGGTGTGTTGCTTCACGAATACGGCCACTATCGGCAATCCCTGCTGCTGGGTCCGCTGTACCTTCCCCTGGTGGGCATTCCTTCGATAGGTTGGGCGCTTATAAAGAAAGCCGGTTTCTTTGCAAAGATCTCCTACTACGATTTCCCAACCGAGCGCTGGGCCGACCGATTGGCCCTAGCTCGGCGGGTTTCGAAAGCGGATGCCGGATTGACATCAAGCTTCTTCCGCCTATGGTTAAGCGGAAAGGGCAGGGAGTCACCGCCCACTGATTTGGTTTTGACACATTGTGAGGTTGGTAATGAATAAACTGCTGCGGCTGCTTCTTGCCCTCTGTCTCGCGCTTTTTCTGTCTGCTTGTACGGATGATGACGACAAAGATGGCGACGGCGAGGGTAGTGATTCCACCGATATGCCGGATGGCGGCGGTGACGGGTCTGATGGCGATGGCGGCGATGGCGGCGATGGCGGCGATGGCGGCGATGGCGGCGATGGCGGGGGGGCGCGTGCTCCGGTGGTGACGGTACAGGCGGCGATGGCATGGTCACAGGCACCCTGGTGTTACAGGATGCGGACAAGCCCGCAGTGGATCCCTGTCCCGCACAGAACATCCTCACCGATCCCACAGCGATGGCGGCCCTCAAGCAGGCCTTGGCCTCCGGAACCCTGATCTATCTGGACGTGCCATTTAACGGCAGCGACCCCGATATCTACGGCAAGAAGTGCGGCTTCGAGAACTCCTGGAACCCGGCTGACAACACTGACCAGGTCACCCTGGCCAATATCGGACTCGACCCCGCCGATGGCCCCAGCATCACCAACCTGGTGTTGTTCGGCAATGCGGGGATCTGTTCAAACGGGTTCACCAACAGCAGCTTCGGAATCGGCGAGGGTTTCCCCAAGGCCGGAACCTACCGCAAGGAAATCAAGGTGGCATTCCAGGGCGCCACCTACCACATCCGTTTCCGTGCGCTGGCCAGCGGCAGTTCGGCGGGCAATACCTTTGCCAATGAGGGCATCACCCCGTCCACCGACCTGTCGGGCCTTGTCTACCACGTAAACGGTTCCGAAACCGCCCACGATGACGTGTTCCCGGCCTTGGTGGCGGCACTCAGTGCGGGTTCCAATGCGGCCCCCGGGGCTACCGTAGACGTGCGCAAGACCCAGGGTGGTCCGGTGATCTTCACCACGGTTATCGAGGTGGTCTGCGTCTCATCAAGCTAACGATGGCCGGCAGCAGGCTGAGGTCTGCCGCCAGCGCTATCGCCATGCCTGCGGGCAGCAACAGGGCGATGTCGCGATTGGCCTGAAGTCCCGAAAGGCCCAGCAGTGCCACGCAAAGGCAAAGCAGCAGCGTCGTGGTGGTCAGTGCGGCGCCGGTAGTCAGGGCATTTCGTCGTAGCGATTTCTGCAAGTGTTCACCGGGTCTGCGTATCCACAACAGGTGTACGCTGTCGTCCACTGCCAGCCCGAACAGCATGGCGGGCACGGCCAGCAGCGCCAGCGACCACTGGATATCCAACAACCCCATCAATCCCACCAGTAGCCACAGGGGCAGGGCGGTGGCCAGAACTGCCGGCAGAATGCGCCGGAGTTGCCTCAAGGCGACGATCAGGCATAGCAACACACCGACGAAGGACCAGACCATCCCGGTCACGGCACCGTCCAGGCCAAGCCGTTCGGCCAGCGGGTATTGGTAACCGACGCCGTCGGGTACCAGGCGGTGATGGTCGAGCATGCTGCGGTCGAACCCCACCATCCAGTCCATGATTTCCTGGTGTCGTGAAAGGCTCATGGCGGAAAAGTGCACCTCCAGGCGCGCGCTGCCGCTGTCCTCGTCGTACCAGCCGTCTGCAATCTCGCGCACTCGCGCCGGTTCGGCCTTGAGCGATTCGAGGGATTCGCCCGACAGGGCCGGCAGCACCAGCCGGGTTTCCTCTATCGTCCCGAGGTAGTGGGCAATGGCCGCTACTGCGTGAAGCAGGCGCCCGGGGTCTTTGCCGGACTCCCCCTCGGGCACAAGGTACAGGGTGAGCGGGCGAAGATCGGTGCCCAGGTCATGCTGCAGGTTGCGGGTGGTCTCCGAAAGCGGATGATCGGACACGAAGACGTCGGGGAAGGGGCTTTGCACTGACACTGACAGCGCGAACGGTGTTGCCGTTGCGGTCAGTACAACCCAGGTGGTTGTGACCATTACGGGATGGCGGGACGACGACGCCACGAGTCCAAGACTGAGTCGCACGAGAGGCTCTGGCCGGTGTCCGCTGTTGCTTGATGCTGCGCTGTTGGTGAGGAACAACCGGGCGAGGGTAAAGGTAACCGCGATGGCCAGCACTGTTCCCATCGCTGCCGCGATGCCGAAGGATCGCAACAGGGGCGAGCTGTTCTGCAGGGCGAGAGCGCCGAATCCGATGGTGGTGGTGAGGGTGGTGATACCGCAGGGACCGGCCAGTTCACGAATGGCCCGATGCACCGGACGGGGTCTCGAACGGGCGCGGTGGTTCTGTACCCGATCCACCAGGTGCACGGCATCCATGGTGGCCACGGCCCAGATCACCGGTACCACTATCAGCAACAGGCTGTTGAAGCCGCCGGGCAGCAGCAGGTCGGAGATCAGGACGGTCATGGTGGTGGTGAACGCCGCCGTAACCAGCACGAAGGTGGGCGCTGCCAACGTCCGGAACACCACCAGTGGCAGCACGATCACAATCAGTGCAAGCAGGGGTGCGATCCGGCGCAGATCGTCCCGCGCCGTGCTCCATGACCCGGCGCGAATAAGGTGTTGACCGTATACCTGTGTTTTGTCCGCCTGGTCAACAGTCAGGGTTGCGGAAAGGATTCCTTCCACCGCTTGTGTGAGCAACGGATCGGGCGGAATGGAAGCAGGGTTGGACAGAAGACGTAGCGCGATGAAACCGGGAGGTGTTCCCTCATCATCGGTGCAGAAAACCGGCGAGGCGTCAGCTGCAACCTGTTCAGCCAACTTCATCGCGGGCAGGCAAACGGAGGGCGTTATGCCCTCGATGCCATTGAGGCGATCCAGCAAGTCCTTCCAGCTATTCCGGTCGATGTCGGGCGGCAGCTTTACGAGAACGCCATCTTTGTCTCCGCCGAAGCGTGCTCGAAGCGTTCGGGCCTCATCGAGCAAGCCGGCTGGCAGCAATTGCTCCACCGTTGGCGCCTGCGCCGGTACGAAACGCGTCGCCACCAGCGACCAGGCCATGAACGCGATCAACGCGATCACCGCAAGCTGCAAGGTTGTGCGAGCGGCGTCGGTGTTTTCTGCGGCCAGCTTCATCAGGGCCTTTTACCCTAAAGCCCCGATCGACGGAAACCGCTGTCAGTCGGAAGCGGGGTCGGCGGTGCGTCCATACAGGGTGCCGGTATCGGGCCACCCCAAGGCGCCCATCAGGTCATCCCATTCGGGATCAGACGCGGCCCGGATCCTGATCGAGCTATGGGTCAGCGGGTGAGGAAAGGCCGTTTCCCAGGACACCAGCAGCATCCGGTGAACGCCGAAGCGTTCGCGGAAAAAGCGATTGTGGGTGCCCTTGCCCCAGGTGGTGTCGCCGACGATGGGATGGTTGACGTGCTTGAGATGCCGGCGGATCTGGTGTCGGCGTCCGGTGAGCGGTTCCGCCTCCACCAGGGAATAGCGCGCGGTGGCATAACGGTCAACGGCAGCGTCGATTTCCACCTTTGCCAGCGGTGCCAGCCGGGTTTTCGCGGGCCGGGGACCCTTGCCGCTTTCCTTGTCGTCCAGGTCGTGGTCCACCAAAACCGGTGCTTCCAGCCAGCCCCGCACCACCGCGCGGTAGGTCTTGGTTGCCTTGCCGCTGTCGAAGACCTCCTGCAGCTGCCTGGCGGCATTAGATGAAAGGCCGAAAAAGATGACGCCGGAAGTGGCCCGGTCCAATCGATGAACTGGGTACACTCGTTGCCCGATCTTGTCCCGCAGCCGTTGCAGCAGGAATTCCTCGTCCTGGGAGATCCAGCTTCGGTGCACGAGCAGGCCCGGTGGCTTGTGAACCGCGACGAAATCGTCGTCGCGATACAGGACGGGCAGTGGTTCGTGGGCTGTCACCAGGATTCCAATACCTTTGTATTGGTGCTTCCCATCACATAGCGAACGATGCGTCTGTACTGATCCTGGTTATAGGGCATCGGTTTTTGGAAGCTGCCGGGTGAAATAAGATCGTAATTCGGATTTTTTCGCAGGAAGGATTCGAAGTCCGCCGGCACCCTGGTGTTGTCTCTGAATCGCGCCTCGGCAACCGATCCCGGCGCCAGCTTGTTGAACTGGCGGTTTTGATAGTCGGCATCCGACAACATCTGTACCTCGTCACAGGCATTAGCCTTGGCGGTGATCGTGGCGCAGTCGACGCCGGTTGGCGGTTTGGCGCATTGTTCTCCCTCCGTGATCTGGTCCCACTGATTGCCGTGGTTGAGGGTGCAACAGTAAAGCCGCTCCACATCCTTATGATGCTGAGGCCTTGGAACAGTGCTTCAAATATGCCCCCGCTTCTTGAGCAACGTCGATATCCGCGCTGAGAGAATCATTTCCATCGCGTATGTCATTTTGGTACCCGGAATCACCAGGGTATTAAAGCCGGTAATGACCGTGCCTTCTATCAAGCCTTTCAGCTGAAGTTTGTATGCGTCCGAAATGCCGGGGTGGAGGAAATGGATCACCACCAGACTCTGTTCCGGCGTGGGTATTTCCCGCCCGATGAACGGATTCGAGGTGTCTACCAGCGAACTGCGTTGGAAGTTGATGTCGGTCGCGGAAAACTGCGGGACGATGTAATGCATATAGTCGTAGATACGCCGGTATATCGTATCCATGACATCTTCCGGTTCGTGGCCCCTTTCCTCGGTGTCACGTTTGATCTTCTGGATCCACTCGAGATTGATGGTCGGTGCGACGCCGATCAGCAGGTCGACGTGCTCGCGCATGTTGAACTCGTCGGTTACAACGCCGCCATGCAACCCCTCGTAGAACAACAGGTCGGTATCGGACGGTATTTCCTCCCATTCAGTAAAAGTCCCCGGCTTTGCGCCGTGCAACTCCCCTTCTTCTTCACTGTGGATATAGTAGCGACGCATACCCGTGCCGCTTTCACCGTAGCTCTTGAACAGTTCATGCTGCTTGTTAAAGAGATTCCCTTCCGGTCCGAAATGGGTGAGATTGCGGTTCTCTTTCTTTGCCAGTTTGAGTTGTTTCCGCATCTCCTTGCGGTCATAGCGATGAAAGCTGTCGCCTTCAATCACGGCCGCATTGACACTCAGGCGCTGAAAAACATGCTCCAGGGCGGTTTTCACCGTTGATGTTCCGGCTCCCGAAGAGCCCGTTACCGCGATAATGGGATGGCGTTGCGACATTTCTTCCTCCTGTTGAACAGGTTGTCTGATACAGAGTCAGTGCTGACTCGGTTCCTTTTCTGTGTCCCAAACAAATGGGCGGATGTACGAAGGGAGCCACGATCAACCGGGCGGAGATCAAGCGTCGGCGAAACGTGATTCAATCCGAATGCAGATTCTCACGGCAATAACGCCAATTAACCAGTCTTGTTAACAAGACGGGGTTTACGTATGTTGGTGGGCTGGTTTTTCTCTGTGCTTGGCGTTGGAAACCTTTTCTGCCCCGGATTTTCCCGTAGCCTTCGACAAGCGGGTGATCCCGGAAGGGGAGTGGGAGTTGATCCGTTCAACGGTGTTGAAATGCCTGTTAACCGACTAAGACCGATTTATAGAGAAACCGGTTTGCATCGGAATACTGGTGATCGAGCTTAATCCATAAGCTCGTTTGTGTGCTGGCGACAGGAGGTATTACCCGCGCCACGTTTTTGCCTCCGATGGGGGCAGGTGTTCCGTCCGCGTAATAAGCTTCATGGCATCCCTGGAGCATTGCCATGAGCGCTGCTGCATCTATCAGATATCCCGAGTTCGGCTCGAGTACCAAGGGTTGTTGCGAATACCCTGTTGACAACGTTGGGCCGTCACCGAGGTTGATGACGGTGCACTCCGGGGTTCATAAGGCAGATACACATCAGCATGGATAATTTCTCTGTCTATCTCGCTCGTAGAATCTTTTTGCCCCGCTTTTCCACCTCGGACAAGGCCAAAAACCTCCGCTCTTCCTTGCGGCCTGTATCTTTCTATGGTCTGGCCAGCGTCGAAACATTCAATCCGGCCGGGTCTTCGGGCGTTGCTGGTGACTCGCAGGCAATCGACGGCCAGGAAAAGGTAATATCTGGCGATATTGGAATTGGGTGGCGTGCTTTGGTTTTGCCGCCGATCCAGAAAACGGAGAACCAGTGGACAGTTACGACGACATTCCCTATGAAAGCACCCCGATCACCGAGACAGACCCTGACCGGCTGGCGGTGATTGCCCGGCTGTTCGGTGTCGAGAGCGCGGACCCGGGGGAGTGCCGCGTCCTGGAACTGGGCTGCGCGGCGGGCGGCAACCTGATTCCGTTAGCCTGGCGTAACCCGGGGAGCCAGTATCTTGGGATCGAACTGTCCCAGCGCCAGGTGGACGATGGCCTGCGCCTGGTCGGGCGTCTGGGGCTCTCCAACATCGAGCTTCGGCAGGGCGACATCATGGATCTCGGTCCGGAGATCGGCGAGTTCGACTTTATCCTCTGCCACGGGGTCTATTCCTGGGTGCCGGAACCGGTACGCGAGAAGATCCTCGACCTCTGCGCCAGGCAGCTCAAACCCAGGGGCGTCGCCTACATCAGCTACAACACTCTGCCGGGGTGGCGTCAGAAGGGGGCGCTGCGCGACATGCTGCTGTATCACGTCCGCGATCTGTCAGAGCCCGCAGAGCGTTTGCAGCAGGCACAGGGGTTCCTCGATTTCGTCAAACAGGCCGGTGCCGGCGGAGATGCCCAGCAGCGCCTGTTGAGCCAGCAGATTGCGCGCATCGCGGAGGCGCATCCCAGCTATCTCTATCATGAGTACCTGGAGGAATTTAACGAGCCATTTCTGTTCAGCGACTTCATGGCCACGGCGGAGGCGCATGGACTGGACTACCTGGCGGATACGGATCTTCACACCATGTTTCCGTCCGCCCTGGGCGACGAGGCGGAGGCCGCGCTAGGCGGCATCGAGGATGCGGCGGAGCAGGAGCAGTATCTGGATTTTCTTCGCAACCGGGCGTTCCGCCAGACGCTGTTGTGCCGCAAGCAGGATCTGACCGATCGTGTTCTGGATCTGGAACGATTCGAATCCTTCGGATTTTTCGCCGACCTGGCGCCGCCGAGGAAGCTGGACCTGAGGCGCCACAAGACTCAGATGTTCCGACGTCTGAACGGCGAGGAGGTGCGCGTCGCCCATCCGCTAACCAAGGCGGCCCTGGCGCTGCTCGTTGAGCGTCATCCCGATGCCGTTTCCTGGGACGAGATGGTCCAGGCAGCGCAGGCGGCCGTGGCGAAGGCCGGGGCGCCGTCCCTCGCCGCCGAGATGGATCACCTGTTCGGCGAGTTTTTCACCCTGTTTCTCCATCAGGCGGTGATCGCGGTTTTGCGCCCCGGCTTGCTGCCACGGGGCGGCGAACGCCCGCGAGTCAATGCCCTGGGGCGCGCCCAGGTAGAGGAGGGGTTGGCGCATCTCGCCACCTTACGCCATGCCACCCTGAGCCTGGATCCGCTGGCCGCCAAGCTGGTGACCCTGTTGGACGGCAGTCGCGATTTGGATACTCTGGTGGCGGCGTTGTCGGAGGACCTGACATTGGCCGACGCCAAGCCCGCCAAGAATGTGTCAGAGATCCGGGCGAGATGTCAGGCGCTGATCCGGATTTTTTCCCGCCAGGGCGTTTTGTAATCCTGACCGGCGCCGGCCAGTTCAGGCAGGGCATCAGTGCTGGCCAAACAGCAAAAGGACGAACTAGATGGACTTTGAACTCGACCCACGCCTTGAGGCCGACACCTGGCCGGTTATCGACTGGCCCCTTTGCCGAGTGTTGTTGATGAACGACGCCCACTACCCTTGGCTGATATTGGTGCCGCGGGTGGCGGGCCTGGTGAATCTGCACGACCTCGACGCATCGCAAGCGGCGGTGCTGACCGGTGAAAGCCGGCGAGCTTCCCGGGTTCTGGCCCAGGTCACCGGCGCTGAGAAGACAAACGTGGCCATGCTGGGCAATCTGGTGCCTCAGTTCCATGTCCATGTGATTGCGCGGTTCGAATCGGATCACGCCTGGCCCGGTCCCGTGTGGGGCGCTGCGCCTGCGCTCCCCTATGGCGAACAGGCGCTTCAAGCACGGGTTGTGGAGATGCGGAGCGCGCTCAGCTAGGGCCTGTCAGGCGTCCTTTTCGGTCTTGCAGGAACTGATACCGAAGGGCAGGTAGGCCGGGCACCAGCCGATGGCTGCGGTGAACAGGGGCACGATGCCGATGGCGCCCCACCAGTTCTGGGTCGAAACGCCCCAGCCAATCAGTGCCAGGCCGGCCACGATGCGGACCACGCGGTCCACTGTTCCTACATTCTTAGTCATATCGACCTCCCGGGTCGCAAAGGTTGTACGGGATGCCGTCGCGCGGCATTGGCGTCTACCTTAGTCTCCCGGTCTATCCACGTCTGTGACTTAGTCACCAAGGCGCCCAATCCCCGCACCCGCCAGTTTCTCCGGTTCGATCACACGAAGACGGCCGCGACCGCCTTCGATAAGGCCGTCCTGGTCAAAATCCTTGAGCAGTCGCGAGATGACCTCGCGGGAGGTGCCCAGGTCGTCGGCGATCTGCTGGTGGGTCAAGGGCAGCCAGGCCGTTCCGTCTTGACTGCTTTTTCGTGCCAGGTATTCGGCCAGGCGTTGATCCATGCGCCGAAACACCACGTCGTCCACCACCTGGATGATGCGCTGCAGCCGTTCGGCGACCAGGGTGAACACGAAAGCCCGCCAGGCGGCGGAGTCACTGAGCCAGGCAACCACCTGGGCGGCCGGCAGAGCGACGGCCTGGACCCGGGTTTCGCACACTGCATCGGCGGGGAAGGGTGTTCCGCCCAGGATGCAGGAGGCGGTCAAGACGCAGCTTTCGCCGGCGCCCAGACGATAGAGGGTGATTTCGCGACCGGAGGCGCCCACTTTGAATATTCGCGTGGAGCCCTCGTACACCAGGGGCAGGCTGGTGCAGCGGTCGCCCTCGTGGCAAATCGATCGTCCGGGCTCGAGGGCGAGCAGTGTGGCGGACTGGAAGAAGGCGTCTTGAAAGTCCCCTTCGGATTGCTTCAAAAAGGGGAATCTCCGGCTCAACAGGGAGCGGATTCTGGGGTCGCAAATCATGGCTCGAGGATAGTGGGTAAGCGTAAAAACCTGTTATTAGGGAAATCCCTGATTATGTTTGTTAGGGAAATCCCTGATTTATAAGGAAAATCTTTTTTTTAAACAATAGTTAACGTTACTTTTCTTAATTCTTGTTCTAGAATTATGATGCAAGTTGAGGGAAAGGGACCGAGCGGAAAGGGATTTAATGGCGAATCTGGGTGGATAAAATGACTGATCAGGCGTTGAAAATAGATTGTGATTCCTGCGATCACGAACTCGTACAGGGCGTGGCATGCGATGGGCAGTATGACGTATGCCCATACATGAGACGTGCGGCATATCGCGCTTCCAGCGTGCGTGTGCCGCATTTATACCTTCTTGAAGTGGCGGATTGGGCGGAACCTGGCGAGTTTGACGCCGTCAGAAGCGAAAGCTAGGAAACAGCGGCCCCGTCGCGCGGAGCCGGGGCTTGCCCCCGGGTTCCGATTAACCATGCATTCCGATTGGCGATCAGTCTCGGGCCCTGCGCGCCCGGGGTATTTGCGGGTCGAAAAATGTGCGCCATCCCGGTGCCACAATCATTTACGCTGTTTCGTCCGCAGTGCATTTATCATGTGCGTCGCTTGACTTAATAAAAAAAAACGGAAGGTTGGCATGAAATGGTTGTATCTCACCGCCTTTTTGGTGGCGCTGACGCCTGCGCATGCGGGTGTCTATCGATGTGTCGAGGGCGACTCGGTATCCTTCTCTGACCGCCCGTGCCCGGCTCAATTCCAGCAAAAACCCCCTGTCTCCTCAGATGGCATGGCGGCGGCAGAACGAAATCGGCCGCTGATCTCAGCGGAAACCGAGGCCTCGCCGCCAGAAGCGGAAATCTCACAGGAACCGGTGGCCTCACAGCAGGCAGCGCCGACCGGCATCTCACCGCCAGAATCCACCCGCCGCAGTCAACTCGTGGCCAGTATCGCCGTAGCCGAAACCCGTCTTGACCGGTTGATTAATGAAAAACAGCTGGCGATGGACGCATTCGGTCAGGATTACTCATTGGATGCGCAGGTTCTTGCCCACCATTACTCGACCGTGATTCGTCCGCTCAGGCAGGAGCTGGAAGAAATGAAATCCCAACTGGCCGGGTCGCAGACCCTCTCGGCGCAGAATTAATCCGTTCGGGAAAGGATCTGTAGCTTGGGCATTGGTGTCTCAGCCCAAATGACAGTTTTACCCGGCCGGTTCAGCAGGCGCCGCGGCGGGCGCGGATATCGCACTGACCTGCCTGCGGTGCTCATCTGATTCCCGGCTTCCGATATCATGCGCCGATCGAAGAGGTGAACTCGCCTGAGCGGGTTCCGGGTAATCGGCCGGGTCATGCTGCAAATTTCAAGACAGGTTCAAATACCGGATTCGGAGATCGAATTGTCGGCGGTGCGTTCCGGCGGACCGGGCGGTCAGAACGTCAACAAGGTGTCGTCCGCCGTGCACTTGCGCTTCGACATTCCTAACTCTTCTCTCCCCGAGTTCTATAAATCCAGATTGTTGGCGCTGGCCGACAAGCGTATATCCTCAGATGGCGTGGTGGTCATCAAGGCCCAGCAACACCGTTCCCGCGAGAAAAACACGGAGGCAGCCTTGACGCGTCTTGCGGAATTGGTCCGCAGTGTCACCATCACACGTAAACGCAGAGTACCTACCAGGCCCAGCCGCGCCGTTCGTGAAAGGCGCTTGGACGGCAAAAACCGACGTGGGATTCAAAAGAAACTACGAAGAAAAGTGGAGGATTAGTATGAGTGTGACTGCGAAAAGAATCGCGGGACCCCATGTTGCGCGTCGAAATCGCTCAACGGGAGTGAGTCGGTTGCTGCTGCTGGCGTCGATGTTGTTTTCCTGGTCGGCGGCGTCAGCCTACAGCGATTCCGACCTCGAAATGCTCAACGCGGGGGGAGCCTGTCCGGGTTGCGATTTACGTGAGGTGGTGTTGGCGGGACAGCAATTGACCGGGGTGAATCTCAGCGGCGCCGATCTGCGGGGTGCGGATCTTTCCGACGCCATACTGGCTAAGGCGAACCTTTCGGGCGCCGATTTCCGGGGTGCGCGTCTGGACGGCGTCAGCATGTACCGGGCGGATCTTTCCGGGGCCAACCTGGAGGACCAGAAAATTCCCAATGCCCGGTTAAGCCATACCAATCTCGAGGGCGCGAACCTCAGGGGCGCAGAGATCCCTCAGGCAAACCTGGATGCCGCCAACCTGATGAATGCGAATCTCGACGGTGCCGTGCTCAGCGGCGCCATTTTGAAGAATGCCCGCTTCGATGGGGCCTCGCTGGTGGCGACCGGTATGGTCGATGCCGATATCCGCCTGGTCGATTTCAGTAATGTCGCCAGTATGGAACGTGCGGATCTGTCCGGTGTCATGGGGCGAAAATTGAAGCTGAACGGAGTCAATCTGAAAGGGGCCCGGTTGGTGGGCGCCGAGCTGGACAAGGCGGATTTCACCGACGCGCAGTTGGAAGGCGCCGACTTCAGCAAGGCGGATATGCCGGGTGTGAAGTTTGAAAACGCCGATCTGCGCGGTGCGGTGTTCAACAAGGCGATCCTAAAGGGCGCCCGTCTTGGCGGTGCGCAGATTGCTGGCGCTAATTTCTCCGGTGCGGCGATGAGCGGCAACTTTGTCGGCCTGGATTTCAGTGGCTTCGATCTGGCGGGAACCAGTTTCGGCGGCGCCAATCTTAAAGACGCACGTTTTGTTGGGGCCAAGCTCGCGCGCGCCGACTTCAGCAAGGCCAATCTTTACGGTGCAAACTTTAGTGATGCGGATCTGACCCGAGCCAGTTTCAAGCGGGCCAACGTCGCCACGGCGATTTTTACCGGCGCAAAAACCGATGGTGCGAGTTTCGAGGGCGCCAGGGGTTTGAACTAGGGCCTGTTAACACTATGCGAATCTTCATCGCCGGAGGCCATTTTTTCTCAGGACAAGGCGCACTGAGCGCCCTGTACCTGCCGTACACAAGCGAAAGTGCAACGCGGTCATGGGGAAAAATGGCCCCGGCCCTTCGGGTTGGCGCTCAAATGAGTCCATACGGCGTTGCGCGTCGTTTATTTGGAACAACCAAACCGCACTCCGCGCGCCTTGCCTGGCCTCATTTGAGCGCCAACGCTGGGCGTTCGCATAGTGTTAACAGGCCCTAGCCCTTTGTGGTGAGACGCTGATGCCGCCTGGCCGGGTTTGCTCAGGCGGCGGAGGCCGCGCTGCGAGCCTGCTCGTAGGTATCGCAAAGGTTGATGAACTCGCGGCTGCTCTTCGGCATGGGCGTGCGTGCGCGGGTGATGTCGTCGACGAGCAAAACCCCTTTGCAGATCAGGCGCAGTCCCTGGTCGGAGAGCGCCGTCAATTGGGGTGAGGGCGACGCGGGCAGCTTTGGCGTGAACTGTTTAAGTAACTCAGTTGCCACCACGAATCTCGGCCAGATATCGAAGATGTCGGGGTCGGTGCGCAGGGTTTCGCATTTACGGCGGGCCGCCTTGGCGAAGGCCTCGATGACCGGGCCGATACCCGGGAACAGGGGGTCGCCAGCAAGGCTGCGGGCCATGTGCCCGGTCAGGCTGTCGATATCCCGCATGGTCATGGAGATTTTGATGTAACGGCTCTGATAGAAGGTCTCGACGGGCATGGTAAACGCCTTGAATGGCTCTCCCCAAAGCTCGTCAATGCCTTCGTCGCCACTGCGGTGGTGGACATTACGGCCGAATTCCAGCGCTTCGATGAGACAGCGACCGCATTCGCGCATCAAATCGTTGCTCGATTCGATATGGACGCCCGCGGATTCGAGTTCGACGAGATGGGTGAAGATGTCGGCCGCGCGATTGAACAGGGCTCCGGCCAACATGGCGCTTTTGACGCGCCGCATGGCCGGGTCTGTCTCGCTTTCGTAGGCCGATCTGGCCTCGTCGAGCCGCCGCCCCGGGATGTTGATCCCATGCTCGGTGTGGTTGAACAGGCGCCGCGTAAGTGCGTCGATGAGATTTTTCTTGGCGACCCAGGAGTCGGCCGGCGGATCGTAGCACTTGATCCAGTAGCCGTCGTAGTAAACGCGGTTTACGCCGTCAATCTCACGGTAGGTGCCGTTTTTCGCAGGTTCCGCCATGGGTGCCACGTCAAGTCATGTTATCTGCACAATGATAGACCAGCCGTGGTGATGCTTGTGAGCACATTTCGTGAATTACCGTCTCAGGCGTTGGCAAGCGTTTTTTCAATGGGCGTGACTTCGGTCGGAGATACTAAAATCCGGCTGCCGGTCCACTACCGGGGGCGTTCTGCTCAGCGGCGGCCTTCTTGGCCTCCTGAATCCGGTTCACCATGTGGCGGAAGGCGCCCACCAGTTTGTTGACACCCGAATCCTGCAGGTAGCCTTGGTTTCCGGCGGACACGAATGTGGCGTAGATGGCCGATGCCTCCATGAGTGCATTGGCGACGACATTGATGTCCTTTTCCTCGTCTTTCATGCCGTTGGCCGTTTTGATGAACGTATCGACCATTTTCAGGTATTCATCTCTTGGTACTTGCATACTCAATTTCCTTCACAGACTGGATTCGGTGCGGCTCTGCGCCGTATAAAGGCCGTATTGTCACAAAGATCCGCTGCCGGGGATAGACGGTTTGCGGGCGGAGATGCTATCCATCGGCGCTGTTTATCGGTCAAGAACCGGTTTGAGCGCGCGCCCGGTATGGGATTTTTTCCAGGTCCGCGCCAGTTCTTCGGGCGTGCCCGCCACGACGATACGACCGCCCTCGTCACCGCCTTCCGGACCCAGATCGACCACCCAATCGGCCTCGGCAATCACATCCAGGTTGTGTTCGATGACCAGCACCGTGTGGCCGGCGTCCACCAGGCGGTGGATCACCTCCAGCAGGCGGGCAACGTCCGCCATGTGCAGCCCCACGGTGGGCTCGTCGAGGATATAGAGCACGGGCTTCTGGCCGCGGCGGGGCTTGGTGGATGGCCGGATGCGGGCAAGCTCAGTGACCAGTTTGAGCCGCTGGGCCTCACCGCCCGAGAGCGTCGGGCTTTGCTGGCCGAGGGTCAGGTAGCCGAGCCCCACGTCCTGCAGCAGTGTCAACGGGTAGTGGATGCGGGTGTGGGCGGTGAAGAACTTTGCCGCTTCATTCACCGACATGCCCAGAACCTCGCCGATGTTCTTGCCCTTGAACTCGATCTGCAGGGTCTCGCTGTTGAATCGGGAGCCCTTGCAGCTGTCGCAGGGAATCCGCACATCCGGCAGAAAGCTCATTTCGATCCGCGGAAACCCTGACCCTCACACTCCTCGCAGCGCCCGGCACCCCGGTTGAAGGAAAAGCGCCCGGCCCCGTAGCCGCGAAGGTTGGCCTCAGGGGTCGCGGCAAAGAGTTTTCGAATCGGGTCCCAGAGACCGACATAGGTGGCCGGGCAGGAACGTGGCGTCTTGCCGATGGGCCTTTGGTCCACTTCCAGCACACGGCCCAGTTGCTCCCAGCCTTCGAGCCCCGCCGCGCCGAACAGCGGCGGTGGAGGGGCCGAGGCCTGTCTTCGGCCGGCGCTGGCGGCCGTCAGTCGCGGATACAGGTTGGCAAAAAGCACGTCGCGAACCAGTGTGCTCTTGCCGGACCCGGATACCCCGCTGACGCAGATCAGCCGTCCCAGGGGCAGGCGCACGTCTATGCCCTGCAGGTTGTGCAGGTGCACGTCCCGCAATGCCAGATCGGGGAGCGTTTCACCCTCATCGTCCTCATCGGCAACGCGGCGTCGCTGTCCCGCGATCGGGTGGCGTCATGGGTGATTTCCAGGGCGCGGCCGGTGATCGAGTCGGCGTTGGCCTTGAGCTGAGCCAGCGTGCCTTCGGCGACCACTTGTCCGCCCTGGATACCGGCCCCTGGCCCGAGATCGATAATGTGGCTCGGCCCGCTGAATGGTCTCCTCGTCGTGTTCCACCACCACCACGGTATTTCCTTTTTGCTCGAGTGATTCCAGGGTGTCCAGCAGCAGGGCGTTATCTCGCGGATGTAATCCGATAGTGGGTTCGTCGAGCACGTAACAGG
The DNA here is from genome assembly GCA_963820915.1 of uncultured Gammaproteobacteria bacterium. Classification (GTDB taxonomy): domain Bacteria; phylum Pseudomonadota; class Gammaproteobacteria; order Chromatiales; family Chromatiaceae; genus CAWGBV01. The sequence goes on along the minus strand of CAWGBV010000010.1, from coordinate 20,164 downwards.
CGCCGCGCAGGTTCGAACCCAACTGGGCGGCCAGGCGAATGCGCTGGGCCTCGCCACCCGAGAGGGTGGGGGCGGCGCGGTCCAGACTCAGGTAACCAAGTCCGACCTGTCGCAGGAAACGCAGCCGCGAAAGGATCTCTGTCAGGACATCGCCGCCGATGGCCTGCTCGCGGTCGTTGAGTTCCAGCGCTTCGAAGACACCGATCGCCTCTTCGACGGAACAGCCGTTGTAATCGGCGATGGTCCAGTCGTGGAAAAACACCGCCATCGCTTCGGGGCGCAGTCTCGCCCCTTCGCAGCTCGGGCATGATTCGGCGCTGTCGCCGTTCTCGATCCAGGTGGATTCCTCGCCGGTCTGTTCGTCGTCGAAACCGGCAATAACCGACCCTGTTCCGAAACACGCCGGGCACCAGCCCTGCTTGGAGTTGAAGGAAAACAGGCGGGGATCGGGTTCCTCGAAACTCTCGCCGCAACCCGGGCAGGCGCGGCGGGTGGAGTAATGATACTCGTCGCCGACCCAGTTACCGCGGCGATCCAGCGACAGCAGTCTGACCGAGCCGCTGCCGTGGTCGAGAGCGGTGTCCAGCAAACTCCTGAGTGAGTTGCCCGCGCTGGGTTCGACGGTAATCTCACCCGCCGGCAGGTCGATATGGTGCTCCTGGTAGCGGTCGAGCAGGGGCCAGTCGTCGGTGGGTACGGGCTCTCCGTCCACGCGCAGCAGCGGGAATCCCTTGCGGGACGCCCATTTCGCCAGCTCCTTGTAGAGTCCCTTGCGGGCCACCACCAGCGGTGCAAACAACTGCACCTTGTGACCGGACCATTCTTTGAGAATGCGCTCGGCGATGGCATCGCGCGATTGGGGTTGGATGGCGATCTCGCAGGCAGGGCAGTACTGGATGCCCAGTTTGACGAACAACAGGCGCAGAAAATGATAGATTTCCGTCAGGGTCGCCGACGGTGCTTTTGGGGCCGCCACGACTGGTGCGTTGCTCAATGGCCACGGTGGGCGGAATTCCATAGACCGCATCAAGGTCGGGTCGGGCCGAGGGTTGAACAAACTGCCTGGCGTAGGCGTTGAGGGATTCCAGATAACGTCGCTGACCCTCGTTGAACAGGATGTCGAAGGCCAGCGTACTCTTGCCCTAGCCGGACACACCGGTGATGACAGTGAAGCGGTCACGGGGAATATCCACCGACGATATTCTTGAGGTTGTGCTCGCGGGCGTTGATCACCTGAATGGCCGGTGGCGACGCAGCGGGTGCGGTCGCCCTCGCATCCCTGTCCGATGAGCGACGCGGAATTCCGCCGACCGGCGTCGACAGGTATCGCTTCAGTTCCGCCCCGGTATGACTGCCGGGATGCGACATCACCTGCACCGGTGGTCCCGCGCATACCATGTCGACCACCGGCATCGCCCCCTCCGGGCCCAGGTCGACGATCCAGTCCGCGACACGCATCACGTCCAGGTTGTGCTCGATCACCACCACGGAGTGACCGCGCCGCAGCAAGCGTTCGAGGGCCTGCAGCAACATGCGATATCGGCGAAATGCAGGCCCGTGGTCGGCTCGTCGAAAAAGAACAGCCGGTGCGACCGCCCTTGCCTTGACTCCGTCAGGTGACCGGCGAGTTTCAATCGTTGCGCCTCGCCGCCCGACTGAGTGTGGGAACGGGCTGACCGAGTTGCAGGTAGCCGAGACCCACAGCCTGCAAAGGCTCCAGCGCTCGGAGGATGTCTCGGGCATCGCCGAAAAACTCGATGGCCTGGTCCACGGTCAGGGCCAGCACGTCGGCGATGGACATGCGTCTCGCCGATGCGAGCTTGACCTCCAGCACGTCCGTCGCGGTAGCGCCGGCCGTTGCAGTCGGCACAGCGCAGATAGACATCGGTGAGGAACTGCATCTCCACGTGTTCGAAGCCGTTGCCGCCACAGGCCGGGCAACGCCCATTGCCCGAATTGAAGCTGAAGGTGCCGGCGGTGTAGCCGCGTTCCTTCGACAGCGGCTCCTGGGCGAAGCAGCTTGCGAATGCCGTCCAGTGCCCCGACATAGCTGGCCGGATTCGAGCGTGTGGTCTTGCCGATCGGCGACTGATCCACCAGCACCACCTCGTCGATGAGCTCGTGTCCCTCGATGCTGCTGTAGGCGCCGGGCGGATCCGCCGGCTTGCCTTTCAGGCTTGGGCCAGCGCCGTGGTAAAGCACGTCCTGCACCAGCGTCGACTTGCCCGACCCGCTGACACCCGGTCACGCAGACCAGATGATTCAGCGGGATGCGCAACATCCACATCCTTCAGGTTGTGCTCGGACGCGCCTCAGATCACGATATAGCGGTGTCGCGGCGTCGGGTGGCTGAGATCGCCTGTTGGCGGTCGACGCGTCTTTTCCGCCGCGCAGGTACTCGCCGGTCACCGAGTCCTCGGCCGCGAGTAATTGCGCGGGGCGTGCCGTCGAACACGACTGCGCCCGCCGTCGGTGCCCGGCCCCGGGCCCCATGTCGACGATGCGGTCGGCGGCCGAGCATCACGTCGGGGTCGTGCTCCACCACTACCAGCGTGTTGCCGGCGTCGCGCAGTCGCTGCAGGATCCGCGATCACCCGCTCCATGTCCCGCGGATGCAGACCGATGCTGGGTTCGTCGAGCACGAACAAGGTATTCACCAGCGAGGTGCCGAGCGCGGTGGTGAGATTGATGCGTTGCACCTCGCCGCCGCGACAGGGTGCGGGACTGGCGGTCCAGGGTCAGATAACCCAGGCCCACCTCGCACAGGTATCGGAGTCGGGTCCGGATCTCGCGCAGCAGCAGGTCGGCGGCCTGATCCAGCCCGCCGGCGGTATCAGCTGCTCGAAAAAGCGGCTGCTCTGGGCGATGGGCAGGCGCATGAGTTCGTGGAGATTGAGCCCGGGCAGTCGGCGGAAGACGTCATCGGGCAGGGCGGTGCGGCCTGGCCGAAAGCGCTCGTCGGGCTCCAGGACGGCATCGGCCTCGTCGCCGGCTGCCGAGACGCCAGTCGAGCGCCTCGTCCTGCAATCGCGCGCCCTGACAGTCCGGGCAGGTGTCGTAGCTGCGGTACTTCGACAGCAGCACGCGGATGTGCATCTTGTAGGCTTTGCGATTCCAGATAATCGAAGAAGCGCTGGACGCCGTACCAGCGTCGACCGTCGGCCCTCCCTTCGCCGTCGATAACCCACGCTCGTTCAGCGGCATCCAGTTCACGCCAGGGCTTGTCCACCGACACACCGCGTTTGCCCGCGTAACGCAGGATGTCGTCCTGGCACTCGGCATTGCTGTCGGTCTGGAAGGGCTTGACGGCACCCTCGGCCAAGGACAGGTCTGGGTCCGGAATGACCAGGCCCCAGTCGATGCCCATCACCCGGCCGAAACCGCGGCAGGTTTCACAGGCGCCGGCCGGTGAGTTGAAGGAGAAGTAGGCGGGGATGGGCGCTCGATAGTCGATGTCGCAATCGGCGCAATGCAGGCCCGTCGAGTAGCGGCGGGGTGAACCGGGTTGTCGTTGATCGTCGATGGGGTAGAGGGTGACCCGGCCCCGACCATGCTGCAGGGCCTGTTCCAGTGCCTCGACAATACGTGACCGGTTTTCCTCCGTGAGCCGGGTCCGGTCCTGCACCACTTCCAGGCGTCCGTCTTTGTGACGTTGTACCCGGGTGTAGCCCTGGGCCTGCAGAAATCCCTCCACGTCTGATTCTTTTAGGCTGTCGGGGACCTCTACCTCGAAGGCAGCCATCAGTCGCGTTCCCTCACCGAAACGCCGCACCAGGTCATCGAATATGGCGTCGGGGTTGTCGCTGCGCACCGGCTGGCCGCAGCCATGACAATAAAGGCTGGTGGCGCGGGCGTAGAGCAGTTTGAGGTGATCGTTGATCTCCGTCATCGTGCCCACGGTGGAGCGCGAGGTGCGCACGGGGTTGGTCTGATCGATGGCGATGGCCGGCAGGATACCCTCGATGGAATCGACAACCGGTCGATCCATGCGATCCAGAAACTGGCGCGCGTAGGGAGAAAACGTCTCCACGTAACGACGCTGGCCTTCTGCGTAGAGGGTGTCGAAGGCCAAAGACGATTTTCCCGAGCCGCTCACGCCGGTGATCACCAGCAGTTCACCCGTGAGAATATCCAGGTCCACGCCCTTGAGGTTGTTCTGGCGCGCTCCGCGGATACGGATCCGATCACTGCTCATGGGTTGTTTACCGCCGTTTCCCGGCAAGGGAAAAAGATCAAGGATGCGGGGGAAACCCGAAGCGATCAACCCTGTCATGTTGGGGGCGACGCACGGGCCTATAATGGGTGAGTGCGCAAGATATCACCCATGTTTTCCCCCAAGGCCGCCGCCGGGGCAGCGGTCTCGCTGATGGTCCTGGTGTTGCTGGCGGCGACGCAGCCGGTGCTCTCTGAAGAGGCCTTCCAGCCTCGTGTATTCCGGGTGTTCGACGGCGACCGCTTTCTGGTGCGGCAACAGGGGCGAACCCTGAGAATACGTATTCAGGGCGTGGATGCCCCGGAACTGGATCAACCCCACGGCCTGGAGAGCAAGGCTATCCTCGAAAAGATGATCAGTGCCAATCGGGTGACGCTGAGCCCAAGCGGAACCATGGACGGCGGGTACATGGTCGCCGAGACCCGTTGGCAGGATTTTGATATCGCGGCCGAACTGGTTCGGGTCGGCGCCGCCTGGGCAATACCCGGGACGGAGTCTGAAGGTCGGCAACTGGAGGCGTTACAGAGCGAGGCTCGCGAGGCGGGCAGGGGGCTCTGGTCGATGGCCGATCCGGTGCCACCCTGGGAATGGCGGACGAGCGATAAATCTGCCGGCAGCACCAACGGAATGGAGCAGCGTCACCAGGGTTAACAGGCCCTGGTACATCGGTTCGATATCAGGGATGGTGAAGATGCAGAACGATGAATTCGATAAGCCAGCCACGATGCCCGAGATGTCGGCCCCGTCGTCGGGGAAAGATTCCGCGTCTGGCTCCGCCTCTATGACCACTGCCCGATCGGGCATGATTTCAACGACGCTTATCAATCTTTCGACTGGTTGGAAGCTGCTCTTTTTCAGGCCGGTCCGGCTATCCGATTTCAGGGTCAGCGGAGATCAGGTTGTGGTTTTGTGCGTGGTCGGGATGGCGGTTTCCATCTTCGGTCAGTGGCTGGGGATCAGCGGTGAAGCGGCATTCAGTGACTACGGGTTTCTCGATAACGCCACGTATTTTCTGCTGCTGTTGACTGGCGCATTTATGGTTGCCCGCCTGCTCAATGACACAGGAAAATTCCTGGCCTTCGCCGTCGTGGTGTTGAGCATCGATGTCTGGACGACGGCATTTTCCTATGGGATCAGTCCGCTCGGTGCGGCGATCATCGACGAAGATTCCCTGATCCTGTGGTCGATACTGATCGCCGTCTGGGTATGGTTCGGGGCCCTTTGGATTCGAGCATCCGGCGTCGTGTTCTCCAGTCACAAGCGAGCTGGGGTCATCGCCTTCTCGATACTGATCGCGGTAGTCATCCTGCCCGTTTATTGGTTGCCATCGAATGGGTACTGGTACGCGGCTTATTCCGAAGATGACCTGCCACCGGTCGTCAACGTGGAGGATGTCTACTATCGGCAAGCCGGCCTGGTCCGCGAGCATATCGACGCACTGGAGGGCCAGCGCCCCGGTACGGTTGATCTCTACCATGTGGGATTCGGCTCGGACGCCAGTCAGAACGTATTTCGCCGGGAGATACAGCACGTTCGGCGAATCCTCGATGATCGCTTCGATACCCGGGGTCGTTCGCTGACCTTGATCAACAACCAGGATACGGTAACCGATGTGCCGGTCGCGTCTGCTACCAATCTGGGTTATGTCCTCGGCGGTGTTGCCGAAAAGATGGATGTCGATGAGGACGTTCTTTTACTCTATCTCAGCAGTCATGGATCGCCCAAAGCAAAGTTGTCGGTGAAGTTCTGGCCGATGCGGTTGAACGCACTGGATGCGGTGAGACTACGACAGATGCTTGACGACGCGGGCATCCGTTGGCGGGTGGTCGTGGTGTCGGCCTGTTTTTCCGGCAGTTTTATCGATGCGCTGAAAGACGACCAAACGTTGGTGATTACCGCGGCTGCGGTGGACCGGACATCCTTCGGCTGCGCCAATGAGAACGAGTTCACCTATTTCGGCGAAGCTTATTTCAAAGGGGCATTGGCGAAGACCTATTCCTTTGTCGATGCCTTCGAGTTGGCGAAGGAGGCGGTGACGAAACGTGAGAAGGATGAAGGCCTGGAGCCATCCAATCCTGCGATCCAGATCGGCCCTGATGTCGAACCAAAGCTCGATGAATTGGAGGCCCGCCTGACTCGGCTCGAACAATCACCCGGCTGACCAATCGTGGTCATACGGCCCTGGCCCGGAAAAATCGCCGCCCCTCTAGAAATGAGCCACTGTCTGGTGCATAAAGTAAGAGCGGCCAAGCACTTACACAACACCGAAGGAAGAGGCCTATGGCGACAGGGTGTCATCCCGCGCAGCTTGAATTTCACGCCCCGGGGCGCCGTCAGGTCGTCGGCCGTTACGATGGCGGGCGGACTATTTCGATACGGCACGCAACGCTGAATACCACTTCACTCAGTCTGATTGTTGACCTATATCATTTGTTCCGCTGATAGGCATGGGCGGATGAATGTCCGCTAAACCAGATCTCCTCGATTACCTGCCATACTCAAAAAGCTGCGTCGTCATTCGCACGGTCAACAGACCTGTGTTGTATTCAACCCTCTCTCGGGGGTTGGCTTCGCCGAACAGGAGAAGGCGCGTGAAAGATATCGTTTGGAGCGACGTTCTGAGTGTCCAGGTCGATGAGATCGATGAGGATCACCAGAAACTGGTGAATATCTTCAATATCCTCAATCATTCAGTCTTGGAAGGGGATTCGCCCGAATACCTGGCGGCGGTATTGGAAGAGTTGATCAACTGCACGATCTGGCACTTCAGCCATGAGGAGCGGTTGATGCTGAAGTACGGTTACGAAGGCATTGAGGGACACAAGGCAGTGCATCAGCAGTTGATAGAAAGCGCCAAAGACCTGCAACAGAACATCCTTCGATCAGACAAGCCTGTGGAAGGCGAGGCAATAGAGTTTCTGGAGCGCTGGTTGACCGAGCATATCCTCACCGCCGATATGCGATTGGGTTCTTATCTTTCCAGGGTCATGTAGATATTGCCTGGCGTATGGACGCGGTGCTGCTAACGGCGTAGCCGGCTATTGCCTTGCTTGGTTTTACTGCCATCGATAACAATAACGCTCTCTTCGCATTTTTTTGCCGATGTGTTCGCCCGACAGCTCACGAGAAACCGCTTTGCCGACAGCGTCTAATTGTAGATGCGCCGAAACCCTGCTTCGCTGAAACCGTTCATGCGCTTTTTGCCGTAAAGAATAACGGGTACACCGGTTGCCCCCAGTGCCTTGTAGCGTTGTTTGGCCTTGGCATTCTTATCGATGTTGTATTCGGTGAAGGCAATGTTGTTTTTGTTGAAATACCTCTTAGCCCTTTTGCATGCCCCGCACCAGTCGGTTGAATACATGACGACCTTCTGGCCGCTGCCGTGTACAGAGATGTCGTACACCGAGGTGTCATAGGTGACGCTTTCGTAGGTATTGATGGCGGGAAGTTCGAGTTCCTCCGAGTCGGCGGTGTTGGGCTTTCGATCGCCGAAGTGCATGTTGCCCTCGTCGTCCACCCATTTGTAGATCTCGCCGTGGACAGCCGGTGTTGCCGTGATCAGTGCCAGGCAAAGCAACAGGACAGGCCTGGCAAGTCTTGCGGTAGTGCTGTGCCCAGGGGATGGACCTGCGGGTGCGCGGTGCGCCTCTTCCATGATGGACCTCGTCGGTTTCAGGCCAGGAAGTATAGCCCCGGGGCGCTGAAATCCGGAAAAAGCCCGGTTGCCAGAGGGTCGGCGGCTACCCGTTTCCTACTGGAGGGTGACCGCAGCCGTGGATTGCGTTTCCTGGCCGTCGGGGTCTGCGCGTATGTATTCCACGGGCACGCTGGTCCCCGGTGGCTGTGTCATCAGGACCAGTTTGAGCGCTGCCAGATGAGGTACCGCCTGACCGTTCACCTTGACCAGCCGGTCGCCTGCTGCCAGTCCTGCATCGCGTGCACCGCTTTCCTCCGACAGTGCACTGATCACCAGGCCTTCGTCGCCGCTGTGCAGAAATACGCCCATCAGCCCCGAAGGAGGCAGTTCTTCCGCCTCGGTGATCACGAAATAGTCGGCGCTTTCCGGTTCCTGCTCCGCCCACTCGTTTGCTACCACCACCGCCGTGGATACATCGATGCGTCTTTCCACGCGTTGGGGGATACCGTGGCCGTAGATGACATGGCCCGTACCGGCGAGGACCACCAGGGTCTTCTCCGGGTTCGCCTTCAGGAAACGGGCGGATTGCTCCGCCATGGTTTCGTCCCAGGTCAGCTGCACATCCATGAAGCGGTCGAAATTTCTTTTGTGCCCTGGAATCGAATGGGCCTCGAAAATCACCTTCAGTGACTCACGGTAGGCGTCATTGGAGCGATCGTAGGCACTGGGCAGCAGCGGCTTGACGGTTTTGGGCACCTTGTCGACGCCGTGGCGACTGACCTCGTCGGTCGCCTCTTTCGGTGCATTGAGCGCCAACAGCGGAATGTTGTTGTCGCGGGCGTACTGGATAATGGGGCGATAGAGGCGATAGTCGAAACGCCAACGGCTGAAATAGTCTGTGCGATGGAGCATCTCCGCCTCGTCGATGCGACCGGCGAGGTAGTCGTCGATGGCGTCCTGGTAAGGGTATTGAAACCATTCGACGCCGATGGCCAGGTCGTGGCCTGCTCTATGCAGCGCTTGAATGACGGCGAGTTGCAGGTCATGGTGATCGACGCGGTTGTGGGTTTCACCCACCAATACCGCGCGATTGCCCGTGAGGTCCGAGGCGAGCCTATCCATGTCGGCGCGGCGGTCGATATCATAAACCCCACTTTGGTCGCGGGATGTGGAACTGATGCACGCGCTGAGAGACAGACCCATTAGTAATAAGAGAATAATTGTCATCCGGAGGGAACGAATGATTGATCTTCTCGGGCCGAAGGCGCCAACCCGCTCGTCGCTGCCAGTCTCGATGCTGTGTCTGTTCATTCTGTTGTGCATAGCCTTTCCTGGAACGTCTTTTGGCAGCATACACCACCGTCTGGACGTTCGGTTCCATGTGCCATCGGGGGAAATTTTCGTTACCGACGAATTGGATCTGTCCGGCGCCTCTGTTTTTTCCTTGTCGGAAGACCTCGAGGTTACCGTGGAAGGCGGTAAGCTCATTCGAATGCACGAAACCATTCCGGGTGTGGTGGACTACCGAATCGAGCCCGCATCGGACCGGCCTGTATTGCTGAGCTATAGCGGCCGGATTTCGGGAGAGGGCGAGGATATTTTCGGCATGCCGAGTGCCGTGGTGGACGAAAAAGGGATCTTTCTGGATGCCTCCAGCGCCTGGTATCCGCTCTTCCGTGATCCAGCTGTGACCTTCGAGATGAACGTGACCCTGCCTGAATCATGGGAACTGGTGCCCCAGGGCGTGCTGCAGCGGCAATCACCCGGCCGTTTCCGCGTCGAGGCCAGCGACCCGCAGGAGGACATCTACCTGGTCGCCGGTCCATTTCGGGTCTATTCGGGAACGGAACGGGGGCGGCCTGTGTCGGTTTTTCTGCTGCAGCCCGACGATGATCTGGCGGCCCGGTATCTTGATGTCATCGATGGTTATATCTCGTTCTATGAAACGCTCATAGGGCCTTATCCCCACGACGGGTTTGCCGTGGTGGAGAATCACTGGCAAACAGGTTACGGCATGCCGGGATTCACCTTGCTGGGCTCACGGGTGCTGCGGCTGCCCTTTATGCTGAAGACATCGCTGCCCCACGAGATCCTCCACAACTGGTTCGGCAATGGCGTTTACATCGACCCGAGTGAGGGTAACTGGAGCGAGGGCCTGACCGCCTACCTGGCTGACTACCTGATCAAGGAAGCGGCGGGCGAGGGCGCCCGATATCGGCAGCGTTCGCTGGCGCGTTACACCGATTTCGCAAGCGAAGGACGCGATATGCCTGTGTCCGAATTTCGTTCGCGCCATGATGATGCCAGCCAGTCCGTAGGCTACGACAAGGTGTTGCTGGCGATGCACATGCTGCGCCACCAGGTGGGTGACCAGGCCTTCGTCGAAGGGTTGCAGCGGTTCTTTGCCGCCAACCGGTTTCGCCGCGCTGGATACATGGCGTTGTTGAGGTCATTCGAGGCCGAGAACTGGGATCCGTCAGCGTTCTACGACAGCTGGTTATCCCGGGCCGGCGCGCCGGAACTGGCAATCGACGAGGTGGCGGTGACCAAGATCGATAATGGATATCAGCTGCAACTGGCGATCAGCCAGGTTCAGAATGAGGCTCCCTTTCCCATCCAGGTACCGGTTTTCGTCACCTTGGAGGGCGAGGATCAGGCAAGACCCTTCAGGATCGACATGAGTGGCCGGGAGGCGGCGGTGCTGTATGAATTTGATCGTCGACCGCTGCGCGTCGATGTGGATCCCGCGTTTGACCTGTTTCGGAAGCTTGCGGCCCTGGAACGGCCGTCCACGCTCGCACGACTGTTCGGTGCGAATCGGCAATGGCTGGTGATTCCGGCGGATGCGCCGGATGAGCTCAAGTCGGCGTGGCAGGAATTGGCGCAGGCGTGGAATCTGCGCTACCGGAATGTGGAAGTGGTTGACGATCGCGCTTTCCCGGATGCGGGTCCGGACGATGCGGTCTGGTTGCTGGGCTGGAATAATGCGCTCTTGCCCGAACGGCGCGAGCGATTCGGGGGTCAAAATCAGCGCCTTGATGAGAATGCAGCCATGGTGGACGACAGCATTTACGGTAGCGGCGATCATGCGGTGGTTCTGGTCGATCCCGACAACGCTCGTATGCCTATGGGTTTTGTCGGGGCAACGGACGTTACCGCCATCCGCCGATTGGCGTCCAAGCTGACCCACTACGGCAGTTACGGTCAGCTTGTGTTCAGCCATCCTGGGCTGGAGAGCCGCATTCGCGGCCGTCTCGGGATTTCTCAAAGTCCGCTATCGTATTCTCTTGAGGAGACGCCGATTCCGTTGCGTCTGCCCCCGGAGGTAAAACTGGTGGATCAGATCGATGTGTCCTTGCCGCGGTAGGCTGTGCATTCGATGGCTGCGTCCGCCTATGCCCAGGCTATGAGAATGCCCAAGGCGCCATAACGAGGCATACTTATCGTGATCGATTCTTCCTCAGCAGGAGACCCGGTGATCAGGCTCGGTGATACCTTGGCTGCCTGGAATTCTCCGGAATTCGAGGACGTTCTCAAACGTGAAATCGCAGCGTTGGACCCGGCATTGCTACCGTTGCAGAAAGGGCTCGCCCGCAGCAGTTATGTGGGTGACGGGAAACTGGGCGTGGTCATGCTGGGCGCCGGGAGTTCCACGCTACTGGTCACCGTACGGGCCGGATTGATGTACACGGGGGTTGACGCCGGTAGCTGTTGTGCGGACGATCCCACTTCCGTAATCGAGCAGGCAGAGTACTGTGAAATGCAGTTCGATATCGACCGGGCCAGCGGCGAAGCAGTGGTTACGCTCATGGAAGAGGGATGCCAGGATAGCTGATGATTTGTGTCGAGGTTCCAGCCCTGGATTTGATGACCAGGTTATTCCAGTCGGGAGGCCGGGCAGAATGGTAGAAAAATCCCCTTCGATGTTTTGGTGGCTTGTGTGTCTCAGCTTGTTGGCGCTGTCGGGCGCCCTTGCGGCGAAGGACTTCAACGACGCGGATATTACCCATATCAGCCACCCGGACTGGTTCGAGGACGATCCCTTTGTGGATCTGGAATCGATTCGATTGAATGCCCGTTCCGAGGGGCGGCAGGGGGTGATGGTGATGTTCACCACCGAAGGCTGTTCCTACTGTGACGTCTTCGTTAAACGAAGTCTTGGAAACTCGGACCTGGCATCGGCGTTGCAGGCGCAGTTTGCCTCGGTGGGTCTGGAGGTCTTCGACGATACCGAAATGACCGATCCGAGTGGCCGGTTTATGTCCATCAAGCAATTCGCAAAGGCCGAAGGCGCGGAGTACACGCCGACCCTGCTTTTCTACGGCGCGGGGGGGGAACGCATACTACGGGTGGTCGGCTACCAGTCGCCCGAACGTTTTGGCGTCATTCTCCGATACCTGGCGGAAGAGCGGTTCCGCACGGAGTCCCTGCGCGATTACCTGGCGAAACGAACGCAATCCGAATCCCCCGCCGCGCCCCTCAAGGGTGATCACCTTTTCATGGATCCGCCCTATATCCTGGATCGAAGTCGGTTCGCGGCGGAGAAGCCGCTGATGGTGCTGTTCGAGCGACCCGGCTGTGAAGAATGCACGGCCTTTCACGAGGACGTGCTGGCCTTGCCCGAGATTCGAGCACTGCTTGAGCAGTTTGAGATTGCGCAGCTCGATGCCACCGATCGCAAGACGCCCTTACTGGCGCCCTATGGCAACAAGACGACGCCGGCCGATTGGTTCGACGAGACGGAATTTACGCGACTGCCGGCCATGCTGTTCTTTGACGAGTTGGGCAATGAGGTTCAAAGGACGGACGCGCTGGTGTTACGCCAGCGGATGATGAATTCGCTGAACTTCGTCCTCGAACGTGCCTATGAGAAAGGCTGGTCCTATCAAAGGTTCGCGCGATCCAAGGGCATCGAAAGGGCGCAGCTCAAGAGCCAGTCGACACAATAGTCCGTCGCGCCAGGCGCTTACCCGCCCGACGTGGCCGCGTTTTTGAGAGGTCGCTGGCGGAATCCTGGGTGGGTAGCCGGCAGGTGAAACCACTGGGCTCCTCCGGTTGTTGCGATTCTCTCTCCAAATCTGTTGCCCGGATCGGCTTCGCCAACCCGATTCATCTCCCTTTTCTGCCTACAAATACCGGCGATCGGGTAGATTTCCGTGCGCGACAAGGGCGTCCCGGAACAGGTGCCTACCGAGCCTTCATGCGGCGGCGGGTTGGGGGTGCTGCTGCTATGCTAAGTAACGTTCGCCATAATGGCTGAAGACGAGTGCCAGGAGCATTGCGTGGTCGATACCCTCGTATCCTACAATCCGGCGAACCGCGAGGTGGTGGGCGAACTGCCTGTTAGTTCCACCGACAAGATCAACCAGGCGGTGGCTCGCGCCCGACGCACCCTGGACGAATGGCGCGGCCTTTCCCTGGAATCCCGCGCTGACCTGCTCACCGCAGGCGGCAGGCAACTGGTCGATCGCGCGGAAGAACTGGGTGATCTGCTCAGTCGTGAAATGGGCAAGCCGCTCAGATACGGCATCGGTGAAGTCAACTATTGCGGCAGCGGCATTGCCGCGAAAACGGCCGAGATAATCGAAGCGCTCAAGCCTCGTGTCGTCGAAGACGATTCCACCCGCTCAACCCTTTACTATGAACCGCTGGGTGTCTGTGCCGTCATCAGTCCCTGGAACTACCCACTCTCGATGGTGCAATGGTTGGTATTGCCCGCGCTCATGGCGGGCAATACGGTGATCCTCAAACCATCGGAGGAGACGCCCCTGATCGCGCAGCGATACGTCGATACCCTCAACGAGTTTCTGCCCCCCGGCGTATTGCAGATCGCGCACGGCTCCGATGAGCAGGGTAAGGCGCTTGTCCGTTCCGCTGTCGATCTCATCGCCTTTACCGGATCGCGCGACGCCGGAAAACATATTCTGGGCAGTGCCGCCGCGTCCTTGAAAAGGGTGATACTGGAACTGGGCGGAAAGGACCCTCTGATTGTGCTGGCCGACGCCGACATCGAGGCCGCTGCCCGGTGCGCGGTTGATAACGGGTTTGAGAATGCCGGCCAGATGTGCGTGTCCACCGAGCGTGTCTATGTTCATATGGCAATAGCTGAGATCTTTGAGCGGCGGGTTGCCGAATTGGCCGCCCAAGTGAAGTTCGGCAGTTGGACCGACGAAGATGCCGAAATCGGACCGATGATCAATACAGCGCAACGCCAACATGTCATCGGACATATCGAAGAGGCCATCGCTCAAGGGGCTCGCGCGTTGACCGGCGGCACTGAGCACCCTGACCACTTCGTCGTGCCAACGGTTCTTGCCGATTGCAACGAATTCATGGCCGTCATGGGCGAGGAGACATTCGGTCCGGTGCTCGCTATTCAGCGTTTTACCGGAGATGAAGAGGCGATTCGCCTAGCCAACGCCAACCCGTACGGCCTTGGGGCTTCCATATTCGGCAGTGGAGAGAAAGCGAAGGCACTGTCCCGCAAACTGGAGGCAGGAATGATCGGCATCAACAAGAGCTGTTTTGGCGCCAGCGGCACGCCATGGGTCGGAGCAAAACAAAGTGGCTACGGATTTCACGGTTCGGCCGAGGGCCATCGCCAGTTTGCGCAGGTGAAGGTGGTCAGCGAATCCTCACTGATGTGAAATTATCTTTCAGGGACAGATTGCTGCGTATTGGGCAGATGGCACCGATGGCTCCGCTCGTTGCATCGCCAAGGGGTCGTGTAAATTCTGCTATCTTGCGTTACTTAATCAGAGAGCCAAATCTAAGAAACCATGTCAAAGATTAGCCGGCGTGAATTTCTGTCCGCATTACTGAAGGCCAGTGCAGCCTGTGCTGTTTCAACCTCGATGGTCGGCTGTGGTTCCGGTGGCGGCGATAACGACGATGGTGACGAGGAGGGCTCGTCAACCTTCGTCGCTTTCAATCATGGGGTGGCCTCCGGTGATCCGCTGGCAGATGCAGTCATTATCTGGGCGCGTGTGACACCGGATATAGACGAAGAGGTTACAGTGACCTGGGAGATCGCTACCGACAACGAGTTCAGGTCCCGGGCGGCACTGGATACGGATTCGATCGTGACAAGCGCGGACGTGGATTATACCGTCAAGGTGGACGTCAAGGGGCTGATGCCCAACACGAGATATTATTTCCGTTTTTCCGCGAACGGTTATCAATCACCGGTCGGAACGACAAAGACGCTGCCATCGGTAAACGATACGTCGGTTTCTTCGGTCAAGTTGGCCGTCTTCTCCTGTGCCAACTACCCCAAGGGATATTTCAACGCCTATACCGAGGCGTCGAAGGATGAGTCCATCGATGCGGTCGTCCACCTGGGCGACTACATCTATGAGTACGGCACCTATGTGGAAGACGACCCTTCCCTGGGCTCTGCGTTTGCAACGGACGGTCCGATAGAGCGCGCCTTGCCTCCGGGCATGGATAAAGAATGCCTTTCGCTGTCCGACTATCGAAAACGCTACGGGCTTTATCGCACCGATACCAGTGCGCAGATGTTGCATGCCAGGGTGCCCTTCATCTGTGTCTGGGACGATCACGAAATCGTCAACGACAGCCATGCGGAAGGTGGAGAGAATCACCAGCCCGATGACGGAGATTTCTCCGCGCGCAAGGCCGCGGCACTCCAAGCCTATTTCGAGTGGTTACCGATCCGACTGCCGGAGGAGCTAACCGATCAGTCCTTTACCGAAAGCATCTATCGCCAGTTTCAGTTTGGAAGCCTGGTCAACCTGATGATGCTGGAAACCCGTATTTCGGCCCGTGATCAACAGCTGATGTACGACGACTATCCGGAACTGGTGGATGGCGGTGACTCATCCCGCTTCCAGTCCGACCTCACCAGTTCGCAACGATCATTGCTGGGTACTGAGCAATTGCAGTGGCTTCAGCATGCCATGGCGACCTCCAGCCAGACCTGGCAGGTGCTGGGCCAGCAGGTCCTGATGGCGCGAATGCAACTGCCTGCTGAGTTGCTGCCGCTGCTTCTCCCCCTGTTAGGCGATCTCGAAGGTGACCAGAGAGACGACATTTTGCAGGATCTTAACCAGCGGCTGGTTGAACTCATCAGTATCAAGCGCCGATTGGCACAAGATGATCCGACTTTGGCGCCCGAAGAAGTCGCCCGTGTAACGGAAGTGTTGCCCTACAACCTCGATGCCTGGGACGGCTACGACTATGAGCGCGAGGTGATCTTGCGCACGGCCCTCGACCTCGACAGGAACCTGGTGGTGCTTGCAGGCGATACCCACAATGCCCACGCCAGCGATTTGAAAGCCGTTGATGTCCAGACCGGCAAAGCCGAGCATCAGGTAGGCGTTGAGTTTGCAACGGCATCGGTCACTTCGCCGGGCCTGGAGGAATACATCTCCCTGACGACCCCCCTTGCCGTTCGAATATTCGAAGGTGCCCTGCAGTTGCTGATCGATGATCTGCGCTACGAGAACTCAAGCGACCGCGGCTACATGACCGTCACCTTTACCGGGAGCGAAGCCGTTGCCGAATGGCGATTCGTCAGCACCATCGATTCGCCCAACTATGGCCTGCTCCCCGGCCGTTTGCAGGGCTTGCGGGTAACGATTTTGAACAGGAGTATCGAATCCCTGGTTTAGTTGGCAATCTTAAGTCACTACGTTTCGCTTACCTACATTGCTCAAGTTACGTTGACTTGATTCGCCGCTCGTTGTTTAGTGCGGCGATGAGGTGTGCCTGACGGCGCGTTCGCCGTCAGGCGCATCTTCATCGAACGCATCATCAGGGCAGATCGAACAGCAGCACCTCGGCGTCGTCAGCCCCGTCGAGACGAATCTCTGACTCACCGGCGATCGACACAGCATCACCGCCATGCAGGCGTTCTCCGTTTACCCTGACGCTGCCTCGCGCCACATGGATATAGACAGGGCGCCTTGGGTCGGATTGATAGGTCAACTCGTCATCGTCTTCGAGGATCGTTCCGTAAAGCAACGCATCCTGGTGCGATTTCAGCGAGCCGTCACGTCCATCCGGCGACACCAGGAGCGTCCATCGGCCACGCCGTGACTCGACCGGAAAATGACGCTGCTCGTAACCGGGATCCACACCTTGTCGATTGGGTTGTAACCAGATCTGCAGGAAATGCACCGGCTTGTCCCCGGAGGGGTTGTACTCGCTGTGTGTTACGCCCGTTCCCGCACTCATTCGCTGCACGTCACCGGGACGGATCAGCGAGCCATTGCCCATGCTGTCCCTGTGTTCGAGGGCGCCGTCCAGCACATAGCTGATGATTTCCATATCGTTGTGGCCATGGGTGGCGAAGCCGCCCTTGGGCGCGACCTTATCCTCGTTGATGACACGAAGATTCGAAACACCCATCTGCTCCGAATCGTAGTAGCTGCCGAAGGAGAAGCTGTGAAAACTGTCGAGCCAGCCGTGGTTGGCGTGTCCACGTTCTTCTGATCGCCTTGCCTGCATCATGCCGTTTTACCTGGATTGGTTTGCATGGGAATAACCTATAACGTTGCTTAATCCGGATAAATATTTGGATTGGCAATATATTTTTGCATTATTCGCAACAATGGGCCCGTTGATTGATACAGCCCTGATCAGAAAACACCAGTCAAGCTGGTAGTCGCGCTGGCCGGTGTTCGCTAAGTAGGTTCCGTTGTTCCTTGTGGTGACTCTTTTTGCTGCGGGGAAACTTCAGAACAGCCCGGCCAATATGGGTCATTTCTTTCTCGGGATGGCCATGGGTGCTGAACACGGTTGCGCTGCCGTTTCGGTCGGCGTTGGACTGGGGCAAGGTCTGACCCCTGGTCAAATCCACGATCCACAGCACCTGGTCATTGATGAGCGGATGTCATTCCATGCAGGAATCCGGAAACAGGATTCGAACCAACGCGGTCTTTGTCTAAAGGTAAACTCCATCGGACCCTGACCAATGTGGACGAGATTCACACTCCCAATGCTGGTGTTCTGCATTGCCAGCCTCCTTTCCCTGATGGCCTGTGCCCAGGCCATGAACGGATTCGACCTCTCTAACGCAACCATCGACGTGAGCGAGATCATGCGCGGTGGCCCACCCCGCGATGGTATTCCTTCGATCGATGATCCCAAGTTCGTTCCTGCCGATCGGGTGGATTACTTGCAGGATGACGACATCGTGCTCGGTCTGGTTCGTGGTGAGACGGCTCGGGCCTATCCTTTGCGGGTTTTGATCTGGCACGAAATCGTCAATGAAACCATCGAAGGCGATGCGGTGGCGGTGACCTACTGTCCACTGTGCGGCACGGCGATGGTGTTCGACCGCGACATCAACGGCAAGGTGCGTTCATTTGGTGTGTCGGGGCTGCTTTATCGTAGCGACGTGCTGATGTACGACCGCGAGAGCGAATCCCTGTGGTCACAACTCGGCATGAAGGCGGTTGCGGGTACCGAGATCGGGGCCGATCTGGTCTGGCTGCCCAGTGAACACATGACCTGGGCGGCATGGCGCGAACGCTTTCCTCAAGGGGAGGTGCTCTCCACGGATACCGGCTTCCGGCGGAACTACGGCGACGAGGCCTATGCCTCTTACTTCGCGTCCGACAATCCGATGTTTCCGGTGCCGTCGCAGCGAGGGGAATTGCCGGATAAGTCGCTGGTGCTGGGCGTGATCATTGATGGAGCCGCCAAGGCCTATCCGGTGGATGAACTGCGCGACGGGATGATTTCCGACAATCTTGCCGGCCAGTCATATCAGGTCCGCTACGATGCCGAATCCAGACACCCTAAAGTGATCGACGCCAATGGCGAAGAGGTTCCTTCAGTAGTGGTTTTCTGGTTCGCCTGGCAGGGGTTCTATCCGCAAACCGAACTCTGGACACCTGCGACCTGAAGAAACATCGACGAGTCCGCAGACAGCCGCACAGCGGTTACTTCTATGCTGCATTGACAGGGGGGTACGGAAAGGCATTCGACGAGGGACTCTCCCAGCGGATTCGTAAATGGGTCGATGATCGAAATGCCGTGGTTGAGAAGAGCATGTGCGGTGGCATCGCCTTCATATATAACGGACAGACGTGCTGCGGGCTTCATGCAAGGAGAAGGGTTCAACCCTTTATCCGTGTGCCGTCTAGCGAAAAAATACAGCCAGCATTTTTTTCAGCAAAGCGGCATTTCGTCGCCAAGTGGTGGTGCGTTACCGGTTTTCTCTTTGGCGTTGGCGCATTTTCTACTGGCAGCACTGCCGATGCTGTCCCATTCGAGGCTCAAGTAGCATTGCGTTGCTTCGTTAAACCCCTCATATTTCGGCATTTGATATGGGATGGGATCGGTGTGCGCGGCTACTGGCTCTAGCGGCTCTTTCGTTGCCGCCACCCGGTAAACCTGGCGGCGGACTTGGCGATTATGGGTTCATCATGGCGTGGAACGCGTTCACCGGGGTCAAGCGATCGACCGAGTCTGCCTTGGAATACAACGCCAGTAGCCGCTGTTTGGTGCTGATCGATACCCTATCCTGATGGCGAATGACCTTGTTCCGACCAATGATAGATAAGAGAGCGAATATGACATCACAGCCCGATTGGTTGAAATCCTTGTTTCGCAGTGTGGATGGATCCGACGCGAATACCTTTGTTACCTTTCTGACAGACGAGGCTTCCTTTCAGTTTGCCAATGCACCGGTGGTCAAAGGCAAGCCGGCGATCCGCGAAATGTTGAAAGGGTTTTTCGACAGTATCAAGGGATTGAACCACCAACTCACGGATACCTGGCAACAGAATGACGCGGTGATTTGCCGTGGCGTCGTTACCTATACGCGTCATGACGGGAGTACGCTTACCGTCCCCTTCGCCAACATATTCCGCCTTAAGGACGGCCTCATCGACGAGTATCTGATCTACGTGGATGCTTCGCAGTTGTACGCTGTCGCTGCGTGAGTCATCTCGATCCGCAACCTGTCGCCACGTGCTGAAGATCACTGGGTGATCTCTACTGAGAATTTCGAGTAGCTTTTTCCAGTTTCGTCTTGGCCTGCGGGTTGCGATCTTTGCCTGCTGGGGCGCAACAGGATGGCAGCAAGCGACATGCGGGGGTTCGCGAGTGGGCGCTAATGAGGCCGGGTTGTCAGCCCTGTTTCGAAAAATGGCCGAGAACCCGTTTACCATCCAAGGTGTCTGGCGCCTGTCAAGACGATTCAAATCCAGCGGATTCTCCGGAAAAAAAGCAGTAATCCGGCCACGATCAACCCCATTATGCTAAGTAATACGAAGTAGCCATTCGCAAATTTAAGCTCGGGAATGTACTCGAAGTTCATTCCATATATGCCCACTAGCAGC
>CAWGBV010000009.1:0-77479 GCA_963820915.1 uncultured Gammaproteobacteria bacterium | reverse complement strand
TTGTTGCCATATCCAGTTCATACGGTACAGAGCCTGACCCATGAGCGCAGCGAGTGCTTTGGGTATCCATGTACCGCACCCTGACGGGCGGCTTTCGGCCGTGCAAACTGTCTGTCCTGCCACTTTGTCATGGCGTAATTGTAGTGCTTATTCACGCCATATTATAGTCAAATTCGGCGCGATTTAAGCCCTAAATCACGCCGTAGTCTTTCAGAACGCGATATCTCAGTACAGACCGCTGATACCATGATTACGAATCTGCCACTCATGGTTTTGCTGCTTTCTGCCTTACAGCACGCGAGAAATACCATGAGAAATACCTTCCTGATTACCACCGAACTTCAGCCATCTTGAGGAGCCGCTCGGGCATGGGTGGAGTCCGCACAGCGATGTAACCGAGGCGCGGTAACATGGCCTCCAAGTTGAAGCGTCGATTGAAACGATAGCAGAACTCAGCGAGGTAGCGCGGCAGGTGTTTGTGCGCGATGGCATGGTAGGTTCCGTGGATCGATTTCTTCACGTTGCCGATCATGGTGTTGACCCAAGTCAAGGCTTCTTCGCTGACACTGGCCGGGCCACCTCCGGTGATCACGGACTCATGGACGCATCCGGCCGCGACGACGCCACCAAAGCACTGGAGTCCATCGGATACCACCACGCTATCGGCCACCAGGTGTTTTCGCGCCCAGCGGTCGATCTCATCGCGACGGAAGCCTTGCCCCGAGCTCAGGCGCATCGTCACCGGGTGCCCGCGTCATTGGTGGCCACCGCAGCGACGAAAGGGACTTTGTTCGGCGCCCCCGACCGCGCTTGCCGCCACGACGCTCTCCACCCCAGTACGCATCGTCCAGCTGGACGGTGCCGCTCAGCGGTTGGCTGTCGTCTCGCTCCTTCATCACCTGCATCAGCTTCTGCTTCAGGCGCCAGGCCGCGTTGTACGAGATCCCCAACTGGCGCTTCATCGCCAGAGCCGAGATGCCATTCTTGCTTTGCGTCAGCAGGTACATACCCAGGAACCAGCTGACCAACGGCAATTTCGTCGCCTCGAAGATCGTGCCACTGGTCACCGAGGCCTGGTGATGGCAGCCGTGGCACTGATAGACCCGCCGCGAGGTGATTTCACAGTAGCCGGCGTGCCCACACGCCGGGCAACTAAAGCCATTGGGCCAGCGCCAGCGGAACACCGCCTCTCGACACTGCTGCTCGCTACCGTACTGGCGCATGAACTCTGGCAAACTGAGACCCTTCTGAAACTGAACTTGATTCTTGGCCATGACCATCTCCTTGTTTCCGTTCAGGTTCAGTTTGCAGCTGGCGCAGGCTCAATAGCTGAGCTTTGGTGGTAATCAGGAATACCTTTGATGATGCAGATCAAGTTATCAACTTGAGTTATTTTATTCTTATATTACAATTGGTTACAAGTTTTTTCATTTTCCATCAAATAGATCAGGCGCCTTACCGGCGCAGAACCCCGGGAATAGGGACTTCACAAGAAGACATCAAAAAAACGATTCCTAAAAGCGGTAACAAGATCTTTTTCATTTCAACTACTCGATCTCAAAACCTTGAATTTGCCATGCAACTGGTTAAAGATTATTTTGGGCTGGGAGGAAAACATTGCCTTGCACTTTCTGATTATGAGCAAAGCCTGCTGGAGGATGCTTATTGGATTTCTGCCGGGAGTAAGGAGATAGGCAATGAGGAAGCCAATGTTAAATATGGCGGTTATTATCCCCTGGCTGTAATGGCCATCAGGATTCTTAACAATAAAGCCGGGCTGGCGTTTTCAACCTGGTCGCATACCGGAATTCCGGTTCCGGTTTTTGCCATTGGCGCAGGGGCAGAAAGATTTGACGGATATTATGACAACACGGACATTCCAAAAAAGATTGCCAAAGCTATGGGGATGTCTATTAAAAATGATCAATCAAAACTGAATTAATCAATCGAGATATGAAAACAAGAATTGAACACGACACTATGGGAACTGTGGAAGTTCCTGCTGAAAAGTACTGGGGGGCGCAAACCCAACGGTCGAAAGACGAACTTTAATATTGGTGA
This sequence comes from uncultured Gammaproteobacteria bacterium, assembly GCA_963820915.1. GTDB lineage: Bacteria > Pseudomonadota > Gammaproteobacteria > Chromatiales > Chromatiaceae > CAWGBV01. The sequence continues at coordinate 75,418 of CAWGBV010000009.1, read as the reverse complement.
TCCCGGCTCCATGCCCAAAGAGATCATCAGGGCTTTTGGCGTGCTTAAAAAAGCTGCTGTCCTGGCAAATAATGAATTGGGTGTTTTGCCCGATGATAAATGCAAGCTGATTGTAAAGGCCTGTGATGAAGTGATTGATGGAAAACTGGACGACAACTTTCCGTTGGTAATCTGGCAAACAGGATCCGGAACACAGTCGAACATGAACATGAACGAGGTGGTGGCCAATCGCGCACATGTTATTAATGGCGGTACATTGGATGATGATAAAAAAGCCATCCACCCGAATGATGATGTGAATAAATCACAGTCATCAAACGACACTTTTCCCACAGCCATGAGCATTGCCAGCTACAAAATGATTGTGGAAACCACCATTCCGGGAGTTGAGTTGTTGCGAAACACATTGGCTAAAAAAGCCGATGATTTCAGGAAGATTGTAAAAACAGGCCGCACCCACCTGATGGATGCCACTCCCCTCACCCTTGGCGATGAGTTCTCGGGATATGCAGCCCAACTTGATCATGGGTTGAAAGCCCTAAAAGCAACACTTCCACATTTGGCAGAACTGGCTCTTGGCGGAACTGCTGTTGGAACCGGCCTGAACACACCCAAAGGATATGCAAATCGGGTTGCTGAAAAAATTGCAAAGATTAGTGGGCATCCCTTTGTAACTGCTCCAAATAAATTCGAATCACTCTCGGCTCATGATGCAATGGTAGAAACTTCGGGGGCATTGAAGACACTGGCAGTTAGCCTGATGCACATTGCGAACAATACCAGGCTTCTGGCTTCAGGCCCAAGGTGTGGATATTCTGAGATTGTGCTTCCGGCAAATGAGCCCGGTTCATCTATTATGCCGGGAAAAGTTAACCCGACACAAAACGAGGCACTTACCATGGTTTGTGCACAGGTGATTGGTAATGACATGGCCATTGCCGTTTCAGGAACGCACGGACATTTTCAATTAAATGTTTTTAAGCCGGTAATGGTTGCCAACCTTTTACAATCAGCAAGGTTATTGGGCGACGCCTGTGTTTCGTTTAACGATAATTGTGCTGTTGGCATCGAACCACAGCATGAGAATATCAAGAAAAACCTGGAAAATTCGCTGATGCTGGTTACAGCACTCAACACCCACATTGGGTACGAAAATGCTGCAAAGATTGCCAAGAAGGCGCATGCGGAAGGTTTGACGCTGAAAGAGTCAGCGCTGGAACTTGGCCTTGTTACGGAGGAACAATTTAATGAGTGGGTTGATCCTTCTAAGATGCTTTGGCATATGTAGAAACAATTGAAAATACCAAATAATAAAAGCCATCACGTACAAAACATGATGGCTTTTATTATTTCCAGCTGTAAATAATGCAGTATCAATTCTGGATAACAAGATTCATAAAATACTGAGAATTAACATTATGTCGATCTGAACAGTTAGGCGTAGCATACCTGCCTTGCCGCTTAAAATGGCCACAGTGTTAGCGAGGCACCTTTTCATGGGCAAACATGATTGCCTTGGTTGCCGCCCATGTGTCATCGGTGGTCAGATTAACAAACAGCCCACCCTTCGGTTCTTCTGCCTGTGCGGAAACACCTGCAACTGTAGGGAAAAACGGGACAGATTTATTTTCTTAAAGTAAGAAACTGCCCAGTTTCGAAAAAGCCCGCGGGATGCGGCCTTTCAGAGCTGGACCCACCTGATTGGACAGTGATTGGACGACGATAAGTGCTTCCTCCAAGATGAGCGATCTGCTCTGGAGAGAAGCAATGAGACGGAAAAGACGAACCCATTCGCCGGAGTTCAAGGCCAAGGTAGCCCTGGCGGCGATTCAGGGCGACCTGACCATGGCCGAACTGGTCAAGAAGTTTGACGTGCACGCCAACCAGATCACCGACTGGAAGAAGCAGCTGCTGGGCAACGCCCCGGATGTCTTCGGCAAAGGCGCGCAGACGGCTGAAGAGTCAGCCGAAACCATCGAGCAACTGCACGCCAAGATCGGCCAGCTGACGATGGAGAATGATTTTTTAGGACGCGGGCTCGAACGGATTCACGGGCCCAGAGGAAAGAAATGGTAGACCGGAAGGATCCGCTGCCGGTGACGAGACAATGCGCGTTGCTGGATCTGCCCCGCTCGACGTTCTATCACGTGCCCAAGCCTGTTTCCGACGAGGAACTCGAGCTGATGGCGCTGATTGACCGCTGCCACCTGAAGCATCCGTTTTACGGCAGTCGACGCATCTGCGACTGGCTCGATGATCACGGACACCGGGTTAACCGAAAAAGGTCCAGCGACTGATGCGCACGATGGACCTGACGGCGCAGTACCCGAAACGCAACCTCAGCCTGGCGAACCAGGCGCACAAGGTCTACCCGTATCTGCTGCGGGATCTGGTGATCGATCGCCCGAACCAGGTCTGGGCGACCGACGTGACCTATATCCCGATGGCACGGGGCTTTGTGTATCTGGTCGCGATCATGGACTGGTACTCGCGGAAGGTCCTGTCGTGGCGCGTCTCCAACACACTCGACGCCAGCTTCTGTGTCGAGGCCCTGGAAGAGGCTATTGAAACCTATGGCGCCCCGGAGATCTTCAATACGGACCAGGGCAGCCAGTTCACCAGTGAGGACTTCACCGGGGCTCTGAAACAGCATGGGATACGCATCAGCATGGACGGCAAGGGCCGGTGGGTCGATAACGTCTTCATCGAGCGTCTGTGGCGGAGCGTGAAGTACGAAGAGGTGTATCTGAAGGCCTACGACAGCATGGTTGCCGCACGGCGCTCACTGGGCCGGTACTTCGCTTTCTACAACACGCAGAGGCGGCACCAATCGCTTGACCGGCGCACGCCGGACAGCGTGTACTACGAATCCGCTGCCAGGCTGGCGGCTTGACCCGAGGACGCACTTATCGCGCTGTCCAATTTGCGGGGTCCACTTCTTTCTTTCTTTGCTTGGAAGCATAACGGCCCAAGCTGTGGTCTTTGGATCGTTTCACGGTTGGGTTACCTCCGTTCAACGCCTGTGCTCGAAATCAGCTTTCGGTAGTTAGTCTACCGATGCTGGTTCAAGTTTCCTGATTTGATTGCAGCTCGTACGGAAAAATAAATCTGTCCCGATTGTCGCTGATTTGATTGCAGCTCGTACGGAAAAATAAATCTGTCCCGATTGTCCTGACCCTGTTATCCGCCGTGAAGAAATCACCAGTTGCGCCGAACTCTCCATTGGTAAGAAACGTTGTTTCCGCTTCCCTGAGATTCGATGCCGGCGACTCTTCCATGAGAACCCCTGCCTCAAAGGCTATGGCGCTCGAACGGCAACCATCTGCGGCGCGTACCTTTAAATACGGCCGCCGATGGTTTTTCGAGCGAAATTACCAAGAAAGCGTTTTGACGGTGGGATCGAACAACAATCCCATCACCAGGTCGGGATTTCCCATTTCCACGCCCTCGATGAAATCGGCTTGCGTAAGACCAGCCGCCTTTGAGCATGCCGCACAGGCGATCACGGTGCCCCCGTCCTTGATAAATGCGGTCAGCATATCCTGAACAGATTGTCCCTTATCTTTCATTAGTCCGTGGACATGCGAGGCACGCTTTTTGTCGGCCAGATAAATACCGCGAACATTCAGCCAGATCGCTACCGGCTTGTATCCACGCTTGAGTACCTTTTCATGGGCAAACATGATTGCCTTGGTTGCCGCCCATGTGTCATCGGTGGTCAGATTAACAAACAGCCCACCCTTCGGTTCTTCTGCCTGTGCGGAAACACCTGCAACTGTAATAACCAGAACCAGAAATAGCCGGACGATGGATTTTACATTTTCCATTATTTACCTCTCTGTTCTAACGCCTGGAAGATTTACGTAAGGACGATTCCGTGGAAGTAACACTTAGGGATGGACACCAGGCCCGCCGCCCGTCCCAATCAGCGGCAGCCAACGCGATGACCAACCCGAAGTTCCTTTTTGCATAACCCGATACCCCTTCCCTGGTCTGGAGGGACAGTGTGAGTCCGAAACCTGCGGCAAAAGTTTCCGGCGATGTGGTCCGATTCTGAATTGGAGCCAGCAATGCTCAGACCGTCAAAAAAACATGGCAGGCATCGACCCGGTTTTTTAGCCCAAACAGCCGAATAGGCACGCAGCCTAGCAAGGGCCAGGATTTTCAACAATGACCAGACTCAATATTGCAACTGACAACGATGGCATCGACATGAGGAACGCCCGACTCGATGCCAGCATCGCCAGGCCCCGGCTGCTCCCGTTTTTCAACAACACCCGGTGTGACGATTTCTTGTGATGGGCACAGTTCCTCAGGAATCCCGGGGTTGTGCGGCAATCGGTGATGCCGAACACTACGGGGACGAGGCGGACCAAGATAACGACCATGCAAGGCATTGATCCCTACGCTTATCTGCAACAAGTGGCGCTCAAGCTCAACAAGCTCGACTCCCGCGAATCGGTGGAAACCGCGCTCGATGAAATCGAGTATCTCTACGAGGTGATGGACCCGGAACTGCAACCGCTGGCCGAACAGGTCATGGATCAGCTGCGCCTGAAAATCCGGGAGTTTTCGTGAGTTTCAGGCACTATGCGGTGCGCCGCCTGAATCCCTTTGCGGGGGTCGCCCAGGTTGTGGCGTCGGAAGAGGCCCGCGCCATCAGCCTCGACGGCAGTAAATGGGAAGTTCAAGTGATCGCTGAAGTACCCAACGACTGCTGGGGAAGCCTAAGCGACAAACACCGGGAAACCCGCTTTTTCCGTTTTGGGATCTGGTCGCAGTCGAGTGGGCTCCGAAAGGTGCCGATCAATCCCATCATGGACATCGGGGCCATGCTGGAGGCTTCCGCGCCGATCACCGGGGAACTCCGGGGGATTGAGAAAAAGGTCCCCTTTCCGCTGGCGGATGCTCTCGAATTATGGCTGCTCGACCATCGACAGAACCCGCTGGCCTTGCTGGCTTCCGCCGTACCGGGTGAAAATCTGGCCCCCTTGCGGCAACGCCGTTGGTGTGCAGCGCCATTGAACGATCGCAACCTGGGTGGAGAACGAGGCGATGGCGAATCGCCCATCGCGGACAATCTGGAAGCACTGATCCGACGCCAGGGACAGGGTACGGTGCAATGGTTCCGTCGCACTGCGCCCGGCAGCGGGCCGGGTATCCGGCTGGACGACAGCGGAGACACCCGGTTTGCCGCCGATCTCTTTCCTCAGCTCCCCGTTCGCAGCCTTTGGAAGGACACCGACGAACAGGCGCTGATCGATACCTGGATCCGGCGCCTGTCGCCACAAATCCTCTGCCTGCCCTATCTCGATCCGGTTACCCGGACGACAATCGAATCAATGGCGCATGATTTCGCGCTGGAGGTTGCTTCGGTGTGGCGAATGTACCCGCCATCCGTCGATATGGAGTTCATCAACAGCGCCCGCATCGAGGCAAGACTTCGCACCTCCGCGGCTGGCGGCTGACGCCGGCGCGACAGTCGCATAAGATATGCCGGCCACCCAACAAAAGGACTGCTCCCCTTGTCGGACAACAGCCAGATCGACTTCAGTCACGACTCCCCTGAAGTTACCGGGGTACTCATCACCAATCTTGGCACCCCGGAGTCACCCACGGTCGCCGACGTGCGACGCTATCTGAAAGAGTTTCTGTGGGACCCCCGGGTGGTGGAAGTGGCCCGCCCCGTCTGGTGGCTGATACTCAACGGTGTCCTGCTCAACACCAGACCGCGACGCTCCGCCGAGGCCTATGCCAAGGTCTGGACGGACCACGGCTCTCCCTTGCTGGTGATCTCCCAACAGCAGCGCCTGGCCCTCCAGGAAAGGCTCGAACAAACGCTGAAAACGCCGGTGCATGTCACGCTCGCGATGCGCTACGGCAGCCCTTCGGTGGCTGCGGGACTGGCGGAACTGAAGGCGGCGGGCGCCCGTCGAATACTGGTGTTACCGCTTTATCCGCAGTATTCCGCCACCACCACGGCATCCACCTTCGATGCCGTCGCCGATGAACTGAAACGCTGGCGCTGGCTGCCGGAACTGCGGTTCATCAACCATTATCATGATGATCCCGCCTATATCGACGCCCTTGCCCACAGCGTTCGACAGCATCAGGAAACCCACGGTGAGCCCGATGTGCTGCTGATGTCGTTTCACGGCATCCCCAAGGACTATTTCCTCAAGGGCGACCCCTACCATTGTGAGTGTCAGAAAACCGGTCGCCTTCTCGCCGAAGCCCTGGGCCTTGACGACGACCGCTGGAAACTCTCTTTTCAATCTCGCCTTGGACCCAAGGAGTGGCTCAAGCCCTACACGAGCGAGACCCTCAGCAGCCTCGCCGCTTCGGGGGTCAGGAAGGTCCAGGTGATTTGTCCCGGATTCAGCGCCGACTGCCTGGAAACACTCGAGGAAGTGGCCCTGGAATACAAAGCGGTTTTTCTCGAAGCCGGGGGAGCGTCCTACGGCTATATTCCCGCGCTCAATACCGAACCCGCCCACGTGGACATGCTGGCCGGCCTGGTATCCCGGCACGCTGGAGACTGGATCGCCGACGGCGCCACTCCCGACGCGGACGCCCTCGCCGCGCGTAAGCAAAGGGCGCTGTCGCTGGGGGCGGAACAATAGCCATCGTCGACGCCCGTCTCTGATGTATCGATCATGTTGGTCGCCGTAATGGGGTATTCAGCACGATACATCCCTTGGATGCGACGGGGTTTGATCCCACCAAAAGCCTTTAAAATCGGGGCATGAGTGATCACCCGCTGCCCACCGATATCGTCCTTCACAAGGGCTCGCACAAGCTGGAAATCCGTTTCGATGACGGCTCGGCATTCGAGTACCCCACGGAATTGCTGCGCGTCTACTCCCCCTCGGCTGAAGTACGAGGGCATCAGGGCAGAGGCTCGAAACTTCAGCTGGACAAACAGGACGTGAACATCGACGACATCCGGCCAATTGGGCAGTACGCCATCAAGATCGTCTTCGACGACGGCCACGATTCCGGCTTGTTCGACTGGCGCTATCTTCACGACCTTGGCCGCAAACAGGCCATTTACTGGACCCAGTATCTGGAACGCCTGCAGGAAGCGGGGCATCACCGCCAGGCACCCTCATGGCAGCCAAAGGACTGATCCGACAGCCTGGTCCCAAGCTTACCGGTCTGTTGAATGCCGCGACATCAGGACCCGGCCTGGGCAGTCTGGATCGTCGCCCTGATCTCTTCCACCAGGCCCGCATCCAGTTTCAGCGATTGAGCGAGACCGTCGAGGTAGATCTGCTCCGGCGGCGATGGTGGATTCACCATGAGTAACGATGCCGCATAGACTTCAGCCGCGTGTTCCGGGGAATCGACGCTATTGGCAAGCGCTTCAATATCCAACGGCTTGGAGTACTCCTCAAACAAAAATGCCTTGTCGTCCGAGTCCAGTCCCAGGCTGTTTATCTGATTGAGAATGGCCTGGCTTTCCCGGGTATCGATCTGTCCGTCGGCCTTGGCCGCAGAAATCATGGCTTGAGCCAGCAGGAGGCTGAGTGCGTTGGCCTCCGACACATTGCTGGCATCCGGCAGAAAGGCGGTTTCGGAAGGCGCGACTGGGACGGTAGCGCCCGATGTAGCCGCCGATTTCTGTTGATAGTCATTCCAGGCCTTGTAGGCAAGCCCGCCGACCGCCGCCATGCCACCCAACTTCAGGGCCGAACCGGCCATTTTTTTGGCCTTTTTCCCGGACATGACATTGGCCAGGGCGCCACCGGCCAACCCGCCGGCAAAACCACCTGCAACCCCGCTACTCACCAACTGATCCAGCAATCGTTTCGCATCAAACATTGTGGAGGCCTCCAAAGCCTCGAGAATTTGCTGTTGCGGATTAATTCGTACTTTAATGGCAAAAAAATTCGGAGAAAATTCGATTTAATCTATCCGGAAATCCATTTTTTTCGAGCTATCGGAGGTGGTCAGAAGCACCCGTGGTTACCTGATTATCGCCATTAGGTATCCGGGGTTTGCCGATTCAATCGGTTATGGAGTCACATCAACAGTGGCTATTGCAGCGGCAGAAGTCGCCATCCGCAGGCGACTCTGATCCGAGGCGGACCGGTAACCCGTGGGAATTCCGGGTCCAGTAAGGCAGAGTGAAGCCGGCGAACAGACTGCCTCACCGTTGTGGGAGGCCCAATCGCGGGAATAGGTCTGACAGCCCGACAGGAGTACCGCACCTAATACCAAGACGAGAGTTTTCATAAGAAATTCATCATACCGGCAATCCGCCCGGCTTGATCGGCTTTCTCAATGGTGATTACGGGTCGTCCTTCGGCCGCCCAACGGCCAAGATGTCTTCGATGCGATGAGGGGCCATGGTAAATTAGGGACCCGGTTGACGCGCCAAAGCCATCTTTCCCCCTCTCCGACCTTTGCTGCTACCAATGGATAATTATCAATCGATTTCACGGCCAATCCGCCTCAAGAAAACCCTGGGCGGAATGATCGACTACTACCGTTATCCGGGCCAACGCGACAAGTGGGGCGGTCCCTTCAATAATCAGTCGGGTCGACAGCAGATTTTCAAGGACCTCCTCCACGAAGTACCCTTCCAGTGCATCGTTGAAACCGGCACATTTCGCGGCACCACCACCGAATACCTCCAGGAGCAATCGGGCCTCCCCGTCTATACGGTGGAGATCCAACCGAGAAAGTACGGTTTCGCCAAGGCGCGGTTCTTTTTCAACAAAATGGTTCAGGTGTCGTGGGGAGACAGTCGAGGTTTCTTGCAGGCCCTCGCGCGCCAGGACATTGATCCCGGCGCCCCGGTCTTTTTTTATCTCGATGCCCATTGGGGAGCGGACCTGCCTCTGAATGAGGAACTGGATATTGTGTTCGAACGCTGGCCAGGCGCCATCGTAATGGTGGACGACTTTCGGGTTCCCGATGACGACGGATACGGTTACGACGACTATGGCGACGGCAAGATCCTGGAACCCGAATACCTGACACGGGCCCGGCACGGAAACCTCGCACAGTTCTATCCCGCCACACCATCAGCACAGGAAACCGGAAAACGCCGTGGATGCGTGGTGCTCGCTCGGGAGCCTCAGCTGATCGAGAACATCAGCAGAATCGAGAGCCTGCGGCGACAGGACGGCACCGCAGTCGATAACCCGGAACCTTCGCTGTAATGCGCTGGAGACGAAGAAAGTCTGATTTTCCAGCGTCTGCTTTTTTGAGAAACCCGGGGCCTTCCAAGAAACAAAAAAGGCGCGGCCCCAAGACCGCGCCCTGGATATTCATCAACTTCGCAGAATTATTTTAGAGAGATCTGCATACCGTTGAGGTCAAGGGCAAGTTCCGCGCCGATCTGCTTGCCGGCGACATCGATTTTGACGCCCTTGGAATTATCCATGACAACGCGCTTTTCACCACCCGCGAGGGCGGCACTGGCTTGTCCGGCGGTGTAGGTGCCCTCAATGTCCTCAACCCTCTTCAGGTTGTAAACGTTGCCCACCAGTTCCGCCTTGCTGATACCGATGGTCGCGCCAAGACTGACGCCGCCGATCGAGATGGGATAGTCCTTGCCCTTGTGGTGCAAGGTGCCGCTACCGCCACTACCGCCAACGATCAATCCCGCCTTGACCAGCGAAATCTCAATGGTGGCATCTGCCTTCTGTTCGGCGAAAGCGGCGGTGTTGAACAGGAATCCGACCACGAACAATAACATCAACACGCTTGCAGAAAATGGTTTCAATAGCTTGTTTTTAATCATTATTTATGTCCTATCCAGGAGTGGTTAAATGAAATATCGGGCCATCATGGCCCCTCGTTATGGCACATCGTTTGCAACCGCCAAACCCATGCCCTTCTATTGCCTATTTTAGCCCCGAGGTGCAGAGTTGCTTGCCGCTGGCAGAGTACCTACTGAGGCAACACCACCTGCTCCGCCACCTATGGCATGAGAACCTTGTGTCTTTACCGCTTATTCCGAAAAGACTACCGCCAAACGTTCAATCCTGTGGAGAGCCCACGATACACAAATTTGGAGGACCCATTGCCCTGGGAAAAACGCAGACAATGATTCCTTCACATCAACCTGGTATCGGATTCAGCGCACCTGTTCTTGCGTGTAACCGGCCAGTTCCATATAGCCGCGTCCATTCACGGGACCGTTGGTGGATTGTCCCGACACGGTTACCGCACCCTCCCAGTAACGCACACTGAGATCCATTTCCTGGTCTTCGAACACGGGGCTCAGGTCAAGGGCCAATCCGAGATCCGGCAATGCCAGGCGCCACTCAAGCGGGTAGCGGACGCCTGTCTCAGGGCTCAGCCAGGTATCCTCGATTCGAAACTCGAGACCATCGTACTCCAGTACCTGGACATTGCCGTCACTATCAACAAAGGTTCCGCCACTGGCCGGGTCCGAGGCACCGTCCGAACGCCTCAAACGATACAGCATCAGGTCCGAACCGTCGTCCAGTTGCAGGGCAAACCAGTCCCAGCCCGACTGCCCTTCGGCCAATGCGGAGGTGCTCCATTCACGATCGAGCCAACTAAGGCCACTCACCTTATAGCGGTTGCCCGACAAGCGGATTTCACCCTCGCTCTGCAAACGAGGCAGCGAATAATAGTAGGAGGCATTACCCACCTCTCCGCCCTTGTGGCTTAAACCACGGTCACCGTTCAGCACCACGGACTTCTGGGGCGCCAAGACCAGGTCCAGCGACAGCTCGCCCACTTTCGCACTCAGCTGCAACGGAAATCCCGAGTCTTCATCGGCGGCGAGCTGCCAGTCATCCAGCCATACCCGCAAGGGCGGATTTTCCGCGCCCGCAACGCCGGCCGCACCACGCCCGAATCGTTCAAAAGCCTGGTGCTGACTGGTGGAAAAATCACTCAGGGCAAAATGCGCCATATACACCTGATTGCTGCGCCAGCGGCTGGTGGATGGGGAAATCTCCGGCGACAATGCGTTCCGAAAGATGGTGAACTGGTAGCCAAAACGATGACCCTCCTCTGATACGAGATTGCCGGTCAGGTACCACCACTCGTTCCGGAATCTCGGGTGCGCACCATGATCGTCGGGAAAACTGAAAGTACGCACCCGGTCTGCGAATTCGTAGCCCGTGAGGTCGCCACCACCGCCAAGAACCGCGCCCAGGTTGATTGCCCCCGACTCGCCGGTGTCGCTCTCACGCTGCGATGGTCCACAGCCTGCTGTCAGAACAGCAAAGGACAACATCAGCGAAGCAATGGCCGCGCTGCCCTTCATTCCGTCCTCAGGGCGTCTGCCGGCTGAATCTGTGCCATCCGCGATGCCGGATAGACGCCCGCCAGCAAGGCTGCGATAAGCGCCATGAGCACACCTGATCCCATGATCCCCGGATCGGTCTCCAACATCATGCCCCAGCCAAACGAGCGCCGATTGATTACCTCGATCAGGACGTATGCGAGGACCCAACCCACCGGTGCGGCAATGGCCCCCGCCGCGATGCCGATCAATGCGGTTTCTCCCAGAACGATGGTTCGAAGTTGAGCCGGGAGCATGCCCAGCGCCTTCAGCACGCCCAATTCGCGCGTCCGATCCAGTTGGATCGCCAGCAATGCGCTGAACACGCCAATGAAGGCGATGATGCCGGCGAGCAGACGCAGCACCTCGGTAATCGCAAAGGTCCGGTCGAAAATCGCGAGGGAAGCGTTACGGATTTCCCGATTCGCGACCAGCGCCACGAATCGGTCCGGGCCGGAGTACTCGGCCAGCCCCGCGCGAAAGGACGCCTCACTGAATCCCGGACCGGCGTATACGCCGATGCCGTTGACCGCATTGTCGCCGGGCCAGTACCGATCGTACGCCCTCCGGCTCATGGCCACCCAGCCACGATCCGATCCGTAGTCGCGATAGACCCCGAGTACCGGGAACGCCTTCGGCCCTGCGGCAGCGGGCAGCACCAGTTCATCGCCCACAGTCAGGCCGCGGTGCCAGGCATAGGGCTCGGACACAAAAACACCGTCGCCACCACGAAAGGTATTCCAGAAACCCTCTCTATCGAGACGTTGCAGAAAAACGAACCCCTGCTCAGCCCTCGGATTCAACTGGAACGCCGCGATACGGCTGACGCCTTCCCCGGTGGTCAATTCCACATGGCGCACATGGCTCACGGCTTCCACGCCCGGCAGAGCACTCACTGCCGCGACGAGTTCCCTGCTCAAGCCGACACCGGTTTCCGATCCGGCGGAGGCCGGGGCGCTCAGGTAATAGTCGGCGCGCAGAAACTGTTCAAGCCAGTTTTCCACGGAGACTCGAAAGCTTCCTACCATGATGCCGATGCCAACGGTGGTGGCAACGGCTACCATGAGTGCCGCCGTGGCGACTCCGGTACGGCTGAGCGAAACGGCCACACCCTGCACGGCAAGGCGGGCGCCGATATTCGAGCCGACCATCCTCAACCTGCCAAGACGCAGGGCCAGCAAGCGGACGATCTGCGGAGTCATTAACGCAAATCCGATGATCACCAGAAACAAACCGACGAAACCCACGGTTACCGACCTAAGGGGCACGGCCAACACAATCACACCGACGGCAACCATCGCGGCGCCCGCCAGCATGGCCTGTCGCGAGCCTGCCCGTGCCCCGGCCTCCTGATGCGACCGACTCAACGCGGCCCGGGGTTCGACACGGCCTGCTTCGTAAGCCGGCACCAGGCCGGCGACGAGACTACCTCCGAGCCCGAGCATTAACGCCTTGGCGATCAATAGTCCGTCGGGTGCAAGCCGGCCTTCGGCCATCGGGGAATAGAGATCGTTGATGGTGCGCGTGACCATGCTCACCAACTCATTTGCCAGCAGATATCCCATCATCAGACCGGCGATGGTGCCGAGAACGCCCAAAACCAGCGCCTCGCCGAGAATAAGTACGATCAGTTCACCACGCGTGACCCCCATCGCCCGCAGAATGCCGAAATGCTGACGACGCCGTACCACGAGGAAAGACTGGCTGTTATAGATAAGAAAAATACCCACCAGCAGCGCCATCAGGCTGAGCGCCTGAAGATTGGTGTAAAAAGCACCGGTCAGCGAGGCCGCCGACGCATTCTTTGTGGCCGCGCTCACCAGGTTCAATCCGGATGGCAACCAGGCCTCGACTGCGGCGATTGCCTCGGGTCCATCAAGCAACAGATCGATTCGGCTGAGGCGCCCCGCCATGTCCAGTAACTCCTGGGCCGTGGAAATATCCACCACCAACAAGTCCGTACCCGCAAGTGCGGGAGTCTCCGGACTCGCGCCCAGGACCGCGAGCACTGCCAATGGAACCCGCCGGCTGCCGACGGAAATGGTCAGTCGATCGCCAGCGCCCACACCCAGACGCTCGGCTGCCCGCGTTGAGAGTACGGCGGTTTCGGGACGGGTGATCAGCGCCGTGAACGGAAAGTCACTGTCCCCCGATGCCCCCCAATAGACCCGCACCTGTGCCTCGGCAATGGGATCAACGCCAAGCATCCGTATCGAGGTGGAGGCATCGTCCCCAATGCCCACCGTGGTGTCGATGATCGGCGCCACGGCCTCCGAAATCCCCGCGCGACGCAGCGCAGCATAGTGGTCTTCATCAACGCCCAGCGGACCTCCGGTCACATGATGGGTGACGCGCCCGGTCACCACCTCTGTGGCCTGTTCGAAGGCATCACCGGCGCTGGCGCGGGTCAGATCTATGGCGGTGACCACGGCGATGCCGAGGGCGACGCCGAGAACTCCAAGCAAAACCAGCCAGGGATGCAGCCGTGCATGGCGGATAGCGGCGGACGCCAGCACCTTGTTCACGATGGCGCTGTCTCCACGAGACGACCGTCACGGATGGTCACCACACGGTCCGCAATGCCGATCACCTCCCGGCTGTGGGTGGCCATCACCAATGTCTTGCCCGCCTCGCGGGTCATTCTATCCAGCAGCGCCAGCACCTCCCTGCCGGTTTCCAGATCGAGATTACCGGTAGGCTCATCGGCCACCACCAATGCAGGCTCGTGAATGAGCGCTCTCGCCACGGCCACCCGTTGCTGTTCACCACCCGAGAGCTGGTCCGGATAACGATCGGCCTTGTCGTCGAGGTTCAAGGCATCGAGCTGTTCGCGGATACGCAGACCGGCTTCTTCGTCGCGGCCGTTGAGCGACAGGGGTAACAAGAGATTCTCGCGGACGGTCAGCGTGGGGATCAGATTGAAGGCCTGAAAGACAAAGCCCACGCGGCTTCGCCGAAACCGGGTCCGCGCGGCCTCGTCCAACTGGTCGATGCGCAGGCCGCCGATGGACAATACGCCGGATGTGGGCCGGTCCATGGCGCCCAGCAGGTTGAGCAGGGTCGACTTGCCCGAGCCGCTGCGGCCGAGCATCACCACGAACTCTCCGGCCGGGATTTCCAGGTCGATTTCCGACAGCACGCGCTGCTCCCGGTCGCCGGTTTGGTAAGACTTCGTAAGGCGCTTTGCGCTGATGAGACTGCCGTCATTCATCACGGCAGGTTAGAACCTCACCGGCCTGACGGCAAACACTATAAGGACAGGGAATTGCAGGCGGCGCGGAATGGCCCGCAGCAGTTCAGTCGTTTTCCCGTCGCGCATCCACACTAGGCTGGTCGCCGTCGAGGCGGATCTCAAGCACCATGGGCTGACAACAGACCTGGCAATCTTCCACCAGGCTGCCGTCGGGCAACGTGGTATCCACCATCAAGGTCTGCGTTTCACCGCAGTAGGGACATTGCACCGGGCAGGACTCGACGCAGTTCAAAACCTCACCTTTTGCCGATCACAGGGCCTCGAAACGGTAACGCCGCAGCTAGCGTCGACGATTGACCGCAACACCCCTGCAGACAATGGATTCCGCGCAAAGGTACTCGCTCTGGGAGAATCGCGGCCTTTCGCAACTGACCTCCATCACCTCGGTGCCACCGGCCTTGAGTGCGGCGTAGCGGAGTTCTTCCATGGCCTCCTCTTTGGTCACCTGGTAATTGTCGATGGCGTTGACGCGACAGGATACGCCCTCCACCCGCTGCACCAACTTATAACTGCCATCAGGCAGGGTTTCCGCGTGAACCGGAATGCCACCGGCCTGTGCCTTCTCCTGTGGAGAGAGACCGCGAACATAGGGCGTGGCGCCGCCGCAGGCGGCCACCGACAGAGTGACTGCGATGACCATCGCAAAACCGGAGCGCCATCCCATGATCATTTCCCCTGAAGACGCGCCGCGACCCGAAGGCGCAGGGCGTTAAGTTTAATGAAACCTTCCGCATCCTTCTGGTTGTAGGCGCCGGCGTCGTCCTCGAATGTGGCGATGGACTCGTCGAAGAGCGAATTGGTTTCCGATTTTCTCCCCGCGACGTAGACATTGCCCTTATAGAGCTTCACCCGAACCATGCCGTTGACCACATGCTGGGTCTGATCGATGAGGGCCTGCAAGGCCTCGCGCTCCGGGCTCCACCAATAGCCGTTGTAGATCAGCTTGGCGTACCGCGGCATCAAGTCATCCTTGAGATGGGCAGTCTCGCGATCCAGCGTCAGCGACTCGATCGCACGATGGGCCTTCAGCATTACGGTGCCGGCAGGTGTTTCGTAACAACCGCGCGATTTCATACCCACATAGCGGTTCTCGACGATGTCATCACGGCCAACGCCATTGGCGCCTGCCACCTCGTTGAGGTGTTCCATCGCCGCAGCCGCTGTCATGGGCTTGCCGTCGATGGCGACGATATCGCCCTTTTCATAGGTCAGTTCGAGGTAGGTGGGCGTGTCCGGCGCAGACTCGGGAGAAACCGTCCACCGCCACATGTCCTCGCCCGGCTCAGTCCAGGGGTCTTCCAGGTCGTAGCCTTCGTAGGAGATGTGAAGCAGATTGGCATCCATCGAATAGGGCGACTTGGTGCCGTCACGCTTCATCTCCACCGGAATGCCGTGGGACTCGGCGTAGGCCAGCAGTTTCTCGCGGGAAAGCAGATCCCACTCGCGCCAGGGCGCGATGATGTGGACATCGGGCATCAGCGCATAGGCGCCCAGTTCGAAGCGCACCTGATCGTTGCCCTTGCCCGTGGCGCCGTGAGAGATGGCCGTGGCGCCGGTTTCACGCGCGATCTCCACCAGACGCTTGGCAATCAGCGGACGGGCGATGGAAGTACCCAGAAGATACTCACCCTCGTAGATCGCATTGGCGCGGAACATCGGAAAGACATAGTCGCGGGCGAATTCCTCTCGCAGGTCCTCGACATAGATCTCGCGAATGCCGGCCGCCTTGGCCTTGGTGCGCGCAGGTTCCACCTCCTCGCCCTGACCGATGTCGGCGGTGAAGGTCACGATTTCGCAACCGTAGACATCCTCGAGCCACTTGAGGATTACCGAGGTGTCGAGGCCGCCCGAGTAGGCCAATACGACTTTCTTGATGTCCGACATTTTGCGCGCGCTCCCGCGGGATGAAAAAACAGGCGGGCAATTATAGCCCCGTTAGGCTGCCCATCGGGCATCCGGGTTCATCCAGGAGCGGAAAATGAAGCGATCGGGGGTTTCCCCGGCCACTGTGTGGGTCGACCAGTCTGGGATCGGAACTTGCTGGATACGACCGACAGGGGCCCCTTCAAGACGACGAAGGATGGTCTGGCGGGCAGTCCTTTGAGAGGCCATTCAACGACAGGAAAAAAGTCGACAGGCCCCGGGTCCGGAATTGCCCGTCGCTTTATCAACATAATAGGCGACCGTTTTCTGACCTTCATGAATCATGGGTCATGCAGGAAAATTCGGATCGAGAAAGACAAACCGACCGACGCCCTCCCCTGCCTCCTCTACGGCATATAGGGCGCGGTCGTAATCCTCTGGAACGATGTGGCGTTCTCGATCTTCGTTTCCCCCGCAATTCTATCTCCGGTCAACCACGCCGCCCCATGGATACAGGGCGCCACGGCCTTGAGGGATCGGATTCTGCATTCAGTCAGCACCGACTCAATAGCCATCTTCAGGGCCAGCAAACTATCTTTGTTTTATGTTTTGTAACGCCGTTTTATAACACCCTCTTATGCTTACTATTCCACCCCGCCTGATCCTGATGGTCCACGGCTCTTAACCAAGACTAGACCCTGGGCGGCCGCTTTCAATTCGAAAAACTTTTCAGTTCGAACACAGACAGCCGCCTTTTTTTTGCCACTTTCAAATTAATGCGACGCCACCACGATGTGGAACTCACCCGTTCACAGTACAGGTGTCTTGGTCAAGCGCACTCAGGTGCTACAAACCGTCAGGCTGGATCCGGTAACGTGATAGATTATTCACGGGGGGGAGCATACATTGGCAGATCGCAAGATACGTTATGGCGTCTATCTCGGCGCTATCCAGCGTCATAAACGACGGATCAGCTTCGCAGAACTGCTTGCCGCCGAGCGCCTGAGGCCCGAAGCGGCCGACACTGCGCGCTATCGATCTGCACCGCCTGTTGACGCCCTATGTCTCTATCCGTTTCGTCGAGCAAATGCGCGCGGTGATTCCGCTGGCGCTGATGCTGGTAGGGTTTCCAGGCACTCGCTCTGCGCACCTCGCTGCTTGACGCCGAATCGATCACCCTGGGCATCTTCGCGGTGATGATCGGTCTTGATGTTCTTCATGGAGGGCGTCAAGTTCGGCTTGATGCCCTTCGCTGAGAATGTCGGCTTCCAGATGCCGGGCAAGACGCACCCGACCGTCCTGCTTTCTCTTCAGCCTGCTGCTCGGTGCCGCCGCGACCTTTGCCGAACCGGCGATTGGGAGCCTTGCAGGCCGCCGCAAGTGCGATTTCTGCCGAACGCGCACCCTGGCTGAAGCAGCTGCTCGGACCCTACTCGCTCTGGCTGGTGCTTGCGGTCGCTGGCGGTGTCGGGCTGGCGGTCTGCGTCGGGATGTTGCGACTGATGTTCGGCTGGCAGCTCAAGACGCTGGTGCTGCTGTTCATGCCGCCGACCATTGGCTCTGACTGCCTGGTGCGCGCAGCAGCCCGAGCTGATACCGATTATCGGCCTGGCCTGGGACTCCGGCGCGATCACCACCGGGCCGGTCACCGTGCCCCTGGTCCTGGCGGTCGGGGTTGGCGTCGCCGCCTCCGCGGGACGCAGCGGCAATCCGCTTTCGGGTTTCGGCATCGTCACCCTGGCTTCGCTCTTTCCGATCCTTGCGGTGCTCGGCATCGCGATCTATCTGACCAGCCAGGGAGAGGCGCGATGCTGCCGGTGTTCCACCAGAACCGGCGGCTGGCACCAGGAAATGCCTTTTCCCGAGATTCTCGGCGCCCTGCGCGCCATCGTGCCGCTGCTATCTGCTGTTGGTACTGGTGCAGACCGCTGCTGCTGGGACAGAAGATCCGCCGTCGCAACGTCTTTGTCTATGGCGTTGTGATGGCGCTCGCGGGCATGGCGCTCTTCAATCTCGGTCTCACCACTGGCTTGGTGGCGCTCGGCGAGCAGGCCGGCAGCAATGTCCCCTGGGCGTTCTCGACGCATCGCGAGACCGGTGCCCCTCCGCTTTACCCCTTCGCGCTGGGTATTGCGTTTGACGCTGCGTTTTCGCTTTTTCGATCGGTTTTGGCGCGACCGTCGCCGAGCCTGCACTCAACGCCATGGGCATGACCGTCGAGAACCTCACCGACGGCGTTTTCCGCAAGCGCATGCTGATCCATGCCGTCGCCGTCGGGGTCGGCGTGGGTGCCGCATTGGGGGTTGCCCGCATCCTGTTCCACCTTCCGCTTTGGGTACTGCTGCTGTGCGGCTATACGATGGCACTGGGGTTGACGATCGTTTCGCGGGAAGAGATCGATCAACCTTGCCTGGGACAGTGCCGGTGTCACCACCGGACCGGTTACCGTGCCGCTACTGCATGGCGCTGGGCATCGGTCTGGCGAAGTGGTCGAGGCTGTCGATGGCTTCGGCATTCTCGCCATGTGTTCGGTCGGCCCGATCGTTTCGGTGCTCGCCACCGGTTTGTGGATCGATCTGGAACACCGCAGATACAAGTAAAACGAGGATAAGGTATGAACAAACCGAATGAACTGATCGTGCTGACCGACGTGACGCTGATCACCGTCGTCGTTCAACGCGGCATCGCGCGATCTGGTCGTCCAGGTCGCGCTGGATGCCGGGGCCCAGGGGGCGACGGTCTTTCATGCCCACGGCACCGGTATCCGCCAGAAACACCTGGGACTCCTGGGTCTGACGGTCGAACACCGAGAAGGAGATCATCTACATCGCGGTACCCGTCCGAGCAGGCGGACAGCATGTTCGAACGCATGTTCGTCTCGGCCAAGATGGATACGCCGGGGATGGGCATCCTGTGGATGACCCGCCTGGACAAGATGGCAACCTACGTGCCGCACGAGGTGGCGGCCCGCTTTGGGGTACACACGGAGCGCAGCGAATGAGCGTCCTGGAGCACATCGGCTTCGGCGTTGAAAAAAAGCTGATTACTCTCAGTCGTCATCAGCGGACTGGGCATCGAAGCTGACGGAGCTTGTCGAGAACGACGCAGGGCGTATTGTCAGTCACCCGCCACCATGCCCGCGGAACCGGTCCGGCGGCAGCAACCGGGAAAGCTCCTGTGGAGGGAGCGCGATGTCCTGATGGTGCTGGTCGAGGCGCCGCATTCCGACGAGTTTTCGCCCAGCTCTTCGAGGCCGGCCGACCTCGGTGAACCGCAATCAAGGCGTTGATCTTCATGGAAGGCCGTATGCCGTGGCCATCCGATGATGCCCTTTGAGGTCTGAGCCGGCAGATCTCGCCCGATCTTTCTCCCCGGCTCTTTGGGCGGCCAGGATATGCGATCGCAGGATCGCCAAAAGACCCCTCTTTCCGGTCAAGCCCGCCAGTCACCTTCATCAGCCAACCAGACAAAAAACTGGTAACAGGCCCGCTTTTTCGTACAGCAAAATCCGGCACCCGACACGTGGGCTCGCCGCTGGTGATACCGAGCCGGATTAATCGAAGTAATCTGTTGTTTTTTTCAATGTAACAAGTGTGCGGTATCGAAACACTGAGGGCGCAGCAGTAGATTCCACACTGCATGGATTTCCCTCAACACTGTGTAGTCCCTCAAGAGGCAGAGTCGTATTCGCTAACTTCAGGGGTTCATCCATGGAGCTGTTGCGGCCGCCGGCGAGCATAAAATGATGGACGTTGACACCGATTGCATGCGCCAGGAATCATTTCGTGAGCGCGCGACACGGACAGATTCAGCACGGGGTCAATCCGCGACGTACACTGATTTTCGTTTAAGTGATCCCGCGCCATCACGAGGCGCGATTGATAATAATGCGAACAACGTCAGTCAACGTAAATATTTCGAAAAAAGCATGGAAACATCCGTCACTGTTTACACCTCACTGAAGAAATGCCCCCCATAATGTATTCGAGTTGAAATCTGCACCTCAGCAAAATCGAAATTCGAGGTGACGCTTGAAAAGACCTCTAATTTTATTAATGACTCTCGGCGTTTTATGGGTGCTGTGGTCCGGCTTCTACACGCCACTCATACTGAGTCTTGGCGCCGCATCATGCCTGGTGACCCTATATGTTGCACACCGGATTGGATTTTTCAGACAAGAAATTTTCTCGTTGCATATCATCCCGCGTCTTCCTGGATACTGGAGTTGGTTACTGGTAGAAATTGCCAAATCCAGCCTGGACGTTGCACGCATTGTTCTTAAGCGGCGTCTGGAAATCAGCCCCACGGTAGTAGAGTTTTGAAGCGGCTCCCAAAGATGCGGTTGGTCAGGCAATTCTCGGTAACAGCATCACCTTGACACCTGGCACCTTCACCCTGGATATATGTGACGACCGGGTCAGGGTGCACTGCCTGACACGAGAAGGAGCGGAGGCTCTGATATCGGGCGATTTCAATAAACGCGCTGAAGCGTTAACGAAACGGTAGCTGTATTTTACGTTGCTTCAGCCGCCATGCTTGTGACAATGATTCTGGCTCTTGCCAGGGCCTTGCCTGGGCCCAGTGTTTACGATCGCGTATTGGCGGTAAATTTATTTGGCGCAAAGACAGTGTTGCTGTTATCGGTCATCGCCTTCCTTTATGGCCGGCCTGATTTTCTCGATCTGGCGCTCGCCTACGCTCTCATCAATTTTATCAGCGTACTGGCGGCTCTCGTGTTTTTCCAGAACCGGGCCAACAGGCAGAAAGTGGAACAGGCGCAATGGAAGTTGCAGGAATGAACGTTCTTGTCGACCTGGCCAGCTCGGTGCTTTTTGCCATTGGCGGGGCATTTGTCTTTATTGGCGGACTGGGGGGCCATGAGGTTGCCCAACTTCTGCACTCGCATGCATGCCGCCAGCGTGACCGACTCCATGGGCACCATACTCATCTTGCTGGCCATCATGCTCCAGGCCGGCGGGGCCCTCGCAACCATCAAATTGATCACCATTTTGCGGTTTCTCATGTTGACGGGGCCGACGGCGTCTTCGCCAGATCCTGGTCCATCGGCACCACGACCTTATGGATAGCCATTCTGCTGAGCGCCTACGTGTTCATTTACTATATCTGGCAGGCCGCCCCTGTCATGGCCCATATCCCTTCATGGCGCAGTAATCGCCAGAACGCAGGGGCTTCATCCAGCCGCCACAAACAGTATCTCGCCACCGCAGAACGGACAAAGGAAACTCCGCCCCCAACGCAACTGAAAATCAGTTCGCGAGACAGTCTGCCCCCCAGGGCCTGTTAACACTATGCGAACGCCCAGCGTTGGCGCTCAAATGAGGCCAGGCAAGGCGCGCGGAGTGCGGTTTGGTTGTTCCAAATAAACGACGTGCAACGCCGCATGGTCTCATTTGAGCGCCAACCCGAAGGGCCGGGGCCATTTTTCCCCATGACCGCGTTGCACTTTCGCTTGTGTACGCCAGGTACAGGGCGCTCAGTGCGCCTTGTCCTGAGAAAAAATGGCCTCCGGCGATGATGGTTCGCATAGTGTTAACAGGCCCTAATACGACCGCGGGAAGTACAGCGATCAGGTTCAGACCACGCACCGGCGGGAAAAAAAGGATATCCTTGAGTAGTGATGACACAAGGAGCCATTGTGATCAAAACGGGGCGCCACCGAATCTTGAGCAAGGAATTCTGGCTGAAGGAAACCTTCAGTGGCGGGCTCGAGTACCGCAAGAGAACCATTACTCTGATCACGGTACTTTTTGCTATTCTGGCCGCGCTGTTCTATGTACTCCTGGTTTTCATCGGAGGCACGGAAAACGGGCCTGAAATCCTCATGGTCCTGGCCTATGCCATTGGTGTCCTTTTAGTGGCTATGATCGGGCTGGTGATCATCATTTCTCTCATCGAGTATCTTCGCTCCTTCGAGAAATAGTGTAATTTCATGCAGCAGTCCCGCTCGACAGAACCATTTTTCTGCAATCGAAAACCGCATCAGGAACGCCCCTCTGTACCGTCCTTGCAGGCCAACTACCAAATGCCGGCGGTACCCAGAATGGGACCTCTCTTCCGACTGGGCTGCAGGCCTTGATCGCAAGGTGGCCGGGGCGGACACTCTTATGCAAGCTGTTGGATTATCTGTTCTTTTTTCAGGAGACGCGCAATGGGCGCAGCTAAACGGATTCAGGCGCTGAGCGCGCTGCTGGCGCATGCGCATGCGATGCTGGAACTGAAAATCGGGTTTCAACTGTGGGACGGGTCGCGCGTCCCAGCCGACTGGCCCGAAGACGGATTGATGGTTGCGCTGGCTGACGAAGGTGTCATTGCCTCAGTGGTTCGCAGACCTAATGCCGACACCCTTGCAAATCTGTGGTGCGCCAAGCGGATCGATATTCTCAACGGAACGATATTTGACGTCGCGGAGCGGCGTCCAAACGTCCGCACCCGAAAAATTCGTGGAAAACTCAATAAGCGCCTGATTGCCCAGGTAGGCTGGCAGTTCCTGTTTGTGGACCGCGGTGGGCCCTGGCCGCTGGCACATATCGGTGAAACAGATGTCAGCGACGGCAGCCAGGAGGAGAATACGGAAAACGTTCACTACCACTACGATATTTCGAATGCCTTCTACGAACTCTTTCTCGACGAGCAGATGGTCTATACCTGCGGCTACGCCACCGACTGGAACAACGACATTGACCAGATGCAGCGCGACAAACTGGAAATGATCTGTCGGAAACTGCGTCTGAAGCCCGGCGACCGGATGCTGGACATCGGATGTGGATGGGGATCACTCGCCTGTTACGCCGCCAGGAATTTCGGGGTTACCGTTGTCGGCGTATCCCTGGCCGAAGAGCAGATTGCCTTCGCACGAGAGAAGGCCGAGCGACTTGGTTTGTCGGACAAAGTTGAATTCCGCTTTATCGACTATGCGCGGATGGATGGGAAATTCGACAAGATTTCGTCTATCGGAATGCATGAGCATATGGGCATCAAGAACTATCCCACCTACTATTCGACGGTTCGGAAACTCTTAAAGGATGATGGCCTCTATCTGCACCATGCGATCACACGTCCGGCGAAGAAAAACAACCGGACATTCCACAGGAAAAAGAACTCCGGTTATTCCCTTCTTACAAGGTATATTTTCCCCGGCGGCGAACTTGATCACATCGGCAACACGCTGATGATGCTGGAGCAGTATGGATTTGAGGTTCACGACGTTGAGGGCTGGCGGGAACACTATCAGCGCACCTGCAGATTGTGGCATGACCGTATTCTGGCCCGTTATGACGAAGCGGTAGCAGAAGTCGGCGAAGCCAAGACCCGACTTTGGATTGCCTATCTTGCCGCATGCTCCATCGCGTTTCAGCGCAACACCGTTTACATATTCCAAACGCTGGTGTCACCGAAACGGCGCGGAACGGCCGGACTCCCGCCGACACGGGCAGACCTCTACGGATAGGCGATGAACACTCCACCGGCTAAAACCCGGAGGGTTTAAGGATTCCCTGTTCGTGACTCTAAAGAAAACGGGGCGCTCGCAGCGCCCCGTTCACTCACACTTCTATCTGGCTGATCGGAATCAGAACTCGCCTGACGCGCCCGACACCATGACCTCCAGCATCTGCTGGTTGACCTTGACAGCCGTTTCGACGACGTTCTGAGGCATCAGCTTGCTGTTGATGAGCATGTCCAGATTCAGCATCATCATCCAGATCTTGCCTTCCTGATCTTCCACCACCGAGATACGGCAGGGCATGTAACTCGAAAAGATCGGGTTGGCGATGATCATGGTGCGCGCATCCATCGGATCGCAGAACTGATGGATCGAAAGATAAGGCGAGTCGACGCCGCGGCTTTCCAGCTCCTTGGAAACGAACTGCTGACCCACAAGCTTGAGGTTGATCTCGGCCGCCTTCGAATTCATGGCCTGAACCGCGTCCTCAATGTTAACGCCTTCCGCCAGCGCCATCTTGACCACGGTCTGCTGGATATTGGTGATCTCCAGCCCGGCCTTTTCCTCGGGCGTCTGCTTGGTGGAGGCTACCTTGATCATCGGCAGTACAAATTCGTAGCCGTCGACAATCTTGTCATCGTCCAAGCGCGCCAAATGCGCTGCCATGTTGATGATTTCCGGGTCGGCATACTCCTGAAAGGTATCGTCTTCGGGATCATTCGCATGGATGCGGGACTGGTTCTGGAAACCCTTCATGACGGTGTACAGGTAGGCAGGATGCTGACCGGCTAGCGGCGGTGCCTCTTTCTTGGGCTTGCCGTAACCGTCCTTGTCATGGCACACCTTGCATTCATCCTCGTACAGCTCCTGCCCCGCATCCAGGTTGCCGGTATCCGGAGGACCGATGTTGAACCGAGCGTCCGAGCTGAGATCCAGTGAGGCCAGATAAACCGAGATGTCCTCGATATCCGCATCGGTCATCTGATCGAGACCCGAGGTCTTGTTCATGAGCGGATAGGATCGAACACCGTCACGGTAGTCCCTGATGGCCTTTTCCAGGTAGTACTTGGGCATCCCGGCGATGCGCGGCGAAAGCTTACCGGGGGCTCCCTGGCCGTACGCACCATGGCAAAGCGCGCAACTACGGTTGATTTTCTCTCCGTTGGCGAGATCTGCCGCAAAGGCAGGCGTGGAAAGACAGAGCACCACCAGTGCTGCCGAAAGTTTATTCATGTTCTTCCTCCGGAATCGGATAATTCTCGAGTTCTTGTCAGTGAGTGGGGTTTCTACCAGCGGCGTCCTGCGAAACCCGAATTTGAGCTTTACAAGTCGCATTTATCAGGGACCAACACCTTTACCGGCCAAGTATCCTTGATCCGGCATCTGGAAAACAACCGTGGATTGTCGCGGAAAAAGCAGTAACGGCGCATCAACCTAAATTAATCCGTTTGCCAGGTAAAGGGGAAACAGCGGCCGAGCGGCCTATCCCGGAGGAGATGGCGCATTCCGCGGACGGAAAAGCAACTCGAACAACAACGCGCCCGGCAAAATACCCACAGCCACGGCCAGCGGATCAAGCACCCAGTTCACCGTGGCGTATGTGGGCGTGTGGAGCAACAGCCGTATCGCCTGGACACCCAATCCGAACAGCGCCCCGTACCAGATCACCCTGCGCCAGGGTCTTTCAATCCAGCGGTAGCGCAACATCACGGACAGGGCAATAAATACCCCTGCAATTATCAAGGAAAAAGCGGATTCGGGCTGGACATCTCCTACGGCCCTCCAGGATAGATCACGGGTAAAGACACGCAGTGCCTCGAACAGGGATTCTGACACATCATCGATCATCCCGAGGAAGGGGCTGATCCAGGGTGTAAGGCCGCTGAGTGCCTGGGGGCCGGCCACCGCCAACACCAACGCTATCGCCGACGGAACGATGGTCAACAACCCCAATGCGATACCGAGCCAATGAAGCACAGCGGCAAGCGCACCGACACCGATCAGAACCCAGCCGATGGCGATTGCCTGGTGCAAGAGCTTATAGAGAGGCGGGTGAAGCGCCGGATGAAGCGTAACCTGATCGACCCACACGAGGCCCGGACCCGGTGCCGGCCTGATCTCGAAAAGTAACTCGTCCAGCGCAAGGGGAACCGACACCGTCTCCAACACACAGTGCCATTGATCGCTCAGTGCGGAATCCGCGAGCAACATCCCCGCTCCCCGAAGTTGGGGCAGATCCCCACGCCTGAATAACACCTCGGCGCGAATGGTACGGGAAGCCTGTATCGCTGTTTCGTCGGACCGGAGGCATAAACCGACGAAGTAACCATCCGCCCGCCAGGCGGAACTCAATCGGTAACGGAGGAACGCCGTCGAGTCACCGCCCAGACGCAACGCGCCACCACCATTGATACCCGCTCCCGCAGCCCAGATCTCACCCGACAATCCCGCGTACTCCCAGTTGGGTGAGCCCGGCAGCCCCTCATCGAAAGCGCCGTCCGTGACGAGGTTTTCGTCACTCATGACGAAGCGTTCGATGCGGGTTTCCACGTACCAGGTTGCTATCGTCATGAGCACCAGCGACAACGCCAGCCATCGAACCAGGCGATCCCATGGGTCGGGATCAGTTTTCCTGCGAGAGGAGGAACCGATTGAGTACATCGCTGAATGCGTCCGGCTGATCGGCGTAAACCCAGTGCCCCGCACCGGCGATCTGGCGCAAGCGGGCATAGGGAAACAAGTCCCGGATTGTAGCGGCGTGTTCGGGTTTGACGTAGGGTGAATTCCCACCGTAGGCGAAAAGCGCATCGCCCAGGTAGGCGGCACCCTCGGGCCCATTGAAATCGCTGATCGAACCCATGCCCTTTTCCAGCGCGGCCAGATTCAACCGCCATCGCCAGCCCGAACTGTCTTTGATCAAATTCTGAAGCAGGTAAGCGCGCACCGCCCGCACAGGTTGATAGTCGGACAATCGACGATCCGCCTCCTGACGGGAATCGAGCGTTGCCGGATCCACCGCCGCCAGGCCTTCGAAAATGGGGCCGAACCGGTTTTCCGGATAGCGCACGGGCGAAATGTCGACGCAGACAAGACCGGCCACGCGGTCACCCTGGTTCAACGACAGATGCATGGCCAGCTTTCCACCCATGCTGTGGCCGACCAGGATCGCCGATGAGACGCCAAGTTCATCGAGCAGCGCCAACAAGTCGCGACTCTGAGCCTCGTAGGAAACGTCATCGAAATGGGGCGACTGACCATGGTTCCTCAGATCCGGCACCAGCACCTGATAACGGTCCTGAAATCGACGGGCAATTCCGCGCCAATTGGCCGAGGAACCAAATAGACCGTGCAGCAATACCAACGGCGGTCTGCCATTTTCGGCGATGCCGTATTCCCGATAGAACAGCGCCATCCCCACCTCCGCGCTTTGCTGCCTGTTGAGGAACCGGGTATCCGCCCCTACCCGGCCGCGACTCCGTTCACCGCTTGCGTTTGCGCGGCGGCATGAGATCGGTGATGGTGCCTTCCGCCATCTCCGCGGCCATGCCGATGGACTCGTTCAGCGTCGGATGTGGATGGATCGTCAATCCGATGTCTTCGGCATCGGCGCCCATCTCCAGGGCGAGGACGGTTTCGCCGATCAACTCCCCGGCGTTGCGGCCGACAATGCCCGCACCGATGATGCGCTTGCTGTCTGCATCGAAAATAAGTTTGGTGAATCCTTCCTCGCGCCCGATACCCAGGGCCCGCCCGGAAGCGGCCCAGGGGAACACCCCCTTTTCGTACGCAATGCCCTGGGCCTTTGCATCGGTCTCGGTCACACCCATCCAGGCCACTTCGGGATCGGTATAGGCCACCGAAGGTATGGTGAGCGGATCGAACAGGGATTTGTGGCCGGCGATCACCTCGGCAGCAACTTTGCCTTCGTGGGTCGCCTTGTGGGCAAGCATGGGATTGCCCACCACGTCGCCGATCGCGAAGATGTGGGGCACATTGGTGCGCATGTGACCATCGACGTTGATGAATCCGCGTTCATCCACGTTGACGCCGGCAACCTCGGCATTGATCAGTTTGCCGTTGGGCACGCGTCCGACTGACACCAGTACCCGATCGTAGAGCCTCGCCTTTTCAGGGGCATTCTTGCCCTCGAAGGTGACCTTGAGGCCGTTCTTCTGGGCCTTGATCTCCGTGACCTTGGTCGCCAGCATGATTTCATTGCACTGTCGGCCAAGCCGTTTCTGCAGCGGCTTCACCAGATCAATGTCCGCGCCCGGCATGAGCTGGGTCTGCAGTTCGACGATATCGACGCTGCTGCCCAGGGTGCTGTAAACCGTTGCCATTTCCAGACCGATGATGCCGCCGCCGATGACGAGCAGCTTGCCGGGGATATCGACCAGGTCCAGCGCACCCGTGGAATCGATGACTCGTGGATCATCGTGGGGAAATCCGGGAATCTGCACCGGCCGCGAGCCGCAGGCGATGATGCAATGATCGAAGGCGATCCGGGTTTCGCCGTCGCCGGTCTTCACCACCATGCTCTTGGGACTGTCGAACGCGGCGAGACCCCGAACGACTTCCACCTTGCGCTGTTTGGCGAGCGCCACCAGCCCGCCGGTCAGTTTCTTGACGACCTTGTCTTTTCCGGCGCGCAGTTTGTCGAGATCGATCTCGGGCTTGCCGAAGGTCACCCCCATGTGTCCGATCTCGGCCACTTCGTTGATGACTTCGGCGGTGTGCAGCAAGGCCTTCGATGGAATACAGCCCACGTTCAGGCAAACACCGCCCAAGTCGGCGTATTTTTCAATCATCACGGTTTTTAACCCCAGGTCAGCGGCACGAAAGGCCGCCGTATAGCCGCCGGGGCCGGCACCCAGCACCAGCACCTGGGTCTGGATATCCACCGGGCCGCCCGCAGACGCTGCCACGGTCGCCGGTCCGGTATCAGAATCAGGCGTCGGCGTGGATTCCTTCGCGGCATCGCCCTGCGAGGCATCCGCCTCCAGGTGAACGATGAGATCGCCCTCGGAAACCTTGTCGCCCACCTTCACCAGGATCTTTCTGACGGTCCCGGCCTGTGGTGACGGGATCTCCATGGTGGCCTTGTCGCTCTCCAGGGTGATCAGCGGACTCTCCGGCTTTACCTGATCCCCTGGAGCGACCTGAATTTCAATCACCTCGACCGATTCGAAGTCGCCGATATCCGGCAGCTTGACCTCTACGATGTTGCTCATGGCTGATCCTCGTCCTGGTGGCAGTGGTGGTGCCTGTTTTTTTTGTCAGCTCAGACGGACGGGAAAACTTCCCGCCACGCCGCATGCTGCAATGCAGCATTCTGATCAGTTGCGCTCAAAGAAGCAACCGCCTGATTTCTTCCAACAAGTTCGATAGACGGGTCGTGAACCGGACGCCCTGTGCACCGTCAATAACCCGGTGATCGTAGGACAGCGAAAACGGCATCATCAGTCGTGGCTCGAAGGCTGAGCCGTCCCAGCAGGGTTTCATCTCCGCACGGGACACCCCAAGGATCGCCACCTCAGGCTGGTTGACGATCGGCGTGAACTGGGTGCCACCGATGCCGCCCAGACTGGAAATGGAAAAACAGCCGCCCTGCATATCCGACGGCGACAGCTTCCCGTCGCGCGCCTTCTGCGAAAGTGCGCCCAGATCAGCCGCAAGCTCGAGGACGCCCTTGCTGTCCACGTCGCGCACAACCGGCACTACCAGTCCGTTGGGCGTATCCACGGCGACGCCGATGTGGACGTATTTTTTCATCACCAGATGCTCGCCATCAGGAGCCAGCGAACTATTGAACTCCGGCATTTCCCGCAACAACGCGGCACAAGCCTTCATCAGAAAGGGCATGAAGGTCAGCCTGACCCCCTGCTCCCCTGCCTCGGCCTTGAACGACTTTCGAAACGCCTCAAGGTTGGTAATGTCCGCCTCGTCGAACTGCGTGACGTGGGGAACCGTCAACCAGCTCCGGTGAAGGTGTGCGCCGCTGAGCTTCTTGATGCGGCCCAGCGCCACCGTCTCCGTCTCGCCGAAACGGCTGAAATCCACCTCTGGGGCGGCGGGCAGCGCAAAGGGCGCACCCGAGGCAGCGCCAGCGTCCGACTTGCCGGACACCGCCTCCTTGACGAAGCTCTTGACGTCCTCGCGGGTCACACGGCCCTTGGGCGCAGTTCCCTGCACCAGGGAAATGTCCACGCCGAGTTCCCGTGCAAACTGCCGGACACCCGGACTGGCGTGTGCCTTCCGGCCCGGGATTTCCGATATTTGAGCCTTCACCGGCGGCGGCTGATGTTCCTTCTCGCCGGGGACGCGGCTCGCCTCGGTCTCCACAGTCGGCGCTGCCGGCATCGGTTGCGACTGCTCCACGGATTCGACGTCTTCCGACGCAGGGACCACCGCTTCCGCCACCGCGGATTCCGGAATCGGTTCTTCGTCGGAACCGGTCTCCTCTCCGGCACCCTCGGCCTCACCGTCCACCTTCATGATGGCGATGGGGTGGCCCTTGTTGATCCGTTCCCCCATCTTCACGTTCACCGACAATATCTCACCGGCATAGGGGGAAGGGATATCCATACTCGCCTTGTCACTCTCAAGGGTGATCAGGGAGTCTTCCACATGAACTTGATCGCCGGGTGCAACAAGCACCTCGATAACTTCCACGTCCGCAAAGTCACCGATATCCGGCAACAGTACCTGGGTCTCTTTAGCCACTGTCGTATCTCCGGATGATGCAGCGTTAAACGGTAAGCGGGTTCGGCTTTTCCGGGTCGATCCGGTATTTTTTGATCGCCTTGCCCACTATTGCCCTGTCGAGTTTGCCCTCGTCGGCGAGGGACTTGAGCGCCGCGACTGCAACGTAGTATCGGTTGACCTCGAAAAACTTGCGCAGCTGACTGCGCATGTCGGATCGACCGTAGCCGTCCGTACCGAGCGTGACATAGTGCTGACCGAGATAGGGCCTGATCTGATCAGCATAGGCGCGGATATAATCGGTCGCCGCAACGATTGGGCCGTCCACACCCTCGAACTGCTTTGTCACGAAGGGGATACGAGGCTTGCGCGTTGGATGCATCATGTTCCAGCGTTCAGCATCCAGACCGTCACGCCTGAGCTCATTGAAGCTCGTCACACTCCAGACATCGGCGGCAACGCCCCAATCCTGGTCCAGCAAATCAGCAGCCGCCATTACCTCCCGCAAGATCGTGCCGCTGCCAAGCAGTTGCACGCGGTCTTTCTTACGCTTGCCCCTGGACAACGCATAAATGCCCTGAACGATACCGGCCTCCACGCCATCCGGCATCGGCGGTTGGACGTAGTTCTCGTTCATCACGGTGACGTAATAGAAAACGCTGTCCTGATCCTCGTACATGCGCTTCATGCCATGTTGGAGAATGACTGCCAGTTCGTAGGCAAAGGTCGGATCGTAGGAGATGCAGTTGGGAATGGTGTTGGCCAGAATATGGCTATGG
Organism: uncultured Gammaproteobacteria bacterium; assembly: GCA_963820915.1. Taxonomy (GTDB): domain Bacteria; phylum Pseudomonadota; class Gammaproteobacteria; order Chromatiales; family Chromatiaceae; genus CAWGBV01. The sequence continues at coordinate 44,084 of CAWGBV010000009.1, read as the reverse complement.
CCATCCTGGTGCTGTAATCCCTCACCCGCCAAGGTGGTTCGACCGGCGGTGCCTCCCATGAGGAAGCCCCGCGCCTGCATGTCACCGGCCGCCCAGGCGAGATCGCCCACTCGTTGAAACCCGAACATGGAGTAGAAAATGTAAAAGGGGATCATGCTCACGCCGTGGTTGCTGTAGGCGGTGGCGGCAGCGATCCAGGAAGACATGGCGCCCGCCTCGTTGATCCCTTCCTGCAGCATCTGGCCCTGCTTGTCCTCCCGGTAGTACATCACCTGATCCGAATCCATCGGCTGGTACAACTGGCCAACGGACGAATAGATACCAAACTGCCGGAACATCCCTTCCATGCCGAAGGTCCGTGCCTCGTCCGGCACGATGGGGACGATGTTCCGTCCGATATTCTTGTCGCGCATCAGGGTGGTCAGAAAACGCACGAAGGCCATGGTCGTGGACATCTCGCGATCACCGCTGCCTTGCGTCAGCGCCTTGAAGTTATCCAGAACCGGAATCTCCAGCTTGGGCACTTCGGCGCGACGTTGCGGTAGCGAGCCGCCCAACGCCTCACGCCGCGCCTTAAGGTACTTGATCTCCGGGCTGTCATCCGCCGGCTTGTAGAAAGGTGCCGAGCTGATCATCTTCATCGGGGATCGGGATGTTGAATCGATCGCGGAACGCCCGCAGTGACGCCTCTCCCATCTTCTTCTGGGAGTGAGTGATGTTCTGGCCTTCGCCAGCCTCCCCCATGCCATAGCCTTTGACTGTCTTGGCCAGGATCACCGTGGGCTGCCCGGTGTGGTCGCATGGCCGCTGCATAGGCCGCATAGACCTTGATGCGGGTCGTGGCCGCCTCGATTGAGACGCCAGATTTCTTCGTCCGACATGTTGGCGACCATTTCCAGCAGTTCGGGATACTTGCCAAAGAAGTGCTCCCGGGTGTAGGCGCCGCCCTTGGCCTTGTAGGCCTGGTATTCGCCATCGACCGCTTCCTCCATGCGCTTGACGCAGCAAGCCTTCGTGTCCCTCGCCAGCAGCGGATCCCAGTAGACTGCCCCAGATCACCTTGATCACGTTCCAGCCGGCGCCGCGGAAATCGGCCTCCAGCTCCTGGATGATCTTGCCGTTGCCGCGCACCGGGCCATCGAGGCGCTGCAGATTGCAGTTGACGACGAAAACCAGGTTGTCGAGCTTCTCGCGCGCGGCCAGTGAGATGGCGCCCAGGGATTCGGGTTCGTCCATTTCGCCGTCACCCATGAAAGGCCCAGACCTTGCGGTCGTCGGCGTCGTCCAGATCCGCGGTCATGCAGATATCGCATGAAGCGCGCCTGGTAGATCGCCATCATCGGCCCCAGGCCCATGGAAACGGTGGGAAACTGCCAGAAATCCGGCATCAGCCAGGGGTGCGGATAGGAGGAAAGCCCCTGCCGTCCACTTCCTGACGGAAATTGTGCAGCTGCTCCTCGTCGATCCGGCCTTCGAGAAAGGCCCGCGCATAGATACCCGGCGCGGAGTGGCCCTGGATAGAAAATCAGATCGCCGCCGTGCTGACTCGTCCGGCGCGTGAAAGAAGTGGTTGAAGCCGACGTCGATACAGCGTCGCACTGGAGGCAAAGCTGGCGATATGCCCGCCGAGTTCGGCGGATATCCGGTTGGCCTGCACCACCATCGCCATCGCATTCCAGCGGATGAAGGACCGGATACGCCGCTCCATCGCCCGATCCCCGGGGAATGGCTCCTGCTTGTGCGGCGGGATGGTGTTCAGGTAGGCGGTATTGGCACTGTAGGGTAGATAAGCCCCCGAACGTCTCGCCTTGTCGATCAGTCGCTCGATAATGAAGTGCGCTCGATCAACGCCTTCGTTTTCCAGCACACCCTCGAGTGCGTCGAGCCATTCCTGAGTTTCCTGGGGGTCTACATCTTTTTTAGCTGTCATGGGTTCTTCCTGTGACAGGGGTTGTTGTTATGGGCGCCGCTGCCGAGGCGCGGTGTTGTCGCAAACCGGGATCACCAGTCGCGGCGGCTGATATTAAACGGCCGTTGCTCCAAAAACGCAAGGGAAATGACCACTCAGTAACTGCAAAAATTGCTGAAGAATCAAACATCTATAAAATATTTTAAATTAGACGTCCATCCTATTCATATTGTTCATCCAGCTTTACTGCTTACCCTCGATGGATTCGAAAGATGAGCGGATCCCGGCGGGCATACGGATGGGAAGAAAGTCGGATCGAGAACCCGGTCCAAAAAATCAGAGGCTGATCCGCCACCACCCAAAGGGCCTCGGCGTTGGCCGGCGAACGCATACCTCGGCCAGTTTTTTTGTATTTTTGGACGGGATACTGGCGCAGATGCCTGAAGACGGAAGCGATGATGATCAGGGTCGGTATTCGATGGTATCTGCGCCTTGATCAGCCTTCTTTGCGGAGGAATAGTGCCACTCTTTCCATTTGTTGCAGTAGGCGGAGGCGGCTTCCTCGGCTGTGGGAAACCATTGGCGGTTGCAGGAGCGGTACCAGTAAAAGAAATCACGGGCAGTCGTGTCTTCGGCAGGCAACACCCGCCAAAGCTTTTCGACGCGATTGGTCCCCAGAACATCGCCATCCGTGGCATCGAAATGAACCAGGTGCCCCACTTGCTGGTGCACCAGGTCTATGAGACCACGGTGTTCCGACAAACTTGATAACAGACCCATAGCGATCTGATCCTATTTTTCTATTGTCCAACCCGCAGGCTTTCAAGTGCTTATTAGACTTATATGTCGTGTAAAGGTAGCACAACCTGCTCTATGGTATTTCACCGGGGCGGGAAGTTCCTGCGAATCGCCCATAAAAAAAGGGCGGGGGCTTCAGGCGCCCCGCCCTTTCCTTAATCGGAAGATCCGTCAGATCAGATATCGCGGCGCGGATGCGCGCTACGCTGCTCTTCAATCATCTTCATGGTCTCCGCACGACGCTCGTCCATCTCTTTGACCATGGCGGCGCGGCGGGCATCGGCTTCTTTGATGCGCTCCTCGCGGCTGACCGGTGCAAAGTTTCCGGTCTGCATGTCACGCATATCGGTCCAGATACGCTCCTGATCTTCCGCCATGCGCTCGGTCATTTCCTGATGCATAGCCGCCATACGCTGCTGTGCTTCGACCTGGTCTTTGGCAACACGCTCCATGATGTCGTTGCGACCCGCGAACATCGGGGCCCGGAAAGCCGGCTGCTGACCAGCGAACTGCTCGGCGGACTCACGCTGGGCTTCGACGGCCTGACGATAGGCTTCGGCCTGCTGGGTGGCCATCTCCTGAGCGGCCTTCATGGCCTTGGCGTGCTGCTCGGCGAACAACTTCTGCTGCTCTTCAATTGCCTTTTGGGCTTCTTCCACGTTGGCAGCCGGGGCATAACCGTTGTAAGGGTGCGCCCAGTAGGGGGCGTTGTATCCGTAGCCATTGGCGTGCGAACGGGCACTGCCACCGGCACTGAAATTCATGCTGAAATTACCGTCTCCGAAAAAATCGCCCATACCATCGAAAGGGCCGGCGCCGTACCAGGCGTTGGCGGAAACAGAGGCGGCGGTGAGAGTCGCTGCTGCGAGTACTTTGGAAAATGTGTTCATGAGTATCCCCAGATAATCAGTTAGTTAGGTTTGTTTCTACGAAAAAGGGCCGCTCGCGCGGCACCTTTTTCGGGTACCTCCCTGTACCCGCAGTACAGCTAGTTTCCTGAAAAGGAAGGAACTAACTTACTTGGCTTCTGCAGCCGGAGCCGGAGGAGCCACCGGAGCGCCGTAAGGAGCATAAGGAGCGCCATAAGGTGCGCCGTAGGGGGCGCCGTAGCCGTAGGGGCCGTAACCGTAGTAAGGGTAGCCGTAGCCATAACCGCGGCCATAACCGGAACCGTAGCCACGAGCGCTACCACCCATGCTCATGTTGAAATCACCGTATCCGTCACCCCAGCCGTCGCCGAGACCATTCCAGGGACCACCCCAGCCCCACCATGCGGAAGCGGAAGCGGAAGCAGCGGCGAGTGCGGCAGCAGCAGCAATTTTTGCGATAGTTTTCATATTCTCTCTCCTAAAAATGGAACTAATTAAAATCCAGTTTGTTGGGAAAGCATTTGCAGCCTTGCTTTCTGGGGAATAAGAATATTAGTAGTTTCTAAATTGCTCAAGCATAAAATTTCAATTCATTGCGGGATATCAATAGTTTTTATTGATCATTTGCCGCGAGCGATAGTTTCCAGTGAAACTATTCGCTTGGCATATGCAAGGTTACTCGAGAAAGGAGATCTCTAGAAATCCGGACTGGCACCGCTCTCATTCACCTGCCCGGCACGCCGCTGAAAATAGGCTTCGCGATAGAAAATGTAGGGATCCAGTGCGGCCTGATCAGCGATGTCCGTCGCCGTAAGGAAGGCTGCGCGACGATCCAGGTAACGCAGAGAGATAGTAGCGATGAGGGTGGCGTCATCCTCGATCAACAACAACGGATCGAGAATGAAGAAGTCTCCGACTATGCCCACGAAATCTCGCCCCGAGCTGGGCCCGAGAAATGGCAGCACCATGTATGGTCCGGGTTCGAAACCCCAGACGCCCAGTGTCTGACCAAGATCTTCGCCACGCTTGGGAATCCCGTGCATGGATGCCACATCGATGAAACCCAGTAATCCCAGCGTGCTGTTGATGATCACGCGGCTGATGTCGGAGAACATGGCGTTCACCCGGCCCTGCAGCGCATTGTTCGCCGCCGAGGTCACATCGTTGATGTTGGAGAAAAAGTTGGTCACGCCGCGTTCCAACGGGTCCGGCACAACAGCTCGATAGCCTCTCGCAAGCGGGCGGAAAAGCGCCTTGTCCACCGCCGTGTTGAACCGGAACACCGCCCTGTTGCCGCGTTCCCAGGGATCCCGCTCGTCCCGGTATCCGGAATCTGCAGGTTCAGAGACCGATTGCGCCGGGGCAGACACCTGATCGGCCGCCACATACTGTGGTGGCGGGACTGGCGGATCGAAAGGATGGTCAGCCCTGACCAATGACCAGCTGGCCGACAACAGCAGGATAACCCCCGCTCGTCCCAGATTTCCCTTAGGCTTGATCATCGATCACCGGTCCCGTTTGTTTTTTTATTACCGCACGAACTGGCAAGTGTAGCTCAGGCCGGTGCGAAGAATAAACGTAAATTTGGTGGCAGTGCCTGGATGCCGGCCCAATGCCTCTGTTAAAGTCACGTCGCCGTGAACCAGACCTCCTATCATCCCCGGATCGCCGAACGCTTCAGGGGCTTCCTGCCCGTCGTTGTCGACGTGGAAACCGGTGGATTTAATGCCGCGACAGATGCGCTGCTGGAAATAGCCGCGGTTACCCTGTTCATGGATGAGGATTTTCGCCTCTGCCTGGGGGAGACGATTTCCTGCCATGTGGAGCCCTTTCCGGATGCGAACCTCGATCCCAAGGCCCTTGCCTTCACCGGGATCGACCCTCACCACCCGTTTCGAGAGGCCCTATCGGAACGCGATGCACTACAGGCCGTCTTCACCCCGATTCGGCGCGCTGTCAAGGAAAGCGGCTGCCGGCGTGCCATTCTTGTGGGCCACAATGCCTTTTTCGACCTCAGCTTCGTGAACGCGGCGGTTGAACGGACCGGCATCAAGCGAAATCCCTTCCACCCGTTTTCAACCTTCGACACGGTAAGCCTGGCTGGATTGGCTTATGGCCAGACAGTATTGGCCCAGGCCGCGAAGGCAGCCGGCTTGACGTGGGACGACAGCTCGGCCCACTCAGCGGTTTATGACACCCAGAAAACGGCGCAGATATTCTGTGCCGTGGTCAATCGCTGGCAGCATTTGGAACCGTCCGAGTACTACGCCAATGCGGATTCAACCGCCTAGCCCGATTGACCAGCCAGCTTGGCGCGCCGGGCCGGATCGACCTGGTCATCCCGCAGCCGGGTGGTGAAATACTCGTCGGCATCATCCAGATCCACCGGTTCGCCAGCGCTGGTTTGCAGCGGTTGCTCGTAATCCTTCCAGCCACGAAGCCCCGTCTTTAGAGAAGCAACGTCGCGGTAGCCCAGCGCCTGGAGCGAATGCGCCGCCAGGACGCTGCGATATCCAGAGCGGCAAACGACGACCACCTCCCGATCACGGGATGTGACCAGCTCCGGTTCGGTCTCCTCGTAATCCCACTCGGCCGCGGATTCGAGCACGCCCCGAGGAACATTGAGGGAACCGCGGATATGCATGGCTTCAAATTCACCCGGCTCACGCACGTCGACGATCAACAGCTTCGGGTTTTCCTGCATGCGCTCTTCGAGGTCCCACGGCATCACTTCGCGCACATCGGTCAGGCAAGTGGCTATGAGCTCAAGAAATTTCTGCATGTCAACCCCTTGTCAACGAAGAGGTGCGGAACCGTACCGGCGGCCGGATGGTGATGCAAGCCAGCACTAGCCCGCCTCTCCGCCACGAGCGCAGAGTTGATTTTCCACGGCCATGACCGCCGCTTCGACGCGGGAATGAACGCCCAGCTTGCGTAAAATTGCCTTTACGTGGAGTTTCACGGTGCCGTCGGAGATGCCCAGGTTGCGCGCAATCACCTTATTGCTTTGGCCTTCGGCGAGGTGGCAAAGAATTTCACGTTCGCGCGGGGTCAGATCATCGAAGGCGTTGCCGGCATCGCTTACCTCCAGTGGCTCACCCTGAACGGCGCGTGCCAGCACGGCGGTCAGTTCCTTGGCCACCACCGTATGGCCGTCGACAATTTCCTGCAGTGCCGTGATGAGTTCATCCGGCTCCATGTCCTTCAAAAGGTAGCCCTGAGCGCCATTTTGCAAGGATTCCACCACATCCTTCTCCTCGCGGCTGGTGGTCAGCATGGCGATGGGCATCATCAGGCGGCGCGCGCGTAATTGCTTGAGAACTTCTATACCACTCATGTGCGGCATACGCATGTCCAACAGCACCACGTGGGGCGTTTCCTCGGTAGCCAGCCGAATGCCCTCGTCGCAATCGCCGGTTGCATCGACGACGTCGATCCCTCGCCGCTCGAGCAGCTCGCGCAATCCGATGCGAAAAAGTGCATGGTCGTCGATTAACAGTACCCGCATATTCGCCCTATCCCGTTTCAGTTTTTCCCGCCTCGGTCTGCGGATGGTAAATCATCTCTACCCGGGTTCCCTCACCGGGCTCGCTTTCGATCCGCAACTCGCCGCCGAGACGACGAGCACGCTCCTCCATGATGGACAGACCGATATGTTCCCCTGGACGTCCCGCCGGGGTGTGATCGAATCCGACGCCATCGTCTTCAACCAAAACCAGGTAAGCGCCATCGCTACGGCAGGTCAGGAGGACCCTGACGGTCTGAGCATTCGCGTGTTTTCGCACATTCGCAAGGGCCTCCTGCACGATGCGGACGATCTGCATCTCCTCAATGGCCGTGAGAGACGTCATTCGACAACTGTCCTGCAGAAAGACGTGGATACCGGTATCGCCACAAAACCGCTCGGTGATTTTTTCCAGTGCCGGCAGGAGGCCGCGTTGTTCCACAGGCGCCCGAAAACTGTTGAGCAACTCCCGTAGCTCATTATGTGCCTCGTCGAGCCCGTTACGAATCTTGAGCACGTCATCCAGGGCCGTGACCGAGGACTGTTGCTGCACCAGGGTGTCATTGAGCATACGTATCTGGAACCGCAGGCTGGCCAGGGTTTGAGCCAATGAATCATGAAGCTCGTGAGCAAGGGCCGTACGTTCCTCGACGATTGAAAGGCGGCGCGCCTCTTCATCCGATCGTTGTTTGGCGACCGCCATGCCCAAGTGGCTGCCGATGGTCTGTAGCAGCTCGAGAATATCCTCGCGACCGGTCACTCCCGGTCGCTCGATAAAAACCGTGTACACCCCGAGTACCTCGTCATGGTACTCGAGAGGAACGGAAATCACCTCTATCTCTTCGCTACCGAACATCTTGCGGCCGTTCATCAGGGAACAGCGTTTCGGGTCCTTCTCGCAAAGAATATCGCCGGGGGCAAGCGCGGTACCGCAGACACATAGCTGCATCGGGTACAGATCATGCTCACGCAGCAAATCGTTGTCGAGGCCGATGCTGCCGACCAGTCGCATCTTGCCGTCCGCCATCACAACTCGCACGGTGGCGGCACGCCCATTAACCATTTCCTTCAATACCCGAAGGAAGCGGATCAGGAGATCATCGAGATCCTTGGCGTTATTGATGCTCGCCGCCACGTCATAGAGTATTTTCAGCGAGGCGGTTTTCTGCGCGAGTCGCGTAGTCTGGCGATTTACCCGGTTGTCCATGTCCTCGTAAAGATCAGTCAACTCCTCGCTGATACTGTCAATATCGTGAACAATGTTGCCCAACACGCCGGCATCATCAAGCACCACGCTGGCGTTGGGCTCGCCCTGACAGACCTGGGCAACCGACGACTGGAGACGCGCCAGGGGACCCAGCAACTGATTTCTCAGGCGCAGACCGGCGACGATCAAACCGATGACGGACGAGACAGCGCCGACGATGAGTACGCGTGTCAGAAGCTCATGACCGCCCAGGCCGAACACCAACATGCCCAGGGCAACCATGCTGATCACAAGGCCGAGAACGAGCACCGCTAGAGGCCACACGAGACGGGCGGCAAGCAGAATATCGAGTATCCCCTGTCGGCCGGTTTCGTTTTCCGACCGATCGGCACCTCGTTTATCGACGGAGTCAGTGGCCGGATGAAAGACCATTGCCCATCCCCCGCTCCAGTCCCATTGCCTCGGCCACCGCGGTCACCCGCTCCCGCTGGAGTTCCCCGGCGATGGCATCGCCCCTGAAGCCCCGATCAACGATGGCCTTGATGTTCACATCGTTCGCCGCCTCGAGTGCTCGCCCGTAGAGCGCTGACTGGGGATACGCCCTGTCACCGAACCCGCTGCGGCCGCGCAGATCCGCCTCACAGGCCAGCAGAAACTGCTTGAAACGTTCCGGGCGGCGGAAGGCATCGGTACCCTCCAGGGTGCGAACCACCTCCAGGGAATTCAATTCGCCATCGATACGGCGGAACTGGCCGTGGTAACGCGCCACAAGCTTCGCCAGGTCACAGTGCCCGTTGGGGACCTTCATACGGCGACAAAACGATTCGACGATGGCCGGCCCGCGCTTCTCGTGCCCCTTGTGTCGCGGCCACTGATGACGAGGCGTCTCCGCCTTGCCGACATCGTGCATCAACGCCGCGAATCGTACGCGGTATCCGGGCTCAGGCTTGCCGCTGCATCCAGTACCATCAGGACATGGATACCGGTATCTATTTCCGGATGGTGATACTCAGGCTGCGGCACACCAAACAAATGAGCCAGTTCGGGGAAAAGCCGCTCAAGCGCGCCACAACCCGACAGCACCTGGAAGAATCGGCTGGGTGTCTGCTCACCGAGCGCACGCTCCGTCTCCTTCCAAACCCGCTCCGGAACCAGCGCGTCCACCTCGCCATCATCCACCATCTGCTCCATCAGCTTGTTGGTGCCATGGCTGACCCTAAAACCCCAGCGGGCAAAACGCGCCGCAAAACGCGCCACCCGCAGAATGCGCACCGGGTCTTCACGAAAGGCCGGAGAGACATGACGCAGCATGCCTTGCTCCAGATCGTCGGAACCGCCGAAAGGGTCGATTAGTTCTCCCTTTTCATCCATGGCGATGGCGTTGATGGTCAGATCGCGGCGTCGCAGATCCTCCTCAAGGGTCACCTCGGGATCCGCGTGGAATTCAAAACCGTGATAGCCGCGCGCGACCTTCCTCTCGGTGCGCGCCAAGGCGTACTCCTCTCCGGTCTCCGGGTGGATGAACACCGGAAAGTCCTTTCCTACCGGTCGAAAACCCCTGGCCATCATCTCTTCCGGCGTGGAACCCAGCACCACCCAATCGCGCTCCTCCGGCTCGAGACCGAGCAATTGGTCACGTACTGCCCCGCCGACCAGATATGCGATCATGCCATCGACTCCTGCAACGCCGCTTCTTCCTGTTTCTGCAATTCCCACATTGCATGATATACGCCGCTCGCCGCCAGTAACTGACGATGCGTTCCCTCTTCCACAACAGACCCCTGATCCATCACCAGAATGCGGTCGGCATCAACAATGGTGGATAAGCGGTGAGCGATCACCAGGGTGGTGTGATGCGCGGACACCTCACGCAGGGTTTCCTGAATCGCCTGCTCGGTTTTGCTATCGAGGGATGAGGTCGCCTCATCGAAGACCAGCACATGGGGGCGCTTGAGAATAGCCCGTGCGATGGCAACACGTTGCTTCTCACCCCCGGAAAGCTTCAATCCACGCTCGCCCACAACGGTGTCCCAGCCATCGGGCAGGTTCTCGATAAATTGCAGTATGTGCGCCATGTCCGCCGCCAGTTCCAGGTCTTCGTCACTGGCGCCCGGCCGGCCGTAGGACAGGTTGTATCTGAGCGAATCGTTGAAAAGCACCGTGTCCTGGGGAACGATTCCGATGGCCGCGCGAAGGCTTTGCTGGGTCACATCGCGTATATCCTGACCATCGATGGTGATGCGTCCAGCGGTCGGATCATAGAAGCGATAAAGCAACCGGGCAAGGGTCGATTTCCCGGCGCCGCTATGTCCCACAACCGCGACCTTTTCGCCGGCGCCCACGCTGAAGCTCACCCCGTGCAAAATCGATCGCTCGGGCTGGTAGTGAAAATCCACGGATTCGAACACGACCCTGCCGGAATCCACCTGGAGGGCTTGCGCACCATGTCGATCCTGAATCTCAGGCTCGGTGTTCAGTAATTTATATATCCGGTCCATATCCGCCAACGAGTACTTGATCTGACGATAGACCATGCCAAGAAAGCCCAGCGGCATGAACATCTGCAGCATAAAGGCGTTGACAAGGACCAGATCGCCGATAGACATCTCCCCGCTGACCACACCCTGGGTTGCCAGCCACATCACCAGGGTGACGCCAACGGCAATGATTGCGCCCTGGCCGAAGTTGAGCACCGACATGGAGTTTTGAGTCTTTACGCCCCAATCCTCCCATTCCTGAAGGGTGTCGTCATAGCGACTTAATTCCAGTTGCTCGTTACCGAAGTACTTGACCGTTTCGTAGTTGATCAGGCTCTCATAGGACAGATTGCCGGCACGCGAATCAAGCCGATTCATGTGATGTCGGAAGTCCATCCGCCATTCAGTGACGGCGAAGGTGAAGGCAAAATAGGCAGCCACCGCACCGAAGATCACCAGCGTGAACGCCAGGTCGTACTGGCTGACCAGAATGGCGGCCACCAATAGAAATTCCACAAGCATCGGCAGGATGTTGAACACCATGTAATTGAGTACGGTACTCACTGACCGGTTACCGCGCTCCAGGTCGCGACTGATGGCGCCAGTCTGGCGTTCGAGATGAAACCGCAGGGAAAGCCGATGAAGATGATCCAGCACCCGCGTCGACAACCGCCGCATCGCGTGATATCGGACACGGGCAAAAACCGCATCACGCAGTTCGTTGAACAAGGCGTTCGCCAGGCGCAACAGCCCGTACCCCAGCAACAGCGATACCGGCAGCACGAGCAAGGCCCTGTCGGTCTGTTCGAAGACCTCCACGATGGCCCTGAGGACCAAGGGAACGCCAACGGAGGCGAGTTTGGCCAGAATCAGGCAGGACAAAGCGAGCAACACGCGACCGCGATACTCCCAGAGAAAGGGCAACATGGCTTGCAGGCTGCGCCAGTCCCAATTATCGCCGAGACTGGGATTGCCGATCCTCTTGTGTGGACGCATGCTAGACTTTACGACCTTGGCCCAGGGGCGAGACTGACCCCCGTGAGAAAACAAATGACGGCACCTTTGGAGTGTAACCAAAAGGCATTCACAACGCAGGAGCAAATCCCCTGTGAGCAGCAGTAAATTCCCCGATGTAAAGATCGAAGTCCCCGGACAACCCGCCCTTGAGGACGCCCTTGGCGGATGCGCAAGTTCAGAGCCCTTCGCCCTGCAGGTCCTTGGCGACAGCATGGAGCCGGAATTCCCGGATCAATGCATTGTGATTATCGAGCCCAGCGAACTGCATATTTCCGGGTCCTATGTCTTCGTGGAAGTAGAAGACGTGCGCTGGTTCCGTCAATACCATGTGGATGACGATGGCGTGGAATCCCTGATCGCCCTCAACGATCTTTATCCTCGTATTGATCTGACCGGTCTGGACTGGAAGATTCTCGGCCTGATCTCCCAGCGGAATATCAACCGCCAGGTCAAACACTACGAATATCGCTGACACCAATACAGCGGCCCGCGTCTTGAGGAAGTTGCGTTTGTGTCGCTATCCGAACCACTCGCCGCCAGGGCGCATCATCGGCCTCGCAGTCCTCGCCGCGGCCGTATTGTGGACCACGGGTTGCGGCAAAAACGAGCCCGCCACCAAACGCCCTGCTACGGAACGCTCCGTACACCTGGTGGAGATCTTCACACCGGAGATGCGCTCCGTGAGTACCGCGCATCAACGGACAGGAAGCGTCCGCGCCCGCCGTGTGGTGAGGATTCACACTCGCGAAGAAGGTCGTATCGAAAGCCTTCCCTGGTTCGAAGGCGACAAGGTGGCCGAGGGGGAGATTCTCGCCAAAATCGACGATAGCCTGCTCAGCGCAGAACTGGCCAAATCCACGGCGCGGGCCCGACAGGCCCGTCTCGACCTGGAGCGCATTGACGGTCTGATCAGGAAGAACGCCGCCTCGCAGGACGAACTCGCACAGGCCCGCACTGAACTGGACGTGACGCTCGCCGAGCAGAAAATTCTGGAAACCCGCATTGACCACACCAGGCTCACCGCGCCCTTCCCCGGTGTGGTGACCAAACGCCTTGTGGAAACCGGCGACATGGCGGCCAAAAATGACCACCTGCTGACGGTGATGGATCCCTTGTCATTGGTAATCGAGGTGCCCGTGTCGGAGCTCACCCTGCCTCAATTGCGCATCGGTGATCCGGTCAACGTGGCCATCGACGCGCTGTACGGCCAATCGCTGCAGGGTGAAATTCAACGCATACACCCCGCCCTGGATCCACTCACCCGCCAGGGCATCGTCGAAATAGCCCTCACACCGCTTCCGGAAGGCGCCCGCAATGGCCAGTTCGCCCGCGTCACCCTCAGTACCGCCGCCCGCAATCGACTACTGGTTCCTTTTTCCGCCCTGCAACGGGACCGCGAGGGCGAATACCTGTTCCGGGTGACCGAAGCCGATTCCGTGGAAGTCGTTCGGGTGCGAAGCGGAACACGCACCTCGGACCAGATCGAAATACTTGAGGGAATTGAGCCGGGCGATCGGATCGTGAGTCGTGGCTTTCTCGGCTTGCGGGCCGGGACCAAAATCACCATCGTCGACAACGGATGAGCGATTGATGGCTGACGTCAGACGACGTCCGGGCATCGCGGGCTGGTCGATCCGGCACCCGGTCAGCGTGGCCATGATCACACTGGCGGTCATGGTCCTCGGACTCTTTGCCCTCGAACGGCTCAATGTGGATCTCCTGCCGCAAATCATCTATCCGGAGGTTCGGGTCCGCATCCTGGACCCCGGCGTCCCCGCAACCATCATGGAGGACCAGGTAACGCGCCAATTGGAGGAACAGTTGGCGATCACCGAGGACGCCGTTCACGTCCAGTCCCGTACCACCGAAGGCCGCAGTTCCGTGGACCTCGCCTTTGAATATGGAAAAGATATCGACATCGCCTTGCGCGATGCCAGCACCCGACTCGACCGTGCCAAACGATTTCTGCCTGACAGTATCGACCCGCCCGTTATCTACAAACGAGATCCGTTTCAGCTCCCGGTGGCAGAGTTTGTTGTCAGCTCGCCATTGCGGGACCCGGTGGAACTGAGAACCTGGGCGGACTATGTCCTCAGCAAGTGGTTGCTCAACCTTCCCGGCGTAGCCGCCGTCGAGGTGGGTGGCGGAAGAACACGAGAAATCCAGATAGAAACGGATCAAGACCGACTCGCCGGTCTCGGCCTGGACATTCTGGATTTGGCCACCGCCATCGAAGACGGTAATCGCGATACCCCCGCCGGTCGGCTGCAAATGCCCCGTAACGAGTTGACGGGACGTACCGTAGGACGATTCGAGAGAATCGAGGATATTTCACGACTCCCCATCGCCGTCTCCAACGATGACAACAACTTTCGCCTGATGCCGCTCGATGAGGTGGCGACGGTAATCGACGGCGCCGAAGACGAACGCCTGCGCATCCGCTTCAATGATGTGCCGGGGGTCAAGATCTCCATCCAGAAACAACCCACCGCCAACACCGTCAACGTCATGGCCGCAGTCACCCGCGAACTCGGTGAACTCGAACGCCAGCAGCTACTGCCGCCAGACATCCGAATACACAAGGTGGACGATCAGTCGGTCTACATACGCCAATCACTGCGTAACGCCGTCACCGCCGCCCTCGGCGGTGCCGTTTTGGCAATGCTCGTTGTCTACATCTTTCTGGGCAATCTGCGACGTACCCTGCTCATCGGCAGCGCGATACCCATTGCCATCCTCGTCACATTCATTCTCATGGCAATGGGTGGCCTGACCCTCAACATCATGACCCTTGGAGGACTTGCGCTGGGCATCGGTATGCTCGTTGACAGCACGATAGTGATGCTGGAGAACATACAGCGCCATCAAGATATGACCGCCAGTCAAGACGATGCGGCATCAGATGCCGCATCGGAGGTCAACAGCGCGATTGTCGCCTCGACATCCACCAACCTGGCCGCCGTGCTGCCGTTTCTTTTCATCGGCGGACTGGTGGGCCTGCTTTTTCGTGAGCTCATATTCACCATCTCGGCGGCCATCGTTGCGTCGATGCTGGTCGCGTTAACCCTGGTGCCCGCCCTTGCCAGTCGCATCAAGTCGTCCAGGCGCGGTGCCCTGCGAAGGGGTATTGACGCGTTTGTGAACTGGCTCGGAGATCGATACGCACAACTGCTGGCGCTGACCCTGAAAGCCCCCTGGCTGATGATTGTGCTCTTTGTCAGCGTTGCATCGCTCACCCTGCCTGGACTCATAGACGCCTCCCGCAATGCCATCTTTTTACCGGAACTCGACGAGGGCAATGTTTCCGTGAGCATCACGGCCGACCGGGGCATCAATGTGGATGTGATGGACGACATCACCCAGCGTGTGGAGGCGGTCATCGCCGAGCAACCGGACGTCTTGTCGCTCTACACCACCATTGGTGGATTCGTGTTTGGACGCTCGCAGTTCGAATCCCCGAATCGGGCCAATATCAAGGTGCAACTCAGCCCCGCAAACCAACGACAGCTAAGCTCTCAGCAATGGATAAACGAGGTGCGCCAGCTGCTAAAGAAACAGAATATCGTTGGCGCCAAGATCCGCCTCTATACCCGCGGCATTCGAGGCATACGCTTCAATCGTGGCGAGGACGACTTATCGCTACGCATCAAAGGTCCCGATCTGGACCGCCTGCAACAGCTCGCCGATGAACTTGTGGTGCGACTGCGTGAAGATGTCCCGGGGCTGACAAACCTGCAGCACTCAAATGAACAGGTCAACCAGGAACTCACCGTCAAGGTGGATCGAAAACGCGCGGCCAGTATGGGTTTGAGTGTCACCGACGTGGGCAGCGCCGTACGGTACGCACTGGGAGGCCGGAGGGTGACCGAATTCCTGGACCAGGATCGCAGCGTGGATATCATGTTGCGTATCGACCGGCGTTCCATCACCAGCCCCGCGGATCTCGATAAGGTCATCCTGTTCACGAAACAGGGGGAGCGGCGGCCGGTGCGTTTGCTGGAGATCGCCGAGGTCCGGATCGCCTCCACGCCATCGTCTATTCGCCGCGACCGTCAGCAACGGGTCGTCGAGGTCAGCGCATCGCTGTCTGAGGGCATCACGCTCCGCGAGGCGGTGATTCGCGCACAGGAGGTAGCCGCCACCATGAGCTTGCCCGCCGGCTATGTGATCTACGAGGCCGGTAGCCTGGAAACCGTGCAGGAGGGCGAGAAACTCGGGTTGATCCTGCTCGGACTGGCGATATTTCTGGTACTGGTGGTCATGGCGGTGCAGTACGAATCGTTGCGCAACCCGGTGGTCATCCTGCTATCGGTGCCCTTCGCCGCATCCGGTGTCACATTAGGGCTCGAGTGGACGGGACTGCCGGTTTCCATGCCGGTGTGGCTGGGTCTGATCATGCTTGCCGGCATCGTGGTGAACAACGCCATCGTGCTGGTGGAATATATCGAGGTTCAGCGCGATGCAGGCCAATCACGGCACGAGGCGATCGTCAGCGCAGGACGCCTGCGCCTGCGGCCCATCCTGATGGCCACCCTGACCACCGTGGTGGGCATGCTGCCATTGGCCATGGCGCTTGGCGAAGGGGCAGAGATGCTCCAGCCCCTGGCCGTTACCATTGTCTCAGGGCTGCTGTTCTCGGTGCTCGTCAGCCTGTTCCTGGTGCCCTCGGTTTACCGCTATCTGGGGCGCGCCTGACACTGATAGCGGGACCGCATCGGGCGACGGTCAATTGAAACTCAGCAATAGATCCTTGGCCTCCACCGTATCGCCCTCTTCCACTTCAATGCTCTTGATCACGCCGTCCATGGGGGCATTGACCGTGGTGTACATCTTCATCGCCTCGAGCGTAAACAGCGTATCGCCTTTGTTCACCCGGTGTCCTACAGTGACAACGATTTCGGAAATCTTGCCCGGGATGGGCGCGCCCACCTGACGCGCATTGTCGGAATCCGCCTTGGGCCGACTGATCTCTTCAACCACAACCGTATGATCGAGAATTTCGATGTGGCGCGGTACGCCGTTCAACTCGAAGATAGCGATGCGTTTGCCGTGCTTGTCGGGGTCTCCAAGATGGACCAGTTTGATGAAGAGGATTTTGCCCTCTTCGATCTCCACCGCCACCTCCTCATTGGGCCGCAAGCCGTAGAAGAAAGCAGGCGTCGGCAATACGGACAGGTCGCCGAACTCGGCCCGCTGCTTCTCGAAATCCAGGAAGACCTGCGGATACATCAGATAGCTGAGCAGATCCTCATCGCTCGGATCACGTCCGATATTCTCCGCCAACTCTGTCTTGATCGCGGCGAAATCCACCGCCGCAGCATGAGCCCCCGGTCGGTCATCAATGGCCTCGCGATCGCCCAATACGATCTTTTGCACCTCGGCGGGCCAGCCACCCTTTGGCTGTCCCAGTCCTCCCGCCAGCATATCGATGACGGACTCGGGGAACGGTACCGAGCCCGGCGCCAGATTCAATACATCCTGCGCCTGGATTCCCCGGGTCACCAGGAAGATGGCCATGTCGCCCACCACCTTGGAACTGGGGGTCACCTTGACGATATCGCCGAATAGCTGGTTGACCTCGGCATATGTGCGTGCCACATCCGGCCAGCGTTCTCCCAGGCCCATGGCCATTGCCTGTTCCTTGAGATTGGTGAACTGGCCACCGGGCAATTCGTGGAGATAGACCTCAGCCGTGCCATGGGGCGCGCTCGTATCGAAGGGCTTATAGAAGGTCCGTACCCGCTCCCAATAGTGGGACATCTGGTCGAGCGCCTCTCGATCGAGGCCTGGATCGCGCGGCGTGTGCTCAAGCGCGGCAATCATGGAATTCAGATTCGGTTGAGAGGTGGAACCCGACATGCCCGAGATGGCGCCATCCACCACATCGACACCCGCATCCACGGCTCGCAGCACCGACGCGGCATTGATGCCCGAGGTATCGTGGGTATGGAAGTGTATCGGTATTCCGATCTCGGCCTTGAGCGCCCGGAAAAGGACATCCGCGGCATAGGGGCGAAGCAAACCCGCCATGTCCTTGATGGCCAGGAAGTGCGCCCCCAGGCCTTCGAGTTCTTTGGCCATATCCACGTAGTACCTGAGGTCGTACTTGTGCCGCCCGGGATCCAGAATGTTGCCCGTGTAGCAGATGGTTCCTTCGCATACGGCGCGACCATCCTCCAGCACGGCCTCCATCGCCGGTATCAGGTTGGGCACGTAATTAAGGCTGTCGAAAATGCGGAAGATATCCATGCCCGATTCCACCGAGCGTCGCACGAAGGCCTTGACTACGTTATCCGGATAATTGGAATAGCCCACCGCATTGGCACCACGCAACAACATCTGAAAACAGATGTTCGGTACCCGTTCCCTGAGTTGCTCCAGCCGATGCCAGGGGTCCTCGGCGAGAAACCGCATCGAGGTATCGAAGGTGGCTCCGCCCCACATTTCCAATGAAAAAAGATTGGGTGCCTGGTGCGCCACGGCATCGGCGATCCGCAGCATATCGTGGGTGCGCATCCGGGTGGCCAACAGCGACTGGTGGGCGTCGCGCATGGTGGTATCGGTGAACATCGCCTGATTCTGTTCGAGCGCCCATTGCGCAAATCCCTTCGGGCCGCGTTCCAGCAGTACCTGGCGGGTGCCGTCAGGGGGTGTCAGCGTGTGATCGAAATCCGGCACCGGCGCCTCCAGCAAGGGTGCCGCCGGGCGATATCCCTTGGCGTGGGCATTGCCGTTGACGATGATGTCGCCGAGGTAGTTCAGCAGCCGGGTTGCCCGATCCCGCCGCGGCCGGAACTCGAACAGGGCAGGTGTTGTATCGATCAGGCGCGTGGTGGCGTTACCCGAACGAAATGCCTGGTCCTGAATCACGTTTTCAAGAAACGGCAGATTGGTCTTTACACCACGAATACGAAATTCGTGCAGTGCCCTTTCCATGCGTTCAAGGGCATTTTCCCATTCGAGGGATCGAACCGTCAGCTTCACCAGCAGTGAATCGTAATAAGGGGATACCACGGCCCCCTGGGTGGCGATAGCGGCATCGAGGCGGATCCCGAATCCCGCCGGGGATCGATAAGTGAGAATGCGACCGATGTCCGGTGCAAACCCGTTTTCGGGATCCTCGGTGGTGATTCGGCACTGCACCGCGAAACCGACACGGGGAATGTCTTCCTGGGCGGGAATCCGGATCTCCGATCCATGCAGTTTGTAGCCCGCCGCCACCAGTATCTGGGATCGCACCAGATCGATGTTGGTGACCTCTTCGGTAACCGTGTGCTCGACCTGTATGCGGGGATTCATCTCGATGAAGAACCAGTCGCCGTTGTCGGCATCGACCAGAAATTCGACGGTTCCGGCGTTGTCGTAACCGATCTCTGACGCCAGTCTGACCGCCGAGTCGCAGAGGGCCATGCGCGTCTCGTCGGCGAGCCCCACCGAAGGCGCGACCTCTATGACCTTCTGGTGGCGACGCTGGACCGAACAGTCGCGTTCGTGAAGGTGAACCACGCCGCCATGTCGGTCACCGAGGATCTGCACCTCGATATGCTTGGCGTGCTGGATAAAACGCTCGAGGAAAACCGCCCCGTTGCCGAAGGCGTTGTGGGCCTCGGTGCTCGCCTCGTCCAGCAGGCCGGGCAGGTCGGCGGGCTCGCGCACCACCCGCATACCACGGCCGCCGCCGCCATGGGCCGCCTTGATGATCAGGGGAAAGCCGATCTCCGCCGACAGGCGAATGGCCTCATCGCGATCGGAAACCTCCTCCTCGGTTCCCGGCAGGGTCGGACATTGGCCCGTTTCGCCAACTCGCGGGCCTCGGTCTTGTCACCCATGAGACCGAGCAGATTCGCATTCGGGCCGATGAAGGTGATGCCCTTGTCCGCACAGGCGCGGGCGAATTCGGCATTCTCCGACAGAAAGCCGTATCCCGGATGGATGGCATCAACGCCCTTCTCCACCGCGATTTCGAGAATGCCGTGAATATCAAGGTAGGCGCCTACGGGGCCCTTTTCGGGATCCAGTTCATAGGCCTCGTCGGCCTTGAACCGGTGCATGGACATGCGATCTTCTTGAGCAAAGATGGCGACCGTGCGAATACCCAGTTCATTCGCGGCACGAAATACACGAATGGCGATTTCGCTGCGATTGGCAACCAGCAGCTTGTTAAATGGCTTAAGCGACATGACATTCCTCTGTGAACCCGGCCACGCAAGGGGCGACCGAGCCAGACTATATCAACCGGGAAGAGGCTTGAAAATCGAAGGCCCGTACAAACGCCCTCCGAGAATTAAATCAGCCAATTTTGTTCATTGCGTCAGCACACCAATTCCTATTCATCACGTTCCTCGTGAAGCGAACCCAACCAACCGAAATCATCCAGAATCGCGTAAACCGCGGGAACGAGAAAAAGCGCCGCAATAGTCGCCGTTACCAGGCCGAATGCCAGACTGGCCGCAAGCGGAATCAGGATCTGGGCCTGCAGGCTTTTCTCCAGCAACAGGGGCGTCAACCCGGCTACGGTGGTGATAGACGTGAGCAGTATGGGCCGGAACCGTGCACGCCCGGCCTGTTTCGCCGCATCCACCACGGCCGCGCCCTTGTTCCGGGCATCGCGTATGAAAATCACCAATAGAATGGAGTCGTTGACCACCACTCCGAAGAGCGCGGCCATCCCGACGATACTGGGCATGGTCAGGTCCAATCCCAGGGCCATATGACCAAACACCACACCGATGAGCGCCGTCGGGATCACCAGCATCACCGTGAGAGGCGCCAGATAACCTCTAAACTGCAGCGCGAGCAGCATGTAGACACCCACCATCCCGAGTAACACGTTGCGCACGATGGACTGTCCCGTCTTGGCGGATTCCTTACTCTCGCCCTGTACATCGAAGGCCAGGTCCGGGTAACGTTCGAGCAGTCCGGGAATAAACTCGGCATTGGCCAGCGCGAGCAGTTCCTGAGCATTGGCCGCCTCCCGGTCAACATCGCCCTGCACCGTCACCGCCCGCCGCCCGTCGACGCGATGGATGCGCGCCCAGCCACGCACCTCTTCAATCTCCGCCACCACCGACAACGGCACCAGAGACCCGTCGGGTCCAATGACCGTGAAATCATCCAGATCCGCCGGACCCACACTGTCGGCGGCGGCAACGCGGAGATTCACCTCATAGGTCTCGGGTCCCAGGGGAAACTCGTCCACCTTGATACCCTGAAAGGCGGCGCGCACCTGGTCCGCCACCGACCGGGCATCGAGGCCGAGCACACCCGCACCGGGTTTCAGGCGAAGACGGTATTCCCGCTTGCCGGGGCGCAGATCGTCGCTCAGATCCTGGACGCCGGCATAGTCCTTGAGCCACGCCTGTAGTTCATTGGAGGCGGCCTTGAGCCTTTCCAGATCGTATCCGAGCAGGCGCAGGTCAATGGGCCGCCCGCCCGGACCGATGGCCGGCTCGGTGAATTTAATGGCGATGACATCGGCCATCTCCCCGACCTCCTCCCGCCAGGCATTGCGGAATTCATCCAGAGGTGCATCACGCACCTCCGCACTCAGCAGATCCACCACCACACGCACCACGTGAGGCCCGGTTTCGTAGGCATCGGGGTTCTGTCCGTATATCACCGCCACGTTTTTGACCAGGTTCTGTCCGTCCGGTTGCCGTGGTGCGAATTGTTCGTTGACCCGCTACAAAGCCTGCTCAAGCACCGCGACGACTTCTTCGGTGCGAACAAGTGGCGTGCCCTGCGGCAGCAACACCCGCGCCTCCACCACGTCGCCATCCAGATCGGGAAAGCCGACGAATTTCAGTTTGCCGCCCACCGGCATGGACACCGCCAGAACCACCAGCATGAACACCAGCCCCAGTGTCATGATAGCGGAAGTCCACCGCCAGATCGAGCACAGGACCGAACCAGTGTTCCCTGAAGACTATCGAATCCCTGTTCAAATTTCCGACGAAAACGGAAGGGGTGCTTCGCTTCACATGCGACAGCGAATGGTAGAGATGATGGGGCAGTATCCAGAACGCCTCGAGCAGACTGACAGTCAGACCAGATCAGCACCACGGGCAGACCTTCGAGGATCTGCCCGATGTCTCCGGTGATAAAGGCCAGCGAGCCGAATACCAGCAGCGTGGTGGCGAAGGACGACATGATGCCAGGAAACACCTGTGTCACACCTTCCACCGCCGCATTTGCCGGCGTATCTGCCCTTCGCCATGCGGGCGGCGATGTTTTCCGCGATCACGATGGCGTCATCCATCAACAGGCCCACGCCGATCAGCAGGCCCACCATGGAGATCATGTTGATGGTGACACCAAAGACATGGCAGCACGAACAAGGCACCGAGAAAGGACACCGGCAGACCCATGGTCACCCAGAAGCTGTAACGGAAGCTGAAGAACAACCACAGCACGAGGAACACCAGCAACAGACCCTGGGCACCGTTGCGCACCAGCATGTTAAGCCGATCCTGCACCACCGAGGCCCGGTCCTGGGTCAGTGTGAATTCCGGATCCCCTGAGGGGCGCGCGCCTGCTTCAACAACAAATTCCTTACACCGGCCAAACCGTGAGAATATCCTGGGACCGGGTCTTGGCCACATCGAGCACCGCCGCCCGATGTCCGTTGAACAGGATTTTTTCCTCGTCACGGTCGAACCGGTCGCTGATCTCGGCTATCTCGTCCAGGCGAATGGCGCCCCGGAGCCGCCGGAAATCACCACCAGGTCCTCGAAATCCTCGGCGCTCTTTCGCTGATCGTCGAAGCGCAGCAACAGGTCTTCGGCGCCGCCTTCCAGACGACCTGCGGGACGCCCACACTGTGGCGTTCACGGCCTTTGCGACATCGGCGGCGGACAGGCCGTACTGGCGCAGGCGCCAGGCGGGCACCTCGATGCGGATATGGTGATCGGAGAACCCTTGACCGTATGTCGGCGGCACCCGTTTCCGCTTTCATCCGGTCCCTGAGATCTTCGGCGTAGGCCTTCAGGCCACCGGGTCTTCGGGGCCGTCACCGCCACCGAAACCACCGGTCGATGCGGCCGAGTTCCTTCACCACGGGCGTTCTCGACTGATCCGGAAAATCGTCGATGGCATCCACCGCGGATTTCACGTCGTCGAGAAAACGCATCATGTCCGCACCTTCCAGCATGGTGGCCGTGGCAGTGCCCATGCCTTCGCGGGCATCGCAACGCATCTCGTCCAGGTCAGTGATGGTCTCGATGGCATCTTCCAGCCGTCGGCAGATCGCATCCTCCACCTCGGCTCGGCGTGGCGCCCCTGTAGACGACACTGATCTTCACCTTGTCGTTTTCGATCTCGGGAAAGGTCTCGCGCTGCAGCCCCGGCAAAGACACCAGGCCGAGAATCATGATGGCGGCCATCAGCAGATTGGCGGCCGTCTGATGACGTGCAAACCAGGCAATCACGATTCGTTACCTCGACCCTTTACGGATTCAAGGCCTCATCGGTCTGGATGCAACAACATGCCCTCCACTGCCGGCACCAGATCCGTGATGACCACCTTCTCGCCGGCTTCAGTCCCGAGGCGATGACGCTGTGCCATCCTGGGAAAAAAGCAGGTTACCGTTGGCGACGCAATCGATTTTCCTCATCCACCATTAAACAGCGCCGTCGCGCACTGCCGAGCGAGGGACAACAATCGTTTGCGTTGGCTTTTACCGCGTAGCACTACCTGGACGAACATGCCCTTGGACAGGGGCGGGCGGTAACCGGGCTTGACCTTGTCAAAAGGGTTGTCCACCGCCACCACCACACCCATGGTGCGGGTTGCGGGGTCCACGCTGTCATTGAAACGTACGAATGTCGCCTGCCACTCCGCCACGTGGTTGCCCAGGTCGAGGCGCACCTGGGGGTCGAGACCTACCGCCTGCGGCAATTGTTCGTTGACCGCGTCATGTCCAGGTTCATCTCTGCACGTCCGAGAAACAGCCTGCGCAGCGCAGACATGGGCACCTGAACATCGATTTCCACGCGGGCCACGTCGTCGCCCGCCGAACAGACTTTGCCCAACACTTACGTACTGATCGGCCTCGACGGCAAGTCTGCAACCCGCATCGTATATGGCGCCCGGATTTCAGTGCGGGCCAGGTCCCGCTCGGCCCGGACCGCACTCGCCTCCTGAACACGCCTTTGGGCAGGTAGCAGTGACAGTGGATTGCGCAGTGTCTGCACCGCGATTCGCCCGTTAAGCATGAGGCGCTCGGCCTCGTCCACACTGCTCTGGGAGCCGGATCCCTGCACCACCAGTTTGCGTTTACGCTCTACGTCCTGTTGGGCCAGCGCCACGTTGCGCTCCTCAATCACCAGTGACGCCCTGGCGTTACTCTCCTGAAGTTCCAACTCGGCCAGTTTTGCCCGTGCCTGCTCCAGTGCCAATTCGTAATCGGTTGGGTCGATACGCAGCAGCAAGGTGCCTTCAGTCAGAATTTCTCCATCACGCAACTTCGGATGAATCTCGACCACCCGACCCGACACCTGAGCAACCGCGGTCCAAACCCGTGCCGGACGCACCGGTCCGTATCCTTCAGCGGTTGGAACAAAATCCGCAAGGGTTGCTTCCGCCACTCGAACCGTCCGCGTCGGTTCACCCTGCTCGGCCTGCACCGGTGGCTGTTTGCCCGCCGCCATCCATATCAAGACCAGCACGCCCGCAATGACGGGGGGGAAAATCAGAAGTTTTGCCAGGAGGCCTGAGCCCTTGGTATTCATGATTGGAAGTCCTGTACTCAGTCGTGCACGTCGTAATCGACAGCGGATGCGGTAAGGCCGGCCACCAGGCGCTTGATGCGCGTCCGATCCACGCGGCTGTAGGACGGTTTCGACAGGTGTTTCAACATGGTGGTACGAGCAGACCGGAACGCAATGGCAGATCCCAGCAAGGCGTGGGCGACCATCAGCGTCTCGGGGGAATTGGCGCGCGTACCACGAGCCCCCGCGACCAGACGCGCGGTGAGGAGATGCATGGGCCGAAAAATTTTCTCGTAGAGGATGTCGAACGCCGCGGTCGGCTGGTTCTGTTCACGCAAAACGAATCCCGGTCCATCCTCGCCGAACTCCGCGGTGAGCAGAATTTCGACAAATCCGCCAACCAGATCGCTGAGCATTTTGCGGCATTCGGCGGGCGTCGCGCCGGGCAGCGCTGCTTCGAAGGGTTCGAGACGTGGCCGCAATTCCTGGTGCATTAGATCGGCCAGGTAGGCCGCCGTTTCCAGATACAGGTCCTGTTTACCACCGAAATGATAGGAAACCGCAGCGATATTGACGCCTGCGGCATCTGCGATCTGACGTATGCCGACCGCGTCAAAATCATGTCGCCCGAATTCAACCAGGGCGGTCCTCAGGAGACGTTGACGGGTATCCGCACGCGGAGAAACCTGCTTAGGGCTCGACATCCGATCAATACTCAGGGACGGTATGATCTGCCCATCATCCACGAAACAGGTGTTTTATTCAAACGTTTGTTTTTTTATAGCAATGAATGTATGAGCCGTTGCCTCCGGGCAACAGCGGACCTCTCTGATGTCGTAAGCGTCCCCTTTGGAACGGGGTTCAGGCGATATTCAGGCGTTCTGAGGCTTCCCGCCACAAACCGCGATAGGACTGGGCCGCCGAACTGGTCGGCGAGAAATCGCCCACCGGCGCCCGCTCCACGCCCATGCGCTCCACGGCACTGAGATGGGGAATAAAAGCCTCGATAAAATCGCTTCGGGACTCGGGGGGATTTTCCATGATTTGCCGGTGAAGTTTTTTTCGACGATCGACCATGGAAAAGAACGGCCAGACGAAGTCCGTACTCATCCCCTCTGACTCGAGGAAATCGAGCAACTGACTGTGGGTCCGCACCGATAGAATGGTGGGGATAACCGGCACGAGAAGCGCATCCGCCGCCCGAAAGACATTCTCGGAAACCAGGGACACACTGGGAGCACAGTCGAGCAAAACCAGGTCGTACTCGCTCTCGAGCGGCTTCAGAACCCGCTCCAACTGACGTTGCGGTTTGCGGGTATCGCCGAACAGGATGTCCATGTTGCGATAAGCAAAATCGGCGGGCAGTAAATCCAGACCCTCGAAATCCGATCCCTTCACTGCCGCCAGAGGATCCAGCTTCCCGGCCAACACCTTGCGCGCCTTCTTGACGCGGGGTTTTACACGCAGGTAAAAGGTCGCTGCGGCCTGTGGGTCCAGGTCCCAAAGCAATACCCTGAGGCCATCACCGGCAGCCAGCCATGCAAGATTCACCGCCGCCGACGTCTTCCCCACACCGCCTTTGATGTTGTAGATACCGACGACGTTCATGCGCCCGCCTCCCGCTTGTCTTCCACCGGCTGGGGCTTGAACAACGCTCGATACGCCGAACGATTGTCGCGGGTATCGAATCCGTCGAAACGTTCCGCAAATGCCTCGCGGGCTGTTTGCTGGCGCTGAAGCAGATCGCCTACCAGGGCACCCATGGCGAGAAGTGTCTCCAGAGGCACCTTGCCCTGTTTCTGCATCTGTGCCGCAAAGTCGTGCAGATGCACGGCATGGACATCAAGGTCCTGAAACTCGCCCAGATTATCCAATAGGCGCTTGAGAGACTTGACCAACGATTTGACGTCATCCTTTCCATATAAATTTGAAAAGAATTCAATTAAATAGCGCAATTTTTTACAGCTTTTTCTGAGCTCATGCAGGTCCTCTGCAGGGCTCTGTGGCGTGATTGCCCTGCCCTCGCGCAACACCCTTTTGTACATGCGCCAGATGCGTCGACCG
The DNA here is from genome assembly GCA_963820915.1 of uncultured Gammaproteobacteria bacterium. GTDB lineage: Bacteria > Pseudomonadota > Gammaproteobacteria > Chromatiales > Chromatiaceae > CAWGBV01. Next base: position 17,530 of record CAWGBV010000009.1, on the reverse strand, counting down.
GCAACCTCTTTCGCATCCAGGCCGGCGTTGGCGGCAGCGGGCGTGACTGCAACAGGGCGCTCCAGAAAGTGCCGCCATTCCTTGATCAGGGAAGTGAATCGCTCGCTCTCCAGTTGGCGACGAAGCGTCCGCTGTGTCCGCTTGTGGCTGCGAACCAGGAACTCATGAAACGGCGCGAGGTCACCGCGCATTGCCGGCGGCAAGCTGTCGCGATAGCTTTCATATTCGAGCAGATAGACGTCGAGATCCCGCGTCGGCCCGGTGATCTGGCCAATCCAGCCGAATTGCTCCTTGTACCTGGCAACATCTTCTTCTTCAAAAACCTGTTTTATCTGTGACAGGGCTGATCGGGTTCGACGTACGGCAACCCGCAAATCGTGAAGAAACTCCGAATCGATATCCGACTTGGTGCCATCGATATTGGCTTCCAAGGTGTCGAGCAAGGCCAGCAGAATGATCTTGGTGGCCTGGTCGGCGCGCAACCCGCCATCGAGGGGGATATCCAGCTTGCTCGAATAATCACATACGCTCCTGCCCGCCGCGGCCAAGGCCTCGGAGAGCAGATCGCTGTTTGCCTGCTCGAGGGCCGGGCTGTCGTTACAGGCGCGACGTGCGTCTTCTAGCCAGGAGCCATAACCCCGAACCCCCTGCAGGGTCAGTCGAGGGGGCAACGCGACGGAGTCCGCATCCTCACCCTTGAGCGCCGGCTGATCGAGCACCAGGCGAACCACGGTTTTTCCATCTTCGTTAAGCAGACGATGGTGGGAACGCCGGGTATCGATTTCGGCAACGGGCAACAGCGCGCGCATTTCCATAACCGGCGCCAGCCTTTCACTCAGCGGACCTTCAGGGAGACTCTGATGAAGACCGGGACGACGCCGAAACGAAATGCTGTGCAGTTGATCACCTTCCGGCGCCCTGGCCAGCACGAGACGTTCCTGCCTGCCCCGCCCCTCTCCCCAGAGCACCAGACCGGCTTGGAACAAGCGCCAGTCGAACGTGTCGTAGTAAACGCGGTGAAGGGTTTCATCTTCACCACTTTCCAGTGCGCCGAGTCCGGCAAGAATCTGGCCAACGGCCGAAAGATCAGAAATTCTGGCGGTGTACTGCAATGTGATTTCCCGAAAATGAAAGTAGCGCCCCTTCGCATGAAGGGGCGCTACTTTTTTGTAATATTTTTGTAACTTTTACCAGATTCGGGGGAAAAAAGTCACCTCATTTAAGGCAGTACTCCTGCTAACTGATCGATTTTGGTTGTTCAACCCGCATCTTCCACGCACGGGAAACCGATGGAGCCATATACGGAGCGGCCACTGACAGCGGGCTTGACGTTGCGATAAGAGCTTCTCAGGCTGGGCTGGTTCTCATCCCAGGATCCGCCGCGACCACGCGCCGCTGCCCAGATTCCGGCCCCGCCAGGTCACCCCCGGCGTAGCGTGCAATGCCGTCAGCCGCATACCAATTCGCCGTCCACTCGCCCACGTTGCCCTGCATGTCGGAAAGGCCAAGCCATTGGCAGGCCGACTGGCCACCGGCCAGGTCATATCCCGGTACCAACCATCGGGTTCCCGATCGGAGACGGCGGGGCTAACCGAGTCCCGGGATAGCCTCGTCGCAGGAAACCCCGTTCCCCCAAGAATAGGCGGTATACGTTGCTGCCCGTGCCGCCTTCTCCCACTCCGCCTCAGTGGGTAAGCGACCATCCTTCCACTCGCAATAGGCCACCGCCTGGCTCCAATCGACACAGTTGATCGGATGTTGATTACGGTCCGCGGCATCCAGGTTACAGTACTTGTTACGCTCTAAATCCTCCGGGCAAACCTTCGTCCTTCTGGCAACGGTTGTCACCCACAGAACAACTCATCTGAAAACCGCCGGCAGGCACCACAACCCTATCGGCAGATACCGCTATGGTGGATACCGCTATGGTGGATACCGCTATGGTGGATACCGCTATGGTGGATATCGCTATGGTGGATACCGCTATGGTGGATATCGCTATGGTGGATATCGCTATGGTGGATATCGCCAGGCCGACCGCCGTGACCAGGTACTTGTGCATACCGTTGCCCCCTTCGGATGAGCCTTTTCGGAATGATGGCCATCAGGAGGATAGACCTGACACAGGGCAAGAATATTTCCCCGATTCCGGGGTTACTCAGGATTCCGCAATCCCCAGCAGAACCTCCACCAGGGCATCTGCCGACCCCAGGTAGGGCCGGACCTGTATATCCGCATACGGGCGTGCTGCCCGGGCCTTGTCCACCTGCTCCGGAATATCCGTGACCACATGACGGCCCGCGGCCAATAGATAAGGCAGGACCACCACCGCTTCGGCGCCACGATCCACAGCAGCGACGATGGCCTCGTCAATAGACGGCTTCGTCAGTTCGAGGAACGCTGCTGCCACCTCGCCGAAGGGAGGCACGGCCTTGTCGCCGAGACGCAATGCCAGCGCTCGGACCTCGTCGTTGGACGCCTCCCGCCGACTGCCGTGGGCCGCCAGTATCAAGCTCTTCATAAAGTTACTTCCTTACTGTACCAGCTCAATTGCCCGTAGAGTGCCTGCTCCCATGCCATGCGATCAACCCGACAGCTTCGCGGTATTGCCGTCATCAGGGAGCTTGTTTTCGGCGGGGGCGTATTGCCAGGGTCGGCCACGCCCGGAAGTTCGGCTTAGAGGATCTTGGCGGGAGCTTTAGACGGGTGTATTCGCACCGGCCGGCCGATACGTGGCGGGGCTCAGCCTTCAATCAGGACAACTCGTCGGGAATCTACCGATTTCGTAGCTGGTTGGCCTGACTGGACTTCGGGTTGGATCGTTTCGCCGTGGGCATCCCCTCTCTTATTGATTCCCTGATGGCAGTCAGGCACTGCCTATGGACCAAGTATTGATCGCCAAGTCCATGCTATCGATTGGGTATCACCATTTCATTGACGAGTGCCCTTTGATGACGCGGGCGGCGGCGTGTGTTTTGAGCTTTTGCGCCGGGTTGGTGCAGCCATGGTCCTAAAACGGCGAGCAATTCTGGTCCGAACCTTGCTAGTTGTAAGCCCGTACGTAAAGCGGTTTACCGAAACAGGGAGGGCGCTTATGGCCGCCGCAATCGATCATGGTTACCTGCCAGCTGGCCGGTATGTGCTCAATCACGACATCATGCACTGCACCGCCGAAGGTGTGGCCGGTAACCACTTGTATTCGGGACGGGCTCTGGGAATGTCCGAGCCCTGGGACTTGATTCAATTGCACCAGGATTTGGAGCCGTTGTGGCCGGACATCACCGCCCATTACCGGCAGATCGGCCTGAATCATTCAGAGAATACGATTTGGCACCTCCATTTTTCAGAGCTCGGGGAACATATCGAGTTTCAGCCCTCAGTATTCTATTTTGGTCCCAATCAGTGCCGTTTCTGGGGCGACCATGCCTGGCTGGAGGCGGTGGAGTTCATCAACTCCAAAAACAATTTCATCGCCCTGGCAGAGGAACTCGGCGTCGACGTGCCGAAAACCCTGTGCTTCGATCGACCTTCCGATGTCATCGACGTCGATCTCGGTGAAATTGAATTTCCCTGCTACGCCAAGGCAGCCATATCAGTGGCAGGCGTCGGTATCTACCGTTGCGAGAACCTCGACCAATTGAGGGACGCGCTGACGCGTTTTGACGATGAGATGCCGATTCAGATCCAGGCGGGGGTCGAAGCTGTTTCCTTCCTCAACATACAGTACCGCGTCGTGGGCAAGAACCTCGTTCGGCTGGCCACCAGCGAGCAGATCCTCGACGGCTTCTCCCACCAGGGAAACCGCGTGCCAGCGAGCCACGAGCCCTGGGCCAGTGTGGAACCAATGGCACAATGGCTCGTTGATCAGGGCATGAAAGGTATATTCGCCTTCGATGTGGCAGTGGTGCAGACCAAACGCGGTTTGCGGTTTCCCGCCATCGAGTGCAATCCACGGTTCAACGGGGCCACCTACCCCACTGCGATTGCGCACAAACTCGATATCCCCGAATGGTCGGCGGTGACCATGAAAACCGCCCATCGCACTCTATCCTCCATCGACTTGTCCGGCATCGAGTTTGATCCGAAAACCGGTACCGGCGTCATCATCGTCAACTGGGGAACCGTACTGGTAGGCAAGTTGCTGATGATGATCGCCGGCTCTTCCGTGCAACAGGAGGCGTTTCGCTTGGAACTCGAGTCTCGCCTCTGATAGCGTAGTTGGCCGGCGGTCTATTGGATGCGCCATTGATTCAAGCGGAGATACGATGGCGCGGACAGATGCATTTTCACTCATGGTCCATGGTGGCGCGGGCGCCCTGGACAATGTCACCGATCATAAGGTCGCGGTGCGCTACCTAGAGAGTGTCCGCCGCATACTGGAGCATGGCCGGGACATACTGGAACTCGGCGGTTCCGCTTTGCAGGCCGTGGAAACCTGCGCCTCCCTCCTGGAAGACGATCCGGTATTCAACGCCGGTTGCGGCTCAGTTCTCAACGAGTACGGCAAGGTGGAAATGGACGCCGCCATCATGGATGGCCGAGACCTGAGCGCCGGCGCCGTAGCCGCCGTACAGAACATTCCGAATCCGATTCAACTGGCCCGTTACGTCATGACCGAGAGCGAGCACGTGATGCTCATCGGTGAGGGCGCGATGCGTTTTGCAGACCACTGCGGTATTGCGCGGGCGCCCGATAACTATTTCTATACGAAGGATCGGGTTGCCCAATTGGAAAAGGCGCGCCTGCTGCACAAGGTCATGCTGGATCACGACGAAACGGACGACGATAGCGAGGATCAGAAATACGGCACCATCGGCGCAGTGGCGCGCGACAGCAATGGCAATCTGGCCGCGGCCACCTCAACCGGCGGCATCGTCAACAAGCGGATGGGACGGGTGGGCGACTCACCCATCGTCGGAGCCGGCGTTTACGCGGACAATGAGACCTGCGCGGTATCCGCCACGGGCTACGGCGAGGAGTTCATGCGCACCGTCATCGCAAAAACCATCGCCGACTACGTGGACATGAAAGGCCTGGATGCAGCCGGAGCCACCGCCGCGGGCATCGATTACCTGCGGCGAAAAGTCCGTGGCCGTGGAGGTGTAATCGTCATCGACCACGCGGGCCGTTGTGCCAGCGGCCTGACCACTAAGAAGATGATTCACGGCTGGATAGAAAACGGCGGAGAGGCCGTGGCTCGATTTTGATCTGCGCGTCCGGCGATCATCAGAAGAACGTCGCCGATGTTGAAGCCGGCCTGGTCGCAGGGGAGCGGTTTCCAAAACTGAACCCGTAACTCGTCTTAACAGATATAGAACCAGCAGTTACCTGGACGAGCCACCGGAAAACATGTAGGCGATCAACTCACGGGCAAGCGCGTGGAAGAGGAAAAGTGACGGATGGGAGTAGACCAAATTACGCATTTTCGTAGTTAAACGGATAAAGCCCCAGTGAACGAAACAGCCCGCCTCCGAGCATTCTCCGAGTCCGATCGGATGGGTAAACCACGGCCCCTACGCCGGGTCTTTCCCGACTTGATGGCGTAAAAACAGCAAAAAGTACAGGGATTGATATGCCTCAACAAGCCTATACGATCAGATAATCAGCAATTGCTACTGATCGGAGGGCAGACAGTGAACAGTCATCTGGTAAAGCAACTTGAAGAATATAATGCGACCCGCCCTGTCCCCCGAGGATGGGAGGTATTGACGGCCTCTGATCGCCGTGTCGTGATGCGCCGCATTTTGGACGGGCACACTGTGGAACATGATAACGGACCCTTGGTGTACGCCTATAGATGCTGCTGTAGTCTCGCCGAGGCGGCCCCGGCACCCGCATAAACCGGGGACAAAGTTACTCTAAAAATCAGTCTGTCCGGTTTTTCCCAAATCTTGATGGAGCACAGTACACGACTGCATCAACGGCGTCGCTCTGTGCCGTCCGAATACAGACACTTTTCAGCCCGCTCAAAGCTCATGCTCTTCAACAATGAATGCCGAAGATTTTGAGTGATCGATAAAATTTGATCATTTTTTGTGCTCCAAACGTCGTTCGATTCCGCAATAAAATTTGGCGAGTGGCTATTGGCCAGCTTCAGAATCTACCGTTGTCGTTTTTCCACTCGCTACGTGGTGGGACTGCTTCAGTCGTATCCCAGTGCTCGACCAGTTTGCCATGGGCAACCCGGAAAAGGTCGAAAAACGAGGTGTGAACCCCATTCAAGAAACCCTCACAGACGGTTAGCACAAAATTTCCCTCCGCCAGGATTCGGTGCCTTCTGTCGTATTTAATGGTGACGCCTTCATTGGAGACAGGATCCGATAAGGCCGAGCGCAGCGACGTCAGTTTATCGCCAGTGCGTGAGTTATGTTCGCAGTAGCATTCGCTGTCAATGTAATCTTCCAGCTTGTCCAGTCGGCCATTCACAAGCACGTCGTCAACGAAGGAACCGACGAACCCCCGGTTGTGTTCGGTATTGTCGAGATCGGTTACTTCGGTGGGCCCTTCCACCATGCTGTGTCCTGAGGGGTTGGGACCTTTTCGAGGCTGGATATTGTCCCAGTGCTCAACGGTCAGGTCCCCCTCAAAGCGGAAGATTTCGAAACCGACCCGCGAAGTGTCGAATTCGTACTCTGTGTGAGCAAAAACATAGTCCCCATCCGAGAAAATGCGCACGATATTAACGCGAGGAGAGCTTTTGGCCAGCCGTTTGAACAGCGCCGCAAGGCCCTCTCCTCCTTCGCGAGTCTGCGGGTTGTGCTGGATGTACTTGTCAGGATTTACGACGGCGACGGATGCCGCATCACCCGTTTCAATACCTTTGAGCAACTCGCAAATTTGGTCTTTTCCTTTTTGAGGTCATGGATAACTATGTATTGGCTTTTTTTGCTGCCGCCTGAGTTCGACTAAAAATTGAGACAGATTCTTGAATAAAATAAATCTGTCCCGTTTGACCCCGGCGCTCAAGCCTGAATGGACTTACGGTCATGCTTTTTGCAAAATCTCAGGCATCCTTTGAATTGATTGGCGATGGAAAGGAATCGGGTGGCACCGTCCCCGCGTAGGTCACCGACAGCGAACCCCAGGCTACCGCCGTCTCCAGTGCCTCACCCATTGAGACTCCGGAAGACAAGGCATGCATCAGACCACCCGTGAAGACATCTCCCGCACCCGTGCTATCCACCACTTGTACGCTGGGCGCAGTCTGTCGAATCTCCCCGTCCGGCCCGTAGGCCACAGCCCCCTCACTGCCATAGGTCACCACCATCGACTGGAGGCTGTCACCAGCAATAGCCTTGCCTGATTTGAAAGGAGCACCAAGAAAGTCCTGATCGAGGTCGGAGGCAGAACCCACGAGGATGGTCGCGGGCCGGAAATCGTTCTTCACGGGCGGCACATGAGCCATCACGCTTCGATTTCGTCCAATGAACTCCTGTAGCACAGGCGTCAGGGCGGAATCGGCACTGCGAACATAGACCCAGTCGGCGTCAAAATCTGATAGACCTTCGGGCAGTGGCACCGACGCCCGCGACAGATTCACAACGGTGCGCTCACCCTCGCCGTCCAGCATGACGAGGGAGCGGGTGGTCTCAGATGACTGGCGCGAAATGTGGCGGATATCGACACCCGTATCCGCCAGGGTTTTTAGCAGCGCATCGCCTGCTGCATCACTGCCCACCGAGCTGATCACCTGAACGGAGTCGCCCGCTCGCGCCATGGCCATGGCGGTGTTGGCAGCACCACCGCCTACCCTGCCGCCCCGCTGATGGCCGGCGTTATGGGAGCCCGGAACCAATGGCGATGCCAGCATAACCACCTCGTCCCAGGCGACGGAGCCGATAATGATCGCTGAGGCCACGAGCCACCCCGTCCTATTCTTCAGGGGACGGTTTCGAGGATTCATCCGCTTCCTGCACCAGAATCCAGGGAGCGGCCACGACGGCCCAGAACTCGGTGTCCTGATCGTTCCAGCGTTGGGCATCCGCGTCGGCGGCGTGGGCGACGACACCCTCGGACAGCCATTGTTCGAACTGCGCCTTGTTGTCCTGCACCAGGGTCGCGGCTATCTCCACCAGGTCGAAAGACCCGTCCACCCTGACAACCATGCCACGCGCGAAGTGGCGCTGCAGTTCCTCCCAGCCGATGCGTCCGGTCTGGGCATTGAGCAGATCCTTGAGATCGATTTCCACACCGTCTTTCACGCGCGTTCCCTTTCCCCTGTTCATGCTTGTTCTATTCAGCCTCGAGGCTCTTGGACGCCACTTCGAAGGTATCCGGGGATAGCCCGTCGTGGCTCACTACGCGCTGAAGCTGCTCCGACATCAACCGCTGGCGACCTTGATCATAACGACGCCAACGACTCAGGTTGCGGATGAGCCTGGCGGCAATTTGCGGGTTCCTGGCATCGAGTCGCAGGACCATGTCCACGAGGAACCGATACCCTGCCCCGCTCGCATCGTGAAAGCGGACCGGGTTGGCCGCCACAAAGGCACCCACCAATGCGCGCACCCGATTCGGATTGGTGAGACTGAAGGCGGGATGGTCCATCAGGGACTTCACCTTTTCCAGGGTATCGCTGCGCACCGAGGTGGCCTGAAGCCCGAACCACTTGTCGAGCACCAGGGGATCCCGATGCCAGCGGTCGTGAAAATCCGCCAGTAACCCGTCGCGCTCCGGCCATTCGCCATGGGCGACGAGTGACAGAGCGGCCAGACTGTCGGTCATGTTGGTGGCGTTGCGGTATTGCTCCACGCAGAGTGTGCGGGCCTCGTCATCGCCGCGCCGGGCCATGTAACTCAAGGTGAGGTTCTTCAGCGCGCGCCTGGCCATGGAGGCGGCGTCGATCTGGTAATCACCTTGGTCATTATTGGCCTGATAGACGCCGAGAAAATCCTTGCGCAGGATTTCGGCGAGTTCCTTCATCAGGCCCTCGCGCGCCTGATGGATGCCGTCTACGTCCACGGTCTTCATGGCATCGCCGAGATAGGACTCGGAAGGCAGGGTCAGTAATTCGGCGAGCAGCGCGGGGTCCGTGTCTTTGTCGCCAAGGGCGGTACTGAAAGCATCCAGGTATGCGGGACCAACCGCCGCATTGCCACCGATCCGCGCCAGAAGCACCTGCTGGTGAAGACGCTGGGCCACGTCCCAACGGCTGAACCCGTCGCTGTCGTTGGCCATCAGAAACAGAAGATCTGTATCGCTGCGATCGTCCGTCAGATTCACAGGCGCCGAGAAGCCCCTCATCAAGGACGGGACCGGCCGCGACGCAATCCGCTCGAAACGAAAACGCTGCTCGGGCTCGGTCAACTCCAGCACCTTGTATGTATCGCCGCCGCCGGTCTGTCCTTCCAGGTGCAACGGAAGGTCCCTTCCCTGTTCATCGAGCAGGCCCACCGCCACCGGAATGTGCAGCGGTTGCGATGCGGACTTCACGGGATTCTTGGGTGCATCCTGGCGCAGCACCAGCTCGAACACCTGGGTGTTTTCATCGTAGTTCGATTCCGCGTGGACGCCTGGCGTGCCTGCCTGGCTGTACCAGCGCCGGAACTGGGTCAGGTCCCTGCCCGACGCGTCTTCCATGCAGCGCACGAAATCATCGGTGGTCACCGCCTGGCCGTCGTGGCGCTCGAAATACAGATCCGTGGCCTCGCGGTAACTCTCAGGGCCCAGCAGATTGTGCTGCATCCTCACCACCTCGGCGCCCTTCTCGTAGACGGTCAAGGTGTAGAAATTGTTGATCTCCATGTAAGACTCGGGCCGCACAGGATGGGCCATCGGCCCTGCGTCCTCGGCGAACTGATGGGCGCGCAGGAAACGGACGTCACGGATGCGTTTGACGCCGCGCGATCCCATGTCGGCGGAAAACTCCTGATCGCGGAAAACCGTCAATCCTTCCTTGAGGGATAGCTGAAACCAGTCGCGACAGGTGACGCGGTTGCCCGTCCAGTTGTGGAAATACTCATGGCCGATGACGCTCTCCACGTGCTGAAAGTCATCGTCCGTCGCCGTGTCCTGGCTCGCCAGCACGTACTTGGCGTTGAAGATATTGAGGCCCTTGTTCTCCATGGCCCCCATGTTGAAGTCACCCACCGCCACCACGTTGTAGACATCGAGATCGTATTCACGGCCGTACTGTTCCTCGTCCCAACGCATGGCGTTGGCCAGTGAATCCAACGCGTGACGGCAGAGTTCGGCGTCCTCGGCGTCGGTGAACACATGGAGGTCCACGTTACGGCCGGAAGCGGTGCTGAAATTCGTGCTGATGCTCTTGAGGTCACCCGCCACCAATGCGAACAGATAGCAGGGCTTGGGAAAGGGGTCGCGCCAGGTGGCACGGTGTCGGCCGTCGGACGCTTGCTCGACACCATCGGGATTACCGTTCGACAGCAGGATCGGATATCGGACGCGATCCGCCTCCAGGGTGGTGGTGAACCGGGCCATGACGTCGGGACGATCCAGGAACCAGGTGATGTGTCGGAATCCCTCGGCCTCGCACTGAGTGCAGAACATGCCGCCTGATTTATAGAGACCTTCCAGGGCCGTGTTGGCCACGGGGTCTATTTCCGCCTCGGTCCGCAGTTCGAACCGATCAGGCACACCCAGAACCACGAGATCCCCATCGTCCAGGCGCCAACAATCGTCCGCCAATGCCTCACCGTTCAGTGATATTCCGATCAGGCTCACCTCTTCACCATCGAGCCGCAGGTCGGCCTGGACGGGCACATCGGGATTGCGGCGAATGCGCAGGCTGCTGGTTACCCGCGTGGCGGAATCGTGCAGATCCACGAAGAGTTCCACCTCGTCGATGAGGAAGGCGGGCGGCTGATACTCACTCAGGTATCTGGTCTTGGGCGTGGCGTCGCGGCTCATGAATACTTCCGTTTAAGTGGCTACTTTGGCCAGGGGGTCGTCCCTGTCCGGATGCAATGGCAAGTGGTCCACTTTATTGCGGAACCCATCACAGTGCCAACATCGATGTCCCTGGTGTTTTTTTGATGCAGCAATTCTGATCGAACCACGCAGCAGGGCGTGACTGCCGAACCGTCGGTGAATGTGCCATCATGGATCGCACTCTTGACATTGAACCTACGCAGCGGGATTTGAAGCCATGAGAAAAGACCTGGCCGTTATTTACGACGAATTCGCCGAGACCTACGACAGTCAGCGCGGGAAGTTCGACATGACGTCGGTATTCGATGCCTTCTGCCGCGGATTCAAGTCAGGACCGGGAGATCTGCTCGACCTCGGTTGCGGTGCGGGAGAACCCTTTGCCGCGGCTTTTGCAAAGCATGGCTGGAAGGTAACGGGCGTCGATTTTTCGGTACGGATGCTGGATCTGGCGCGCAGGTATGTTCCCGATATGCGGACCGTCCTATCGGATATGCGCGAGGTGGACTTCGGTCCGGAACAGTTCGATGCAGTCACCCTCATTTATTCCCTGTTCCATATTCCCACTGCAGATCAATTGGCCGTGCTTGACCGGGTTTATCGCTGGTTACGCCCGGGCGGCAGGGTGCTGTTCACCTATGCGGTCAAGGAGTACAGCGGTGAGGACGAGTTCGATGGTTACATCGAATTTATGGGGCAGGAACTCTTCTATAGCCACACAACACCGGAGAAACTATTCTCCCATATCAAAGGAATGGGTTTCGATGTTCAGGCGAAGGATTATCGTGAAATCGGCGGGGAGGCATTCTTGTGGGTGACCATGGAAAAGCCTTTAATTAATGAATTATAACAACTAGTTATTGCTTTTTTCTAATGTCTTTTATTGGACACTCCCTGGCCGTTTAGTCGTCCATGGCCGGTCGGTAAAAGACAAATAACCACCTCTGGTGAAAACCCGACGGCCGTTGGACGGGTCGAGCCGGGCGTTGATAGGATAAGAAAAAAACCAGGTACACCTGCCTTGGCAGCGTGGCCGAACCCGAAGAGAGGAATTCCGATGATGTCCACCGTGAAGATCTACACGACGGCTATCTGTCCTTACTGTGTCAGGGCCAAATCGTTACTTGAACGCAAGGGTGTGTCCTACGAAGAACTGCGCATCGAAGGCGATCGGGAACTGATGCGGGAAATGCTGGACCGCAGCCAGCGCCGAACGGTACCCCAGATATTTGTCGGCGATGTTCACCTAGGCGGCTACGACGACATGGCCGCGCTCGACGTGGAAGGCCGACTCGATCCACTGCTGGGTCTGAAACCGCATCTGGACGAATCCGGCGAACCTCATACCGCCGACGCCTCCGAAGATGGCATTACCTGATGACCCTTCTGGTCCGGCGCACCGATGTCCGGTAATCCTGCCAACACAGGGGCGGACAGCATGCGCCTGGACAAATGGCTGTGGGCCGCCCGCTTCTTCAAAACCCGGCAGATCGCTGCCGAAGCGGTTACCGGTGGCAAAGTCCATCTCAATGGCCAACGCAGCAAACCGGGCAAGGATGTCCGCGTCGGCAGCCGGCTGCGCATCCACAAAGGATCACTTGAGTGGGATGTGGAAGTGGTGGTGCTGCCGAAGCAACGTCGCCCCGCTTCGGAGGCCATCACCTTTTACCGCGAATCCGACAAGAGTCGGCAGAAACGGGAACAGGTCGTTGAATCGCAGCGCGTGCTGCGAGCTGCCGCGCCCCCCACACCATCATCGCGTCCCACAAAGCGCGACCGGCGAATGATTCACCGCTTTAAGCAAGCCGGCGACTAAGTCATGATCGTGTGGAGGATTGAAGGCAGCTGATGGACCAGGACGCCTTCCGCGAGACCTATCACGACGTCAATCAACGTGCCTGCATCTTCGAGCGGGCGGTACTCACCAACCAGTGCACATGCATCAAGGCCGATCGGTTTTGCATTGCGGAACGGGAAGGCGTGGCCTGCACATCCTCCGAGGGCAATCAACGTTGCAATAGCCTGATCACGCTGTTGCGGGAGCAGGCCCGGTTCGCCTTGAGAAGCAGCACCAGCAACGAAGATGCCCTGCCCTACGGCAAGGCGATGCGGGTGCAGGTGGGTGGATTACGTGGCCTGCAGGCGGTGCTTGATGGTGTTTCCTCCGCATCCAACCCGGCACCCGAAGTTTTTTCGCTGGTGGCGCTCGCCCTGGAACGTTTTGGCAACCTGGCCGAGATCCCCTTCTCCACCATCATGCCCCACATTTCCAGCTACCGGGGAAAGACCCGCTCTCGACGCCGCCGCACCTAGTGGGCTGCCAGCACTAAGCGGATTCACTGGCGCCAAGGACCTCTTCCGGCGAGACATAGTCGCGTCCCTGGGCTTCGGCCACGTGCTTCTCCGTCAGCTGTCCGCCGAACACATTCAGGCCGTTACGCAGGTGCCTGTCTTCGAGTAAGGCATTACGAATTCCTTTGTCGGCAAGATCGATGACAAAGGGTAGCGTCGCGTTGTTCAGGGCAATGGTGGAGGTCCGCGGCACGACGCCGGGCATATTGGTGACACAGTAGTGAACGATGCCCTGCTCGATAAAGGTCGGCGCATCATGAGTGGTTGGCCGGGAAGTCTCGAAACAGCCGCCCTGATCGATGGCCACATCCACCATCACGGACCCTTCCCTCATCAGCGCTAATTGTTCGCGAGCAACAAGACGGGGCGCTTCCGCACCGGGGACCAGCACCGCGCCGATGACCAGGTCGCTGTCCGGCAGATGGCGCTCAATCGCATGCCGACTGGAATACACCGTGGTGATACGGCTTTCGAAATGCGCATCCAGGCGCCTCAGTGCGGTGGCCGATCGGTCAATAACCGCCACCCGCGCACCCAGCCCAACGGCCATCTGGCAGGCATTGAAACCCACCGTACCGCCGCCAATGATGAGCACCTTGGCAGGCTCCACGCCGGGCACGCCGCCCAGCAGAATGCCCGACCCGCCGTTCATTTTTTCGAGACAGGCGGCACCCGCCTGTACCGCCAGGCGTCCGGCCACCTCGGACATCGGCGCCAGCAAGGGCAGACCCCCACTGCGATCAGTGACGGTCTCGTAGGCGATGCAGGTCGCGCCGGACGACAAAAGATCCGCGGTCTGCTCAAGGTCAGGCGCAAGGTGCAGGTAGGTGAAAAGCGTGTGCCGGGCGTTCAGCAGCTTGCGTTCCCCGGGCTGCGGTTCCTTGACCTTGACGATCAACTCCGCATCACCGAAAACAGACGGGGCATCCGCCGCGATAACTGCGCCCACACCCCGGTAATCCTCGTCGGAAAAACCGATGCCGGCGCCTGCACCCGACTGCACCACAACCTCGTGGCCGTAACGAGCGAGTTCATTGACCGACCCAGGGGCCAAGCCCACCCGATACTCCTGATTCTTGATTTCTTTCGGGACACCGATTCGCATCTGTATACCACCTTGTTGCAGATTCAGTCCGTATCGCATTACTTATAGCACCGGGAGCTTCCAATCGGTGAAGCAACCCCACCCAGGTCACGGAAAAGTCCGATCACCCAATTCAGACCAGGGTGTTTATCGATCCCGTGGGGTCCCGATAAATGCTCGCCTGCCATAGCCCGTGGTCGACATTGCACCGACACAGATTGGCGGCTTCCCACAAACCCGGGGTTCAGCATGGGCCTAGACACTATGGCTTCCATCCTGTGATATACGTTCTCTTAGTGTTCAGATAAGGGTTCAGTCGCCATGCACAACTGTGCCAGCAAGTTCTCGATGCGCATTTGCACGGCGTGGCTACTGATGCTCGCTGTGACGCATACCGCCAATGCGAACGATGAGTTATGGGGGACACTCAAAGAAGGCGGCAAAGTCGTATTGATGCGCCATGCGCCGGTGGAACGCGGCGCAGAGGCCGGCAGTCCACTGAACCGCGACCCCTCATGCAAACACGAGAGGAATCTGTCCGACCAAGGCAAACTCGATGCACAACAGGTTGGCAACAGATTCAGTGACCACGGCATTCCCATAGAACGCGTTTTTCACAGCCCCTTTTGCCGAACGACAGAAACGGCCCGACTGGCCTTTGGAGATACCTCCCCGGAGGAAACCCTGGCGCTTCTGGAAGTACTGAGCCCAACCGAAGCGGCAGATCGGACCGAACAACTGAATCAGCTCATTGGCTCCTTCTCTGGGGAAGGAAATCTCATTCTGGTCACCCACGAACCCAACATCAACGCCGTTTCTTTCGAACCCGTGAAACACCTGGATTTCGTTGTGATTGAACCAGCGGGTGACGGCGACTTTGAGGAATTGGGCGTTATCAGATTCACTGCATCAGAGTGAATCTGCTCTGTGAAACCCGTGATTTTTCTGGGCGCCACCATAAGCATCCATCAGGACGCGCTAAAATCCAGCCATGAACAGTTCAACAAGCATCAAGCCGGATACCTTGCAACTGACCGTTATCGTCGGTTTGCTGGCAGCGGCGATGGGGCTCAACGGATGCCAGTCGTGGCAGGGGTCGCGGATTGCGGCCATCGCCACGATCGAAGTGATTGAGCCGGTAACGATTCCGGCCAACCGGGCCCGGGCCGTCTTTCATGCGGGTCAGCCTGTCGACGGAGCCTATCCCTACGATCTGTATTGCGAACTCGAGGTATCCACCGTCACCGAAAAACCTCAGCAGGTCGACAAAGACTTGTTTGTTGTGACGAGTACGAGTTCGGCAATACTCTCTGATGCTGATTCCCGGCTGCCGATCGGCGGACCCTTCGTCGAAGTCAATTGCGGTGATCTGATTTTTTACGAGGTGGAATACCGGCTTGCTTCCGATATACAACCGGGTGTCCGGAAGATTCGGTGCCTGCAGGGATTCAACGCATGCGAAAAAGGTGTCATTCCCCCCACCCGAGAATCCATTGGCACCGTGCTGGGCACATCGTTCATCGTTTCTGGGAATTGATCGGAACATCTTCTGTTCACCAGAGGTGTGAAAGATAAACGCCATGAGACATGCCCTCCTCCCATCATCGGCACCCTCTATCAATACGTCACGGTGGGTCTACGGCATGCTCGGCGGCCTTATGCTCGCACTCTACCTGGTGGGGCCTCAGGTGACCGATGGCCTGCAGTTCGAGCGGCAATCGATTACCGGCCATCAATGGTGGCGTTTTATCGGGGCCAATCTGGTGCACGCGAGCGGGTCCCACCTGGCGATGAACCTGGTGGCCCTGGTAATCATCACCCTGGTGGCTGGCCGCACACTGGGACCACTCCAGACGTTTCTTGCCTGGATCATCAGCAGTCTGGCCACCACCGTCGGGCTCTGGTTCCTGAACCCCGATATCCAGTGGTACCTGGGTGCATCCGGCGCCCTCCATGGCATGCTGATAGCCACGGCACTTCCCCAGGCCCTGAAACGAGATTTCACCGCCATCGCCGTGGTCCTGTTCCTGGTTGTCAAACTTGCCTGGGAACAGTGGTTCGGCCCGCTTCCCGGCAGCGAAAGCAGTGTCGGCGTGCGCGTGATCGTCGATGCCCATCTTTACGGCGCCATCGGCGGCATCATCTCTGCGCTGGTCAACCGGACTCTGGCTCAAGACAGTCAGGTTGCTTCGTCAAAAAATTGACACCATGCCATTCGGAATCACAAAAAACTCCACCGGACTGGGTTGCCTCTTCATCTTCGGCGCCGTCTTCATGATCGCGGGAATGATCCCCGGGTTGTTTGCCTTTAAAGCGCTCTACGACTGGACCCAGGCCGGCGAGTGGACCGCCACGCCGGCAACGCTTCTGGAGACTGATCTTGTGCGGGGAGACGATACCTACCGCGCCACCGCACGCTACCGTTACGAATGGAATGGACGGGAATATGAGGGAGACCGCGTGTCCCTCCAGGGAGGTGGCGACAACATCGGCAATTTTCACCAGGACACCCATTCACGACTGCGTCAGAAGCAAGAGGCCGATCAACCCGTCACTGTCTATGTGGATCCTGACAGTCCGGCTGACGCCGTCATCGTCCGCGACATGCGCTGGGGCCTGTTCGCCTTCATGATGATCTTTCCGCTGGTATTCGGTGGCGCCGGCGGTGGCATCATCGCCATGGGCATTTATGGAAAGCGCCAGGAGGACCGCAAACAGCAACTACAGCGACAGGCGCCGGACGAGCCCTGGCGCTGGGAACCCGAGTGGCGGGACGGGGTCGTCCGGGCCCAGACCGCAAGGGCGCTCTGGGTCATGGTCTTCTTCGCGGTGGTCTGGAACCTGATCTCGCTCCCCCTGCCCTTCTTTCTCTGGCAGGAGGTGACGCAGCGCAACAATTATCTCGCCCTTGTGGGCCTGCTGTTTCCGGCAGTGGGAATCGGCCTGATTACCTGGGTGGTTCGAGGCTTTCTGCAGCATCGTCGATACGGCCGGGCCAGCCTGATTCTGGACACCTTTCCCGGCACTCCAGGGGGAGAGCTATCGGGCATCCTGACGATACCCGCCAGTCTGCCGGCAGGTTCCCTGCTCGATGTCAGCCTGTCCTGTGTACGTCGGCGGGTCAGCGGATCGGGAAAGAATCGTTCCACCACCGAGGACATACTCTGGCAGGATCAGCAACGCATCCGTCTCCAGCATCAACATCTC
>CAWGBV010000008.1:0-223898 GCA_963820915.1 uncultured Gammaproteobacteria bacterium | reverse complement strand
ATGAACGGCATGTGGGTACACCTCGCCTTCCCACCGCCGCAAACCACCTGTGACCGACAGCAGCAACCCCCTAAGCTGGGTCGTATGGCGTGTCCAGGCAACGGCCGATGTCCCTGGCGTGGACTTCGCCACCACCCTGGAAGTCCCGGTCTTCGACACCGGCAGGGCCCGGTCGCCGCACACAGCGCCCAGGACCTGTTCCAGTTCCTCAGCGGAAACCGGCCCGACTGGAAAAACACTGGCGCGGAGACGAGGTTGGCTCCGTGGCCGGGGATTCATGTACCGCCCGCCCGGCACAAGACGATGGCGACCGGTCTCACCGCCATCGCGGTCATCTTCGGTGGATCCACCACCCTCCTGTGGCAGCAGGAGCATATTTTCATGGGCGTGATATCCGGACTGTTCGCCGGGCTCCTGATCTGGCATCCGTGACGAGTCGGTTGCTGCGCTCACGACGTTACCCCGAAATTGAGTAGCACCGGCATTTAGAGTCCAATCCCATGACGAAGGAGATTGGACGTGAAGAAGCGATACAGCGAAGAGCAGATCATTGGTTTTCTGAAGGAGGCAGAGGCCGGAGTCCCGATCAAGGAGCTGTGCCGGCGGCATGGCTTCTCGGAGGCCAGTTACTATCTCTGGCGCAGCAAGTTCGGCGGCATGGAAGTGTCGGATGCCAAGCGCCTCAAGGCGCTGGAGTCGGAAAACGCGCGGTTGAAGAAACTGCTCGCCGAGGCCCTGCTGGAGAACGAGGTGACGAAAGAAGTCCTGCGAAAAAAGTGGTGACCGCACCGGCCCGACGGGAAGTGGTGCGGCTCATGAAGCAGCGCGGGATGAGCGAGCGGCATGCGCTGCGGGTCGTCGGCATGAGCGCCTCGGCATTGCGTTACGCGCCCAGGCCGGACGGCAACGTCGAGTTGCGCCAGCAGATCGTGGACATGGCGCAGCGGTATCGCCGGTATGGCGCCCCGATGATTTACCTCAAGCTGCGCCAGGCCGGGCATCGGGTCAATCACAAGCGCGTGGAGCGCCTGTACGCGCAGGAGAAGCTGCAGGTGCGCCGACGCCGGCGCAAGAAGATCCCACCGGGAGATCGCCAGCCGCTGATCCGACCTGGCGCGGCCAATGAAGTCTGGTCGATGGATTTCGTCTTCGACCGGATCGCCTCAGGTCGGGCGCTCAAGTGCCTGGCGATCGTTGACGATGCCACGCACGAGGCGGTGGCCGTGATCCCGGAGCACGCGATTGGCGGCGACCATCTGGTGCGATTACTGGATGAAGTCTGTGCGATCCGCGGCAGGCCATCGATCATCCGGACCGACAATGGCAAGGAGTTTACCGGCAGGGCCATGTTGACTTGGGCGCATCGTCACGGCATCGCCCTGCGCTTGATCGAACCGGGCAAGCCCAACCAGAACGCGTACATCGAATCCTTCAACGGTCGGTTACGCGATGAATGCCTGAACGAGCATTGGTTCGTCAGCCTCAACCATGCCCGGGTGGTTATCCGCGCATGGGTCCGTGAGTACAACGAGGAAAGACCGAAGAAGACACTTGGCGGGCTGACGCCCGCCGAATATGCCAAGCAGCTCGCTGCAAAGGCGGTTACATTTGACCCTGGACTCTAAACCAAACCGCTACTCAACAAGGGGTACCGTCGCTCACGCCTCATTCCGACCACCGGACTCTTGCGCTATCAGAGAGGGATATTACCGACGGGAACCTGGAGAGAAATTCCGGCAATCAATATCGCGAAAATCGCGGCGAGGGGCGGTAGCACCTTTGGGCGAAGAAAATATTACGACCTGGAGGTCACCACCCGTGACGGCAACTCCCTCAAAATCGCCGACACCCTCGGTGGCCGTCGCGATACCCAGGCCTTTGCGGATTTGATCGCGGAGGCCCTGGGGTTGAAGACTTAAGTACGCTTTGAAAAAGCCCCGACATTGGCGACAGTAACGCATCTTCCTTGATGGTGAACAGTCAATGGATCAGATAATCTTCTCGGATGCGGAATACCGTGGCATACGCACGCAAACCCGTCGGGAGATATTCCTCTTGGAGATGGAATAGGTCATTCTCTGGCAACGCCTGGAACAACGGATCGAACGGTTCTACCGGAAGCGCGGCGGTCGTCCGCCGTACCCGCTATCGGTGATGCTGCGTATTTGTGCCGACCCCTGGATACGGGCGCAAAATGACGTATTCGGGTGAATGAGTCGGTAACAAAAGGCCTCACCATGCCAACTCCCTACGGACGGCAGGCATCTGACTCCTTTTTCAAAGCTTCCCTAACAATCAGCCAACAGAATCATTCCATCATTACGTCTTGGAAAAATATTTCATCAGAGCTACTCGTCTTTTCTTGAATTCAAGTCTTTTTTCATGGTAGGTAATAAACGTAAGAAAATCTCTAATAGCGCTTCTAATACGATTTCTTATGGATTTATCAGAATACAGGGCGCTCTCCCATATTGTGTTGCGAAGATAATCCCTATATTTTTCTCTATCAGGGTGACGGCAATAGGCCGAAGTTGGTTTTATGTAAGTATAATGTATAATACATGGATTATTTTTGCATTCCCAAAACTCTTTCTCATTATAGTTAGTATGCAAAGATCTAGAAAAATTGTGAATATTATTAATTTGATTCCATTTAGGATGAACTATTTTACAGCTGCCCCAAAGCAAATGATTGAGAGCATCTTGATCATGAAAATGTATAATATCCGACCGATCAATCGCAAACCTGATTGCCCGTTTACCGACCTTATCCTCACGCCATTTTTGACAGTTTATTAACAACACACCCGCATTGAAATAAGGCACTGTTAATGGCATTTCTAGATCGATTTTCCGCGAATCCTCCATTATAGGCTCTTGAATAGCCGCAACATGAAAATCCTCGATATCCGTATCCCAAAGCTTTGAAATATCACATTGCACTAAGATATCTGCATCGAGAACAAGCAACTTATTGGTTACACCGTCGAGCAACATTGGCGCCATAACATACGCATAAATAATTTTATTTGGCTGAAAACGATTTAAAAAAATACCTTCCAGCTTGCTCAATTCAATAATCACGAAATCGAGAGAACGATTATAATTTTCAGCAACTTTTGACAAACCGTCCTTGTTTTCTTTTGACAGCGATTCAATTAACACATGTATTACTAGATCTCTCCCCGAATCGAAATGATCTAACAATGACTGAAGGGCGACCGCAAGGTGTTTTGTATATCCGTCGTCAGTAGCAAAGGCTACGTGGATTGCGTCCATTATCTACGGCTCCGTAGTTTTATCTATATAGCCACACATGAGTTGTTACAGCTTAAGATATTTACTTCTATCATCTGTTTCTGTTTTGGCTAGTTTCGAGGTCTTCGATGCGCTGACAAAGCAGACAGTTAAGGATCGCCTGTTAAGTGATGCTGAGATGGCCGCAGTGAAAAGTCATCATCTCAGATTACCATCAAACCTCATTGCAATGGGATTAGTGACGATTTCGACGCAAAATTGATCTCTATTAATGGCCGCCTTCCGGCCACCAGACACAGTTACCGTTCCGTACCAGTAGGTTCGCCCAGAAGATCTCAGCCTCGTTGAGGCAGCGCGCGCCGGTAATCAGATAAATGGAACTGTCTGATGAACTTCGTGTGGACGGGATGTCGGCAGGTTGGGGATAAAACCGGCGGCGCCTAATCGTAGTCCTTGTCTTTCCAGGTGCGTACTGCGGTGAATACCTCTTCGCCCGTCAGCAACGCCTTGCCGGCCCACCTCGCAGCTGCATCGATCACGGAGGATTCGTCGGTTCGTAAAAACGGATTGGTGGCAAGCTCTTCCTCCAGCAACGAAGGAACCGTGGGCTGGTGTTGGTCGCGCAGTTCGGTCACACGCTGCTGGCGTTCAATAAGCCGAGTGTTGTCGGGTTCGACCCAACGGGCGAAACCGAGATTGTCGCTGGTGTATTCGTGGGCGCAGAACACCCGTGTGTCGCCTGGCAGACAGGCAATTCGGCGCAGGGATCGGTACAGTTGTTGATGAGTACCGCTGAACACCCGACCGCAGCCGCCGGCAAACAAGGTGTCACCACAAAACAGAAGGTCGCCGGACAGATAGGCGATGTGTCCCTCCGTATGGCCGGGTATATCCAGCACATCGAACCGGGTCGTCAGACCCTCGGGAACCAGCGTGTCGCCCTCCTTCAGCGCCACCTCACGCATCGGAATCGGCTCATTGGCCGGGCCGTAAACCACCGCCTCCGGATACACGGCCTTGAGCATCCGCACTCCCCCGGTATGATCGCCATGCTTGTGGGTAATCAAGATGGCGCCCAGCGACAGCCTCCCGGCTTCCAGAAATTCCAGGACCGGCTCCTCGTCACCGGGGTCCACCACCACGGCCACCCTGCCGTTTGGCTCACGCAGGCACCAGATATAATTATCGTCAAAGGCGGGTATGCCGCTGATATCCAGCATTGGAGGACCTATTTGCCGTACAGGGTTTCGGGATCGATCAGGGGTTCTGCGATGATCTCCACCCGCTGGCCTTTAACCTCATTGTAGAAGCAGTTGCGCCGGCCGGTGTGACAGGCCGGTCCCGTCTGATCCACCAACAGCAGAATAGTGTCGCCGTCGCAGTCGAAGCGCATCGATTTCAAAAGCTGAATTTGACCCGAAGACTCGCCCTTGCGCCAAAAGGCCTGGCGGGAACGCGACCAGTAACACACCCGGCCCGTTTCCAATGTTTCCTCGATGGCCACCCGGTTCATCCAGGCCATCATCAGCACCTCGCCGGTGTCGTGCTGTTGAGCGATGGCCGGCACCAGCCCGTCCGCGTTATAGGGCAGATTGTCCAGGGTATCATCCAGCGAAACTGACTCGCCGGGTGCCATTTTTTCCGTTTGCCTGAGAAATCCCATGTTGCCGGTACCCTATTCCGATGAGCCCGCATTATGGCATTTGCCACAGAGCGGGCGCCATGAAGCCGAGCACGGTAAAATCGATGTAACAGAGCACAGGTGAAAATATGGCCAGTCAGATTTTTCGTGTCAGCTTCATTAATCAGGGCAAGGTGTACGAGGTGTACGCCGAGCAGGTTCACCAGGGAGAACTCTATGGCTTCGTGGAGATCGAGGGGTTCATATTCGGGGAGAATACGTCAGTCGTCATCGATCCCAGCGAGGAAAAGCTGCGCGCCGAGTTCGGCGACGTAACACGCACCATGATACCCATGCACGCCGTGATCCGGATCGATCAGGTGGAAAAACGCGGCCCCGGCAAGATTCATGAGCTGGACGGTGGCAATGTCACCCCCTTCCCCTCTCCCATCTACACGCCGGGATCCGGCAGCAAGACGCCATGACCACGCTCCGCGAGAGTATCGAGCGACAACGCGATTCGTTGTTCAACATGCTGGTGGACCCGCTCCAGCGCATTGCCGGCGACACCGCTCGGGTCTGGGACGACCGCCACCACATGGGGCTGACATTAATGGCGGGGCTTGCCACCCTGCCCTACGTGAAATATCTCTATGCCATGGCGCCCGACGGCCACCAGGTGAGCGACAACGCCTCACGTGAGGGATTGATGCCCGAGGACTTTGGCCGTGACCGATCGGCACGCCCCTATATGCGGGGAATCGATCCGCAGCGGGAAATGAGTCTGTCGGAGGCCTACATCAGCATGCGCGCCAATCGGCCGTCGCTGACCGCCGTCCAGAAGATTCGCGTCGACGATCGCCTGATCGGCTATCTTGGCGCCGATGTGGACCTGAGAGACCTGCCGCTCACCCGAAAAATGTACCGGGAGGCACCCCGCTGGCAGCAGATGAAGGGCGACCCGGCGATTCGGGGGCAGCTCTTTCAGCAGCACCGGGTGGAAAGCCAGGTGGATCGGAAGATCGACGCCATCATCCCCGTCATCGAGGAACTGATGACCGAGAGCGGCGTCTACCACGGCAAACTGCATTTTTCGAGCAGCCGGGCCACGATCTGGCACATCGACGACCCCTTTCGCTACCTCATCCTCGAGTTGGACGACCTGGTTGACCCGGATATCTGCCTCGCCTATCCCCATCGAGACTATCCGTCAGACGCGGTGGTGGCCGCGGAGGAAATCCGCCCCATCCTGGATACCTTCAAGCACCTGAGATTCGCGGACGACACCATCTACCTGCGGGCAGGAGGCGTGAATATCTTCAATGGGATCGTGTCATTGAATTTTTCCTGTGACGGCTCCCACTACATTCCCCACGACCAGTTTCTCGCGCGTGACTCGGCGTTCTGGGAAGGCATCTGATAAGGGGTTGTATTTATTGGCAGCGCACGCCTATCCCTGAGCGATCTGACGAACAAACCGGTACTCGACACCCTGTGATTGGATGAACCAGCCGGCCATCCAGCAGCGCCAATTGGTGTCCCTTGTGTTTAAACCCCGCGTCCAGCGATGCCAAGGGATACAGATGCCCCGCCACCGCGGGGCACACCAATCTGATCTTGAAGCCAACGCTCAGGGGGAGATGCTCCACACAGCCGAATCTCTACTCAGATCGCAACGCTTCAACCGGGTCGAGACGCGCGGCGCGGCGCGCGGGTGCAACACCGGCGGCAAGGCCAATCAGTACCGCAAGAATTTCCGCCAGTAAGACGTATAACCAGGAAACATGCACCGGGAGCGCCGGAAGCGCCGACTTCAACGCCACAGCACCGCCGACACCGAGCGCCAGGCCGGCCAATCCACCCATTGCCGCCAGAATCAGTGACTCGCCAAGGAAGAACCACAGCACGGTGTTTGAGCGAGCACCCAGTGCGGTCAGCAGCCCTATCTCGGCCGTTCGCTCATTAACCGATATGATCATGATGGTCAGAATGCCGATACCGCCCACCACCAGGGAAATTCCTCCCAGCGCACCGACCGACATTGTCAAAATATTCAGAATCTCCGACAGCGTCGCCAGCATCTGTTCCTGAGTGGTGATGGTGAAATCCTCAAGGCCGTGACGCGCCCGCATCATATCGCTCACGAGCTGTTCGACCTTCTTTTCGGATGCGTCAGCGGCGTACAACAGATCCACCGACATCAGGCTCTCGCGGTTGAACATGGAGAGGCCGCGTGCCACAGGAATGTACACCGTGTCGTCCAGGTCGAACCCCAGAAACTGCCCCTTCTCCTCCATGATGCCGACCACGCGAAAGCGCTCGCCGGCAATCCGAATGACCTTTCCAAGAGGGTTTTCCGAGCCAAAAAGTTCGCTGCGCATCTTTGAACCAAGCACCGCCAACGGTCTGGTCTCAAAAACATCGTCCTGAGGTAGAAAATTCCCCCGGGCAACCTTCATTTGCCAAACCTCAGGAACCTCGTCGCTCACGCCAAAAATCATTGCTCGACGGGTACGGTTTCCGGCCTCAACCTGGGCATTCCCCTGCACCATCGGGGCTACGGCCAACACATCCGGGATACGCGACAGCCCTGCCGCATCGTCTAGAGACAGCGGCCGTACATTGCTCACAATGGCCCCGGAAACACCTAGTGTCTGGGTTTTTCCGGGAGAGACTGACAACACGTTGGTGCCGAACTGGGTGAACTCCGCCAACACGAACCGCTGAATACCCTCCCCTATGGATACCAGCAGAACCACTGATGCAATCCCAATGGCAATGCCGAGGGCTGTGAGCGCACTGCGCATACCGTGACTTTTCACCGCCGACGTCGAGAATTGAAAAAAGTCTTTGGTCAGCATTGAAAATTCGCTCAGCGGCCGCTCAATGCCTCGACGGCATCCAGCTTGGCCGCCCGTCGGGCAGGCATCATGCCAAAAAGCACTCCGGTGCCCACACCCACGCCCACCGCACTGACCAAGGCCCAGACAGGAACCGGCAAAGAAAAACCACCAAAGACATTTTCCAGAACCTGGATGACACCAAACGCCAAGGCAATTCCAGCCGCGGCACCCATGAATGAAACCAATGCCGTCTCCACCAGAAAAATCATCGTTATCTTGCGACAAGAAGCACCCAAAGCCTTGAGCAAACCGATCTCCGACGTGCGTTGGGTCACTGAGACCAGCATCACATTCATGATGAGAATCCCGGCTACGGCCAGACTGATTGCCGCAATTCCGCTCACAGTCAGCGTTAACGCCTTGAGAATGCGGTCGAAGGCACTTAGCAAGGAATCTTGAGTAACCACGGTCACATCGTCCTCGCCGTCGTGACGATCCCGAATGATTTGCTCGATTTCCTTCATTGCCGCAGGCACAACCTCGCGAGATTTTGCCTGGACGAGAATCCGGAACAGGGAAAAACTGTTGAACAGTTGTTGTGCAGAAGCGACCGGGATGATGACCACGTCCTTGAAATCCACTCCGATGGACTGGCCCTTTTTCTCCAAAACGCCAATGACCCGGAAACGGCTGTCGTTGATCCGAATCCAGCGACCAACCGCGTCACCTGACCCGAATAACTCCTTCTTGATTTTTGAGCCTATAACGCTCACCGCATCGCCATGATGGGGGTCCCGATCTGGAAGGAAGCGACCGCTGCCTAATTTGAGTTGCCGAATGGTATAGAGCCAATGATTCGAACCGAGAATGGTGACGTCCCGTTCGCGCTGCTGCCAGGACACGGGTGCGGAACCAATGGATACTGGGGCGATATGCCGAATGTTCGGGCTTCTTCCCAGTGCCACGGCATCGTCGATTGTGAGATCCCTGGGTGTAATTCCAAGTAACGGCGGAGCACCACCCGAGGTCTCCGAACGCCCCGGCAGAACAATTATCAAATTCGAACCAAGTGCAGAAAAACTCTCCAACACGTACCGACGGGCACCCTCTCCCAGAGATATCAAGGTCACGACCGACGCCACACCAATCGCCATAGCTATCAATAACAGCAGACTGCGCAGGCGAAACCCGACGATAGCCTTAAGGTTGAATTGAAGAATGTCTTCCAATTGCATGTTGACTGGCCGTCCGTCAGGACATTTCCGGTAAGGCTGTGTCCACCCGGCCGTCCACCATTCGTATGCGTCGCCGGGCACGGTCGCCGATCTCCGGATCGTGTGTCACCATAACCAGCGTGATGCCCCGTTCATTCAGCGCCTCCAAGGTTTCGACCACGATATCCCCCGATTTGTGATCGAGATTACCGGTGGGTTCGTCAGCTAATATAATTTCCGGCGACATAATGGTCGCCCTGGCGATGGCCACACGCTGTCGCTGGCCACCGGACAACTGATCGGGCCTGTGATCAGCCCGATTGGTCATCTCCAGACGCGCCAAGGCCTCAGCGACCCGTTGCCGTCGAGCGACGGGGGCGACACCGGAAAGCAACAGGGGAAGCTCAACATTTTCCGCAGCAGTCAGTCTTGGCACCAGGTGAAACGCCTGAAAAACAAACCCGATTTTTCCGCTCCGCAGGTCGGCTCGCTGGTCGTCAGACAGGCTTTGTGTATCTTGACCGTCCAGGCGGAAAGAACCACTCGTGGGGCGATCCAGCAACCCTAGGATGTTGAGCATGGTGGACTTGCCGGATCCTGATGGCCCCATGAGCGCCACATACTCACCCTGCCGGATCTGGAGACTGACGTTGTCCAGGGCCCGGACTTCCTCGTCGCCAACTGAAAAAACACGCTCGACCGCGTCAAGCTCGATCATTCATCCGCACTCTCGACAATTACCAGTGCACCATCTTCAACTCCGTCGCGATCTAGGGATGTCACCACCAAGTCCCACCCGATTCAAGGCCATCAATGACCTCAGTGAAGTCCCAATTCGACAAACCTGTTTCGATTTCCCTCCGCTGAAGTGCCCCGGAACTTGGGTCGATGACGTACACTTCAGTGCCCCCGATCACTGCCTCGGTCGGGATTCGGAGTACGGAGGCCTTGTCGGAGAGAACAATCTCGACATCAGCACTGTATCCGGCAAGCAGTAAAGCCAGGTCTGCTTTGTTCTGAAAATCGACCTCCACATCCACCGTGCGGGCCTGTTTCTCGTAATCCTGCACGTAGGGGGAGATCCGCCGTACCAGACCGGGGAACTGGCGCTCATCATAAGCATCCAGGCTTATCCGAACCGGCATTTCCGTCGCCACTGCGGCAACATCGACCTCGTCTATGGGCGCCACGACGTAGTAGCAGTCAGCGCCAATCAGGTCTACTACGGTTGGGGTCGGAATTCCTGGGGGTGACGGCGTAATGTATTCATTCAGTTCGCCGTTGATATTGGCCACCACACCGTCAAACGGCGCCACCAGACGGGTTCGCTCAAGCCTGGCCTTCGCCCGGTCGAGTTTTGCATCGGCAACCAGTATGGACGCCTGGGCCGCCGCACAGCTCGCCCGCGCCGCCTTCGCCTGGGTCACCGCCTTGTCCACAGCGTCCTCGGAGGTGGCACCGGTTTTGCGCAGGCTGGAGATTCTCTCGGCCTCGCGTTCGGCCACTTCGGCCTGGAGACAGGCTGCCGTCGAATTCGAGCCCGCTGTTTCGCGCTCCGCCGCCGACAGTTCCACCTCCGCCCTGAGGTCCAGGTTCCACAATTCCAGCAGCACCCGACCTTTTTTAACGAGCTCGCCTTCCTCGACATCGAGCAAGGCGATCTGGCCACCGGTACTGGGTGAGAGTCGCGCCCGATTACAGGCCGTGACAGTGCCCGCCCGGGTATTGGCCACGATTTTGGCCACCGGGCCAAGTTCCACGGTAGCCGCTGTAACCACCACCGGTTCCTCCTGGCCATTCCACCACCAGGAGGCACCGGCAAGACCGGCAACGATTAATAGGATCAAAAACCTGTTTGCACTTCGTGTCACTACGATTCCTTAAACAGTCAGAACGGCTTCCCTTATGGGGTACGGCGTTGGCGGGAGCCGTTTCAATGATTACCTGGCGGGTGATTCTCGGTCGGGCTGGTCCCGCCAGGAAGATGGCGGGATATTACCCGTTAGGGTTCGCCGGCGCCTCACTCTCTATTGTTTATCGAAGTAAAAATTACACCATCCGAACGCCAAAACGGGATATCTGCAACTCAAAGTCGGAAACAAAGTACCGCAGGACAATACCGACTCAGGAGCACCCACTTCGAACCCCCTTGCCGACCAACAGCTATAATATAACCTTATGTATAAACAGCTATTATTGGAGGGTTTTAGGGTTCTGGAAATTTTGGCGTCGGAGCGCCGGAAAAGCAGATACAATTCATCGGTTATCTGGGAACGAACGCGACCATCAAACTTCGATGCATCAAAAGTTAGATTTCCGCATTATTGGCATTTCCCCCTTTCGCCTGCCGGACTATCGTCTGGTCAAGGCACTTCTCGAGCCGGAGCGCTTGGCTTCTCGACACCGGCGACGAAGCGGTTGCCGCCCGGGATGCTGTCGAGCGGCTCAAGGCAACCGGTGTCGAGTTCGGTCTGCTGTTGAGGCCCGGGGCCAAGCTCCAGCTGGCGGATCTTCCGCCAGATACCCCCATCGTATTGCCGGGTCCGGATTACGACAGCGCGATCTGCCAATCCTGGCCGGTCATCGCCCAAGTGACCTCCACCGCCGAGGCGGATGCCGCCACCGCTGCGGGTTGTCTCGGTCTGATCGCCAAGGGCGAGGAAACGGGTGGGCGTGTTGGCAAAACCAGTGCCTTCATCCTCAGCCAACAGCTCATCGGTCGTACCGATCTCCCCGTCTGGGTTCAGGGCGGAATCGGCCTCAATACGGCCGCCGCA
This sequence comes from uncultured Gammaproteobacteria bacterium, assembly GCA_963820915.1. Classification (GTDB taxonomy): domain Bacteria; phylum Pseudomonadota; class Gammaproteobacteria; order Chromatiales; family Chromatiaceae; genus CAWGBV01. The sequence goes on along the minus strand of CAWGBV010000008.1, from coordinate 212,185 downwards.
GCCCTCGGCGGAGGTGCAGCCGGCGTGGTACTGGACAGCCAATTGGCGTTGATGCGTGATTCCTCCGCCGGCCCCGGAGTGCGGGCAGCGCTCGCTGGCATTGACGGCAGTGAAACCCGTGTCATTGACGGCATTCGCGTCCTTGCCCGTCCTGGTGACGACGCCGAGCGACTCATCGCTGAAAGCAATGCCTTGGCTGGTGATTTACTGGCACCGGACTTGCGCCCGCAAACCCTGTTTCCTGCCGGTGCCGACGCTGCCCTGGCCGCGCCCCTCGCCGATCGATTCGTGACGGCGGGCAGACTGGTAACGGCCATCGAGAATCATCTCGACAAGGCATTGGAACTGGCGAAAAACCAAAGTCCCCTGCAACCCGAGAGCACGTTCGCACGCCAGCACGGACTCTCGGTCCCTGTGTTTCAGGGACCCATGACCCGGGTCAGCGATACCCCGGAGTTCGCCTTGGCGGTCGCGGAAAGCGGCGGCATGCCGTTTCTCGCCCTCTCCATGATGCGCGGGCCGCAGGCGCTCAAACTTTTGCAGAACACCCGAGATCTCATTGGCGACAGGCCTTGGGGCGTGGGCATTTTGGGATTCGTACCTGAAGAATTACGCAAAGAGCAATTGGAGGCGATAGAGGCGGTCCGTCCCCCGGTTGCCTTGATCGCCGGAGGTCGGCCGGCACAGGCGAGACCCCTGGAAGAAAACGGCACCGCGACCTACCTGCACGTACCCTCCCCCGGCCTGCTGGACCTGTTTCTCGAGCAGGGTGCTCGCCGCTTCGTTTTCGAGGGCCGCGAGTGCGGCGGGCATGTGGGCCCTCGCAACAGTTTCCTGCTTTGGGAACTCGCCCTCTCCCGGGCCGAACGCTTCGCTCGACCAAAAGAACTGTCTCTTGTTTTCGCCGGCGGCATCCACGATGCACGGTCAGCCGCGATGATCGCCGCCATGACGGCCCCACTGGCAAACAAGGGCGCCAATATCGGCATCCTGATGGGCACCGCCTACCTGTTCACTCATGAAGCCGTCCAGGCTGGCGCAATCCTGCCGCGATTCCAGCAGGAGGCCGTGGAATGCCAGTCCACCGCACTGTTGGAAACGGCACCCGGCCACGCTACCCGTTGCACGCCCTCTCCTTACGTGGACTACTTCTCTCGCGAACGTGCTCACCTGGTCGACGAGGGAATGGCGCAAAAAGAGGTCTGGGCGGCACTCGAAAGCATGAACGTGGGCCGTTTGCGTATTGCCTCCAAGGGCAGGAAACGCGTTGGCGACAGATTGCAGAACGTGGCCCCGGAGGAACAGTACGAAGACGGCATGTACATGATTGGAGACGTGGCGACACTGCGCGATGACGTGTGTTCCATCTCCGACCTGCATAACGAGGTGACTGTGGGTGCCAGCAGAATTCTGGCCCAAGCCACCGTCCATTCACCGGAACCAATCGCAGCCTCCCCCTGCGACATCGCCATCGTCGGCATGTCCTGTATTTTCCCCGGCGCCTCCGACCTGGACGAATACTGGTCGAACATCGTCAAGGGCAGCAACGAAATCACCGAGGTGGATCCCAACCGTTGGAATCCGGACCTGTACTACGACCCGGAATCCCGTTCCGGCGATAAACTGCCGACGAAATGGGGTGGTTTTATACCGGATATCGTCTTCGACCCGCTGGAATACGGGATTCCACCGCAATCCCTGTCTTCCATCGATCCCTCGCAGTTGCTCAGCCTGGAGGTGGCCAAGCGCGCGCTGGACGACGCCGGCTATCACGGCAAGAATTTCGATCGATCCCGTGTATCTGTGGTCTTCGGTGCCGAGGCCGGTTCAGATCTTCCGCTGTCTTACGGCTTCCGTGCCTTTTATCCGCAACTGGCCGGCGTCCTTCCGGACAAACTTGACCAACATCTGCCACGCCTTACCGAGGACTCCTTTCCCGGCATTCTGGGCAACGTGATTGCCGGCCGGATTGCCAATCGCCTCGACCTGGGCGGATCCAATTACACGGTGGACGCCGCCTGCGCCTCGTCGCTGGCAGCCCTCGACATGGCGACCAAGGAACTGGTATCGGGCACCAGCGATATGGTGCTTTGCGGTGGCGTCGATCTCCACAACAGTGTGGCGGACTATCTGTTGTTCGCCGGTGTCCACGCGCTGTCCCCATCCGGCCAGTGCAAGACGTTCGATGGCAAGGCCGATGGCATCGTACTGTCCGAAGGCGTCGCCTGCCTCGCTCTAAAGCGCCTGGCAGACGCGGAACGCGACGGCGATCGTATCTATGCGGTGGTGAAATCCGTTGCCGGCTCCAGCGACGGTCGTTCACTGGGACTCACCGCGCCACGCAAAGAGGGACAGATGCTCGCCCTCGAACGTGGTTACGCGCGCGCCGGGGTCTCACCCGCGCAAGTGGGCCTGGTGGAGGCCCATGGCACGGGCACGGTGGTGGGAGACCGCACCGAACTGGGCACCTTGACCGCGGTTTTTTCCGCAGCTGACTCGCCGGCAAACTCGTGCCGACTGGGTTCGGTGAAATCGCAAATTGGCCACACCAAGTGTGCCGCGGGTCTCGCCGGCATTATCAAAGTCGCCAAGGCCTTGCACCACCATCTGCTGCCGCCGACGGTTAACCTCAGTTCACCGAATCCGGGTTACGACGCAAGCCACAGCCCCTTCCATTTTTCTTCGGAGGCCGCGCCCTGGTTGGAGGATCAACCCCTCGCCTCGGTCAGCGCCTTCGGATTCGGCGGCTCGAACTTTCATGCGTTGCTTGCCGCCTATGACCCCGAGGCAACCGCCGATTACGCCTACCGCGACTGGACCACGGAGCTATTCCTCGTCCGTGGCAAGGATGACGCATCGGCCATCGCCAACGCCCGGTCACTCTTGAACGCCAGCCGCAGCGGCCATCACATACGTCTCTGCGATCTCGCCTTCACGGCAATCTGCGTGGACGCCTCGGAGCCCGTCCGTTTTGCATTTGGCGCGCGCTCCATCCAGGAACTGGATGAACGACTGCAGAGCATCATCGACAAGCGTCCACTGAAGGGTGTCTATGCGTCCGACAAATCCGTCGACGGCAAAATCGCCTTCCTTTTCCCAGGCCAGGGCGCCCAGCGTCCGCGGATGCTGGAGGACGTATTCGCGAGCATTCCACGAACCCATCACTACCTGAAACTCGGCCACGACTGGGTGCATCATTTGTTTCCGCCCACGCCCTGGAGCGCTGCCGAGGCATCCGAACAGATGCAGGCCATCACCGACACGCGGGTTGCGCAACCGGTGCTGGGCCTGACCGGATTGGCGATTGCGGATGTACTCAGGTCATTGGGTGTTGAACCCGATATGGCCGGCGGCCATTCCTACGGAGAGATTGTTGCCCTGAGTATCGCCGGCAGTATCGACGAGGCGGACCTCTGCGAAATCAGCCGTCTGCGGGCGGAAAACATCCTTGAGGCCGCCGGCGGGGACACCGGAACCATGGCGGCCGTCAGCGCCGATGGAGAGACGGTCAACCAACTCCTCAAGGACATCGACGGGATCGGTATCGCCAATATCAATTCGCCTCGCCAAACCGTGGTATCAGGTGCCAGCGCCGGTATCGCGCAATTCATGGAAAGCTGTCAAAACAGCGGCATCAGCGCCAGGGAACTGAAAGTTGCCTGTGCCTTCCACTCGTCCTTGATTGCGGGTGCGGGTGAACGGTTTCGCCGGAGTTTGAGCAACTTTGAACTCAGCGCTCCCCGACTCCCGGTTTGGCACAATGCGAATGCCAAACCCTATGCCGAGAATATCGATGGGGAGGCGCTCAAGGACGCCCTTGCCAGCCACGTCAGTAGCCCGGTGTTGTTCGCGGATCAGGTCGAGGATATGTATCAGGCAGGTGCCCGCGTATTCGTCGAAGTCGGATCCGGCCGCGTACTGACCGGACTGGTGCGCGACATCCTCGGCGACCGCCCCTATAGGGCCATCGCCACTGATCCCACCGGCAAAGACTCACTGGCTGGCCTGCTGGAAGCCCTTGCCCAACTGGCAGTGAACGGCATCGACTTGAATCCTCTGTCCTTGTTCGAAGGACGCGGTGCCCGACATATCAACCTGTCGGCACTGGACGAATACCGCGCCCCCGCCACCGCCTGGCGCATCAATGGCTGGCTTGCAGAACCGCTTCAAGGCGAGCCGCCGGCAAATCGTCTACGACCGACGCCCAAACCTGTGATCACAGGCGCCGAGTTGGGGTTCCGCAGCCCGGGTACTGACCGAGATGAAACCGTTGTGGAATACCTGCGTAACCTGCGTGAACTTGCCCAGGCCCAACGCGATGTCGTGTTGGGCTATCTCGGCACCCCGGCCGCACCTCCGGCACCGGCACTCATTGATGCAGCAGCCGTCGAACCCGTCGCGGCCGCGACCGAAGCGTCACAGGCGGCGACCCCTACAGCGGCCAAATCCGTCAAACAGGCACTCATCGAGATTGTCAGCGAACGCACCGGCTATCCCGCCGACATGCTGGAGATGGACCTGGATCTCGAGGCAGATCTCAGCATCGACTCCATCAAGCGAATCGAGATCATCGGCGCACTGGCGTCGGAAATGGGGCTCGCCCTTGACGGCGCCAGCGACGAACTTGTCGAGGAACTCGCCAGCAAGAAAACCATTGGCGAGATCGTCAGCGCCTACGAAGCCCAATACGGTGCCGCACCGTCACCGGCAGAGGTTGCGGACCCGACCACATCCGAACTGCCACCAGAATCACCTGCGGCACCAGATCAGACCCAGATCGCGGAGATGCTGGCAGGCATCGTCAGCGCTAAAACCGGTTACCCCGTGGAGATGCTCGACAACGATCTCGACCTGGAGGCGGATCTCAGCATCGATTCCATCAAGCGCATTGAAATCGTCGGTGAGTTGATGAACAAGATGGGCATGGCCAGCGGCGCCCTGGAAGAACAGGAAGACGTCATCGAAAAGCTCGCCGCGCAAAAGACCCTTGGCGACATCGCCAACGTCCTTCTTGCCGAGACCAGTGGTGCCGATGAAGTAACCATGGCCACCGTCGATGAAACAAGGGCGGGCACGGAAACCGGGTCTAAAAACCTTGCCCCAAGGCGCTATGTAGTGGTTGACGAGGCCACAGCCGTTAACGGCGCAAGCCCGGTCGTACTTAAAGGCCAAACCATCGGGATATCAAATGCCCCGGCGGCGATCACAAGATCGGTGACCGCCCGACTGAAGAAATTGGGATGCACCGTCGTTCCGACGAACGATGGGATCGATAACCTCGACGGATTGTTATTTCTGGAATCCATTTCCGGGGTCAATGGCGAGGAACCCGCCCAGAAATTGTTCGACACCCTCCGTCTACTCGATCTTGGTGGCGTTAAATGGGTGGTTGCAGTGGCGAGTGCCTGTGGCCGCTTCAGTGACGATTGCGGAGAAGCGCCCATTTTTGCGACGGGTGTCGCCGGGCTCTTGAAAAGCTTCGGCAAGGAAAACCCCGGCATCGCGACCAAGACAGTGTATATGCGCACGGGCATCAAACCCGCGGCACTTGCCGACGCGCTGGTGGCCGAATTGGGCACCCCTGAGACGGCCCCGGAAGTCTGGCTACACGACCAGCAGCGCATGGTACCTACACTCCTGCCGAGGGAACTCCATACCGAGGCGGCCGCGGGCCTTGCGCTGGATCGAAAATCAGTGGTGCTCGTCACGGGTGGGGCCCGCGGGATTACCGCCTCTGCCGTGAAGCAATTGGCTGCAAAGTACCCGGCAAGATTCGAACTCGTGGGTAGAACCCCTCTGCCGGATGAGGTCGATCCTCTGGAGACACAAGCCGAATCCCTGGCCCAGATGCGCCAGGTGTTGGCAGCTTCCGGTGATTTTGATTCTCCTCGTGACATCGAAACAAAGGCCCGAGCCCTGATGGCGGCAAAGGAAATTCGTCAGACCCTGCAAACGCTTTCAGACGCCGGCGCTTCGGCCAGCTACCATGCGATCGATGTTCGGGATGCAGCCGCCTTTACCAAACTGATCGAACAACTCTACAGCGACCATGATCGCATCGACGCAGTCATTCATGGTGCCGGCATCATCGAGGACAAACTGATTCAGGAGAAGACCAGCGACTCCTTCCGTCGTGTCTACGACACCAAAGTCGTACCCGCGCGGGTACTGATGGAACAACTACGCGATGACGTGCGATACGTGGTTTTCTTCTCAAGCATTTCGGGCGCCCTGGGCAATCGCGGCCAGACCGACTACGCCGCGGCCGGAGATGTGCTTGATCAACTCGCGCATCAACTCCAGCGTCGAATCAACGGACGCGTGGTATCCATCGACTGGGGACCATGGGGCGGCCAGGGTATGGTCTCGGAAGAATTGGCACGAGAATATGCCAAACGCGGCATTGGCCTCATCGACGAACGCGAGGGCATCGAGTTCCTGCTTCAGGAATTGGCCCAGCAGCAGGACCCGCAATCTCAGGTGGTCTTCGTTTCCTCCGACCCGGATCTCTGGAACTGATCCGGCCTCGAAGGTCGACATCCGAATAGCATGCCTCAGAAGTATTCGCCTGTTGCCATCATCGGCATTTCCAGCCTGTTTCCTGGCGCCGGAAACATGCCCCAGTTTTGGCAGAACATTTGCGATGGAGGGATGCCATCAAGGCACTGTCTGACTCCGCAGTGGCAGCGGCGATTTCACCAACAGTGGGAAGAAGGGCCGCTGGAGTTGCACTGCCGGCGCGGCGGTTATATCGAAGTCAAGATCGAATTCGATCCCACTCTCCTTTGGCGTGATGCCCGCGGAGGCAGAGGGCGCGGAACCCGACCAGTTGCTGACGCTCAAGCTGGTAGACGAGGCATTGCGCGACGCCGGCTACGCCGATAGCCTTCAACCGCCCCGCCACACGGCGGTAATGATCGGTCGTGGATCCTACATCGGTCCTGGTATGTCCAATGCCGCCCACTATGTACGCGCGGTTGAAGAAATACTGGCCAGCGTACGCACCCTTATTCCAGACCTCGACCAGAGCCAGGTCGCCGAGCTTAAACAGGCCTACCGGAACAACTGAAACCTACGGACCTGTCAACGCCATTGGACTGGTGCCGAATCTGGCTGCCTCTCGCATGGCCAATCGCTTTAATTTCGACGGTGCTGCTTACACGGTAGACGCCGCCTGCTCCAGTACCCTGGTCGCCCTTGATTCGGCGGCACGCGAGCTCCAACAGGACGCAGCTCCCTGGCTATCGCCGGCGGATACCATTCGCCAACGATCTCTGGCTTCATGAGCATTTTTCATGCTCTGGGCGCCGTCAGCCGGGGGCAACAGATCAAACCTTTCACCGCAACGCCGACGGACTGCTCATCGGAGAAGGAATCGGCATGTTCGTTTTGAAACGCCTGGATGACGCCTTGCGCGACGAGTAACCGAATATACGCGGTCATCAGAGGCATCGGCACCTCAAGTGACGGAACGGATCATCGATGGTGCAGCCACGTACCGACGGCCAATTGAAAGCGCTCGAACGAGCCTGGGCGGGAACCCCCCTCGCCCCCTCCGACTGGGACTGGTGGAGGCCCACGGCACAGGCACGCCCACTGGCGACGCGACCGAATTGGAAACCCTGCGTCGTTTCTTTGGCGGCCGTTTCAACAATCCCCGGTGATCGGCTCGGTTAAGTCGATGATCGGCCATGCCATGCCCGCAGCCGGTGCCGCCGGTCTGGCCAAAGCCGCATTAGCCCTGCACCACAAGACGCTACCCCCGACACTCCATTGCGACGATCCCCATTCATTGGTGGCGGAAGCCGGACTACGGCCAATTTCAAAAGCGGAGCCCTGGGAAGTCGAAATGCACTCGCATAGCAGCGCTGAACGCCTTCGGATTCGGCGGTATCAATGCCCATGTAATCCTCGAAGAATACGAGCAATCCGCAGACGCTACGGCATCGTTCACGAGTGCCCCGAGAACGGGTTTCCCGGCATTCGCGTTTTTTGCAGCGCCGACCATCCAGGATCTGGACGAACGCTTGTCACGCAACCAAACCGGTGGCTCCGGGCGCGTCAGGATCGCGATTCAAGACCCGACCTCGGAACGTATTGCGCTCGCGCGAGAAAATTTTTTCCCTGGGCAAGCGTTGGCGCGGCCGCCGCGGAATCTGGTTTTCAGAGTCTGGGCATGCCCACCAAGGTGGCAAGGTCGTGTTCATGTTTCCCGGCCTGGAAGGGCGGATCCCCATCGACGTAAACAACCTCGAACGGCTGCTAGGCTCAGCCTCGGATTCCTCACAGACGACGGTCCCCGAAAAAGAACGTCGACTCACCGAGAGCGTCAGCCACTACCGCACGGCGCGCCGCTTATCGCGTTGGCTCGAGGACGTGGGCATTCATCCGGACGCATTGGTCGGTCATAGTATCGGCGAATGGACCGGCATGGTGATGGCGGGCATCTCGGACCCTGACCATGCCGAAGCCCTGATCGCGTCGCTGGACGATCGATCCTTCGAGACACCCGATATGGTCTATGGCGCCGCAGGTTGTGACAGTGAAACCGCGCTGGCAGCAGCGAGCGAATTCGATGACGTGGTGCTGTCCCACGACAACTGTCCGCACCAGGTCATCCTATGCGGCCCTGGTCCCAGCGTCCGGGAAGTCCTTTCCCGCCTGCGTGCCCGGGGAATCATTTGCGAAGAACTCAGGTTCCGGTCCGGCCACCATACGCCCTACTTCAAGCAGGCCGCCGAGATTCACGCCCAGGAGTTTGATGCGTCCAGGCTCAATCCGGCCCGAACACCGTTATGGTCGGCCACCACCCTTTCCCTCTATCCGGAAAAACCATCAGAGATCAAAGATCTCTTCGTTGCTCATCTCACGGAGCCGGTGCGGTTCAGGAAACTGATTGAAAAACTACATCAAAACGGCTGCCGGACCTTTGTTCAGCTTGGCGTGGGGCGCCTTCAGTCCTTTGTCTCGGATACCCTCCAAGACCGCGAGTATACGGCCGTTTCCTGCCTCGAATCGGAGCGTTCCGACAGCGAACAGTTCGCTCGATGCATGGCAGAACTTTGGTGCGAAGGCTACCCTGTGGATCTGTCCTGTCTCGGCGAGTCGACAGCGGTGCGCAAAATGCCATCGAAACCCATGATGATTGATGTGACAGACCCCTTGGTGGCGATGGATCTCAGCGGACTCCGAGACCGATTGGGTACTCGAACGCCTCTAGCCAATGAATCAACCATCGGCGCCCACCCTATCCTTCAGGAAGTGGAACGCCTGCAATCGGCAATCAGTGCATCCGCCACTGATATTGCTGAAGCCTGGCGCACCGGAAATACCGCTCGGTCCACAACGATTAAATCGCCGGCTCCACCGCCGACCGCGGAGCCCCGGGAGTTCACACTGCGATTCGATATGGAATCCTTCCCGGAGGTCGTCGACCACTGCCTGTGCGAACAGCCAGAAGACTGGCCGAACATGGAAGACCGATTTCCGGTAATGCCCATGACCGCTTCCATTACACTGATCATGGAATACGCTGAACGGGCCAGCCCGGGTAAAGTGGTCGTGGAGGTTCGGCGAATCCGCGCTACACGTTGGATCGTTGTGGCACCAGCCACGGAAACCAAGATCACCCTAAAGCCGATAGGCCCTGATCGATTCTCGATAGCCATTGGCGAATTCATTTCAGCGGAGGTGCAACTCGCGGATAACTACCCAGGCAACCCGCCCGCCCCTCGCCCGTTCGAAGTGGAAATGGACAATACCCCACCCATGTCTGGCAAGGACTATTACAGCGAACGCTGGGCTTTCCACGGCCCGGCGTATCAGGGCGTGGTGGATATTCCAACAAATGGTGCAAACGGCCTTGAAAGCACCCTGCGGGTACCGACCGGGAAAGGCTCGCTGCTCGACAATGTGGGTCAGATGATCGGATATTGGGGCCTGTCTCACGCCGAGACGAACAAGACCTTTTTCCCGATGCGCGTTCGAAGCATCCGCCTTTTCGACAGAATTCCAAAGATCGGCGAACAACTGACCTGTCGGGTATGGGCCAAGGAACTGAGCGAATCCACGCTCGCAGCGGATGCACAACTCGTCTATCAAGGCCGCACGCTCATCGACATCGAAGGATGGCAGGATCACCGTTTTGAATCCGGCCTGGCCATGTGGCGGGTCTTCCAATGGCCCGAGACCCACGCCTTCGCGGAAAAGGCCGAAGGCGGGTATTGCATAGCCCCGGAGACCTGGCGCACGGCTGCCTCTCGTTTGATCTTTGCCCGCCGCTACCTCAATCGGCGGGAACTAGACGAATTTCTTGCCAAGACGCCGCTTGCCCAGAGAGAATGGTTGCTGGGCAGGATAGCCGCCAAGGATGCCGCACGTATTTATTTGTGGGAGCAAGGGGCGGGGCCGCTGTTTCCCATCGAAATCAGCATCCGTTACAACGACAGCGGTGCCCCCGTGGCATTTTGTCCGGAAGGCGTTCGGCTCAACTTGTCAATCGCCCACAAGCCATCCATTGCAGTGGCAATGGTGGACGCCGTAGCGCCAGTGGGTGTAGACGTAGAGACTATCGAGGCTCGCGGAACGGAATTCGAACGCACTGCCTTTTCGGAATCAGAACGCGCTCTACTGCCGGCGCACCACCGGGATGAATGGGTCACCCGCTTCTGGGCAGCAAAAGAGGTCGTGGGCAAGGCTTCCGGAAAGGGCCTGCAGGCTAACCCAAGAAAAACCACCGTGGACAAGGTTGACGGAGAACAGATCCGTGTCAACGGAGATTGGGTTGGAACTCAAAAACACGAAAACTGTATTTTAGGCTGGACAATTCTGAAGGCTGCCGCCGGTACCGGCACAGGGGATACAATTGATGACTGATACCTTCGATGTCGTGAAGGCAATTATCCTTGAAGTTGCCGGTGAGGAGGCGTTGCTGGGCGACCCGGTTACGCGTACAACTTCATTCAACAAAGACCTGGAACTCGAGAGCATCGATTTCGTCACGCTTGCCGAGAAACTGCAACAGTATTTTGGTGCCGACGTGAATTTCGCCGACTGGCTATCAAGTATGGATATTGACGAAATCATCGCGCTCACCGTCGGTGACCTCGTGGACTACATCGACAGATGCCTTTCATCGAAGCAAACGGCCTGAAGCATCACTATCAGTTAAGCGGTGACTCGTCAGGTCCTCCGCTCCTGCTGGTCCATGGGCTGACGGGAAATATGACTAACTGGTATCTGGTGGCCGGCACTTCACAGCTGTCTGATTTTAATGTCATTAACTACGATGTCCGCGGCCATGGAAAAAGCGAGTTTTCCGCTGACGGGTACGATTTGACAACCCTCGCAAATGATCTTTCTCAGCTCGCGGATAAATTCTCCGGGGGCAGCAAGGTTGCGGTGGCGGGTTACAGCTACGGCGCGCCTGTAGCGATCAAGTTCGCGCAGATGTTTCCGCATCAAGTCAACAAGGTGGTGGTGGTTGAACCCACGCTGCCACCGCTTGATCGGCTTCGCGAGTTCGCCGGGGCATTGGCGGAGAACAAGCTCGACTTGCTTCCAGATCACGTTAAACAGTCCCTGCGAGAACACCCTATTCAATTCTTGAACGTCATAAAGAGACAAAAGGCATTCAGTAAGAACACCACCTTATTCGAGGATGTCAAAGCCGAGCCGGCGTTTTCCGACGAGTCGCTTGGAAAGCTAGGTGTTCCTATGCTGCTGATTTCGGCGGACAGCACCGAGTTTGTTGACGATCGCAAACGAATGATCGCCGCAGTACCCGGACTTCGGGTAGAAATGGTTAATGGCGATCACGCTCTCGTCGTAAAGCAGCCGGAGACGGTAGCGGCATTGGTCAGGGCGTTTATCAATGACTGAAGTTGTATCCAGGGGCTGTCGATTCCACGTCCAGAAACTGGGTTCCGGATCAGAGCGCGTGGTTTTTCTGCATGGATTGATCTGGGACAACATGTCGAGTTGGTACTTCACCCTGGCACCGCAAATATCCAAGCAGGCTGAGGTACTGCTTTACGACATGCGCGGGCATGGCCAGTCAGAACAGACGCCTACCGGTTATCGCGTGCAGGACGCCGTATCCGATCTGGCTGCGCTGCTCAAGGAAACAGGATTTTGGGACCGCCCGATTCATCTCGTGGGCAACAGCTTCGGCGGCCTGGTAGCGATAGCCTTTGCTCTCGAATTCCCTCACAAGACAGCTAGCCTGGTGCTGGTTGACGCACCCCTGCTGGATCAGCAGTGGCTGGAGGAAACGAGAGCAACCATAGAGGCCGAAGGGTCGGAGCGCGATCGGGTAATCACCTCCCTGTTCCGCAAGTGGTTGGGGCGTCATGAGGATCCCTCGAAAACCCGGCTGGCTGAGAACGCGCAAAGGCTCGTGTATGAAACCTCCTACCTGGACGAGTTCGTCTCGTCCTGCGTTTTTACAGAGCAGCAGCTTGCGGGTTTGCAGATTCCCATTCTGGCAATGTACGGTGGAGAATCGGATCTTCTTCCCAAAGGAAGACAACTGTCTGATCTGCTGCAGCAATGCGAATTGGTGGTTTTCCCACGCGGTTCACATGTCATCCTATGGGAGTTCACAGACCAGATACGGGAGCAGACCACCGAATGGCTGAAACGCTTTCAACAGCCTCCTTCAGAAGATGCGGTGGTCCTTCCCCTTGAGCCGGCATGAAAACTAAACCCCCTGAGGAGTTCCGTCTTCACTGGCGCACCGGCATCCCGCTCTTCAATCGCTGCGCCTCCGATCTGCAAAGTCGTTTCCACCGTCAGCACCAGCTGGATGCGGGCGAACTTCTCCGCGATGCGGAGCGGTACACGGAACTCGCCGACTGGGGAATGCCCGACGTAGAGGAACCCCTGACACGAATGGTTCGAGGCTACGAGAGCAGTGGCCTGCTGACTCCTTTCGGGCGCTACGTCTTGCGCGGCTGGCTCGGGTACCTTTTGCGCAACCGGCTGAAAATCATCAATGCCCTGAGTCAGAATCCGGATATCGTGGAACAGCGTATTAGCTGCCCGTTGTTCGTCGTAGGTTTGCCCAGGAGCGGCACCACGCTGCTTTACAACCTGCTGTCTCTGGACGAATCAGCCCGAGCACTAAAGGTCTGGGAGACCTTCAACCCGGTGGACGCGGCAGAACCTCCCTGGCTCGGGAAGAAGGCGCTGAACCTGCTGATCGACTGGTTGCTGCCCGGGTTGCCGGACATTCATCCCAGATCTCCACTGGAAACAGAAGAGTGCACCTGGCTGCTGGCCAACACCTTTTACGCGCCAGGGACCTTTTCCCTGTTCGGCGAAGCCAACGATTACGAGGACTGGTTAGCCGAGGTGCCTTTTGAGACCAACGTCGAGGCATACAAACTCTACAGGCACCAATTGCAGATCCTTCAGCTAAGGGATCCGTCGCGGCGTTGGGTGTTGAAGTCCCCCGCCCATGTATCGCGGCTGAATGTTCTGTTGGAAGTGTTTCCCGACGCAAAAATCGTACTCCCGGTCCGCGAGATGGAACAGGTGCTGCCCTCCGCCGCGAGCCTGTTCGGCACCGTGCGCTCGCTGACCAATGACCCCATGCCGCTGGAGCAGATGGGCCTAGACGTGCTGCGCATCTGCCGTGGTCAGCGGGACGCCCTGCATGCCCTGCAACGGCATCCCGCACAGATACTCCCGGTTAATTTCCACGACCTGGTGCACGACAAGATTAAAACCCTGAAGCACATTTACCATTGGGCCGGATTCGAATTTTCTACCCAGTTGGACAGTGCTATTAGGGCGTACAGTGCCCAGGACCGCCATTCGCCGGGCAAACACCGCTACTCGCTGGAACAATTCGGATTGTCGGCCTCAAGAATTCAGGCCGAATGTGACAGCACCATGTGGCAGGAAATCCTGCAGCGGGCCGAGCGAAACTGATTCAAGATTCGGTTTGCCCCTCGATCTCGGCAATCTTTTTGAGGAACCGCTCTTTGAATTCCGCATCGTTGTCTAGAAACCAACGCCGTGCGGCTTCACCGCGTGTTCTGCGCTCACCGACAGGCATGCCGAGAATGCGCTCCACGGCATTTTCGATGTCCCCGCTATTGGCGTAATAACGGGCGTCACGCCTGTATGGTTCGGATTCGCTGTACCGCACCAGAACCCCCCGTGTCGAATCGATAAATTCGTTCATCGGGGGTGCATCGGTGGTGGCCACCAGCGCCCCGGTTGACATGGCTTCGACGATAACATGCCCGAATCCTTCCGTGTCGGACGGCTGGATGTGGATGCCGTGGGTATTCTGCAGATGCAACAGTTCTTCCTCTCCAAGACGCCGCAGAATGTGACGAATATTCGGCGCAACGGTTTCCTTGTTGCGGGTGGTGCGCGGCATTGTCGTGCCTCCCGTGACCGGCGCCTGCACGACGGTCAGGTTGGGCCACTCCGGGTGCTGCCGCCAGGTGTCCAACAGCACGCGCGTACCCTTATAAGGGCTTGCGCTTGCCACGTGGAGGAAATCGTTGAAGTCCCGCGGCTCGTCCAGGAAGCGTTGTCGGTCTACAGACGTAAAACCGACGAATTCCACATCTTTCAGCAAATTATTTAGCTTGGGAACTGCATGCCGCGTCTTGCAAAGGGCGCCGTCCGCTTTCGAGAAAACAGCGTCGGAAAAGACTGTAAGTTCCAGATTCGGGATGACGAAGTTCAGCCTAGCGGTATACATGGCCAGCGGGGCGACATCCTGCATGGCAATATTGAGATCAAAATATTCTTTTCTGCGGTATAGCCTGTCGGAAAACAAGCGTTTGACACGTCGCCACAACACTGGCCGAAAGCGACGAAAAAGAATGCGTTCCTCGCTGCACTCGAAAAAAACCTCGTGGCCGGCGCCCGACAAAAGATCGGCAACGATAGAAACATCGCGACTGCCGCCCGAGCCGATGTCGAATCCCACAATATTAATTTTCACGATACATCACCAAAACCAGTTCGTCCCATGCAAACTCCGAGTCGTTCTCACGGCGATAGAGTAATGGGCCGACAAACTGATGCTGTTGCGGCTTTTGCGACATAGGTCCGAGACACATTTCCGAGTGATTAAAATAGCACCAAAGCCTGAGAATACACCACCACATGTGTGGTTATCGACCTGGCCCAGCCAATTTCCAGCTTGCGAGCCACCATGGCGCCGGGAAGTGCCTGCTGATCGGCAATCAATACATCAGGATTGATGGATTGAGTTATTTCGAGCACCCCTGGATAAATGCGACGAACAACAGGGATAGGAATTTCGTCCCACAGCCACCTTGAGCCCCTCAAAACCTCACACAGGCGGGAATTTCCCTGAGCCCCCCAAACCCTGGCCAACTGCAAGAATGCAGGATCTTCCAGATATCAAGACTCTGCTTACCCCGGCAACAATCAATTTAAAGAGTCAGAAGAGCCGTTACCCAACCCAGTCATGTGCTGGCCAGCAGAAAAAGTGGGGGCAGTGTGACCAGCAATGGGAGAGACAATTACCAGAAATACCGCTATTTACCTTGGGATTCACGATTCCAGGTTATTCGCGATGGTAGTGGTCACGGGATTTGTAAAGCAAGGCAAGCCGGATATTAGGGAAATGCAAACGCTTGTAACAAATTCCTGTTATCACACCGACTAAATGGCAACAATTGGCGTGAAAATTAAAAATGATCAATAATCAAAAAAAATGCGACAGCAAGTACTCAAACAAAGCCAACCGACTTGGGGAACACATGGAACTACGGCCTTCCAGAACCACCTTCCTATCCGCAACGGTAGCGTTGCTACTGTCCACCTCGGCAGCAAACGCAGTCTCGCCTCTCGACGGCAACGAGGATTTTGTTCCGATCGCGATTCACGGATTTGAACAGGTGGTCACATCCGCATCCGGCGGTGTATTCGGCGGCGCACCAGGCTCCTGGAGTGGGGTACCGAACCTAGTTACCAATCCTATCCCCGGAAGCCCCACACATCGCAAGAACAGCTACCCTTGGGCGATGGCCTGGTACGATGAAAGGCTTTTTGTCGGCACCACCCGCGATGTCGGTTGTTCTTTCTACCCCGGAGATCCCATTGTCGAGCCCTGCGCCGACGGACTTCCGGGCACTGCCCAACGGGCGGAGATTTGGGCCTATGACCCTGCAGGAGCACATGGATTGGCCGGAAACTGGAGCCGGGTTTATCAATCGCCCAGTTTAAACTCCTTCATCGCCCGAATTCTCGGCTACGGGTCGGTACCACAGGATCTCGGCTACCGGAACCTGATGGCCTGCGATGCCGGCGGCACGGAGCGCCTGTATACCATCAGCCTCGGGGTACCCGGACGGGTGCTCTACTACAACGGCAACTCCTTCAGCCAGGCATCGATGAACGGCCTCAACAATTCGCTTTTCGGGCTCCAGAGCGGCAGCACCGACATAGGCTATCGAGCCATGGCCTGCTTCAAGGGGAGATTGTTTATTTCTCCCCTGGGCACGTTCGCTGATCCCGACAGCACCCCTCGGCCAATACTGTTCGCAAACCGGAACCCGGCAAACGGCGGTTCCTGGCAGAACGTCATCAACGTTAAAACCGACCCCACCCTGGGCAACCCCAATAACGTCGGCATTTTCCAAATGACGGTGCACGAAGGTTCGCTCTATCTGTCGGTGGGTAACCGCACTGAAGGCTTTGAGATTTGGCGCACGAATGGCGACGGTTGCGAAGCCAACGACACCTCCTGCAACCTGTCGTGGGAAAAGATCATCACAGGGGGTGCTGGCCGTCCCGCAGACCAATACGGGCCCACTGTAGACAACGCCCTGGCCGGCGCCGTTTCCTTCGACGGCTACCTTTACATGGCTGCAGCGGAATCCGGCTTCTCTGATCTAACTACCGGCGAAGTATTCCGCTGGGACGCCGACAGTGAAGTCTTCGAACTGGTGGCGGGATTCCCTCGCAAAGTTAGCGAGATGCCTGGCAATTTCTATTGTCCGAGTCCTGTTGATTTTTACGGCACCCTGTACTGTCAGCCTACATCCGGCAGAGGACCAGGCCTGGGCAGCAACTCCTTAAGCTACGGTCCTGCCAACTACTTCTGGAGAGCCGTAGAACACGAGGGCTCATTGTTTGTCGGCACACTGGATGTTATCAACGACCCGGACGAGGAGGACGGCGGCTTCGACTTATACAAGGTTGACCATGCCGACGGCGGCGCCACCATCAATATCTCAACCGTCACCCTCAATGGATTAGGTAACGGGCTGAACTACGGCGTTCGCAACATGGTCTCGATCCCAGAGAATGGTTTTGCCGGAGGTGCCAGCCCCATGCTCGCCGTCGGTGGAGCCAACCCCTACACCAACGCGCCGGGCGGTCTCGAGGTTCATATCGGGACAATCGACCCAGATACACCGCCCATTGCCGCCACCGACGAGATGCTCTTCGAGATGGATGCCGCAAAAAGCGGTGAAGTCGAAGTCACCCTCACCGGTGAAAAATCACGCAATCCGTTCGGCGGAAGCAGCGCCGCTTTGGAATACCAATGGTTTGAAGGCCCCTGCTCGTCCATCGGCGGCGAACTCACGGGCGATTGCACTGCAAAGGCGGACTCAGCCCAAACTGACAGCCCTGACTTTTCCGCCTGCCTTGCCTCAATCGACACGAACAACGACTTTGTAGTCCACGATGTCGCATTGCAGGTGACCAATTTAGCGGGCACCAGCTGCGCTGATTCCAAGGTGCTGGTGAGCCAGGACACGCCGCCAGAAACCGTCGTTGAACCCGCCATTCCGTTTTCACCCCAACCGTCGCCATTTGGAGAAAAGCCCGAGGTGCTGCTCGCCGCATTTGACGGTGAAATTTCGGCAGACTATGACCTGGAGGGCATCTGTACAGATAACTTGGAAGTGGGTGATTGCAGTTGGGATGTGATCGACTCAGGCAGCATTGCAATCGCCCCGTTGGACAGCTGTTCAGGTGGCACCGACGAGTGCAGATTGCCCGCTACGGTCACCGTAGACCTTCCCACTGCAGACGGACCCAGCGCCCCGGACATCAGGCTCGTCGCAACCGACATTCAGCGAGGCGTGGACCAACTGGATTTTGACAGCAGTTTTCGATTCGAGTCCCGCCTGCAGCCATTCACGGACAATCCGGAAGACAACGACCGCCCGGTTTGTCGCAGCGGCGTGGTTGAGATGACCGGCTCCTCAGTGTCGATTTCCCTCAACCCGGATTTCTGTCGCGATCCTGATGGGAACGAGATTGTCCGCTATGAGCTGATTACAGACTGCGCTCAAGTTTACGGGGAAGGTAATGAAGCCAATAGCGGCTTTTGCGGCTATCCGCAACCCGCAGGGATCTTCAACCCGGCACCCAATGACGGATTCTTCACCAACGGCACTCTGAACTACGAAGGCACTGAAGGGGTCGATGATCTGTTTTACATCCGCGCCTGGGATGCCGAAGACGAGAGTCGCATCGCCGCGGTGCGTATCGCCGCGATCGGACCGCCGCCGCCCGACGAGGAAGCGCCCACGGTGTCCGTGGCCTTCCCCGTAAACGGCAGCAGTTATTTTGAAACCGCATTCGCCAACGGCTGCCCCACCACGGGCATTTGCGGCACCGCGAGTGACAACCAGTCGGGCGTTGACAGCGTAAGCCTGACCATTCAGGACAATGCCGGTAACTACTGGGACGGCACCAGCGCCTTCGTTGGCGGGTCAACTACGCTGACCGCCACCGGTACGACGTCTTGGTCCTACGCGTTCAACCAGATCGGCAGCTTCACTGTCAAGGTGTGGGCTACGGACAACGCAGCAGCACCTAACGATAGCTCTTCATCACCGGAAACGGTCAACTTCACTCAACAGGTGGATTCGGATAACCCCGACCCTGTGCTGACCTTCCCAACGAACACGACCTACACCGGTGACCAATACAATACCGGCAGCAGCAGTGCATGTTCGTCCAGTGTCGGCATCTGCGGCACCGCAAGCGATGTCGGCTCCGGTCTTGACCGCGTGACAATCAGCATTAAACAAATCAGCAGTGGCTATTTCTGGAACGGCAGCGCGTTTGTCGACAACAGCGGCACGCCCATCGAGCTTTCGGTCGTCGGAGACCCGGACGACTGGTCTTACGGATTCTCGCCCTTCGGCGAGGGACTGCCAACCGGCAATTATATGGTCACGGCAACCGCTTACGACGTGGAGGGTAATGACGATAGCGTCAGCGCGACCTACACCTACAACGAGCCACCCGACACGGTGGACCCGAGCGTCACGATCTCCTACCCCACGAACCGGACCTACAGCGGCTCCCAGTTCGACGACCTGAGCAGTTGTCCGGTACCCGGTATCTGCGGAACGGCTAGCGACAGTGATTCCGGTTTGGATCATGTCGCGCTCACCATTCGCAACGGCAGCGGCGAATACTGGAATGGTGGCAGCTTCGTCCCCGGACCATTTCTAATCCCAGCCAACGGAACCCCAGCTAATTGGCATTACGCGTTTTCACCGGACACCGAGGGTAGCTACACGGTGGTGGCGACAGCCGAAGACAAAGCATCCTCACCCAATCAAGGAACAGCCAACGTAAGCTTTACTTGGGAGCAGCAGGCCGAGGAACCACCCTGCACCTTCTGGCGCTGGATCTTCGGGCAGTGTAGTTTTTTCTAAGACGAGCTAAGACCCACCAGTAAACCGGCCCCCTTGCGGGCCGGTTTTTTTGACGCGCACCTCATCCAATTAGCGGTGATGAATCAAACTGGACAAAAAAGTGCCCGCATATTCTGTGTAGGCTTCTCAGGTATCTGAAGGGTAAAATTGTGCGCAAATCGCGTATCCAGGAAGAGTATTCCATGTCCCGACAACAAGACATCGAATCAAGACTGAGCGAAGGCCTCAGCCCGCTCCACCTTGAAGTGATCGACGAAAGCCATATGCACAGCGTACCCGAAGGGGCGGAATCTCATTTCAAGGTCACTGTGGTAACCGATAGCTTCAACGGCAAACGCCTTATCGAACGTCATCGGAGCATAAACGAGTTGCTGTCCAGCTATTTCTCTGAGGGACTGCACGCCCTGGCCCTGCATACGATGACCCCGGAGGAATGGTTCCAAAAGGGCGGTGTGTCGCCAGATTCACCCCCCTGCATGGGCGGCTCTAAGAAAGACAACGGAGAGAACTGATCATGCTGCTCGAATCCGCCCGCTGGCTGGCCGGCCGCGTTGTACTGGTCGTGGAAATGCTCACCGCACCCACCCCGCCGCAACGCTCAGCCGAAGAACAGGCCGCCATCGACGCCCGCACCTCAAACCTTGCTATTTACGAGTTTAAGGCCTGCCCGTTCTGTATGAAGGTACGTCAGGCCATGCGCCGCATGGGTCTCAACGTCGAATTACGCGATGCCCGGCGTGACCCGAAATGGGCCGCAGAACTCAGTGAGCAAGGCGGTAAGCGGCAGGTCCCCTGCCTGAAGATCGTTGACGCAGAAGGAAACGAGGAATGGCTATACGAATCTTCCGACATTATCGCCTGGCTCGAAGAACGCTTCGCCTGATCGGTTTTCTGATCGCCTCAATGGCGACAGCCTCCCCGGCATTCGCCAATCAGGCTGCGACGGCCACGCAAGCCTTTGCCGACATCCATGTCCACTACAAGTGGAACCAGGCAGAAATCACGTCCGTCGATGAGGCCATCGCAGCCCTGAAAGAGAATCACATCGGGATGGCGGTGGTGACAGGTACCCCGCCGGAACTCGCCCTGCAACTGGCCGACGCTGCGCCTGAGATTGTAGTACCGATCTACGGAATCTACCGCAATAGTGGCGATTGGTCGGTATGGCCCTTTGAGAAGGACCTGTTGCAGCGCGTTCGCACGGCCTTGGAAACCGGCCGCTATCGAGGCATCGGTGAGGTACATCTGATCGGGGGGTTCGTTCCGAAACGCACCACAGAAAATGTTTCGGGGCTGTTTCGCCTCGCCGGTGAATTCGACGTCCCGGTGCTGCTGCACACCGAATTTTCGACGGCCGACTACCTCATATCCACCTGTCGACAGTTTACCGAAACCCGCTTCCTTTGGGCACATGCGGGAACAACGGTACCGACCGCCGAAGTGGACCGGGCGCTTCAATCCTGTCCCAACGTCTGGGTCGAGCTATCCGCCCGCGACCCCTGGCGCTATGTGAATCACCCTATCGCCGACGCCGACCACCACCTGCTGCCCGAGTGGCGTGAGCTGGTTCTGCGCTGGCAGGACCGTTTCATGGTGGGCTCCGACCCGGTCTGGCCCGTGGAGCAGCTGGATGCCTGGGATACGGCAGACAGCGGCTGGGACGAAATCGGGCGGTTTGTCGACTTCCATCGGCAGTGGATTGCAAAACTGCCGAGGGAAGCCGCCGATAAAATCCGTTGGAGCAACGCCCGCGCGTTCTTCGGTCAGGACTCTGTCTTGGCGAAGTAATCCCGTGTCAACTTGAAAACCACCGGACTCAGTAACAACAACGCGATCAGGTTGGGGATCGCCATCAAGGCATTGAGCGTATCGGCAAGCAGCCAGACAAATCCCAGCTTGACGGTGGCGCCCACCGGTATGGCAAGCACCCACAAAATCCGAAATGGCATGATCACTTTTACACCAAACAGGTACTCGAGGCATCGCTCGCCGTAGACGCTCCAACCCATGATGGTGGTGAAGGCAAAGATCACCAATCCGAAGGTCACCACCCACTGGCCAAATCCCGGCAGTCCCGCCCCGAAAGCTGCCGAGGACAGCGCCGCACCGGATTCCCCGCTTGACCACATCCCGGTAAGGACGATCACCAACGCGGTGATAGTGCAGATGATCAGAGTGTCGATGAAGGTACCCAACATGGCGACGGTGCCCTGCCGAACCGGATCATTGGTTTCCGCGGCAGCGTGAGCAATAGGGGCCGACCCCAGTCCCGCTTCGTTGGAGAAAATACCGCGCGCCACACCCATTTGCACCGCCAGCATCACCGCAGATCCCGCAAATCCTCCCGTCGCGGCGGTCGGGGTAAATGCCTCGCTAATGATGAGCCACAGCGCCGCTGGAACCTCGGTCACATTCACCAGGATCACGATCAAGCCGCCGACCACATAGGCGATGGCCATCAACGGTACGAGCTTTCCCGCAACCTGGGCAATACGTTTGATGCCGCCGATAAGCACCATAAAAACCAGTACGGCCATCCCGATTCCCACCCAGAGTTTCGAGAAACCAAGATTGGCGTTCATGGCGTCGGCAACGGAGTTGGCCTGCACCATATTGCCGATTCCGAAACCGGCAATGGCGCCGAATATTGCAAACAGGGTTCCGAGCCATCTCCAGTTCTTGCCCAAACCATTTTTGATGTAATACATGGGTCCGCCGACGTGGCGGCCTTCTTCATCCACCTCGCGATACTTAACCGCCAGTACCGCCTCGGCATACTTGGTGGCCATGCCCACCACTGCAGTACACCACATCCAGAAAACAGCACCGGGTCCACCGATGGCGATGGCCGTACCTACACCGGCGATGTTTCCCGTTCCGATCGTCGCTGACAGTGACGTCATCAAGGCGTTAAATGGGGTTATATCGCCCTCACCCTTCGGTTTCCGGCCCTCCCACAACTGGCGGAACCCGTAACCCAGATTCCTTATTGGCATGAACTTCAGGCCAACGGTCAAGAACAGTCCGGTGCCAAGGATCAGGACCAACATGAGGGGGCCCCAGACTATGCCGTTCAGCCAACCAACCATCTCGTTTAAGGTTTCCACGCCATCTCCTTTTTTCTTAATTAATTCAGTTAATTAAAGCAGAGTAACCGATTCAGGCAACACTTTAGTGTGGGATTAACCCACATTAATTGCGGATACTTCTGTTTCAGCTATATTACGAGGGATATATGCAAGATACAGGAGCTTTCCGAATGACTGTCTGTACCTCCGTAAAAACCCTGGTCCACCGCCATGAATGGATCGCCGATTTTTTTTCAGTGATGGCAGTCGCACTACTTTTCGGCACCGTCTGGGCTACCACCCAATACTATGACCCGATCTGGGCCTGGATCCGACACAATCCTTTGCTGGCCATGCCCTCCGTGGTTGCGGTCGCTGTCGCCGATGTCGCATTGATATACACCCTGCTTTGCGCCGGCTCTCAACGCTGCGATGACGGCAAGTGTTTCCGCACCTTCCGTGGACGCCGGCATGGCAGCTCCGGTGGTGGCGCCTTCAGCAACTGGCTCAAACACATGGAGCGGGTGGGAAAACTTCACCGCTGATCCCACTGAACCAGCCCCCGGGAACGAACCACCCAGCCTATTCCGGGCCGCTACGCACAAGGGTTTTCGCAAACACAAGGGCGGTTTCCCTACCTCGCCGAGCCGGGTAATACCCGGGGCGTTGGGCAATCTCGTTAAAACCCATGGATTCGTACAACCGACGGGCGGAATCGTTGGATTCGCGCACCTCGAGAAACATGTGGGTGGCCTTGCGCGCAGCGGCTGATTCGAGAAGATGCTCCAGTAAGTAACGCCCGTGCCCTCGTCGTTGTCGCCGCGGGTGAATACAGAGGTTCAAGACATGGGCTTCTCCCGCTGCCACCGACATCACTCCGTGACCGATAAGCTGACCGCCCACATCCCCGACGACGCAATAATAGCCGACTCGCAGGCAGTCGCGCAGGATACCCTCCGTCCAGGGGTGGGTATATGCCGCATTCTCATTGATCATGGCGCCGGGGACATCCGTCCCCTGCATGGCGCGAATGCTCATCAGCATATTTTCCACGACGGCATTCAAGGCTTGTCCAGCATCCCTTTGATCATCTGAAGATCCTGCCAGGCCTTTGCCTTCTCGGCGGGCTTACGCAGCAGGTAAGCGGGATGATAACTCACTACCAGCGGTATCCCATCCGGTCCGAAGCTATGAACCTGCCCTCGCAGGTGCCCGACCGGCTCTTCGGTTTTCAACAGATTGTGGGCCGATACACCGCCCACCGAGAAGATCAGTCGAGGTTGGAGAAGGGCCACCTGCCGCATGAGATAAGGCAGACAACAGGCAATCTCCGATGACACGGGATTTCTATTTCCGGGGGGTCGGCACTTTAGGATATTGGCGATGAAGACATCACCCCGGTTCAGTCCGATCGCGCCGAGCATTGCGGTTAGCAGCTGGCCGGCGCGCCCGACAAAGGGCTCGCCCTGGCGATCCTCTTCCGCCCCGGGGGCCTCACCAATGACCATCAGGTCCGCATCCGGATTGCCGACACCGAAGACTGTCGAGGTTCTGCCCTGGTGTAAATCGCAGGCGGTACAGGCGGCAACCCGTGTTCGCAATTCCGGCCAGCCCAAGGTCTCCACCTCGCCTGCACAGATCGCGTCAAGGTCCTCCGGCACCGGCATCGACGTGGGTGTCGGTTTTTCTGCGATCCCGGCAGCGGCGGCAGGTGGCTCACCGGTGTCCCCGCCACGTCGCACATAAACGGGGACACCCATGGCCTCCAGGTAACGCTTTCGCCGTTCGTCGAGCATAGGACTCAAACGTCGCCGGTTTGAGGGTGAGCCCGCTCCACCGTGAAAAACAGCTTGTTGAGACTGTTGATATAGGCCTTGGCCGAGGCGATCACGATGTCGGTGTCGGCGCCCTGCCCGTTGACGATACGACCGCCTTTTTCGAGACGAACAGTCACCTCCCCCTGGGCATCGGTTCCCGTGGTGATGCTGTTCACTGAATACAGTTGCAACGACGAGCCTGAACCGACCGCCGCCTCGATGGCCATAAACGAGGCATCAACCGGCCCACCACCAGATGCTGAGACGGATTTCTCCTCGCCGTCGATGGAAACCACCACATCCGCATGGGGCGTCTCGCCGGTTTCGGTGCAAACCTTGAGCGATACCAGCCTGATCCGCTCATGCTCGGCATCGAGACTGGTGGTATCGGACACGATGGCCTGAAGATCCTCGTCGAACACCTCGTGTTTTTTGTCCGCGAGGTCTTTGAAGCGGGCAAAGGCCTCATTGAGTTCCTCTTCGGACCGGAGGGTGATTCCGAGTTCCTCCAACCGCGCACGAAAGGCATTACGGCCCGAGTGTTTGCCGAGCACCATGCGATTCCGGCTCCAGCCCACGTCCTCAGCGCGCATGATTTCGTAAGTCTCGCGACTTTTGAGAACGCCGTCCTGGTGAATGCCCGACTCGTGGGCAAAGGCATTGGCCCCGACGATGGCCTTGTTGGGTTGAACCGGGAATCCGGTGATGCTCGACACCAACTTCGAACAGGCAACAATCTGCGTGGTATCGAGCGTGGTCTCACAGGAGAACACATCCTGTCGTGTCCGGACCGCCATCACGACCTCTTCGAGAGAGGCGTTTCCGGCGCGCTCGCCAAGCCCGTTGATGGTGCATTCCACTTGTCGGGCGCCGTTGATGACCGCGGACAGGGAGTTGGCTACCGCCAATCCGAGATCGTTGTGGCAATGCACCGAAAACACAGCCCGATCCGAGTTCGGCACCCTTTCGATAAGCGCTCGAATGGTCTCGCCGAACTGGCTCGGAACGTTGTAACCGACAGTATCCGGCACGTTGATCGTGGTGGCTCCCGCGTCAATGACAGCCTCGACAATGCGACACAAGAAATCCAGTTCGGAGCGACCCGCATCTTCGGCGGAAAATTCCACATTGTCCGTGTAGTTGCGGGCCTGCTTGACCGAACGGACCGCCTGTTCCACCACCTGGTCAGGCGTCATGCGCAGTTTGCGCTCCATGTGGATCGGAGAGGTCGCAATAAAGGTGTGAATGCGCGAGGAGTTGGCCTCCTTCAGCGCCTCTCCCGCCCGATCGATATCCTTCTCGAGGGCGCGGGAAAGACCACAGACCGTCGAATCCTTGATCACTCTTGCCACGGCCTGAACCGCCTCGAAATCGCCTCGACTGGCAATGGGAAAACCGGCCTCGATCACATCGACCCGCATTTTTTCCAGCGCCTTGGCGATACGGACCTTTTCCTCTTTGGTCATAGACGCGCCGGGACTCTGCTCGCCGTCGCGCAATGTGGTATCGAAAATCGTGAGTTTATCTTTCATGGCTCTCTGCTCCTGAACTGCGGCCATGGCCATAGGCTTCAATGCTGCAGTTACTGGGTATCTGGGACGATTCGTGTTCCGGGGTGCCCTCTACAGGGCTTGATCTCAGTTTCATGCCCCAAAGGGCAGCAGCAGGAGCAGCAGGGTAAGATTGGAGAATGCGCGGGACACGACAGTACGACCGGTCATTCTGCCGGCATCGAACTGTTCGAAATCTCTCTGTGTCGCGCGTCTCATCGTGCGGTGAATCCATGTTGGATAGTCAGAATATAACGAACGATATTCGCTTTGCCAAGCGGCATGCGCCAAGAGCGAAAAAACGGTTACCGCCCGGAGCCCAACCCACTCCACCTCCAAAACCCAGGGAGTCTCACTCCCCCATGCCGGTATACCCCTAGGACCGGTCCTGTCTCTGCAGTCGGCGCCTTCGCATCCCCAGAAAGGTGAGCACCGGCCCAGACAACGCATAACCAAGAAACAGGACGAACAGCACCAAGGGCGGTTCGGCCAGCACCACCGCCGCCATCACGGCAATGATAACCAGGGCGAAAAACGGCACCCGGCCACGAAAATCCACTTGCTTGAAACTGTGGTATCTCAGCTTGCTGACCATGGCAAGGCCTGCCAGCGCGGTGATAATGGCAGCCACCGGGGCGATATCCGACGGGTCCAGATCAAAATCCACGCCCATCCAGACGATGCCCGCAACAATCGCTGCCGCAGCCGGGCTTGGCAGGCCCTGAAAAAAGCGTTTGTCCGCCACGCCGATCTGGGTATTGAAACGCGCAAGCCGCAATGCGGCGCCCGCCACATAGACAAATGCGGCCAGCCACCCCAGGCGCCCCATATGCTGTAGCGCCCACAGATAAACCACCAGCCCCGGCGCCATACCGAAGGCCACCATATCCGACAGGCTGTCATACTCGCCGCCGAAGGCGGTCTGGGTGTTGGTGAGGCGCGCCACACGGCCGTCCAGCCCGTCCAGGACCATGGCAACGAATATGGCGACGGCCGCCTTTTCAAACTGGCCATCCACGGCCGACAACACCGCAAAAAAACCGCCGAACAAAACGCCCGTGGTAAAGAGGTTGGGAAGCAAATAGATGCCACGCTTGGGACGGTGATGTGGATTGTCTCTGCTCATCCTTTTGACTCGGAATATGTGGGATAGTCAGTATAGGCCAGCACGCTGCGTCGTTTCCTCGCCAGATCTTGAATTTTCGACACCTTGCACACCCTCCGATCAGACCAGTGACGGCACTCCACTTTCCAAAAAGAAACCAGCCGAAGCTGGTTTCTCAGTGAATTGCCCAATACGCTGATTACGACTAGTTCTTATCCTTGTCCACCAGCTTGTTCGCGGTGATCCAGGGCATCATCCCACGCAGGCTGGCGCCGACCTGCTCAATCTCGTGAGCGGCATTGAGGCGACGATAAGCGGTCATCGAAGGGTACCCGAACTGCCCCTCGCTCACGAAGTTTTTGGCATATTCGCCGGTCTGAATGTTATGCAGGGCTTCACGCATGGCCTTGCGGCTTTCTTCGTTGATCACCTTGGGGCCGGTGACATACTCTCCGTATTCCGCGTTGTTGGAAATGGAGTAATTCATGTTGGCGATTCCACCCTCGTACATCAGATCGACGATGAGCTTGAGTTCGTGGAGACACTCGAAATAGGCCATCTCCGGGGCATATCCCGCATCGACCAGGGTTTCAAATCCGGCCTTCACCAGTTCCACAGCACCACCACAGAGAACCGCCTGTTCACCGAAAAGGTCTGTCTCCGTCTCGTCTTTAAACGAGGTTTCGATGATACCGGTTCGACCGCCACCAATTGCCGAGGCATAGGACAGCGCCCTGTCCTTGGCCTGGCCGGAGGCATCCTGGAACACTGCCACCAGATCGGGAATACCACCACCCTTGGTAAATTCGTTACGCACAGTGTGTCCCGGCGCCTTGGGAGCAATCATGATGACATCCAGGTCAGACCGCGGAACGATCTGATTGTAGTGGATGGCGAATCCATGGGCGAAGGCCAGGGTCGCGCCTTCCTTGAGATTCGGCTCGATCTGCTCACGGTAGAGCGTCGACTGGAATTCATCGGGCGCCAGCACCATGATCACGTCGGCGCTCTTAACGCCCTCCTCGATGGGAGCCACCTTGAGACCGGCCGCTTCCGCTTTCTTCGCGGAGCCGGAACCCATCCTCAGCGCGACGGTGACATCAACACCAGATTCCTTGAGATTGTTGGCATGAGCATGGCCCTGTGAGCCATAGCCGATGATGGTGACCTTCATTCCCTGAATGATGGAAAGGTCACAGTCTTTGTCGTAATAAACATTGATCGCCATGGATTTACCTGTTTCTTAAGAAGGATTTTCAATCACACCTGCCCGCACACCCGGTGCCGGAGACGCGGGGTGCGCGAACGGGTATTTAATTCGTCAGAGTCCCAGCCCCTTGGGCCCACGCGCGATACCGCTGGGACCGGTACGCACCACTTCGACCACCAGGTCCTCGGGGACGGCACGGATGAAGGCATCGAGTTTTTTTCCATCGCCGGCCAGCTGGATGACAAAGCTGGAATCGGTAACGTCGATGATCTGGCCGCGGAATATATCCGCCAGACGCTTGATCTCGTCGCGCATGCCCTTTTCCGACCTGACCTTGATCAGCATCAGCTCGCGCTCGATATGCTCGCCTTCCGACAGGTCGACCAGCTTCACCACATCCACCAGCTTGTTCAGCTGCTTGGTGATCTGCTCGATCACGTTCTCGTCACCGCGAGTCACCAGCGTCATGCGAGACAGAGAGCTGTCTTCGGTGGGCGCCACCGTCAAGGATTCGATGTTGTAGCCACGTGCCGAGAACAGGCCCGCCACCCGAGACAGGGCACCAGCTTCGTTTTCCAACAGGATAGAAATAATGTGCCGCATGTCAGGCCAACTCCCTTTCCGCGGACAAATGGGGCGAGAGGTGCATTTCGTGATGTCCCTTGCCCGCCTCGATCATGGGGTAAACGTTTTCCGACGGATCGACCACAACGTCCAGGAATACCAATTCGTTCTTGCGACCGAAGGTTTCTTTCATCGCGTCTTCCAGATCACCGGGCTTTTCCACCCTGATTCCAGAGTGACCGAAGCTCTTTGCCAGTTCCACGAAATCGGGCAAGGCGTCAACGTAGGAATGGGAATAGCGGCCTTCATAGAAGAACTCCTGCCACTGCCGAACCATGCCCATGTAGCCATTGTTGAGCAACACAATCTTGATGGGCAATCCGTATTGTTTACAGGTGGCCAGTTCCTGAATACACATCAGGATGCTGGCCTCTCCGGTGACACAGGCGACCGGGCTGTCCGGATACGCCAATTGAACGCCCATGGCCGCCGGCAGGCCGAAACCCATGGTCCCCAGGCCGCCTGAATTGATCCAGCGCCTCGGCTTGTCAAATTTATAGAACTGGGCGGCAAACATCTGATGCTGTCCCACGTCAGAGGTCAGGAACAGCCCGCCCTCGGTGACGTTGTATAGCGTTTCGACAGCATACTGCGGCTTGATGGCATTGCTGTTGCGGTCGTACTCCAGGCAATTGACCTTCCGCCAGCCTTCGATGCGCTCCCACCATTGCTTGAGCACTTTTTCATCGCCAGCACTCTTGTCTTCCTTCCAGACCTTCACCATGTCTTTCAGTACCGGCTTGACCGGTCCGACAATGGGAATATCCACGCGAACATTCTTGGAGATGGAGGCAGGGTCCACATCAATATGGACAATCTTTGCGTGGGGACAGAAATGCGCAATCTTGCCAGTTACCCGGTCGTCGAAGCGTGCGCCAATAGCGATCAGCACATCGGTCTCGTGCATGGCCATATTGGCCTCATAGGTACCGTGCATACCTAACATGCCGATGAACTGCCGGTCGGTCGCCGGATAAGAACCAAGCCCCATCAGCGTGTTGGTAATGGGAAATCCGGTCAGACGGATAAGTTCTGTGAGTTCATCGCTGGCGTCTCCCAACACCACGCCACCCCCGGTGTAAACCACGGGTTGACGCGCTGATTTCATCAGTTCAACGGCCTTTTTGATCTGCCCGAGGTGGCCTTTCTGAACCGGGTTGTACGACCGCATCTTCACTTTTTTAGAGTAGTCATACGGTATCTTGATGCCGGGATCGGTCACGTCTTTAGGGATATCCACCACCACCGGACCCGGCCGCCCCGTCGTGGCGATGTAGAACGCCCGCTTGATGGTATCGGCAAGGTCCTCGACCCGTTTAACGAGAAAGTTATGCTTGACGCACGGACGGGTAATGCCGACGGTGTCCACCTCTTGAAAGGCGTCCGAACCGATGACCGGTGTCGGCACCTGGCCGGTAAGCACCACCATGGGAATGGAATCCATGTACGCCGTCGCAATCCCGGTGACCGCGTTGGTGGCACCAGGACCTGAGGTGACCAGAGCCACCCCCGGTTTTCCCGTCGCGCGCGAATAGCCGTCCGCCGCATGGGTGGCGCCCTGCTCGTGGCGAACCAGCACATGGCGCACGTCGTCCTGTTGGAAAAGCGCGTCGTAAATATGCAGAACGGCACCGCCCGGGTAACCGAACACGAATTCAACACCTTCGTCTTTCAACGCTTGAACGACGATTTCGGAACCACTGAGTTCCACAGCCTACCTCCCGACACGGCCGAAACGCGCCCGTTTCCAGCCAATATTAAAACCAGCGTATATTCAAACGCTTGAAACTACTTTGCCCAAGCGAAAAGATCAACATTTTCCGCACTTGTCCGGTGGTTGGCAAGGGGCATCTTGCCTTCTCGTACTGAAGGCGCATAATCCCGCTCAGCCAATAACCAGCGGATCTATGATGAAAAACGCCATTACGCTGGCGGTCCTTATGGCCGCGGCACCTGTGCTCCAGGCAGGTCAAATGTATAAATGGGAGGACGAAAACGGGCGTACCGTGTACTCCCAGACCCCTCCGGCCACCGCCGAGTCCCAGATCGTCAAGCCGCCTCCGCCGCCAGCGACCGACCCCGCACAGGCGCGCAAAGAGCTTGACGCATCCATCCAACGACTCGACGAAGCCGACAAGGTCCGCATTGAAAACGAAAAGGCCAGGGGCGCGGCTCAGAAAAAAAACGACAATCAGGCCCAGGTTCGCGCTTCCTGCAAAGCATCCCGTGAACAGATTGAAGAATTGGAACGCGGGCCACCGCAAAAAATCCTGATCGGCCCCGACGGCAAAGCAAAGCGCCTGTCGTATGAGGAACTGCAGGCGGAAATCACCGAAGCGAAAGCCTATATCGAGAAAAACTGCACGGGAATGTAGTCTTGCCCCTAGTCAGCATCACCACCAACAGCCCGGAGTTTGACGCCAACCAGGCCAGCCTCCTCGCCGCGCTGTCACAGGCCACCGCCGCCATGCTCGGCAAATCGGAACGCTTCGTCATGGTCAAGGCAGAATACTGTCCGGCCATGTCCTTCGGGGGCACCGACGCCGCACTGGCCTACGTCGAGCTGAAAAGCATTGGCCTGCCGGAAGAAAAAACCAGGGAACTGTCGGCCGAACTTTGTCGGGTGATTGCGAATAGGCTGAACGTTTTTCCCGATCGAATCTACATTGAATTCACCGATGCCCCTCGACACCTCTGGGGCTGGAACAGCGGAACATTTTAAAGGTTAACCAACATGTTTGAGACCGCCGAATCTGCAGAAGATGCCTACTACGACGCCCTTGAGGCGGGAGATTTCGACGCCATCATGGCCGTTTGGCGTGACAGTGACGAGATTGCCTGCGCACTGCCCATGGCGCCATTCGTTATCGGTCGGTCCGCGGTCGAATCCGTGTGGCGGGAAATCCTCTCGAATCTCGGCCCGATCGATTTACAAACCCGCCACATACATTGGATTCAATTTGGCGATACCGCCATACACCTGATAGAGGAGATGGCCGCTGTTACCCTGCCGGGGCAACCGGCACCGCCACCCGTTTACGCCACCAACACCTACCGGCGCGGGGACCAGGGATGGAAAATGGTCATGCACCAGAACTCACCGACGCCACCACCGGCCGGATCACCGCCAGGCCCCTGAGATTGCGATGCCGGCATCGGCGCACCTGTCGTTGAGCAAGCCGACTTTACCCCGCCTCGGCCAGGGATTCCGCGGGACTTTTTTCACGGGTATCCTCGTATCCCGTCAACATCTCCCGGGTGAATGCCCGCTCATCAATCTGGCAAACGAGATGTTTTCAGACCAGCCACATGTCGATCTCGCCGTTACCCAGGCAGCTGGTGCCTCCAGGTGAGGGCGTCATGTTGAGAATGATGCCACTACCGGGATCGATCTTGGCCTCCCCCATGCGTAACTAACTGGCTCGTTGTTTTATCGATAAGCTGCGGACGAAAACCACCTGAGCCCTCTGCGTACTCGATGTCTGTCGCCTTCAATGAAGGCACAATCTTCTGTATCTCTTTGATGAACAACCGCCGGTTGAGGCCGGGCACCTCGTAGAGAAAATTGCGCAGAATATACTGCCGGATATCCGCAACCTTGATCAAATCCCAGATGGCCGCGGCAACGTATCGATCGAATCGAAGCACCTTGAAGAACTCGCGAATGGTATCGCGGTTGTTGCGCTCCAGTATTGGCAGGGCAATTGCTGTCGGACCGAAGCGTGTCTTGCCGCTCGCCTTGATATCGTTATCACCATGTACGGCCGCGAAGGGCAGATTCGGATTCTGAACCGTGTAAACCTTGCCTATCAACGCCTCTGGCGCGAAATAGAAGGAACCGGCTACCGGCAGGCAGGAATAGGCCGGCCCCTACCCCATCTGCTGGGCCATCAGCAACGAATGCCCACCGGCACAGACCACCACCATTCGTGCTTGTAGCAGACCGCGATTGGTCCCAATCACAAAGTGCTCACCATCGCGATGAGTGGCTTCCACCCCAGTGCCGAACAACTGCGATATCTTCTTGTTGAAGGTTTGTGCGATCTGTATTGAACTGCCGGGAAAAGGATTCCGCCAGGGCCTGAAAGTCCACGGCGCAATAATCCTCAGCAGTCCCGGTGGCCACAATCTCCTCGCCGCGCAAACGCCCGTTGTTCAGCGCAACCTTGGGTTCAATCTCCGGACTGTTCTGGAGTCACCGGTATCGCGGGATTCGGCGCCTCGTCCAGTTCCACCTCCTCGATCTTGCGGAAACGCCCGCTGATGCGCCGGGCCGACTTATGCACGTCTTCGACGTCCTGATGGGCCTGGGCGATATGTACCGACAATTTGTCCATGCGCCCCTGAAAGCGTCCGAAATCCTTGGACAACTCGTGCAGATATTTACGAATGACGTGCACCTGCTCCTGGGTGGCCACGTCGCGCAATACGGATCGAGCGGTGGTCAGCACCGCCATCATGGTGGTCGGCGAAACCATCCAGACACGTTGCTGCCGGGCCGTTTCCACCAAATCCGGATGGTGCGCATGGATCTCCGCGAAGACCGCCTCGGCGGGAATAAACATCATGGCGCCGTCCGCGGTTTCATCCTCGATGATGTATTTGCCCGCGATGTCGTGGATGTGTTTTCGGATGTCCTTTCCGAACTGGCGGCTTGCGCGCTCGCGCTCGACGGACGAAAGCGCCAGGTCGGTCATCCGTTGATAGGATTCCAGTGGAAACTTGGCATCGACGGCAAGGTTGCCGGTCGGTGCCGGGAGTTTGAGCAGACAATCTACGCGGGTTCCCACTGACAGGGAATGCTGGAAGCTATAGCTGCCCTGGGGAAGGATGTTCCTCACCAGGCTGTTCAGTTGCACCTCGCCGAAGGCGCCGCGAGAGCGCTTGTCGGACAGGATTTCCTGAAGACTGACCACGCTGCCTGACAATTCAGTGATCTTTTTCTGCGCCTCATCGATGCGACCCAGATGCTCCAGTACCTTGCCGAAGGTTTCCGTGGTCTTTTCGAAGCCTTCGGCAAGACGCCGATCCACTTGCCCGCTGATTTCCATTAACCGCTGATCGATCGTTTCGGTAAGTCCCTGGATGCGCCGCGACAGGGACTCACCATGCTGCACCAGGGCCTCGTTTACCTGCCGGGAAACCGCCGTCATGCCCGTTGCCAGCCCTTCCTGCTGCATCTTGAGCGCATCACCCTGACGCTCGTCGAAACGCGCACGATGCTGTGTCATTCCCGCGTCGAGTGACTGGCGCAAAGCGCTCATCTCCTGCTGTGCCGCCAGACGCCCTTCTGACAATTGCTCGATCATGGCCTGGTGCGAACGCTCAAGACGGTCGGCCAGGGCGGCGCGCACATCGCCGGCATCTTCGGTCAACTGCTCGTTCAACTCACCGAAACGCCGCTCCATGCCTTGAAAGATTCGCCCCCCCGATTCGAGGATAGCCCTTTGCTCCTCCCGCTGACCTCTTGCAACCTGGCCCAGCATCTCCTCGCGGGTATCGGCAAGTTCGCGGGACAGGGTTCGCTCAAGATCGCGCATTTGGCCGTCCTGTCGATCCACCGCCAATGCAAGCCGTCGTTCAAACCTGGCGGCACGGAGTGCGGCCCAGAGCGCAAATAGCACAAAACCTGCCGCTGCCGATGCCAGCAACACAACCGCGTTTTGTAAAAGGAATTCTTCGACGGCCACAGCCTTTGCGGATCCTTGCGGTAAACTTGGATTATTATCGTCCACCTCGGGCTCAAACTGTGAGTCCCAAACACCGCGGAGTCCCCCGAAGTATGCAGGTGCACCTCAAGGCACTGGGCTGCCGTCTGAACGAGGCGGAACTGGAAACCTGGGCGCGCGATTTCCGGGATCGCGGCATGCAGGTGACGCCTTCCGCCGTGGACGCTGATCTGGTGGTGGTGAACACCTGCGCGGTGACAGAGGAGGCGGTGCGGAAGTCCCGCAAGCTGCTAAGACGGATTCACCGGGACAACCCCCAAGCGAAACTTGTCGTCAGCGGCTGTTTGCCGTCGCTCGGTGGACCGGAGGCCGAGCCCCCGGCCGGTGTCGATCTGGTGGTGAACAACCGCAACAAGGATCGGCTCCCCGAGATCGTGATGGACCGGCTCGCATTGACTACGGCACCGGCAGCGGCGGCGGAACCCGGCGAAAACCTGCTTTTCACGCGCGGCCGGCAGCGAAGTTTCGTTAAGGTGCAGGACGGCTGCCGCTACCGCTGCAGCTACTGTGTGGTCACCCTCGCCCGTGGCGAGGAGCACAGTCGTCCGCTGGAAGATATTTCAATAGAAATCAACAGACTACGCAGCGAAGGCATTCAAGAGGTGGTGCTCACCGGGGTACATCTAGGCGGCTATGGCAGCGACATCGGTCACTCGCTGGTTGATCT
This sequence comes from uncultured Gammaproteobacteria bacterium, assembly GCA_963820915.1. GTDB lineage: Bacteria > Pseudomonadota > Gammaproteobacteria > Chromatiales > Chromatiaceae > CAWGBV01. The sequence goes on along the minus strand of CAWGBV010000008.1, from coordinate 176,733 downwards.
TGTGGACAGCTTGCTGGGTGAAACGGATATCCCACGATTGCGCCTGGGATCGCTGGAACCCTGGGATATCCCCGATACGCTTTGGGACCGGTTTTCGAATCGCCGCCTGATGCCTCATCTCCATCTACCGATACAAAGCGGCTCGGATGCCGTTTTACGACGTATGGCGAGGCGATGCAAAACGGGCGAATTCCGGACTTTGCTCGAGCGGGGCCGGATGGCGATACCAGACCTGAATGTCACCACGGACATCATCGTTGGCTTTCCCGGGGAAACCCAGGACGAATTTCTGGAGACCTTGTCTCTTGTCGAAGAGACAGGGTTCGGCCATGTCCACATCTTCCCTTTTTCGCCGCGGAGCGGTACCAAGGCCGCCCTTTTGCCGGACGCCGTCGACGACCAGACCAAACGCAAACGCAGTCTCGAACTTCACGAACTCTCCGAGAAACACCGAAGGAAAGTGTTGGATCGCGAACTCGGGCACCAGCATGAGATACTCGTCGAAAAGATCAGTCCATCGAAGGGTGGTGGAACAACGGCATGGGGTTACACGCCCAATTACCTGCGAACTGCCATCAACATCAAAGATTCGAAAGTTACCGAGAACAGCTTGGTTACCGCCAGGGTAAGGGCGACACACCCTGACGGCCATCTTGAAGCCCAATAAGAGAACATCCGGACATGAATTACCGACACTTGTTTGTTGCAATACTGATTACGGTGCCAATGATCGCTGCGGCGGGCGACCCCACAAACGGAAAAGAGCTCTATCTGTTCGGCGACGGTGGAGATTCACAGGCCTGCACCGCCTGCCACGATGATTCCTACTTTCTCAATCCGTCAAACGTGACGGCGAAATCCATGGCCGAACTTAAGGGATGGGTACAGGGATGCAATCAGCGATTTCCTCAAGGCTGGTTCCCTGAAGAGGAAGACGATGTTGCTGCTTTTCTTAATCGGGAGTACTACCGGTTTCCTCAGCCCTGAACAGTCAGAATTGCGGAGCTACTGGCGAGTAGCGACCGGCATCCTAGCGGAGAAACTTGCGGCGCCCAAAGGGGTCATTATCTGGCTTTTCGGATTTTTGCTTTTTTTTTCTTCTTCTTCTTCTTTTTTCAACCGGGCCCGATCCAGTTCGGCCGCCAATTCCCATTCCCTGACATCGTTGGCGGTGCGTCCGGACAGGTGGTCGTCCACGGCCTGCTTGAGCGATTGTTGAATATCTTCGTAGGAGCCCGCCTCCACAAACGACACCCCCGGCAAGCCATCAAGCTCACCAATATAGGTGCCCGTATGGTAATCAAAGCGGATCTTTGCACAGACCCCGCGATAAAACTCACGGAATTCCACGATTCCAATCTCTACCCAGTCAGACGCATTGTTATTGATTAAGCAATGCTTTCATTGCATAGCCTAACCGCGGTTTCACCGGTTTTATATAGGCGAAACGATTGTTTTATATCCAGATCTCAGAATATTTTAGCCGTATATCCCGCAAAAAACACACCAATATGCCAAACCAAGCAGAAAAACGGGGGTTGTGATCACCCGACGCACTTCATCAGCCGAATCGGGTGGTCAGCTTCCTGGCCACCCGAGCCGCCTGTCAGTAGAGGTTTCCCTGCGCTGCATCCGTGACGGCACGCACCAGCGGCTCGCCATCGGCCGAGGTGACCGATTTGCGAATCAGTATATCAACGGGGGTGACCGACTGAGCATAGAGCGCGGAATTCAGTTTGCCACTGGGCGCAACCACAGAACCGTCAAAAGACACCCCGGCAAACAAGCCCTTTGAGCGTGAGAAACCGTAAACATCCGCAGAGGACGCCGCCACACCGCCGCCGACAGGACCCGCTGCCACGCGCGCATCCCCCCCCAGCTTGGCAGTGTTAGCCATCAATGCATCAACTCCAGCATCGGTCATGACCAGAAGCATCGTCTCGGAGATGTCCAAACCCGCCTGTAGTCCGATACTGGCGGCACCCATGGTGTAAAAAACCGGACCCAGCCACTCCCCGGTCTCCTTGTCTCGGGCCACCAGCGCGCCCTGGCCGCCAGATCCACCCAGAACGAAGCCGGCTTTTACCATTTTGGGAACGATCATCACGCCTCTGGCCTTGGGGAGATTCTCGCGAACCCAGGCCATCTGGGGGTCGACAAGAAAATTGTTGAGCGTGGCTACCGAGCTGTCCAGAATGTTCAGCGCATCCTCACGATCACCCGCCGATACCGGCGTGACAGCCGCGCATGCGGCGGAAAAAACCACAAGTACGGCCCACTTTGCCTTACCCAGAAAGTTAAAAATCATGCTTGATCCCCAATGGTGTGATGTATGTCTTAATGCCCACCCGCGACGAACGCGGAAAGATTATCCGCCCATGGTAACCCCCAAAAACCGCCAGCGTCGGATGATTTACAGATACAACTTTGTCGCGGTCAGATCTCATCATAGCAATTGCCTGCGCGAATGCCTTTAACCCACAGGGCAAAGGCAGCAAACCCCCAGCGTCTAATTCAGGGTGCGGAACGTCGCCTAAGCGGCTTGTCCTCAGGGCACTGCCGGTCTGGAATCACTCATACGACGGGGAAATCACTGAACTTCCGCCCGAAGAATCTCAGCTCCCGCAGACCAGATTCGATAACGGACCTCGATGCCATCTGGAACATACACAACCAGTGGCAATCGGCTGTTATACCGCATCAGATACCCTTCCCCCCGGACTGGGACAAAGGATTCTGCTTTTTCGGTACCGGGGGGGCAGGCCATCATTGTGGAGGCCGGGGCCGACACCTTTTGGAGCACGTGATAGGAATACCCCCAGCCATCCAGCACCCGGCGTTCCAGATCGCCGCCTAACCAAGTGGTATTGCAATCGGTAGCCATGATCCTGCCGGCAACGATTTCCACCTTAAGGTCTGCCTCGTCTGACGATTCTGAGAGCCAAACCACAGCCCGCTGAAAGCCCGGCTCTGCCGGCGGGAAAGGCCTCAGATCCGGGAGCTGGACGGCGGCCAGTACAGCGGACGCCGAAAAAATCGAAAGCGACAGAAAAGCGGCAATGAATTTCATAATGGGTTCCTGGGAATTCGCATGGTGTTAACAGGCCCAAGCAGGTTCGGGCGTCAGAGAAACTCGCATTTGATTGACGGGAAGTCCGTTCAGACCCATGGTCCTCCGTAACAAAATATCAGCGAGCTTGCGATGATTGAGACGGCGGTATGCCCGACCAGTTCCATAAAGTTCGCATGGTCGCCATTAGCGCTGGTTCTCATGGAGCCGGTCACCGCTCCCAATGGCAGGCCGCGCTTCGTTCAGTAAGGATGCAGGCTCAAAAAGAAAACCACCCTGACCCCAGATCGCGTAGAATGGCGACGCTGCGACGACGACCCTGCTTTTTGCACACTCCCCTGCAGATTTGCAGAACGGTGGTCGTTGGCTGCTAAGAAATACCCCGAAGCAAACACAAGGCACCGCCGAAAAGCGGCCCCGGGGATCGTGTCTCATGTTCGAAACGCTTTTGACGGAAATATCCCTTTACTGGGATACCTTTCTCGCCGCAATCGCGGTGGACTGGTCTCGCGCGCTGGAACCCGACATGGTGGCGCGCATTACCTTCCAGGTGTTGTTGCTGTTGGGATCGGCGTTTTTTTCCGGATCTGAAACGGCGCTCTTCTCCCTTTCGCGGCTGGACCTGCAAAAACTCCGCAAGGATCGAAACCCGCACTCGGAGCTACTCCACGAGCTGCTGGATCAACCACGCCGATTGATCATTTCGATCCTTTCCGGTAATGAACTGGTCAACATCGCCGCAACCGCCAATATGACCGGGATTCTGGTCATTCTGTACGGCGACGAGCGCGCGGGATGGATCAACCTCATCATCATGGTGCCGTTGTTGCTGCTCTTTGGCGAGGTGACACCGAAAACCATCGCGGTTTCCAATCCCGTCCGTTTCAGTTCAGGTATCGCGCGACCCATGAGCCTCTGGGTGCGGCTGGTCAGCCCCCTGAGATGGCTCATACGGGGTGTGGCGGACCGGGTCACAACCCTTGTCGTCGGTGAAGACCGCGAAGCCGAGAATATCCTGCACGTCGACGAGTTTCGCAGTCTCGTGGAAGAAGTCGCCAAGGGCGGCGAACTCAACGCTACAGAACGCGCGCTGATCTACAACATTCTCGAAGCGGGCGACACCGAAATCGTCGAAATCATGACTCCGCGCACGAGAACGGCCTTTCTCAACGCGGATATGCCGTTGCCCGAGATGATCGATCATTTTCGGGAGATTCGTCATCCTCGCGTGCCGGTATTCCGGGGCCACCGGGACAACCTGATCGGTTTTCTTCACGCCGAAGACGTCTTGCGGTTGGTATTGGCCAGCGAGGACCTTTCGGCTCTGGACGTAGAAACCATCATGCGTCCTGCCGTGGTATCGCCGCCCACAAAGAAGGTCGACGAAATGTTCGACTTCTTTCAGCAGAAGAACGCCAGGGCCGCAGTGGTATTGAATGAGTTCGGCGGCGTGGACGGCTTTATCACCTTGCGTGACGTGCTTAATTTCATCTTTGGGCATACCTCCGATGTTGTAACCGGTGGCGAGCACTACCAGGAACAGGACGAAAACGTCTACGAGATACCCGGCGACATGAAGCTCACCGACTTCAACAACCTCACCAACTTCGGCATTGAAGACCCTCGCATGACCACCATCGGTGGAGTGGCGTTTCGGCACCTGGACCGCCTGCCCCGCGAAGGCGATCTCGTCAACGTGGAAGGAATCGTCATTACCATCATCGAGATGCAGGAACACCGGATATCGAAGGTGCGGGTTGCCCGTGGCCAGGCTGCCGACGAGGACGTCATGGAGGCCGCCACACCCGGCGGTCACGATGATATGTCAGCGGACGACAGGGATGACGGCGAACTGCGGTTGCCGCCGGTGGAGGAAGACGGCAGCCAACCCGGCGAGATGGTGCCGGGAAACACCCCGGACCCCGCATCCGTCGAAGGCCGTTCCTCCGAACAGGCCGCAACCCCCATTCTCAACGACAGCCAGTCCAAGACCAGCTGAGGAATCCCGACCCATGGACCTTCTGCTCATCATCCCTTTTCTGCTGGCGCTGCTGTTGCTCAAAGGCTTCTTCTCCGGCTCGGAGATCGCGCTGGTCAATGCCGACAAACTCAAACTCCATCACCAGTCCAAACAGGGCAAACGTGGGGCCGAGCTGGTGCTCAAGCTGTTCAAGACGCCGGATGTGCTGTTGGGAACCACCTTGGTGGGGACCAATATTTCCACAGTGGCCCTCACCACCATTGGCTCCCTGCTGATGATCAAGCACTTTGGTGAACTCGGGGATCTGTACGCATTTCTGCTCTTCACCCCGTTGTTCCTGATTTTCGGTGAAATCGTCCCTAAAAGCGTTTTCCAGCAAAAATCCGACAGCATCGCGCCCGTTGTGGTGTTTCCGTTACGGTATTTCTCGATCCTTTTCTACCCGGTGATCTTTATCTTTTCGCGCATCGCCAGACTCGCCGCCCGAATTGCCGGTGGCGGCAAAACCGAGCAAAACGTGTTCATGACCCGTGAACAGGTGCGCATGGTGGTGGAGATGGCCGAACGCGGCACCAATATCGACGTCTTCGACCAAGTCCGGATCAAACGCGCCATACGCTTTGCCGACACCACGGTGGGAGAGGCCATGGTGCCGGTGGCGGAGGTCATCGCCATCAACCATGACCGGGCCACCAAAGACGCTATTCGGCTGGTCCGGCGCATGGGTTACAACCGGCTTCCGGTTTATCGGCGCAACGTCAGCAACGTGGTGGGGATCGTCACCCTGTCCACCTGGGACCTGATGGAATCCGGCCTGGAGAAGAAACCCTTGTCGGAACTTATTCAACCGGCCTGCTATGTCACCCCGCATCAACCCATCGACGAGCTGCTGCCCGTGCTTCAGCGCCGCGAAGACCACATGGCCATCGTCGTTGACGAGTTCGGCTCGGCGGTGGGCATAATTTCCATTGAAGATATTCTTGAAGAGGTCGTTGGCGAGATCGACGTGGGTTACGACTTCGAAGAATACATGCCCCGACGTCGTCGCGGATTCGAGGTCCTGGACGCCGAGAATGAGATCTACCTGATGGATTCCCGGCTTCCTCTGTCCGAGGTCAACGAGGTTCTCGGTATCACCTTGCCGGCGTCGAAATACCACACCCTTGGCGGTCTGATGCTCGGCCATTTCAAGCACATTCCCGTGGCAGATGAACAATTGGTCGAATCCGGCTACAAATTCACGGTCGATCAGGCATCCGAACGGGCCATCATCAAGATCCGGGTGGAAGCCATCTGACCCGCACACCGGCCATCGGCCGCACCCGTTCCGCCGTTTTCCGCCTTGTACCGCCAGCGCCCGCCTGAGGGGCATCCAGATATCCCCCGGCCCGGGGGTTGTCCCGCACTGCGCGAAACCCTGCGAATCAATAATCGAGCTGAATCAGCACCCCGATCATTTATTGTCTGACGATAATCGCGTCACGACCATTGGATTCTTCGCGACAGCTGCCATACTCGTGTTTTTGCCTCGTGGAATTCTCCCTGTACCCTGTGGTCCCGGGAATCAACGCGAGATTTCGTACCATCAGGAGTCAATATGCCCAGCTTATTGGATCATCTTCAGGAAGATCACCAACACCTCGCCAAGGTGCTCGACCTGTTGGAAAAAATATTGGACCGATTCCACGAAGGCGATGAGCCTGACTACGAGGTACTGAGCGAAATGCTCGAGTACATGGAAAACTATTCGGACCAGATCCATCACCCCACAGAGGACCGGATCTTCGAGCGGATGCGCGCCTATGGGGACGAGCATCGCGGCGTGATTGATGTACTGAGCAAGCAGCACGAGGCACTGCCTGAAATCAACAAACAGTTTCGCTCATCCATCGAGGGCATCGTTCATGGTGAGGTCATGACCCGGGATTTGGTGGAAGCGCATGGCCGGGATCTTGTCCAGACCCTGCGCAATCATCTGAACATGGAAGAGGAAGTGGCCTTCCCGCTGGCACGAGAGCTATTGACCGAATCAGACTGGGAAGCGCTCCAGGAACAATCCCCAGCGGATACAGACCCCGTCTTTGGCGACCGCGATCCGGACCGTTTTCAGGCATTGTTCAATCAACTTCTCGCCGAAACCCGCTCCTGATCCGGGCTGGTCGCCGTGCCTTGAGGCCCCCTGGCGGCCAACCTGGCGCGCAGGCACCCCAAGGCAGGCTCAGCCAAGATCGAATTCCGCCCACACCGGGCAGTGATCCGACGGCTTATCGAGACCGCGGATCACATGATCCACCCCCGCGTTGGTCAACCGCCCCGCCAGCGGTTGACTGGCCAGAATCAGATCAATCCGCAAACCGCGCAGTGGATCCCGTTCGAACCCTCGAGACCGATAGTCGAACCAGCTCAGCCCTTCGGCGCTGGCATCGGGATACTTTTCGCGAAAGGTATCCCGCAGTCCCCAGCCCAGGAGGCGGTCCATCCAGTCGCGCTCTTCGGGTAGAAAGCTGCACTTTCCGGTTCTCAGCCAACGTTTGGCGTTGTCTTCACCGATGCCCACATCCAGGTCCATGCGGGCGATGTTCATGTCGCCGATGACCGCCAGTTTGTCCTCCGGCCTGAACCCATGCAGGAAATCCATGAGGTCCTGATAAAATTTCTGTTTGGCGGGAAATTTCACCGGATGATCGCGGCTTTCCCCCTGGGGGAAATAGCCATTGATCACCACCAATCGGCCGTTACCGGGGGTATCGTAAGTCGCGGTGATAATGCGTCGCTGGGCATCTTCCTCATCCGTGGGAAAGCCCTTCTGTACGCTCAACGGCGGGGTCTTGGATAGCAGGGCCACTCCGTAATGGCCCTTCTGACCATGAAAGTGAACCTGATAACCGAGATCTTCAATCATGGCCAGCGGAAACTCGACGTCCTGCACCTTAGTTTCCTGCAACCCGATGATATCGGGGTCATGACGCGCCTTCAGCGCCTCAAGCTGATGCGGGCGCGCCCGTAATCCATTAACGTTGAACGATATGACTTTCACCTGCGCGCCCCCCCTTGTCAGCTGCCGCCCATGATCAATTTGTCGGCGTGTTCAGAATTAAGAAAATCCTTCATCGCCACCACCGTCAGCCGGATTCGCTCTTCCTGGTGAGGATAGGCATCCAATGCTGCCGCCTCGTAACGTTCGAGCGCTTCCTGGAGCTTCGACTCGTCGAACACCCAAATCCTTCCTCTGCTCATTACTGTGCCTCCTCAATGGGTCGCTGACGGTAGCACCAGACGCATTCCGGTCAACAGGTGCCGGCTTGCCGGTGTGGCGCAATGACGCAGGCTTGCACGCCTGAGACCCGGCTGGGTGTGCAGGGCCGCTCCCCTGACGGAACGATGAAGTCCATCGAACCGGGAGGTTGCCATTTCCGGAGTTTCCGGCACCACATAGGCATCGTAGGGCTCGAACGGGTTCCCGCACCACTCCCAGGTCCGACCGACGTCCTCGAACGATCCGCCCCGTGCCGCCACCTCCCACTGAAACTCGTGCTGTAACACGGCGCCCCCAAGCCCGTCGCCGCGATCAGCCGCCCAGTTCGAAAAGGCCTCCGCCTCGTACGAACAGATACCGTTGACGGGATCGGTCGCCACCAGATCCGCCGGACCGTTTACGCCAATACCAAACCACCTTCCCTCAGCATCGCGACGCCACTGATCGGGATGTGCATCGGATTGCTGACCCAGCCAAGCCCTGCCCTCCTCTGTCCACCAGGACGGCTCCTCATAGCCGCCATCCACCAAAAAGGCCAGGTACTGGGCGTTTGAAACCGGCCGCGCCTGAATGCGGTAACTGTGCAATTCAACCATCATGGCGGGCTGCTCATTGTCGAATACGATACCCTCACGCGCACCGATCCGATAATGACCCTGGTCAATGGCTACCGCCTCCGCCCTGGGTAACGCCGGCACCAGCGGTTGCTGCACACGGTAGTCCGAATACGGGTGGCGGAGCTGTCGCTGAATTAGCACCAACACCATTTCTTCGTAGATCCTGGAAAGGGCCTGAACCAGGTACCCTAGAATCCAGCCATCCTTCAGCAACGGGTGATCCGGCAAGGTTCCGGGATTCGCCAGTCGGGTCAAATCCTCGTCGAAAATCTCCAGCGCCCAGTTGAGCAGGTGGTCACGCGTTGGAAGATCCACGACAGACTCGGCCGGGGAACGATCGGGGTTGGCGAAAATGTGCTCCACGCGACCCGACAGGTCATCATCCCCGGCGATCACGCCCCTTAACCAGCGTGTCTCCAAATAGACCGCGCGACCAAAATACCAGGCAAGGGGAGCCAGGTCGGGATGGAATACCTGATGGCTGTCGGCTTCCGCCACCGACTCGAACAGGGCGGCCAAAAGCTCGTGGGTGCGATGCAGTTCGGCTAGCAGGAGATGAGGAATCATAGGTGCGGGATCATTGAATCTGACGGGCGATTGTAGCGAATCGCAGTCCGGGTTTCAGTGCGCTGGAACGGCGCGCTCCTCGGCCCATCGCCGTAATCCCGCAACCTGCTCGCGCATGGTGACAGACAGGGGACGCGTGGTGTCGATCTCATGCAGCAGCAGTTGTGTGTCGGGAACCAGCTGGCTTGCCCGTGCCGAATAGAGCGCCGCGACCACCGCCTGCTCGATCTCGGCGCCCGAAAACCCCTCACTCACCCGGGCCAGTTGATCCAGGTCGAAACCGCCCGGTTCCAGCCCCCGCGCCTGCAGATGAATACGAAATACCTCGACGCGAACCGCTTCGTCGGGCAGATCCACGAAAAACAGTTCGTCGAACCGGCCTTTCCTGATCAGTTCCGGGGGTAGGGAGGCAATATCGTTGGCAGTCGCCACCACGAACACACGATTGCGCCGCTCGGCCATCCAGTTGAGCAGCGTACCCAGAACGCGTCGCGAGACGCCATGATCGCTCTCGGAGGCGGCCACGCCCTTTTCTATTTCGTCGATCCAGAGAACGCAGGGCGCCATGGTGTCGGCTATGTCCAGCGCATCGCGCAGATTACGCTCGGTCTCGCCGATGTATTTGTCGTAAAGAACGGCGAAATCCAGGCGCAACAAAGGTAATCCGTACTGACCGGCCACGGCCTTGGCCGCCAGGCTTTTTCCCGCGCCCTGCACCCCCAGCAGCAGTACGCCTTTGGGTGGATCAGGCAGACCGGATTCGCCGGCAAATGCCGGCTTTCTGTGATCGAGCCATTGCTTAAGCCGGCCGAGACCCGCCACTGCCGCAAAATCAGCGGTATCGTATTCAAAACTCACCAGCCCGTCACGACTGAGCAACGCGTACTTTGCCTTCATGACCGACGGCAGGTCACTGGCGGTAATGGCGCCATCGTTGTCGATGGCATTTCGCGCAAGACGACGGGCATCGGTCACGCTGACACCGCTCAGATTTGCCACCAGTCGCTGCACCGCTTCGGGATCGGTCTTCAACAGGCGTCCACGATTTCGCGCCTGCCAATTGCGGATCTCCTCGCGAACCAGGGCCTTCAGCTTCGCCCTGTCGGGGAGGGTCACGTCAAACGCCGTGGCCAGGTGTCGCAGCTCCTCGGGCGCGGCCAGGGCATGGCTGATGAGAATCAAAGTGCGCGGCGTCCGCCGGTGGTCTTGAGCAATTTCCTTGAGGAAACGCACGGTCCTGGGATCGTCCAGATAGGGGTGAAAATCCAGCAGGACATAGAAGCCCCCAAGCGGTGTCGCCTTTACGTGCCTCAGCACGGCTTCCGGGGTCTGGGTGTTGAGCATCGGTTTTGATTCGGACTCGGCGCGTGACAGGCCTTCGGTCACTGACCATTGAAACACCGCCCTACCGAGCCTTGTTCCTATGGTGATAATGAGGTCCAGCAGGCGAAGTTCCTCATGGGATTCCATGAAGACCAGGGGCGTGTCGCCCGCCAAGAGGATTTCGAGGTCGTGCAGATCGTTCATCGGGTGGCGGTCCTGTGCTGTCACAGCGTACTTTACCGTCACCCAAAAAAAGAGGCGACCGGCGGGAACCGGTCGCCCAAGTGTGCCATTGACAGAATCGCTAGTGAATCTGGTGGTCAGTACCGAATCAAACGCAACCGGTGGGCTTGGGCAGACCACCCCATTTGCAGATCATCTTCATCGGTCCCTTCTTGAACACGTTGTACAGGTGCTTGGAATCAACGCCCATTTTCTTGGCAAACTTGCGGATGGGCGGAACCACCGCATCTTCCTCGAACATGTCGCGGGCAGCGACCACAAAACCCATAATCTCGTCGGTCATCTCGTAACCGTCGCTGATCGCCATTTCCCGCGCAATCTCTTCCGACCACTCGTCGCGGTCAACCAAAAAACCTTCCGAATCCAATGCTACGTCCATTAATACCTCCTGAAAATAAGTAGCTGGCAAGCCTAATACCCGATTAATTTACTTGGTTATTATTCTACGGACACACCCCGTGAAATCTACCCCCCTATAAGAAAGGTATTTATCCAATCCCGGCAGGAAGGCGACAGGTTGCTCATATAATACCGCTACCCTCGCTTTCCGGAATCCCGCCATGAATCAATCCGCGGATGTCGGCCTCATAGGCCTTGCCGTGATGGGCCAGAATCTCGCCCTGAATATTGCCGACCATGGTTATCGCGTCGCTGTTTTCAATCGCACGACCGCCAAGGTCGACGCTTTTGTACAGGCAAACCACGAAAATTCCGCGATTAGCGGAACACGCAGCCTGGAACAACTGGTCGCCAGCCTGCCGCGGCCACGTCGGATCATCTTGATGGTCAAGGCAGGAAAACCGGTCGATCTGACTATCGACGCCCTGCTCCCCCACCTCGACCCTGGCGACGTGATCATCGACGGGGGCAACTCGCATTATCCCGACACCACCCGCCGCACTGCATCCCTGGCGTCCCAAGACATCCTGTTCCTGGGAGTGGGTATTTCCGGCGGCGAGGAAGGCGCCCGTCATGGCCCCTCCATCATGCCGGGTGGCAATCCGGACGCCTGGCCCCTGGTCAAAGATCTGCTGGGTTCAATCGCTGCCCGCGCCAGGGACGGCGAGCCTTGCTGTGCCTGGGTTGGAGAGGAAGGCGCCGGACATTACGTCAAAATGGTCCACAACGGTATTGAATACGGCGACATGCAATTGATCGCCGAATCCTATACATACCTGAGACAGGGCATCGGCCTGCCCATGGAGCAGGTTCAATCCACCTTCGCAGAATGGAACCGGGGAATCCTCGATTCATACCTGGTGGAAATCACCGCTAACATACTGAAACGGCGCGAGGGCGACGGCACGCCGCTGGTGGACAAAATCCTCGATTCGGCGGGCCAGAAGGGAACCGGCAAATGGACGGCAAAGGATGCGCTGGATCTTGGCTCACCCGTCACCCTGATCACGGAGGCCGTGTTTGCAAGATATCTGTCGGCGCTTAAGGACGAACGCCTGATCGCTGCCGAAACATTGGCGGCAGGCACATCGGCTGTGGACGGATCCGCCGACCCGAACAGGCTGATCAGTGATCTGCACGACGCGCTTTATGCCTCGAAAATCATCTCTTACACCCAGGGCTTCATGCTGCTACGCGCTGCCGCCAACCAGTTCGGCTGGCAATTGGCCTTTGGCGATATCGCCGCACTTTGGCGTGCCGGATGCATCATTCGCAGCCGGTTCCTGAATGACATTCGCGAGGCCTTTGCGAACGACCCCGCCCTGACCAACCTCATGATCGCCCCGTTTTTTCAATCCGCCATGCAACAAGCCCTGCCGGGGTGGCGCCGAACGCTGGCGTACGCGATTCAGCTTGGACTGCCAATGCCCGCCATGTGCGCCGCCCTTTCCTTCTATGACGGCTACCGAAGCGCTCGCCTGCCCGCAGACCTGATTCAGGCGCAGCGTGATTACTTTGGCGCCCACACCTACGAGCGCATCGACGCACCACGCGGCGAATTTTTCCATACCGACTGGAAAGTCTAGATGGCGGCCTTCAATGAGCCGCCATTGAGGCAAGCAAGGCGCGCAAGCCGGCTACGGATGTCACCGCCGAAGGATGGGCCACGCGATGGATGATGGAGTTGACAGCAATATCCATCCCTTCTGCGTCCAGGCCGCACAAGCGGATATCATCGTCCACATCCATGGGGATTCCGTCAGCCTTCAATCGGTGAACCAGCACGGCCGGTTGCTCACGGGTCACGCGCTCCACTTCGCCGGCCTCCTCGTCGGACGTTAACAGCGCCGCTCTGAGAATCCGCTCGTTGCCAAACCACCTGGCCGTCGCAAATCCGCCGTTGAAATGCCAGCGCGTTGAAACCAGCCGGAAAAACCGGAAATCGAGTTCTTCGAACCAGCCACGGCTGCGCGGAAAATACCGGAAATAGCGCTCGACGGCGTTATCCCCCGCGGACACTGGCACCACCTGACCCACCGCCGTCAGGCGATCGGCTTGAGCGACGTCTCTGCTGTCGGTCTCGTAAACAGTGAAGGCCGCATGGGAATCCTTGCGAAGGTTCCTGGTGTGGTGAGCCAGATCACTGAGCAGGAACAGCGGGGCGCCGTCCCCGCCCAGGCAGTAGGGCACCACAGAGCCAAAGGGGAAGCCCGGCATCTCCACCGACAGGGTGGAAAGCACGCCATGCAGTCTCCCTGCCAGCACAGCGCGGGCCTGGGCAGCGAGTTCCTCCGCTCCCGGTTTTCGATCAACCATGTCACCCCTCCTCAACGAAATTCAGTGCAGCCGTCCAACGCCGCCAATAGTAAGCATTCTGTCGGACTGGCTGGTCAATCTGTCTTCCAGGGTTTAGGGTAATCGGCTCGATCATATGTGGAGTTGAAGCCATGAGCGCACTGCCCGCCTTTGAAGACCTGGGTAACGGTGTCTACTGTATCGACGCCAACCTCGGTCGACCGCGAATGGCGGCCTGTTATCTCGCGACCTCGGGTGGAACCGCCGCCTTTATCGACAACGGGACGGCGAATACGGTTCCCTCGCTGCTGGCTCTGCTCGATCACCTCGGCCTGAAACGGGACCAGGTGAAGTACGTTATTCCGACCCACGTCCATCTGGATCACGCCGGTGGCACCGGCCCCCTGATGAAGGCCTGCCCCGAGGCAACCATGGTGGTGCATCCCAAAGGGGCGCCTCACATGATCGATCCCTCCCGTCTGACCGCCGGCGCCACCGCAGTGTACGGAGAAGAGGTGTTTCTTCGCGACTTTGGCGTTCTGGAACCTGTCGCGGAAGAACGCTGCGTTATCGCCAACGACGGACAGTCCTTCGACCTGAATGGCCGTTCTCTGCTGTTTCTCGATACGCCCGGCCATGCCAATCATCACGGCTGCATCTGGGATGAACAGACGCGGGCATTTTTCACCGGCGATACCTTCGGCGTCGCCTACCCGGAGTTTCGCACCGACAAAGGCCCCTGGCTATTCGCCCCCACCACACCGGTCGCCTTTGATCCCGAGGCCTGGCATACCACCCTGGACCGTCTCGAGGGATTTTATCCGGAACGCGTCAACCTGACCCATTTCGGCCAGATCGCCGTGGACAAGGCGGTGATCGCCCAACTGCATGCCAGCATCGACAGCCTGGCAACAACAGCACGCGCCGTCGCGGATCTTCAGGAATCGCGACTGGAAACGCTGCGTAACGACGTCACCGCGCTACTCCTTTCGGAAGCCCGCAGCCATGGCGTGACCCTGGAGGAATCGGAGGCTCGAAAACTGCTGGCCGTCGATAGCGAACTCAATGCCCAAGGCCTCGAAATCTGGCTGGTACGCCAGGAAAAACGACGCGCGGGTTGAGGGTTGCTTCATCGCCCGTGTGTTCGACCTTCGGTTTTGCGGGCGCCCTGTTCGCGCCGTCCGAAAACCAGCCGGGGCGAACAGGCCCCCGGCGTCGACCCGATCAGCCCACGCAGGGTCATACGGACGGAGTCTCGACGTAAACCCCGCTGAAACGGTTTTTCATCGCCATCAAGCGAATCGTAATCCGTTATAATTTCACTTTTTCCCAAGCAACCGAATCGCAATGACCTACCAGACCGACGACCTCCGAATCAAAGACATCACCGAGGTCATTGCGCCCTCACAGATCCATGAGGAATTAACGATTACGGACGCTGCGGCGGACACGGTCTTCAAGACGCGCTCGGCGATCCATGATGTCATTCACGAAAAGGACGACCGGCTGTTGGTCATTGTCGGACCCTGCTCGGTACATGACCCTGCCGCCGCCCGAGAGTACGCCGAGCGCCTGCTGCCGGTTCGAGACGAACTCAGCGATGATCTTGTCATCGTGATGAGAGTCTATTTCGAAAAGCCCCGTACCACCGTGGGCTGGAAAGGACTTATCAACGACCCGGACCTCGACGGAACCTTTGCCATCAACAAGGGATTGCGGCTCGCGCGGGAGTTGTTGCGCGACATCAATGATTCGGGACTCGCCGCAGGAACCGAATTTCTGGACCTGATCAGCCCGCAATACATCGCGGATCTGGTGAGCTGGGGCGCTATCGGTGCGCGCACCACCGAAAGCCAGGGCCACCGCGAACTGGCGTCGGGCCTATCCTGCCCGGTGGGCTTCAAAAACGGCACCGACGGACGCCTCAACATCGCCATCGACGCGATGCGGGCCGCCTCGCGACCCCACCACTTTATGTCTTTGACCAAGTCCGGACATTCGGCCATTTTCCATACCACCGGCAACAGGGACACCCATGTCATTTTACGCGGCGGCCATCGCCCCAATTACGACACGGAGAGCATCGACATCGCCGCCCGCGAAATGGAGGCGGCGGGTCTCGAGCCGAGATTCATGGTGGACATCAGTCATGCCAACAGCCACAAGCAGCATGACCGGCAGATCAAGGTTGGTCGCGATGTGGCGGGACAGATCGCCCGCGGAGACCACCGGATCATGGGCGTGATGATTGAGAGCAACCTGGTGGGCGGTCGCCAGGACAATTCTTCACAACAACCACTTGTCTATGGCCAAAGCATCACCGATGCCTGCCTCGATTGGGACAACAGCAAGGCCCTGCTGTACGGCTTTGCGGAAGCGGTGCGGACGCGGCGCACCAACCGGGACTGACTCCCCGATCCTGCGAAAAACACTGTTGGCGGAAAACCAGGGAGGACGCCAGGGATCAGCGTCGGATAACGAAAGCGTAGCTGTCGTCGCCGATCGCGAGATTCCCGCCTTGGGGCACGAACTCCTTGCCGGGATGGATACGGCCGTCACGATCCCAGTCAACGTAAATGCCTTCATTGGCGTAATTGCCGTCGATACTGCTGTTTTCCACCACGTAGGCCTTGAAGCCGCGACCACCCAGATAGACATTCCCGACCAGTTGGGTCAGGGCAACCTGTTGTAACCCGCCCTCCGGGGTGCGATACAGCCAGAGTAGATATTCACCTGCTGGACGCGTGCGGCCGGTGACGTTTTCCATGGCAAAGGACACCGTGACCTCGAAGGCGTCGGTGGGCGAACGGTATGCCTCGCCGTCGTTGGTAAAATCACCGTCGCCGTTCAGATCCACGTTCAAAAGTGTCTCGGGGCCAACATCCTTCAACTCGAAACGGTATTGGCCGCCATTCGCAAATTCAAAGGTCCCGTAGCGGCTCTCCCCCAGTACCGCTGGAAAGAAGGGCTGATCTTCGGCTTGTTGTAGCGGGATAGAAGCGGCCGACATCTCGAAAATAACCGGCTCGAATCCGGAATTCAGTGCCACGGTCACCATCTTCGAGGTGGATTCAGAGGCCGCCCTTTCGGTCTCGTCTCCATACTCCGTAATGTCAGAAATTCCCGGAGCCGAACCGTTAACGGTGGTTTCCTTTGGTTGACCCTGCCAATCGGCGGAGATCAAGGGCGCAATGGAATACCGCCACATTTCGCCGATTTGCGAATGAAAAATAATGGCAGCACTCAGAAAGACCAGCGCGGAAAAAATCCGAAGGTTTTTCCTCCGGCGGTGCGACTGGTCCTCCACGGCTGTTATTTTTTTGGGCCGTTGGTCGGACACAGGAAGATCTGATTGTCAGACGTAGTTGCGAAGATAGTACATTTGGTCTGCTTTGTGCATTGTTAAAAACTATGTAAATTCGTCGAACCCGGCCCTCTGGTACCAACGCTTCGCCAACTCCTCATCGGCTGTCACGCCATTGCCCTGCTGGTACATCATCGCCAGCGTGGTCATAGACCCCACCAATCCCTGCTCGGCCGCCGCCTGAAACCATCGCACTGCCTCGACAGGGTCTTTCTGCGTACATTCGCCTTCCAGGTACATAAAACCCAGTCCATGCTGTGCGAGCCCAAGGCCCGCGTTTGCCGCAGATCGCATATAGCGAAACGCCAGTTCCGCGTTTTCCACCATGCCGAGCCCATTTTGCGCCATGATCGCCATTCGGTACTGGGCTTCCATGTCGCCCTCATCCGCCAATGGCGACAACAGTCGCATAGCGCTGGCAAAATGCTTGGCCTCGAAAGCGGCAATGCCGCTGGAAAGGTCCATATCAAGATCGTCTTGCGTGTTCATGTGATTCACCTTTTTAAACGTTGGCGGCCCGCAACGCCGCCAGCCGATGGGTCTTCAGGCCTTAACGCAACGGTATTTTTCACCCAGACGCAAACCTTGTCCTCCAGGTCGTAAAAACCGAACTCGAAGGTCGGTGTAGACCGGTTGCGCGCTGCAAGCTCTTTGCGGATCAATGCCTCGATCGCCGAATCGAAATCGAATCTCAACTCCAGATCGGTGCGTGCCTCACGGCGAAAATCCAGGTACAAACTACGCGTCCAGACCGAATATCCGGGAAATAGCCGTAAACAGGCAATCGCCGGAATCGGGTCGGCTAATGATGCCATGGAGCCGCCGAACATACCTCCACCAGGATTGCGGTTAAATCGATTGAGCGGTAGGCGTATCCTTACGGTTCGCGCATCCGGAGAATGCTGCACAACGCGGATCCCCATCGCACGAAAAGGGGCAAACCATTCCAGCCGTCGGGCGGGTGATAATAGACGAATCAGCGATCTCATCGTGGCGGGGTATAACCTCAGCGCTTAGTGGGGCATGAATTTCCAGACGGGACCATTATGCAAACAGCTCTTGCCGATTTCATCCGTGATACGCCTGAGGGCGCTGAGGCCGACCGTATCCTCCGCGCCTGTGTTCATTGTGGTTTTTGCACGGCCACCTGCCCGACCTATCAGTTGCTGGGCGACGAACTGGACGGGCCACGCGGCCGCATCTACCAGATCAAGCAGGTGCTGGAGGGTGCTCCGGCTTCACGCAGAACCCAGCAACACCTGGACCGCTGCCTGACCTGCCGCTCCTGCGAAACGACCTGCCCTTCGGGTGTGCACTACAGTCGGCTGCTGGAAATCGGGCGCGAGGTGGTGGACCGGCAGGTCGGACGGCGCAGCTTACCGGCCGCCATACGCAAGCTGTTGGTGGAATTCGTGCCCTACCGCAAACGTTTCTCCGCCGCTCTCGGGGCGGGCCGCTGGGCGCGTCCGCTGCTGCCACAGGCGCTCAAACGCATGGTGCCGGTGTCCGCCGAAAGCGCCCCTCCCCTGCCCCCGGCTGTCCACCCGCGGCGAATGATTGTCCTCAAGGGATGCGCACAGTCGGTTCTCGCGCCACGCATCGACTATTCCCTGGCGCAGATCCTGGATCGTCTCGGTATTTCCCTGATATCTCCCGACACCCAATGTTGCGGCGCCCTGCCGCAACATCTTTCTGAACTGGACAAGGCGCGTGAATTCGCGCGCCGAAACATCGATTTATGGTGGCCGGAAATCGAATCCGGCGCCGAAGCGATCATATCGACGGCCACCGGTTGCGGCGCAACCCTGAGGGAATACGGACACCTGCTCGCCACCGACACGGATTATGCCGGGAAGGCCGCCCGTGTCGTTGAGCTTTGTCGCGATCCGGTTGAGGTATTGGCGAAAGAAGATCTCGCACCATTGGAAAACCCGAATGCCGGGGGGAAACGGGTGGCGTTTCACACCCCTTGTACGCTGCAACACGCCCTCAAGCTTAACGGAGAGGTGGATCGGCTGCTGACTCGCCTGGGCTTCAGTCTGGTGCCCGTCGCCGACAGCCATCTGTGCTGCGGATCGGCGGGCAGCTACTCCATGCTGCAACCAGGCATCGCCGGGAGGCTCCGCCAGACCAAGCTCAAGGCATTGACCGGTGGCGAACCGGAAATCATCGCGACCGCTAATATCGGCTGCCTCGAACACCTGAGAGGTGACAGCCCGGTGCCGGTTATCCATTGGTTGGAATTGATCGAGCCTTCTCAGGAGTCGGACGAGGCCGTTACTTGAGGGCACCTTCGCCGGCACTCCAGCATAAAAGCCGATAACGGACCTGGCCGGCCGTCTTATCGCGAAGCGTTGACCAGCCCGATGGAATGCTCACTTCCGTCTGATGCAGATCCTGTTCGACGTAGATTTTCGACCCGCTGGTCACCCAGCCCCGATCCGCCAGCGAATGGAGCACGCCATCAACAACCTGCCGGGCGAAGGGCGGGTCGACAAAAACCAAATCAAAGGCTTCCACCGGCGCCTTTTCCAGCCATTCGATGGCGTCGGTGCAGACCACCTTCACACGCTCCTGAATGCCAAGCAGTCGGGCATTTTCGCCCAAGCGTTCAGCGACGCGGGCCGATTTCTCCAGCATCAACGCCTGACGCGCACCCCGGGAAACGGCCTCGAATCCGAGCACTCCGGAACCGCTGAAGAGGTCAAGGCAGCGCGCACCCTGGATATCGGCCTGAAGCCAGTTGAAAAGAGTCTCACGCACCCTGTCGCCGGTGGGTCGCAACCCGGGGTGATCGACAAAATCGATCACCCGCCCGCGGCATTCCCCGCCTATGATTCTGACCCGATTGCGGCTGCCCTTCCGCACTCTCATCCGCCCGCCCGAAGCTGAAATCAGGAACCGCCGACGGCAATCACCAACAGATTCTCGGGATCAATGCGACTGCGGAATGCGCGCAGGATGTCGGTCTTGGAAACGGCGTTGACCTGATTAACGAAGGTATCCAGGTAATCGAGGGGATAGTCGTAGAACCCCATCATGGCAATGTACTCGACGATTTTTTGGTTGGAAGCGACCCGCAACGGAAATCCGCCGGTGATATTGCGTTTCGCCTCATCGAGTTCTTCGTCCGTGGGACCGTCAGCCATGAAATCCGCGAGGGTCTGCTGGATGACTTCGAGTGCCAGGTCGGCGCGATCGTTTCGCGTTTGAGCGCCCATCAGAAAAGGACCCGGCATGCGCATGGGCAGGAAGTAACTGTAGACGCTGTAGGAGAGGCCGCGTTTCTCACGTACCTGATTGGAAAGCTGCGACACCAAGCCGTTTCCGCCGAGGATGTGATTGCCGACATAGAGTGGAAAGTACTCCGGATCGAGGCGCGCCATGCCCTTGGCACCAATACGCAAGTGGGTCTGACTGGCGTCAAAAGACACCTTTTCTGTCTTTGGCTCAGGGGCGGCAACCGACGGCAATGGTGGCGCATGTTCACCCCCGGGAAGGCCACCGACCACCGCTGCGGCCACCCGCTCTGCCTGCTCCCGGTCGAGGTCGCCGACAATGGCCACCACTGCGTTGGCAGCGACGTAATATTGCTTATGGAAGGCAATGACATCATCACGGGTCAACGCCTTCACACTGTCCTCCTCCCCCATCGGGTCATGGCCGTACGGATGGTCGCCGTAAATCCCCCTGTAGAATTGTCGCGATGCCAAAGTGCCCGGATTCTCCTTCTGCTTACTCAGAGAAATCAGCATCTGCTGACGCTGGCGTTCGAAATCGGTCGGATCGAATCGAGGTTCCGCCAGTATCTTTTCCAGCGCATCAAGCGAGACTGACATCGCCTCGCTCTCGGTGAGCGTGCGGACAGACACATACCCCATATCCCGAACCGCGCTGCTGCCCAGTTGGGCACCCACGTCATCAAGCCGCTCTGCGAGCTGGTCAGCATTCCAGGGACCTGCCCCTTCGGTCAGCAAGGAATTGGTAAGGTTCGCGATACCGGGCTTGTTTCCGTCGCGGGCGCTGCCCGCATCGAAAACCACCCGTACGTCCACCATCGGCAGCTCCGGCGCCTGAACGAACATCACCTTGGCGCCGCCTGCTGTGTTCCAGGACTCGATTGTCGGCCCCGCCCAAAGTGAAACCGGGACCCACAACAGCAACCCAAGGACCATCCAGCGCTTAATGACGGCCATGGCTGCCTCCGGGGGTGGCGCGGCTTGCGACCGCCTGGCCCATGGGCTGCGGATCGAGCTCGGCCACGGTCAGGTTATCCTCAATCAGGTATTTACGTGCAACCGCCTGGACTTGCTCGGCGGTTACGGCTTTGAGGTTATCCACATAGGTGTCGGCGAGTCGCCAGTCAAGCCCGACGGTTACCAGTACACCCAGCTGCATGGCCTGGGAGAAGACGGAGTCCTTCTCGAAGACCTTGGAGGCCACCGTTTGACGGACCACCCGTTCCAGTTCCTCTTTACTGATCGGTTGCTCGCGTAGACGCGTTATTTGCGCCAGAAGCGCGGTTTCGAGTTCCGAGACGCTGTGTCCCTCGCTGGGGATACCGTCGAGGGTCAACATGCCGGATAAGCGCGTGAAGGCACTGTAGCTGGCATCGGCGCTGGCTGCGATCTGGCTTCCCCGCTCAAGTTCGCGATCGAGACGCGAGCTGCTCCCGCCATCGAGTACCTCCGCCAGAACATCCAGCGCATAGGGCTCCCAGGATTCTTCAGCCGTAGCGACGGTGGGCACCTTGTAACCCATCAGCAGGTAGGGCTGTTGGGCAGGTACCTTGACGGTGAGCCGGGTCAGACCCCGCTGTTCGGGCTCCTGGCCGTCTTTAACCGGAAGCACCTTGCGCGCAGCCACCTTGCCGAAGGTGTCCTGCGCCATGCGATGAATTTCTTCGGGGTCCACATCGCCCACCACTACCAGGGTGGCGTTGGAGGGGCTGTACCAGCGGGCATACCAATCCGCGAGATCATCCACGGTCATCTGATCAAGATCAGCCATCCAGCCGATGACCGGCTGTCGATAGGGCAAAGACCGATAGGCCACCGCGTTAAATTTCTCGTAGGTCAAAGAGGTCGGCTTGTCTTCGGTACGCAACCGGCGTTCTTCCTTGACCACGTCCAGCTCCTTGGCGAACTCCCCGGCGTCCAGCGTCAGGTTCTGCATGCGATCGGCCTCCAGCCGAAACGCCACATCGAGCCTGTCGGCGGCAAGGGTCTGGAAATAGGTGGTGTAATCACGCCCGGTGAAGGCATTATCTTCACCGCCGTTTTTGGAGATGATGCGGGAAAATTCGTTGGGACCGAGTTCCTCCGTGCCCTTGAACATCATGTGTTCGAGCACGTGCGAGACACCGGTCACGCCCTGGGGCTCGTAACTGGACCCGACTTTGTACCAAACCTGCGACACGGCAATCGGCGCCCGACGGTCGACCTTTACCAGAACTTTCATTCCGTTATTGAGTGTGAACTCGCTGACCGGATCTGCAGCAGAGACCGCAGTCACCATTGTCAGACCGAGCAGTACCGAAATTATCCTCATAGCTTCTCCGGGTGGTGTTTTTCTTTCTGGAACTAGGCGAAAAGACAGACATATTTCCGCGGAGTTCCGTTTTCGGGGTGTCGTGGCCCCACGCGAATTGCGGGGATATGAGGCTATCAGGTCTCCGTGCGCTTGACCCATCCGCCGTCTGAAAACACAATGCCGGCCACCTTGTCGTCTTGTCCGGCCCGTCCATGGTTACCGATTTCTTACTCGTCCTCGGCGCTTACCTCATAGGCTCGATCTCAAGCGCCATCATCGTCTGCAGGGTGATGGGCCTGCCCGACCCCCGTACCGAGGGCTCGAACAATCCGGGGGCCACCAATGTGCTGCGGATCGGGGGCAAAAAGGCGGCGGCTATCGCGCTCTTCGGCGACAGTCTCAAGGGGTTCATTCCTGTATTGGTCGCGAACCTGCTCGATGTGCCGCCACTGACCCTCGCAGCGGTGGCCATGGCCGCATTTCTGGGGCACCTGTATCCCGTGTTTTTCGGATTCAAGGGCGGCAAAGGCGTGGCGACCGCCCTGGGCATCCAGTTCGGGCTCGGATGGCAGATCGGGGGGGTTATCGCGCTGACCTGGCTGTTCATGGCAAAGGTGGTCAACATCTCTTCGCTTTCGGCGCTGGTTTCGATGGCACTGGCGCCGATTGTGGTCTGGTTTTTCATGCCCGAACCGGCATTGATCATCATGCAGATCGCCCTCAGCCTTCTCCTTTTCTGGCGCCACCGCGCCAACATCAGGAACCTGCTGGACGGATCAGAGGGCCAGATCAGAAAGGGAAACGATCCAGACTAGGCGACCGAAGGCAAAGTCTCCATGGACCAACGCGGCCGCACCTGGAATCCCTCGGCATCCGCCTGGCCAGCCGACAGGCGCAGCCAGCCGGCGAAGGCAATCATGGCCCCGTTGTCAGTGCAAAACACCGGACGCGGATAATAGGAATGCCCACCACGCTCGGCCATGGCCAGGTCGACCCGCTCGCGCAGGCGACGGTTGGCACTGACCCCTCCGGCCAGAACCAGCGTATCGATCCCCGTCTGATCCACCGCGCGGAGGCATTTCTTCACCAAAGTGTCCACCACCGCCTCTTCAAAGGCACGGGCGATGTCGGCGCGGGTCTGTTCGTCGTCGGGCTCATTTTTGAGGGTATTGAGCGCGAAGGTCTTGAGTCCGCTGAAGCTGAAGGCCAGTCCGGGACGGTCCATCATCGGGCGAGGAAACCGATAGCGACCGGGATCGCCACGCTCGGCCAGACGGGCCAGTTCGGGCCCGCCCGGATAGGACAGCCCCAGCAGCTTGGCCGTTTTGTCGAAGGCCTCCCCGGCGGCATCGTCGAGGCTGTCGCCAAGCAGGCGGTAGGCGCCAACGCCGCGAACCTCGACCAATTGTGTATGACCGCCCGATACCAACAGGGCGACAAAGGGAAATGCCGGCGGCTCCGGCTCCAGCAACGGTGCCAGCAGATGGCCCTCCATATGATGCACACCGATGGCAGGTGAGTCCCAGGCCCAGGCCAGACTGCGCCCCACCGACGCGCCCACCAGCAGCGCGCCCACCAGTCCCGGACCGGCGGTATAGGCTACGCCATCGATTTCCGCCCGCTTCAGACCGGCATCACGCAGTACGCGATCGATCAGGGGAATGAGCTTTCTCACGTGGTCACGCGAGGCCAGTTCGGGCACCACACCACCAAATTCGGCGTGAAGAGCCACCTGACTGTAGACCTGGTGGGCAAGGAGTTCTCCGGCGTCTCCGCCGCAGACAGCGACGCCGGTCTCGTCACAGGAGGTTTCGATGCCTAAAACGTTCACAGGAAGGTTCGCATGGGGCCGTAAATGGAGTTTGTCAATCCGACGCGCATCTTATACAATTCTCGCCTTTGTTGCTGAGCCCAAGCCAGTTGTCCTGTTTTAGAGGTCCTACATGCCCAACGTGCGCGTCAAAGAAAACGAGCCTTTCGAAGTTGCCTTGCGTCGCTTCAAGAGGTCCTGTGAAAAAGCCGGTATCCTCGCCGAAGTACGCCGTCGCGAGTTCTATGAAAAGCCCACTTGGGCCCGCAAGCGCAAGGCCGCTTCCGCAGTAAAACGCTGGCAGAAAAAGGTCGGCCGCGAAACCCGCCGCTTCGAACGCCTCTACTGATCACGCGCCCGTACCGGGTCATGCTCAAACAGCGTTTTCAAGACGAGATGAAAGCCGCCATGAAGGGCGGCGACAAGCCTCGCCTGGGAGTGATCAGGCTGGTACTGGCGGCCATCAAGCAGCGCGAGGTGGATGATCGCGTTGAGTTGTCCGACGACCAGATACTGGCTGTTCTCGACAAAATGGTGAAGCAACGCAGGGACTCGGTCAGCCAGTACGAAGGGGCCGGACGCACCGAACTCGCCGATCAGGAAACCTTCGAAATCGGCGTCATCCAGGAATTCCTGCCGGCGGCACTGTCCGACGACGAAATCGGCCAATTGGTCGAGCAGGCCATCCAGACCAGCGGGGCAACCTCGATCCGCGACATGGGCAAGGTCATGGGCATTGTCAAACCCCAGGCCCAGGGACGCGCCGACATGGGCAAGGTCAGTGGCCTGGTCAAAAGCAAACTGAGCGCCTGAACCTCAGCGCCAAACCCTTCCTGCTAAGCTTTCAAATCCCGCATAAACACTGGCTTTCCAGGCGATCTGGTCAGGCTGTTGCTACGTTGTTGCCGCTTTCTGGCACCCCCCCCCCGCGACGCTCAACATCAGCCCAAACGAATCAGAGCAAGACGCGCGCATCAGTCGCAGCAACATAAGCGAGTGGATCGATCTACCGGGTTCGGTATTTCGGTCAGTCAAGCCCACCTTTTCCATGTGATCAATACGGCACAGTCAGTGCTCACCCTTCGTCCGCAGGATACCCGCGAGACGATTACCCTGTTTCTGGGGGCCGCCGCGCGGAAAAAGTCTGTGCAGGTAGCGATTGCTGCCCTTCTCCAGGCCCCAGTCGGTGCGAAAATAGCGAATCATGTCGCGTACAGTCGCTTGGGTACCCTGCCGGGAGAAATAATCACGCAGATAGCGGATGACCTCCCAATGTTCCGCAGTGAGTTCGAGCCCTTCGGACTGGGCCTGCACACGGGCGAATGATTCCGACCAGTCGCCAGGATTCACCAGGTAACCTTCGCTGTCTGTGAGGACGTCCGTGCCGTCCACCTGGAGAGAGCGCGTGCTCATGCTCGGGTAGGCGTTGCTACCCAGGGGGAAATCACCCGGCGTGCCCTCTGACTCATCGCCGGACTGAGTAATCGACCACAACGCAACTGGTATCTCGCCGTCCAGGCGACCGTGATACCGTTCGATTCCCGACACGAATACTTTGCCGCTTGCGCTAGGTACATCGAAACGCGCGACGCCTCCGCGGTCAGTCAGCACTTGCGGCGTCTCTGCGCCATCCGTATCCATCCGCAACACGACCGGCGCGCGTTTCAGGGGTTGGTTCGATAGTTTCATAAATACTTTTACGGCTACCATCCAAACACTCCTGCACTGACAACTGAAAAGAAGATTCCGGGTGGATTCTGTGCCCCACCGCACCTCAGGACGACTGAGCCGCCCCTTTGAATCGTTCAAAAAACACTCGTACGAGATCAGAGCGCGTCACCATTCCCACCGGGTGGTGGGCGTCGTCGGTCACCACGATTCGCTTTATGCGGTGCTTCTTCATCTTCTCCACCACGTCGAACAGGGTCTCTTCCGGACGGGCAGTAACGACATCTGTGATCATCAGGTCAGCGACGGTGCCATCTGGTTCGTGCAGTGTTTCAGCATGGGTGAACAGGGATTCCAGCGTCTGCCATAAAGTTTGGCTGGGATGATGTACCCGCACACCGACCGCGCGGAGAAAATCCGCTTCAGTGATGATTCCAACCAGGCGGTTTGCCTCATCCACGACGGCAAGGCCGCTGACTCTATTTGCCAAAAGCCTGGCGGACGCCTGCGCCAATGTCGTATCGGGCCTAACCGTATGCACGGGATTGGTCATTACGGTACTGACTTTCTTCGCCTCCTTGGCCCGGAGCGCGGCATGTTTTTCGGCCCGACTGGTGATGTCCATCAGATCTTCCACCGTCACATCTATGTAGCTACCAATCTCACGCAATGCGTGCTCGAAATCCTCTCGGATCAGCCGCTTGTGTCTGTCATCTGGCATTCACCCCTCCTGCTCCTCTAATCAATTTTTCGCGGTACTTAAGTTAAAGGCAAGCGAATTTATTTGATGGTTATTATCGATAATTACGATATAAAGGCATCATGGAGACCGATCAAGTGCGGACCTTTCTCGTTATAGCTGCCCATGGCAGCTTCTTGGAGGCAGCCGGACGGCTGCATGTGACCCAGTCAACGGTCAGTGCCCGTATACAGGGCCTTGAGGCTTTCCTCGGTGCGAGGCTGTTTGTTCGCAATCGCGCCGGCGCTGCGCTGACTCCCGCTGGAAGACGATTTCTGCGCCACGCGAAGTCTCTGATGCTAACGTTGGAGCAAGCTAGACACGAGGTCGGATTGCCTACCCGTTTTACAGGGACCATTACGGTGGGGGCCCGGATTGCCCTCTGGGATGGATTGTTGCCCCGGTGGATCGGACATATGCGCAAGACCGAGCCCGGTGTATCCATCCGCAGCGAAATCGGCTTTGAAGATGACCTAATGCGCCGCCTCGTTGAGGGAACGATAGATCTTGCGCTCATGTATACCCCGCAGCACTACCCCGGGCTCCACGTTGAACATCTGTTCGATGAAAGCCTGATTTTATTAAGCACTGACCCGGAAATGGCCTCGCCGGGAGACGATTACGTTTACGTGGACTGGGGCCCGGTTTTCTATGCACAACACAGCGCAAATTACCCCGATTTGGACATACCGGCTCAGGTTGCGAATATTGGCTGGCTTGGATTGCAGCTGATTCTGACGAACGGCGGTGCCTGCTTCGTGCCCGAAAGAATGGCACAGCCTTATCTTGAGTCAGACCGTCTGTTCGTCGCTCCGAAAAGCCCGCGGTTCACCTTACCTGCTTACGTTGTATATCCGCTCGAAAGCGAATCACCGGTCTTGGCAACTGCGCTGCGCGTCCTGCACGAATTCGTCTCCGCCCCGCAGGCAGGCTGAGGCTGCAGACGCCTCCGCGTTGTCTCTTAGGTGGAAAGCACCGACCGATACCTCGGGATCGAGGTAGAGGATGAATTGGAAACAGCCGAGCAAACAGACTCATAGAGGCAAGAGGCTGGAAACTTACTGCTTTCGGTTACCGGAAGGCCTGCTCCAATCCCACCTTCGGCCATTCGAGTCCCTAAACCGACAGGCAGCAATGTCGCGAACCAGGTCATTCATGTTATGCAGACTGACCGGCTACTTCATGCCCATACCGGACATCGGCATCAACGCCGGAACCGGCAGAAAAGCCGTGTTGCCGGTCATTCACTATGAGCAGACTCATTGGATTGCCGTTGGGCCGCAGCAGGGCCGCAAGGTTTCACGCTGCAGACGCTGCCGGCGTGTGACGAGCCGTTTGATGACGGAGTCGGCAAGGTTGCCGGGTTTCGCTGCACGCCGGCGTGGCGGCGCGAGCGGACCAACGCCAGAAGCTCGAGCGGCTGTGTCGCTACATCAGTCGGCCAGCCATCGCGGAGCAGCGCCTGTCGCTCACACCGAACGGCAACGTCCGTTACCAGCTGAAGACGCCGTACCGCGACGGCACGACGACGTCATCTTCGAACCCCTCGACTTCATTGCCCACCTGGACAAGTCAAAGGATTAGTACAAGGTTCTGGAGGTGGCGGCGGGGCATCACTGCAGAAATCAGTCGTGCAAATTCCATCCGGCTGCAACGTCGTGGAACCCATGCAGTCAGGAGAATTGTTCTCAGAAATCCGTTTCACCGATAACTTGGACTTCTACCTGACAAACTGCGGCAGGTTCAATTGCCCATACACTGACCGCCACGGAATGCACCCAGTAAGGACCGGTTGGAGCCAAAACCGGAAGGTTAAACTTAACCTGCGCAACGGTTATCGCCGGTAAGCTATTGCTACCGATCCGTGCTCGTGCCTGTGTTGACGCCGTGTTCCAGAGAATCATCAGGCACCGAGAGAACGTCGACACCGACTGTGTTCCCGACGTCAACCGGAACCGGGGAACCAACCGAATTGGTAACCAGTACGTCAAGCGAACCGGAATTTCGACAACGACGGGGTCGATTACGATTACTTCTTTGGGCTGTTTAGCGTTTGCAACCCCAATAATCCCGCCGCCGAAAACGCCAAAACGACCCACCATGCAAATACATTACGGCTCTTCATTTCAATCTCCTTTTTTTACTACTGTCCTAATGAAAACATAGTTCAATTGTGGTGAGGATGCTTGATCGGAGGCACGTGCACTTCAAATCATTGAATGACGCGACGCGGCAAAGAGCTGACGGCGACCTTCAGCATGTTTTTGTCGTTCAAAAACAGCCTCTGTCCCGGCTGCTCATGACCCTGAATCGGACAGTGAGACGACGTAGAGAGCGCACTTATCCGATGTCGGAATCCAGAATGTTCCTGCTTATCTGCTCTCGCAGAATCGCGCGCTGACGGCGGCGCCACTCCCGGCGATTCGCCGCGCCCATCAGATGCCCGCCCGAAAACAAGCAACCCGGCGAAAAGCAAGATGAATGATGCGATACCCGTAGTGACCTCCTGATAGGTCGTTGTGGTCAGGCCCTTGGGTTGGGTGCAACCAACCCAAGGGCCGTCTATTCTTCGCCGCGTTTGTTGAATCCCGGGATACTTTTGGAACTCAATGTCTTACGGCGGACAAGAGGGTTACCCACTTATAAATCAGATACTTATGAATTTCTATGATTTCTCTTGGACACATATTAAAGATGATAAGCTAGCCGAATGGCTGGTAGGATTCCCCCCGAATTCATCGATCAACTTCTGACGCGCATCGACATCGTCGATGTTATCGATAAGCGCGTACCGCTGAAAAAGGCGGGGAAGGAACTCCAGGCCTGCTGTCCCTTCCACAACGAGAAAACCCCGTCATTCACGGTCAGCCCGCAGAAGCAGTTCTATCACTGTTTCGGTTGTGGGGCCCATGGCACCGCCGTCGGCTTTCTGATGGAGTACGACCGGTTGAGCTTTCCCGACGCCATCGAAGAACTGGCGCGACAGGCGGGCCTGGAAGTACCCCATGAGGATGGCCCCCAGGGGCCCGACCATCGGCCTCTGTATGAAATGCTCGGAAAGAGCGCGGCCTTCTACCGGCAACAGCTTCGCCAGCATCCCGATGCCGGTCGCGCCATCACCTACCTGAAAAACGCGGTCTCAGCGGCGAGATCGCCGCCGAGTTCGGAATCGGATTCGCCCCACCCGGCTGGGACAACCTGCTGAAGCACCTTGGCGATAACGACCAGGAGATCACCCGGCTTCGGGGCACGGGCATGATCACCGAGGGAGACGGCAAGTGTTATGACCGTTTCCGAGACCGGATCATGTTCCCCATTCGCGACCGGCGTGGCCGGGTGATTGCCTTCGGTGGCCGCCTGATCGGTGATGGCAAGCCCAAATATCTGAATTCCCCGGAAACGCCGGTGTTCCACAAAGGCCGGGAGCTTTATGGACTCTACGAGGCCCGACAGGCCTTGAAGGAGATTCCTCGCCTCGTGGTGGTCGAAGGCTATATGGATGTGGTGGCCCTGGCCCAATTCGGCATCCGCAATACGGTGGCAACCCTGGGCACGGCAACCACGCCCGATCACCTCGAAAGCCTGTTTCGCACTACCCCCGAGGTGGTGTTCTGCTTCGATGGCGATCGCGCTGGCCGCGCAGCGGCCTGGAAGGCGCTCGAAACCAGCCTGCCGGTGTTGCGGGAGGGCCGGGAGGCCCGATTTCTGTTTCTTCCCGAGGGCGATGATCCGGACACCCTGGTACGCAGGGAAGGACAGAACGGTTTCAACGGCCGGGTGAAAGGCGCCCTGCCGCTCTCCCGCTTTCTGTTCAACGTCCTGTCCGAACAGGTCGATATGGAAAGCATCGATGGTCGCGCCCGCCTCGCTGAACTGGCAAAACCCTATCTGGGCAAGTTACCCCAGGGCCTTTTTCGGGAAATGATGAAAAAGCACCTGGCTGAAATGGTCGGAGTGGGTGAATGGGGGCTCGAAAATCTTGGCAAGCCATCAAAAACGCCTCAGCAACGAACCAAATCCCGCCGCGCCAGGACCGGGCTGAACACCATACCGCCGCTCCGCCGCGCCATCGCCCTGTTGCTCCATCACCCGGAAATCGCAAGGCAAGCCGACCTGCCAGCCGGCTGGGAAGCCCTATCCTTGCCGGGCGTCCCGTTGTTTCGTGCGCTCGTGGCCTTTATTCGCAGCCAAACCGCCCCCACCTTAGCCACTATCCTCGAGCATTGGCGGAATACGGACGATGCGGGGCATCTGGATAAAATTGCCCAGTTGGAACTGGATGTGCTGGAGGAGGATGTGGCGTCCCAGCTGAAAGGCGCCGTCATTCGGGTCATGGAAGGCGCGTTGAACCAGGAATCGGACCAATTGCTGGAAAAAAGTCGCCACAGGACGCTTACGACCGAGGAAAAACAGCGACTTAGAGACCTGCTCGCGCACCGTAGCCCCTAAACCGCCCCAGGGGTCAAGCTGGAAGTATTCATGAAAATAAGCTATAATGGGCGATTAATTTTACGCTCTTAAATCAACGTTTTCAGGCTGGCGTTCCTCTATGAATCAATTCCGTAAAGAGCAGAAAGTCTCAGAGATCAAGAAGCTGATCACCCGCGCCAAGGAACAGGGTTACCTGACCTACGCGGAGGTCAACGACCACCTCCCTGATTCCATCGTTGAATCGGAACAGATCGAAGACATCATCCGAATGATCAACGACATGGGAATCTCGGTGTACGAGACCGCTCCCGACGCCGACGATCAGACGATGTCAGAGTCTGCCCCCGCGGACGAAGATGCCGCCGAGGCAGCTGCCGCCGCTCTTGCCACGGTTGACACGGAATTCGGTCGGACGACCGATCCTGTGCGCATGTACATGCGCGAGATGGGCACGGTGGAACTGCTCACCCGCGAAGGTGAACTGCGTATCGCCAAGCGGATAGAAGACGGCCTGAATCAGGTCGGCGGCGCGCTGGCGCATTTTCCGACAAGCGTCGAATACCTGCTCGGCCTGCTCGAACGAGCCGTCGCGGAAGAAATCAAGATTACGGACGTGATTGGAGGCTTCATCTCCCCTGATGAAGAAGATCCTGTCGCCATCGCGCAGCAGGGCGCCAATAACGCCGCCAACAACAACGCCGGTTCCTCGGATAGCGACGACGATTCAACACCGGTCGACACCGGGCCGGATCCCCTCGTCTTCAAGCAGAAAACCAGCGCCATCAAGCGCCACTACCGGGCATGGATCAAGGCTCTGGAGACCGGCGAAGCCGACAAGGCGCAAAAATCCCGCGAAAAGGTCAACGACGTCTTCCGCGAACTCAAACTTGTGCAACCCGTGTTTGCATCGATGACGGTGCTGTTGCGCGAAACCGTGCAAAGCATTCGCAACCTCGAGCGCGAGATCATGACGCTCTGCGTCGAAGCGGGCATGCCGCGCAAGACGTTCATCACCTCCTTTCCGGAGCACGAGACCAACCTGAACTGGGTGACCAACCAGTGCCGGGGCAAGAAACCCTTCGCCAAGGCGCTCAAGGAACAGGCACCGAATATCCAGCGGGCGCAAAAACAGTTGATCGCCATCACCGAAGCCGGTCGCCTTACCGTCTCCGACATCAAGGACATCAACCGCATGATGTCCATCGGCGAGGCCAAGGCCCGTCGCGCCAAAAAGGAAATGGTCGAGGCGAACCTGCGCCTGGTCATCTCCATCGCCAAGAAATACACCAATCGCGGCCTGCAGTTCCTGGACCTGATCCAGGAGGGCAACATCGGCCTGATGAAGGCGGTGGACAAGTTCGAATACCGGCGCGGTTACAAGTTTTCGACCTATGCCACCTGGTGGATCCGCCAGGCGATCACCCGCTCCATCGCCGACCAGGCGCGCACCATCCGCATTCCGGTGCACATGATCGAGACCATCAACAAGCTGAACCGGATTTCCCGCCAGATCATCCAGGAGAAGGGCCGCGAGCCCACGCCGGAAGAACTGGCCGTAAAGATGGAAATGCCCGAAGACAAGGTGCGCAAGGTCCTCAAAATCGCCAAAGAGCCCATCTCCATGGAAACGCCTATTGGTGACGACGAAGACTCGCATCTCGGCGATTTCATCGAGGACGCCGGGGTCGTTTCACCGATCGAATCCGCCACCTCGGAAGGACTGCGGGAGTCTACCCAGAATATGCTGGCGGGCCTGACATCGCGCGAAGCGAAGGTACTGAGGATGCGTTTCGGTATCGACATGAACACCGACCACACCCTCGAAGAAGTGGGCAAGCAGTTTGACGTGACCCGCGAACGTATCCGCCAGATCGAGGCGAAGGCGCTGCGCAAGCTGCGTCATCCGTCGCGCTCTGAAAAACTGCGCAGTTTCCTCGAAGATTGATTCAAATCCAACCAGCCGGGCAAGCAGTTGCCTGCCCGGCCATCCGCCTTCTCTGCTGGCCACCCTCAGCACCCGAGAATCAGGCTTTTTATCGGTAGCTACGGCCATATCGCCACGAACAGTGTCGAACTTGTGGCGAACGATCACATTTGGAATGGCCGATCCTCGAACCCGGGTTTCCTGCAACGATTCAGGATGGCTCACAAGAAACCGACGCCCGATGGCACCATCACACCTTGACATACCAACCGGTATGTACTTACTTTGATAAGACACAAACCGGCCGGAGCCCCTGCTTCGTGAGTACAAGGCACGCCAAACCCGTCGCAAGACGGCCACAACCCCGCTGGTGGCATTTCTGGGAATGTGATCGCTGCGGATCGCCCGCCGCCGAAACCCGCCACCAGCTGCTGGAGGCTGCCTTCGAGGAAATTCACCGTGTTGGCTTTCAGGCCGCCAGCCTGCATCGGATTTTGCGCCGGACCGGCCTGACCAAAGGGGCCCTTTATCATCATTTTCCCAGCAAACTGGCACTCGGATACGCCGTGGTCGATGAGTTGCTGGCGCCCTATCTCGAGCAAAACTGGCTGAAACCACTCAGGTGCGCGAAAGACCCGGTCGAGCAGATGAAGGCGTTGCTCATCGCCAACGCGGAACGAATGGGCGACGAAGACATTACCCTGGGCTGCCCCCTCAACAACCTGGCCCAGGAGATGGCCCCCGTCGACACCGGTTTCCAGAAACGCATTCAGAAACTCTTCGACGACTGGCGCGGCGGCATCGCCTCGGCGCTGGCATCGGGACAAACTGCCGGCCAGGTGCGCGCGGACACAAACCCTCTGCAGGCGGCAAGCGTTATTCTTGCCACTATCGAGGGATGCATCGGCCTTGCAAAAACTTCGCAGAGTGTCGATGTCCTTAAGGAATGCGGCGCCGGGCTGCTGGACTATCTGGACGGACTCAAGCCCGGCCAGGGAGGGAGCGGGAATTGATCGAACCATATGCGCATTGGCTGATGCGGTGGCGCTGGCTGGTGTTACTGGCCACGGTTGTGCTGGTCCTGGTGATTGCCAGTGGAGGCCGTTTTCTTGTCTTCGAGAACGACTATCGAATATTTTTCAGCAAGGAAAACCCCCAGCTCAACGCCTTTGAGGCGCTGCAGGACACCTATACAAAAAACGACAACGTCCTGTTCGTATTGGCGCCCAGCAACGGCGATGTATTTACGCGCAAAAATCTCGCTGCGGTGGTGGATATCACCGAGCGGGCCTGGCAAACCCCCTACTCCATTCGCATCGACTCCATCAGTAATTTTCAACACACCTATGCGGACGGCGATGATCTGACCGTCATTGATCTTGTAGAGGCGCCTGAAAGCCTCTCTGACGGGGAACTCGCTTATATACGGGAGACTGCGCTCAACGAACCCCTGCTCGTACGACGAATCGTTTCACCGTCCGCTCACGTTACCGCCGTCAATATCACTATCGAACTACCGGGCGAGAACCTGGCAACGGAAGGCCCGGAAGTGGTGACGTCAGTGCGCGCACTGGCGGACTACGCCCGCGCCACCTATCCCGACATGGACATATATCTCTCGGGCATAGTGATGATGAACAACGCCTTTCCCGAGGCCTCGAAGCTCGACATGCAAACCCTGATGCCGCTCGCCTTTGTCGCGATACTGATCATGGTTCTGCTGCAGCTACGCGGATTCTCCGGCACCCTGGGCACCTTTTTCGTGATCGTGCTGTCCATCATCTCCGCCATGGGGATCGCCGGCTGGCTCGGGATCGGGCTGTCGCCGCCAGTCATGTCGGCGCCGGTGATCGTACTGACGCTCAGCGTGGCCGACTGCGTTCATATCCTCACCAATTGGATGCAGGGAATGCGGCAAGGCCTCGACAGAAAGGCGGCGATGGTGGAAAGCCTTCGCATCAACGCCTCGCCGGTATTCCTGACCTCCATCACCACCGCCATCGGCTTCCTCAGCCTCAATTTCAGCGATGCGCCGCCATTTCGCGACCTGGGCAATGTTTCCGCTATCGGTGTCATGATGGCCTGGATGCTTTCCATGGGTTTTCTGCCCGCCTTCGTTACGCTGCTGCCCACACGCGTGCGCGCGAGCGGTGAGCACAAACCCGTTCTTATGGATCGCATCGCCTCCTTCGTCATCCATCAGAAACGCCTTCTGTTCTGGGTGATGGGCATTGCGATCGTCGCACTCATAGCCTGCATTCCACGCAACGAGACCAACGACGTCTTCGTGGAATACTTCGACGAACGCATCGATTTTCGGACCCATACCGACTTCGTCGTCGACAACCTCACCGGCATGTACTTTGTCGATTTCTCCCTGGACTCGAAGGAACCGGGTGGCACCTCCTCACCGGATTTCCAGCGACAGGTCGCCCTTTTTTCCGAATGGCTGGAAGAGCAGCCCGAAATTCTGCATGTCAGCACCATCACCGACATCATGAAGCGCCTCAACCGCAACATGCACGGCGACGACGATGCCTGGTACAAGCTGCCCGGCGAACGCAATCTCGCCGCCCAGTACCTGTTGCTCTATGAAATGTCGTTGCCTTACGGTCTCGACCTGAACAACCAACTCGATATCCGCAAGCAGACCACCCGGGTATCCGTCACCATGGAAACCCTGTCCACCAATGATGTGCTCGAAATAGAGCAGCGCATCTACGACTGGATGGAACAGAACACACCCGATCTGCTGACCTACGGCGCCAGCCCCACCATCATGTTCGCTCACATCGGCGAGCGCAACATTCGCAGCATGCTGGTGGGAACCGTATTGGCGCTGATTTTGATCTCATTGATACTGGTATTTGCTTTGCGATCCGTGCGCTATGGCGTGCTCAGCCTGATACCGAATCTCGCTCCGGCGGGAATGGCCTTCGGGCTGTGGGGAATCGTCAACGGCGAGGTGGGGCTGAGCCTGTCGGTGGTCACCGCCATGACGCTCGGCATCGTGGTTGACGACACCATTCATTTTCTCAGCAAATACCTCCGGGCGCGGCGCGAGAAGGGGCTCGATGCAGAAGCCGCTGTTCGCTATGCCTTTCACACCGTGGGGGAAGCCTTGTGGGTAACCTCTCTGGCATTGATCGCGGGTTTTCTGGTCCTGTCGACGTCGGCCTTCGAACTGAATGCCGGAATGGGTTTGCTGGTGTCTATCGTGATCGCCTTTGCGCTGATTGTGGATTTCCTGTTTCTGCCACCATTGCTGATTTGGCTCAATGGCTGGTTGCATGATGGCGAAACCGCATCGTCATCCGGCAGAGCGGTTGAAACAACCTAACCGCCGCCACATCTATCCGAACGAAATGAAGTCAGGGAGAGCAAAGATGAAACAATGGCCACTGGTTTTTCTTGCGTGCGTAATCAGCACCGGGGTCCTTGCTGAAACGGCTGAAGAGAAAGGCCTGCGACTCGCCACGGAAGCCGATGCCCGCGATGCGGGATTCGGCGACTATGTCGCTGACATGGAAATGATCCTGCGCAATCGCGCCGGTGATGAAAGTGCACGACAAATACGCATCAGTGTGCTCGAGATGGACGCGGACGGCGACAAGAGCCTTTCGCTGTTCGATCAGCCCGCCGATGTCAAAGGCACCGCGATGCTGACCTTTTCCCACGGCCTGAAGCCGGACGACCAGTGGCTCTACCTTCCCGCATTGAAAAGGGTCAAGCGCATCTCCTCACGCAACAAGTCCGGCCCCTTCATGGGTAGTGAATTTGCCTATGAGGACCTGGGCTCCCAGGAGATCGAAAAGTACAGCTACAAGCATCTGAGGGATGAGCCCTGTGGTGACGGCTGGAATTGCTGGGTCATCGAACGGACACCGGAGTACGAGCATTCAGGCTACTCACGACAAACCGTCTGGCTCGACCAGGACCAATACCGGCTGGTAAAGGCGGATTTCTACGACCGCAAGGGCGCGCATCTGAAGACGCTCGACTGGAGTGGCTACGAAGAATACATCGGGCGCCACTGGCGGGCTGCAGAGATGTTCATGGAGAACCATCAAACGGGCAAGACGACCCTTCTCAAGTGGACCAATTACCGGTTTAAAACCGGTCTCGACGATGGCGATTTCAACAAAAACGCATTGGCGCGGATACGCTGACAGAGGGTCAACCGGTGTCTCGACCCAGAGTTTTTCCACCACTCATCATGATCGCGATCGCCGCGGTCATGTGGTGGCTGGACCGTTATATCCCCATGATGGACTTGATGAAGATCGAGTGGCAACGCCTCGGCTATGTTCTCTTCGCAGCGGCAATCGTGATCGACTTGTGGGCTCTGGGAATGTTTCGGCGTTCAGACACCAGCGTCCATCCGTTGCGGTTGGAACGGAATCGCGCACTGGTTACCCACGGAATCTATCGCTTCACACGTAACCCGATGTACCTGGGCCTTTTGGTACTGCTCACCGGATTCGCCTTTCGTCTCGGGAGTCTCACGCCCTTCCTGATGCTGCCGCTTTTCATCTGGATTATCCAACGCGGTCAAATCGTTCACGAAGAACGCTTTCTCGCTGCCCGATACGGCAGCGCCTACCAAGACTATCGTGCGAAGGTGCGACGATGGCTTTGAGCGTCGGCAGATTTTTTCATCGCGGTTTCGTGGCGTTAGTGGCCATTTTCGTCACCACCTGCCCGTTCGCTGCCGAGTGGTCGGGCAATGTCGCCATCGAAGGCATTTGGTTTCCCAACACTGGGGCATTTCCCGGCCAGAAAAATGGCGGCGTTTCCATTAGCGCCCAGCCCGAATTCCGGCACCAGTGGGATGATGGAGATCGAAGCTTCACCTTCATCCCCTTCGCCCGACTCGACAGTATGGACAACCGGCGAACCCATGCCGACATTCGCGAGCTGCTGTTTCTGGCGGTCGAAGGGGATTGGGAGATCAGCGCCGGAATCGGTCGGGTCTTCTGGGGGGTAACCGAATCACAGCATCTGGTGAATATCGTCAACCAGATCGACTATGTGGAGGATTTTTTCGGCGAAGTCCTGCTTGGTCAACCCATGGTCAGAGTCACCCGCATCGTCGATACCGGATCGCTGGATTTTTTCCTGTTGCCCTACTTTCGGGAACGGACCTTTCCGGGAGAGGCCGGGCGTTTTCGCACTCCACTGGTGGTGGACACAGACCAGCCACTGTACGAGGCCGGCAGCAAGGAACGGCACATCGACTGGACGCTGCGCTGGAGCCAATACCTCGGCAACGTGGATTACGGCCTGTACTATTTTGAGGGAACCAGCCGGGATCCGATGTTGCTGCCGGGTACCTCAAACGGGAAATCGGTCCTGCAACCCTACTATCCGCAAATTCGACAAGTCGGACTCGACGGACAGTACACCGGAGAGGCCTGGTTATGGAAACTCGAGACTCTCTATCGCAACCACAAGGACCCGCAGTGGGACGACTATGGCGCCGCGGTGGGCGGATTCGAATACACCTTTGTCGGTATCAACGATTCTGCCGCCGACCTCGGCGCCCTGATGGAATACCACTGGGATTCGCGGGGAACGGATGCAGACCGGGTGTTCCAGAACGACCTTTTTGCCGGACTGCGTTATACGCCCAACGACATCGCCAGTACCGAGGTACTGGCGGGCCTGTTCTGGGACCTGGACTACCACAGCCCCAGCCTGCGCTTGGAAGCGAGTCGCCGAATCGGTGACAACATCAAGGTGAATCTCGAGGCCCAGTGGTTCGGCAGTATTAAACCGGAGGACCCCCTATCGTCCTTCCGCAACGACGATTACCTCCAGCTCGAGATTGCGCGTTATTTTTGAGCTTCATTGTAATCGACGTTTTGGGGCGGATCTTCCGTCGCCCCCTGCCCTGGCAGCCCTCCGGCCTGGTATGAAAACCCCGAATTCCGTAGAATCTGCCGTCCCCGGCAGAATGCCGCCACCGGTCCCGTCAAACGGCTATTCAGACTTTCCCCCTCCTGATAAGATTAGCGCCTTGTTTCGGCATCGTGACGGCGCGTACGCGCGATACAAACACCAGTGCCCTTGGGTTTGCAGTTTCCGAAATGGGCATACGTCGACGAGCAAAAACGGGCCCTTAGCTCAATGGTTAGAGCAGGGGACTCATAATCCCTTGGTTGGAGGTTCGAGTCCTCCAGGGCCCACCACTACATTCTACTTTTTTTACTTCTTCCCCCTCAGCAGCAGCCACCTGAAATCCCTCGGAGCACTTGGACTATAGCGCGTATAACTGACCCGCCGGGTGGAGGAAACTCCTCGACCAACCTGGAGGGCATCATGCCCATATCACCAATATTCCAGAATCAGGACGGAAAACTCAGACTTGGAACTGCACGCGACTTAGTGCGTCAACATGACCACTCGATCATGTATGCTGCTCTTCTTCCATGCCATATTTCTTTAATTTTCGCCATAAAGAGACACGATCAATACCAAGGATCTTCGCTGCTTGTGTGCGGTTCTGCCCGCTACGCTCCAATACATATCGAATATAGTCTACTTCCCGTTCCTCGAGGGTCGGCAAGCGCCCCGCCTCTTCACGTATCACATGCACTGCATTCTCCACCAAGGCAGGTGGTAAATGTGACATCGTCAGTTTTTCTTCCTGAGCCAGGGTTACTGCGCGTTCCATGATATTTTCAAGCTCACGGATATTCCCGGGATAGTCGTAATCACGTAATGCAGCCAGCACCTGCAGGATCTATATCGTCGACGGCACGTCCCATACGCACGGCGTGTTTGCGCAAGAAGTAAAAAGCGAGTAGAGGAATATCGTCCCGACGCTCCGCCAAAGGGGGCAAGTGTAGTCCCACTACGTCAAGCCGGTAGTAAAGATCCTGCCGGAAACGACCAGCAGCCACCTCATCAAGCAAGTCGCGGTGTGTTGCGGCAATCAGGCGTATATCCACCGGAATTGCCTGGGTTGAGCCCAGGCGCTGGACCTCCCTCTCCTGTATGACGCGCAACAG
Source organism: uncultured Gammaproteobacteria bacterium (assembly GCA_963820915.1). Classification (GTDB taxonomy): domain Bacteria; phylum Pseudomonadota; class Gammaproteobacteria; order Chromatiales; family Chromatiaceae; genus CAWGBV01. The sequence goes on along the minus strand of CAWGBV010000008.1, from coordinate 136,501 downwards.
TTTCACCTGCATCCCGAGGGACATCTCTGCAATCTCGTCCAGAAACAGCGTACCCCCGCTCAGCGGCCTGGACAATCCCTGTCCCGTGCTTCCGTAGCGCCGGTATATGCACCTTTCTCGTGACCGAAAAGCTCATTGGCCAGCAGGTCCTCCTGCAGGGCGCCACAATTAACTGCCTGAAAGGTTTTTTCATCTTCGACTCACTATGTGCATGGATGAATCGGGCCAGCAGTTCTTTCCCGGTACCGCTCTCCCCGGTGATAAGAATATTGGTATCTGTGGGGGCTACTTGCCGCGTGTTTCCAACAGACGCTGCATTATTGCGTCCTGGGTGATGATGGAAGACCCGCTCCGTCTATCGCTCAGCTGCTCTTTAACTGTCCCGGTTTTCCCGTTTCAGATTGGACTAACTCGAGTGCATTACGCACGACCTCCCGCACTTCATCCAGGCGAAAAGGTTTGGCGATATAGTGAAATGCTCCTGCTTTCATCGCCTCCACGGCCGAATCCAATGTTGCGATAGCCCGTTATCAGAATCACGGCGGTTTCCGGATCCAACTCCTTAGCCCGATTAAGCACGGCCATGCCATCCACTTTTTCCATTTTCAGGTCAGTCAGAACGACATCAAATCGGTATTTTTTCCAAAGCCTCGATTGCGCCCATACCAGTTGTGCGTGTAGTAACCTCGTATCCCTCCTTTCGGCACACATGGGCCAGATTCTCAACGGCAGTTGCTTCGTCGTCGACGATCAATATGCGACCAATTTCCAGACGATCTTTCAGCCACGTATTCGAGTCCTCGCCAGGCAGCAACACAATTACCTGGGTTCCCTTGCCCGGGCTTGGACGCAATTGCAAGACAGCCATCGTGCTCGCGCACGATTTCCTGCACGATATACAGTCCGAGCCCAACACCTTGCCTGGTTCACTGGTTGTGAAAATGGGTCGAAGACCTTGGAAATGCTACTGCCATGGTATGCCGGGACCATCATCAGCGACCAATATCTCGACAAATCGGCCATCGTAATCTGTAATGCATTTGAGGTTGCCCGCGACCTCCGCACCGTCAGGGATCATCGAAACACCCCTCACATAAGAAGGCGCTGATTCGTAATATGAACACCCTGTCCGGCTGGCATGCAGGGCATTTTGAACTGAGATTGATTAACAATTGTTGGATACGCTGCTTGTCCACTTCCAGTTCCAGATCGTCCGGAATATTGATGTCAGTTTTGCCGAATATTGATGAATGTTTCACCAATGATGGTGCGGGTCTCATCGACAATATCCAACAGCTTTATTCGGTTTTCTGAAAAACACGTTGGCCACCGAAATCAAGTAGGGTTTGAACAATTTTCCGCCCCGCTCTGTTTCACTGTCAATCTGTTCAAGCCAGGTATTGAGCTGCGCCGGATCTGCCTCGGTCAGCTCCTCAATCAGCAGTTGGCAGGAGGACGAAATATTTGAGAATGGATTGTTCAGTTCATGGGCAACGCCGGACGCAAGGATGCCCAGCGATGCCAACTTCTCAGACTGCAACATCCGCTCTCTGGCGGATCTCCAGCTCTTTCAGCATCCTGTTGAACGCACTTGGTAAGGGTCATGAACTCACGATCGCTCGACGGCGGCTCCAGATGATTAAAGCGCCCTTTGGCGATCGCGTTAACCGGGACTCCATCTGCTTTAATGGTGTGACCGCCACGCGCTTGAGATGAAGGCCAACGACATAAATCGAAAGCCCGATAAGGAACAGGGATATCAATAAGAACCATTGGGACTCCTGAACTGCAGCCTCCAGCATCCGGCGCTCTTGGCCGGCCAGTGAGTCAACGGAGAGGTAGACACGGTGTCCCAGAGTGTTCTTATCTCATCCTGGAGCTGCATCCATCGCCGACCGATGCCGACCTCCAGCGCCCCAACTAGATCCGGTAATTGTTCAACGTCTTCACCATATCAAAAGGTCGAAATCACGATTAATTGCGCTCAGCGCAGTTTGATAATCCTGCAGAATTTCCAAGGAAGCCGCTGCATGTTCGTCAGCCCTGGACAACGCATCAATGTCTGCGTAGAGAAATAGGTTTTTCTCCTCCCGGCGCATCTCCAAAACGGTATCTTTCAAATCAGAAACCACCTCACCCTCCGTCACCTGCCGCTCAAGAAACAACAAGTCCAAATAGGCGACGACGCCAAGCATGACGATACCAACCGCCAACGCGATATACGCACTGGTGATTTTACCCCGCAAGCTGCCCAGATCAAACAACACGACCATAACAAAACGCAACATACCGTTTCAGAACGCAACAATGGTAGCAGAACAAGCTACCTAACGCGTCTGCCCCTGTTATTTCCGAAAGCCATTTGATAGCTGTTGCAAAACGCAACAAAGACATCAATACCGAGAACTTTTCCGCTTTTTTAATCAATCAGTTAGCAGAACAAGGGGGTTGGCACAGGCATTGCCTATGTAAGATACAAGCAATATTCGGAATTATTAAAATGGTAACGCTCAATGACGACCTGAAACGGATCCTGTCCGGCTTAGGCCAACAGGACGCAGGGGAATATTTACCCTTGCACGACAAATTGAATGTGCTTGGGTTTGGAACGGAAACCAGCCGACAGTCATCCCCGCCGCCCCGAAAAATAGCGAGAAAACCTGCCACTTACCGCATCGGATTAATCAGTGACGGCCGAGGAGTAGGCGCCCCCCTCGACTATGCCATTGAAGCCTGTGCAAGACAGGGTGCGAAGATCGATCTTCTGCTCCATGGTGCGATAGAACCCGCCTGTATCTCTGCACTGGAAACGCAGATTCGACTGGCCGATCTTGAATTCAACCGTATTCAACTCGGCCTGCAGCCCGTCGATGACATCGTCAACTACATCTGCAACCACCCCTCCCTGACTTTCCTTGTGGCGATGCCAGACGACCCAGCCATAAAAGAGCTCGTTGAAGAGCTGACCTCCAAGCGTAGGGGCCGTATCCCGGTCCCGCTGGCACTAATTGAGAATCAGCCCTCGGCCCGGCCCGCCAAGCAGTCCGCAGCCTGAGATCAATCACCAGATTCCATCAATTCCAATATCGACGATATTGAACACTATCGAAGAGTTAAAGAATGAACAAACTTGCGGATGAAGAACAAACTATCTCAAAACCGGGAATTGTTAACCGTAAACAAGCTATCGCGGCGATTATATTTATTGCCATCGCTCTTTTGCTTTCAACAGTGGCTCCCTCCATCGAAATTGCCTGGGTCGGTGCCATTCTTGTTTTGACGATCTATCTTTTTGCATTTGAGGTCGTGGGAGTCGACGTAGCGGCCACCACAATCATGGTGCTACTTGGATTGACCACATTACTGGCTCCAGTTATGGGGCTGGACCAGGGATTGGTAGATACAAAACACCTGTTCGATGGTTTCTCTTCCAATGCCGTGATGTCCATCATCGCGGTGATGATAATAGGCGCCGGCCTCGACAAAACCGGAATCATGAGCAAGGTGGCGTCATTCATCTTGAAGGTCGGCGGCACCACAGAGTCACGCATCATCCCAATCATTTCTGCCACTGTGGGATTCATCTCCTCCTTTATGCAAAACGTGGGGGCTGCGGCACTTTTCCTTCCGGTTGTATCCCGTATCTCCGCCCGCTCGGGGCTGCCCATGTCTCGCCTGCTGATGCCGATGGGCTTCACTGCCATCCTGGGCGGCACCATGACCATGGTAGGTTCGAGCCCACTCATCCTGCTGAACGACCTTATCCTCACTTCCAACAAGGCGCTCCCTGTTAGCCAGCAGATGGATACTTGGGGACTGTTCTCGGTCACCCCCGTGGGAGTCGCGTTGATCATAGCGGGCATCATCTACTTCGTATTGGCCGGGCGCTTTGTGTTGCCAAAGACCAAAAGTGAAAGCAGCACGGTCGGAACAGATCCCATGGCGTACTTTCATGACGTATATGGTGTGGACTACACCATTAAGGAAGTCGTCGTAACAGATGGCAGTGATTTGATTGGCAAGCAACTGGATGATATTGAAACAACATATAGAGTACGAGTAATTGCCACAAAGCGTCCCGGAGAAGGAGTACAGGTCGGTCCTGGATCCATTGCGCGAGATACCGAGTTCCAGGCGGGCATGGTGTTGGGAGTAGTCTCAGACCCCCATGATCTCGATCACTTCGTAGAGAAGTACGATCTAAAACGACGTGACAGATTACGCACCTTTCCGGAGTCGCTCTCTGCTGCCAAATCCGGCATTGCTGAGGTGGTCATCCCGCCAGGCTCCAGCCTGATTGGTAAAAGTGCCCGCGACGTCTGGATGCGCAAGACATATGGCCTGGCGATGATCGGACTGCATCGCGACGGCACAACGATGCGTGAAGGGGAAGACATCCGGAATCTGCCGTTCCACCCTGGAGACACCTTGGTGGTGCACACAGCCTGGCAAGCACTGGAACGTATCGAAAAAGACCGTGATTTCGTCGTAGTGACCACCGAGTATCCTCGCGCGGAAGAGCTTCGCCCCCACAAAATTCTGCCCGCCGTAGTGTTTTTCGGCATCGCCCTCTACATGGTGCTGTTTACCGATATCCGTCTTTCAGTAGCACTACTCACGGGTGCAATGGGCATGGTTTTATCCGGAGTGCTGAACATCGAGGAGGCTTACGGGGCGGTGAGCTGGAAGACCGTTTTTCTACTTGCGTCACTGATTCCATTAGGACTGGCCGTGGAGACGACAGGCACCGCAAAATGGATCGCGGAGCAGGTGTTGCTCGTGGTGGGCGACATGCCGATCTGGGTAATCCAGGCTGCAGTGGCCGTGCTGGCCACCTTCTTCACCCTTGTCATGTCCAATGTGGGTGCCACCGTGCTACTGGTTCCGCTGGCGGTGAATATTGCTATTGGTGTTGGTGCAGACCCTGCCGTATTCGCACTAACGGTGGCCATCGCCACTTCCAACTCCTTCCTGATTCCCACCCATCAGGTGAATGCCTTGATCATGGGGCCGGGCGGTTACCGGGTTGCAGACTTCATAAAAGCCGGCGGCATCATGACCGTACTTTTTCTGATAGTGATGATGGTCATGATGAACCTGGTCTTCTGAAAGATACACACAAATGAAAAGTCGACTTCCGAAAATTAATCTCGTCCTTTTGTCGCTGCTTTCCACTCTATCCAGTGGTGTGATAGCGGCGGAAGATAAAGCACATCACCTTGACCTGACTGGAAGTTGGGTGGGTCTTCTCTCCATTGGCATATTTCATTTCGGCCTATCTGCTGGTGATGGCTGAGGAGTTCACTCATCTGCGTAAATCAAAGCCAGTGATCATCGGGGCAGGCCTGATCTGGGGCATCATCGGCCTGGTATTACACCATTCATGGCTTGACCACTGAAGCGGAACACGCTGTAAGACACAACCTGCTTGAATATTCAGAACTGATGCTGTTTTTGCTGGTTGCGATGACCTACATCAACGCCATGGAAGAGCGTCGGGTATTCGATGCGCTTCGCGCCTGGTTGGTTAGTAGTGGTTTTGGCTTCCGCTCCCTTTTCTGGATTACAGGCACTTTGGCGTTTTTTATCTCGCCGGTCGCCGACAATCTGACCACCGCACTGCTGATGTGTGCCGTGGTGTTATCTGTAGGAGGCACTAACAATCGTTTCGTGACTCTGGCCTGCATCAATATTGTTGTTGCCGCGAATGCCGGCGGTGCTTTCTCGCCCTTTGGTGATATCACGACACTAATGGTTTGGCAGAAAGGTATTGTGGAATTCTGGAGCTTTTTTGCCCTGTTTATTCCAGCGGCAGTGAACTACCTAGTGCCTGCTGCCGTCATGCACTTTGCCGTTCCAAACGTTAAGCCAGAAGCGTCGGATGAGCAGGTGCTGATGCAAAGGGGTGCACGGCGAATTATCGCTTTGTTTCTCGCAACCATCGCAACCGCCGTCTCGTTTCATAACTTTCTACATCTACCACCGGTTATCGGCATGCTGACGGGACTGGGATATCTGCAGCTGTTCGGTTTCTACCTCAAAAAAACCGCACATAGAGACTATTTCGGCAGACCAGATGATGTTGAACACGATGGCGAAATGGGGTCTCCCGTAGCTTTCGATGTGTTTACACCTGTAGCAAAAGCCGAATGGGACACCCTCTTGTTTTTCTACGGAGTCGTACTTTGCGTGGGCGGCCTCGGGTTCCTTGGCTACCTCAGTCTGGCGTCCGAGTTAATGTACACAGGCTGGGGAGCCACCAATGCCAACGTCGCTATCGGCCTCCTCTCTGCCATTGTCGACAACATTCCGGTGATGTTTGCCGTACTCACGATGAATCCGGATATGTCGACCGGGCAATGGTTGCTTGTGACACTGACTGCCGGCGTCGGAGGCTCGTTGCTCTCCATCGGCTCTGCGGCAGGGGTGGCACTTATGGGGCAGGCCAGAAGCAAATACACCTTCTTCGGACATCTAAAATGGACGCCGGCGATTGCCGCAGGCTACATCGCCAGCATCCTTGTCCACATGGCAGTGAACAGCCAGTATTTCACAAAAAGCTAATCATGTTCGTACAACTAAAATCCATCTTTAACTTGATGGGTCAAAGATTGGCAGAGATGTTGCTGACCGTGGACAAGATGGCCAAAATCGAAAAACGTGCCCATCACTATCGCTTGTCCGGAGGGCGAAGTCGAATCGTACTAATAGCCAGTACAGATCTAATGGGAACGGCATTCGATTTTGCTGTCGAACTGGCCAATAACACCAATAGTTTAATCGAGGTATTGTATTTTAAACCTGAAGAAGAAATTCAGATCCCACTCCGGACACTGCTGAACAAGCTGGGTGATCTGACCCATGATTTTAAAATAACATTTGTCACTGGCAATCTACGTAAAATAATTACAACATATCGAAAACAGCATCAAGATACTGTGGCAGTTATCTGTAGCGCTTCTGAAGTATTTATTGAGGAGCTTAGGCCTGCGCCACTGAATTTTAATTGCATCATGGATTTTAATTTTTCCAATGTTTTGATTATAGATGAAGGTTTTCTGGCGTAATTAAATGGCGGGTTTTTCTAACTTCCCACGGTCCAGCTTTTCGGGAGAAGTTCATCGGTAATTCAGACATTGCAGGGATTGTTCGCGGCCGCTCCGGGCCCTCTTGCACTAAAATTATTTTGCCAAAGATTATGCGCAGCTTACAGCTACCCCACGAACTATTCGTTCTCGGGCGACCAATGGGAAAGGATGGTTGAAATAGCTGATGTGAATTCCCCGAAGGAATGCGGTTTTACAACGTAGTCATCAACATCGTATGTAAACGCTGCCTCACGGTCTCTGGGTTCGTTCGAGGATGTCAGCACGATCACTCGCAGGGACTTCAATGCTGTGTCTGCGCGCAGTTCCTTGAGAAACTCAATCCCGCTCATCTTCGGCAGATTCAGATCCAGAAGTATCAGAACCGGCGGGGGATCAATTTTCTCTGCGCCCTCCCCTCGCAGCATGGCCAACGCATCCAAGGCCGTGCGCCCCACATAAAGGGGATTACTGATATCACTTTTCCTAAGTGCGCGCTGGACGGTCATGACATCGACACGATCGTCCTCTACAAGAAGAATCGGAGCATTTTTCTCAAGCATTTCGAGCGACTGGAGGCCGGATTATAGAATTCATGACTTGTTATCAGATATTACCGTCATTCGGACTGCCGCTCTATCGGCCAAGTGAATCTGAACATCGTTCCGTTTCCGAGTTCTGATTCCAATACTATAGAACCGCCTTGCTCCTGAATAATCTTTTTTACCAGAGCCAGACCAATTCCAGTATTGGTGGCCGAGTCCTTTGTCTCCAGAGTCTGAAACATTTTGAATATCTTGTCATGGTATTCAGGCGCGATGCCCGGGCCGTCATCCCGAACTGAGAACTCAAAATATTTACCTGTTTTCCTTCCATCAACCCAGACATTACCGTTTCGGCCATTATTATGTTTCAAACTATTGCTTATAAGATTTGCGAATACTTGGCCCAGATGCAGTCGGTCAGCTTCAAACACAGGCATATCCTCTGCCACATGAACCCTGAATCCTGAGGATGGCGACAGCGAGTCCACGATTTCAGCCAAAAGCTCTGCGGTATCGACAAGGGACACAGCGCCTTCAGTCTGGCCGATCCTGGAATACTCCAGCAGCCCCTGGATCAAACAGTCCATCCTCAGAACGCGATCCCGTAGAAGATGAAGCTGCTCTCTCGTAGAGTCGTCCATCTTCTCCTTCAAATCATCTTCTATCCATTCCGCGAGATTGCTGATCGCCCTCAGCGGAGCTTTCAGGTCGTGCGAAGTCACATAGGCGAACTGCTCCAGTTCCTGGGCTCGTTTTTCAGCCTCAGCAGTACGCGCGGCGACCCTCACTTCCAAGGTATCGTTTAGCATCTTTAGCTGTAGCTCTGCATAGCGCCGCTCGCCGATCTCCTGATTCAAGGCAATCACCGCATCTTCCAGCTGTGATGTGCGTTTTTTAACCAATAACCGCACCTTCTCAGTACGATTAACAAGAGACAGAAGGTACATTGTCAGCAACAAGGTGAAAGCACCGCCACCAATCGCAACAACGACGCTACTCCAGCGAGCCGCGCGGTAACGATCAGGTATCGCCACCGACACCACCTGCCAGTCCTGATCAGCAACTGTGAGCCCCTCGGTGAGCCGTAACGGCTCAGAATCGTGTTGCTCTGGTGATCTGAAACGGGATGGTTCGCCCTCGGGAGCCAGTCGGGACGAGTGTGTGTATAAATGGTCGGCGGCACCGATACCGGCATAGAGCCGCATGCTGATTCCTGCCGGGCTCAGGCTATCCATTGCACGCTCCACAATTCCTGAAACGCGAAAAAATCCCATTACAAATCCACGTAAATCGCCACGCTGCATTTCCATCAACTCGAGATTATCTTTGCTCTCTGATCCAGGCTGGCGGCGATAAACCGGCATAGCCACCTTGAAGCCCCATCCTTCATCGTTAGAAGAAGTCAGCGGAACTGGTAAAGAAACGTGCATTGCCTTGGTGTCGCGAGCGGCCTGAAGCGTCAACAACGCGATGGGGTCGGATGCCAAATCCAGTCCCAGACGGTCCTGGTTGCTGTTATATGGCTGCACGTAGAGCACGGGGAAATGCTCGGCGCGCTGTTTCGCCTTGCCAAGTTCGCCATCAATTCCATGCTCTCTGATCTGGAAAGGCGGAAAGCTGCGTTGCGCCTCCTCAACAAAGGCCTGACGCTCGCCACCAACGACCCGCGGAATCCACTCAAGAGCCTCTATGTAGTTATGTCGGTTAAGCGAAGGACCTACAAACTTGCGAAACTCGCTGTCTACCAACGGTGGGTGAAGCTTCAATAAAACCGGCAGTGTCCTGCACGATGCCCAATGTATGTTCAATTTCTCTCTGGATGACAAGAACACGGTCGCGCACCGCCTCACCAAATGCCTGGCGTATACGTTGTGTTTCCCAACTGTGAATGGTTTGGTAGACATAACCGGTAATCGACAAACTGGCCAGAACCACTCCCACAATGGGTATATGGCGCCATGTAACCGTTGTCGCTTTTTCCATGTAACCGCGCATCAATTTTATTACGCTTGACTGGTGATATTAGCGGAGCCCGGTATCCCGGTACGCTCATGCGAACCGGTATCGAGACAATATCAATTCACTGCCTTCAGATTGTTTGGCCAAGTCCGCTCGACAACGTGTCGCTAAATCCTGTTGACCTCTGAAAAGATCTGCAAAACAGTGTCGTCGATTGTCCGATTGATTATCAATGGCATTTCCGCACTATCTGCAAGCCGGACCTAGCACGATTGAATCTCCCAAATGGGATCAACGCGCCCCTCGACGCCGCGCGCCCGGTGATCCCCCCGTTATCAGCTGAACCCCGAAGTGAAGACTGAGTTGCTGGAGCCAATTTTTGCTTTGGGGTGATGCCTCCCAGGGCCTGTTTCGCCGTTCATGCATCAGCACTCGGTAATACTCACCGCAAGCCCGCCCAAGGAGGTTTCCTTGTATTTATGGGACATCTCCAGCCCCGTCTGCTTCATCGCGGCGATACAGTTGTCCAGGGGCATGAAGTGCTGTCCGCTGCCCCGCATTGCCAGAGACGCTGCCGTATAGGCCTTGATTGCGCCAAACCCGTTTCGCTCGATACAGGGCACCTGAACCAGCCCGTTGACCGGATCACAGGTCATTCCCAGGTGGTGTTCAAGAGCGATTTCCGCAGCATTCTCAATCTGCTCGGAGGTGCCACCTCGAACGGCGCAGAGACCGGCTGCGGCCATTGCCGCCGCCGAACCGACCTCACCCTGACATCCGACTTCGGCGCCGGATATGGAGCTTCGATGCTTGATCAAACCGCCAATGGCGCTGGCCGTCAGGAGGAACGCCTTCGCCTGTTCTTCCGTGCCACCTTCATGTTCGACGAAGTAATAGAGCACTGCCGGAATCACTCCGGCCGCCCCGTTCGTAGGTGCGGTGACCACCATATGACCTGCCGCGTTTTCCTCGTTAACGGCCATGGCGTATGCGCACAGCCAGTCGTTGACGCTGACACCATCAGGATGGTTCGAAAGCTGGTCATGCAATTCTTTTGCGCGCCTGGGCAGATCCAGGCCGCCGGGCAGCCTGCCTTTTTCGGCCAATCCCCTTTCCAGGCAGATCCGCATTGCATTCCAGATCGCTTCGAGTCCACGATTGAGCTCTTCCTCCGACTCGTGAACGAGTTCGTTCTGATACTTCATATCTGCAATGGACAGTTTGCTTTCGACGGACATCTTTAGCATCGAGAGCGCCGAGTCAAAGGGATAGGGACAAGACGCTGCCGACTCCATCTTCAAGGGCGCCACGACCTGCTTGATTTCAGCAAGCGTACTGATGAATCCACCGCCGATGGAAAAATAGGTCTCCGAGGACAGGACCTCGCCCGACTCCCCGCACAGTTCGAAAATCATCCCGTTGGGATGTTCCGCAAGCGGTGCTTCTTTATCGAATACAATGTGCTCAGCCGGACTGAACCGGATGACATCTTTATCGCTTTGAAAAAGGAATCCGGTTGCCGGAATATTTGCCATCAGGACATCAACGTCCTCAGCAGCCAGGCCCTCCGCCGTATATCCGTAAAGTCCCAGCGTGACCGCGCGGTCCGTGGCATGGCCCTTTCCGGTAAACGCCAGAGACCCCTTCAGCGTGCAGCGAACATAAGTTGTTTGTGCGCCCTGGTTATCGGCAACAACAGCTTTGGCGCGACCTATAAAATCCCCTGCCGCCACCATGGGTCCGAGCGTATGGGAACTGGAGGGGCCTATCCCGATTTTAAACAGCTCAAGAACACTGATGAACATTGGTTGTCCTTTGAAATCCACGGGTCAACCGGGGCACGAAAACCGGCCAACCGACCGTATTCACCATACACTCTGTCATGACCCCACACCGGAGGATCTGTCGGGGGAAGTCGCCTCAGGCTTTAACGCCAATGATCGGCAACCCCCGTCAAAGCCAGTATTCTGTAATTCCTGGCATCTATTACGACGTAAAACCAACATCGTCCCGGAGAACAAGCAACAAGGGACCATCAATGACACTTTTCCAATTCAGCGATCATGATAACTCCGCGACTGCCCTCGAATTCGATGAAATAGACAACTTCGGGTTATATCGCATCTGGATTCGCTTGGGGCCTGGAACCGGCCTTCCCGAATCGCGGAGTTGAGGGTTTCCTTTCCTCGACAGGTATTTTTTAAGAATCTGCATGCGTCCAGGCTCTAAATGTGTCCTCGATGGGCCATCTGCTCTTCCCCATCATCATCATTTTAATCACGGGATTTGCTCCGCATGACAGAGCGGTTACTGCCCCGTGGTCGGTACTAATCGGACAAGCTCTGGTTGAGCAAGTAGTTGTGCCCGCAGGGTTTATCGAGGTTCCTGGTGACCCGTCGTCGCTCGACTACTGGCCCTGCCCCCTGCATTGTCAGTTATCGACACGATAACGTCATGCCCAACTGCGGATTCTGTTAATTTGGGTTACGGGTCGATATTTTCCACTGGCAGCGTCGTACCATTCCACGCAGTACCCACACGACAAGAACAACGAAAAAAGGAATCAAATGGACGCGGCCACCGTATTGCTAATAGTGGTAGTTGTAGCAGCCGCTGCGACAGAGCTCTTCGTAACGAATCGGCCGAAGCAAAAATTCTTCGAGAAGGAAGAGTAAGTTCCATCTGTAAGAGTATTTCTCGACGCTAACGCCTGATACCGGCGGGTTCTATGGGCTCTCGGTTGCCCGGCCAACCCCTGCCTCTGCGTAAGTCACACTGCGCAGTCCGACGACAACGTCTTCGATGGGCGGCGGAATGAAACACCCGATCGCAGGAAGGGCGGCACCCTGCTGGCAACCCGCTGTCATCGCCTTCCGTGCTTGTAGATACGAGCAAAGAACTGGGATACGATGGGGTTGTAGTGCCTGATAAGAAAGTTGGCATGTTCCCAGTGGGCCCCCGCCCGGAATTCAAACCGTTGCGGGGATTTTTTTGCACCCCCCGATTGATCAGCCTGACAATCCAGCCCCCGCACCACAGCCTTCCCGGCACCGATCACAACAGCACACGACCTCACCCCCGACAAACCGGGCAGGGTGAAATATTCAAGCAGCGCGGCTGGTCTTCTGCGGTAAGAAAATCTGACTTGTAGAGGATCCACTCATGAATACGCAATGGTTTTTACGAATACCCTTTGCAGCGGTCTTTCTTTTCACGGTGCCGGAAAGCTAATCATGCCCGGCATGTCAGCAGACATGCTGTCATTGCCGGTAGCGCTGGTGATTGCAGTTGGCCTTGCCGAGGTGCTGGCGGGAATCGGCGCTATCGCGGGCGGGGTATCGACGCTGCCCAAGGCCGACCTGATCACCCGTCTCAGTGGACTTGCCGCGGCACCGGTACTGCTTGGCGCCATCGCCATGGTGCATTTCCCACGGTGGTCCTTCGTGGCCACCGAGTCACATCCCATGGGCGGCATGGAATTCCAGGTAGTGCTGCTCGGATTGGCTCTGTATTTCCTGCTATCGCCCAGGCCGTCCAGATAACGCTTTGCCCGGTCGCCTGAACCAGGCACCCCGCTTGACCGCGGGGTGAGTTACCCTAAAGGCGAGTTATGGTCTTGCAGCGCAGACTTGGCCCCTGAATCATCGGTCATCGTGGCCGTGCACTTATCATCACCGCTGCCCAGGGTTGCAAACAGGGAACCCCGGGTGATTACTGCCAAAAACGTGATCGAAGCCTTGCATACCAAAGGGTACCAGCGCTTCTGATTCGGACCCCATCAAGCTAGCGGGTAATCAGCGGAAATCCTTCTTGCGGCCAATACATGCCGCCCGGCTATCGTCATTTTAAAAGTAAGGGTTAACCTGGAAGTTAACCTGTCGGGGATGCACCTCAGAAGGCTACTCAGGTCAACCAGCCCATGAGTCGGCAATGCATCAACCGATGAAAGGATAACTGCGTGGCGGCTATCGCCCGATGAGAAAGATTTCAGCAGCGGCCACTAACACCACAAAGCCAGTCAGCAAAAGTTCTGAGACGCCCATAGCCTGGTTCCCTGTGGCTGATGACTCGAGCATGGTGACCCGTTACTGTCGAGAAGCACCGCAGCCATAATCGTTCGGTCAAAAAAGCGCTCCGCGAATCGCGGAGCTAATTTTGTGACAGGAAATGCACTTGGTGCGCAGCAAAAGTAACCCACCTGCGGTACCGTGAAAATCACCCAAAAGGACTAGGGTCAAAAATCGACCATAAAGCCTATTTAATCCAGTAGGTTACGCTTGCACGAACATCTTTACTGGGATGGAATCGGCACTTCAGTCTGGAGCAAAAAAAAAGCCCCGCCTCGGCGGGGTCACTTAAGGAGGATATAGCCACTCGCGCTAAGACTATCTTGGCTGCGGGAAACTGACTATCACCTGAACGGGCTAATCAGCATCCTGATTACAAAACGCCCTTGCTATCAGATTAGCTCTGGGCACCAGAGCCGTAACCTCAAAAATCAACGTTGTCAGCGTGTTTGTTTAACATCGCAGCCAATAATCGCGCCTCCTCCGGATGAAACCGCAAGGTGGAAACCTGATGGCTTCGCGAGTCATCTCGCCACTCGTTCGTCTCTAAAACCACACTGCCCTCTACGACATCGACCACCGTATAATCGTCGTCTGGCAATGGCTCAGCATCCCACAACTTCTCGCCTGCTGTCTGCCGCATGGTGTCTCCCCGTCAACGGATATACCTATCTACGCCTTGTCGTGGCGCTATTCTTAGCCGCGAAGTCAGGGCTTCGTGGCGCTCCTCTGCTTCCGACTATTCGCCGCCGACCCTGCACAGCGAATCGTCAGCCTGGTTACGACTTCGTGGTTTATTATTAGCGCATTTCGCAAGAATATTCTATATTTTTTCTTAATTTTCAGTCTGTTCAGAAAGAATTATAGGTTTGAGTTTAATTTTTCAGTTTCGTCTCGACATCCACCACCCGCAGAAAACTCATGGGGCAGTTCCACAGCGATGGGAACGGGCGTTGCTGCACTCACCAATCCTGACGCGGTCGCCTGCGAATCCGCCAGAACTCAGCCGAAGGGTTTGAGCAGCACCGCCGCAAGAAAACCGAGTGGCGTGGCGATGCCCACCACGGAGCCACCGCGCAGGTAAGCCTCGGGAAGCATCGTCTGAGAAATCATCGTCAGCATGGCCCCTGCCGCCATACCCTGAATGAAGGTAAACAGCATTGGCGGCGCGCTGACGAAGAACAGATTTCCCACCGCGGCCAGGACGCCGGTCAGCAGAACGAGCGATCCCCACATAACGTGGATGCGGGCCTGCGAAAAACCCTGCTCTTTCATGCCGGCAGAACTCGACAAGGCCTCTGGATAGTTAGCGATGAAGAGTCCCGCGACCAACGACACGCTGAGCTGGGAATGCACCAGACTGGCGCCAATCACGAGTGCCTCGGGAATCCCATCCAGCAAAATCCCGAGCCAGATGGCCATAGGTGCGCCATGCTGCGATGGCAGTTCCAGTATAAAAGTGCTCGCCGAAGGCAGACTCCGGCGCTTTCCGGATGCTCTTCAGGGCCCGCTCCGTCCAGATGGACGCATTGGCGTAGGAAAGATGTTGGCGCTGAACGAGATATCGCTCGAAAGACCCAGCGCCGATCATCGCCTCTATCCTCGTAGCAAAAATTGGGGCATTCCGGACCAGAGCATCGAGATCGGTTCGGCGTAGCACCCAAACCAGGGTATCGGTCGACGCCACTGCGGTCATACTGTGCCTTGTACCGGCAATAAATGAGTCAACGCCAAAGGTTCTGTTAGCCAGCAACGTCTCTGGTGCCCGGACCTTTTCCGCTTCGTCGTAGAGCGCCACCTCGCCAGAGTCGATGAAGTACATGCGGTCAGCCACTTCATTGGCGAAGAAAAAGGTGTGCCCTCGTTCGTGCTCCTTGTGGACCAGCAATGAGGCCACCACGTCACGCTCGCCGGGCGGTAGTTCCGTGAACAATGGCGACGCCTGAATTCTGTCCAGCATGGCGAGGAATTGCCTGCACTGCCGCTCCACCGTCACCGAATCGCGAAAGGTGCCGCTTCGATACAAACTGCTGCATGCGTCAGCCACCCAGGCCTCGACCTCGAGTTCCGGCATTTTCTGTAAGGTAACCAGGTAACGGAAAACCTCGTCGCTTCGCAACAAGCGATGCACGGCCTGGACAAGCTCCGGTGAACTGGGAAGCAAGGAAAGGAAGGCGAGACGCGGCAACTTCAACACCACGCAATCGGTTAACGCTACCGCATGCATCGCGCTTGGCGCACCGGTCAGGAAACTGAAGCGACCGATCACATCCATGCTTTCGGCATCTTTTTTTCCGTCGTGTACCGGCGCGAGCGGATTGATCAAATCCACATCACCGCTTTCAATCAGGTACAGAAAATCGGACGGGTCGCCACTGCGGAAAAGGTAAGCGCCTTTGGGGTAATGCTGCTGCTGGATTGATGCCCGCAGGGCTTCATAGTCCGATTCGGGCAAGCCGGAAAAGATATCCAGCCGCTGCATACCGGAAAGGAATTTTCGAAAACGCCGGCGCTCCTGGCGCCGTAATTGGTAAAGACGGGTCGAGACCTTACGGGAAAAACCGCCGATATCGTTCACCGCGTTGTTCAACACCAGGAACAACAAGGCACCCGCCACCCATCCGACACCGAGAGCAGCGAAATAACCGCTCTCGATCCCATGGGCAACCAGATCGAGGGTAAGCGCCGCCAGCAGTGCCCCACCGCCGAAGGCCATGAGGAAGGAAATCACCCGATCGGTAAACTGGAATCGGGTCGCCGTGAGGGCGCCCAAAGACAGGGAGACCGCGCTGATTACACCGAACAGGAACGCCATTCCCGCTGCCGATTCAGTCATGGCAATTCCCTTCGGAGGACGACCCATTGTGGAAAAATGGGCAAAAACGCCGTCCCTGCCCCTCAGAACGAAGCATTTCGATCTCACCTCCCGGGGGGAGCGCCTGCCGTGGAAGAAAATAGCAAGGGTCGACTCCACGGGCAACGACCGTGGCGTAACAAGTAACAATTGTCATGCCCCACCGGAATCGGCTACCTTTCCCCGAGAATAGCGAAGCCCTGATGAACACTGGCAACGACGGGTCCCAACTTACCAACGGATAACAGCATGGCATCGACAATCAAAGTCAACCGGCAACACAATCTTGGCACCGAAGCAGCCTGCAAGACCGTGGACAAGCTCGCGGAAAAGCTGAAAAAGGAACTTGACGCTGATACCTACTGGGAAGGCTCGACTCTGAAATTCAACCGCAAGGGTGCTGCCGGCTCCATTGACGTCACTGATTCTGAAGTCAATATCGAGATTCAGCTGGGTATGCTCTTGCGGCCCCTCAAAGGCACCATCGAACGAACCATCGAAGACGAAATCGACAAGCACCTGGTGGCCTGAAAGCACCATCACCCGCCCTGTAGGGTCGATGCGGTGATTTTTTCGTAAGCGGCGCGGACAGTCTCCGCACCGTACTTCCGCTCGAGACGACGGACCGCAAAATGGTGCCTGGCCATTTCCTGGAAATGGGCGATAAACACCGCATTGACCGCCGCCGCCCCTATCGCTCCCACCACGGGCACCAGCAACGCCCCGGTTTTGTGGGATACGGAAACCCCGAAACGCGATGCGGCGCCACCGATGACGCCGAGCAGCCAGGGTACGGTTTCACCCTTGGCAATGCGCTGTAATGCAGACCCTCCCAACGAGGGGGTGTACAGAGACAGGGCAATGCGCACGCCGTAGTATCCCGTCTCCGCCGCATCATCCGATTCGGCACGACCGCCCAGTGCAAACACCTCCACACAAGCACGCTGGGTATCGAGATCGTTGACTGATTCGCCTTCGCTACGGGCAATATCGGCGATGGCGCGCATCATCACTGTGGTGGTCACCGGCAACTCCAATGCCAGTCCAGCCAAGCCGAACAGTCCACCCACTGCCCCCGTCATTGCGCCAACCCACCGATACATTCCTTCGCTCGCGGGGACAGCACCGTCTCGATGCATGCCATCTACTGCGGCGCGCAACGCCTTGTGGATGGCAGCCTCGAGAAGTCGATGAAGCTGTTCGTACCAGCGCGCTGGCAACAATCTGACGGCTGTCTCAACCGGGGTACCCAACAGACTGGAAAGACGGGCCGCAAGGCCCGGGTGCTCCAAATGCCGGTGGGCGCGTTCCAGCGTCCGACGATCTTCGGCTTCCATAACCGCTCGCATGGGTTTACGAATTCGAGCGATTCAACATGGCCCGAATGAAAAGGGAGCGAACATCAGGACTGGCTCTCTGAATCCGGCTCCATCGGTTCGACGACTGTCTCATTCTCTGGCGCCGAAGCATCCACCTCCCTGTATTCACCGCGGGATCTTGCCGCATCCAACTCGCGACGAACCGGCGTCTGGCGCCCCACTTCGCGGCCCAGATAATAGCCGAAAGCGAACACGCCTGTGGTAACAAGCAATCGTAAAATCATGGTCTGATCCTCCGCTTCCTATCCCTTGAAGGGCTGTAGAGTTACTATAATCCCAGACTGCATCGCACCGATACTCAGGTTAACTTCGACATGCTGCAAATCAACAAGGTTCTGGATAGCAAACTCGCCACCGGCGTCGCCATCGGGATCGGACTGGCCATCATCATCCCGGTAGCCGTTTCGGCGATAGCCCCTCTTGCCCGCCCCCTTGCCCGTTCAGCGATCAGGGCCGGCGCCTTGGCCTACGAAAAAGCCCGGGAGTCGGTAGCCGAGTTTGGTGAAATGGCCCAGGATGTGGTCGCTGAAGCCCAGGAGGAGTTACGGGTCCATAACACCGTGGGCATGACGGACGCAGCGGACGAGGAATCTTCGGAACCGACCTGATGACCATCGCCTACGTGGTGCATGAGCTGCCGGAACGGCTGAGAATCCGGTTGCCGGAACACCGTAACGAATCCGGTTTTTTCAGTGCCCTTGCCGAACAGATCAGGCAATTGGAGGGCGTCGAAACCGTACGAACAGACGCACTCACAGCCAGCATACTGATTGAGCATCGAACGACCGAAGATGCCCTCAGGGCATCGCTATCCGCCGAGGTTGGGCTTGAGCTGTCATCGCAACCCAACCGTGCCCGCTACAGCCTCGCACCTGTCACCGCGGCCTTTAGCGCCATCAACAAACGGCTGCGCAATGCCAGTGACGGAAGCACTGACCTTCAGGCCATACTGTTTGTGGTGGTGGTCGCCATTGCCATCCGCCAGATCATCAGGGGACAGATCATGGTTCCGGCGGTTTCCCTCCTCTGGTATGCCTTTGAGCTCGCGGTCCGCTCCCGTCATAAAAGTCAGGGCGACAATTGAGCAGGGCAACGCCGCAACCCGCGCCCGAATCCTTTCCGTATCAAACCAGAAGATCATAGTTGCCAGACTGGAGTTCCTAGATCGGCTGGATGGTATCGTGGGAAAACGATAGTCTGTCGCCAGATAACCTTCACGGGTCGCTGTTAAGGCAACCCGCCTCCTTCATCCTGGAGTCCGGACAACGCAAATACAATGCATCCAGCGCTCATAATCATTCCTGCTGCCGCCCTGTTTTTTGGGCCTCGCCTCTGGGTGCGCCACGTCATCAACCAGTTCAACGGCGACGACGACAGCCTTCCCGGAACCGGCAGCGAATTCGCGCGCTCCCTGCTGGACCAGCACGGACTCTACGGGGTAAAGGTGGAACTCACCGACATGGGCGACCACTATGACCCGCGTACCCGCGCCGTTCGCCTGGCACGCGACAACTTCGACCGCAAATCTCTGAGCGCTCTCACCACGGCCGCTCATGAGGTGGCCCATGCCCTGCAGCATGCCACGGGCTATCCACCTTTCGAATGGCGAACGCGCCTCGTGAAGGTCGCCCGGGTGACGGGCATGGCGGGATCCGCACTACTGATCGCCGTTCCCGCGACATCACTGCTCTCTCGCCGCCCGCTGCCCCCGACCCTGATCGGAATAAGCGCGCTGGCCATGCTCGGAACCGGTGTGTCCGCCCAACTTGCCGCATTGCCCACCGAATTCAACGCCAGTTTCGGGCGCGCCATGCCGATGCTGCAAAAAACCGTATCCGACGAAAAATTAGACCATGCCCGCCGAATACTCTGGGCCTGCTCCTTTACCTATCTTGCCTCCTCATTGGCCGGCATGATTCATGTCTGGCCCTGGCTGGGCGGCGGACGGATGTTTCTGGTGACAACGCCAATGCCCACGGAGAACAATCAGCAAAAGACGCGGAAAGTTCAGTCTCCGACACCCGTCAGCACCTCGGCAAAACGCCCTAACAGCGCAAAACAGGGGCACATTCGGGGCGGAACCTTCGAAGCGGTTTTCAGACGCACCGCAAAACCGCTGGTGCGCCACTGGCTCCGCCTGTCGCACTCTGTTCAGTAAAAACGCGCGCTCAGTCGCGAATCGCCAACACCGAACAGGTCGCATGATGCGCCACCTTGGTGGTCACGGAACCTGTCAGAAACTGCGCGACGGCCCCTTTGCCCTTGTGGCCAAGCACGATCAGATCGCTGTCCATGGCTGACGCCGCATCAAGGATCGCCTGCGCCACGTCGGGACTCTCCAGAAGCTCCGTAGCCACATGGGGTGTCGCCCAATGAATCTCCTTGTCCACCCATTCCAGTCCCTGGCGCGCCGCCTCTTTCTTTTCCTGCCACACCCAGTTGAGTTGCTGGCGGATATCCTGCCGAAACATTTTGATCAACGGCAATACGGACAGCGCCTTGACCTCACTGTCTTTGCTCAGACGCATTGAGGCACAAAGCTCCACCGCCCTCCTCGCCGGCCCGGAACCGTCAAAGGCAATCAGCAGGCGCCAGGGTCTTTCTCCCCCCGGAACGAACGGACGGCTTGCCGACGACATCTCGGTCGGCTTGACGATCAGCACCGAGCAGGCTGAATATTTGAGCACCTGGTCCGAAACACTGCCAAGCAGGAAACGCCGAACACCGTTCATGCCGTGAGAACCCACAACCACCATGTCGGCACTAAAAGACGCCGCGGCGTTGACGATTTCCTTCGCCGCATGACCGAACAGCAGTTCTGTCGACCCGGCCCAGCCCGCCTCGCGGAACCGTTCGGCCTCTGTGGCCAGCAGGCCATTGGCTTCCTCCTCCGCTGACCGGCGGGCACTTTCGAAGGTCTTGAGCTGATCTTCACCCAACTCGCGCCGCTCGTCGACGCCAATGATCTCTTTGACGACAGTCACCACCTTCACTTCAGTGTGCTGAGGAAGGGGAAGACTGAGTAGTAGATCGACGGCGGCTCGTGCGCAGTCTGATCCATCAGTTGCCAATAGTATTTTCATCCTGATGCCCCTTTTAGTGCGCCGCTCCGATGTTCAGTGCGTACTGGAGGACTACATAAATACCATACGCGCTGAGCAGCCATACCCCCTGCCAACGATGGAAAGTGCCCTTATTCATACTGATGAACGCCCTGAAAGAAAACAGGATGATGAGCATGGCGGGGAAGTGGAAGTAATAGAAGTTGGGCGGAATGGCGAGTGGTGCGGCCACGGCTGCGGCGCCGATAACGAACAATACGTTGAGGACATCCGCCCCGACAATATTTCCCACCGTGATTTCGGGATGGCCTTTGCGCACAGCGGCGATGGCCGTCATGAGTTCCGGCAGGGATGTACCGAAGGCCACCATCGTGGCCGCGATCACGTCATCGGGCACGCCCATCCGCATCGCTATTTCGGACGCCGCGGGCACCAACACCCGTGCACCCAGTATCACCAGCACGAGACCGCCTATCACCAGGGTCCAGGACCTGGTGAGGCTCATCAGGGCCTCTTCGGACTCCTCGTCGGCATCCGCCTGCTCGCCGGCCTGCTTGGCCCAGATGTAGGTGACGTAGAGATAGACCACCAGCAACGTCAGGAACAAGAAACCGACCCAACGACCGAGCTTGGGTTCGACGCCCTCCGGCGCCATCAGCAATGCGCCGACTGCAATCATGACCAACATCACGGCCGAGCCCACCTGAACCCAGCCGGTACGATTGAGAATATAGCGATTGACCGGAACCGCGGCCAGAATGCAGGTCAGTCCAAAGATCAGTCCGGTGTCGGCAATGATCGAGCCGACGCCATTGCCCAAGGCCAGTCCGGGGTTGCCCATGTAGGCGGCCATCACCGAAACGAACATCTCGGGTAGAGTGGTTCCCAGGGAAACTACCGTGGCGCCGATGACGATCTTGGGTAAACCCGTCCGAGTCGCAAGATCGACGACACCATCGATCATCCAGTCGGCGCCCTTGGATAACAAGGCGATACAAACCACGATGATCGCCAGCAATGCCAGCGTCGAATAACCCGCCAGCAACTGCTGTAACGCGGCCTCGTCGGCAAACCATCGCACTAAGGAATTGTTCATGCCCTCTCCCAGGATCGCCTATTTATTCAGGTCCAGTATACGGCGATAAGCAGACACTGCGGTTGTCATAAAAGTGTAATTTGCCGAGGCGCACTTACATACTATAGTCAGGTATCACTTGCATCGTTGTGATCTGCGGCAAGTCACGAAGAACCCCGATGGCAATCTCCTTTGGGGCAAGCCGGCGATGCAGTTGGAAAGCTGCATTCAATACTCAATAGGGCATCGGATCGGCGAAGTAAAATGGCATCAACGGCGCATAGCGGCCGCTCCACAGCAAACCCGGTTGTTCCCGTACACGCCAACGTACCGGGACGGGCCCGCCTTGATGTTCCCGGCCTGTACCGGTCCCCCGCCTTAAAGGCGCATCTCGAAAAACAACTGGCGCTGGTCGGTGCGGTCAACTCCGTTGACGCCAACACACGCACAGGCCGCATCCTGGTCATTTACAAGACCGAAGCACCATTGTCCGAAGTCATCCGCGCCATCGAGCAATTGCTGGCCATCGATGCTCGTCCCCGGCAGAGACATCATCGAAAGAAAGCCGGATTCCGTGTTTATCGAATGGCTCCTGTTCTCGACAGCATCACGGCCATCCTGCGAACCCCCGCGGAAATGCTCAATCCCGCGCCGGTGTTTGGCGCGGTTGCGGGCGCTGCCGCCGCCGCAATGGGCGCTCAACGGCAGGCACAGGAAATTTTTCCCTGGCACCTGATGACGCCCCAAGCGGTACTTGATCGACTGGGGGTGTCCGACCACGGACTCGACGGCGGGACGGCTGGAGAACGCCTGCGCCGTTTCGGCGAAAACTCGCTGGAAGCCGTCTCACGTCGTTCGGATTTTTCGATCTTTATCGGCCAGTTCA
The DNA here is from genome assembly GCA_963820915.1 of uncultured Gammaproteobacteria bacterium. Classification (GTDB taxonomy): domain Bacteria; phylum Pseudomonadota; class Gammaproteobacteria; order Chromatiales; family Chromatiaceae; genus CAWGBV01. Next base: position 113,589 of record CAWGBV010000008.1, on the reverse strand, counting down.
ACAGCTTGCCCGTTGCATTGCTGGGCGCCTCGGCCGGGATATCGCTCGTCACCGGTGGCGCTGCGGATGCGGCGGTCATTCTCGGTGTGGTGCTCATCAATGCCGCCATCGGATTCGTCACCGAGCGCAAGGCGGAGTTGACCATCAACTCACTATCCAAATCGGGCGTCAGCGAAGTCGATGTTCTGCGCGGCGGCGTCACCACCAAGATTCCGGTGGTGCAAATTGTCCCTGGGGACATCCTGATTCTCTCGCCCGGCTCATATATTTCCGCCGACGTCCGCCTGCTGCGGTCCCACCGTATGTCGGTGGACGAATCTGCCCTCACCGGTGAAAGCCTGCCGGTCAGCAAGGATCACGAATTCGCAGCCGGCGACGATACCCCGCTTGCCGATCGCCGGAACATGGCCTACATGGGGACCCACGTCACCGGCGGCAACGGACGCGGCGTGGTCATCGCCACTGCCGCGACCACCGAACTGGGCCAGATCCAGACCATGGTGGGCGAGGCCGAGGCGCCCGACACCCCCATGCAGAAACAGCTCGACAGCATGGGCACCCAACTCGCCCTCCTCAGCGGCGCGGTGTGCGCCGGCGTCTTTGCGGTCGGCCTGCTACGGGGTTTCGGCTGGATGGAGATGCTCAAGAGTTCGGTATCTCTGGCAGTCGCGGCGGTTCCCGAAGGCCTTCCGGCCGTCGCCACCACGACGCTCGCCATGGGTATTGCCGACATGCGCAAGCACAATGTGTCGGTGAGACACCTGGATGCGGTCGAAAGTCTAGGGTCGGTGCAAATGTTCTGCATGGACAAAACCGGCACCCTCACCATGAACCGAATGGCGGTAGTGGCACTGCATTCGGGCCAGGCGCATTACGCCGTCGCGGAAAATCGAATTCTTAACGGCGACGAGGTCGTAGACCCGAATACCCATGACGAGCTGATTCGCCTTATGCAAGTCGTCTCGCTGTGCAGTGAGACAGAAGTTCACGGACCGGTCACCGATTACAAACTGGAGGGTTCGGCCACCGAAAACGCCCTGGTGGATCTGGCCATCGGCTCCGGTATCGACGTTGGTGTCCTGCGAACCGACTATCCCAAGCTGCGCACAAGGTATCGTGCAGAAGGTCGTCCGTACATGACCACGCTGCACCCCTACCGGAAAGGAAAGCACCTGCTGGCGGTAAAGGGCAGCCCGGAAGAAGTGCTCGACATGTGCACTCACCAGTACCGTGGCGGAAAAAAGGTCCGGCTCAGCCAGAGCGCACGCAAAGAGATACTCGAGGAAAACAGCCGTATGGCGGGCGATGCGCTGCGCGTGCTTGGCGTAGCCTATCGTGAACTCGACAGCGATCGCATGCCTTCGAAAACCGCCAGCCTCACCTGGCTGGGATTGGCGGGCATGGCCGACCCAATGCGGGCAGGCATGGACAAGCTCATCGCCATGTACCACCGCGCCGGCATCGAAACCATCATGATCACTGGCGACCAAAGCGGTACGGCCTTCGCTATCGGCCAGCAACTGGGACTTAGCAAGGGCCGACCCTTGCAGGTGCTCGAGTCAAGCCAGCTCGATGACATCGACCCGGACCTGCTCGCCGCGTTGTTGAAGAACACACATGTCTTCGCCCGGGTCAGCCCGGCCCACAAGCTGAAAATCGTCCAGGCCCTGCAGAGCGCCGGTTATGTGGTGGCCATGACGGGCGACGGCATCAACGATGGTCCCGCGCTCAAGGCCGCCGACATCGGCGTTGCCATGGGCAAAAGCGGCACCAACGTGGCACGCGACGTATCCGACGTGGTTCTCGAGGACGACAACCTCCACACCATGTCGACAGCGATCCGGCAGGGTCGGACCATCTACAACAATATTCGAAAAACAATCCACTTCATGGTGTCCACCAATCTGACGGAAATCGAGGTGATGCTCGCGGGCATCGCACTCGGCCTCGGTCAGCCGATGAACCCGATGCAGCTGTTGTGGATCAACCTCGTTACCGACATATTCCCCGGGCTGGCGCTCTCACTGGAACCCGCTGAACCGGACATCATGGACCGCCCTCCCCGCGATCCCAAAGACAAGATCATCAGCGGTAAAGACCTGAAGCGAATGACCTTCGAATCGGGCGTGATCGGCGTCGGCACCATGGCTGCTTACCTATATGGCTTGAAGCGCTATGGCAACCAGGCCGCCGCGAGCACCCTGGCTTTCAATACCCTGACTCTCAACGAACTTGCCCACGCCCTGAGTTCCAGGTCAAAGTATCAGAATGTTTTTGGCGGTCAGAAGCTACCGCCGAATCCCCATCTGACCCGCGCCATTTTGGGTATGGCAGGACTGCAGGCTGTGGTAAGTCTGGTACCGGCCTTGCGACGCATGTTGGGTACGACGCCGCTCGGCCTGATGGACCTGGGCGTGATTGCGGCAGGAGTGGTTCTGCCGTTGATTGTCAATGAAGGCACCAAACCCAAGGCGCCCACCCGGGCAGCGGATGACGACGGGGTGGATGAGGATAACGAGGCAACAGAGGAAAAATTGGCATGAGCGACGACTATGTCTTCACATCGGATTCGGTGACCTCGGGACACCCTGACAAGCTTTGCGACCAGGTTAGCGACGCCATCGTCGATCAATTCCTTGTCGGCGACAAACACTCGCGAGTGATTGCCGAGTGCGCCGTGTCCAGCGGCGTGATGTTTGTTTCAGCGCACTTTGCGGCAAAAACGAACTTCGACGTGGCCGAGACCGCCCGCAATGTGATCCGCGAAGTGGGCTACCCGCCCGAGGTCTTCAACGCCGACGCCTGCACCATCATGACCAGCCTTCAGGACCACACATCCACGGGCTATCACCCGATCGACGTGAGCGACATGAGCGAAGCCGATATCGAGCGCGTGATAGCGAAACACCAGGTCAGCGGCTTCGGTTACGCCTGTAAACAGTCGGCCGATCTGATACCCCTGCCCGTCTGGCTGGCTCATCGCATCGCCCATGGTATGGACTCGCCGGAAGTGAAAAAGAAGCTGCCCTATCTGCTCGCCGACGCCAAGGCGCAAGTGGGCATCCAATACCAGAACAGAAAACCCAAACGCATCCACAGCATCACCTTGATCGCGAGTCACACAGAAAAGGCCGCCGCGGACCTCAGTCAAATGCGCGACGATCTCATTGAAAATGTGCTGACCCCCGTGATGAAAGACATCAAATGCCAGCCCGACAAGAAGACCCGGATCTTCGTCAATCCGCAAGGCCCGCTTGTGGGAGGCGGCCCGGCGGTGCATTCCGGACTGACCGGCAGAAAGACCGGGATGGATACCTATGGCGAGTACGCGCGGTTCAGCGGTACCGCATTAAGCGGCAAGGACCCCTTCCGCATCGACCGGGTGAGCAACTATGCCGCGCGATATGCGGCGAAGAATATCGTGGCTGCCGGACTTGCCGAAGAATGCGAGGTTCAACTGAGCTACAGCTTCGGTGTGGCCGCACCGGTGAGCGTGCGTGTCAGAACCTTTGGCACCGGCACCATCGACGACGCAGAGCTTGCAAAGCGTGTATCGGAAGTCTTCGACTTTCGGGTGGCCGGGATCGTGCGCGAACTCCGGCTACAGGATCTTCCCGCATCTAATAACGGGAGGTTTTACCGAATGCTTGCCGTTTACGGACACATGGGACGCACCTTTCCCGAGGTGCCTTGGGAGCAGACCGATAAAGCGGGCCTGCTTAAGTAGCATTCAATCCGGGGGCCAGGCGACAGGGGTCTATGCCGTCAGTTGTATGGGGTTAAGCGCGGGCGAAGGCCCTGGCCGAGAGGCCCAACTCAAGGAACTTCTGCGGATTATCGTTAAACTCTGGTAATGAGCCGTTGCTCGATCACCTTGATCAGCACCCCGCTGGCCACTGAAAATGCGCCAGTCACAGCGGCGATCTTCGCGAGTTCCTCTGGAGGGGGCAGCCGCAACTTGAATTCACCCTCGGACTTGGCGACCCCCATGTTGTAGTGAATCAGTGCCTCTGCCATAAAGACCCCGAAGGTGATGCCGGTGAACAATAATCCGCGCATTGCTGTGCCTCTGATGATATCTGTGTGCGACAAAAAAACGTACCATGACCGGCGCCGCTCAAAGGCGACGCCGGTCATGGTGCGTCATAGGTCAGACTGAAGTCGCTATCGACCGCCTTGCGGTCAACGCCGACCGGCCTCCCGTCTTTTGGAGGCTGTTTTTTCTTTGTTGCGGTTTTTTTCCCACCGCCTACTTTTTCGCAACGCCCTTCTTAGTGCCCAGTTTCTTCCTGGCTGGCGCTTTCTTCTTACTCGATGATTTTTTCTTTACTGCTGGCTTTTTCTTCGAAGTCGCCTTTTTCTTGGTGGCTGCTTTTTTCTTGGTGGCTGCTTTTTTCTTGGTGGCTGCTTTTTTCTTGGTGGCTGCTTTTTTCTTGGTGGCTGCTTTTTTCTTGGTGGCTGCTTTTTTCTTGGTAGCCGCTTTTTTCTTGGTGGCTACTTTTTTCTTGGTAGCCGCCTTCTTCTTGGTAGCCGCCTTTTTCTTTGCGCCGCCTTTCCCTGCCTCGGCCGCCACCTTGCCTCTCATGTTATCGAGTCGGCGGGCCACCGCCATCACCAGGGCTTCCCCCGTTTCCTCGATCTCATCGATAAGACCTTTCAGTAACTGGGCGGCCTGTGTTTCAGAAGCCGATTTTGCAGTGCCTGCGACTTTCTCCGTCACAACCGCCAGTCCATCACGGACCTCCAGTAACACCACCTCACTGGCCTTTTCTACCTCTTCAACCAGCGTATTCGCCGTTGCTTTCACCTTATCGGCGATCCCCGTGCTGGATACAGAAGCCTTGCTTGTACGTGCCTTTTTTTTTGATGTCGTTTTCTTTGCCATGTCGTCCTCTGCCAATGGTTTCACACCTAAAGGAAAATATAGGCATAGAGGCACTTCAAGTACACAACTATTGCAAATTTATTTTGGATTTTTTACGGCCATCTTCAGCGATAGAGGGTCAATGATCAGTTTGATTCGCTTTGGCATCCAATCGATCAGGACCATCGAAGGCCTGAATTCACTATGCAAGGCCGGTCGCAACATCCAAAGCCCGTTGAAAAAAACCGGCAACAATCCCCCAACGGAACCAAGCGGTATTCGCCCGGAGGCAAAATACAGATGAATTGAGGTGACGGGAATCGACTGAAAGCTAGCGCTCCAGGTAGCCGCCGGAAAGGTTGTCCACGTTCATGTAACGAACATCCTCGCCCTTGACGATGTAAATCACCTGTTCACTGATGTTCTTCGCGTAATCCCCGATTCTCTCAAGTGCCTTGAAAACGAAAACCATTTCGATGGAATCCTTGAGATTACGGGGATCCTCAAGAATGAAGGTCGCCAATCGACGAAGCGCCGAGCGAAACTCGCCATCAAGATCCTTGTCACGCTGCAAAACCGCCAATGATCCGTCCACGCTACGCGTATCCAGTGCAACCAGGGCACTGCTCAACATCTGCGGTGCCAGCGCACCCATGTGGCTCACGTCACGCATCAGTTCGGGAATTGGCGGAAACCGACCGCCTTCGCACAACCGAATCGCTGATCGTGCGATACGCTTCGCTTCGTCGCCGATGTGTTCCACCGCGTCGCCGATGCTACTCAGCGAAATCACCAATCGCAGGTCCCGCGCAACCGGCTGCCGGATGGCGAACAGGGTGACCACTTTTTCCTTGACGTCCATGTGCATGTAGTTGATGTCACGATCTGTATGGACTACGCGGCGCGCGGAGGAGATGTCCCCATCGGCCAGGGCTGAAATCGCGCTCCTAACCTGCCCGGAGGCCAACTCGCCCATGTCGGTAACAAGCTTGTTCAAGGCGATCAGTTCCTGATCGTAGCGCGAAACGATATGTCGCTCGTCAGGTGAGCCCTGCGCTTCCTGAGTCGGCATCTCTCTGTTTTCCTATGGGAAACCCGCGGTCAGCCAAAACGTCCCGTAATGTAGTCTTCGGTCAGCTTGTGGGTGGGATTGGTGAAAATCTGGGTGGTTTCCCCCACTTCCACAAGATCGCCAAGATGGAAGTACGCTGTCCGTTGGGACACACGAGCGGCTTGCTGCATCGAATGGGTGACGATGCAAATGGTGTAGTTCGCCTTCAGCTCGTCAATCAGTTCCTCGATACGGGCCGTGGCGATGGGATCCAACGCCGAACAAGGCTCGTCCATCAGGATAACCTCCGGCGAGACGGCGATGGCGCGAGCGATGCATAGTCGCTGCTGCTGGCCCCCGGACAAACCGGTTCCGGGTTGATCGAGCCGATCCTTGACCTCTTCCCACAGGCCCGCCTTCTCCAGACTGGTCTGTACGATTTCCTCAAGATCGGCGGGCGAAGTGGCGATCCCGTGAATCCGCGGCCCATAAGCGACATTCTCTGAGATGGTTTTCGGAAACGGGTTGGGCTTCTGAAACACCATGCCCACCTGGGCTCTAAGGGGCACGACATCCAGCTTTTTGTCGTAGATATCCTGCCCGTCGAGTTCAAGGCGCCCGCTCACCCGGCAGCCATCGATGGTGTCGTTCATTCGATTGAGGCAACGAAGGAAAGTGGACTTGCCGCAACCCGAGGGGCCGATCATCGACAACACCTCATGCTTGCCGACGTCGATGCTGACGTTCTTGATGGCCTGTTTGTCGCCGTAGTAGACATTCACATCGCGACAAACCATTCTGGGTTCAGGCACCGTGATATCACCCACCGTGCCGGCGAAGCCTCGCTCGTCGGCAACCACAGCTTTAACTTTCACTGGTGCCGGTTCGGCCACGGTGGGAACCTCATTGTCAGCTACTGTTTCATCGATGTTCATTGTTTTTTCACCCTGAAATTCGCGAATCACCAGCGACGCTCGAATTTTCTTCTGAGAATCACGGCTAATGCGTTCATCGCAATGAGGAAGGCCAGCAGCACGATGATGGCCGCGGAGGTCTTTTCCACAAAGGCACGTTCGGGGCTGTCTGCCCAAAGGAAGATCTGCACAGGCAATACGGATGCGGGGTCCAGCGGGCCGCTTGGAATGTCCACGATGAACGCGACCATACCGATCATGAGCAGAGGCGCTGTTTCACCCAATGCCTGGGCCATGCCGATGATGGTTCCGGTCAGCATGCCTGGCATCGCCAGGGGCAGTACGTGATTAAACATCGCCTGCATTTTCGAGGCACCGACACCCAGTGCGGCCTCCCGAATGGATGGCGGAACCGATTTCAGTGCAGCACGACTGGCGATGATGATGGTGGGCAGTGTCATCAAGGTAAGCACCAGGCCGCCCACCAGGGGCGCCGATCTGGGCAGACCGAAAAAGTTGATGAACACCGCCAATCCCAGCAAACCGAACACAATGGAGGGAACCGCCGCCAGATTATTGATGTTGACCTCGATAAGATCGGTCCAGCGGTTTTTAGGCGCGAACTCTTCCAGATAGAGGGCTGCAGCCACGCCAATGGGGAACGCGAGCGAAAGCGTCACCAGCAGGGTAAAGAAAGATCCGGCAACGGCCCCTCCGATTCCCGCCTGCTCCGGCTCACGGGAATCTCCGGCGGTGAAGAACACCGTATTGAATTTCTTCTCCAGCTGCCCGCGCTCCGCCAACTCCGTTACCCAGGCAACGGTGTTGTCGGTCATGCGTCGAGCCGCCTGCGGTGTTTCGTAGGTGACGATATCCCAGGTACCGGCCTCTGCATCGCCTTGTTCAGTCAGGGGCAAAACGGCCCTGCCGGTAATCTCTGTGTTCCGCACCGAATTGATTTTGATCATGCCACCGTTGATGGCCACCAGGTAGCTGGGTAATTCGTCGGAAAGTTGCTCCTCGCCACCCGGCCGATCGGCGCGTTGGCGAAGGCCTTCAAATTCAGCCTTGGCGTTAGTCAGTTCATCGGCTCGAACCTGGAGATCGATTTCAGCGTCCGATAACCGAGACTGCAGCTCTAGCGCTCGCTCAGTGTTACCGGCTGACTGTGCTTCCTCGAATTCCTTCTTGATGTCGGCTAGCGTGCCCTGTGCCCTTTCAAAGCGTCGCTCCGCACGGCTCCACTCCTCTTTTGCCTTGTCGGCCATCCGTCCAAGGAGTGACTTCACCTCCGCCAGTATCCCGGTGAAGTTGTTGGAGGTGGAAAGCACCCTCAATTCGTCCCCGTTTTCCACGACGGTGCCGATACCACGCCCGGCATGCAGGGCGCGGTCGGTCATGCGGCCTTTCCAGAGCATGTCCACCTCGTCATCCGCCAGCAACCACAGAGACCGGGTCGTTCCGATCAGGGATGGATCTTCGCTGACCATTTTCTGCAGCGTGATTGGCGCTCCACCGCTGACCACCTGGTAGAGTTCGCGCTTTGCCTTCCGACCAGTCACCGACGGAAAGACCTCCCTGAGCGTAGCCCTTATAAGCTGCATGTAGTCGGCCCGGGCCAACACCTTGGGGTCGCGGCTGCCATCGGGATCGATAATCTGCTCGTCAAAATAGATGTCCAGCTTGACGTAAGTCTGCTGAAACGCCGGCAGACCGTTGATCAGGATGGATAAAAACAGCAACGAGACGAAGAACAGCCCGAGCAGAACCGCCCCAAGGCCGAACAATTTGAAACGTCGCTCTTTTGCGTAGCGCTTCTTGAGTGAAGCGTTGACGTAGTCAATGGTCCTTTTCTTGCCCGGATCCGGGGCCGTCTCGTTATTCATACTGTTCCCGGTACTTTCGAACCACATGAAGCGCAATCACGTTGAGGACTAGTGTCACCACGAACAACAAGAGACCCAATGCAAATGCCGCCAGCGTCTTGGGACTGTCGAATTCCTGATCACCCACCAGCAGGGTGACGATCTGAACGGTCACGGTCGTCACGCTGTCCAGCGGATTCGCCGTGAGGTTCGCCGACAACCCGGCGGCCATCACTACGATCATGGTTTCACCGATGGCCCGCGAGACGGCCAACAGCACGCCACCGACGATACCCGGCAGGGCAGCGGGAATGATTACCCGGCGCACCGTTTCGGAGTGAGTCGCACCAAGTGCGAATGAGCCGTCGCGCATGGTCTGCGGAACCGCGTTGATCACATCATCAGACAGGGATGAAACGAAGGGGATAATCATGATGCCCATGACCATCCCTGCGGCCAACGCGCTTTCCGACGACACGTCCAGCCCAATCGTCGCCCCCATGTCGCGGACGAAAGGGGCAACGGTAAGCGCGGCAAAAAAACCGTAAACCACCGTCGGGATGCCCGCCAGGACCTCCAGCACCGGCTTGGCGAATGGCGCGAAACCTGCGACTTGCATACTCGGACAGGTAAATCGCGGACATCAGGCCTATAGGTACGGCCACAAGCATCGCAACAAAGGAAATCAGCATGGTGCCTGCAAAAAGCGGCACTGCGCCAAATGAGCCCGAGGAACCCACCTGGTCCTCGCGCAAAGAGATCTGGGGACTCCATTCCAGCCCGAAAAGGAATTCCCAGATAGAAACCATATTGAAAAATCGAACCGACTCGAACAGCACCGACAGTACGATGCCGATGGTCGTAAAAATCGCAATGGTGGAACTGATCACCAGAATCGACATCACGATCCCTTCCACCCGGTTTCTCGCCCGCATCCCGGGTGAGATCACCCGCCAGGCGAGACCGCCGCCGATAATGCCCACAGCGAGTACGATGACCGCCATGGCCGCTCGGCTGATATTCCGCAGTGCCCGGTAATGATCTGCCGCCGCCTGGAGTTCGGGAGTCACATCGCCTGAAACGATATTTCCGGTGGCAAGATTCTTGACGTTGTTGACCAGCAGCCCCAATTCGGATTCCGGCAACGACTGCATTTGCGGGGGTAAATCCGCCACCACAAGCCTGGTGACAATCGTATCCTGGCCTGCGACCCAGATCCCCAACACCAGAAATGCCGGCAGGGCCGACCAGAGTGCGGCATGAAATCCGTAATAGCCGGGAAGGGAATGCAGCTTACTGACCTGTTTGCGCCCCCCCACCACCGCGAAGGAGCGCTTTCGCGCCAAGTAGTACGCGAGGGAAGACAGGGCCAATAACACTGCGATCAGTAACCAGAGATGCATCTGGGCTTACCTTGACATTCGAAAGTAGTAAGGGACGGCGGCGTCGTACCGCCGCCCCTAGATTGATCAGTTCAACGTCAGCGGTGTCAACGACTTGGCGTCAGCTGCGAACTTGGACCGCTCTTCGTTGGGCATCGGAATCATGCCCTTGTCGGTGAGGTAACCCTCGTCGCCCCAGGCCTTGTCGCTGGTGAATTCGGCCAGGTACTCGCTGATACCCGGGATGGTTCCCACGTGCGCTTTCTTTACATAGAAGTACAACGGGCGCGAAACCGGGTAAGAGCCGTCAGCGATGTTTTCGAAGGTAGGATCGACACCGTCCATCTTGGAGCCCTGAACCTTGTCGCCATTCTGGTCGAGGAAGCTGAAACCGAAAATGCCAAGGGCGTTCGGGTTCTTTTCCAGTTTCTGAACGATGAGATTGTCGTTTTCACCGGCTTCGATGTAGGAACCGTCTTCACGGATACCGTGGCAGAGGGCCTTGTACTTCTGCTTGTCCTTCTTCTTCATCGCCTTGATCCACTCGAACTCCTTGCAGCCGCCCTCCATAGCGAGTTCGACGAAGGCATCGCGGGTTCCGGAAGTGGGCGGTGGACCCAGCACCTCGATCTTTGCTGCCGAAAGATCCGGATTGACGTCTTTCCAGGTCTTGTAAGGATTCGCTATCAGCTCACCCTCATTTTTGGGGTCCGGTACGGTCTTGGCCAACGCCAGGAAGACGTCCTTACGGGACAGATTAAATGGCGTGGCGGTCTTGGCGTTCGCCAACACGATGCCATCATAGCCCACCTTGACCTCAACGACCTCGTTGACACCGTTGGCGGCACACTTCTCAACTTCCGATTTCTTGATGCGACGGGAGGCATTGGTGATATCCGGATGCTCAACCCCGACACCGGCACAGAAGAGCTTCAGACCGCCACCGGAACCCGTCGATTCAATCTTCGGGGTTTTGAAATCGCTGGTCTTGCCGAACTGCTCCGCGACGACAGTGGCAAAAGGATACACCGTGGAAGAACCCACAATGCTGATGTAATCACGCGTGGCCGCCTGGGCAGTACCAGCAAGCATTGCGGCGGAAAGCGCAGCCAAAGCAAACGACTTATTCAAGGCAAATTCCTCCAGATTCGGAAAATTTCGGCACCCCGGTTGGCGCTATCAAGTATTTGCCGGCTCCGGAGCGTTCAGGCCGGAGCATTATGACTCTCTAATATTAAGTTTTTATTTCACGTTTGGTACATTTGGGTTTCAAAACAAGCCTCCAGACCCTGCAATATTCAGGTATGTATTCCCTTCCCTTTCCCTGTTCAGGCGGATGAAAAACGCCCTAAGACAGCTGGCTGAGGTCCCTGAGATATTTCGTTACGGCACCGAACACATCCATTTCCCTGTCATCCTCACAGATACGTTTTGTGCGGCGCATCATCCCGTCCACGTCGGCACCTCTGAGAACGTCCTCCCCGGTCGCCAGAGACAGGCCGGAAACCAGGCCCGCCATCCACTGCTGATACCCGAAATGATCCAGAATCCCGGTATCCTGGTTTTCCTCCCAACGACGCCATGTATCCAGATATTCCACACAACTCCGCCCACCATAGCCGTGAAGCTGAGGCTCTGCCGTTGCCGAACCTACACTCAGCCAGCCTGCAACGCAGACGCAAAAACAAACTAAAAATCGACGCATTTGGGTCCTCCATAGGGATACCGTGGCCATCAACATAGCGATAGCGGGGTCATCAAGATAGAATGCCAGATTTTTCGACGGGACCGAATACAAGGCCATGCGCACTTCCGAGTTTCCACTCAACACCCTGAAGGAAATACCGGCCGACGCCGAGATCCCCAGTCATCGACTGATGCTGCGCGCCGGCATGATCCGCAAGCTCGCGGCCGGCCTTTACACCTGGCTGCCCCTCGGCCTGAGGGTCCTGCGCAAAATAGAGGCTGTGGTCCGCGACGAAATGAACCGGGCCGGCGCCCTGGAGGTCCTGATGCCGGCGGTCCAACCGGCGGAACTCTGGCAGGAATCCGGCCGCTGGGAACATTATGGGCCTGAGTTGCTCCGATTTCGGGATCGCCACCATCGCGAATTCTGTTTCGGGCCCACCCACGAGGAAATCATCACGGAGCTGGCGCGAACGGAATTGCAGAGCTACCGCCAACTTCCGATCAACTTCTATCAGATCCAGACCAAGTTTCGCGACGAGATTCGTCCGCGCTTCGGTGTCATGCGGGCCCGGGAATTTCTGATGAAAGACGCCTATTCGTTTCACACGGATGAGGCCTCTTTGCAGCAGACCTACGACCAGATGTACGAGACCTATTCCCGGATTTTCGATCGCTGCGGCCTCGAATTTCGCGCCGTTCAGGCCGACACCGGCAGCATCGGTGGCAACGCATCTCACGAGTTTCACGTGCTGGCCGACTCGGGCGAAGACGCCATCGCCTTCTCCGACGGCAGCAGCTACGCGGCGAATGTGGAATTGGCCGAGGCCATGGCACCTGCGGCCGAGCGCCCCGCCCCCTCGCAGGAATTACGTACGGTGGACACCCCCAATGCCCGCACCATTGCCGAGCTGGTCGAACAGTTCGGCCAGCCTGTCGGGCAAACCGTCAAAACCCTGATCGTGGAGGCCGCCGACGAGGTCGACGCCGATTTCGTTGCCCTCATCGTTCGGGGTGATCACGAACTGAATGTGGTCAAGGCGGAAAAACTGGCACAGGTTGCCGCTCCGGTGCGGATGGCCACGGAGACAGAAATTCGGGATGCGATTGGCGCCGGACCGGGTTCTCTGGGACCCAAGGGCCTGCCTATGCCCATCATCGTTGACCGGGCTGTGGCCGCCACGGCGGATTTTTCCGCCGGCGCCAACATCGACGGCAAGCATCTGTTCGGCCTCAACTGGGAACGCGACCTGCCGTTACCTCAGGTTGCCGACATCCGCAACGTAATGGATGGTGATCCGTCTCCGGATGGTGATGGGGCGCTATCGATCCGCCGCGGGATCGAGGTGGGCCACATCTTCCAGCTGGGTCGCAAGTATTCGGAGGCGATGAACGCCACGGTTCTGGATGAGGCCGGTCGCGGCACCACCATGGTGATGGGTTGCTATGGCATCGGAGTCTCACGCGTGGTGGGGGCCGCTATCGAGCAGAATCACGACGACCGCGGCATCATCTGGCCAGTGGCCATCTCACCCTTCCATGTGGCCATAGTGCCGATGAAGATGGACAAATCCTACCGTGTGCGCGAAGCGGCAGAAGCCCTGCACGACGAGTTGCAATCCGCCGGCATCGAAGTTCTGCTCGACGACCGCAATGCCCGTCCGGGCGTCATGTTTGCCGACATGGAGCTGATTGGCATTCCTCACCGCGTCGTCATCGGCGAGCGTAGCCTGGACGAAGGGATGTTCGAATACCGGGGACGTCGCGACAGCGACAACACCATGATCCCGACCAATGAGATCGTTGCCTTCATCAAAAACAGGCTTGACGCCAAAACGGCACCTGAGGAAAAACTATGACTCGACCAAATGCTTACGACCGCGACGATCTCCTGAAATGCGGGCACGGCGAGATGTTCGGCCCCGGCAATGCGCAGCTGCCGGTACCGAACATGTTGATGATGGACCGGATCTCCCGCATCAGCGAAACCGGCGGCAACTACAACAAGGGCGAAATCGTCGCCGAACTCGACATCAAACCGGACCTTTGGTTTTTCGACTGCCATTTCCCGGGAGACCCGGTCATGCCCGGATGCCTGGGTCTCGATGCCATGTGGCAGCTGGTGGGGTTTTATCTGGCCTGGCTTGGCAACCCGGGACGCGGCCGGGCCCTGGGTGTCGCCGATGTGAAATTTGCCGGACAGGTGCTGCCCACGGCGTCAAAAGTCACCTATCACATCGACGTCCGGCGGGTTCTCGCGCAGAAACTGGTGCTGGGGATCGCAGACGGTCGTATGGAGGTAGACGGACGCCAGATATACAACGCGAAGAATCTTCGAGTTGGTCTGTTCACTTCGACTGAAGGATTCTAGCGGGCAGATGCCATCGCCAGAAACCGTGAACAGAGATCTGGGGGTGATGCTTGCCGGCGCCCCCAGCAATCTGATCAGGCCGGGAAGAGTGCCGATTATTCTCGGCACAAATGACTCGGCACCAAAAACAGATCAACCTGTCAGCTGTTCTCCTGGAGCATTTGATATAGCTGATCTTTGAGATGGACGCGTTTCATTTTCAGCTCTTCTGCATAAGCGTCGGATACGGTTTCGATGTTTTGCTCGATTTTTAGTATCTCGGCATCCAGCGCGTCGTATTCGCCGTAGATTTTGGCGAATTCGGCGTTTTCTTTCATCAGCTTGTCGATCAGTTCCTTTTTTTCAGGGAACTCATGGGGCAGATCGTGACGTTCTCCAAACATTCTTCGGACTCCCGTGGGTTGATACGCTGATTCTATCCGCTCGAGCGCCGAAGCCAAACCCCTTACAGCAGTTGACCTGAATCAGCGTTCGGGATACTAACTTCTGATAGGTTCAGAGTCTTGAATCGAAAACGGGAATAACCGGGTTCAGTGCCGCCTCGCCAACGCCGCTGACTGTCAATAATCAGAGGAAGGAAATGACGCAATATTCCACCGAAAGCATTCGCAATATCTCCCTGGTCGGACAAAGCGGCTCCGGCAAAACCACCCTGGTGGAGGCCGTGCTGCACCGCGCCGGCAGCATCCCGACACGGGGCACCGTCGAACAGGGCAATACCGTCTGTGATTTCGACCCCCTCGAAAAGGAAAATGGCCACTCATTGTCGTCCACGGTCGCCAGCACCGATCACGCCGGCATACACGTCAATATCATCGACACCCCCGGCCTGCCGGATTTTATCGGCCTCGCGTTGAGCACCTTCCCCGCCGTCGAGACGGTGGCAGTGGTGGTGGACGCCGTGGCAGGCATCGAGCCGGTTACCCGCCGCATGCTGAACTGGGCGGCGGAACGCAAGCTATGCCGCATGATCATCATCAACAAGATCGATCAGCCTGAGGTCGATACGGAGGCCCTGTTGGCGGCGATCCAGGACGAGTTCGGATCCGAGTGCCTGCCGGTCAATCTGCCCACCGACAAGGGCGCTGCCGTATCCGACTGTTTCTTCAGCCCGTCGGGTCCATCTGACTTTTCCAGCGTGGAGGACGCACACACCCAGATCGTCGACCAGGTCGTGGAAATGGACGAGGACCTCATGGCCCTCTACCTGGAGCAAGGCAGCGGGTTGAATCCCGATCAACTTCACGAGCCATTCGAACAGGCCATGCGGGAAGGTCATCTGGTGCCCATCTGTTTCGTTTCGGCAGAAACCGGCGCCGGCGTGCCGGAACTGCTCAACGTATTCGAGCGCCTGATGCCCAATCCCCTGGAAGGCAATCCACGTCCATTTCTGCGCGGAGAAGGCGATGCCGCTGAGCCGTTCGCGGCAACCGCGGATCCCGACAAACACGTGGTGGCCCATGTCTTCAAAATCAGCGCTGACGCCTTCGTCGGAAAACTCGGTGTCTTCCGCATCCATCAAGGCACCGTGACCAAAGACAGCCAGTTGTTTATCGGCGATGGTCGCAAGCCTTTCAAGGTCGGGCACCTGCTTAAGCTGCAAGGCAGCAAACAGACTGAAATCGGGAGCGCAATTCCAGGTGACATCTGCGCCGTCGCAAAGGTCGACGACATCCATTTCGATGCTGTTCTCCATGATTCACATGATGAGGATCATCTTCACCTGGCACCCCTGGATTTTCCCGTGCCGGTGTTCGGCCTCGCCATCAACGCCAAAAAGCGTGGCGACGAACAGCGTCTCAGCCAGTCGCTGCACCGAATTTCGGAGGAGGATCCCTGCCTGGCCATCGAGCACAACACCTCGCTCAACGAAACCGTCCTACGCGGGCTCGGCGATCTACACCTGAAATTTGCCCTTAAGAGGATGGCACAGCGGTTCAACGTCAAAGCGGAAACCCATCCGCCACGAGTCGCCTACCGCGAAACCATCGGCAGGACCGCTGACGGGCAGTACCGACACAAGAAGCAGACCGGTGGCGCCGGACAATTCGGAGAGGTCTTTTTGAAGGTCGCCCCGCTCGAGCGGGGAGCAGGGTTCCAGTTCATCAACAAGGTGACCGGTGGCGCGATCCCCACCTCTTTCATCCCCGCCGTGGAAAAAGGCGTAAGGCAGGCGATGGAGGCTGGCGCCATCGCCGGCTACCCGATGCAGGACATTGCCGTGACGGTCTATGACGGCAAACATCATCCGGTGGATTCGAAGGAAATCGCCTTCGTCGTCGCCGGTCGTCGCGCCTTCTACAACGCCGTGGGCAAGGCAGCTCCGGCGGTTTTGGAACCGGTCGTCGCCGTCGACATCGTGGTGCCGGCCGACGCCATGGGCGCAGTATCCGCAGATCTGACCACCAAGCGGGGCCATCTGGTGGGCACCACTGCCCTGCCGAACAATATGTTGGACATCAAGGGCGAGGTACCATTGGCGGAAACCAACCTGTATGCGGGAGAGCTCAAGGCGATGACAGGCGGGCAAGGCAGCTATACGCTGGAACTGAGTCACTACCAGCCCGTACCCATGGCCGTGCAAAAATCCCTATCCGCTGATTTCAAGCATGAGGACAGCGACGACTGACGGAGAGCCCTGGCGTTAGTGCGACACTCATAAAAAAGGCGCCCTCGGCGCCTTTTTCAATGACCCGCCAGCCGGGGCGTTGGCTGGACTCCCTGCAGCTTTAGCGGAACAGCAACCGACCAAGACGGCCCGCTACTGATCTGCGTTCATCGCGCTGAACCAATGCCAGGGCGATGTTATCGCAGGATTCGCTCCCCCGCCGCCGGGCGACAGCGACCAGTTGTTTCGCACCGATTTCCAGCGAACCGGCCACCCGCATCAGACGCGCCACCTCGTGTGAACGCACCTGGCTCCAGAATCCGTCGGTGCACAACATGAACCAGTCGCCCTCCTCCACGGCGGTGGCACCGAACACCGGGACAACGTGATTGTCACCCCCGAGACACATATAGAGTAAATTCGACGCCCGGCCTTCACCATCTCCCAGGGTGTCACGGGCCATCAATTCGGCAATGGTGTGATCCTGGGTCCTGCTGCGCAGACCATCCTCTGAAAAATGATAAAGCCGGCTATCTCCCACGTGTACCCAGTAGGCCTCTTTGTCGATCAGATAAAGCAGCGCGCAGGTACTGCCGGGTGGACGTCTTTCACCGTTAGAGAAGGCACGAATCGCGTCATGGGCCTCCTCGCAGACCTGCTCCAGAAAAACCCGGGGCTGTTCGATCTCGCCCTTGCCAAAAACCTTTTCAGCCACCTCGACAACCTTCTGCGCCGCCGCCGCTCCATCGGCGTGACCACCCATGCCATCCGCCATTACCACCAAGGTTTCCCCACCACGGCGAGACCTCAAGACTGTGACGCGGTCCTGCTGTTCTCCGCGCGATCCGATATCTTCAGCGGTTGCAATACTCCAGGCCATATCCGCAACGCTACCTGCTTTCCTGTTGAGTGGCACCGCTACCGTCGCCCTTGCCAGGCGCAGAACCATCCGGCCCGCCACTCAGAAAATCTCCGACGCGCTTGAAAAATCGTTTTACCGGATCATCACCCGCTATTTGCTGTGACGCTTCAAGACCTTCAAGCTGGGAGTCCAGTTCCGTCAGCTTTCTGTGGCCGGGCTTTATGCGCAATCCTCGATCCACATAGGCGCGCGCCTTGGGAAGGTTTTGCCTTGAAACTTCACGGCTGGCAAGCCCGGCATAGGCTCCAGCCACCCTCTGAATTCCGCGCTTCGCGTCAGCATTCCGGGAGTCCACCTTCAAAACCTTGCGGTAAAAGTAGTAGGCGTTGTCTTCTCGGGGGATCGTCAGTCGGTAAGCGGCAAAGGCCTTGTCAGCGAGGGCCAGCCAAGTCTGCAGCTGTTCTTCGCTGACGAACTCGTCGCCGTCTTGAGAGGCCGCCGCGACATCCGTCAACCCATTCGGATCCGGATCGCCGCTGTCACCCTGGTCGGGTGGAATCATCGCCGGCGCTTCGACGCCAGCGGCGATGGCGGCGGATTTCTCCGGCGGCATTGACGAAACTGCGTCCGCGGCTGAAGCACCGGCCTGGCCCATCGGCGATGGATAGGCGCCGACCAACGCAACGGCCGCACCCGATGGGTCCGCCCCTTGTTCATCATTCGCAACGAAGGGTTGTTGTGGATTGGCCAGAATCGTCGCCTGGTCCTGAAAAGACAGGGTATCGGGGGCCAGTACGCCGTCATTGGAGGCGATCTCAGGCATCACCGGTTCCAGCGCCAGATCAGCCACAGCTTCATTGGATTCGCGAGGTGCCGTAGATGACGCCGAATCTGGTGCCTTCCTGTCCTCTGAACCAGCCGCGCCCGCTGCCATCGTAACCACCATCCCCTCGGCAACAGCCTCCAGGTTGATCCCTTTATTATCGGAGGGAACGGCATTCGACACGGGCCTCTCGCCAACCTGGACTGTCTCCAGGCTGGAATTCGCCGGCTGAAGATCCGATTTGACGATGCTCAGCATCCCGAATAATCCGGCGGAAGCCACCAAGACCACACCACTCACGACCGCGAGTTGCCCTGGTGAGTAAGAACTCCGCGCGGACAAAGACATCCATTGATCCGCGACTTTTTGCAGTAATGTCGGTGGACGCCCCTCGAGCTGCGACCGGCGCAGTCGACGCACCTCCTCCACCATGGCGCCAGCCGTTTCGAATCGGTCTTGCGGGGCCTTGGCCATCATCCGATTCAACAGTCCCTGCAGCGATGACAGATGATCGGGCAACATGGGGACCGGTTGGGTCAAATGCGCCAGGATGGTGTCGATATGCGACTCGCCGGCATAGGGACGATGCCCCGTCAGCATTTCGTAGAGGACGACACCGAGTGAATAAATATCGGACCGGCCGTCGAGCGAACGGCATTGCGCTTGTTCCGGGCTGAGGTAATAGGGGCTGCCAAGCGCGCGCCCGTCCAAGGTAAGTTCCTGGTCTGTGGACAACTGCTTGGCAATACCAAAGTCGGTCAGTTTGGGGGTGCCATCGGCATGAAACAGGATGTTGGCGGGTTTGATGTCGCGATGCACCACGCCTTTCCGGTGCACGAAATCCAGACTGGCGCCGATTGACTCCACGAGCCCCAGGGCATCATCCACCGGCATTTCGCCGCCGATCCGTTCACGCAGCGAACCGCCGTCGAGAAACTCCATGGCGATGTAGTACCAGGACTTGATCGCGCCAATGTCGTAAATGGTAATGATGTTGCTGTGGTTCAGCGCGGCGATGATGCGCCCTTCGTCGAAAAACCGGGCGGCATCGACCTCACGGTAAATGGGTTTGAGTATTTTCAGGGCGACCTGCCGCCCCAGGGAATGCTGAACCGCCCGGAATACCGATGACGAGCCCCCCCTGGCCACCAACTCCATTATTTCGAATCCTGGGATATCCATGTGCGCCGTCTCAGACAACGGGTAAGGGGCGAAAATAGAACTTCATTTGCAATCCTCGGACCTTCAGCTCTGCATTGTCTTCAAGCCTGCAGGTCACAACCACCTCCCGGCCGTTGACAAAGACCTGACCCCGCCTGGCGGGCACCATGTAGAAATCGTCGTTTCGGCGCTGGATGGTGGCCACCACCCTTGGCGCGAACCAGCCCTTCAGCCGAATGTCGCTGCGGCGCCCCCGACCGATGGTGAAATTGACCTTGTCCAGCACGAGCCGCCGGTTTTCCGTACTTGGCCCCACCTCCACAAAGGGCGTGTTGTGTTCCACCTTCAGGTCCATCAACTGGCGCACCGATGACACGTCGATTTCCATGGTGTCGGCCTGCCGTTGATCGGCCGCAAGATCCGCCAAATGGCCGTCCTGTTCTCCCGGAAGCCTGGCCAACGCCATGTAACGAATCCGAAAGCTGTAAATCTGGACATCGTCCCAGTAGGCAAGCAAATGACGCCTGACCCTCTCGCCGTTCACAAAAACGCCATTGGTGCTGTCATTGTCGGAGATGACGTAGCCGTGCTCGCCGCGCTCAACCACCGCGTGGTGCTTCGACACCCCGGGCGCTTTCAGCACGATATCGTTGTCTTCGGCGCGCCCGATGGTAAGCCGCCTGGCTTTCAGCTGGCGCTGATCTTTGAGTACGCCGTCCGCGTAGATTCGGAAATAGGACATGATCTATCCCTTAAATTATCGCCACCAATCATCGTGCCGAAATACCCCACTCGGCAATTCGATGGCTACGGTTCCGGATAGATCCTTATTCTTATTGTTGTTCACCCGTCCGCCGTGGCGGCTCAAGCTATGAGGTACAATATAAAAGATTCGCATCCATTTGAATATCCCAATAAAAAAAGGCGCCGTAAGCGCCTTTTTTCTTGCTATCGCGCCGCTGATTTCAAGCCAGATCGTTGGCCAGTGAATCCCGCACCGCCGCTGGAACCGCTTCAATCTCCTGCCGGTAGGCGTCATGGTCGATGCCCATTCCTATGGCGGCACCACCGCGCACTGCCTCGGCCATTTCGGGGGTCAGTTCAAACCGCATAAAGTGCACTGCCGAGGTTTTGTCTTCGTCGGCCCGGTCAAGATCCTCATCGGCGATGGCATAAACCCTGTCGAATTCGCTCACCTGTACCCAGACTTTGTCTTCGACACCGACCAGTTTTTCCAGTCGTTGCCGACGTTCCTCCACATCGGGGATCTCCATCATGAAGGTTGCCTTCCAGTTCGAGCCGTCGGGGATCAGCGGATTGTACGCATCCAACTCTTCCTGGATGGCGTCCTTCTCGAAGATGCGCTCGATCCGCAACATCTCCTGAACCTGGTACTTCATCGTCACTGCGTCTTCGAAATACAGGGTGGCCTCTGCACCGATCGGGACCTGGCGGGTCTGTTTGTGACGCATCACCTCGGCGCGGATCTGGGGTCTCAGGTCTGCGTAGTCTTCAAGGGAATACAGGTCTTCACGGGATAATTTGCCCATTGCCTCAATCCTCATGTTTGTGTCCGTGGTGACCGATGTCTGACAGTGACCTGTCGGTGAACAGCCAGTCTTTAAGCTCGTGATCGAAATGCGCGTCTTGGCGCCTTATCCATTCGAGCACCATCGCCGCATGTTCCTTTTCCTCGTCGCGATTATGGGCCAGGATTGCCTTCAACTCCGGATCTGCACAGGCATCCACTCGCTGGTTGTACCAGTCCACGGCCTCCAGTTCCTCCATCAACGAGGTAATGGCACGATGCATGTCGCGTGTCTCGGCCGAAAGCTCTTCGATAGGTTCGTGATATCCCTCGTTTGCCATTTTTCCTGTCTCCTAAATCCCGTACGCCTTGCGCAGAAGGGTGATGGGGTGCTCCGGATTACTACCGTCTCCCAGACCGTTGGCGATGTGCTCACCGGCCATGATGCAGTCACTGGTGTAATGATCCGGGGCAAATTCCTTGACCCGATTGAATACCGGACGTCCGATCTTCATCGAAATATCGTGAGTCTCCTTCTTGACCGCATAGGTGCCATCATGACCTGAGCATCGCTCAATCACGGAGATTTCCGTATCCGGCACCAGGGAAAGCGCATCGCGGGTTTTATTGCCGATACGCTGCACACGCTGGTGACAGGCCACGTGGTAAGCAACTTTTCCAAGGCCATGACGGAAGTCGGTTTTAAGCTTGCCGTGCTTGTGCCGGAGCATCAGATATTCGAACGGATCGAAGATCGCCGCGCCCACCTTCTGGACATCGGGATCGTCCGGGTACATCAACGGCAACTCCTGCTTGAACATCAGCCCGCAGGAAGGAATGGGCGCAACGATATCCCAGCCCTCGTCAACAAGACGGGCCAGTAAAGGAATATTGGTTTCCTTCGCTTTTGCCACCGCCTCGAGATCGCCCAATTCCAACTTGGGCATACCGCAGCAGGTTTCCTTGGGCGCGAGGGTCACCGGGATTTCGTTATGCCCGAACACCGCCACAAGATCCTCGCCGACCTCGGGCGCGTTGTAATTCCCGTAACAGGTGGCGAAAAGGGCAACGCGGCCTTTGGTGGGGCCAGCCTCCTCGGCGCCGTCTCCCGCCGTCGGTCCGATTCGCTTGCGCAACGTCTTGCTGTGATACTTCGGCAGGCGCGCATCCGCCGCCACGCCCAGGGTATTTTCCAGAACCTTGCGAAATCCGGCGTTGTCGTTCATTGCATTGACAATGCCCGACACGACGGGGATACCGGCCAGGGAGCCAATGCGGTCAGTACTCGTCAGTGTTCTATCCCGAAACGATGCGCCCTCCTCGCGAAACCGCACCGCCTTGGCGCGCAGCATCAGGTGGGGAAAATCGAGGTCCCACTCGTGGGGGGGCACGTAAGGGCATTTGGTAAGAAAACACAAATCACACAGATAACAGTGATCAACCACCGTCCAGTAGTCTTCCTTGGCCACACCGTCCACTTCCATGGTGTCCGACTCGTCCACCAGATCGAAGAGCGTCGGAAATGAATGACAGAGGCTGACGCAGCGGCGACATCCGTGACAGATATCGTAGACACGCTCCATCTCCGTGAGCAGATCTTCCTTGTCGTAATATTTCGGATCCTTCCATTCGATCGGATGCCGGGTTGGGGCCTCAAGGCTTCCTTCTCTTCCACCGGGTCCAGCCATGACCTATCTCCGTGATTGTTGTGATGTATCGTTTCGGTTCAACCAAAAAGTGCGGCCGAAGCCGCACTTTCATTGTCATACACTCCCGCTCGATATCAGGAATCCAGGTTGTCGAGGGCCTTCTGAAACCGGTTGGCATGAGAGCGCTCGGCCTTCGCCAGTGTCTCGAACCAGTCCGCGATTTCGTCGAAACCCTCGCCACGGGCGTCTTTGGCCATGCCCGGGTACATGTCGGTGTATTCGTGGGTTTCACCGGCGATAGAGGCCTTGAGATTGTTGGACGTGCCGCCGATGGGCAGTCCGGTCGCCGGGTCTCCCACCTGCTCCAGGTACTCGAGGTGACCATGTGCGTGGCCGGTTTCACCCTCGGCGGTGGAACGGAATACGGCAGCCACGTCGTTGTAGCCTTCCACGTCCGCCTTGGAAGCGAAATACAGATATCGGCGGTTGGCTTGAGATTCGCCCGCGAAAGCGTCCTTTAGATGCTGCTCGGTTTTGCTGCCTTTTAGGTCTGCCATGAGTTTTTCCTCCGGTTGGGCATTGGTTACGTCCAGATACTTAAATCGTCTGGTGTGGGGTGATTATAAGAAACCGGCACCCCATGCCAAATGAATTATCGCAACTGATCCGATAGACTGAGCCTAACAGGCCTCGTCGGAATTTTCCTCATCATTGGCAATTGAATCAGCCCGCCCAAGGGAGATATCATCCCGATTCGACCACAACCCCGCGGGAGAGACCGGCTTTGTGCCGGCGCCGAAGGCGCAAACCCGCCCGGAATCGCTCAGGCAAAAGGACCTCGGGGTGGCGCGTATTCGGCCAGGTCGACTCTGGAGAGCGGTCCGCCAAGAGTGGGCCCACCGACGGGGCAGCATTCCTGATGCCATTGGAATTGCAAACTCTCAGGTTTCCGGACAGAGGGGCGGCGCCCGGGGGAACCCGGGCGCCGCCCCTCTGTTTTTCTGGAGACAAGCTATGACCAGCAAGACCGTTCTCAACGCCGAACATCGCCAATCGGGTGCTCGCATGGTGCCCTTTGGCGGCTGGGACATGCCCCTGCACTATGGATCGCAAATAGAAGAACATCATGCAGTCCGCACCAGGGCCGGCATGTTTGATGTTTCCCACATGCTGATTGTCGACCTCGAGGGCCCGGGCGCGCGGGACTTTCTTCGCCACCTGCTGGCCAATGACGTGGCCCGGCTCACCACTTACGGCAAGGCCCTGTACAGTTGCATGCTCAACCCCGAAGGCGGGGTGATCGACGATCTCATCACCTATTTCGTGGACGACGACCGCTATCGAATGGTGGTCAATGCGGCCACCGCTGATGACGATCTCGCATGGATTGAGCGCCATAGCGAAGGATACGACCTGGACATCAAGGCCAGGCGGGACCTGGCAATGATCGCGGTCCAGGGCCCGCAAGCCCGCGCACTGAGTATCCCTGCCCTGCCCGAGGATCTCAGGAATGACGCCGAGGCATTGGAGCCCTTTAACGCGGCCTTCAACGATCATTGGTTCGTCGCCCGCACCGGTTATACCGGGGAAGACGGTTTCGAAATCATGGTCCCGGCAGATGAGGCGGTGGAATTGTGGCAAAAACTTGTGGCGGCTGGGGTGGTACCCTGCGGACTGGGCGCTCGAGACACCTTGAGGCTGGAGGCCGGAATGAACCTCTACGGAACCGATATGGACCAGGGCGTTTCTCCCCTGGTCAGCGGACTTGGCTGGACCCTGGCCTGGGATCCCGCCGACCGGCAATTCATTGGCCGGGAGGCCATCGAACAGCAACGGGATAACAAACCCAGCCGGTTCGTTGGCCTGGTGCTCGACGGACGCGGTGTATTGCGCAACCATCAACAGGTGCTGAGCGCGGGAAAGGTGGTGGGTGAAATCACCTCCGGCGGATTCTCCCCCACCCTGGGTCGCTCGCTCGCCCTGGCTCGAATCGACGCCACGGCAGACAACGATACTCTCAGGGTGGACATGCGCGGAAAACAGCTACCGCTGCGGGTCGTCAAGCCACCTTTCGTTCGAAACGGTAAAGCCCTGGTCGATCTACCCGATTGAGCCTCAAAGCCCCCACACTACACAACCTCTCACCAGTTTTTGGAGGAAATATTATGAGCACGGCACCGGATTCACTGCGATACACCGAATCTCACGAATGGATCAAGGATAACGGTGACGGGACTGTCACCATCGGCATCTCCGACCATGCCCAGGAGCTGCTTGGCGACCTGGTATTCGTCGAACTCCCCGAAGTCGGCGCCACCTTCGAGGCGGGTACCGAGTGTGCAGTGGTGGAATCCGTCAAGGCCGCCTCCGATGTCTATGCCCCATTGGACGGCGAGGTCACGGCCGTGAACGAGGATCTTGCGGGAACCCCCGAACTGATCAATCAGGATCCCTACCAGGCAGGCTGGCTATTTACCCTGAAGGTCGCCGACGCCGGCGCCATTGCCAATTTGATGGACGCCGCGGCGTACTCGGCACTCGCCGAGGCCGAAGACCACTAAAACGCCTCCCTGGAGAATCGCAAAATGCCCTTCATTCCGCACACGAACCAGGACGTCCAGCAGATGCTCTCCGCCATCGGCGTAGAAAGTATCGAGGACCTTTTTGATGAAATTCCAGCGGATTTACGCTGCAAATCCCTGGATGCCATCCCTCCTGGCGCCAGCGAAATGGAAATCAGCGCCTTCATGCACGCACGCGCCAATGAAGACGGCCAGCCCCTGTTGTTTATCGGTGCCGGCGCCTATGACCACCATATCCCGGCCGCCGTCTGGGAACTCACCACCCGTGGCGAGTTTTACAGCGCCTACACCCCTTATCAGGCGGAAGCCAGCCAGGGCACCCTGCAGTTGCTGTACGAATTCCAGTCCATGATGACGGCGCTGACAGCCATGGAAGTCTCCAACGCCTCTCTGTACGACGGCGCCTCGGCGCTTGCCGAATCGGTGTTGATGGCGGTGCGGGCGAATCGAAAATCCAAGTCCAGAAAAATCCTGATCCCCAGATCTCTGCATCCTGTCTACCGGTCCACCGTACGCACCATCGTCAAAAATCAACAGATCGAGCTGGTGGAACTGCCGTTCGACGCCACCACGGGACAAACAGATATCGAGGCGCTCAACGCCTATGCCGATGCCGACGTAACGGCGCTCGTGATTCCACAGCCCAATTTTTTCGGCGTTGTCGAAGAAGTGGATGCCATGACGGAGTGGGCGGCGGCGCACGGCGCATTGTCCATCGCCGTGGTCAATCCGGTGGCATTGGCCCTCCTGCGCCCACCAGGGCAATGGGGCACGGACGGCGTCGACATCTGTTGCGGAGAGGGCCAGCCCCTGGGTATTCCCATATCCTCCGGCGGCCCCTATTTCGGCTTCATGTGCACCCGTGACAAATTTGC
The DNA here is from genome assembly GCA_963820915.1 of uncultured Gammaproteobacteria bacterium. GTDB lineage: Bacteria > Pseudomonadota > Gammaproteobacteria > Chromatiales > Chromatiaceae > CAWGBV01. The sequence continues at coordinate 87,368 of CAWGBV010000008.1, read as the reverse complement.
CCGGCAAATGCCCGGTCGAATCGTGGGACGCACGGTGGACGCCGACGGGCAACCGGGCTTTTCTCTGACGCTCCAGGCCCGTGAGCAGCATATCCGGCGATCGAAGGCCACCTCCAACATTTGTACCAATCAGGGCTTAATGGTCACCGCGGCGACGATCCACATGGCCCTGGTGGGCGGAGAGGGACTCAGCCGGGTCGCATCGGTCAGTCATCAGAACACCACCAGACTGGTGGACATGCTCTGCGATATCGAGGGCGTCGAACCGGTGTTTACAGGACCGGTATTCCACGAGCAGGTGCTGCGTTTACCCATCGCGGCAGCGGACGCCCTGCGTTCACTGGCAGCCCACAACGTCCTCGGCGGATTCAACCTTGCCGACGACTATCCGGAGCTGGGCAACGCCCTTCTGGTTTGTGCGACCGAAAAACGGACCGAGACAGACCTTGAACATTTTCGCGAAAAACTGGCGCGGGTCATTGCTACCCAGTCTCAACCCGGCTGCCCCGTAAAACCAAAATTCGACTGAACCAATAGCATCAGAGGAATCAATCATGGCAACTGTTACCCTGAGTGGAAATCCGATTAACACCAACGGCGAGCTTCCCGCGGTCGGCAGCACCGCCCCGGCATTCCGCCTCGTGGACAAGGACCTGAACGACGTTGGACTGGATGCCTTTGCCGGCAAGAAAAAGATCCTCAGCATCGTCCCGAGCCTGGATACCGGCGTCTGCGCCACCTCCACCAAGATTTTCAACGAGCGTATTGGCGGACGTGATGACGTCGTCGTATTGATTGCCTCCGCTGACCTGCCTTTCGCTCAGGCCCGCTGGTGCGGCGCGGAATCAGTGGACAATGTGGTCACCCTGTCGATGATGCGGTCGAAAAACTTCGGCAAGGACTACGGCATGCTCCTCGAAGACGGACCACTCGCCGGCATTACGGCACGCGCCGTGCTGGCGCTCGATGCAGACAACAAGGTCCTGCACACAGAGCTCGTGCCGGAGATTGCCCAGGAACCGGACTACGACGCCGCGATCGACGCCCTGGGCTGATCACCTGCCTCGGAAGCCCTTTCTCACAAAGGGCCTCCGGGCGGGGCGATGGCAGCATCGTCCGCCTTCCCGACATCGAATACGAAAGAGAAAACCATGCTCATCTTCGACGAATCCCGGCCCGGCCGGCGCGCCTACGCTCAAGCCCCTGCCGGCTCCGCCGCCATCGACGACATTCCGGAAAAGTATCGGCGACAGGACTTCCCCGCCCTGCCCGAGGTCTCGGAAATGCAGGCTGTGCGCCACTACACCCGTCTTTCGCAGAAAAACTTTTCCATCGACAGCCATTTTTATCCGCTGGGTTCCTGCACCATGAAGTACAACCCGCGGGCCTCCAACACCTTATCGATGTTACCGGGATTGATCGGACGACACCCCTATGCGCCCGACAGCCACAGCCAGGGATTTCTCGCCTGCATGTACGACCTGCAGGAGATTCTCAAGGAAGTCACCGGGATGAAGGCGGTATCACTGACACCGGCTGCCGGCGCCCAGGGCGAGTTTGCCGGTGTAGCCATGATCCGTGCATACCACGAATCGCGTGGCGATACGGCCCGCAACGAGATACTGGTTCCCGACGCCGCCCACGGCACCAATCCCGCCACCGCTGTCATGTGTGGATACAAGGTGCGGGAAATTCCCACTGACGCCGAGGGCGACGTGGATATCGATGCGCTCGATCAGGCACTCGGTCCGCAAACCGCGGGCATCATGTTGACGAACCCTTCCACTCTCGGTGTGTTCGAGCGTCGAATCAGAGATATCGCCAGCCGGGTGCATGAAGCCGGCGGGCTGCTCTATTACGACGGGGCAAATCTCAACGCCATTCTAGGAAAAGTCCGACCTGGCGATATGGGATTCGATGTCATCCACATGAATCTTCACAAGACCTTCTCCACACCGCATGGCGGCGGCGGCCCGGGTGCCGGCCCGGTGGGCGTCTCGGAACGATTGGCGCCTTTCCTGCCGGTGCCAATGGCCGGGTATGACGGCAAAGATTATCGCTGGATCACGGAAACCGAACGTCCCGAAACCATCGGCAGGCTCTCGGCGTTTGCCGGGAATGCCGGCGTGCTGCTACGCGCTTATGTGTACGCCCGGTTGCTTGGCCGCGAGGGCATGGTCAGGGTGGCGGAATACGCAACCCTCAACGCCAACTACCTTCTGAAGCGACTTGCCAGCGCCGGATTCGATGCCGCTTATCCCTCACGTCGGGCCAGTCATGAATTCATCCTGACCCTGAAAAAGCAGGCCAAGCGTTATGGCGTCAACACCATGGACTTTGCCAAACGCATGCTTGACTACGGCGTCCACGCGCCGACGACCTACTTCCCGTTGCTGGTTCCGGAATGCCTGTTGATTGAACCGACGGAAACGGAATCGCTGGAGGAACTCGATAACTTTGTCGAGATTCTCGAAACCATCCTGCACGAGGCCGAAACCGAACCGGACAAGGTGACAGGCGCGCCCCACCGACTCCCTGTCAGGCGCCTGGACGACGTACGCGCTGCCCGTGAACTCGACCTTCGCTGGCAAGCACCGCCAGGCTGATGGGGAGCCAGAACGCCAAGGGCATGAGGCGCATAGTCAACGCCTTTGGCTACTCGATGAAGGGATTCAACGCCTGCTTCAAACACGAAGAGGCCTTTCGACAGGAAGTCATGGTCGCCCTGGTCCTCATTCCACTGGGCCTATGGCTGGGACACGACGGCACCGAACGAGCGATGCTGGTTGGCAGCTGGCTGGTTGTTCTCATCGTGGAACTGCTCAATTCGGCCGTCGAGGCCAATGTGGATCGCGTCGGACTGGAAAAACATGAACTCTCGGGCCGCGCCAAGGACATTGCATCGGCCGCCGTATTCCTGAGCATCGTCTTCGCTACACTGATCTGGACCTTGGTGCTGGCGCCGCGTTTCTTTTGAGGAATTTTTGGCACAAAAAAGCCCTCCCGTCATCTCACCAGGAGGGCTTTTTCAATTCCGGGACTTTTGTTACTTGAGAAAGTCGGGGTTACCCACGCCCTTTTGAGACTCGGCCTGCGCCAGTCCGATCTCGCCTTCGTATCTGGCCGTATCGGCCAGTTTTACGGCTTTATCGAAATCTCCCTCTTTCGCCGCTGCCTCGGCTTTTTTGATGGTCTTGCCGGTATCTCGCCACTCGCCCCCAACGCTATCGGCCATTTTCGCTGCGGTCTTCGCGTCGGCGATGGCCTTTTCGGCCGCGGCCTTGTCGGCGGCGAAGGCGGTCGATCCCATCATCAAAGCGCCGGCAACGGCCAGTACCAAGTATTTCTTCTGCATATGCTCTCCTCCTGTAACGAAGATACCCCCGGTAGTACCCCGGGGTTGTGGTGGTGTTTCCACTATTACTGTCTTGATTTTGTTAGACGCAATAGCTGTTGATTTTATTCATATCCCCCGCTCATGACCACCATTTAAGGAAGTCTGTTGCGATGGGGACAGCCATCACGAAAAAACATCATGCCCGCGGCAGCTAAAATCAGGATCGGATTGCCGAGTGCCGAGTGGCGAGTGCCGAGTGGCGAGTGGCGAGTGCCGAACGTAACCGAATTTTACGATGGATTAGGACATTGACCGCAATAATCACCACCCGAACCTTCCGTTCACACCGGGGTCCTGATCGGAATCTCAATGCAAATACCCATCCAACCACTCAGCCTCCGGAATTCCGAAACCGACTTACCGACGGAATCGCTAATTTCTGGACAATTAGCTGCAAAAAGGCGAGAATTCCCCGGAATTCCCAACACCCCGACTCCCAAGGCAAGGCAGCAAATGGCGCTGATTCTGGTCCTAAACGGCCCCAATCTGAACCTTCTCGGTACCCGGGAGCCGGAAATATACGGGCGGGAAACACTGGCGGACATCAACGGGACCCTGCAGAATCAGGCCGCCGGGCGGGGGCACAGCGTCGAGTTCTTCCAGAGCAATGCCGAGCATGCGCTGATCGAGCGTATTCACCAGGCAAGAGACGAGAAAACCGACTGGATCCTTATCAACCCCGGGGCATTTACGCACACCAGCATTGCCCTGCGGGACGCGCTATTGGGCGTCAAAATCCCCTTTATCGAAATTCATCTTTCGAACGTTCACGCCCGCGAGTCCTTTCGTGGCCATTCCTATCTCTCAGACGTGGCGGAAGGCATCATCATGGGGCTGGGCAGCCATGGCTATACGCTGGCGATGGAAGCAGCGTTGAAACGTATCGAAACGGCATAACGAATAACAACAGCGGTTGAGAAATGGATATACGTAAGGTAAAAAAACTAATCGAACTCCTTGAGGCCTCCGACGTCGCGGAAATCGAGATTCACGAAGGCGAGGAATCCGTCCGCATAAGCCGTTCCGGCAGCAATGCTCCCTCGTTCATCACCGGAATGCCTCAATTCGCGCCCCAAATGGCACCGCCCGCAACCGCAGAAACGCCAGCCTCTGGTGGGCTTGCCGGATCCGCGACACCCTCGGTGGAAGAGTACAGCGGACATGTGGTGCGGTCGCCGATGGTCGGAACCTTTTACAGGGCCGCCTCACCCGGCTCCAAGCCCTTCATCGAGATCGGCTCGAACGTGAAAAAGGGCGATACACTCTGCATCATCGAAGCCATGAAGATCCTCAATCAGATTGAAGCGGACAAGTCCGGTGCGGTCACTCGTGTTCTGGTGGATAACGGTGAGCCGGTGGAATACAACGAGCCATTGTTCATCATCGAATAAAGGGCGCATTTCATGATGGAAAAAATCGTGATCGCCAACCGAGGCGAGATTGCTTTGCGCATTCAACGCGCCTGTCGGGAACTCGGCATCAAAACGGTCGCCGTGCATTCCGAGGCCGATCGTGACCTCAAGCATGTACGGCTGGCGGACGAATCCGTCTGCATCGGTCCGCCGCCTTCGGCGGCAAGCTATCTCCAGATCCCCAATATCATCAGCGCGGCCGAGGTCACGGATTCCGTGGCCATTCATCCCGGTTACGGGTTTCTCTCGGAGAATGCGGATTTCGCCGAGCGAGTGGAGAGTTCGGGCTTTATTTTTATCGGCCCGAAACCCGAAACCATTCGACTCATGGGCGACAAAATCACCGCCATCGAAACCATGAAGGCGGCCGGCGTCCCCTGTGTGCCAGGTTCGGACGGCCCGCTCACCGACGACAAGTCGGACACGGTACGCCTGGCCCGCGAAATCGGCTACCCGGTGATCATAAAAGCCGCGGGCGGCGGTGGTGGCCGCGGTATGCGCGTGGTTCACTCCGAGGCTTCGCTGTTGAGTTCCATCGCCCTGACCAAGGCTGAGGCCCTGTCGGCATTTGGCAACGATACGGTCTATATGGAGAAGTTCCTCGAAAACCCGCGACACGTGGAGTTCCAGGTAATGGCGGATACCCTGGGGAATGCCATTCACCTTTGCGAGCGCGACTGCTCCATGCAGCGACGCCATCAGAAGGTTGTGGAAGAAGCGCCGGCGCCCGGCATCACCCAGGAACAGCGCGAACGAATCGGCGAACGCTGCGCCGAGGCCTGCCGGAAGATAGGATACCGGGGCGCAGGAACCTTTGAGTTCCTCTACGAAAACGGTGAATTCTATTTCATCGAAATGAATACCCGCGTGCAGGTGGAACACCCGGTAACGGAGATGATTACCGGTGTGGATATTGTCAAGGAACAAATCCGCATTGCCGATGGCAAACCACTGGGTTATGCCCAGAGCGATATAGAAATCCGCGGACATGCGGTCGAATGCCGGATCAATGCCGAGGATCCCGTCAAGTTCATCCCCAGTCCCGGAACCATCACCCAATTGCATGCCCCGGGCGGCCCCGGCATCCGCTTCGACAGCCATCTGTACAACGGGTACCGCGTACCGCCCTACTACGATTCGATGGTCGGCAAGTTGATCGCTCACGGCGAAACCCGCGAGAGCGCCATTGCCCGAATGCGCACCGCGCTTTCCGAAACCGTGATCGACGGCATCAATACCAACATACCGCTGCACGTGGACATCATGCGCGACACCGCCTTCGGTGACGGCGGCGTCAACATCCATTACCTGGAAAAGAAGCTCGGTCTCTAGGATCCGGCGGGTACGCCATGCCCTGGATTCAGATCCACGTACGCACCTCGAAAGAGCAGGCGCCTCGCGCTGAGGAGCTGCTCGAGGCGGCGGGCGCCTTATCCGTGACGGTACAGGATGCGGCCGACCAACCGTTGCTTGAACCCGCGCCCGGAGAAACGCCGGTATGGGATCAGGTACAGGTCACGGGACTCTTTGACGAATCCTTCCACACCCAATCAATAGGGCGGCGCCTCGAGACCGCATTCCATAATCACGGCGCCGTCACCCTCGAGCAACTCGAAGACCGAACCTGGGAACGGGTCTGGCTGGATCACTTCCATCCGATGCCATTTGGCGAACGCCTGTGGATCTGCCCGGACGGCCAGGCACCGGAAACCTTTTCGGAAGATACGGTAATCCTGAGGCTCGACCCCGGTTTGGCGTTCGGCACCGGTACCCACCCAACCACGGCACTGTGCCTGGAGTGGCTCGCCAACGCTGATCTTCAGGGCCGGGATGTTATCGACTTTGGCTGCGGCTCTGGCGTACTCGCCATAGCGGCGCTGCTACTTGGCGCCCGCAAGGTCACCGCCATCGATCATGATCCCCAGGCATTAACCGCGACCCTGGAAAACGCAGTGAAAAACAGAGTCGCCGACAGGCTTACTATCGCAGGGAGTGACACGCCCGCGGCGGCACCCGCCGACATCGTCGTTGCCAACATCCTTGCCGGCACACTCATTGACCTTGCCGAACCGATAACGGACTGCCTGAAGTCGACGGGAAGGCTCGTGTTATCAGGGATCCTCAACGACCAGGCGGAGACGGTCGCCAGCGCCTACCGATCCAAGGTCGCTCTTGAAGAACCAGTCGGGAAGGACGGGTGGGTTTTGCTACAGGGACCTAAAACCCGGATTTAGGCGCAGTGGTTTTTGCGCCTCGGCCTGTCTCCGGGCAAACATGGCCGGGAATTCTCCCCTCTCACCATGTCGACCGCTCTTGTGACCCGCACTAATCGTCAATAAATCCACCCAATTATTTTGCGCCAGATCAAGCCTGTAACGCCGGTTTTTGAAGTATTCGGCTGCCGATTAGCCTATATTTGGAGCCGAGACAAGGCCTTAACACAATAATTCACGATCCGACATAAGCCACTAAAACGACGCCTTGTTGAATCATGCCAACGTGATCGATCTTAAAAACTTAAGGAGCACATTTCCATGAAAGCCCTTCAATTCCCATCACCGACCTTCGAAAAACAATACGAGCAACTTGATATCACCTACGAACCCGACCAGGCAGCCGTGTGGTTCAGGAATAGCTCCCAGCAGCGTCCCTGCTTTACACCCAAGCTTCTAAACAACATTAGCTATGCACAACAAGCCATTGTCAAATATGTCAAATCAAGTGGTGAAAATGGCGTGCCCGTGAATTATCTCGTGACGGCATCCAGTGTGGACAATATCTATAATCTCGGGGGCGATTTGGAACTGTTCAAACGGCTGATCGAGGCAGGGGATCGCGAAGGATTGAGAGAATACGCTTACGCCTGCATCGATGTGCTGTACAACAATGTGATCAATCTCGGGCTGGACCTCACCACCATTGCCCTGGTCCAGGGCAGCGCGTTGGGCGGCGGCTTCGAGGCGGCCTTGTCCTGCAATGTGATCATCGCCGAAAAAGGCGTCGAATTCGGGTTCCCCGAAATTCTGTTCAACCTGTTTCCAGGCATGGGCGCCTACAGCATGCTTTCGCGAAAAATCAGTCCACGCGATACCGAGCAGATGCTCGCCAGCGGGAAAATGTATACCGCTGAAGAGCTGTTCGATATGGGCGTTGTCGATATTCTGGCCGAACGAGGCGAAGGCGAAGCTGCCTTGCATGAATACATCAACAATCATCGGCGGGCACGTAACGGCCTGACCGGCATCCAGCGGGCAAGGCAACGAATCAACCCGCTCACCTACGAAGAACTCGCCGATGTCACGGACATCTGGGTAGACGCGGCGCTAAAACTTGAGCCCCGCAATTTGCGACTGATGGACCGCCTGGTGCGCGCACAGAACCGCAAGGTGGAGGAACCCACGGAGGAAACAGCCCCTCACATTGCAGAGCCCCCGCAACCGATGGTTGCGGCAGGACGTGGTTGAGACCATCGGCTGGCATACCGGATTCTCTGCCTGCCACGACCGATACGCGACCCCACCGCCTCATACGCCAGGGACGGCCGCGAGATCTGACGATGGAATCGGGCTCAGTGTCTTCGGGCCTGAGCCGATTCCAGGTAGTCGGTCAGCGCGCGGCCAGCCAGCTTGAATTCCGCCCGAATCCGATCCACCAGATCAGGGCCTCGCTGGTCAAAATCCGCTCGCGTGGTCTGCTGGAGTTTGTGGCACGCCTTGAATAGCGGAATCGCCCCGACGCTACCGGCATGTCCTTTGAAGCTATGGGCAATGTGTCGGAACAAGGAAAGATCGGCGTTGGCCACCGCCTCCGACAGTTCATCGAGCAGTGCCTCCCCATCACGCCAGAACCCCTCGGAGAGTTCCACGAGAAACTCCCCCGACGTATCCAGCAATTCGAGATCCTCCAGAACCGATCGATTAAGAATAGGCTCGCCGATATTGCGAGTCGCCTGGCCATCAGCGCCACTGAACAAGGCTTCCTGATGCCTCTGCGCCCTTGGGCGGCACAGCCTTTCAACGGTCTCCAGTAGAGTAGCCGCATCGATGGGTTTTGTGAGATAAGCGCTGACGCCCGCTTCCTCGCACTCGCGACGGGCTTCAGTCGTGGCATTCGCCGTCAAGACCACGAAGGGCATGGTGTCGTGATCCGGCCTCATGAAACGATACAGCTTGATTGCCTGAATGCCGCCCATTTCAGGCATTTGCATATCCATGATCGCCAGGTCGTAAGCCTTCTCCTCCAGGCGATCCAAGGCCAACTCGCCGTTGCCCACCATGTCCACTTTGTGACCGCCTCGCTCGAGAATCTTTTCGACAACTTTCTGATTGATGGGGTTGTCTTCCGCCACGAGGATACGAGCGCCGTCCGGTACCTTGTTCTCGGCATAGTGCTTGGCAAAACTCTCGACGCCGGGGGTAGGCTCGTATTCCAGCAACGGTGAGGCATGAACCGCGTTGAACAGCAATGTCTTATCCACCGGCGCCTTCAATACGCAGGCATAGCCACTGTCCACCAGATCCTCGATCTCTGTCGCGTCGGGATCCTGGCTGATCAGGATCGGTGACAGACCCCCAAGAATCGCGCGCGCACGCAATGCACCCACGAACTGTTTCGCATCGATGTCCACCGGCTGCTTACTGACGATAACGGCATGGAAGGGCTCACCGCGCCGCACGGCGTCCTCGATCTGCCTGAATGCATCACTGGGCAGTCCTACCTCCACCACGCCAACGCCCCAACCGTCGAGATAGCGCCTGACCCCGCTGTTCTTGTCGCCCTTGTCGGTAACGAGCAGAACCCGGGTATTCCGCAAGGCCGCCTGACTCTCAGGATGAGATCGCACGATGAAGGGCAATTCAAACCAAAAAACACTGCCGGTGCCCAACACGCTGTTCACACCAATCCGGCCACCCATCGCCTCGACCAGCTGTTTCGAAATGGTCGTGCCCAGCCCGGTGCCACCGAAGCGCCGCGTCGTGGACGTGTCCGCCTGGGTGAAGCTATTGAAGATGCTCGCCTTGGCCTCGGAGGTCATCCCGATTCCGGTATCCAGCACCTCAAACCGAAGTACCGCATTATCCCCTTCACGAGACACCACTCGAACCTTCAGCTCCACGGAGCCATCCTGCGTGAATTTGACCGCATTACCGATCAAATTAACCAGCACCTGCGTCAGATGACTGGCATCTCCGTTAACCTGAAAAGGCACCTCGGGCGCGATGTGGGATTCAAGCTTTACCTGCTTGGCCTCGGCCTGGGTGCGCAGGATGGGCATCGTGCGGTTCAGTAGCTGGTGCAGATCAAAATCGACTTGCTCGATAATGAGCTTTCCCGCCTCGATCTTGGAAATGTCGAGAATGTTCTCGATCAGGCCGAGCAACGTCTGGACCGAATGATTGATGGCGCCCGCGAAATCCTTTTGTTTACGATTGAGTGGCGTGTCCATGAGCAGATTGCTCATGCCGATAACCCCATTGAGCGGCGTACGTAACTCGTGACTCATATTCGCGAGAAACTGGCTTTTCGCCAGGTTTGCCGAGTTCGCGGTGGTGATGGCTTCGTTCAATCGCCGCAGCAGCATCGACACATACGCGGGCAGAATGATCAGGCCAAGGGCGAGGCCGATCGAAAGAGTTATGTGGGTTCCCCAGAAAGGCGAAGTTGCGACGACGATTCCGAATCCGACGAGACTGATTATGCTCGACAGGTAGAGATAGGGAAGCCCGTACCTGAAACCGTTACCGAAGGTGACCCAAAGATAAATCGGATACAGCGGCGCCCCGCTCTCACCGGTCGTCCAGACACCGAAGGAGGTCGCACCGATGTCACCAACCATGCCGAGAATGCGCCTGGACACCGATGCGCGCGGATCCAGAATAATCCATAAAAACAGAACCACCGAAACCCCCAGGAAAGCCGCTGTGGCGGCGACAATGGTCGATGTTCCCGGATCAGGGGTTAACGCATCCTGGACGGCGAAATAGATGAAGAAGAGCACGCCGATGCTCATACGGAGCACTGCCTGCTCGAATTCCCTTCCGGGACAGGATCTGGCGCGAGCCAACACTCCTCGAAAGTCGGCCAGAAATGTGGTTTTGCCGCTCATGTGGCTGATTTGTCGCTAAGCGAATCCTTTGCCAAGACAAGCCCAGTATAGCCGGTACTTTTCGTAGCTACTTGATTCAGAAGCAATTTGATACAAATTTTGACTCTCAAGAAGCAGGCCTCGGACGAACCCGTTGCCCAAGCCACCTCTTTGCCGGGCGGCAAACGCGCCGTATTTGAGGGCCAAACGGAGGGTTCAAGCCGCCCGGTCAGCCATCTGGTCCAGCACCCGGACCATGGCGGCGGTCACCTGCTCCAGATCTTTCGCATCAATGGTGTAGGGCGGCATCGTGTAGAGCAGACGACCAAAGGGTCTCAGCCAGACTCCCTGTTCCACCAGCAGCGTCTGGGCCGCCGCGACGTCAATCTGTTCGTGGGTCTCCACCACACCGATCGCCCCAAACCAACGCAGGTCGCGTACCGCCGGATGACCGCGAAGCGGCGCCAGACGGGCGGCGAAATGATCCTCGATACCGGACACCCGGGATTGCCACGGGCTGTCGAGGAGCAGATCAATGCTCTCGGCAGCCACCGCACAGGCCAACGGGTTTGCCATGAACGTGGGGCCGTGCATCAGGACACCGCCATCAGCGCCCACCATTTGGGCGACCCGTTCGGTTGTCAATGTGGCGGACAAGGTCATATAGCCGCCAGTCAATGCCTTGCCGAGGCAGAGAATATCGGGAACGACACCGGCATGCTCGTAGGCAAACATCTTTCCGGTACGGCCAAATCCAGTGGCAATTTCATCGAATATCAACAATATGCCGTACTCGTCGCACAATGTGCGCAAGCTGCTGAGATACTCGGGATGATAGAAACGCATGCCGCCTGCGCCCTGCACCACCGGCTCCACGATTACCGCCGCCAATTCGTCCACATGCTGATGCACGAGATTACGAATGGCCTCGGTGTCACTGTCCTGCCATGGCTGCCACGGGGGTATACCGGGAGACGGTGCAAAGATCTGCTCTGGCAGGACGCCCTTAAACAGATGGTGCATACCGTTAACCGGATCGCACACCGACATCGCCCCGAAGGTATCCCCGTGGTAACCGTTTCGAATGGTGAGTAAACGTTGTTTGCGCGGCGCTCCGGCGGACTGCCAGTACTGCAGTGCCATCTTCATGGCGACCTCGACCGCAACGGAGCCGGAATCGGCGAAAAACACATGCTCCAGTTCAGGTGCGGTGAGCCTGGTCAGGCGCTCGCCGAGGGCCACCGCCGGCTCATGCGTCAAGCCACCGAACATGACATGGGACATGGAATCGAGTTGGCGCATCACCGCGGCGTTTAGGCGCGGGTGATTGTAGCCGTGGATCGCCGACCACCAGGACGCCATGCCGTCGATCACTTGCCGACCATCCTCTAACGTCAGGCGCACACCCTCGGCCGATGCCACCGGATAGACCGGCGTCGGATTCACCAGCGAGGTATAGGGATGCCAAAGATGGGCTCGGTCGAATGCCAGCCGGGAATTCATAGTTAACTCCAGCCTGAAGATATTTATGCAGTGTAACGTTAACGACCGCTGTACCGTCTTCCAGCGGTTGGCTCTGATATCATGAGTCGATGCGTTTCAGTATTTCCCAAGATTAGAAATGTCTGAATACGAGTCACAATCCAGCAACGCTGACAGCCTGCGCAATGCCTTGCGTATTCTCAGTGCCTGGGGGGTCTCCTATGACGAACAGCCTGCCTATCTCGGTATGCCAGGCAATCTTCGACGCCGCGATTACAACCAGTTAAGACTCGGCTCCCGCCGACCCGAAAACCCGGAGGTATACACAAGGGCCAGATTGATCCAGCAAATCCATCAGGCAACCCTGACACTCTTTCCATTCAGTGAACCTTCCGCAAATCTATGGGTTCAGGTACCACAGCGTCCGTTCGGCGGAAAAAGCGCTTTGGACATCATTCGAATTTACGGACTGGAAGGAATGAACCAGGTATCGCTCGCGGTCGACAACCAGTTCCCCACCTTCGGCACCCTAGAGCAACGCTAAAAACGGCCGCTCTTTTCCACAGAACCCGATATCGGACAACATCGCGTCACCTGCCAAATCCAATCCACTGTTCACTCCGCGATCATGGAGAGCACTTCCCGCAACCGGGTCTCGTCAATCGGCTTGCCGAGAAAATAGCATCGATCCGGAACAGTCTCATTGGCCAGCACCTCGGTCACCGAGTAAGCGGTGGTGAAGACCACCGGTGTCTTCCGGGTTTTTGTGATGATCCCGGCCACATCAATACCGGTCAGCGCACCCTTGAGCTGAATATCCATCAAGACCACATCGGGCGGCCAGCGGCTGAACATTTCGAGCGCCAGTTCCCCCGACGCGGCAACTCCCGTCACCAACCAACCGGCATCCTCAATCATTCCGGTCATGGCCAAGGCGGAGATCGCCTCGTCTTCAACAATCAGGGCGCTGGGCATAGTGGCTCTGAATCCCCTGCAAAGGTCAGTACAACCTGCGTCCCCTCGTCGCCGGTCAGGCGCAAGTCCCCATCCAGTTGGGCAATGAGATCGCCAACCAGGCGCAGCCCCAGCGTTTTGTATCCCCGCCAATGGCGTCCCTGGGGAAAACCCACTCCGTTATCGGACACCGACACACGATTCAAGCCGTCAGAGGGCTGATCGATGTTCACGTCAATACTGCCATGACTCCCATCCGGGAAAGCGTGCTTGAGACAATTGGTCAGCAATTCATTGATGATCAACGCACAGGGAATGGCTCGATCTATCCCCAAGCGGATATTGCTGCCCCTGATCCGAACCCGGATACGCTCGCCAGCGGAATAGGAGGCCACCAGGTCAGGAACCAGGGTTTGCAGATACTGTTGTATATCAACCGCTGCGAGGTCGGGGGTGCGGTAGAGATGATCATGAATCGCCGCCATTGCCCGAATACGACCCTGACTTTGGCGAAATGCCTCCAGACTCGTCTCGTCTGCCGATTCCTTTATGGCGTTTCCCTGCAGGTAAAGCAGGCTATTGACGATCTGCAGATTGTTTTTGACACGATGGTGGATTTCCTTCAGAAGCAGTTCTTTCTCGTAGAGAGAGGCCTGTAATTTGTCATCCGTCATCTTGCGGTCGAGGGCGTTAGCGAATATCTCGCTCACCAATCTCAGCAGCCGGACATCGTCTTGCGTCCACAACTTGCGTTCCCGAACCGCGTCGAACCCAAGAAAACCCATCATCGACCCGCGGACCCTGATGGGAACATTGATGAGGGTTGTGATGCCCTCCTTGTCGAATTCCACTCTCTCCGCCGTCGCGTCCGGCGGAAGCTGTGACGTATTTTCCACATAGAAAATATCGCCGGCCCGCATCAAAGAAATGGAATAATCGAAATGCGCCACAGGAAGATTTTGCAATCGCCCGGATTGCGGGGCCACGCCCCCGGCACACCATTCATGCGTGTTGCTCATAGTGGCGCCATCCGACGAAAACCGGAAGACGTAGCTCCGATCCACCCCGGTGAATTCCCCGATCTCCGCAATCGCGCGATCAATTTCCGAATTAATAGACGCGGTGGAAACATTGATAAACCGCGATGATGCCTGCGCCACCAGGGTTTCCATTTCCATCTGGCGGTTGAGGATGTGGTGAGCGCGGCAACGTTCGATGGCACCGGCAATGATTTCACCCACCACCTTGAGCAATTCTATGTGCCTGTCCTGCCAGGTTTTTTTCTGTTTAACCGCGTCGAAACCGACAAAACCCAGCACACTCCCCAATGAAATCAGCGGGACATTGAGTATCGACTGAACCCCTTGGCGCCGAAGCTCCTGCTTCACCGAAAGTGAGTCGTGCGGCAATCTCTCCACATCTTCAACATAGATCACATCGCCCTGCTTGATCCGGTCCATCGCCCAAGCGAATTTTTCCACTGGCGCGTCCTGGATCTGGTCCATCATCGGCGTGACGGCGTCCGCGCACCATTCGTGGGTATTGGAAACCCGGGCACCATCCACGGAAAACTGGAACAGATAGCTGCGATCCACGGCAGCGAATTCCCCGATACGCTGAAGTGCCTCGTCGATTTCGCGATCGATCGCCCCTGACGCCGGATTTACCAGGCGCGACGTCAGCGTGGTGACGAGTTCGGCGAATTGCGCGAGGTAACGGTAGTCTTCAGCGGTTTCGGGTGATGCACAATACTCGGGGTCGGCCTCGTATTGGGTCATTGCTGTTTCCCGCAGTCGCAGCGGCGAAAATCAGATAATGTCCTGCGCCAATTCCTCAAGGCGGTCCATCTCCTTTTCCAGGTCGTCGAAGAGCCCGCTCGCATCGGTGAGGCGGTTGTCCCGCAAGGATTCTTCCAACTGCCGCGTCTTGGCACTGAGTGCCGTTGCCGCGCAGTACATCGCAGCCCCGGCCATATGGTGCGCGGAGCGCCGCGCCACTTCCCATTCGTGCGCCCGCCGCGCATCACCGATGGTTTTACGGAATTCGTCAAATGAGCCCAGCAATAAGCGAAGATAGCGATCGGCGCGCTGGGGATCGTTTCCGGCATGCACCAGCGCCAGCTCTCGTTCATAAGCTGGAAGCTCATTCATGACCCGATTCCGTTATTCCGCTCCCAGCTTGTTGACGTCGAGGCGATCGTGAGTCTCAACCACCTTCGCAGACTCAGGCAAAACCCCTTGTTGGCGGGCAGCAACTGCAGCCTGTGTACGATTATGGACGCCGAGCCCGCGAAACACGGCCGAGACGTGAATCTTCACCGTGTTCTCGGAAAGTTCAAGACGGCGGGCGATTTCCTTGTTGGAAAAACCTTCGGCGATCAGTTTCAACACCTCCATTTGCCGGTCCGTCAACGGCATTGCGCCGATACTGTCCCGGCCGACAGGGCCGGAATCTGACCCGTTCTCGAGATCCTTCATCATTCCCGGAAATGACTTTCCCCCGGCCAGAACCTGGTGAACCACGGCTATGAGCTCCGTGCTCGGTTCGGATTTCAGAACATAACCGGCCGCGCCCAAATGCATGGCGGCTCTCAAGTCGTCGGGGTCTTCCGATGCGGTCAGGACCACGACCTTAACGTCAGGGAAACTTTGCCGTATACCCGCCAATAACTCGAATCCGTCGGGACCCGGCATGAACAAATCGAGTAAAACCAGCGCCGTATCGGGTTGTGAAGAAAGAGCGGCCCACAAACCGGCACCATCCGGTACTGACGAGATGCTGTAGGCGCCACCCAGCGCCAGGAAGGTGTCCGTCAACGCCTCTCTGATCAGAGGGTGATCATCCGCGATAAGCAGCTTTGTTGGCATTCCTTGTAGCATCTTGCCCTGCATCAGGTAATTAATCCGTATTTATGGCAAGAGAATACCAGACTGCCTACCCAGCGAGTAACTGAGGCGACCGGGCAAACTCTCGATCGAGATTCGACAAGCATCCGCTCCGGGGAACCTTATGGGTTAAGGCGATTTGCATGACCTCCACGAAACAAAGCTGACGAATGATCGCCAGACGCGTAAAATCACCGGGTTTTTAAAGAATTAGCTTGGAGCAGACTTCGTGGCCCGGACTATCACCGCCCTATTATTCGCCCTACTGCCGGGGCTGCTCTTTGCCGCCGGAGACGGAAAAACGCTCGACCTGACCAACCACTGGGTCGGCTACGCCTCCATCGCCATATTTGTAGTGGCGTACCTCATGGTAATGGCGGAGGAATACACGCACCTTCGCAAATCCAAACCCGTTATCCTGGCAGCCGGCATCATCTGGGGCATTATCGGGGGGGTATATGTCTCCAACGGGATGCCTGCCGAGGCGGAACATGCGGTCCGCCATAACCTTCTGGAATACGCTGAATTGATGCTGTTCCTGCTGGTGGCGATGACCTACATCAACGCCATGGAAGAGCGCAGAGTATTCGAAGCACTGCG
This sequence comes from uncultured Gammaproteobacteria bacterium, assembly GCA_963820915.1. Lineage (GTDB taxonomy): Bacteria > Pseudomonadota > Gammaproteobacteria > Chromatiales > Chromatiaceae > CAWGBV01. Next base: position 70,553 of record CAWGBV010000008.1, on the reverse strand, counting down.
CTCATGGCTGGTGAACAAGGGCTTGGGCTTCCGCAGTCTCTTCTGGGTAACCGGTCTACTCGCCTTCTTTATCTCTCCAGTCGCCGACAACCTGACCACCGCCCTGCTGATGTGCGCCGTGGTGCTGGCCGTCGGCGGGCAAAATTCCAAATTCGTGTTACTTGCCTGCATCAACATCGTGGTTGCCGCCAATGCCGGCGGCGCTTTCAGCCCCTTCGGCGATATCACGACCTTAATGGTCTGGCAAAAGAGCATCACCACGCCGCAAGGCCTGGTGGACTTCTGGGCCTTTTTCAACCTGTTCCTTCCTTCAGTGGTGAACTGGCTGGTGCCAGCCGCAATCATGCACTTCGCCGTACCTAAAGACCACCCTGAAGGTGGCGGGGAAGTCATCCTGATGAAGCGTGGCGCAAAACGCATCATTGTGATTTTTCTGCTGACCATTACCACCGCCGTCAGCTTCCACAATTTCCTTCACCTGCCGCCGGTCATCGGCATGCTTACCGGTCTCGCTTATCTGAAACTGTTCGGCTTCTACCTCGGACAAACATTCCATAAGGAACAGCAGCAGATGTCCATGGCGGAAGCGGAGACCGAGCTCGCCAATCAGGACCGGCTCGGTGAACCAATGGCCTTCGAGATATTCGACAGCGTCGCCCGGGCTGAGTGGGATACCCTGTTGTTCTTCTACGGCGTGGTGTTGTGCGTTGGGGGCCTGGGTTTCATCGGCTATCTGGGCCTCGTATCCGAGGTGATGTATGGCGAGTGGGGAGCGACCTACGCCAATATCGTCGTCGGCGTTCTTTCCGCCATCGTCGACAACATCCCCGTGATGTTCGCTGTACTCACCATGATGCCGGACATGTCAGAAGGCCAGTGGTTGCTGGTTACCCTCACAGCGGGTGTCGGCGGTTCCATGCTGTCGATCGGCTCCGCAGCGGGCGTAGCCTTGATGGGCCAGGCTCGGGGGCGCTATACCTTCGTCGGACACCTGAAATGGACACCTGTCATAATGCTCGGATATGCAGCGAGCATCCTGGTCCACCTCTGGATCAACAAACACTCCTTCGGACCCGGTATGACCTGAAGCACCGGCTCACCCCCCTGACAGAATGACAGTTTTTTGGCGCCTCGGGGCTTATCTGGCGCAATGCCTGTAGCGTGGCGAGAATTTATCGGGTTGACCTAAGGAATGACGGCCGCGGTGCCACCGGTACTCGACAATCCCTGGACTGTATTGCTGCGGGGCGACGCCCTGGCCAATTGCACCTTTGTTCATGATCCCCCCAATGGAACTCGGAAATCGGCCACTGGTTCCCGGCTGGAATAACGCTTCACCGCCGGGTAGCGCCCCGCTTTGTCGATCTGATCCGGATTCCGGCTCACCCCCATCGCATTGCTGAGGCAGGCGCCTGCATGATCACGATCGCCATATCTCGCCGATCGGAAACACACCAAAGATGACGCGGTGCAACAATAAACGTTAGAATCACAGCGTTTGATGCAAAAGAACCAAAATGACAATTGATCCGGCTGAGGAATAGCCATGCATAGCTGGCGATTCCGCGCAAACGCCCCGCATGGGGCGTCAGGAATCGATAGAGAAATACTGAAGAACCTGCAGGACAAGATCTGATTTGAATGAGGGACAGGGAAGGCGCCGCGGCCCCGACAATTTAAGCCCGCTACTGGCGCGGGAGACCAAATAATTGGTGTAATACCGACTGGTCATGAAAATCAACAAGACCAGAGGGGGGGAAACAGTGAGACACGTGATCAGTCTGGCGGTGTTGATGTACCTCTTATGGTTGGGATTATCCGGCCATACGGAACCGCTGTTACTGACTCTGGGCGCTTTGTCGACCGCTTTGGTCGTATATCTTGCCGTTCGCATGGATCTGCTCGACAACGAAAGCTACTCCGTGCACCTAAAACCCAGCCTGATAAAGCACATTGCGTTTTTGATGTGGGAGATCGTCGTCGCCAACATCGACGTAGCCAAGCGCATCCTCAGCCGAGGTCCCGCGATCAGCCCACAATTGATCCGCGTACCTACCGAACACCGGACTACCCTCGGGGTGGTGATTTATGCCAATTCCATCACTCTGACACCGGGCACGGTCAGCCTCAGAGTCGATGACACCATCCTGGTCCACGCTCTTACTCGTGAAGGGGCCGAGGATATTGCCAGCGGTCGTATGGCTCGCTCCGTCCCCGACGACATTGGGGACCCCCCGCAATGATGTACGCGGTGGCGGCTCTGGCGATTTTGGTGACGATGGCGCTCGCGCTCACCCGCGCAGTGCTCGGCCCTACGATTTATGACCGAATCCTCGCAGTAAACATGTTTGGCACCAAGACAGTACTGCTGATCGCGGTATTCGCGTTTCTATCGGGGCGCACCGACATCCTGGACATCGCTCTGATCTACGCGCTCATCAATTTCATCGGCGTTGTGGCCGTCCTCAAGCTTGTGGAACACGGCAATTTTCACACCGCAGGTGAGAGCCAGGACGAGCTCTCAGGAAAGCAATGATCTGGGAAATCTTAAGTTGGCTATGTATCGTCGGGGGCGCCGTGCTGGGCATCATCGGCGGCATTGGCATGCACCGCTTCCCGGATTTCTACGCCCGCATGCATGCGGCCGGCATCACCGATACGTTGTGTGCCGCCCTTTTCCTCCTAGGCCTGGGTTTTCAAGCGGGGCTGTCCCTGGCGGCCTTCAAACTGCTGTTGATATTTGGATTCTTGTTTTTCACCAATCCCACGGCCTCGCACGCGCTGGGTAATGCCTCACTCCATAGCGGACTGAAGCCCCAACTCGCCGATGATTCCCCGGAGCACGGTGATGATTGATACCATTATCGATGTCGCCTTGCTGGCATTTCTGCTCGTCACCGCGCTGGCAATCATCCGTCTCCGCAATCTGTTCGCTGTGATCATGCTGTTCGGCATGTTCAGTCTTTTGTCGGCCGGACTTTTCGTGGTACTGGACGCCGCCGACGTGGCCTTCACCGAAGCAGCGGTGGGCGCCGGCATCTCCACAGTGTTGATGCTTGCCACGCTCGCGCTCGCAGGCAGCCATGAAGAAAAACCCCACGCACATCGCCCCTGGTTACCGCTATTGGTTGTGGTTGTCACCGGGGGCACTCTGCTTTATGGAACCTCGGACATCCCATCGTTCGGCCAGGCGGGGGCACCGGCTCATCAACACGTTGCACCTCGCTATATCGAACAGGGCGCGATCGAGACCGGTGTGCCGAATTTGGTCACGGCGGTTTTGGCCAGCTATCGCGGATTCGACACACTCGGCGAGGTCACGGTCATCTTCACCGCCGGTATTGGGGTGCTCTTGCTCATCGGCAGGCGACGGTCCGAAAAACGAACGAAGGACCAGCAATGAAGCATCATCTGATCCTTAGGATCATCGCCAAGTTCTTTATCCCACTGATCGTATTGTTCGCGCTCTATGTGCAGTTTCATGGCGACTACGGTCCGGGCGGCGGGTTTCAGGCCGGAGTGATATTCGGCTCCGCCTTTATCCTTTACACCCTGGTGTTTGGACTCGACACCGCATTGAAGGTCATACCCATGGACGTGCTGCGACTGCTGGCCAGCCTGGGCGTCCTCATCTATGCCGGCACCGGTGTTGCGACCCTGCTGCTCGGGGGACGCTTCCTTGATTACAACGTGCTGGCCGTAGACCCCATTGCCGGCCAGCATCTGGGGATCATCGTTATCGAGCTGGGGGTAGGTTTAACCGTGGCCTCCGTAATGCTCATCATCTTTTTCAGTTTCGCAGACGGGAACCGGCGGTCGTGATTGACTATCTGCTCGGACACTACAATTACTGGATTGTCATCCTGCTCATGATGGCGGGGTTTTACACGGTGGTCAGCCAGGGCAACCTCATCAAGAAGATCGCCGGGCTGAACATATTTCAAGTCTCGGTTTTTCTGCTCTATATCAGCATCGGCAATGTCCAGGGCGGCACCACCCCGATCATCGCCGAGGGTTTTACCGAATATTCGAATCCGCTGCCGCATGTGTTGATCCTCACCGCGATCGTGGTGGGAGTTGCCACCACCGCGTTGGGACTCGCCCTGGTGATACGCATCAAGGAGGCCTACGGCAGCATTGAGGAAGACGAGATTCACAAGCAGGACAGCTCATTGTGATCGAGCAGCACCTGAGTCTTCTTCTGGTCGCGGTGCCGATGCTGGCGGCGCCGGTCGTTGCCATTCTTCCTTCAGGCCGAGCCCCCTGGCTCGTGACCCTGTTTGTCAGTTGGATCTGCCTGTTCCTGGCAGCCTGGCAGCTGTGGGTCGTCGTAGACACGGGGGTAATCAGCTATGCGCTCGGAGGCTGGGAACCGCCCTGGGGTATCGAGTACCGCATCGACGCACTGAACGCCTTCGTTGCCCTGATCATCGCCGGTATCGCCGCGATCAGTCTCCCCTACGCGTTCCGCAGTGTGGCACAGGAAATTCCGGAGGAACGCATCTCGCTGTTCTATTCCGCCCTCCTCCTGTGCCTGCTTGGTCTGCTGGGCATCGTACAGACGGGAGATGTGTTCAACCTGTTCGTCTTCCTCGAGATTTCTTCACTCTCATCCTACGCATTGATCAGCATGGGACGCGAGCGCCGGGCACTGACCGCGGCCTATCAGTACCTGATCATGGGCACCATAGGCGCCACCTTCCTCCTCATCGGCATCGGCCTTATCTATGCCGAAACGGGCACACTCAACATGCTCGATTTGAACGCCAGGCTGCCCGCCGTATTTGAGACCCGTACGGTACACACGGCCTTTGCCTTCATCGTCGTTGGTGTCGCACTCAAGCTGGCCCTGTTTCCGCTGCACCTATGGCTGCCGAACGCCTACACCTATGCACCCACCGTTGTCTCTCTGTTTCTGGCCGCCACGGCCACCAAGGTCGCGGTCTATGTCATGGTGCGTATGGTCTATACCGTTTTCTCCAACAGTTTCAGTCTGGAAACCCCATTGCAGGAGATCTTCCTGGCGCTGGGCATGGCCGGGGTACTGGTGGCGTCTGTCTACGCAATCTATCAACAGGATGCAAAGCGGTTGCTGGCCTACTCCAGCGTGGGCCAGATCGGATACATGGTTCTGGGAATCGGATTCGGGTCGGCACTCGGTCTCACCGCCACTCTCGTGCATCTGTTCAACCACGCGCTGATGAAAGGGGCTCTGTTCATGGCCGTGGGCGCATTGATCTACCGTGTGGGCTCAAGCCGCATGGACGATCTCAAGGGGCTGGGGCGCCAGATGCCATGGACCTTTGCGGGAATTTTCATCGCGGGTCTAAGTCTGATCGGCCTTCCGGGCACCGCCGGCTTCATCAGTAAATGGTACCTGGTCCTGGCGGCCATCGAGCAACAGGCCTGGATCTTTGCCGTGGTCATCCTGGTGGGCTCGCTGCTGGCCGTCGTTTACATGTGGAAATTGATCGAAACCCTGTTCTTCAAAGAATCGGACGACGACAGGCCGACAGTGAAAGAGGCACCACTTGCCCTACTGATTCCCACTTGGATATTGGTACTGGCCAATCTTTACTTCGGGTTCCACACGGACCTGACGGTCGGCATGGCCCAAACCGCGGTCGAAATGTTGGGGGCGGGCGGCCGATGACCAACGAAACACTTATTCTGGTCACGATGCTGATTCCCTTCGCGGGGGCCCTGGGTATTGGCCTGTCCGGCCGCTGGCCGAATCTTCGAGAGGGCGTCACCCTGGTCAGTGGTGCTCTGGTGATGATCTCGGTCTTCACACTCTATTCGCGCTTCCAGAACGGCGAAAGCCTCGCGGTGGAGCTGATCGAACCACTGCCCGGGCTGCCGATCCTGTTCGAAATCGAGGCCCTCGGCATGCTGTTCGCCTTGGTCGCCGGGATACTCTGGCTGGTGACCTCGGTCTATGCGATCGGCTACATGCGCAGCCACCATGAGCAGAATCAGACACGCTTCTTCGCGATGTTCGCCATCGCCATCGGCAGCACCCTGGCGATTGCCTTCGCCGGAAACATGTTCACCCTGTTCCTGGGCTACGAAATCCTGACGGTGTCCACCTATCCCCTGGTGGCGCATGCTGGTACGCCCGAAGCTAAGCGTGGCGCGCGAACCTATCTGGGCATCCTGCTGGGCACTTCCATCGGCCTGCAGTTGCTGGCCATCCTGATCACCTATGCGATGACCGGCACCCTGGATTTTCGCGAGGGAGGCATTCTCGCCGGCCAGGTGCATCCGCTGTGGGCCGGGTTGCTGTACGCCCTGTATGTGTTCGGGATCGGCAAGGCGGCCCTGATGCCATTTCACCGTTGGCTGCCGTCGGCCATGGTGGCACCTACACCGGTCAGTGCGCTGCTGCATGCCGTGGCGGTGGTCAAGGCCGGCGTCTTCACGGTGTTGAAGGTGACCATCTATATCTTTGGTACGGAATTTCTGGCCGAAACGGGCGTGACTGACTGGCTCATCTGGTTCGCCGGAGCGACCATCCTCCTGTCCTCACTGGTGGCCATGACCAAGGACAATCTCAAGGCACGGCTGGCCTACTCCACCGTCAGCCAACTGAGTTACATTGTGCTGGGCGCCATGCTGCTCAACACAGCGGGGCTGGTGGGCGGCACACTCCACATCGTCATGCATGCCTTTGCCAAGATCACCCTGTTCTTCGGTGCCGGCGCCATTCTGGTCGCCGCCCACAAAACCAAGGTCAGTGAACTGGACGGCCTGGGTCGGGCGATGCCGATTACCTTCGCGACCTTTCTCATCGCCAGCCTGAGCATAATCGGTTTGCCACCCTTGGGCGGCGCATGGAGCAAGTGGTACCTGGCACTGGGAACCATCGAGGCATCGCAGTGGGTCCTGCTGGGGATTCTGATGGTGAGTTCGCTGTTGAACATCGCCTATCTGCTGCCGATTCCCATCCGCGCCTTCTTCGGCCAGGCACCGGGGGGTGATACCCACACGAGTATAAAAGAGGCGCCCACAAGCTGTCTGATCGCCATGGTGATCACCGCCCTGGCCTGTTTCGTATTGTTCTTTTATCCGGACCCATTTCTTGAACTGGCGAATACGGCCGCCGGGAGTGGCTAGTCATGCAAAACGCTGACGAAAAAGAGTACATCTTCGACAAGCCGCGCAATGTAACGCGCCTCATGCGCGGCTTTTATGCGGTGTGCTTTCTGTTACTGGCGCTGGATCCGATCCTGCATCGACATGTGATTCATGCCTGGGAGAATCTGCCCGGATTTTATGCCGTGTTCGGTTTCATTGCCTGTGTGGTCCTGGTTCTTGTTGCCACACAAATGCGCAAGGTCGTGATGCGAAAGGAAGATTATTACGATGTGGATGAGTGAGCTTCCCGCATTTCTCCCCTTTTACATTGCCGCCGTTGTCGTGGCGTTCAACCGCGGCTGGATCAGCAGTCTGGTCATGATCGCCGTGCCCATCCTGGGCGGCCTCAATCTCTGGTTCAACGTCTCCCCCGGTATGGAGATGGGCTACAGCCTGCTCAACTATGAGCTGACGCTTGTCCGAACCGACCGGCTGAGCCTGTTGTTCGGTTATCTCTTTCATATCGCTGCACTGCTCGCGTCGATTTTCGCTCTGCACGTGCGCGATCCCGTCCAGAAGACAGCGGGCATGCTCTATGCGGGCAGCGCCCTGGGGGCGGTCTTCGCTGGCGACCTGATAACCCTGTTCATTTTCTGGGAACTGCTGGCCATCTCCTCGGTTTTTCTCATCTGGGCGAGACGCACAAAACGTGCGATGCACTCCGGGATGCGCTACCTCATTTTTCAGGTTACATCCGGTGTACTCCTGCTGGCCGGCGCCCTGGTCCACTATCACCAAACCGGTTCGCTCAAATTCGATTACATCGGACTCGAAGGCGTGGCCGGTTGGCTGATCTTCCTCGCCTTCGGCATCAAGTCGGCCTTTCCGTTCCTGCACAACTGGCTGACCGACGCCTATCCCGAATCCACCCCTACGGGCACCGTCTTCCTGTCGGCCTTCACCACCAAGGTAGCCGTCTATGCCCTGGCGCGGGGTTATCCCGGAACCGATCTGCTGATCTACATCGGGGCGGCCATGACCTGCTTTCCGATCTTCTATGCCGTGATCGAGAACGACCTGCGGCGCGTGCTGGCTTACAGCATGATCAACCAGGTGGGATTCATGGTGTGCGGCATCGGTATAGGAACGGCGCTGGCGCTCAACGGCGCGGTCGCCCACGCCTTCAACGACGTCATCTTCAAGGGCCTGCTGTTCATGACCATGGGCGCGGTCCTGTACCGAACCGGCAATATCAATGGTTCGGATCTGGGTGGTCTGTACAAGACAATGCCCAAGACCGCGATACTCTGCATCATGGGCGCAGCATCCATTTCAGCCTTTCCGCTGTTCAGCGGATTCGTCAGCAAGTCCATGGTGATGACCGCACTGTTGCTCGAGGGTTACCACGGCATCTGGCTTATGCTGTTGTTCGCCTCGGCGGGCGTGTTCCACCATGCAGGGATAAAGATCCCGTATTTCGCCTTCTTCGCACACGATTCGGGTATTCGCACCTCGGAAGCGCCGACCAACATGCTGGTGGCCATGTCCATCGCCGCGGTGCTCTGCCTGTTCATCGGCTCGCAGCCGCAATTCCTCTACTCCCTGCTACCTTGGGAGGTGGATTACTGGCCCTATGACGTCACCCACGTACTGGCTCAACTTCAGCTGCTTTTTTTCTCCGCACTGGCCTTCGTGTGGCTCAACAAGAAGGGCCTCTACCCACCCGAACTGCATTCAGTGAACCTCGACGCCGAGTGGCTCTATCGCAAGGTTCTGCCACGTGGGGCCGGTTTCGTATACGCGGCCATACAGTCCCTCGCTGGCGGTACGACAGCGTTGGTTAGGGATTCGCTGCAGCAAACACGAGACGGATTCGGACGTTCCCGCTGGGCGATCTACCATCTCTCCGCAAGCTGGCCCACGGGCAGTATGGTGTTGTGGATTGCTGTGTTACTTGGCGTCTACCTGGTACTGGATACTGTGCTATAGCGACAGCAGACCGGCTCATAGGATATCCATCTGACTTCATTAGGATATTCTATGAGTGTCATGGCCCAAGCAAGATTGGCTAAGCACCTGTTTTCCATACCCGATTATCGGCGGCCTTTCATGCTGCGCCGCAGCATGATTTTGGTTGATTTATCCCCGGGACAATCCATCCGCTGAACTGCTATAGTTCGCGCTTTCGCGCGCCAGGCCCATGCGGCCAAGTCCAAAAAAACACCGCGCGTACAGAATTCTTATCTGAAAATATGACGAGGGAAGAAACCCATGTCTAAGAGTCATCCTGTAGTTGCCGTAACCGGATCGTCCGGCGCCGGCACAACCACTGTAAAACGCGCTTTCGAACACATCTTCTACCGCGACGGCATCAAACCAGCGGTGGTGGAAGGCGACAGCTATCACCGTTACAACCGGGCAGAGATGAAGGTCAAGATGACCGAGGATCACCTCAGCCACTTCGGGCCCGGCGCCAATGTGTTCGACAAGCTGGAAGAACTCTTCAAAACCTACGGCGAAACCGGCGGCGGTCAGAAACGCTACTACATCCACAGCCCCGACGAAGCGGATCTCCACAACGGCCGACTCGGCACCAACGTCAACCCAGGCGAGTTCACACCCTGGGAGCAAATCGAAGAAGGCACCGACTTGCTGTTCTACGAAGGGTTGCATGGCCTCGTGGTTACGGACGAGTGCAACGTCGCCCAGCATGTGGACCTGGGTATCGGTGTGGTCCCCGTGGTCAACCTGGAATGGATTCAGAAAATCTTCCGCGACAACGCCGAGCGAGGCTACTCGGCCGAGGCCATCGTGGATACCATCATGCGCCGCATGCCCGACTACATCACCCATGTCACGCCACAGTTCTCGCGCACCGACATCAACTTCCAGCGCGTGCCCACCGTCGACACCTCGCACCCCTTTATCGCGAGAGATATCCCGACGCCTGACGAGAGCTTCGTGATTATTCGCTTCGCCGATCCCACCAAATTCGATATCGATTTTTCGCACCTGCTCGACATGATCCAGCACTCCTTCATGTCACGCCGCAATACCATTGTGGTGCCAGGCGGCAAGATGGGATTCGCGATGGAAATCATCCTCGCCCCCGTCATTGAGAAGATGATGGACGACAAGGCCTAATACCCCACTTCCGGCGGCGGTATCCCCGGATGCCGCCGTCTTATCATCCCCTTATGACGCGCTACCCGTATGCCCACACTTCCGGCGACAACTGGCTGGATCTCTGTACCCGTGCGCTGGATCAGCTCGGGCCGATCCCACAAGATGCCGCACTCGGTTTTATCTACGTCAGCGACAGGCTCGCTGCAGAGGCCGGTGAAATCGTCGACTGGCTCCGTCACCACACCAAAGTTCCGCACTGGGTGGGAAGCGTAGGCAGCGGCATCTGCAGCACCGGCCTTGAGATCTACGACACGCCGGCGCTGGCCTTGATGGTCACCGATGTTGCGGAAGACTCACTCCTTGTTGTCCCATCGACGACAGACGATTTCGCCGGGTTCCTGGAAGCCAGCGGCTCCTGGAGAGCCACTCAACAGGCCGGATTCGCCATCATTCACGGCGATCCCACGAACGTGGCAACACCCGCATTGATTGAGCAACTCGCAGATGGTCTGGAAGGTGGATTCCTCGTTGGTGGGCTGACATCATCCGGGGGTGATCAGGTCCAATTGGCCGACAACGTGGAATCGGGCGGCGTCTCTGGTGTGCTGCTTTCATCAAACGTCACCGTGGCCACCGGACTTACACAAGGTTGCACCCTGATCGGAAAGGCCCACACCATCACCGCCTGCCAGGACAATGTCATCGTTGGCATTGACGAACGACCGGCGCTGGATGTGTTTCGTGAAGACATCGGCGAAGTGCTTGCCCGCAATCTCGAGGCCGTATCCGGCTACATCTTCGCTGCCCTGCCGGTCCCTCATTCGGACACCGGCGATTACCTTGTGCGAAACCTGCTGGGAATCGACCCCGACCAGGGCCTGCTGGCCATCGGTGACCGGGTCCAGGCAGGTCAATCCATTCAATTCGCGAAACGCGACGCCGAGACCGCCCGCGAGGACCTTACGGCGATGATCGAGTCGCTGAAAAAACGACTGCCGGGACCCGCAAAGGGCGCCCTCTACCACAGTTGCCTGGGGCGAGGCAGGTATCAGTTTGGCGACGATTCCGCGGAATTGCGTCTGATTCAGGAAGAATTGGGCGACGTACCCCTGGTGGGTTTTTACGCCAACGGCGAGATCTCACATCGCCGACTTTACGGATACACCGGGGTTCTTACGGTTTTTTGCTGACCGCATCGAGCCCGGCAGCGTTCCAGGACGGCGCTTCCATCCATCCACGCACGCTGGCCACAATACCCTGCGGCGTTAATCCGCAAAGTTCCAGCTGCTCGGCCTGGGTAGCATGCTCGATAAAGGTATCCGGCAAGCCCAGATGGCGCACCGATGCCCGCAGGCCAAGCTCGGCCAGGCATTCCCCGACGCCGCCACCCGCGCCGCCGTGAATCACGTTTTCCTCGATGGTGACCAGCAGATCATGATCCTCTGCCAACGCCTCCACCAACCCCCGGTCCAGGGGTTTGACGAAACGCATATTTGCCACCGTTGCGCCAAGTTCCCCGGCCGCCTCCAGTGCCGGCGCCACCATGGTTCCGAAGGCCAACAGTGCTATTCGTTGTCCCTGGCGCAGGATCTCACCTCGACCTATCGGGATCGTATCCAGACTCGTCGACACCTCGGCGCCCGGCCCTCTGCCCCGCGGGTAGCGCACCAGCGCGGGCCCGACATGCTCCAGGGCCGTCTGTAGCATCAGCCGGCACTCCGCCTCGTTCGACGGCGCCATGACCACCAGATTGGGAACAGCCCGAGCATAAGAGAGATCGAAACTGCCGGCATGGGTCGCGCCGTCGGCACCGACCTGGCCCGCACGGTCGACGGCAAAGGTAACATCGAGATTCTGAAGCGCCACGTCGTGAATCAGCTGGTCATAGGCGCGCTGCAGAAAGGTGGAATAGATCGCCACCACGGGTTTCAGACCGTCGCAGGCCATGCCTGCCGCAAGGGTCACAGCATGTTGCTCGGCAATACCCACGTCCACGTATCGGTCCGGAAAACGCTCCGCAAAGGTCACCAGGCCGGAACCTTCGCACATCGCGGGCGTGATGCCCCAAATTCGCTCGTTCCCGGCGGCGGCATCGCAGATCCAGTCACTGAAGATACCGGTATAAGACTTGCCACCGGCAGTCGACGGCATTTCTCCGGTGTTCGGATCGAAGGGACTGACACCATGATAGGTAATCGGCTGCCCCTCTGCGGGTCGAAAGCCCCGCCCCTTCTGGGTGACAACGTGCAGCAGCCGGGGGCCCTTCATCTGCTGAAGGTTGCGCAGATTGTCCACCATCAATGGCAGATCGTGCCCGTCTACCGGACCGATGTAGCGAAAACCCAGTTCCTCCCAAAGGGTTCCCGGCAACACCATGCCCTTCATGTGCTCTTCCCAGCGATCCGCAAACTCCCGGATACTCGGCGCCCGACGCAAGGCCGATCGGCTGGTGTCACGCAAGCGGTTATAAAACCGGCTGGTCAATACGCGGGAAAGATAATTGCTCACCGCCCCCACCGGCCGCGAGATGGACATGTCGTTATCGTTGAGGATGACGAGCAGATCGATGTCCTCAAGGGAACCGGCATGATTAAACGCTTCGAAGGCCATGCCGCCGGAGAGCGCGCCGTCACCGATCACCGCGACACTGCGCCGTGTTTCACCCAGACTTCTCGCTGCCAGCGCCATGCCAAGCGCCGCGCTGACCGAGGTGCTGGAATGGCCCGTACCGAAGGTGTCGTATTCGGATTCGTCACGGCGCGGAAATCCCGACAAGCCCCCTTGCTGACGCAAACTGTGCATGAGTTCTCGACGACCGGTGAGAATTTTGTGCGGATAGGCCTGGTGCCCCACGTCCCAAACCAAACGATCCTCGGGGGTTTCGTAGGTATAGTGCAGCGCGATGGTGAGTTCAACGACCCCGAGCCCGGCGGCCAGATGGCCACCCGTCCGCGACACGGTATCGATGAGGAAATCTCTCAACTCCTCAGCCAGAAGCGGCAATTCGTCTTCGGACAATTGCCGCAGATCGGCGGGCACCTCGATGCGATCGAGTAAGGCGCGGCGACGGTCGGGGGATCCCTGATTAGGCACGGCACTGTTTTCAAAAGTTAATCGGCGGAGTTTACCCGATCGCCGGACCTCCCGTTAGCGCCAGCCACCCCTGCAGTCTGCGGTATTTTAAATACGCTTTATTGCGGGTACCGACGACTGGGCAGAGAATCACCCCATGACCATGAAAAAGTCTCTGGGCGGTATTGCCCTCGAATCCAGCGGAAAAAAGCGCTCCCGGGGCGAGCGCAACGAACTGCGGCGACAGGCCCTGCGCCGTTATCAGAAACACCGGCGCCAGAACGCCCTGGCACAATCCGGTCCTCACGACATGGTTCTGGTGCTGGACAGCCTGAAATCCGGGTTCAATGTGGCAAAAATTTTCCGCACTGCGGAGGTTATGGGCGTGCGCGAGGTCCATCTTGTGGGAATCGGGCCCTTCGATCCCGCACCGGCAAAGGGAGGCTTCAAGAAGGTGCCCGCGCGGTTCTTCGAGGATTTTGACGAATGCTGCGCAGACCTTCGAGCCCGCCATTTCACCCTGTTCGCCCTGGAGCCGTGCGGAAGTTGCACAAATTCCCTGTCGTGCACGGAACTGCCCCGGCAAAGCGCCTTTGTTTTCGGCCATGAGGAATTTGGACACAGCTTCGACCGATCGCAGTATCCGGACATTGGCTGTCTGACCATCCCGAGTTTCGGCACCACCCAAAGCCTCAATGTGAGCATCGCAGCCTCGATCGTGAGCTACGAGTACACCCGCCAACATGCCGATCGTAACAAGCTCGAAACCGAAACTTAACCTGATCGCAATCTCGCTGACTTATCTCTGAAAAGCAGGCTCCTTAGCATTCCGGGCACCCCTTGGGCACCCGGAATCGGCTATGAGCGCCATTCTGCAATCCAGCCGCGGCTCGAAACTCTTTGTAGAACTCGCGACCTCTGCGCAGGACATCCTCGCCTCCCAACAACTCCGCTACCGTGTCTTTGCGGAAGAAATGGGGGCATCGGTGACCAGTGCCGCCGAGAGGGCCGACATCGATCGCTTCGATGCTTACTGCGAACATCTGCTGGTGCGAGAACTGGACAGCGGACGAATCGTTGCCAGTACCCGCCTGCTGGACGAGGAGGGCGCGGAAAAGGCGGGAAGTTTCTACTCGGAAACGGAATTCGATTTACTTCAGGTCACCACCCTCAATGGACGGAAACTGGAAGTCGGGCGCACCTGCGTCGATCCCAACTACCGGCAAGGCGCAGCCATAGCGGTCTTATGGTCCGGACTTGCGGGCTATATTCATCTCAGGCAGATCGACTATCTGTTCGGCTGCGCCAGCATCAACATGAGCGACGGCGGGGTATTGGCCACAGCGCTCATGAACCGCCTTCGCCATCACGCCTTCTCCACCGAGGATCGTCGCGTGTCTCCACGACGGCCGCTGCCTCCGGCCACCGTTGCGGATGACGCGATCTCGGCTCCCTTGCCGCCATTGCTAAAGGCCTATGTCAGGCTGGGCGCCCGAGCCTGCGGCGAGGCCTGTTGGGACCCCGATTTTCGAGTGGCCGACGTCTTTATGCTGCTGGATATCGACGAGCTGGACCCCTCCTACTCCCGCCACTTCATGAATCGCGCCACCCCATGAAGCCTGTCCGCGTACCAATCAAGGCCATAGGACTAGGCCTGCATATCGCCACAGGTGGTTTGCTGACGGCGCTGTTCAACCCCCGGCCCAACAGCCAGACCCCCGGGAACCGACACACCAGGGCCATCCGCTGGTGGCACCGCCGTCTCTGTCGAATTCTCGGCATCCGGATTCATGTTCGGGGGACACCAATCGGTGGCAGCGCAGTACTCGTCTCCAACCATGTGTCCTGGCTCGACATCCCGGTTCTGGCCTCGATCAGTCCAACTGGGTTCCTCTCCAAGAGCGAGATACGCCAATGGCCCGTCATCGGCTGGATGGCCGCCACGGCCGGCACCCTCTTCATTCACCGCGGCGCGCACCAAACAGAAACAGTCTGCGAGGCGCTGTCTGAGCGACTGTCGGGGGGGCACCTGATTACGCTCTTTCCCGAGGGAACCACCACCGACGGCCGCTCGGTAGGCCATTTTTTTCCGAGGTTGCTCGCGGTGGCAGTGGAATGCGGTTATCACGTCCAGCCGATCGCCATTCGCTACTTCAGGGGAGCTGAACTCGATCGGGTGGCACCGTTCATCGACGATGAGAGCTTTCCCAGCCACCTCAGGCGAATACTTGCCGAAGGAGCCACCGATGTCGAAGTCATATTCTGCCGACCGCTCGAACCACCGCATGCGGATCGTCGCGAACTGGCCCGCCAGGCACATTTTGCCGTGCTCGACGCACTGTCAACGCTGACTCCGAAACGCCTGTCCGTCAATGACGACCTCACCGGCCAGGTGGAACCCGGGAGATGACCGCATCTTCGGCAATTGGCGGCGTCCTTCCGGATTCACTCTGCCTGGCACTCGTGACCGAAACCTATCCGCCCGAAATCAATGGTGTCGCCAACACCATGCGACATATGTGCCGTGGACTTTCAGACTGCGGCCACCAGGTCACCCTGATCCGTCCCGGCCAGCAGGGCAAGGATGATCGGGGTGTCGAATCGGATCACGGCGTCAGGGAGATACCCACGCCGGGTGCGTCGATCCCTCTCTATCCGGGTTTGCAAATCGGCTGGCCGGCCCGTCGCCTTGTCCTTTCCGCGTTCCGTGATTCCATGCCGGACCTGGTGTACATCGCCACCGAGGGCCCCTTGGGCGCCTCGGTTTTGCGGATCGCCAAACGCATGCGGCTGCCCGTGATCGCCGGCTTTCACACCAATTTTCAGACCTACAGCCGGCACTACGGGGTTGGCCTGTTGGCCCCCGCCGTGCTCGCTTACATGCGGCGATTTCACAATCGGTGCCAGGCGACGCTGGTCCCCACACAGCAACTTGCTGACGAACTGGCGAATCAGGGCTTCCAAAACCTGAAGGTATGGCCGCGAGGTGTCGATACCGACCTGTTCAACCCCATCCGGCGACGCCCGGCATTGCGACGGAACTGGGGCCTCGACGATCAGGGTCTCGCGGTCTTGTACGTTGGACGGATCGCCCCTGAAAAGAACATCGACCTCGCGGTGGCGGCCTACAGAGCCATACTCGAACAGCGACCGGATGCCCGCTTCATTCTGGTGGGCTCCGGTCCTGAAGTCGACCGGCTCGAATCGGAATACCCGGAATTCGTCTTCTGCGGTCCACGCGTGGGTGAAGATCTCGCCGCCCACTATGCCTCTGCAGATCTTTTCCTGTTCCCCAGCAGGACCGAGACCTTTGGCAACGTGGTAACCGAGTCAATGGCAAGCGGCCTGGCGACGGTCGCCTTCAAGCTGGCGGCAGCCGCTGAACACCTCCATCACAACCTGAACGGCGTTATCGCTGAGCCGGGGAACGAGCAGGAATTTATCGATCAAGCGGTCCGTATCGCCGCCGACGCCCCCCTTAGATCGGATATCGCCGCTGCTGCCCGCCTGGACGCGGTGGGCTTGAGCTGGCCGCCCGTCATCCAACGGCTGACACGGATTTTTTATGAGTCCCTGGGAGACGCCCCCCGGCGGATCGATCCATGAGCCCCTGGCTGCAACGACTGAGTGATTTTGAGGCCCCCTACTGCGCAGCGTGGAACCGGCGTGGCAGACAACGCTGGCTGAGAGCCACGTTCAAACTGGTCAGCCGCCTTGGTGACGGCATGATCTGGTATCTGACCGTGGCACTGCTGCCATTGAGTTATGGCACCTCCGGCGCCCTGGCCAGCCTTCATATGGTCATCGTCGGGGTAATTTCGCTCGCCCTCTATCGGGCCATCAAGAACAACACGCATCGGCCACGTCCCTGTAACCACCTTTGCCAGGTGGAAAATCTCATGCCGGCACTGGACGAATTCAGCTTTCCCTCCGGCCATACGTTACATGCCGTCGGTTTCACCCTGGTCATCGCCTACCATTTTCCAACCCTCGCTCTCTTCTTCGGCATCTTTACATTGCTGGTCGCAATCTCCCGCCTGGTGCTGGGGCTGCACTATCCCAGCGACGTTGCCGCCGGCGCCCTTCTGGGCTCATCGCTCGCCGGACTGTCGATACTCGTCATCTGAGGCACCTCGCCCAGCCAACCCTGTTTCCAGGTTTTCGGCCTGCCGTTGAAAAACGGCGCCAGACCACTCATTCGATAAAGGATGCCGGGACTACCCGAAACAATTAGGCCATTATGGGCGATTGATTGCCCACATCCTGACGCTTTTGAACGCCGATATACTTATCATTGGCCAGGGGCTGGCCGGCAGCCTGCTCGCCTGGGAACTGGATCGCCGCGGCTGCCGCGCAATTGTCGTGGATGCGGAACATGAGGGTAGCGCCAGTCTCGTCGCCGCCGGCCTTATCACGCCCATCACCGGCAAACGCATCGTATTGCAGGAGAACATCTCTCCCCTGCTCGAAGCCGCCGAGTCCTTGTACTCGGAACTGTCGCGGCACTTCCAGCTAACCTTTCTGCACCATGTCCCCACCCTCCGCCTGTTGACTGACAGCAAACAGCTGGCGACCTGCATCCAGCGACGCGACGATCCCGGGTACGCCGGATTTCTCGGTGCACCGGCGACGGCGGATGACCTTCGCGGACTCGCCGCACCCTATGGCGCCACCTGGCTGAATCGCACCGGCTATCTCGATACACAATCGCTCCTTGGGTCGCTGAGCGACTGGCTACGCCAGGACAACCGTCTGATTTCGACAAAGTTCGACAACAGCGAATTGGTTACCACGAAACAGAAATTGCGCTGGCGCGACCATCGGATCGAGCAGGTCGTGTTTTGCGAAGGCTATCGTGCAATCAATAACCCCCATTTTCCAGGTCTGCCCTGGGCCGGTGCCAAAGGCGAGATACTCGAGCTAAGGCTGTCCACGCCATCGCCGCTGCCGCATGCCATTCTCAATTGGGGAAACTGGTTGATGCCCAGAAGCAGCGGCACCTATCGGCTGGGCGCAACCTATAGCTGGTCACCCCTCGATCAGGTACCCACAACACACGCGAAATCCTCATTGCTGGCGGGCATCGAGCAGCGCATCCCCGGCATTGAAGTCGAAATCCTGAATCATGCGGCCGGGGTTCGCCCCGCGACCCGGACCCGGCGGCCCTTGCTCGGATGCCGGTCCACCGAGCCCAGGCTGCACCTGTTTAACGGATTTGGCGCCAAGGGTGGCCTGCTGATTCCCTGGCATGCGCGCCGGATGGCGGAGAACCTGACCAAAGGCTCACTCCTGCCGCCGGACGCAGACCTGTCCCAATATGGATAAAGGCCCCCGCCTCACCCGGCTCGTACACGAAATGTGCGAGCTGGTGATCGAACCGGGGGATATCGTCGTCGATGCCACCGCGGGAAACGGTCATGACACCCTGGCGCTCGCCCGACTGGTCGGCGAAACAGGTCGCGTCTTCGCTTTCGACGTCCAGCCCCGGGCCCATGAACAGACCGCCCGAAGACTGGCCGACCACGGCTTCACGGACCGGGTCACACTGGTCGCGCGCGGTCATCAACGGATGCGGCAATCACTGCCGCCCGCGACACAGGGCCAGGTGGCGGTGGTCGTCTTCAATCTCGGGTATCTGCCCGGAGGCGACAAACTTCGAATCACCCTGGCCAGTTCCACCCTGCCGGCCCTTGACCAGGCAACAGGCGTTCTCAAGGAAGGCGGTCTGCTGACGGTCGTTGCCTATCCGGGACATCAGGGCGGCGATGAGGAATACCTCGCCGTGGAACAGTGGTTCAAACGACAGCCGGCCCCGCTTCGCGAGATCCGGATCGTCGATCCGGAAATCGCCGCATCGCCGGTGTTGTTCTCAGGCCGCAAGTAGACACCCTGTCAGGCCCGTCGGTGGGGAAACCCTGCCTGGCGTTCGCTTTTTCCTGCCGGGAAAAGCCGGCCATCGGCTGGACATTCGCCTCAGGGATCGTCCGCTCTGTCCCTTGGTGTCGACCCTACCTGCTGCGTTTTTTGGGAGGCTGTTTGTTGCCGTTTTGCGTCAGAGATGCGGCCACTTCGGCCCGGGCAAGCAATGGCCGCGATTCCTCTCCCAGCAGGAAATCCCGAAATGCCGCAGCAATGGGGGGCAGGCGTTTACCCTTGCTGTGCACCAGGTACCAGTGCCTGAGAATTGGAAATTTTTCGGTATTCAGCACCATCAGTCTGTTGGTCTCAAGCTCCAGTTCCAACGTATGTACCGAAACGATTCCAAGTCCGAGACCGGCCTCCACCGCCTGTTTGATCGCCTCGTTCGAGGTCATCTCCATCCCCGCGCGCAAATGGATTCCCTGGCGCTCAAAGTGACGCTCCATGGCGATGCGCGTCCCCGACGCCATTTCCCGCACCACGAAAGTCTCTTCCTGAATCCGGCTCAGGGGCACCGTTTTCATGCCACGCTTATTCTGACGCTGCGCCTTGGCAAGGGGATGTTCGGGCGGGGCGATGACCACCAGAGGATTCTCCATAAAGGCCTCGGCCTCGAGGTCAAGATCGCCTGGTGGCCGTCCCATGATGACGAGATCGGTTTCGTTTTCGGCCAGGTGATCGAGCAGGCTTTTGCGGTTGGTGACGTCCAGCGCAAAGGTTGTGCCCTCGAATTTGGTGGCGAAGGCCGCCAGCAGTCGGGTAGCGAAATAGTTGGCGGTGGTGGCCACGCTGATTCGCAAATGGCCGCGCTGCATCCCTTTCAGCGCCTCCATAACCTCCTCAGCCTCGCGCAGCTGCTGATTCACGTTAAGGCTGTAGTGGAGCATTTCCCGCCCCGCCTCGGTGAGATGAATCCGTTTCCCCAGGCGCTCGAACAGCGGTAGTCCGACAGCTTCTTCGAGCTGACGCACCTGCATCGAGACCGCCGGCTGGGTCAAATGGAGCTCTTCGGCGGCCCGGGTATAGCTTAGAAGTCTTGCCACCGACTCGAAAACCTTGAGTTGTCGCAATGTCAGATGCATGGATACAGATTTATAATGATCGGTGCAGTAGATCTATAGTTGCATAAGTGTTTATCTATGTAAATTATCAGAATTTCTGAGTGGTAATTATATATGCCCCCCCTGATACTTCGGTCTCCCCGGCGGCTGATCCGAGAGTAAAGCGCGCCGAACGCCCGTCTTCAGAGGGCGACCGGAGATACAACCCTACAGTTCTACGGAGGAAATACCGGAATGGCTAAAAAATACGACGCGGGTGTAAAAGAGTACCGCGAGACATACTGGATGCCCGAGTACACGCCGAAAGACACCGATATCCTGGCGTGCTTCAAAGTCACCCCGCAGCCGGGCGTGCCTCGTGAAGAAGTCGCCGCCGCCGTGGCCGCCGAGTCCTCCACCGGCACCTGGACCACGGTCTGGACCGACCTGCTGACCGACCTGGACTACTACAAGGGCCGCGCCTACGCCATCGAAGACGTGCCTGGCGACGACACCTGCTTCTACGCCTTCGTTGCCTACCCCATCGACCTGTTCGAGGAAGGCTCCGTCGTCAACGTGATGACCTCCCTGGTCGGTAACGTGTTCGGCTTCAAGGCCCTGCGCGCCCTGCGCCTGGAAGACATCCGCTTCCCGATCGCCTACGTCATGACCTGCAATGGCCCGCCCCAGGGCATCCAGGTCGAGCGCGACCTGCTGAACAAGTACGGCCGTCCGCTGCTGGGCTGCACCATCAAGCCCAAGTTGGGCCTGTCCGCCAAGAACTACGGCCGCGCCTGCTACGAAGGCCTGCGCGGCGGTCTGGACTTCACCAAGGACGACGAGAACGTCAACTCCCAGCCTTTCATGCGCTGGCGTCATCGTTTCGACTTCGTCATGGAAGCCATCCATAAGGCCGAAGCCGAGACCGGCGAGCGCAAGGGTCACTACCTGAACGTGACCGCGCCGACCTCTGATGAAATGATGAAGCGCGCCGAGTACGCCAAGGAAATCGGCGCTCCGATCATCATGCACGACTACCTCACCGGCGGCTGGTCTGCAAACACCCAGCTGGCCCAGTGGTGTCAGGACAACGGCATGCTGCTGCACATCCACCGCGCCATGCACGCCGTGCTCGACCGCAACCCCCACCACGGCATCCACTTCCGCGTACTGACCAAGATCCTGCGTCTGTCCGGTGGTGACCACCTGCACTCCGGCACCGTCGTCGGCAAGCTGGAAGGCGACCGCGAGGCCACCCTGGGCTGGATCGACATCATGCGCGACTCCTACGTCAAGGAAGACCGCAGCCGCGGTATCTTCTTCGACCAGGACTGGGGCTCCATGCCCGGCGTTCTCCCGGTTGCCTCCGGTGGTATCCACGTATGGCACATGCCCGCACTGGTAAGCATCTTCGGTGACGACTCCGTGCTGCAGTTCGGTGGCGGCACCCTGGGTCACCCCTGGGGCAACGCTGCCGGCGCCGCCGCCAACCGTGTCGCGGTCGAAGCCTGTGTCGAGGCTCGCAACGAAGGTCAGGAGATCGAGAAAGTAGGCAAGGACATCCTGACCAAGGCCGCCGCTTCCAGCCCCGAGCTCAAGGCTGCCATGGAGACCTGGAAAGAGATCAAGTTCGAGTTCGACACCGTCGACAAGCTGGACGTTTCTCACAAGTAATCGCCAGCGCTCAGCTCCGGTAGCCAGGCCGCAGGGCCAGCTGCCGGAAGCTGGAAGCCGATCAACCGAATTCGAAACTTATTGAGGTAACTAGAAATGAGTGAAATGCAGGACTACAAATCAAGCCTGGCCAACGCCGACAGCCGCAAGTTCGAAACCTTCTCCTACCTGCCGGCCATGAGTGCTGAGCAGATCCGCAAGCAGATCGAGTTCATCGTGTCGAAGGGCTGGAACCCATCCATCGAGCACACCGAGCCGCAAAACGCGTCCGGAAGCTACTGGTACATGTGGAAGCTGCCGATGTTCGGCGAAACCGACGTGGACGCCATCCTGGCCGAGTGCGAAGCCTGCCACAAGGCGCACCCGAACAACCACGTGCGTCTGCTGGGCCTGGACAACTACGCCCAATGTGCCGGCGCCTCCATGGTTATCTACCGTGGTGAAACCGTCTAAGCACTGAGTTGTTGCAACTCGGACAGAGAAGCCCCCGCCCGCTGGAACTCTGGGGGGCGGGGGTTTTTTTTGAAGAAGGTTCTAAGTTTTAAGCCTTCAGTTTTAAGTAATCCGTCTTTTCCTGCCGGGCACTGCTTGCTGAGACTTAACACTTACGACTTAACACCAAAAACTTAGTATTTGGAACCCGATACTCGCCGGAGGCGTCATGAGCGACATTAACCGCGATCAGTACCAGATCAATCAAGAACCCTACTACCGCCCGGTGCACGACGAAGTGGACATGTACCAGGCTGCCTACGATGCGCGCATGCCGGTCATGCTCAAGGGCCCGACCGGTTGCGGCAAATCCCGCTTTGTCGAATACATGGCCTGGAAACTGCAGAAGCCGCTGATCACCGTGGCCTGCAACGAAGACATGACCGCCTCCGACCTGGTCGGCCGCTTCCTGCTCGACATCAACGGCACCAAGTGGCAGGACGGCCCGCTGACCGTCGCCGCACGCATCGGCGCCATCTGCTACCTCGACGAGGTCGTCGAGGCCCGCCAGGACACCACCGTGGTCATCCACCCGCTGACCGACCACCGCCGCGAACTGCCGCTGGAAAAGAAGGGCGAACTGGTCAAGGCGCACGACGACTTCCAGATCGTCATCTCCTACAACCCGGGCTACCAGTCCCTGATGAAGGATCTCAAGCAATCCACCAAGCAGCGTTTTGGTGGCATGGACTTCGACTACCCCGAAACCGAGATCGAGACCGAGATCGTTACCCACGAAGCCGGTGTTGACCGCGATATGGCCGAGAAGCTGGTGCAAATCGCCCAGCGTTCGCGCAACCTCAAGGGTCACGGCCTGGACGAGGGCATGTCCACCCGTCTGCTGGTGTACGCCGCACAGCTGATTGCCAAGGGCATCGATCGCCGCAGGCCGCCTGCCAGATGGCCCTGGTGACACCGCTGACCGACGATCCGGATATGCGAGACACCCTGCAAGCGGCAGTCAACACCTACTTCTGAGTGCAGGGTTGCACTCGGCGGCGGAGTAACCGCGCGCTCTAAAACTGCATGGCGTCTCATGTAGGCGGTTGGAGTTTGCAATGAGCATTGATTTCACCGAATACGTCCACTGCCTCGAGCAAGGACGATCATGCGCATCTCGAGAGGCGCTCGAATCGTCCTATCACGAGGCCCAGCGGGTCATGTCGCCGCGCGGCCTGCAGAACTACCTGGAAGGCATGCGCGCCTTCTGCACCCTGGGTCGCGGCCAGGACCTGGTGCTGACCTATGTGCAGGAAATGCCGGGCGTGGCCAAGGAAGTCGGCGAGGACATCATTCCCGACATCGTCGAGGCCATGATGAAACTGGCCTCCCACACCTCCGGCAGCGTCATCACCCTGATCGTCGCCAACCTGCCGCTGGCCGCCTCCCGCCTCGGCGACGCCGATGTCATGCGCGGCTTCCTCAAGCTGCTGCACCAGATGACCGGCAAGGCCCCGCGCGGCCTGCGCCCGATGATGGAGAATCTGGACGAACTGCTGTCCAAGCTGACCCTGGGCGGCCTGCGCCGCTGGGTGATGTGGGGCGCACAGGCCCACCAGCGCGACCTCGACGGGCAGCTGGCCTACTTCGCCCTGAAGACCGAGTCGGCCCGAGTCCATCCTGCAGTCCGAACGGCGCGGCACCCTGTTCATCGACAATCAGCGCAAGCTCAACTTCTACCTGCGCGCGCTGTGGGCGCGGTCTTTCTTCATGCGCCCCACCGCGGGCGACTTCGAGTCCACGCCAGGGTATCCGTCCCTTCATCGAGGATTTCCAGATCCACGTGCCGGACGCGTTCGACCCGTTCCGCGGCATCGACGGCATGGAGGTCTACCGCGCCACCGCGGCCCACTGCCGCCGCGCACATGGTCTACACCCGCGAGCCGATCTCCGCCGAGCAGTTGTCGCAGGCGCAGATGCGCATGATCGAGCTGTTCGAGGACGCCCGCGTCGAGTACCTCGCCTACAGCGAATTCCCCGGCCTGCGCAAGCTGTGGCTGCAGTTCTTCACCGCCGAACCGGGAGAGAACGACGAATTCGGCAAGCCGCACGAGACCATGGACCTGATGATGCGCACGACCCGCGCCATCATGGACCCCGACTACCGTGACGAGATCGAGGTGATCAACGAGGTGGCCGACGATTTCGTCGCCAAGCTGGAGGAAGATCCGCACGCCCCGCGCCTGGCATGGATGGCCGGTGTCGACTTCTACAACAGGATGGTCGAGATCGCGAAGATCCCCAGTGTGCGCATTCTTTCCGAATGGCCGATACCCTACCGGGACGACAACCGTTACTTCTGGGACTTCTCGGAGAACATGTTCGAGATCCAGGGCGTCGACTACCTGCCCGACCTCGCCAGGGAACGGTGCGCAAGTACGTCAGCGTCATGGAGTTCGTCAACGAGATCGACTCCGAGATGAAGGACGACAACCCGCAGGAGGTCTGGGTCCTGAACACGCGAGCTGTTCCCCTACGAGGACATGGGCATCAGCTACAACGAGATGGAGGGCGTGGAGCCGGTCTCCGACCCCTACCACTACAACGAGTGGGACTACCACGTGCAGCTGGCGCGCCCCGACTGGGCCACCGTCATCGAGCGCAAGCAGGGCCGGGGCGATCCTGAGATCATGGACGAGATCCTCACCAAGTACAAGCCGATCGCCTCCCGCATCCGCCACCTGATCGACGCCATGCAGCCCCAGGGCATCGTGCGCCGGCGCGGCTACGAGGAAGGCGAGGAACTGGATCTGAACGCCGCCGTGCGCGCCATGATCGATATCCGCCGCGGCATCATGCCGGACCCGCGCATCAACATCCGCATCACCCGGCATCTCCGCGATCTGTCCATCGTTGTGCTGATGGACCTGTCCGAGTCCACCAACGAGAAGATCGGCGACATCGCCGAGGGCGAGGAAGGCTACGAGGAGCAGCCCAGCATCCTGGACCTCACCCGCGAGTCCACCGGCCTGCTTGTCCTGGGCCATCGATTCCATCGGCGACAACTTCGCCGTGCACGGCTTCGCCTCCGACGGCCGCCACGATGTCCAGTACTTCCGCTTCAAGGACTTCGATCAGCCCTACGACGACGAGGCCAAGTCGCGCATGGCCGGCATGAAGGGCGGGCTGTCCACCCGCATGGGCGCGGCCCTGCGCCATGCCGGCTGGCACCTGACCCAGCAGAACGCGCAGAAGCGCCTGGTGCTGCTGATCACCGACGGCGAGCCCGCGGACATCGACGAGCGCGATCCGCAGTACCTGCGCCACGACGCCAAGAAGGCGGTGGAGGACCTGGCCATGCAGGGCATCTACACCTACTGCCTGACGCTGGATCCGGACGCCGACCGCTACGTGGCGCGTATCTTCGGCGAGAACAACTACTCCATCGTGGACCACGTGGAGACGGCTGCCGGAGCGACTGCCGAATGTGTTCGCTGCGCTTACGGGGTAGGTTCTTCGGCGAAACGATTGTCCGCTGGGAACAGTATTACCCCGCCTGCGCTGGCGGGGCTTTCCACCCCTTGCGCCTGCCCACCCGATAAAGGCGCCAGTTCAACCGAATCTGGATTGTTTTGCATCGGACCAGGGATGCCCGGAACCACTGCAGAGGCTTTTAACAGGGTACAGGCATTGGATTCCCGTGGTCAGCCGGGAAAGGGAAGCACCTTTTTCGCGCGGGGATCACAACCCGTTTCCTGATGGCGCGCCTCCAGGATGTCCAGCGACCTGTCGAATTCCCCGACCAGCCGCCTTTGAATCTCGTCCAAATCCGGATGGTAGTTGACCAGATCAACGGGAACAGGTTCGTTCAAGGCGTCGGGACGCAGGTCGGGACGAAACCGCCAGGCGAGCAGTATCATGCGCCCGCCTTCGTCGCCGCTTACGGCATAGGCCTGGCTGTCGACGAATATAATTTCCTCTTCATCGATCACCGCCAGATACTGCATGCTGCGAATGGGTACAAAGATGTGCTCGTACTGGCAGCGACTCAAGAACAAGCGGCAACGATTGTAGAGCGCCGCCGGAATACTGATCTGCCTGGACCGAATCTCGTTCGGGCGAAAAAAGGTCTCGGTGGTTAACTGCACGACCGATCAGTCGTCATCGTCCAGTTCGGGATCCCAACCCAGTTCACGAGCCCGGGCGATTGCCTGATCGTAGATTCGCTTGTGCACCTCACGCAGATCGGGGGGCAGATTCGACACCATATGGCCGTACTTGTCCCACTCCAGCGTGACCTTTTCGTAAAGCGCTTCAACGCCGCCTTTGGCCCAGCCCTCGCAGGTCTCGGTTTCCGGGATCAGACCGAACACCCAGGCGTCCCTGATCACGTTACCCGTGGGATTCATGGCTCCCAGGGGGTCCTTGTCGATACCAATATATTTCTTTTCCACCATATCGAATGCTGCACTATTGCTGAGGTTCAACGATTGCTTATCCTACACTCTGACGCCGGGACAAACCATTGTCGCGCAGAGAGAAATCAGCCTGGTCCTGAACCGCCAGAATGACGTCGATTTGACGACAGGGAAGACCCTGAAAACCAATCTTTGGACTTTGACCCAGGACAAATGGTAGGAAGATTGATAGGTGCTTGTGGAGGATTGCTGCTGTCGGCTTGCGTTCACGTACCGACGCCTCACGAGCTGCTGTCTTTTTCGGGAGATGAGATCAGGCGCACCGGCAACGCATCCTGTGATGAAAACCTGCCCGAGGTCCGCACGGTTAAGGAACCTGGCGGGGCCTTGGAACCATCCAGGATCCACCTCCTGAGCTGGAACGTACAGAAGGGAATCAATCAGCAATGGGCCGAGGATTTCGCATCACTGACCGCCAACCAGGACCTCGTACTGTTACAGGAGGCGCACCTGACCAGTACGTTCACCGACGCCCTTTGGAAGACCGGCCTGCGATGGAATCTGGCAAGGGCGTTCGACTACCGGAACGCCGAGACAGGTGTATTGACCGCGGGAAAATCGGCACCCTCTTCCGTTTGCCTGATCCGGCATGACGAGCCTTTGATCCGGGTTCCGAAATCTGCGCTTATTACTACCCATCCGCTGGAGAATCAGAACGTCGATCTGCTGTTGATCAACCTGCATGGCGTCAATTTTTCCGTCGGCACCGCGAGCTTCGCCGCCCAACTCCGGGATACCATGGAACTGATCCGCTCCCACATCGGACCTGTAGTGGTGGCGGGAGACTTCAACGACTGGAATACCCGTCGCCAAGAGATGGTGAGAAGCATCACGCTTGATCTGAGCCTCAGCACACTGTCGCTGCAACGCGACGATCGCAGCACGCATCTGGGCAACCCCGTCGATCACGTATTCTTCCGTGGCCTGGATGTGGTGGGCGCGGTTGCCGTCCCCGTGACCAGTTCCGATCACAACCCACTGCTCGTGACTTTCAGTCTGCCAGACAACCCAGCGGAGAATGACGAATGAAACTGCATCTGCCGGGACTCTGGATGCTTCTCCTGTGTACCGTGCTGCCAGCCTCTGCGGGCACCCAAGAAGAGATCAGCCATCTGCTCGATTTCATCTCCAGTTCCGGTTGCACATTCATCCGCAACGGCAATACCTACGGGCCCGGGGAGGCGAGCGAGCACATCGCGAAGAAGTACGACTATATCGGCGACGCCATCACCAGCGCGGAACAGTTCATCGCCCATGCGGCAACACGCAGCAGCCTGAGCGGGAAGCCCTATCGTGTGACGTGCGCCAACGGTGAACACCCGAGCGCCGACTGGCTGACAGCTGAACTGCTGCGCTATCGTTTGAACGCCAGACCTTGAGGCCGTTCAGGGGCTTGCCTACGATGAGCCATCATCAGTGCAATATATTCTTCAAACCCAGTACATAAATTGCCTAACGCTGAATGACTGCTCCTGTTGATCGGTAAAGAGAAGCATGCCCCGGTGGCCGGGACATGCTCTGGAGCACGCCTATTTGGAACCATGCTCGGGATTGACATAGTGGATGGTTGTCGGGCCGGTCCCGCTGACCTGGACAATCGCTTCGCCGTCGGGCGTGGAGATGAAATGCGGCACGTCGGCAGGCTCTGTGTAGAAACCACCGGCAGTCAGCGTAATCAGCTTGGATTCGTCGTATTGCTCACCAAAACCAATTTTCCAGGTGCCCGAGATGACCGTATAGAACCGGTCATCCGGATGGCTGTGAGCCTGCACGACGCGGCCCTTGGGGAACTTCACCCGGTAGGTGTACGGACCAGCCTCCTTGCCGCTGCCAACTATGTGGGCCACGCCCAGTCCGGGCACACGGGGGTTGGGCTTCCATATCAGGTCACTCTCGTTCCAGGTCTGGCCCTCATCCGATTCGGCCAGAGCGGGTATGGGGGCGGCTAGCAACAGCGCCAGACTGCAAATCATGGTACCAGGGAATACTGCTTTCATGATGTTTTCCTCTTGCTTGTTTTTGTGGGTTGTGGTTGCAAGGGGAGGTATAGTGCCCAGGATGGCGTATCGCTTTGTGAACGACTAACCTTTGTCTAAACAAAAGATAAAGAAAATATACGGCCAGGATAATCAATAAGTTGCCTCTATTTTCAGCGAATCAAAATGGATGCCGGAGAACACCAGGAATTGACGGCAGGACCTTTTCGCATCGGCGACTGGACCTACCATCCCAACCTGCTTACGCTCGAGCGTGGGACTGACAAGGTCAAACTCGAGCCGCTCGTCGGGCATCTGTTGCTCTTTTTATCACTGCATGCCGATCAACCCGTGTCCCGGGAAGTATTACTGAAGGCCGTCTGGCCCCGCCGGGTCATTGGCGACGAAGTACTCTCCAGCGCAGTCAACAAGTTGCGCAAGGCCTTTGGCGATGACCGGCAGAACCCGGCATACCTCGAAACCATCGCCAAGGTCGGCTATCGCCTGATAGCCCCGGTGGAACAATTATCATCAAACCCGATGCAGGAGAGGGAGACAAAGGCACCGGTAGCTGAGCCAGCCAGGAAACCGCCACATCGACTCTGGATCACCGTTTTCTCTGTTATCGGCTTGCTTCTGCTCATCCTGCTGGCCATCACTCTGCAAAGGTCGCCCGAAAAGGCAGAAGTAGCAGAAAGCGCCGCCGAACCACCCACAGCGACATCGCACAAGGAACCCACGCTGCTGATTCTCCCTTTCGCGAATCTCAGTGCGGACAACACTCAGGACTATCTTGCTGACGGCATCGTCGAAGACGTCATCACCGACCTGTCGCGTATTGAATCGATCCGCGTACTGGCCCGGAGCACCTCGTTCCAGTACAAGGGAAAACCCATTGATCCGCAGAAGATCGCCCGCGAGTTGAACGTCTCGCACCTGGTTGAGGGCAGCGTGCGTAAATCTGGAGAGAACCTGCGCATAACTGCCCGGCTGATCGATACCGACAATGCTCAGAATCTATGGTCCGAACGTTACGACCGGACGGTGGCCGCGATTTTTGAGGTGCAGGAAGACGTGGCACAAAATATCGTCCGCGCTCTGTCCGTCAAGCTCACGAGGAAACAACAGGCCCGGGTCAGCAGCCCCCCGGCCAAGAGTTTCGAAGCCTACGATCTGTACCTTAAAGGACGCCAGGTATTGAGCCTGAGAACACCCGAGGCCAACACTCAGGCGCAGGACTACTACCGCCAGGCGATCCTGCTGGATCCCGACTTCGCCCGCGCTTATGGTGGCATCGCCGTCGCGTTAACGCGCTTTGCCAACAAGGGCTGGAGTGATACGCCCCATGTCGAACGCGATCTGGCGCTGCACTATGCCCGGAAGGCAGTCGAACTGGACCCCGAATCCCCGTATTCATTCTGGGCACTTGGCTTTACCCACCTGTACCGGCATGAAAATACACAAGCCGCAACTGCCACCCAAAGAGCACTGCGCCTGGCGCCGGGTTATGCCGATGGCCTGTCCTTGCTGGCCCAGATTTACAATTACTCCGGGCGGGCCGAAGACGCCATCGAATTAATGGACAAGGCGATTGTCATTAATCCACTGTATTCCTGGGATTACCTCTTCAACCTGGGGTGGGCGCATTACACGCTGGGAAATTACCAAAAGGCGATCGAGTATCAACGGCTGGCCCTGGAGCGGAACCAATATGCCACCTACGCCCGCCTGATCCTGGTGGCCAGTTACATGGCGCTGAATCAACCCGAGGAAGCCGCCTGGCAGGTTGACGAGATTATTTCTTACCATACAAATATGTCGATCCGCTTTCTCGAACGGGAGACCCCCATCCTGCTCGCAGATGACAAAACCAAGCTGTTCCTGGCGCGCTTGAGCGCGGCAGGTATCCCACCCGAATAGCCGCCCCGAGGCTTGACGCTCGTGTTTATTCGTACTCGCTCGGCGTCGCGATCGAGGTGCAGACGGTCGATCTCCTCTTGGTTGTGGGTAAGAAGGGATTTTTCCACTACCAGGCGGATTTCCATGGCTTCATCGGACATAGCAGCCCTGCTTGTTGGTTTTGGTGGACGCATCCACAGAGACGTCGGCTTTCGCGGCATTATTGCCGGTCGTTGGCCTCCTGCTGAATAGCTCAGCTGCTCCCAACGCCAGACGTAAAATCCAGGCCCGGAATTTTCTTTGCCGCAGTGGTTCGGTTTGAGGCTGCCACCTGAAAGCAGGTCAAACC
The DNA here is from genome assembly GCA_963820915.1 of uncultured Gammaproteobacteria bacterium. Classification (GTDB taxonomy): domain Bacteria; phylum Pseudomonadota; class Gammaproteobacteria; order Chromatiales; family Chromatiaceae; genus CAWGBV01. The sequence continues at coordinate 39,511 of CAWGBV010000008.1, read as the reverse complement.
GACAAGACCTCCGATCACATGGATAAACGGACCTGTTTTCTATTCAAAAATTTCCATTTTTGCATCACACCCGTAAAAGGTCGTATAGCCAATCGATCGTTGGCCTTACCAGTAAAGGACTTTATTTTTTCGTCACAGGGCTCAATCTCCGGCCGCCAACGAAAACGCCTCCCCCTGCCAGACAAGCACAACGCCACCGCGTTGAATGTCACGCACCAGCAGTCCCGGCTTGATTTCGGCGCCCTCCGGGTAGGACTGGCCGTTGATCATTACAAATCGTCGCACCGGGTCGGCGTCATAGACATGGACATCGAGCCGCAAGGGCTTGACGGCCTGCTGAATCCGGTAAGGCAGACGGCCCAGGCGCAATACTTCGGCCGTTTCTCCCGAACCCGTCTCGCCGGCAACGCCCGCTGCCTTCGTTGAACCTGCATCCTCCGTTGCGGCCGGCGACGCAGGCTCGACCGCGGGCGATGGTGTCGGTGCCGGGTCGGATTCTTCAATTGGCGACGCGACTGCCGGTTGTTTCGGTACCGCCACTGCGGGCAAGGTGGTGGTGGGAGCTGCCGGCGGCGTCACCCTGGGCAGTGCCTTTGGGATCGGCGCCACCGCAGTGCCCGGTCTGACCGACGGCTGAGCCGGCGCGGGCTCGCTCATCTCGGGCGCCTTCTGTGAACTCGCGCCCGGGGCGCCTTCGTCGGTCAAGCGAGTCATCAACCACCAGGCGCCGCCGATACTCAAGAGAATGGCGGCTGCGGTCACCAGGGCTACAAGCAGGTTTCTGGAGCGCGCGCGAGGCGGACCAGGGCGACGCAAATGCACCGCTTCATCCAGTACCAGGTCACCGGTCGCGCGTTCCTGTTCGGATCTCTTGAGGGCCTCGAGGATCAACGACATCTAACCGTCCCGCCAAAGTCGAGGTGCGGCCTCGGGTTCCGACTCCGCATAGAGTTTCAGTAAGGTGGCGTCATTGAGATCGCCATCGGCGTCGATGCCGCTTAATCTCTGAAACAAGCGGACGGCATCCTGTAACTGGGGATCGTCGGCGCCCGATCCGTCCAACTCCTGGCCAAAGGTATTGCCCAACTGGACACGCGCCCAGTCCGCAGCGGTATTCGCTCCTGATTCGCCAGCCACACCGTCGAACGGCGTGACCCACAAGACCACAAAATCGCCCTGCCAGAACGGTGCAAGCGCCTGTCTTGGAAAGACCCATTCCCGGCCATCCGCCGCCAGGACTACCTCGGTTCTGGTGAGCCCTGTCAGGGCCACATAAGCGGGCAGATCGTCATCGTCAGAAATGCGCAGCGCCACGGGCAGATCCAGCGCCGACAGCGCCTGCCAGCCCCCACTGCCCTGAGAGCAGCGCACTGGCGATTCATCCGGATTATCGCAGTCCGGCAAACCCGTTCCGCCGAGATTCCAGACGCTGGTCAACACCTCCAATGCTGTCGCCCGCGTCAAACCTTCCCGGTGTCGGGCAACCCAGGCGGAAAATCGCCTGGACGGTGGCAGGGATACGAGGGAAACATCCACCTCCGACGCCTGTCCCAACCCGGTTTCCGATGCAGGCGCAGCCTGCACGGATGGAGCACGCAATGCAGTATCGGCGCTGCGTTCCGGCGCCACATTTCCCCCTGTAGCAGATGGCGCCTCGATTTTCACCACCACCGGCGCCTTGGGTACTGCTGTTGAGGATTCCAGCCCCACGGCGGCCCTCAATTTCGACCAATCGGGCATTACGCCCGCAGACCACGACCATCCCAATCCAACGACCAGCAGAAGGATCAGTAGGGGCACGACAAGCCAGCCCAGCACGGGCTGGCGCGCGGGGCCATCCCCCAACACCTGGCGGGCGGCACGCCGGACCAATCCCATGGTCACAGTGCGGCGCTCCTCGGCATATGCGCCCAGCAGACAACGGTCGCCGATTTCGTTCACCAGGCGGGGAATGCCGCCGCTCAAGCGGGCGATTTCCCGCAGCGCAGGCTTGCTGAACAATTCGCCGTGAAACCCGGCAATGGCCAGCCGATGCCGGACATAACTCCCGACTTCGTGACGATCGAGCGGGGTAAGGTGATAACGCGCCGTAATGCGCTGAGACAGCTGTCGCAGATCCTTGCGGGCCAGAGTGTCACGCAACTCCGGCTGGCCCACGAGGATGATCTCCAGGAGCTTTTCCCTCGTGGTTTCGAGATTCGTCAGCAGCCGAATCTGTTCGAGCACGTCAACACCAAGCGCCTGGGCCTCGTCGATGATCATCACCGTGCGCCGCCCCTCGGCGAAGGTCTCGAGGAGATGGGCGTTGAGACGATCGACCAGCATCTTCAGGGTTTGCTTCGTGCGCCGCTTGGGGAGTTTCAATTCATCGCAGAGGGTGGCGACCAGTTCGGTGGGCGTCAGTGCCGGATTGAAGATCATCGCCACGTTGACGTTGTCCGGCAGCTTTTCCAACAGCGTGCGCAGCAAGGTGGTCTTGCCGGTCCCCACCTCGCCGGTGAGCATCACGAAACCCCCTCCCTCCCGCAATCCGTACAGCAGGTGCGCCAAGGCCTCCTCGTGCGCCGGGCTGAGGTACACGAAACGGGGATCCGGAGCGATGGAAAAGGGTTTTTCGCTAAATCCGAAGTAAGACTCGTACATGGATCATTTGCGACAACCCAGGTGGGCGGCCGCTTTTATTGCCGCGGTTGCGGACGGGGAATCCGGGGAAACCGCATGATACACCGTAATCCCCATCCGGCGGCCTTCGTTCGAGACCAGATTTCCGCTGGATTGCGAGCCACCCGTCCGGCCATATCCCGGTATCATCGGGCGCTGCCTGTTTCGAGAACCGCGATTTCGGATGACGACCTGACGTGATTTCTGTTCTGACCCGACTCTTCCCCGTCTGGGCGATTCTGCTGTCCTTGCTGGCACTGGCCCAACCGGATCTGTTCAGTGGTCTTAAACCGGCCATCGTGCCCCTGCTCGGCGTGGTGATGTTCGGCATGGGCATGACGCTCACTGCCGCCGATTTCGCGGAAGCCCTGCGGCGTCCGCGTGTCGTCGGCCTCGGCGTACTGCTGCAATTTATGGTGATGCCGCTGGCCGCCTGGCTGATCGGTCTCGCCCTTGGTCTCCCCACCGAGGTGCTCGCCGGCCTGGTGCTGGTGGGGGCCTGTCCCGGCGGCACCGCCTCGAACGTCATCTGCTACCTGGCCCGCGGCGATGTGGCCTTGTCCATTACGCTCACCACGGTCTCGACCCTGCTCGCAATCCTGCTGACCCCGGCGCTTACCTGGATTTACGTGGGACAAACCGTGCCGGTTCCCGTGGTCATGATGCTCTGGTCCATCCTCAAAATCGTTCTGCTCCCGGTGGCCTTCGGCGTGGTGGTCAACCATCTGATCGGCAAGAGACTGGAACCCGTCAAAGACGTTTTCCCGCTGGTCTCTGTGCTTGCCATCGTGTTGATCATCGCCATCATCGTCGCCCTCAATGAGCAGAATCTGTCCACCCTGGGCGCAGCGGTCGCAGCCGCCGTGGTGCTGCACAACCTGACCGGCCTTGGCGCCGGTTACTGGGGCGCCCGCGCCTTCGGCATGGACGAGCGCACAGCAAGGACGCTGGCCATCGAGGTGGGAATGCAGAATTCCGGCTTGGGAGTCGCCCTGGCGGTGAAATACTTCTCCGTCGCGGCTGCCCTGCCCGGCGCCCTGTTCTCCATCTGGCACAACCTGTCGGGATCGCTGTTGGCGTCCTATTGGTCGCACAGGGCGCCAAAACCGGAGTAGTCGCAGGTTCAGGTCGCCCTTTCCACAGCGTCGCGGCCCTCCAGCAGGCGGCCGATCAACTGTGTCGCCAGCAGAGAAAGGACAACGTAGGCGGCGAAGAACCACAGGCCAGCCTGGACCTCCGCATGGGTCATGCCCTGGTCATCCATGGCGAGGAAGGCCACCAATACCGCCACAACAAAAACATCGGTCATGGACCACTTGCCCACATGGCGGCTGAGATGAAACCCACGCAGCGACCAGTGATGACTGCGTACGAAAAAGGTCATTCCCACCAGGAACGTCTTGAGCAGCGGGATCAGCACACTGAACCCAAACAGCAGCACCGCCAGCCAGGTGTTTCCCGCCTCTTTCAGCGCGAGGATGGTGGCCAGCACCCCCTTTGACTCGAACTGAAAAACCGTATGGCCCAGCAGCGGGATTTCTTTGCTCGCCTCCACCGACAGCACCGGGGCGGTCAGGCCGACCACCAGGGCGATGGCGGCAACCGCGAGCATGGTATAGGCCAGGTCCCCCCACTCTCGCCTCACCCACCAGGCCGTGGCCAATAACGGCGCCAGCAAGCCGAAAAAGGCCACTGTTACGATCTGGATGGATGCCTTGTAGGCCTGTTGGCGGGTCTTCAGATCGCTGAGACGGGCGAACTCGTCATCGCCGGCGTCGTAGAGGCCGAAACTCAGCCAGGCCATTGCCCGTCGCTTCAGGGATTCGATGCGCTCATCCGTGTCCAGATGATCGATGATGGCAAGCGTGGTCTGTTCGTAGGCCGCCGCCTGCTCCCAGGCCTTCCAGCCCGCAAACGCCATTGCGAGCAGCAGAACGAGGAACAAAGCGGCAGCCAGGGGATTGACGGGTTTCTGAGTCACGGGACGGATCCTGCATATAGCCACGACATCATATCAGCACGAGCCCGTCCTTGGCCTGGAGACGTACGTCCATGGATAAAACGGACGATTAAACTCCACCAAAGGGACCGGTCGCCTCCACAATAGCTCGTGCCGGTTCGATTTAAAGGTGTGATGTTTCCCGGTCGAATGCACCCGTGCCGAGAGTGGCAATGGGTTCTGATCCCGAATCCGGAAGTTGGTACTCTGAAGCCGCGTTGTTCCTACTAATCATGTCATTTGAGATACCCTTCCTGTTAGCCGCTGGATTTTTCGGCGGCATGCTCAATTCCATCGCCGGCGGCGGAACCTTCATTACCTTCCCCGCCTTGCTGATGGTCGGTGTACCACCCATATCCGCTAACGCAACCAACACCTTTGCCGCCTGCTCCGGTTACCTGAGCGGCGCCTATGCGTTTCGCAGGGAAATCAACCGGCAAAAAGGCAATCTGGCAAAGTACATCCTGGCCGGTCTGTTCGGAGGCATTGCCGGCGCCTGGCTGCTCCTGCAGACCTCGGAGGCAGTGTTTCGCGAAGCCGTACCCTGGCTGCTTCTGTTCGCGACCTTGGTTTTCACATTTGGTGAAAAACTGCATGTTTATGCAACGAGGCTCTCTTCGAAACATCAACATGCATCGTCTGTCGGCAGGGTCCTGCTGCTGCTGACGCTGATCGGTGTCTGCGTCTATGGCGGTTTTTTTAACGCGGGTCTGGGGATAATCATCCTCAGCTATCTTGCCCTGGCGGGTTACACCGATATCAACACCATGAACGGCGTCAAGTTACTGGCGTCTTCGGCTGTCTCTTTGATTGCCATCCTGTTGTTTGTTGTTGAAGGGGCTATCGCCTGGCGTGAAGGATTGCTCTGTACTGGTTGGAACCCTTCTGGGTGGATACTTCGCGGCCCGTGTTTCTCGTCAAATTCCTCAGCGTTATGTCAGAGGATTCGTCATTCTCGCCGGCTCCCTGATCAGCGTCTATTTTTTTCGTGCTGTCTACTTTGTGTAAGGAACAATCAGGGTCTCGGCTTTTCCACGATCTGCCTTCAGCAAAAAGGACCAGTTTGACTGCGCTTCAGACAACTTCCCGCCCGAATCCGAAATAACTTCAGATTATCAGTCCCAGCCAGCCAAGCAACGGCGGCAACAGCATGGCGGCGACAAGCGCCGACAGCGCCATGGCCAATCCGGAAAAGGCGCCCATTTCCTTGCTTACCTGAAAAGCGCGGGCCGTACCGATGCCGTGGGAGGTCACACCCATGGCAATCCCCTTCACGCTATCGCTTCGTATTTTCAGCCAGCGAAACAGCGTGGTACCCATGACCGCGCCCAGAATGCCGGTCACCACCACCAGAACCGCGGTCAGTGACGGGTGTCCACCCAGATTTTCAGCGATGCCCATGGCCACCGGCGCGGTCACGGATTTGGGCGCCCGGGACACCAGGGTGCCGACGTCGGCACCCAGGCAGCCGCAATACCCAAGGCGCTCAATACGGCGGCAAGAATGCCCGCCACCAGGGCCACCGAAATCGGCACCCATAACACGACCAGCTTTTTACGTTGGCGATAGATGGGAACCGCCAGCGCCACGGTTGCCGGCCCAAGCAGAAAATGGACAAACTGGGCGCCGGCGAAATAGGTCTCGTAGGATGTGCCCGTTACCAACAGCAATCCGATAAGCAGCGCAACGGCGATTGCCACCGGGTTGAGCAAAGGATTGGATCCCCCGGCCTGATAAATCCGATAGGCGATCAGATAGGCCACCAAGGTCGTGGTGAGCCACAACAGCGGCGATTCGGCCAGATAAACCCATACCTCGAACAAGGGCTCATTCATCGCCGGTTGTCCGGCTCGCCCATTGTGCAAGGGGTCCTCGTATGACAAATGCAGGCATTCGCTCGTCACCTACCTATCGGGGCGCGAAGGCTCAGATCAAATATAAACCACATCGTAATCCACAGGGCAGAAAAATCCGCCGGATTTCTGCCTTGTTGCTGATAGCGCCGATTAGCTTTTCCATAGGCTGGGCCCAGGTCAAAATATACAATGACTGTCAACGGTTCTGACAGGTTTCATGCGCATCGGGCCGCCGAATGGCTTCTGCGAACCATTCCGGGTCACAATGCGGGTCATCGATTTATGGCAATTTTCAGGGCGGAACAGTTTGAGCATTAATGAGTAGCGTGAGAATCGCGAGGTGTGTATTGTGAGGCCGTCAGCGGCTGAATGGGTGAGTGGTGCTGGCGATATTCAAGGGCGCCAATTTCCATCGCATCGGTGGGCCAGAAATGCGGCGCTTCGATAAAGCCGATTGTTTCGTCGCGAAAATCGGCGACAAGGTGGTGGGCGTGGCGGTATGAGATTCTGGATGAAACCACAGCAAAAACAACCCTGTTGGCCGTTGATCGGGATACACGTCGTCGCGCGTCGGGACCCGCCTGCAACATCAACGTTTATTCCTATCTTCAGCAACAGGGTATTCGAACCGTCTACACAAACTGTGACGATCCCGCCGTCTTAGCCTGGAACTGCCGTCATTTCGGATTTCGCCCCACCGGTAAGATCATTCCAAAACTGGAAGACTTCGGATTGGCGGATAAAACCACCTGGACCAATCTCCGGCTGGAACTCGATCCTTCCAGTCGCGTCATGGACCTGGCACTACCGGCCGGCTACGACGAAAACAGCTTGGTTCATGATGTCTCCGGTACGCACCTCGACGCCGAATTGAAGGCCGTCGTCAGCGAACTGGTAGACAAAATGCGGCAAGGACAGCCGGAGTTTCTCGCTCGCCACTTCACGGCAGAGGACCAGGCATCCGATGCGGTGGATGAAAAAGCCCTGGCGCCGCTACTCTCCGGCGATGCATGGATAAGCGATATCGTCGAGGATCGGCAGATCTCCAACTGCATTGCCTATAATTTCGACAACGTCAAAGACGCGGTCATCGACAAAAATCTGGCCTCACTGCGCCGCCGGCTGGACGACATCGTACTCAGCCGAATGCGCGCCCTGTTCCCCCTTTCACCGAACCTGACCGTGGAGAATACGGGGCATTTCTGGTATCCGCGCGGCGGGTACATGAGTTGGCATACGAACCTTCGCACACCCGGATGGCGCTGTTACATCAGTTTCGCCGACGAGCCCGGGCGATCTTTCTTCCGCTTCCGCGACCCGCGGGACGAACGGGTGATCACCTCTTGGGATCAAACCTGGAATTTAAGGCTTTTCCATATCACGCCAGCCCTGCCCCTATGGCATGCGGTTTATTCTGAGACCGACCGGATCAGTCTCGGCTACAAGATCATTTTTCCTTAGTGGCGTGGCATACGGGTGGACGCTGTCTTCCTCAGCCAATCATCCGGGAAACAGCATCATTGGCTGACGACTTCAGGTGGTGCTGGGGGATGTTCCCAGTCGCAGATGAACATCCGCATTGAGTACTTCAGGCCGACTGACTTTGTTTCGCCCCATCTATCACGAGATCAATCAAGGCTGAGGTGATGCGCTCTTGTGCGGTCTTCAATTCCGGAAACAGATGTTTGTTGGCGAAAACGTTAAAGCAGGCATTGCACTCGAAGAAAACCGCCCTGCCATCCGGCAATAACGAGAAATCGACGGCCACGTAATCCAGCCCGGTTTTGTTCAGACCCGTGACGAGTTGTGCAAATAGCTCCTCGCCCAGGAACTCTTCGGGATTATTCAGGAACTGCATCTCGTCGTTTCTGGCTTCGCTGTCATTATTGACACTGTCAAAGCGCTCCGTGCTGTGAATATTCCATTTTTGGCTCGACACAATGTGTCGGGCAATGATCCCGTTTCCGACCTTCACCAAACGGAGCTTTCGGTACACGCCCTGCTGATCGGCATAATCGATAAATGGAATCGCGTAATAGTCTCGACCATCAAACGGCAGCACGCCCAGTTCATCGCGTTGTTCAGCCGCCATAATGCGAACCATGTTTCGACCGTTATGATCCCCGGTGGTTCTCAGGATGACGGGCGGACGGATTTCATCCTGTTCAATCATCTGGTAAATGTCTTGAACAGTTGGCGCCGACAGATGAGTGATTTTCGGCACCAGAATCCGCTCAAGCCCCTGAAAACTTTCTGCACTCTTCTCCCGCGTGGTGTTCCTCACCAAACTCGGGGGATTGATCACTCGAACGCCTTGTTTTTCGGCATGCGAACAAAAACGTTCCGCGTATTCGATCGCCTCGCTGGATGACTCGTGATCACAGATCCCGTTGAAGACCACATCGGGCCGACCGGGAAGCTTGACCTCATTATTTGGATTCATTCCTCCCAGATAGACCTTCATCGGGGAGATCCGCTTGTCATTGAAAAGTGGTGGAAGCACCGAATTACCGGAAAAAGACAGATCGAAACCCGCCGGTGTCCAACGCACAACCTTAGCCTGATGGTTGTCGGGTACGCCCCCGATGAAAAGCAATTTAACTGGGCTCATACGTCTGGTTCACTTTGGAGAGTTATGGAGAATCGTCTCCATCATCAGGCATCAGGGCCTGCATCACCAGCGCCGTAACAACCAGGCTTATCAGGGCGCTGACGATCAGTGCGGCCGATAACGCCAACCAGCCGGAGCGGATACTCTCCCAGTGCACAAGAACGCCAACCCCGGCCGGCACGAAAAGCAACGAGAGATGCCCGAGCAACCCGTTGGTTGTGGATTCCACCTCATCGTCAACGCCGCCGCGCAGGAACAACCAGGCCAGGAGCAACAGCATCCCGGCAACAGGACCCGGTACCGGCACGCCCGAAACACCCACCAGCACCTCGCCAATAAGCTGGCAGAGAAAGAATCAGTGTCAGGGCTTCCAGCATCGATTTTCCGGTTCTCTGGTTCGGCAGGTTAATCCGAGAATCAGAATCACCTTATACCCGCAACCGAATCGACTCTAGTGCACCACAGAGATATTTCGCTGACTCTCGCCTGGTTTACACTGTTTTCTGGCCTGAGTTGACTGCGGAAAAGCCCAATGATCGAACCCCTGGAAAGTCCCTATCTCGTCCCCACCGACGGCGCCTTTGATCCATCTGAACTGCAATCGGCGCCTCCAGCCGGCGCACCGGGCAACAAGGGATGCCGCAAACGGTTACAACGGAACGTGGATAAGCTCGATGAGTTGCAACGCCGCCTCTATGCCGAAGACCGCAGAGCCCTGCTGCTGGTTTTCCAGGCGATGGACGCCGCGGGCAAGGACAGCACGATCCGGGCGGTGATGAGCGGCGTTAATCCGGCCGGCTGCCAGGTCTTTTCATTCAAGCAGCCCTCGACACGAGGAATTGGATCACGACTTCCTCTGGCGAACCGCCATCGACTGCCGGAGCGCGGTCGCATCGGCATATTCAACCGCAGCTACTACGAAGAGGTTCTGGTGGTGCGCGTGCACCCGGAGTATCTCGAGGGGCAGCGCCTCCCGCGACCTGCCGGGGTCGGACGATCTCTGGCAGCAGCCGCTATCGACTCGATCCGCGATCACGAAAGGCACCTGGCCCGCAACGGCACGGTCATGCTGAAATTCTGGCTGAATGTATCGCGGGAAGAACAGAGGCAGCGTTTCCTGTCGCGTCTCGACGAGCCCGAGAAGAACTGGAAGTTCTCCGTCGGCGACGTGCGTGAACGCAGCATTTGGGACGACTACATGGAGGCCTACCAGGACGCTTTGACGCCACCTCCCGACCCTGGGCGCCCTGGTACGCCATCCCCGCCGACGACAAGCCCTTCATGCGATGGCGGTGGCGAGAATCGTGCGCAAGACGCTGGAACGGATGAATCCTGACTATCCTGAAGTGTCTTCCCGGGAACTGAAGCGTTTCAACGAAATGAGAAAGCTGCTGGGGCATCCCTGATGCTGGTGGCGTGACAGGCTTTCCGGCGTAAAGCCCCGATTCGATTAACTGAGCAGCCGGCGAAGCCTCTGCTTCCATCGCCGCAAGGGTTTTTTCACGATGATCCGCCACTTCTGACGGTACGACATTGGAGGCTGCAGGTTACCGTGTTTGAGATGGGTATGGGCCGCCGCCGGCACCTCCTGATCAGACACTCTTTGAAGCGAATCGGCGAGATGGCTGGCCAGTTCCGGGTAACCCAGCGCGATTGCGGTGTTTACGGTCAGATCGTATACAGCTTCCGGATCGCCGGATTCCGGGCCGTGCTTCACGTGATCGCAATAACCGATGCTGCCATCGTCGAATTCCTCCAGCACATCGGCAAGCTCCACGAGAAGCGCGTTCCGCTCCACTTCCGATAGATCCTTCACTCTCGCCCGTAATCCCCTTATCCGCTCGGCGGTATAGCGCTGACCCTGGTAACAGGCAACGACGGCCTCCGCATCGGGGCCGGCCACCTGGATGATTTCCCGCACCTTGATGTCCGTCCTTCCCCTGGTTCCGCTCCCCCAGTCTCCATGGGAATAGGCCGTGTGGAGCATGCCAGCCGCCACCACAGGTCCCCCGCTGTCCAGCGCGGCAAGAATACTCGCAACCCCGGTCAAATGGGCAAGCTGTGGCTTTTCGTTCGCCCGAAACTGTCCTGAGAATATCTTCATGGCCAGCCCGTACGCCCTTCGGATCCTGGCTATCTCCTCATCGGGATAACCGGCCGCACTCATCTGGTTGTAGAGCTGTATGTTAGTCTGAGCGATCCTGGCTGTACTCGACACCATGAATTTCACATCCTGTTACAGTTTGCCTTTCCCGGCAAAGATATCTTAGTGCTGGATGTTGTGTGCGTCACCCGAAAGTAACCTTCGCTGGCGCTGCTGAATAACGAGGCGGGTTCTCACGGGGCCCGTCCATTCGCCTGACATGAACGTGCCAAAAAGCAAGCCCAAGACGACGGTCGTCGTCTCACAACGGGAACGCATCAATACCACTGCGTGGTCGCTGGAATCTTTGTTCGCCACCATCACACCGGACATTCCCGTCGTCGTCATCACCAGCGTTCCTGGCGAAATACTGGCTCGCAAGCTCGATGATATACAACACCAGCGTCCCTTCAAACACATCGTCGAATCCCACTTCATCACACCGAACGCATCGAGAAATATCGGTGCCCGCCTCGCCGGGACGGAGTTCATCGTGTTTGTCGATAATGATGTGCTGTACGAACCCGATTGGTTGGAAGCACTCGAGTCTAATGCCCGCCGCAACGATGCGAGCGTTGTGGAGCCGCTGATCTGTATCGGACCGCCAAGGGCCGCACGCATTCATCACGCCGGTGGCTTGTTGCACGCGGAAGGAGGCCCTGAGCATCCCGTCATCTCGGAACGTCACCGTCTCATGGACCGGGCGATCAAAAACTTCAATCGACTGACGGCGCCCGTGGAAAACGAAATCACAGAGTTTCACTGCGTCCTCTTACGGCGGGATCTATTCGATGAAATCGGTTTTTTCGATGAGCGACTGATCACCCGCGAACAGGTGGATTTCGCGCTCCGCATCAAGGCTGCGGGAAAGACCGTGACCTTCGAGCGTAATGCCGTTGTCACTCACGTGCGAGGCGGCAGACTGACAGCGACGGACCTGGACTATTTCCTGGATCGATGGAATCACCAGCGTGCCTGGAATTCCCTGATCGCTTTCGAGGAAACCTGGGATGTGACCATTGACAAGGAACGCATCCTGTCGAAGTGGATCGCCTGGCACAGGGTCCGTGCCATCGGGGAATATACCCCGGTATTGCGCAGACTCGCCGGGAGTCGTCTGTTTCGGAGGTTCATAGCCCCCCGGATCGAAGCCTCACGAAAACTTCAACCATTCGTATCGGATCAGGACATTTATACCCCGCCGCCACCTTCCAAAGAGGCGAGGACGTCCGTTTACCGTGAATTGCTTGAACGCGATGGCAGACTCGAAGCCGCATTAGCCACTCAAATTGTCCGCAGGCCGGACCCAACGGGTTACGCGACCCCTGTGATCGCTGGGATGGCTACCATGCCTTCCCGACAGGAAACCGTCACCCAGGCCATCGCTTCGGCTCTACCTCAGGTGGACGGCCTGTATCTGTTTCTCGATGGATTCGCCGAGGTGCCGGAATTCGCTGATCATCCCAAGATCGTGCCTCTCCTTTCAAACGAATACGGTGATCTGAAGGCAAACGGCAAATTTCTCGGCCTGGCGCTTCATGCGGAACCCTGCCTGTACTTTTCACTGGATGACGATATCGCCTACCCGGATGACTATGTTGACCGAATGCGATCATGCCTGGAGAACTATGGATCCGGGGTGATTATGGGCGTACACGCCTCTGTCATGAACCAGACCGTCGAGTCTTACCGACGGGACCGTGTGGTGGTTCACCGTTCCAGGCCCGCCGCCCGGGACTTTCTTGCCGATGTGCTGGGCACCTGTTCGGTTGCCTTCTCCACGACAGACCTGCGATTTGACGTCCGTGAGTGGACAGTGGTCAATATGGTAGATCTGTACTTTTCGCGGCTGGCCCGGCAACAGGGCCTTGCAATGATCGGCATATCCCGCGGGACGGACTGGCTAGGGTGCCTGCAGGAGAACCAACCGGATTCGATTTACGCGGCATTGAAGGCCGATGACCGCCAACAAACCCTGCTCGCTCGTTCCATATTCGGTAAGTCGAAAGGAAGTATCCCTGTATCGCGACAGCCATTGCGGTGACGCCAACACCTGTGAGCGCTCTTCGCCCCTTCACGACCTGACCTGCAGGCGGGTCCTGTCATTCCAACGAGGCGTCGAAGTATTGCCTGAACGTGGCATGCGCCTCGACAAGGCACTGCGTTCCCCGCTAGGAACGCGCTATCGGCTGGATGATCAAACCCCGGCAAATCACCGGGAAAAGTACTTGGCGAGGTCGGGCAAGTTAAAGCATCCCCGCAGACCTATATTCAGGCTCGAAGTCATTCCCCGGGCCACACACGGAAAAGGTCCTGCTGATCCTTCCAGAAGCCCGGGGAAAGACTTTTCCATTTTTTAATCTTTAATAATAGTTAGTTATATCACTTTATTAATAATACTGATTAGAACCAGGATCTGCCCATTCCTACCCAACAGTCGCCGCTCAGCATCTCTGCTGGTCACTCAAGACTCTACGACCCTTCCTGTATCAGCGAATGCCGGGGGCAGGATACAAGATGGTCATTTACCATGCCCACCGCCTGCATGAACGCGTAGCAGATGGTGCCGCCGACAAATCGGAAACCCCGCCTTCTTCAGGGCTTTGCTCATGGCTCGGACTCGAGGATGTGGAGGCGGGCACCTCCTCCAGCTTCCGCCAGTGGTTCATGACCGGCTCACCTTCCACGAAATCCCAGATGAAGCTGTCGAAACTGCCGCGACTTTCCTTTATCTCGAGCATGGCACGGGCATTTGTAACAGTGCTTTCCACCTTAAGGCGGTTACGGATGATCCCGGGGTCCTCAAGAAGGCTGGCGATTTTGCTTGGTGTATATCGCGCGATCTTTTCGGGATCGAAGCCATCGAATACCTTGCGGTAGTGACCACGCTTGTTGAGGACCGTCAGCCAGCTCAGGCCGGCCTGCGCACCCTCCAGGATGAGGAATTCGAACAATCGGCGGTCGTCATGTACCGGACACGCCCCACTCCTCGTCGTGGTAGGCCCGCTCCAGTTCCGAATGCTCGCTCCAGGGACATCTTTCCATGATTCCTCCGCGATTCAGAGACAGCCCGCCTGCTGCAGAACCGGCTCCAGCGTGGGCCAGACTTCTTCGAGCATTGGCAGCTGGGCAGCGACATTGGGGTGGATTCCGTCTTCCTGCATCAGCTCGGGTATCAGCGCTACCCCCTGTAGAAACGAGGGAACAAAGGGAACCGATTGAGCCTCGGCGACTTCATAATCAGACACCATGGAAAAGCGCCCTGAAATCCGCACCGTAATTGGCGGGCAGTTCCACCCCGAACAGAACGGGCGAACCGCCGGCCTCCCGCACCAGATCCACCATCTGCCGAAGATTTTGCGCCATGACCCTCGGGGTGATGCCGCGCAGACCGTCATTGCCGCCGAGTTCGATGATCACCACCGCCGGCCGCTCCCGGGCCAGGACTGCGGGAAGCCGGGCAAGGCCGCCACGGGTGGTATCGCCCGTCACGCTGGCGTTGATCACGGAACAAACGTCCCCATGTTCCTCAAGTCGTTTTCCCAACAAGCGCACCCATCCCTCGGAAACGGGAATTCCGAAGGCCGCGCTCAGACTGTCACCCACCACGACCACCGTGCGCGAACTATCGGCCGCTACCGGGGACAGAACCACACAAGCCCGACAAGAACCAGGAATGTTTTGATCATGAAGCGGGATTTTAGCCCCTGCCCGGTGGCAGCGAGCAACCTTGGCAAAACCGTGGACACCACCAGCGGCCCCTTAACCATCCTCGAGGACATAGAACTCAAGGTCGACAAGGGCGAGGCGCTGGCCATACTGGGCGCCTCCGGATCGGGAAAATCCACCCTCCTCGGACTGCTGGCCGGACTCGACCTTCCCACAACCGGCGATGTACGGCTGTTCGACACACCGCTCGGGGATCTCGATGAGGATGGTCGCGCCGCATTGCGTGCCGGTCGCGTTGGCTTCGTCTTCCAATCATTTCAACTGCTCCCCGGCATGACCGCGCTGGAAAATGTCATGCTGCCGCTTGAGTTGGCGGGCCATCCGACACCGCAGACAAATGCCACTGCGGCGCTCACCGATGCCGGCCTGGGCCAGCGCCTTGATCACTATCCGAGCCAACTCTCCGGTGGCGAGCAACAGCGCGTGGCCGTAGCGCGGGCCTTTGCGCCGGGACCGGAGATACTATTCGCCGACGAGCCCACCGCGAATCTCGACGCGCGCACCGGCGAACATGTAGCCGAACTGTTGTTCGATCTGCGCCAACGCGCCGGAACTGTGCTGGTGCTGGTGACCCACGACCCGGCGCTTGCCGGACGGTGCGATCGCCAGCTTCAGCTCCACGAAGGCCGCCTGGCGCACAACGGATGAACCCGCGATGAAGGCTCTGCGCGCCGCTGTAAGATTTCTGCGCCGTGATTGGCGGGCAGGTGAACTTCGCCTGCTGGCCACCGCGGTGGTGGTGGCGGTGGCTTCGGTCACCGCGGTGAGTTTCTTTACCGACCGCATCGAACGGGCCATGGCCCGTCAGGCATCAGAGGTATTGGCGGCCGATCTCGTCATCCGCTGGAGTCAGCGCCCACCGGACGCGATTGAGGAACGCGCAACCGCGTCCGGACTGTCGACTGCGCGCACCCTCAGCTTTCCCAGCGTCGTGCTCGCCGGCGAGACTACCCAGCTGGTCCAGGTGAAGGGGGTATCGCCCACCTATCCGCTGCGGGGCAGGCTTCGCACCGCACCGACTCCCGGCGCACCGGATGTAATCGCTGAACAGACGCCCCGGCGCGGAGAGGCCTGGCTAGAAGCACGCCTGTTGACACTGCTTGGTATCGAGGTCGGAGACCGACTGAAACTGGGGGATCTCGATCTCCTTGTCAGCCGCGTCCTGACCTACGAGCCCGACCGCGCCGCGAATCTGTTCCGCCTCGCGCCCAGGGTCATGATCAGCTTGGCGGATACCGAGGAGAGTGGGCTGCTGGGGCCGGCAAGCCGTGTCCGGTATCGCCTGCTGCTGGCGGGTAACGAGCAGCAGGTTGCGGAATTCCAGAAACGGTTCGCCGATGCGCTGCCCGACGGCGCCGAACTGTCCGACGTTCGCGCTGCGCGACCACAAGTCCGGGATGCCTTGGACCAGGGTGGAAAATTTCTCAGGTTGACGGCCGTCACCACCGCCCTGCTCTGCCTGGTGGCCGTGGCGCTGTCCACCCGCCGGTTCGTGGAGCGGCAGGCGGACACCGGCGCACTGCTACGCTGCCTGGGCGCCAGCCGTCGCCAGATCAACGCCGTCTTTACCTGGCGCCTGCTGCTGCTGGGCATCACGGCAAGTCTCGTGGGATCCCTCATCGGCCTGGCCGCCCAGCCCATATTGTCCGCCCTCGTCGGCAACTGGTTTACCGAATCGCTGCCGATGCCTTCGGCCTGGCCCTTTGTGACCGGTCTGCTCACCGGCGTACTGGTTCTGGCGGGATTCGCGCTGCCCTCGGTATTGCGGCTGGGTCAGGTGCCACCGCTGAGGGTGTTTCGGCGGGACCTGGAAGCGCCGCCACCCGCCTACTGGCTGTCCACCGGCGCAGCCGTGGTCGCTGTCGCCGTATTGCTGATCTGGCAGGTGGGAGACGACGCCCTGTCGGTGCGCTTGATTGGGGGGCTGGCGGTCACAGTGGGCATCCTGCTGGGCGCCTCGCATCTGCTGGTTCAGGTACTGCGGAAATTCCGACACCGCACCTCGGGGTCCTGGCGCTATGGCCTCGCCAGCCTGTCACGCAACCCGACGACGACAGCGGTTCAGTTAACCGGATTCGGGCTCGCGCTGACCGCCTTGCTGTTGCTCGCCATGGTGCGTGTCGATCTGCTCGCAACCTGGCAGGGCAATCTGCCTGCCGGGGCGCCCAACCAGTTCCTGATCAATATTCAACCGGACGAGGTCGATGGTGTTGCCGAGTTGCTGAAAACACGCGACATCCCGGCCAGTGGTCCTTACCCCATGATCCGCGCCAGGCTGGCCTCCATTGACGGCAATCAAGTGAGTAGCGACGCCTACACAGATCCCCGCGCGCAGCGCATGGCGGCCCGCGATTTCAATCTCAGCTGGTCCTTCGACCCGCAACCCGAT
Organism: uncultured Gammaproteobacteria bacterium; assembly: GCA_963820915.1. Lineage (GTDB taxonomy): Bacteria > Pseudomonadota > Gammaproteobacteria > Chromatiales > Chromatiaceae > CAWGBV01. The sequence goes on along the minus strand of CAWGBV010000008.1, from coordinate 22,123 downwards.
AACCGCGTTACCGAGGGTAAATGGTGGACGGCGGAAAACGCCGACCAGGCCCGGGAATTCTCGTTGGAAACCGGGATTGCCCGCACGCTTGGCATCGACCTGGGCGATACCCTTGAGTTCGATATTGCGGGCGAGCGCGTCATTGCAAGGGTCACCAGTCTGCGCGACGTTCAGTGGGATTCTTTCAACGCCAACTTCTTCGTTGTCGGATCGCCCGCGCTGTTGCGGGATAAACCCGCCACTTTCATTACCAGTTTCCACCTGCCACCGGACAAACACGATGTCATCCGCGAACTCGTTCAAAGCTATCCGAGCGTGACCCCGCTCGATGTATCCGCCCTCATTGCACAGGTTCGGGGGATCATGGATCGTGGCTCCCTGGCCGTGGAGTTTGTATTCCTGTTCACCCTGCTGGCGGGTCTGGTGGTGTTGGTGGCCAGCATCCAGGCCAGCCGTGAACTTCGCGTTCAGGAGGCCGCCGTGCTGCGAACCCTCGGGCTCAAACGCCGCCGATTGCTCGAATCCGTGGCACTGGAATTCGGCCTTCTCGGCGGATTGGCCGGATTGATTGCCGCTGCCGCCGCGACCCTGGTCAGCTATTCTCTGGCGACCGGCGTGTTTGGTCTGCCTTGGCGGCTGGATGTGGGCATGTGGTTCATTGCGGTGTTCGGTGGTGCCGCCGGTGTGGCCGCCGCCGGCATGGCCGCCACCTGGCGACTGACACAGGCGCCGCCGATAGTCGTGCTGCGTGACGCCTGAGACCGACACCCCCATGCTTGCCCAGCGCCCGCGCCAAATAGCCGACCCGGATCAGGATGACAGGAAAATTACGGTGAATTGCCCCTCAATACGGAGAACCAGCATAAAGCGAATAAAACACGGACTTATCGGGATTTGCATGGTGCTGATCACCTCCGGCGCGGTCGCCGCGGCACCCGACAGTCTGCCGTCCTGGACGGATGGCGCCGCCAGGCAAACCATCGTCCAGTTCGTGACCGATGTCAGCACGGCCGGCGGGGACAATTTCGTGCCACCGGCTGCACGCATCGCCGTCTTCGACAACGACGGCACACTCTGGTCGGAACAGCCGGTTTACTTCCAGCTTGCATTCGCGTTCGACCGGATCAAGGCCCTTGCCCCTCAACACCCGGAGTGGGAAGACACCGAACCCTTCGCCTCGCTGCTCAAGGGAGATTTAAAAACCGCGTTGGCCGGTGGTGAAGAGGCGATCCTTGAACTCGTGATGGCGAGTCACGCGGACATGACCACCGAGGAATTCGAGGCCGCCGTAACGGCATGGCTGGCAACGGCCCGGCACCCGAAGACAAATCGGCCCTACACCGAGATGATCTACCAGCCCATGCTTGAACTGCTGGACTACCTTCGGGCCAATGGCTTCAAGACCTACATCGTCTCCGGAGGCGGCATCGAATTCATGCGCCCCTGGACAGAAGAGGTCTACGGCATCCCGCCGGAACAGGTCGTGGGTAGCAGCATCCTGACGAAATTCGAAATGGCGGACGACAAACCCGTGCTGAAACGTCTTCCCGAAATCGATTTCATCGACGACAAGGCAGGCAAACCTGTTGCCATCAACAAGTTCATCGGCCGGCGACCCATCGCCGCCTTCGGCAACTCGGACGGAGACCTGCAGATGCTGCAATGGACGGCCGCCGGGGAAGGTGCCCGGATGATGGTCCTGATACGCCACACCGACGCTGAACGCGAATGGGCCTATGACCGGAAATCATCGATCGGACGACTCGACAAGGCGCTGGACGAGGCCGAGGCCAAAAACTGGACTGTGGTTGATATGAAGGACGACTGGACAACGATCTATCCACAGCCAGTGCAATAACCGGCGAAAAGGATTGAGCCCCGCATCCCTGCGGGGCTTGATGCCTGACCAGCACTCAACTCAGTTGAGTTTAACGGTACGGCGTTTCACGTCGCCAAGCTTCGGCACCTTCAGTTCCAGCACACCATCATCGAACGAAGCCTCGGCTTTGTCGGGGTTTACACTACTCGGCAGCTGTATCGTGCGGGTAAAGGCGCCTTGCGCGATTTCGCACCGAAAGAATTCACCTTTCTCTTCCCTGGTTTCCTCTTTGGTGTGTCCCTTGAGCATTACCGTATCCTCGGTGACGCTGACATCCAGGTCGTCCTTTTTAACCCCAGGGACCTCCGCCCGAAGGACAATCTCGTCATCGCGGTCGATAACATCAACCCGCGGCAACAACCGTTCCGCCGGTCTCGTCAGCTCACCCCAAGACGGCCAGCCCCGCCGGCGCATCCAGGCCATTGGGAAGGCCTCGTCAATCCACCGCTCAAAATCCTCGTATGGCGTCAGAGGATGTGAGGGTTCCGCCGTCTGTTGCGGTGTCCGGTTATCTCTGACCCTTGCCATTTCTCGCCTCCCTGGAGGACGGATTCCAGCACAAGGAGAGGTCACGCCAGAACCACGGCCTCCTATCGATCAGGATGGTTTTCCTTAGCTTCTCAACAGACTCCCCTAAGGTTTCCATAGCAGAAAACTCAGGGCTTCGTCGCCGATTTTCCGCGCTCCTTGAGGTGCATCAAATAGCTGGGGTTTTCAGTTCTCTGCATCCCTCGAACCGGGAACTTTCTCAGCATTCGCCCACCATGCCAGGCGGTGATTTGTGCGACGAACCGATACCGAAGCACAGAGGATCGACTATCCTTCGCAAAGCATTACATGCATTTTGCAACATTGTTGATTTGATGCGGTTCTCGCCGAAACTGTCGTAGTCAAGGGTGATGTCGCGATGAAGACGGAGAACGAGCAGTACAGCATTCCCGAGCAGGCCCTGACCACAGCGGTCATTCTCGTTGTTCTGGCAATCGTATTGGTACTGATGCTGGCCGCAAGCTGGGTACACCGGTTCATTGGCAACAGCGGTGCGAGCATTATCAGCCGGGTGATGGGACTCATACTCTCTTCTGTCGCCGTCGACAGCGTCCTGAACGGCATCAAGGACTATTTCCAGCTCTAGCCTGAAAATCTCACCAGCCGGCCAACGGCTGCTTGATAAGAAATTGAATTGGAGAAGGAATCAGAGTGAATTCCGGCGCTAACAGCAGAGCAACGAACAAGGGGCCGCTGGCGCGGCCCCGACGCACTTAGTTTGACGACTTTTCAGTGACGTTGATGGCCAACGCCCTCGTATAGGTGATCATTACGTTGTCGCCAACCGCCACCTTTTCCAGATTGGCGGGATCACGCACCTTGACGGTTTTGGAGTTGCCCTCCGGCCCTTTCAAAGTCACCTGCTCGTTTTCCCTGTCGATGGCCTCGATAACAGCAACAACGACTAACTCCTGAACTTCGGCGCCGGCCGGGCGTTCGCCGGGTTCAGCGGTTCCCATCGCCGTAGCCGCTGCCGCGCCTGGCTCGACACCCTCGGCGCCCATGACCTCGACCGAGACCGCTTCCATGTACTCAACGGTAACTGTGTCCCCTGCTTCAACCTGTGGCAGATTCTTCACGTCTTCGCTGACGGTGATCTCAACGGTCTTTCCTTCGGCATTTTCGAGCGTCACCTCGCGGGTATCGTGGTTGATGGCCGCCACCGTGGCTTCCATGGTCAGTAAAACGGCCTCGCCAACCGCAGGCTTTTGCTCTTGCATTCCGGTAGTGGGCGCTTTCTCCGCTTCAGCTTGCTTGCCGGAGTCACAACCAGCGATACCAATGACCAATGCGGCCAAACAGACACTCAAAATCTTCAGCTTCATATCCATAAACCTCTGTTACATTTCGGGAACCCGTACGGGTTCGAAAGGACGATCCAGGGCCGTGCAGTCTCGCACCTGAGCCGGCGGGTTTCCACCCTGTATACAGGGTGCCATTTTTAATGGCTGTCAAACTCGACTGCGATCCCTGGAAGGGACTGCGGCCCGTTGGCTGAAGAGCCTGATGGCGCGTGAGGGTGGGAACGAGGTTACCGGGGCTACTGACCAGATCCAGTGTACTCATGCGGCACCAGGTCTTTCGTCAAACTCCGTACAGACACAAGCCGGGCGAACCCTTGATAAAGGGCTGGCATGGTGGACTGCAACCCGGACGTTGCCTGCGCTTCCGTGCCTTGTCGCCGGCGCTGCTTCCTGCTTTGTTGTGATCAGCGGGCGAGAGAGGCCAGGGCCTTCCAGGAAGGCACCAGCAGGCGACTGACCAGCGGAATCATCAATAATCCGACGATGAGTCCAAATATGCCGTGACCGGTCGCGGTCACCAGCCAGGCCACCAGCCCCTGATTCGAGGAAAGCGGTTCCGCGACCGCCTGAGCAAGATCGTGAATCAAATGACCAATACCCGCCAGGCCATAACCTTCGAGACCATGAACGAGAATACCGCCGCCGACCCAGATCATCGCCGCGGTACCGACCACCGCAAGCGCTTTTAGAAACACCGGCATAAATTTCACCAGGCCCCGACCCAGGGCGCGGATCAGGCCGCCAACAGGCGGGCCAAGCCCGTTCGACGCGAGAACCAGGCCAAAATCGTCCGCCTTGACGATCAGCGCGACCACGCCATACACGCCGATGGTGATTCCAATCCCGACCAATGCAAGCACAATGGCCTGGGTCGCCAGATTGCTGTCCGGGATAGTGGCCAGTGCGATGGCCATGATCTCTGCGGAAAGAATAAAGTCGGTTCTGATGGCGCCGGCCACCTTCTGGTCCTCGAGCATCCTGGGATTGTCCGTGGAGAGTCCCAATTGGGCCTCATGGGTATGAGCCTCGTGGGGAAACACCGCCTCGTACACCTTTTCGGAACCTTCATAACAGAGATAGAGCCCACCGAGCATCAATAGGGGTGTGATGCCCCAGGGCGCGAACAGGCTCAACGCCAACGCCGCGGGCAGCAGAAAAAGTAACTTGTTACGCAGCGAGCCCACGGCGATTTTGGCAACGATGGGCAGCTCACGATCGGCGGCAAATCCCACCACATAACGTGGCGCCACTGCCGCATCATCGATAACCACACCCGCGGATTTGGCGCCCGCCTTGGCGGCCTGGCCTGCGACATCGTCCACCGAGGCAGCAGCCACCTTGGCGATGCCGGCCACGTCGTCCAGCAATGCGATCAATCCTGTACTCAAACCCGCCCCCTGCGTTCTTATTCATTCGAAAACGGGCAAGCCGACAATATCAACTTGCCCGTAATTTTCTTGTCAGCCGTCTCTGAAAAGAACCTCGCGGTAGGTATGTTCGCGAAACATACTATCGGAGATCCTCACCGTCGGCAGTGTCAGGCAGTTGTTCAATACCTTCGGCCCGTGCACGAACAGAATCGCCGGCTTGACGTTGACGTGGGGCATGCCGCCCTGGGCGGATCGCAAGTCCTCGAACTCCACCAGGGTCAGGTACTCGGCCGGTACCGAATAGCCTTCCCACACCTCCGCGGTGCGCTGCAACTTGGAGCCGGAACTGTCCTTCAATTCCTCCATCAGAGATTCGACTGTGGCATGACCGCTGCCCAGGGTAGACAGCCCGATGCGCTTGAGGATCTGATAGCCGATGACACCCGCGGTATCCTTGAGCATTTCCATGGTCTGAATTTCGCCTTCCTCGAATTCAGCCTCCTTGCCAGGCTTGATGTGGTGGGTCGCCATCACCATGACCGTCTCGCCGGTATCCATGGCGAAGCCTCGCGTGTTTCCGCCATTCTCGAATCCAAGCTTCATCATTTGATTTTTCGAAATCAGTTTGGGCAGATCACTTTTGACAATGCGGTAGACCGGCTCTTCAGGGCCGTCCAGCAACACGCCACCACACTTGGCGCAAGACTCCACCACCACGTCCTCGAAGGTCTCGTGAAAATCCTCATGGGCCTGCCAGGATTCCCAGTAGGTGAACTGATCGATCCAGATGTGCGAAAGCTCCGTCGACATATCCGAACTGGCTGCCCATCTCATACCCATCGGGCAGGTTCCGCGCTGACGCAAAAGATCGAACCCGCGAAAACCGGGGGTCAAGGCGGTGGCAAGACACATCTTGCTGCTTGCCTCTTTCATCATGCGCATCAGGTCCGGGTCGTTACGGACCAACACCCGGTTGATGGCGACATAGAGGGGAGATTTGGGTTCGGCGTCGAATAGGCTCTTGATGTCCATGAATGCTGTGCTCCTCGAATGTTGTGTGTGCTTTGCGGATCACCGGACTGGTCCGGCATTGTCCGATAAGACAGGCGCCATCATACCCGCGAGAATTCCAGGGTGGATGAATCAGGCCCTCGACGGAAATTTCTGCTCGATTTTGTCATATTGCGAAATCCGGTGACCCGTGATTCCTGCCGAGGGACCCCGTGGCAACGCCACTATGATCACCACCGCATGTGCGGACCGCCCCCGGTGGTGCTACGCTTGGCCTGCCGAAATTAAACCGACACGCTGCTGCTGATCGCCCTGGACGGAAGGGCCTACCCGAACCGGGGGGCTCCTTGTCACAGGACGCAAGCCCAGTCGACGGAAAATCAGCACTTGGAGGGAAGTGATGCATTTCAATGTCCAGGCAAGACAGGGCCACGTTCTGCTGACGTTCATATTCACCCTGCTGTTTTGCCTTTGCGCCAACGCGGCCAATGAGTCAAACGACGCAACCGGCACCACCAGCGGCGAACATTTTCGGGTCACCTACAAGAGCGATGTGGCTCCCCTGCCCCTCAATCAAATTCATCGTTGGACACTCCATGTCGAGACCCTTGACGGGAAACCCGTTGAGAACGCCGCCGTGACCGTCAACGGAGGTATGCCGGCACACCGACATGGCCTTCCGACGCGCCCCCAGGCCAGTGAAATCGGCCATGGCGACTATATTGTCGAAGGACTCAAGTTCAGCATGACCGGCTTGTGGGAAATGTGGTTCGAAATCGAGACGGATCAGGCCACCGACAAGGTCAAATTTATTGTTAATTTTTAGCCGTTTCGCCACCAAGCCACTGCACCAATCATTGCATTCCGGTAACCCGACTCAAGGCCTCCGACGAGGACGACCGTAACCTTGTTACCTTCCTACAGGCTTCTTCTTGTTCTGCTCCTCTGCCTACCCATCGGCTCTCCACGTGCCGAACCGAAACCGGGCTGGAGTGACGCTGAGCTCGCGTTGATGCAACTGCAATGGATCGGCAACCTGCCCGCTTTGCCACCTGATCCCGGTAACCGGTATGCCGATAACCCGAAGGCGGCAGCGCTCGGACAGAAACTCTTTTTCGACACCCGCTACAGTGCCGGCGGGACCCTGTCCTGCGCGACCTGCCATGTGCCCGAACTGTCCTTCACAGACGGCCTCGCCAAGGCGCGGGGAGTTGGAGAAGCCTCACGCGGATCACCCAGCTTGCTGGGCATCGCCCACAGCCCCTGGTTTTTCTGGGACGGGCGAAGCGACAGTCTATGGTCTCAATCCCTGGGACCACTGGAATCAGAGGTTGAGCATGGCGGCAACCGCTATCAATATGCACGGATCCTGTTTCGAGACGACAGCTACCGAAAGATGTACGAGGAAATATTCGGCCCCCTTCCCGATCTGTCTGACTCGAATCGCTTCCCCCGGGGCACATCGAACCTGAGCGACCTGTCCGAAGCCGACCGCAAGGCGGTCACGCGCATATTCGTCAACATGGGCAAGGCCATCGCCGCTTACGAGCGCCTGCTGATGCCCGGGCCCTCACGCTTCGATCGTTACGTCGAAGCCGTACTGGCCGGAACCTCATCAGAAACGGATATCCTTTCCGACAACGAACTGGCGGGCATGAAGCTTTTTTTCGGCAAGGCCATGTGCATCACCTGCCACCAGGGTCCCTTGTTCACCAACCACGGATTTCACAACATCGGCGTACGCAACCCGGATGCCGATCAATGGTCATCACTGCCGTTGTTTCGAATGGTTCGAGACAGCGCAGACATCGACGTGGGTCGCTATCACGGCGTTCAGGAGGCGTTGAAAAGCGAATTCAATTGTTTATCCGAATACAGCGATGCCAAAGAAGAGGATTGCGGGGAACTGAGGTTCGCCAACACCCGCTATCCGGACACATTAGGTGCCTTCAAGGTGCCCACGTTACGCAACATCGCCAAAACCGCGCCCTATATGCATGCCGGACAGTTCGCCGACCTCCCGAAGGTACTGGAGCACTACAACAAGGCACCCCAGGCACCCAGTGGGCACAGCGAATTGCTCCCTCTCGATCTCAGTGCTACCGAATTGCACCAGCTTGAATCCTTTCTGAACAGTCTCGACAGCCCGCCGGATGTGCCGCCCGCGCTACTGCGACAGCCAAGCGGATAGGCAACCGCTTGCTTCAGGAGTTTTGCGCAAGCCCGACTGTCTTTTCAATCGCCGCAGAGAACAGAGCGGAGACCGTTCATTGACGAATCCCAATAACGGTGGCGGGTTCAGAAGCGCCTTGCTCAAAAGCCGTGGCCTAACGCTGCTTCTGTGGATTTACGACCTCCGGCTTTCCATCATCTACAGGGTCAATCGCCTTCCGCATTTTGTTGGAAGGGGGTAGCGCCGCCGGGGCATTGGTTTTGTCTAGCGGTTCCATCGTTTTCACAGCTGCCCGCTCTGTTGCAGGCGGCTCCGGCTGCGGATTGAATGCTAATGCAGTATGAAATGCCGCCAACAACAAGGCACCCACTACCAGTGAACGCCTAACCAGCGGTCTGTCGGGTTTCTTATTCATTACGCAACTCCATAGAATAATCCGGCAGGGGTTGATAAGCACGGGGGGATGCGGAGGCCCGGGTCCGATTGTTACGGAGGGATAGTAATTGTCCCGGTGCCAGAAGCAGAATTCCCGTTCAGGCCAAGGCCGCGTAAGATTCGCAGTCACCTTGGCTTCTTCACGAAGCGTCCGGTCACGATAACACTGCAGCCGAAGAGTTCCCCCGTTTCATGTGGCCTGTCGGCTATACAAGAGATAAAGGGGACGTCAACGCCAAGCCCGTCAACCACCAGCAGCACTTTTTCGCCGCTGAGGAACGTCTGCGAGCCAAGGTAGTCGCCGTTTATGGCGGTAGTTGGAAAGCTCGTCGCATTTATCCCCCAACCGATGCCCCGGTAGAAAGCCCTTGGTTTGGCCTCATCGCCGTAGGTCAGGATAGTGGCTAAAAACCATACTTGCTATAAGTAATTTCTAGTTCAAACAGCACTTATTTACAAGAATCAACGGCCTTTGGGTTTTGGCCGGGCAACATCAACCTGCGACCGGGCGCCGATGCAGCGCAAGCCGGGTCGGGCACACGACGATAGCTGAGTGCTAAACTGCCTTCTACCCCACCACTGAAGAAATCGCGGAGGAATATCCGCGTTTCCGGGCTCGCGATCAGAGATGGGGCTGCGACCTGTATATCATAGGGTTAACAGGCCCTGGAGACGCCAAAGAGGCTGATACGACATCGTGACGCCAATTCCGAGATTGTCCGCCCTTCTGCTCGTCGTGCTCATGGCCACCTTTCCCACTGGCCTGGTTGCCGAGAGCGCCCGCAATACCTTGCTCACCCGGCCGCCCGGACTTGCGCCGGCTGTCGCGTTCTGGACCCGCGTTTACGCGGACCTGGACTCGGCCAGCGGCATCATTCATGACAGCCGCCAATTGGACGTGGTCTATCAGACCCTCTACCTGAATCCCGCTGCACCCCCGACCGCGCAGACCGAGGTCATCGAGAAAACAATCGAGGATTACCGGACCGCGTTGCTGGCCCTGGCGTCCGGTAAACGCCGAGGCCTGACGACCATCGAGCAGCAAGCCCTGCTGCCATGGGGGGAAAACGCTTCGAGGGCGGAGCTTGAGGCTGCGGCAGAACGGCTGAGGTTTCAACGTGGCCAGGCGGATCGTATCCAACAGGGACTGGCGCGCGCGGTGCGCTGGAACAAACACATCAGGGATGTATTTCGAGAGCGTGGTCTTCCCCCGGAGCTTGCCGCTCTACCCCACGTGGAATCCTCGTACAATCCGAGTGCCGTCTCGAAGGCGGGTGCGGCTGGCTTGTGGCAGTTCATGCCGGCGACGGCGCGTCGCTATTTGCGCGTGGACGAAGCAGTGGACGAACGGCTCGATCCGTACAAATCGTCCGAAGCCGCCGCCAGCCTTCTGCAACACAACCACTCGGTCCTGAAGAGCTGGCCGCTGGCGATTACCGCATATAACCATGGACTGTCGGGCGTGCGGCGTGCGGTGCGCGAAACGGGTACGGATAACCTGGACGAAATCGTCAGAAGCTACCAGAGCCCCAGCTTCGGTTTTGCATCGCGCAACTTCTATGCGGCCTTTCTCGCTGCGGTGGATGTGTCGGAAAATCCCGAACGCTATTTCGGAACACCGTCACAGAAAGCATGGAAGCCAATTACCCTGACCACTCCGGCTTATCTGCCGGCAGAAGTTCTGGTCGAAGCCTTCGAAGTTGACAAGACACAGCTACGTGACCTCAACCCCTCTCTGCATCACGGTGTCTGGAACGGTGAGCAGTTCGTGCCCCGAGACTACGCCCTGAAGTTGCCCGGATCCATCGACCCTGCTCGTGCGGAGGAGATACTTGCCCAGTTGGCGCAGTACTTCGGTTTTTCCTCCCAACTCCCCTACCGCTACTACGAAGTCCGCTCCGGCGATACGCTGTCGCTGATCGCAGAAAGCCATGCTGCGAACACGCAGATGCTTCGATCGATGAACGGGCTGGACAGTGCCCACCAGATTAATCCCGGACAGGTGTTGCGCGTGCCAATGGGTGTCATCCCTGAACCGCTGGGTGCCGGAGCCGCCACCATGCTGGCTGCCCAGCGCACCAAGAACGGTCTTGATGCCGGCGGCGCCCTGGCCCTGGATATTCCTCGGCTGGTGGCAGATGCCATGGGACAGACATCCGTGACGAATGGCGTTGTCAGCCATGACTCGCTGCAATCCGGGCTTTCCGCAGACCGTTGTCGCGAGACAGGGTCAGGGATTCTCTCTGGCAGTTTACCCATCCTGGCTGAAACAGAGTCGGCGATGGCCGCCTCACCCACAGAGACGCAGCCAGACCTTGCCGCCGACCCTGTTGACTACGGCGTGGCCGCCGACGACAGTGTAGCGATCCAGATCAACGAAACACTCGGGCATTACGCGGAATGGCTGGACCTGAGCTCAGACCGGCTCAGAAAAATCAACGACCTGGATGACAAACAACAGCTTATCGCTGGCCGCCGACTCAAGCTCGAGTTTTCGCACGCCACCGCCAAACGCTTTGAACAGCAAAGAATCGCGTATCACCAATCCCTCCAGCTCGAGTACTTTCGCCGTTCTCGTATTGTCGGAGTCCTCGAACACGCCATCATCGCAGGAGACAATCTGTGGATGCTGGCAATACAGCAATACCAGATCCCCATGTGGCTGTTGCGCCAATACAATCCGGACATCGACGTGGATACCGTTTTACCCATCGACAGCCTCATCTTCATCCCGGTCGTTGCCGCGCTGCCCGATCGGCCAGGCTGCGTTACCGGAGAGGCGGACACGGGATCCGATCGAGGTGCCTGATACCATTTAATGTGCTCACAAGCTGAGCATATCGTATGCTCCGGCCGTGAATTTTCTGAAACAGGAGGAGGAGAAATGGCCAGCGCGGATCGAAGATCATGTCAAACAGGCGATGGCAGGCTTGCCGGCCTTGTCTTTGGCGCCATCGGCGGCGCCCGTTGAAAGCAAATTCGTGCCCCTGGCCTTTTTCAACACATTAGCTGGTGGAGCACGGGGTGGATCCTCAACAAATATGCAGAGAGGCCTTTGCGGATACAATGTGCCGCCTCATTTAGACTCGCTGAACAGCACTGCGGAGATGCGGATCAGCAATTTAAGTCATTGGCGGTACTGATCGACTGGTTTCAAACTCCTTGTATTTTTTAAAGAAAGATGGGCTTATCCGTAATTATAAAAGCCAGATCAAAGCACTATATATGAAATGTATTGGGAGCTTTGCGCTGCTTTATCCATTGCAATTCTAGAAATAGATTATCTGTTATTTGTAGCATCGTATGAGACAGTAAAATGACCTATTCATCCAGCAATAAACCAGTTAGAAAATGGAAAATACTATTTTCCCTGTCGATTTTTTTAAACATGATTTTAATTGTTGCGTTGCTTGTTGGAAAAAAAACTGAAGATGCGACAGAAGATCATGCCAAAGAAACACCACCTGAACAAAAACAGGAACTGGTAACAAATACTACTGTTGAGCAAACTCCTGTTGAGAAAAAGGAACCTCTAAAGACAAGCGATATCGCTGCAATCAAGATTACGCTAAAGGACAATTTCTATTCTGCCTTCTCACAAAATGAAGATATAAGAAAATACTCTGAAATATTTGCAACCCCCAATCTGGCGAAACTCCTTTCAGCTCATATTGGACGTATTCTGGCTTGGGATTTGAATTTACGAAAGGATATCCGAAAAGGGGATCGGATAAGTTTTCTTTTTAGAGTCATACCAACGGAAGAATTGGAGACGCGGGATGATATGCCCGACCTGATAGAGATTGTTGCGGTTAACTATTTTTCGAAAAAATTTAGTAAAAATATTGAGGTTTATCGCTATAAATCCGAAACGGAAAAGTATAGCAAGTACTATTATGCGGATGGTCGAATGATTGAGGAAAAACTGAAAAACCCACCAATAAAGGATTACATTCAAGTCACCTCTCTACTTAATGAGAGAAGCCCAAGGCATGAAGGAGTTGATTTTAAAGCATTTACCGGAACCCCAGTCTATGCAAGCACAGATGGCGTTATCCTTCGTACAAATTGGAAAACCAGATATAACGGATACTGTATTGAGGTGAAGGTAGAAGGAAAAAACAACACCCTGAAATACTTACACCTTAGCGATGTTCTTGTAAAAAAAGGGGATTCAGTAAAAGCCGGCGATCATATAGCAAATAGTGGAAATACCGGAAAAAGCACTGCACCTCACCTTCACTACCAGATAAACAGTGGGGCGAATGGAAAATCTGTTGATCCACTGAAGTTTCATGAGACATATTACACAACATTGGAAGGGAGCGAACTGGATAGCTTTAACGAACAAATCGTTGAATTTCAGAAACTATTGGAGCTCAACGAAAACGATGCATAGAGCATATAAATAATCACTTTTCAGGCATCCCTGTACGCTTGCATCCGAAGAGATTTCTGGGCGAAATGGCCAGTGCTGCGAGTGCTGCGGATCAGAGGTTATGTCAGCGCCTGAAGGCTCGTGACTTGAGCCTCTACCCTGCTACGCTTTCAGTTATGCCAACGGACATATCGCCCAGATGCCCCTGACGGCCTTCCTCCCGGCTGTATGCGCCTGGTTCGAGGGTATTTTTAGCGCCCCGAGCCCGGTACAGGAACAGGCGTGGCCCGCCATCCGGTCCGGCGACCACACACTGATGTCGGCACCCACCGGTTCAGGCAAGACCCTCGCCGCCTTCCTGGCGGCCATCGACGATCTACTGAGAGAAGGCATCGACCAGGGACTGCCCGACGAAACCCGGGTGCTCTACATCTCGCCGCTGAAGGCGTTGTCCAACGACATCCGTGTCAATTTGCAGGCGCCCTTGATGGGCATCGCAGACCGACTCCTGGAAAGCGGCCTGCCCGCAGTGGACATTCGCGCCGCCGTTCGCACCGGAGACACACCCCAGGCTGAGCGGAACAAAATGCGCCGCCAGGCGCCGCATATTCTGGTTACGACACCGGAATCCCTCTACATTCTCCTGACCTCCGCCTCCGGTCGCGACATGTTGAGCAACGTCAGGTCGGTGATCGTGGATGAAATCCATGCGCTCGCGGGAAACAAGCGCGGCGCCCACCTGGCGCTTTCCCTGGAGCGCCTCCAGGCCCTTACGTCACACCCACTGCAACGCATCGGCATTTCCGCCACCCAGGAACCCATCGAGGCCATGTCGGCTTTCCTGACGGGAGGAAAGCGCGGTGACTGCAGGATCGTCAACCTGGGCCACGTGCGGACGCTGGATCTGGCGCTTGAGATCCCGCCCTCGCCGCTCACCGCGGTCATGGAGGGCGAAGTCTGGACAGAAATCTACGATCGCCTGGCGGCACTGGCCAACGAGCACCGAACCACCCTGATCTTCGTCAACACCCGGCGGCTCGCCGAGCGCCTGGCCCGCCACCTGGCCGAACGGCTCGGTGAAGAAGCCGTCACAGCCCACCACGGCAGTCTTTCCCGTGAACACCGGCTGGACGCCGAACAACGTTTGAAAAGCGGCGCGCTTCGCGCCCTGATCGCTACCGCCTCGCTCGAACTGGGCATCGACATCGGCGATGTGGACCTGGTTTGTCAGCTGGGATCTCCCGGCAACATCGCCGCCTTTCTGCAAAGAGTCGGACGTTCAGGCCACGCCCTACAGGCCACGCCCAAAGGACGACTGTTTCCGTTGTCGCGTGACGACCTGGTGGAATGCACCGCGTTGCTGAAGGCCGCGCGCGAACGTCGTCTCGACCGTATCGAGGTGCCTGTCGCACCCTTGGACGTGCTGGCGCAGCAGATCTGCGCCGAAGTGGCTGGACGCGAATGGGGCGAAACGGAACTGCTGGAAACCCTGCGCCGGGCGGCGCCCTACCGTTCGCTGAGCCGCGAGGATTTCAACAGGGTGCTGCAAATGCTCGCGGACGGTTTTTCCACCCGCAGAGGACGCCGCAGCGCCTGGCTTCACCGCGACCAGGTCAATGCCCGGCTGCGACCGCGCAAGGGCACCCGTCTGACCGCCATCACCAACGGCGGCGTCATCCCCGACCAGTTCGACTACGAAGTATTGATGATGCCCGAGAGCATTCGCGTCGGCACCCTCAACGAGGATTTTGCCTTCGAAAGCCTGCCGGGCGACATCTTCCAACTCGGCAACACCAGCTACAGAATCCTGCGCATCCAGGGCGGCAAGGTGCTGGTGGAGGATGCCCGCGGCCAGCCTCCCAATATCCCCTTCTGGTTTGGCGAGGCCCCCGGCCGCAGCAATGAACTCTCGGTTGCGGTATCACGTCTTCGCGGGGAATTGGAAGGCCAGTTGGAATTGGGCATCGAACAGGCGGCAGGCTGGCTCACCGACAATTTTGATCTCGCTTCCGCCGCCGCCCGCCAGATCGTCGACTATCTCGGCAGCGCCCATACAGCGCTCGGTGTCCTGCCCACCCAGGAGCGGATCGTACTCGAACGCTTCTTCGACGAAGCCGGCGACATGCACCTGGTGGTGCATTCCCCCTATGGTTCCAGGCTCAATCGGGCCTGGGGGCTGGCCCTGCGCAAACGCTTCTGCCGGACCTTCAATTTCGAACTGCAGGCCGCGGCACTCGAAGACGCCATTATTCTCTCGCTCGGCGCGGTCCACAGTTTTCCCCTTGACGACGTCCAGCGTTTTCTCAACAGCAAAACCGTGCGCAACGTACTGACCCAGGCCCTGCTGGACGTTCCCTTGTTCGGCACTCACTGGCGTTGGAACGCCACCACGGCGCTGGCCGTGCGGCGTTTTCGCGGCGGCAAAAAGGTGCCGCCGCAGTTTCAGCGCTCGGACGCCGAGGACCTGGTGTCGCTGGTGTTTCCGGACCAACTGGCCTGCCTCGAAAACATCCAGGGTGAGCGCGAGATTCCCGACCATCCGCTGGTGGAGCAGACATTGCGCGACTGCCTCACCGAGGTGATGGATATCGAAGGCCTGGAGCAACTGCTGCAGCGAATCGAGGCGGGCGAAGTGGAGATCGTGGCGCGTGATCTGGCCGGTCCCTCGCCGCTTTGCGAAGAGATCGTCACCGCCCGTCCCTACGCATTTCTCGACGATGCCCCGGCCGAAGAGCGGCGAACCCTGGCCGTGAAGACCCGTGGGCTTGTCAGCTTCGACGAGGCCGCCAAGCTGGCGCGACTCGATCCGGGGGCCGTCGCCCAGGTGCGTGGCGAGGCCTGGCCGAGATTGGATAGCGCTGACGAGGTGCACGATGCGCTCATGATCGGTGGCTTTCTCACCCGCCAGGAAGCCGCCGGGGTCGCGCCGATGGTCGAGGCCCTGATCGACAATGGCCGCGCCGCCTGGGTCACCAGCAACGGGGGCTCCGAACTGCTCGTGGCCGCCGAGCGTCTGGCCGAATTACGCGAGGTTCTACCCGGGGCACGGGTTTTACCTGAACTTGCGACTATCGGCACAACAACGCCCCCCGACCGCGAGACGGCCTTGCGCGAACTGGCCCGCAGCCGCCTCGAATGTCTCGGCCCGGTCACCGCAGAGTCACTGGCGCGGCCCCTGGCACTCCCCAGCGACGAAATTCAACAGGCCCTGCTCGCCCTTGAGACAGAGGGTTTCGTCGTACGCGGACACTTCGACGACGCCCTGCCCGGAGAGCAGTGGTGCGAACGCCGGTTGCTGGCGCGCATCCATCGCTACACGGTCAACACACTGCGAAAAGAGATCGCCCCCGTCAGTCCCGCCGCCTACATGCGTTTCCTCTTCCACTGGCAGGGATTGACCGGAAACCGGAT
Source organism: uncultured Gammaproteobacteria bacterium (assembly GCA_963820915.1). GTDB lineage: Bacteria > Pseudomonadota > Gammaproteobacteria > Chromatiales > Chromatiaceae > CAWGBV01. The sequence continues at coordinate 5,613 of CAWGBV010000008.1, read as the reverse complement.
GGAGGGCATCGAGGGAGCGGTCGCGGTGCTCGACCGGCTGGCGGGCTTCAGTCTCCCCGCCGCGATCTGGGAGGAAGACGTTCTGCCGGCGCGCATCCAGGGTTACACCTCTGACCTGCTCGATGGCATCACTAGCAGTGGACGTTGCACCTGGTTACGCCTCAAGGGGGCGGTGGGCGGTAAATCACCCGTCCGCGCTTCGCCCATTGCCATCGTTCGACGCGAGGAGTTGTGGCTGTGGCAGTCGCCGCTCGATTTGCAGACCATCGAAGCGCTTACCCCCAAGGCGCGCAAGTTATGGGGCCTGCTGGATCAAAGGGGCGCCCGCTTCTTTGTCGACATCGTTCGCGACAGCGGTATGCTCCGCACCGAGGTGGAGGTAGCGCTCGGGGAACTGGTGGCGGCAGGACTGGTCACCGCCGACGGCTTTTCCGGACTCCGCGCACTGATCACGCCCTCGGCAAAACGCCCTGCCTTCTCACGCCGGCACGGCAACGCCATCGATCCGATTGACGCAGCCGGCCGGTGGGACAGGATAGCGCCCGTCCAGGACACTGGAAACGCGCCCGAGCCGAAACTGGAGGCCGTGGCCCGAGTGCTCCTGGCGCGTTACGGCGTGGTGTTCCGCAGGGTCCTTGAGCGGGAGTCGGGACTGCCACCCTGGCGGGACCTGCTGCGTGCATTCTGGCGCCTCGAGTCGCGTGGTGAAGTGCGCGGCGGCCGATTTGTCGAGGGATTCAGCGGCGAGCAATTTGCCCATGCCGAGGCGGTAGCGCCATTGCGCAACCAGCAGAAACAGGGTGGCGGCAACACACTCGTTTCCGTCAGCGCCGCCGATCCGGTCAATCTGTCCGGTCTGATCACCCCGGGCGAACGGATTCCGGCAATCATGGGAAATCGTGTGCTCTACCGAGACGGAATCCCCGTCGCGGCCTGGGTGGCCCGTACCTTCAGATCCCTGGTCCCCTTGCGCCCCAACGAGCAGTGGCAGTACCAGCAGATCCTGACCCGCCGACCGGCGATTTCAGCAAAGGCACGGGGTTCTGCCAGATATCGGCAACGCTGAAGTCAGCGTGTCATTTAACCGATCGACGGATACTGGCATCATGGCATCACTGCATAAGCGGGGGACCCAGGATTGCAACCGGCACTGTTACTGAAGATCGCATTTTGGCTCATCGTAATCGGCATCGCAGCGCTGGTGACACCAAATCCCGCCTGGCCGGTGGAGGCCGCGCGCTTTGTCCTGGCGCTGGGCGTCGCCCTGGTGGTAACGGCGCTGGTGCTGCCCTTCGTTCGACGCCGAAAAACCGGCAACAAACCGAAATGACTTAACGCCTCGCGTTTGACGCCGGCGGTTTTCGTCCTGGCGAAGAAAGCGACAAGGTCATCGGGGGCAAACCAGACGAAACCGGCAAGCCGTTCCGTCGACACCGAAACAAAAACCCCCGCAATGCGGGGGCAATCAGCTTCTCGAATTTTACTTGTTGATCCGGCTGCCGAAGTCGCGTCCGACAAATCGACATCCGAAACAGATGCCCCGCCCCACCACCGCCTTCGCGCGATGGCATCACGGAATCCATATTGAAAATATAGTCGAAATTTTTTCGGCCAGCCAGAGCAAACGTCCCTCGACCTGTCGGCCAGACCCTGGGGTTTTTAACGCCCGTTTGCGCCCGCGCCAGTGCGGTTCTTTATCTCGGAACAGCGCTTAGTCACAACATCGCTGATCCCCATCAAGGTATTCGCTGGAACCCCTTTCAATAGGCGTCTATGGTATGCGCAAGCATTTATGGACGCAGCCAGGAACATGACCAAGCCGGGAGATCTTTCCCACATACGGAACATCGGAATTGTCGCTCACGTGGATGCCGGCAAGACCACCCTGACCGAGCGGGTACTGTACTACGCGGGCGCCTCCCACAAGATCGGCGAGGTCCACGACGGTGCCGCGCACATGGACTACATGGACGAGGAGCGCACTCACGGCATCACCATAACGGCAGCCGTCACTCAGGCCACCTGGAACAACCACCTTCTGCAGATCATCGATACCCCGGGCCACGTGGACTTCACCATCGAGGTGGAGCGCTCCATGCGGGTTCTGGATGGCTGCGTCATCGTGATCGATGGCGTCAGGGGTGTCGAACCCCAGACCGAGACGGTTTGGAATCAACGCGCCCGTTTTCAGGTCCCCACGCTGTTTTTCGTCAACAAGATCGACCGGGTGGGCGCCGACTTCGCCCAGGCCATGGCCAGCATAGGCAGACGCCTGCACGGCGATGCCGTTGCTGTGACCGTCCCCTTGCCGGATCGCGCAGCGGTGGTCCATCTCATTGACAGGACCCTGCTCAGCTTTGACGGTGAGAAGGGAGAGAACATCCGGGTATCGCCCTGCGACGATGAAACCTGGGAGGCGCTGGCAACCTATCGTGAGAGCCTGCTCCTCGCGGCGGCAGAGGCAAACGACGCCCTTGCCGAACAGGTCCTTGCCGGAGAGGATCCGGAGCCCGACGCCATCTGGGACGCGCTGAGGATCCTTACGCTATCGGGCAAGATTCAGCCCTGTTTCGGTGGCAGCGCCCTGCACAATCAGGGTGTTCAACCCCTGCTCGACGCCATCGTCCGGCTGCTCCCCTCGCCCAACGAACGTCCGGCCAGTATCGCGCGGCGATTGGACGGCGAACCGGAAACCGTCCTCATGGACGCCAACGGTGCACTTGCCGCCCTGGCGTTCAAGGTTCAGTTATGGGACGGACGCCGGCACGTATTCGCGCGCCTGTTCCGTGGCATTCTAAGACCCGGCGATAGTGTGGTCATTCCCACGGTCGACGGCGAAGTGAATCAGGAACGGGTCGCTCGCCTTTTCGGGGTCGACGCCGACCGGAAAACCCGTATCGACAAGGCCGTCGCCGGCGATGTCGTCCTGCTCGCCGGCCTGCGGTATGCCACCACGGGCGATACGCTGTGTGCGCTGAATGCCCCCTTGTTGCTGGAACGCATCGACACCCGCGAGCCCGTACTGGGGCTTGCTATCGAACCCCGATCGACGGCCGATGAGGACAAGCTGCTGGAGGCCCTCGACAAGCTTCAGCAGGAGGACCCCACCCTGCGCTTGATCGAAGACGAGGAAACCGGGCAACGCATCCTGCGCGGCATGGGCGAACTGCATCTGCAAATCATCTTTGAGCGCCTGGAGCGTGAGTTCCACGTCGGGGTCCGCACCGGCAAACCCGATATCGTTCTACGCGAAAGCATCGCCCAACCCGCCGCCGCCACATCCCTCTACGACCGGGTGATTGAACAGGAACACAAACCCGTGGCACTCAAGGCGCGGGCATCTGTATCGGTTATGCCGCGACCGCGGGGAACCGGGGTGGAGATCCTGACGGAACCCGTCGTGCTTCCGGACGGCGTCAGCCTCAACGACGAGCAATCTCAGGCGGTTGCGGCAGGTGCCAGAGATGCCACCTATGCAGGCCCGGTGGACGGCGATCGCGTGACGGACGTCGACATCAGGGTTACCGAGATCGAAACCTACGGTCAGGCATCCCTGCCCCAGGCGTTGCGCGCCGCTGTCGGCGACGCCACCCGCAAGGCCTTGTTGGCCGGGGGTGGCCTGGTACTGCGTCCTATCATGGACACCGAGGTGGTGGTTCCGGCCGAGCATCTCGGCATGGTGCTGGGGGACCTTCAATCACGGCAGGCCGTCATTCGCAAAACCGATGCCGGCAAAGAACAGGCCTCCATCACCTGCGACTGCGCCCTGGACAAGCTGCTGGGCTATATCACCGACCTGCGCAGCATGACCCACGGTCGCGGACAGTTTTCCATGAAGCTGTCCCGTTACGACGTTGGCTGACGCCTTCGCTGGACAAAAAACCGTCAGGGAATTTTTTCCAGCATTTTCGTCATGTCCTCGGCGGTAAAGCCCCGTAAAGTGTGGAATCGGATATTGCCCAGGCTTCCGACGCTCAGAAACATCGTTGCAACCGACTCATCGTCAGGGGCCTCCACGATAATCACCAGGTCATAAGAACCCAGGGTCCAGTAAATCTCCTTAACCTCTACGCCCAGCTTCGCGGCGGATTCCCGGAAAGACTCGGCGCGATGAATCGTATTTTTAACAAAGCGAATGCCCTGATCGGTAAAATTGACGAGACTGATGAAAACCGGCATGGCTACTTCTCCTTCAATTCGTGCGGCATCATTACCTTATTATCAGAAAGTCTAGCTACCAGGTTAACGCTGACAGCGATTGACTGGGAATTACCTGTTCCAGATCAACAGGCGCAGAAACCGAAGCCACGGCCACGCACGGGATGAATGCGCCCTCGACGACGCCCACCGTCATCCGCCAGGAGCGCCTGCCGGGTGACGGGAAACCCTAACCAGGGGCCGAAATCTTCCAACCAGGGGTATCCCGATACCCGGGAAAAGATACCCGGGTGTCAATGATCACCTCAATGGAGCCATTCCGGGATCGGTTTATTGGAGCCACCCTGGGATCGGTCTAATGGAGCCACGTCAGGATCGCTTTATTGGAGCCACCTGATGATCGGCCTAATGGAGCCACCCGGCCCCGGTTTTACCTTCGAACTGACCTGATCGCCTCCCGTATCGTGACCGCATTTTTTGGTGTGGAGAGAAAACGGGATGGCCAAACGGAGGTTCGAGATGTATCACTATCGACAAGCCCTGGTGCGCATGCGCCTGGGGGATTCTGATCGGCAGATCGCCAAATCGGGACTGATGGGTCGGCGCGTTAGCGCAACCGTCAGAGCTGAAGCCACGAAGCGCGGCTGGTTAGACCGCGATCAGCCACTGCCACCGGACGAGACACTGGCGCGTGTCTTTGCTGCCCCCAAAAAGCAGCGTGCCCACCAACGCTCCAGCCTGGAGCCACACCGCGATCAGATTACCGCGTGGTACGAAGACGGTGTGCAGGGCACGACCATCCACGAGGCACTGCAGCGTCGCCACGGTTTCACCGGCAGTTACTCGGCGGTGCGGCGTTTTCTACAGGGGTTGGCTGACACCACCCCGCGGGTCACCACGGTGCTCGAGTTTGCACCCGGCGATACGGCACAGGTCGATTTCGGTCAGGGACCCAAGATCACCGACGTGCACACCGGTGAGCTGTTCAAGACGTGGTTCTTCATCATGACGCTCGCCTGGAGTCGGCATCAGTACGCCGAGCTGGTGCGGGATCAATCCGTCGAGACCTGGCTGGGCTGTCACCGGCGTGCCTTCGACCACTTCGCCGGCATACCGGCTCGGATTCTGATCGATAACCCCAAGTGCGCCATCACCAAGGCGTGCTACTTCGACCCCCAGGTCCAACGCAGCTATGCCGATTACGCCGAGGGCTACGGGTTCCTGATTGCCCCGTGCCCGGTCGCCGATCCGCAGAAAAAAGGCCGGGTCGAATCGGGCGTGAAATATGCCAAGAACAACTTCATGCCGCTGCGCGAGTTCCGCGACCTGGCCGATGCCAACGCGCAGTTGATGCAGTGGGTGATGGGTCAGGCCGGCAACCGCGTTCACGGTACCACCCGCACCGCGCCGCTCACGCGGTTCACCGACACCGAACGGGCGATCCTGCCGGGTTGC
>CAWGBV010000007.1:0-41586 GCA_963820915.1 uncultured Gammaproteobacteria bacterium | reverse complement strand
AAGCCGGCGTGGTATCTTAGTTGAAGTTACTCACTGAGTCGTCATCAAAATGGAAAAAATTGTTTGGAAACGAGAATACAGCGTTGGAGTCGAACGCCTGGATCGACAACACCAAAGAATTATATCGGTTATCAATGATTTGATTGCGAAGCCGCGCGTATTTAGAACATCCGGGACTATTGCTGACATACTCACGGAGTTGAACAGCTACGTCTCTGAGCATTTTCTACTGGAAGAAAAATTGCTTGAGGAAAACGATTACCCCAGCATTATCGAACACTCCAAAAAGCATACCGAATACGGTGAACGAATTGCTGATTTCTGCTTGAAAACGGTTGAGAAGGATAAGAATGTGCCGGGAGAGTTGTTAAGTTACCTGAGTGAATGGTGGATTGGGCATATTCTCTATGAAGATATGAAATACAAAAGCTTTTTTGAAGAAAAAGGCATTCACTGAGCATTTCAGCCCCCCTGTACAGAAGCAGCGACGCCTTTGAACTCCGCGTTCTCATGTTCTATTCTAACCCAGGCTGTAACAGCTGCGCAGCCAACACCGATGAACAGGCCGGGGTTGCAAGCCGCTGCCTACCTGCTTAGGGCCGATAACAGCGTGCACCCTATTGCCGTTTCCGGCGGAGCCCGCTCCCGAAAGCAGCCATTCACGAATTTCACTCACCGGCAAAAACGCGGAAGTAGACGTTTAGGTTCACACTTCGAATTATATGCCCCTGAGTGATGGATAACGCCTCGTACTGCCGAGCGCAGTGAGGCTCGTCCCATTTCTTTGTCACGCATCAAGCATTTTTCACGTATTTCAGCCTCTATGTTAATGGAAGCAGTACACAGAAGCCCATCCGTATGATAGAAAGCGAGTGGCTGATACTCACTGGTTACAGCAAGAACGTTATTTGTATACTCAATATCCAATCCTTTGAGCCCCCCTTCTTGAGCGTTATATCGTCCCCTTCGAAAGGTCTCCTCGTCGAGCATGCGAATTGACTTGTACGGTTTCTTCATCGATTTCCAAGCATCTCGTGAGTTGTATATATGCATATATGGACTTGCCGAATCGCTCACAAAAAGCATTTTTCCATCTGAAGAAAACTTAAGAGCATGCGGGCATACGATTCCCTTTAATACCGCGCATGGTTTTGGATTTTTCCCAAAAACGCGGCCAAGTTCGTATAAAAATACCGAGCCCGTTGAATGGTTGCTTACGGCTGCCAATGTACGGTTGGGGCTAAAACAGATTCCGTCGGGAATATCCAATCCTATTTGTATTAGTGGACCTTCATTCCGAACTTCGATGCCCGATCCCAACGTAACCGTGTGCGCAGACACTACGTGTGCGGTAGTTGTTGCACACCAATATGCGGTGAGTTTTCTTGCCTAAGTCAAGGATACCCACGAGCCAGGAGAATTGACCTGAAATTGCGCATCCCCCCTGATAGTTGCGGCGGATTTGATCTCTAGTTCACTATGGATCTGTGTTTCGGGTGGAAGCGGTAGGATTTCGACGAAGCCGCTTCGATTCGCAACAATCAGGTACTCCGTACCGAGAAATGCAATGCCATGAGGTTCTGACAGGCAAGCAGAACGAATCGTGGCAGTTGGCCAATCTCAATGGTTTTTATTCCTTTCCGGGAAATAATCTTGACCGCAAACAGGTAGATCCGGTTTTTTCCAAAACCCGCGATGGCCATCCAGCGAGAGTCAGGAGAGAATTTCAGGTCCTCGGTTCGACCCATATGTGCAATGAGATCCCGAGCATCCTTTGATGCGATATAGGGAATGTACGCGCTATCCAGAGAATCTTGTATAGGTAGCGTCATGTCCTACTTCCGTTTTTGCTGCGTAGATTAAAACTCAATTTGTTCGTACCAGTCAGGATAATCTACCGTGAGCATGAGGAAAATATATCGGTGCCTTGGGCAAGCGTTACTCAATGAGATTCGTTGTCGGAAATAACGGCCTTCTGGCTTTATGTTAACGCAGTAAAATGTGGAGGAGAACGCCCACTTTCACGGGTTTGCCGTTCAGGGTGTGCGCTTGGAGGGTCCGCTGTTCACCCATTTCAGCCATTCCCAGCCAGGCGCTCTACGGCAAGAATGCCTCAGAGACGGACTCCCCTCATACGCCAGTCGGGGGAAAAAACGGATGCACCAGTATCCAGAATGAAGAGGCCTGGTAATACTGCCGGTCGATTTTTCTAAGCCAGTTACTTACGGGGGCGGCAGGGTACTCGACACTCTACAGTTCTCTCCGCGCACTGCCGTTTGTCTCCAGGTTTTGAACTAACAAATGAATGCCGTTGCTCTCATCAGTTTTAAATCGGCTCAGGATACGCAAGCGTATCCTCGACCGATTAAAACTGATGAGGGCGACGGCATTCATTTGTTAGTTCAAAACCTGGAGACAAAGGGCGGATGCCGCGGAGAAGCGACTGTAGGTGTCGAGTACCCTGCCGCCCCGTAGTTCCCTGGCTTAGAAGAAACGCCCGGCAGTATTGCCGGGCCTCTTCATTCTGGATATTGGTGCATCCGTTTTTTTTTTGCCCGGACTGGCGTATGAGGGGAGTCCGTCTCCGCGGCATTCTTGCCGTAGAGCGCCTGGCTGGGAATGGCTGAAATGGGTAAACAGCGGACCCTCCAAGCGCACACCCTGAACGGCAAACCCATGAAAGTGGGCGTTCTCGCCCACATTTTACTGCGTTAACATAAAGCCAGAAGGCAGCCATTTCCGACAACGAAAATTCATCGACTAACGCCAGCCCATGGCATCTATATGCTTTCCTCATGCTGATGGTGGTTTATCGACTGGTGCAAACAAAATTCAAGATTAATCTACGCAGCATTAACGGCAATAGGACGTGACGACACCTCAACAAGATTCGCTGGATAGCGCGCACATTCGCTATATGGCATCAAAAGATGCTCGGGATCTAATTACACACATGGGCCAAGGCGAAGCCTGAAATTCTCTCCTGACTCTCGCTGGATTGCCATTGCAGGTTTTGGCAAAAACCGGATATTCCTGTTCGCAGTCAAAATTGTTTCAAGAAATGGAATAAAGACCATTGAGATTGGACAAGCCGCCACGATTAGTTCTGCTTGTATGTCGGAACCTCATGGCATTGCATTTCTCGTACGGAGTACCTGATTGTTGCAAATAGAACGGGCTTTGTTGAAATCCTCCCGCTTCCGCCCGAAACGCATATCCATGGTGAACTAGAGATCGAATCCGCTGCAACTATCAAGGGAAACTCCAATTTCGGGTAAGCTCTTCCGGCTCAGTGGGTATCCTCGATTTGGGCAAGAAACTCATCGCATATTGGTGTGCAACGACTACGCACACGTAGTGTCTGCGCACACGGTTATGTTGGGCTGGAGCATCGAAGTTCGGAATGAAGGTCCACTTATACAAATAGGATTGGATATTCCCGACGGAATCTGTTTTAGCCGAACCGTACATTGGCAGCCGTAAGCAACCATGCAACGGGCTCGGTATTCTTATACGAACGCGGCCGCGGTTTTGGGAAGAATACAAAACCATGCGCGGTATTGAAGGGTATCGTATGCCCGCACGCTCTCTCAAGTTTTCTGCAGACGGAAGAATGCTTTTTGAGGGATTTGGCAAGTCCATATATGCATATATACAACTCGCGCGATGCCTGGAAGTCGATGAAGAAACCGTACAAGTCAATTCGCATGCTCAACGAGGAGACCTTTCGTAGGGGGCGATATAACGCTAAGAAGGGGGACTCAAAGGATTGGATATTGAGTATACAAATAACGTGCTTGCTGTAACCGGTGAGTATCAGCCACTCACCTTCTATGATGCGAATGAGCTTCTGTTTACTCCTCCCCGTCAACATAGAGCTAAATACGCGAAAAATGCTTGATGCGTGACAAAGAAATGGGACGACCCTCTCTGCGCTCGGCACTACGAGGCGTTATCCATACACTCAGGGGCATATAGTTCCAAATGTCGAACTTAAACGTCTACTTCCGCGGCTTTTCTGCCGGTCAGTGAAATTCGTGAATGGCTGCTTTCGGGAGCAGGCTCGCCCCGGAAACGGCAACAGGGTGCACGCTGTTATCGGCCCTAAGCGGGTAAGGCAGCGGCTTGCAACCCAGGCCTGTTCATCGGTGTTGGCTGCGCGGGCTGTCTACAGCCTGGGTTGGAGTAGAGCATGAGAACGCGGAGCCCAACGGCCTCGCTGCCTCTGTGCAGAGATGCTGAAATGCTCAGCGAACCCCTTTTTCTTCAAAAAAACTTTTGTATTGCATATCCTCATGGAGAATGTGTCCTGTCCACCATTCTCCGAGATACCTTAACAATTCTTCCGGTACATTCTTATCTTTCTGCGCCGATTTCAAGCTGAAACCGGCAATTCGTTCGCCGTATTCGGTATGCTTTTTGGAATGTTCGATCAGGTCAGGGTAAGCATTTTCCCCGAGTAATTGTTCTTCCAGGAGAAAATGCTCGGAGACGTAGCTGTTCAACTCCGTGAGCGCATCAGCAACAGTCCTTGATGCTAAAAATACACGCGGTTTCGCAATCAGCTTGTTGATAACCGATATAATTTTCTGGTGTTGTCGATCCAGGCGCTCGACGCCAACACTGTATTCTTGTTTCCAAACTATTTTTTCCATATTGATGACACGTCAGTGGTAACTTCAACTAAGATACCACGCCGGCTTTTGGCCGATCGCGGCGGTTGGGGTTATCCCACTGCTGTCCCACTTACGCGGCCCTCAGTGTGAAGGCCATTTGGGATCGGGTGGGGCCTGCTTGCGAGGACATAGCAGGTCGGCAATCGGTTTCCTCACGAAGGCGTTGAGTTGCACCAGGCGGAACACGGCCTGCAATCCGTAAACCGTTCGCGAAACAAACTTCTGGAAAGCCATTAGCAGGTACACGCACAAGGCGACAAAGATCTGCGATGCCACGGCATTGATTGTCTGCCCGAGAAAGCTTTTGATCTTCAAGTTCTGCTTGATCCATTTGAAGAACAGCTCCACCTCCCAGCGGGATTTGTAGATGTCGGCGACGGTCTGAGCAGACCAGTTTTTCTGATTCGTGATGAACACATAGTTCCTGCCCGTTTCAGGATCCCGGTACTCGACACGGCGGATGTCATACGCGCCTGCCTGGCGCGCCCGCTTGTTGCTCAATCGCACAATTTGATCACTGATGATGTTGCCATTTTCTGCGACTGCTCGTGTGCTGATAACCTTGTGCAACATGCCCTTGCGAGCCCGTGTGACCCAGAACAACCCTTTGTCAGTCAGTTGCTTGTGCCACGTATAGCGACTGTAGCCCCGGTCGAAGACCAACACACTGCCCTTGGGAAAAGCAAAGGTATCGGCCACTTCCATTTCCGGGGTCAGGCCGTCACTGACTTCGGCAAAGGCCGGTATCAAACCGTCATGGTCCAGACCCAGATGCAATTTAGAAGGCCGGCCTTCTTCGGCGCCACATCGGCCCAGGGAAAGTCTTTCATCGACAGGTCAATGAGAGAGCCATCTAATGAGAACAGTTTGCCCTTGAAGCGGAAGCGTTTGCCCGGCACGGTCTGCGTGTTTTGCAAACGCGCATACAACGTCCCAAAAAGTTCCTGATAGAAATCCGCTGTCAGATTCTCGTTGGCACGCGCCAGCGCAGATCGACTCACCGAAGCGCTACCCAAATGGTAGTGCCGCTTGGGATCACCAGCGAGCGCGGCTTCGATATCGCGCAGACTGTGGCGCTGCCCAAGGTGGCCTACAGCCATGGCAATGAACTGGCTCCAGCGCGACAAAGCGTTACTGCGACGGCTCCCATCGTGGGCTTGAGCGAGTTTCTCGAATTCAAGTCGCGGAACAGATTGGAGGAGCTTGGGGGAAGTTCGGTAGGATGATAAGCCATAGCCCGGTTTCGTGTTTTCAATCAATGGTTTGTGGTGAACTTATTGTATCGAAAAACCTCACGATTCCGGGCTATCTTCTTTGGCTAAGTGGGACAGCAGTGGGGTTATCCCCCCGATTAGGGTGTCAGGAAATCTTAAACATCCTCGGTGACGGCCTTTGTCGCAAAGTCTCCTGCTGGCCGGTTTGATCTTTCCCCGGCCCGCGGGTTGGAGGAGATTCTGCGCACTTTATGCCGCTCGCCTGGCAAAAAACCATCGGCGGCAGATAGCCCAATGAACTGTGCGGCCTGATCTGGTTGTAGTGTTTCCGCCAGCGGCCGATTTCACGTCGAGCTTGCCCGGGGCCGGAACCAGTGCTGGTTCAGGAACTCGTTTCGGAATTTGCAGACGCTCATTCCTGTCCTGTGCTGCGGAAGGCAGAACCCAGAGACGCGATGACACTCAACAGCTTCGCTCGTGATTGAAGGTGCTGTACGCTGTCGGACAGAAAGGCGGAGATGATTGGCATATCCTGCCTGGCAAGCTGGATTGTAATCTGCTCAACCCCATTGCGATTTCACATGCCTTAGAGAGGACATTCATGCTCGTCACATTTTCCAGCCCGGCCTATGCGGACATCACCATGTTTGGCAACATCGCGATCCAACTGCTGAAGATGATGGGACACAGCGGCACAGTGCCCAGCGCACTACTGGCCGCCGACGTGCCAGCCGCGCTCGAGAGGTTGCAGGCGGCGATCGAGACCGAAGATCTGTTGCCTGAACCGCAAGGATCCGCTCAAGCGAATGACGACGGACCGGCCGTCAGTCTAAGGCACCGCGCCTTTCCACTGATTGAATTGCTAAAGGCATCGGCGAAAGCCGAGTGCAATGTCATGTGGGACAGCAACTGACCGGCTCTAACAGCCCATGCACCAGTGTCTCGCTGTCAACGAAGCCTCATCTCTGTGTTGCACAGCTTCGCAATAGCTCGTCTGGCGTTTTTTGATCGACACGACTCGGTATCCTGGGTTGAACCAGGTTTCGCGCCAAGGTCGCCTGGTGGGCCGCGTAGCACCCGCAGGATACGGTTTTGAGGCCGTGGCGGTAGGTAGCTGATCAGTCTGCGCCTCGGTGCCAATCTTTTTATCGCTCGCGTTGACGGACGCTGAGCTGACGATGATTGCCAGAGTCGTGTTCAAACGACCGTCCCGTCAAAACCTGACCGTTATCCGAGGTGGTCAGGAATGCTTTACGATCAACGGGGCGTGATCCCCGGCGTGCTTTTTCGCCTGCTTGACGGCTTTCCTTTCCTTCGGTGTCAACAAGGGTTTTTTCTTCGATTCGCGGTTAGATTTTTCGTGCTTGGACATGTTGTATAACTCCTGGCCAACGTATAAAAAAAGCGTTCGTGGGATAGGGCGGGCCTATGCGGGACGTGACTCACGCCGCGTCGCCATGCCGGGATTCGCCTCATTCAATAGGCAGTGCCAAACGAGTTGTCGGTGGCATACGCCGGGGTGCGCAGGTTGGCTAGCCGGCTGCCTTGCGTGACGGGTCCTTCACTGAACAGTTGATGCAGGTACCGGCTTCCGCCCTGGTGAAAGAACGCGCTGTTCATGGCCCGGGCAGTGGTGCGTGCATTGATCGGCAGGCCATGCTCCAGGTAGTACTTGCGCATGAAGACAATCACCGTCCAGTGATCGTCATTGAATTCGATACCTTCGGCTGCTTGCGAGCGCCAGCGACTTGCTTTGGTTCCAGTGCTGATTGGCCAGTTCAATATGGCGTTCGCCGATGTCGCTTGCCGACGTCTCCGTCTCATACCCGGGCGGGGATTGATGATTCATGACGGGCCCTCCGTAGGCTATTCCACATCCTCCAATCCGAGGGGATGTGGACGTCCAGTAACCGACTAAATCAGTCGGCTACGTTCACGCTACGCCCTCTGCGCCGAATAGCAAGGGATATCTTGCTATTACAACACCGATGAACCGCACGGGCGGCTGGTTGGCCTTCCGTCGAAAAGAGCGCTCTGATCGATGCCGTGGTGGGGGGCGCGACCTTGTGGTTCAGTACGATCCGACGTAAGACGGCGTCGCGGGCAGGTACAACGACGGTGAGCCACCGGCGATGCAGGCCGGCACCTGTGGATACTCAGTTCCGGGGGGGAAACGGGTGGAAACCCTGAAATCGGGCATGATTGGCGCATTTATGCAAAGCGCCTTGTCATGCGGATTTTGTCGGCGAAGCAAAGGGGGTGGGTGGAGCGTCCCGATTAACCCCTCCATTCCAGGTATTGATCCGCTCGCGGAAGCCTATACACTTATTCTTGAGTAATTTAGTAGGAAAAGGCGGAAGGGCCCCATGAACGCAGCGGAAACCCAGATTGGCGAATTAGCAGATCGTGGTTACGAGTATGGCTTCGTCACCGACATAGAGACTGAAACCGTCCCACCCGGCTTGAATGAGGACGTCATCCGGCTGATTTCGGCGAAAAAGAACGAACCTGCCTGGTTGCTGGAGTCCCGCCTGAAGGCTTATGAGCACTGGCTGACCTTGCGTGAACCGGCCTGGTCCAATGTAGACCATCCGCCCATCGACTACCAGGCGATTTCCTACTTTGCCGCACCTAAAAAGCACGACGGCCCGAAGAGTCTCGACGAGGTCGATCCCGAACTGCTGCGCACCTACGAAAAGCTGGGCATTCCCATTGATGAGCAGAAGGCGCTCGCGGGCGTGGCCGTGGACGCGGTTTTTGACAGTGTCTCAGTGGCCACCACCTTCCGCGAAAACCTGGCGGAAGCCGGGGTGATTTTCTGCTCCATATCGGAGGCGGTACAGGATCACCCCGACCTGGTACGCGAGCACCTGGGCTCCGTGGTCCCGTACACCGATAACTATTTTGCCGCACTCAATGCCGCGGTGTTCACCGACGGTACCTTTGTCCACATACCGAAGGACGTCAGGTGCCCGATGGAGCTGTCGACTTACTTCCGCATCAACGCGGCCAACACCGGGCAGTTCGAGCGCACGCTCATCGTTGCCGAGGAGCGCAGTCACGTCAGCTACCTGGAAGGGTGCACTGCGCCGATGCGGGACGAGAATCAACTCCATGCCGCGGTGGTGGAACTGGTGGCCATGGAAGACGCCCAGATCAAGTATTCCACGGTACAGAACTGGTACCCCGGAGACGAGAACGGGCGTGGCGGTATCTACAATTTTGTGACCAAGCGCGGCGACTGCCGGGGCGATCGCTCGAAAATCTCCTGGACGCAGGTCGAGACCGGCTCGGCCATCACCTGGAAGTACCCCAGCTGCATCCTCAGGGGAGATGATTCCGTGGGTGAGTTTTATTCGGTGGCGGTGACACGTGGCAAACAACAAGCCGATACCGGGACCAAGATGATTCATATCGGCCGCAATACCACCAGCACCATCGTGTCCAAGGGTATTTCCGCCGGTGAGGGCAACCAGGCTTACCGTGGTCTGGTCCGCATGGCGCAGCGCGCCGAGAATGCGCGCAATCACACCCAGTGCGATTCTTTGCTGATCGGTGATCGCTGCGGCGCCCATACCTATCCCTATATCGAGGTCAAGAATCCCACCGCGAAAGTGGAGCACGAGGCCACCACGTCGAAGATCGGTGACGACCAGCTTTTCTACTGCCGAAGCCGTGGTCTAAGCGAAGAGGATGCGGTGTCCATGATCGTGAATGGATTCTGCAAGGAGGTCTTCAAGGAGCTGCCCATGGAATTTGCCGTTGAAGCGCAGAAGCTGCTTGCGGTCAGTCTTGAAGGGGCCGTTGGCTGATGATCCAACCACTATCTGTTCCGGCGACGTGCGAGGCTGACGTCGACCGCGGGAAACCTAACTCTAGCGAATGAATACAGGGGCACAAAGCATGTTGTCGGTAAAAAATCTGAGCGCGGGCATCGATGGGAAGTCCATTCTCAAGGGCCTGAACCTGGACGTGAAACCAGGCGAGGTGCACGCCATCATGGGGCCGAACGGATCGGGAAAAAGTACCCTCTCTCACGTCCTCGCGGGACGACCCGGATACGAGGTCAGTGGTGGAACCGCCCATTTCCTGGGTGAAGATCTGCTTGATCTGGAACCGGAGGAAAGGGCCCACAAGGGCTTGTTCCTGGCATTTCAGTACCCCGTCGAGCTGCCTGGCGTGAACAACATGACCTTCCTCAAGGAGTCGTTGAATGCCATACGCAAGGCGCGTGGCGAAGCGGCGCTGGACTCGGTGGCCTTCTTGAAGCTGGTTCGCGAGAAAGCGGCGCTGGTGGGTCTCAAACCCGAGTTGCTGAAGCGTTCTGTCAACGACGGGTTCTCGGGCGGCGAGAAGAAGCGCAACGAGATCTTGCAGATGGCATTGCTCGAACCCAGTCTTGCCATCCTCGACGAAACGGATTCGGGACTCGACATCGATGCCCTGCGTATCGTTGCCGAAGGGGTAAACACACTGCGATCGCCGGACAGATCCTTCGTGCTCGTGACCCACTATCAGCGGCTGCTGGACCTTATCGAGCCGGACTATGTGCATGTGCTTGCCGGTGGTGTCATCGTGCGCTCCGGCGACAAAAATCTGGCCCTCGAACTGGAAGATAAGGGCTACGGCTGGCTCGAGGAGGCCGCAGCATGACCGCCACCGCTGCAGATACCACCACGCGCTATGCCGCTTTACTGGGCGGGACGGGTGAGCCTGGGTTCCCGTCCTGGCTGAACGATCTGCGTTCGGATGCGGCGAAGTCGTTTCAACGCTCGGGGCTGCCGTCCAAGAAACAGGAGGCCTGGCGTTACACCTCGCTCGATTTTCTGCAGCGGCACGAATTTGTTCCGCTTTCTGAGAGTCGGGATTGGTCCGATGAGCTGAAACGTATCGAGCCGATCACCGCGCCGCATCAAGGCATACGGCTGGTGCTGGTCAATGGCAGAGTGGATGCGCAGCTTTCCACGGGGGCGGCGGATGCAGGATTGCAGATAGGGTCTCTGGCCACGGCCTTGGCCTCTGGAGACGAGTCCCTGAAAGAGCATCTGGGAAGGATCGCCGACACCGGGAACGATGCGTTCGCGGCAATGAACCTGTCGCTGATGGCCGACGGAAGCTACTTGAAGGTACCCAAGGGCGCTGTTATCGACACGCCGATCGAGATCGTCCACGTCGCCGTTGGCAATCAGCCACAAATGGTGCATCCGCGCCACCTGGTGGTTGTTGAGGACGATGCCCGGGTCACCCTTTCGGAGCATTATATTTCGGTCGGGAACGGACCTCACTTCACCAATGTACTGAGTGAATTGTCGATCGGTCGGGATGCCCGGGTTCATCATGAACGTCTTCAGGAGGAGGGCAAAGGCGCCCACCACCTTTCGGCGTTACATGTGCGCCAGGATGCCCGCAGCGCCTATCACATGGTCAGCGTCTCTCTCGGAGCCGCCTGGTCACGTACAGCGTTGACGCTCACCTTCTCGGGCGAGGAGGCATCGGCTGAACTCGATGGACTCTATCTGGCAGGCGACGGCCAACTTAGTGATATGCGCGTCGATGTCCGCCACAAGGTGCCGAAGTGCACGAGCCGGGAGACCTTCAAGGGTATCCTCGATGGCCGCGGCAGGGCTGTTTTCGACGGCCGTATCGAGGTGGCCCGTGACGCCCAGGAAACCGATGCCAGCCTGTCCAACGACAATCTGATGCTGTCGCGCAAAGCGGAGGTCGATACCAAGCCCCTGCTGGAAATCTACGCGGACAATGTGCGCTGCAGTCATGGCACTACCGTCGGACAACTGGACGATCGCATGATGTTTTATCTTCAATCGCGGGGTATCGACAAGGGCGTCGCCCGACAAATGCTCTGCATGGGCTTCGCGCAGGGGACGTTGGCTAACATGTCCTCGACCGCTCTGCATCAGCGTACCTCGGCGGCGTTGGAGAAGCGTCTGATGGATGCCGATGAACCGGCATCGAAGTCTTGAGGTGAATCAATGAGCGTCAGCATGCCACCACAGCAGACACCGAAGGCGGCGCCAGACTCGGCTGGGACGCTGCCGGAAAGGCAGCAGGTTCTGGACGCGATCAAGACGGTCCAGGATCCCGAAATCCCGGTGAACATCGTGGACCTCGGGTTGATATACGAACTGGAGGTTGGCTCAGATGGTCAGGTGGCCGTCTCCATGACACTGACGGCGCCGGCCTGTCCGGTGGCCGGCACCATGCCCGGCATGGTCGAGCAGGCGGTGATGACGGTGGAGGGCGTGACCGGTGTGGAGGTAGAACTGGTTTGGGATCCTCCGTGGACAATGGAACGCATGACCGATGAGGCGAAACTTGAACTGGGGATGTTCTGAGCAGAAGTCCCCACAGCAGTAACGGAGCAGAAGGCAATGGCAGTGGAACTGACTCAAAGCGCGGCGCGCCACGTGGCCGCCATGTTGAAACAACGCGGAACCGGAGTGGGTCTGCGCGTCGCAACCAAAAAAAGCGGTTGTACCGGGTTTGCATACGTTGTCGACTACGCCGACGATCTTCAGGATGGGGACGCCGTTTTCGAAAGTCATGGCGTCAAGGTGGTCGTGGACAACGGAAGCCTTGAACAGATCGATGGCACCGAAATCGATTTCGTCAAGAACAACCTGCTCAATGAAGGCTTTGAATTCCGTAATCCCAGGGTCAAGAATATGTGCGGATGCGGCGAATCTTTTAGCGTGTGATGAACCATGCCAGACGTAGACGACATTGTTGCCGATTTTGAGTTTTTGGGAGAATGGGATGCCCGCTATCAATACCTGATCGAACTTGGTGAGGCATTGCCGGTGATGGACGAGGCGTTCAAAACGGAAGAAAACCAGGTCAAGGGCTGCATCAGCAGGGTGTGGGTGCGCGCACGGCCCGACACGAGGGATGAGTCGCATATTGTCTACGACGGCGACTGCGACACCGCTGTTATCAAGGGCGTACTGGCGTTGCTGATTGACCTGATGTCCGGGCGGGATGGTCCGGCTATCGCACAACTGGATGTGGATGACCTGTTCGAACGCCTGCAATTGGCGGAACATCTGAGCCCCAACCGTCATTTCGGAATTTATGCCATCGTGGAACTGATGAAAGCCCAGGCGGCCGCTCTGGACAGTGCGAGCGCCGCCGTGGCAACCGCCTGAATACCCCATCCGGTGGCGATTCGGAGAACATCTTGAGATACACCGCACGCTGGTTGCTGATCGCCCTGCTGTTGCCGCTGACGGCGGTTGCCGCCAATGCGCTGAAAGGGCATCCGTCGCCCTATCTTGCTTTGCATGGTGATGACCCGGTGCAGTGGCGCGATTGGGGAGCGAAGGCGCTGGAGGAGTCGCGCAAGCAGGGCCTACCGCTGTTCGTTTCCAGCGGCTACTTTGCCTGTCATTGGTGCCATGTGATGCAACAGCAAAGCTTTCAGGATGCAGAGGTCGCGGCGTTGCTCAACGCCCGTTTCATACCTGTGAAGGTTGACCGTGAGCTTCATCCCGCGCTGGACGAACACATGATTCGTTTTGTGGAAAGAACCCGGGGGCAGGCGGGTTGGCCGCTGAATGTCTTTCTCACGCCCGAGGGTTACCCGCTGCTGGGGTTGACCTATCTGCCCCGTGACGACTTTATGAGCGTGCTCAGCCGCATTGCTGAACGATGGCAGGAGCGGTCCGATTCATTGAGCAGTCTGGCGCGCGAGGCCTCCGCGCAGTTGGTCGCCGAACGCCAGCAGCCGAAGCGCAGCGCGCCGCCACCGCCTGAACGGGTAGCGGACGCACTGATTCGCAGTGCCTTGAGTCTGGGCGATGAATTGGCGGGCGGATTCGGCAATCAGTCGCGATTCCCCATGGAACCCCAGTTGCTCGCCCTGTTGGCATTGTCGCGCAGCGACGAGGCGAATGCAGCGTTGGAACCCTTTTTGAGGGTGACGCTGGATGAGATGGCGCGTCGTGGCTTGAGGGATCATCTGGCCGGCGGTTTCTTTCGTTATACCGTGGATCCGGATTGGCGGACTCCCCATTACGAAAAAATGCTCTACAACCAGGCGCTGTTGGCCCGGGTGTACTTGCTGGCTGCCGAGGTGTTCGGCGAGCCGGGCTATGCGGACGTCGCTGCAGAGACCCTGGATTTCGTGATTGCCAGAATGGGCGGAACCGATGGAGGTTACATTGCCAGCCTGTCGGCGGTGGACTCGGCCGGTGAGGAGGGAGGCTCGTATCTCTGGGACGAAGCATCCCTGGCAAAGGCGCTGAAGCCGGATGAAATCCCTCTGGCATCGGCCTGGTGGTCTTTGGAGTCGGGTGTCTCGACCGAGTCGGGCTGGTTGCCTCAGCGTTTGCGAACCCTGCCCGAGGTGGCGGAAATCACCGGACTCGATGACTCCGAGATTCAAAAGATGGTGCCGGTCCTTCGTCAACAATTGCTGAAACAGCGCGATGACAGATTACCGCCACGGGACGACAAGCAATTGGCGGCCTGGAACGGTCTGTTGTTGTCGGCGTTTAGCGACATGGTCAGGGTGAACGATCAGGAAAGGTATCGTCGGGCCGCAGAGGAACTGGCTGGTTTTCTGGGCACCCTGTGGGACGGCGAAAGGCTTTATCGTGCCCGTAGCGGCGTGCGCATACTGGGCGAGGCGGGGCTGGAGGACTATGCCTATGTGGCCAGTGGCCTGGCTGACTGGGCGCGACAATCCGGCGACGCCGATGTGGCGGCGTTTTCCCATCGTGTTGCCGCGGCCGGCTGGTCGAAATTTTTCGATGGGGAAGGCTGGCGTATCGACGCCAACCCCCTGATTCCCGATATGCCGCGTGATCCCGCATTGCCGGACGGGGCACTGCCGTCGCCATCTGCGGTGCTGATGGCGATGTCTCAGGGGCAAAGTCCCTCCATCGTCGGTGCGCAGCCGTCTCTCGCGCTGGAATTGAGTGTTACATCCGTGGAGGAGGCTCCTTTCTGGAATGCCAGCCATGCCATGGTGATGTGGGGTTCCAGCTGCGGCGAACGGCCTGTGGAGTAACTGTCCCGGATCGTCAAGGAGGTGAAAATGGATCGAACGGTTTTAAACACTGAGGCACTGAATACGGCCCTGGAGGCGTTGAATGCCGTTACTGCGGTACCTTGGCGGTTGCAGGAGGCAAAATTGCACAAGCAATTCGAATTCGACGGTTTTATTGGCGCATTCGGATTCATGACCCGGGCGGCAATGGTGGCTGAGCGTATGAACCACCACCCGGAGTGGTGCAACGTTTATAGCACCGTCATTGTAGACCTGAGTACCCACGACGCCGGTGGAATCACGGCGCTGGATTTTGAATTAGCAACGCGGATGGAGGCGTTGTTGGAGTAGAATTGCCACTTTCGGCTGCGGCCGGCCGGCCAGCGGGAACCCCCTATTCATGAAAGTCGCTGTTTATCCAGGGACCTTTGATCCCATTACGAATGGTCATACCGACTTGGTGCACAGGGCCTCCAAGTTGTTTGATCGCGTCGTGGTGGCGGTTGCCGATAGCGGGGGGAAGGCGCCAATCTGCGGTGCCGAGGAACGAGTCGCCCTGGCCAAGCTGGTGCTCAGGGGATCCCCGGGTGTTGAGGTCGTTCTGTTCGATAATTTGCTGGTGGACTTCGTGCAGCAGATCGGCGCAGGCATTATTTTGCGCGGATTGCGCGCGGTTTCTGATTTTGAGTACGAGTTCCAGCTGGCGGGTATGAACCGGCGCCTGGCACCCGACATAGAGACCGTATTTCTGACACCGGCCGAGCAATATTCCTATATTTCCTCGTCTTTGGTGCGGGAAATTGCGAGGCTTGGCGGTGATGTGTCAGAGTTCGTGCACCCGGCGGTGCAGTCCGCCCTTGCCTCCAAATTTTGTTAACCGAGAGATGACCGTGAGCCCGGTCGATCAGGAGTAGAAAGTATGGCACTTACCATTACGGATGAATGCATCAATTGCGATGTGTGTGAGCCCGAGTGTCCCAACGGGGCCATCACCCAGGGCGACGAGATCTATGAAATCGAGCCCAGCTTGTGCACGGAATGCGTAGGCCATTACGAGACATCGCAATGCGTGGAAGTTTGTCCCGTGGACTGCATCATTACAGACCCCGATCATCAGGAAACTAAGGAAGAACTCCAGGCGAAATACGAGATCATCACCTCTGATCAATGACGTTGGCCGCCATGGGCAGTCATCCCGAAAAGGCCGAAGCTCCGCTCCGGCCTTTTCTGTTTTTACAGCAATTTTTTCCAGGCTGCGAGGCGGCATCGAAATCGCAGATTGTCGGCCGTCTCTTGCCAGAGACGCTCAACTGACAGCGACAATTGTTCACCTTTTGCGGCGGTACTCTCCCTGCTCAGCGCGTTTAAACTCTTAACCACAATAATTATTACTGACTTGGTTTGGAGTTTTAAAATGAGATATACCCGACTTGCGTTGGGTGTGCTGCTTTTCGCGCATGCCCCTGTTTTTGCCCAGCAATGCCGTACGATTGATTTCGATACCGATGCCAGCGGCGCTGCCATCTCTCCGGCGACCGAGATCACCGACCAGTACGAGGCCTGGGGCGTGATGATCAGCTATGTGCCCAACGTTCCCGGAGAGGGGCCCTTGCTGGCCTTCAATACCAATGCCCCCACCGGCGGAGATATCGATCTTGGCTCCCCCAACGGTTTGATCAACCCTGGCGGAAATCCGGGCTGCGTAGATGGTGCGCCCGGTATCGGAAACACTAACGACGGGGGAGGCAACGCCGGGGAATTTAACTGTCCAGTGGGCGTAAACGACGGACGGCTTCCGTCGGGCGGGCTTAACAATGCGTTGATCATTCAAGAGGAGGGGGAGACCGATCCCGACGACGGCGATGGTGGCTTCATTACCTTCGAATTCGACCGGGACGTGATGGTCAGGCAAATCAACTTTCTCGATGACCTCGATGGTGGCGTGGAGCTTTACGATGCTGGTGACGCAGTTATCGGATCGCTGACCTGGACCGATAACACCACCTCTGACAATGGGTATTACCCTTTCTCGCTCCCCAACCCACCGGCGCTTGGCATAGGCGAGTCGTTCACCGGTGATAATAGCGGGGTACGTAAACTGGTCGCCGAAATCGATGGCAGCGGCGCAATCACCGGCGTGGAATTCTGCGAACTGTACGAGTTTTCGGTGCCGTCGTCTTCACACTGGTCTTTGACGCTGATGGCCGCGATGCTTGCCCTCTTTGGCGTCGCCGCATTCCGCCGAAGGGTTTGATTTTCCTGGTCCGTAGCCAGCCTGGACGAACGGGGACGCATGTCGCCTCCGCCGTTCAGCGCTGGCAACGGCTGCAGTAGTAGGTCGACCGTTGTGCAACGACCTTTTTCATCAGCGGTGTCCCGCAGGCAGGGCAGGGTTTTCCGTCGCGTCCGTAGACCAGTAACTCATTGCTGAAGTAACCCGGTTTTCCATCTTCGCGGACGAAGTCGCGCAGAGTGGTGCCACCTTGATGCACCGCGTTGTTCAGCACCGATTTGATCGCCAGCACGAGCCTCTCATATCGAACCAGTGACACCCTGCCGGCGCTGCGGGTGGGCAGGATGCGCGCCATGAACAGGGATTCGCTGGCGTAGATGTTGCCGACACCGACGACCACATGACTGTCCATGATCAGGGATTTGACCGCGATCTGGCGGGATCGGGCTTTTTCGTGAAGGTACCTGGCGGAAAATTCAGATTCGAGGGGTTCAGGCCCGAGCCGATTGAGCAATGGGTGGGTGGCGAGTGGATCAATGATCCACAGCACCGCGCCGAATCGTCTTGGGTCACGGAGCCGAAGGCAGGAGTCCGCAAACAGAATGTCCACATGGTCGTGAGGGCCAGGCGGCGTATCGGCGGGCAGTACCCTCAGGCTGCCGGACATGCCGAGATGGATCAATAAGGTGCCGGAATCAGTCTCCAGCAGCAGGTATTTGCCACGCCGGTTGATGGCGATGACATTTTTCCCGGAGACCGATTCATCCAGTCCTTCGCTGACCGGGTAACGGAGTCGGGGTTGGCGAACCCTTGCGCCTTTAAGGCGTTGACCGGCCAGGTGGGGAGCGATGCCGCGCCGGGTGGTTTCTACCTCCGGTAATTCCGGCATCAGCGTCGTTTCCGGCGAAGATTGATCCATATTCCGGCGAGCACCAATGTTGCCGGAATACCGACGAGAAAAATCCCGGCGATCATCGCGACGGTGGTGCGCGAAAGCTCGATGCGCGCATCGGGTGCGGTGGGGGCGGGGATATCGATGAGCCTGTCGTTGTCCGTCAACCAACGGACCATGGCAAGACCGAGATCGAGATTGCCGCCGTTGCCCAGATAGGCATTTGACAGAAAATCACCATCGCCCACCACCACCACGCGCTGGTCATCGCGTTCCAGGGCCACCGCCAGCGCCAGCGGGCCTGGAGACTCTCCGGCATCCCCGTCACGATGGATGTTCCCCTGCACCTCGCCGGTCTCGTTCCAGCTCGCGCTGCTGCTGGAAAGCAGTTCGGTGGCCGTCCAGTCGTTGGCTGCAGCCCGTGGCGCCAGCGCGACCACCTCTGGAAAGAGGGTGAGGACGTCAAGATGTTGGGTCAACGGGTGATCGGCATAGGTGCCCACGGCGACAATTCGCGGGTCTTCCAGTCCCAGTCTGGCGCCCTCGGCGTCGACGACTATACCCGCCAGCGGGCTCACCGGAATCTGGTCCCACAGCCAGTCCGTGACGCCCTCGCTGCCCGTGTCGTTGAACCACAGCAGGTTGCCGCCCCGGGCCAGAAAATCGGCGACCATGAGTTTTTCTTCGGACCGGAAGGCCGCTCGCGGATCGCTGATAACCAGCACCCCGGTATTATCGGGAATCTCCGAGGCCGTCAGGTCCACGTTGTGAAGCCGGAACCCCTCCCGTTTAAGGGTCTTGGCGAAATCCCGGAAATCGTGATTCGCATCGCCGTCGAAGCGGCGCTCGCCGTGGCCGCTGATGGATACCACCCAGCGCTGGCCGCGCAGGAGCAATCGTTGCAGGCTGCCCGTCAGTTGCGTTTCATTAAGCTGGCGCAACAGTTCCGAGCCGCCGTTGAATTCGACGAGCAGGGCGCCGGATGCGGGGACGCCGAGACTGCGGGTTTTTTCCGCCTCTTTCAGCGGGTCCACAAAGCTCATTTCCAGCGTGGGCAGTTCACGTTGATAGCGATCGACAAAATCGGCGACGGCGCGACGCAATTCGGGGTCATCGGCCACGTAGGCCGTCAGGCGGAGCGGTCGGTCGATAAGAGACAATACCTGAACCGAAGTGGGTGACAGGGTGTGTTGACCGCTGGCGGAAAGATCCCACTCCTGGTCAACCTGTGTTGCCGCCCACAACAGGGCCAGCATTCCCGCGACTGTGCCCAGGATTTTGAGAAACTGGCCCATCAGGCGCCGTCTCCTCTCAATCGTCCCAGGGTGATCCGCGCGAGCAGCAGAAAACCAGAGCACATGGTGACGAAGTAGAGCAGGTCCGAGGCTCGCAGTCGCCCGGCCATCATCGGTTCCAAGTGGGTTGGCAAGGCTATCCAGTGAACCAGGTTTGTGTCGGCGGAAGCCGGCTGGGCGGTGCTCTGGGCCAGCCACAGCATCAGGAACAGGCCATAGAGCAATCCCGCTGCGATGGCGGGATGCCGGGTGGTGGCGGATATCCAGACACCGGCCGATGAGATGAGGCAAACGGTGGCCACCAGGCCGGCGGTCGCGGTCGCCAGACGGCCTCCGTCGAGGTTGGTTCCGGCGTAGAGGCTGAGAATCATCACGACCGCGGTGATCACTGGCAGCAGCAACAGGCCCGATAGCCCCAGAAACTTGCCCCAGACGATCTGCCAATCGCTCACCGGTGCGGCCTGCAATAATAAAAGACTGCGCGTTTTGCGCTCTTCGCTGAGGCTTCTCATCGCCAATAAGGGCGCAGCGAGCATGAGCAGAACGGCGGCATCCATGAGTGTTGGGGCGGCCACCAGTTCAGTAACACCGGGTGCCCCCGGCGTATCGGCAATGCGCGGCTGCAAATCGATGAAACCATCGAGGTGGACGAAAAACAGCCAGGCAAGTCCCGCCTGCATGAGCGCAGTCAGCACCCAAAAGCCCGGCGTTACCAAAAACCGCCGGATTTCCATGGCGAGAATGGTCCGGATCACTCTGCCTCCTTGCCGATGGCGGTGGTGAAAATCGACTGGAGTTCGCCGGTGGATTCGTTGCCGAGGGGGATGTCGGCGACCAGCCGACCTTCATGAAGGATCAGCAGTCGGTTGCAAAGCCCTGCAATGACGTCCATCTGGTGGGTAGACAGCAACACCGTACGCGATTCCCGCGCTTCCGCAATCAATTGCCGGAAGTGTGCGGTCTGCTCCTGGTCCAGCCCCTCGGTGGGTTCGTCGAGCAGCAGGATTGCCGGTTCGTGGACCAATGCCTGGGCCAACCCGACGCGCTGTTGAAATCCGCGCGACAGGGTTCGGATCAGGCGGCGACCCACATCAGTGAGTCGCGTACGCTCCATCACCCGTTCGACGGCTCCTTTGGCGGCGGAATTTTTCAGGCCGCGAAGCGAGGCGCTGAAATCCAGGTATTCGCGAACGGAAAGCTCGGGGTAAAGCGGCGGACGATCCGGCGCGAATCCGATCCGGCGACGACTGAGGTGATGGCGGAAAAGATTCTGTCCGTCCACCAGCACCTTGCCGCTGGTCGGGCGGAGCACCCCCGCCAACATGGCCAGGGTCGTGGATTTGCCGGCCCCGTTGAGCCCTGCCAGCCCGACGATTTCGCCTTCGTGCAGGCAAACGGAAACATCCTCGGCGCCATGCCGGGCGGCAAACCGGCGGGTCAGGTTCTCCGTGGATAATAGAACGGTCATGCGGGCGCACGATAACCCGATGGTGGCGCTCTGTGAAGCCGTTTACCGTCAATCGGTTGGAGGATGCAGGAGGCTTGCAGGATCCTGGGCTAAAATGGCGCGCGGAGCGGAATCATGTCATCAGAGACCATTTTTGTAGGCATCGACACCGGGGGAACCTTTACCGATTTTGTGGTGGTGGCCTCGGGACGGGTGCGCGTCCACAAGGTGCTTTCAACCCCGGATGCGCCGGAAAAGGCGATCCTTCAGGGTATTTCAGACCTGGGAATCCGGATAGCCGGTTCGCGGGTGGTGCATGGGTCCACGGTGGCCACCAACGCCGTCCTCGAGGGCAAGGGCGTCAGGACAGTGTTCATCACGAACCGTGGCTTTACAGACCTGTTGACCATCGGCCGCCAGGCGCGAAAGTCGTTGTACGATTTGCAGCCGCCTGCTTCGCCGTCTCCGGTGCCTCGTGATTTTTGTTTGGGGACCGGTGGCCGCATCACCAGTGACGGCGATCTTCTGGAACCGCTGACGGCCGAGGACCTTACCGAACTGAAGGCCGCGGTGGATCGACTTTCGCCGCGTGCCGTGGCGGTGAATCTCTTGTTCTCCTATCTCGACGGTGCCGCCGAGAGAATGATTCGGGAGTGCCTCCCCGAGGATGTCTTCGTCAGCCTGTCGTGCGAGGTGCTTCCCGAAGTACGAGAATACGAGCGCGGCATGGCCACCTGGCTGAATGCCTATGTGGGACCTCTGGTGCAGGGCTACGTCCGACGACTCAACGACGGGCTTGCGGGCGCGGCGGTTTCAGTGATTCAGAGTTCCGGTGACACCGTGGCCGCCGATCATGCGGGTGAGCAGGCCGTTCGCATGCTGCTCTCGGGTCCCGCCGGGGGGTTGGTGGGGGCCGGATTCGTGGCCGGTCTTGCCGAACGCGGCCGCCTCCTGACCTTCGATATGGGCGGGACTTCGACGGATGTGGCGCTGGTGGACGGGGCCCCGCGACTCACCAACGAAGGCCGAATCGGTCCCTATCCGGTGGCCGTGCCGATGGTGGATATGCATACCATCGGGGCGGGCGGCGGCTCTATCGCCGATGTGGATGTGGGCGGCATGTTACAGGTGGGACCGCAATCCGCGGGCGCGGATCCCGGGCCGGCCTGTTACGGTCGCGGGGGCAGGGCGGCAACGGTCACTGACGCCAACCTGGTGCTGGGTCGGTTGCGCCCCGATGCCTTTCTCGGTGGCCGTATGCGGCTGGAGGAGTCTGCCGCTGCCGAGGCGGTCGATCGGGTGGCGCATCGCATGGGGTGCAGTCGGTTGGAAGCCGCCGAAGGCATCGTGGCCGTGGCCAATGAGCACATGGCGCGGGCGTTGCGCGTGATCTCGGTCCAGCGGGGGGAAGATCCGCGTGATTTCACCCTGGTCAGCTTCGGCGGTGCCGGCGGTCTGCATGTCTGCGCATTGGCGGAGGCGCTGGAGATGAGCGAGGCCATGGTGCCGGTACATGCCGGAGTTCTTTCCGCCTTGGGAATGCTCGCGAGCCGGCCCGGACGACAACTGTCCCGAACCCTGCCCGGGGTGCTTCCGGAACTGGATCCCGATCGGATCGAGCAGGCCTTTTGGGCGTTAGCGGAAGATGGACGGAGTGCACTCGCCGCCGAGGGCATTGATCTGGCGGGGGTCGAGGTGCAACGCAGTGTCGATCTGCGCTACCTGGGGCAGTCCTACACCCTGAATCTGCCGTGGACAGACTCGGTAGCCGCGGCACAGGCCTTCACGCAGCGGCACCAGGTACGTTATGGCCACAGCCTGGACGCCCCGGTGGAACTGGTGAACATTCGTGTCGGCTTGCAGGGCCAGCCGGCGGCCTTTCAACTTCAGCCGGTAGCGGCGATTGAAGAAGGTGGCCCCCTTGACTGGTCGGACACCGCCGACGGCCCGGTGCCGGTTTATCGTCGCGACAAATTGACTCCGGGCCAGTCGATTGCAGGCCCGGCGATTGTCACCGAAACAGTGGCCACCACCTGGCTGGCCCCGGGATGGCAGTGCCGCTACGACTCGTGGGGAAATCTGCTCCTCACACTGTTATAGTTACCCTTTAAGAGCCCCCATTAGAGGAGTGCCTGTTTTGATGAACGGATTGCTCGATCTCTCCGTCTGGCAGCTGGTGGCCGCTACCCTGCTATTCACCCATATCACCATCGCGGCCGTCACCATTTTTCTCCACCGGTGCCAGGCGCATCGCGCGCTGGAACTGCACCCGTTAATCAGTCATTTCTTTCGTCTCTGGCTGTGGATGACCACGGGCATGGTGACTCGGGAATGGGTGGCGATCCACCGCAAGCATCACGCCAAGTGCGAGACACCTGAAGACCCCCATAGTCCGCAGGTCAAGGGGCTGAGTACGGTGGTTTTCAAAGGCGCCTTGCTCTATCGGCGGGAAAGCCTCAACGCCGAAACAATCTCCAAATATGGCCAGGGCACACCGGACGATGTCATGGAACGACGGTTTTACACGGGGCGGCGTAATGCCGGCATCTTCGTGATGCTGGGCATCGATCTGCTGCTGTTTGGCCTGCCGGGCCTGCTGGTGTGGGGCGTGCAGATGATCTGGATTCCTTTCTGGGCCGCCGGCGTGATCAACGGCATCGGTCATTACTGGGGCTACCGGAATTGGCGTACACCGGACGCCTCCACCAACATCTCCCCCTGGGGGGTGGTCATTGGCGGCGAGGAACTGCACAACAATCACCATGCCTTCGCATCGTCTGCGCGGCTGTCCGCCCGCTGGTGGGAATTCGATATCGGCTGGATGTATATCCGCATCATGGCGATGCTGGGCTTGGCCAAAGTCAAGAAGCTGGCGCCGCGTATCCGGGTGGATCGCGACAAGACGGCAGTCGATATGGATACCGTTCGTGCCGTGCTCGGTAATCGTATGCAGGTGCTGTCCCAGTATGCCCGCAAGGTGGTCAAGCCGGTTACCCGGGCGGAACTCTGCCAATCGGCGGACTCTTGCCGTCGCAAGTACCGCGCTGCACGCAAACTGCTGATGCGCGACGAAGTCAGCCTGGATCCCTCGGCCCGTATGCGCTTAAAGCATCTCCTGGAGGAAAGTCAGAAGCTGGCCGTCGTGCACCAGTACCAGGAGCGGTTGCAATCGCTTTGGGAGCGCACCGCTGCGAGCCAGGACGCTCGCCTCAAGGCCTTGCAGGAGTGGATCGGCCAGGCCGAGGATAGTGGCGTAGAGGCCTTGCAAAAGTTTGCGCGCAGTCTCCGGGGTTACTCCCTGAAACAGGCGTCCTGAGACCGGTCAAGCAGGCTTACTCCTGGCGTCGTATATCGTTGATCGTCGCCAGCATTTTGGCGGCGTCGGTGTATTCCACTGGGATAGGCCAGCGTCCGCCTTCCACCTCCAGTACCAGCGCTGGATAGCCATCGATACCCATGTTGCGCGCCAGGGCGATTTCGGCCGCCAGTGTCTCGCGGGTTTCGGCGGCGTCCAGGGTTGATTCGAAGACCGGGGCATCGGCGCCGATTTCTGCCGCCAGGGCGATCAGGGTGTCTCGATCTGACGGGTTGCGGGCCTGCTGATAATAGGCATTCTGTATGGCCCGCGTCATTGCCTCGTCCAGAGCGATGTCCTGTCGGCGGGCGGCGATGACGGCACGGCAGGCCGGCCAGGTGCTGCGCCGGGGTTGGCAGGATCGCCAGAAATCGAAGTTGAATTCGGTGCCCGGTATACGCTGCTGTATACGGTGCCAGGTTTGCTGCAGATGCTGGCACATCTCCGGCGTCATGGGATCGGTCGAGTCGGGCGCCAAGCCACCCAGCAGCTTTACCACCTCGATCTCGTCCGGCAGCCCCGACAACAGCTCCTGGAGCGCGGGACCAAACCCGTAGCACCAACTGCACATGGGGTCGTGAATGTAGAACAGCCTGTCACTCATGGGCGCAGGCTAGCACGGTTGACTCAGCCGTGTAGTTCAAACCTCTTTAACCGGTCGGGCAGGGATGTATGGGCGAACTGAATTCGCAGCACGCTGACCCCCTTAGCTGCGACGCATGGCGAGAATCCAATAGATCTTCACCGCTGCCGAAGCCGTCTGTCAGCTAGCCGTTCCCTGCCAGGCTGGATAGCCGCGAAAACGGTCACTCCCATCAGGCAAATGCGCGGTCCATTCCTTCCCGAAAGTGGCATTCGCCATCGGGTTACGGGCTCAGCCCTGACTTCACCTTTTTATCAACCAGGTACCCGCTAACCCATAGCGTGCAAGAATCGAACTCGGGATGAGTCGTCGAGAAAGAGTCATTAACTTTCACCGACAGGGTAATGTCAGTACCCGCATCCGGGTAAAGCCTGGTCGACATGGCGTTGCTGAAAGCTGTCGAGCGCGGCGGCGGGGAAAAGTACGGCGTGGGTCGCCATACATAGGATTTGTTCTCGGTCGGGAAAAAAAAGTTACCCGCGACGCCTCCCGTAGTCACCTGCACAAAGACCTCTTGTTCCAAGCCGCTGTAGTTTCCGAGTTCCGGCGACAATGACGACGGCAAGGTTGCTGCCCTGAAAGAAACAGATTCAATGACATAACCGACGGGAGCTTGAATGCTGGTTTCGCATACTCCCGGAGTCAGCGGGCTATTCTCTACTGCCTGGTCGACGTAAGGCTCGCGATCCAGGACAGGGAACACCTTTTTCGCAGGAGCGGCGAATGTAACGGTGGATGAAAGCAACAAAATAACCCAAGGTAGCTTCTTCATGGTTCCTTCCTCTTTTTCCTCTCTATCTGCTCGTAAGCATACGCCTTCAGGACATCGACCGGGGAGCGGAACGGGCCTTGATAAAAACTATCGATAGCTAGCGGAGTGAGGCAGTTGGTTGAAAGGTCGCGGCCCCTTTTTCTTAACCCTCCTTTTACCGCCTTTCCTAAGTATCGGTAGTCGCCCGGCGAAATTGCAAAAGCTTATTTCCAGCATGTTGCCGCCGGTCCGAAGGCAGGGCTGGAGCGGGTTGATGCGGCAATTCAATTTCGATGTCGAAATTGCTGAAGTGTTTATGGGTCTGTTCCGCGGCCTTGTTGCGCTTCCAGCAAATAACCGAGTAACTGAAGTTGCCTGCCGGAAATCTGCTCGAATACGCGATTATCATCGGGGCTCAATTCCGATTTCCATCGCCCGCATGATCCCGGATTTATCGGTTGCTTGAGTTTCGAATGAGCCTTCCCTTCAGCCCGGCGGTCACTGGAGAGCGCTTTCGGATCCAGTTGAGAGTCGTGCGGCGAAGATCCAAGATGATGCATCAATTTGGAAATCTCCAATTCGGGGTTGCTGGTCAGATCTTCGTATTTTAGCTGGTAGGTGTTTTTCAGCCGGTTAACTGCGAGCCAACAGGAAACACTTTTAGACCAATAAGACGCAAAACTGCTGACCGATCTGCTCTGGGGGATGCCTGGATGTTGAAGCGCTGAACAGTAACAGTCCCGGCCATCGCGAAAAATATTCACAAATTTTGCATTAGGAAAATGTTTGAGTAGAAACTGTATGCGCAGGACATGCGAAGGAGTCTTCTCGACGAACGTTCGACCTCCATTCTGGACGCCTAGTACAGTTGCGCCCCGTTCAAAGTAATCGACTGTATCTTGCGATGATTCGAAGAGGTGCGCCAATTGTTCTTGAGAGAGGCCAAAATGATTGTGGCTGAATATATTGCGGGCTGTGAAGATTTTCGTTTCACCCTCTATGGAAAAGAAAGAAGGGTGAACGCACAGTATTCGCTGCAATAGAGTTGTCCCACTTCTGGGAGCGCCCACAATAAATACAAACTCCTTCTCCGCTATGGTCTTGGGAAATCGCCACTGAACATTCTTGACCCAGTTCCCTGGATCGGCAAGATAGCTGCGTAAGTGGTGGGTTAGTAAATGCTTCATGAAGTCCCTGCCAATCGATCAATTGAACCGCGAATATGGCAATTTATAAAGAGGCAAATTCACTGACATAACTACATCCGGGTGGATATCCGCCCGCGGCTGTGACCTGTCCCGGTTTTCTGTTGGCACCGCCAGTTTCGAAAATACCGGATGCAGTACAGGAGCGAACAGGTCGAGCCTGCTGTTTGCGGCAAAGAGCAACGGCGGGTAAATCCGCTCCGACCGTTCAGTGAGACCATCCGCTTCCGGCATAACCCTGAGTTACCTCGACGGTCAGCAAGCCATAGTGATTCTGAGAACTCCCTGGGGAACCGGGGTCCTGGTTGAGAACAGGTGTTCGGCGTTTTGTTTTTTCGTCCATGATCTGAGCTGGATGATGGTTGGGAGTGTTTGCGAGTGATTTTTAGGATCGTTTAAGTTTGGTTTTTATTTATCGGTAAATACCTGGAATGGCTTGCATTGCCCGGGGATTGGAAGAAATTTAAAAAATTACAGAAAATATCGCCAAGTGCCTGGAGGCGATAGGTTTTTGCGGATATATTATCGGTACTTAAAGATTCCCAACTACTTCCTAATCATGAATTTATTTCAGCGCGGACTGCTTTCACTCTTTCTCGGTGTGGCCGCCATTAATTTGCAGGCCGCCGACCTCGACCCCGCAGCGGTGGCAGAGGACTGCCGTCTCGAAGGGGAGGGCGAGGGACTGACGAACGACGATCTGGAATCGTACGTCAAAGACTGCATCATGACCTTGTTGCAAGAGATCGACTATTCCGAGACCGACAGCAAGCCGGCCGAAGGCGATTAACGGCAGGATATCGGTGGAACGCCCCTACGATCGAACGCACCGGCAAGCGTAGCGGGGTATTCGGTGGAACGCCCCTATGGGCTTCCACCCTTGTATGCTGTTTCTCGAAGGGAGTCCCCAGAGTGTTGATAGAGGGATTCAATCGAGCGTACCCGGGAAGCCGTTCCACCCTGAAGCTTCGAGCTTGCACGTAGATGGGCTCCCCGCCCTCTTCGCCGATACCGGAGAGTATCCGAGGCCTTGAGCATTCGCCCTTGAGCCTGCATACACAAGGTCGGTAGGCGAGGGTCCAGGGTCGGGGAACCACGGGTACTGATGCTAACCTGTTGCCCCGGGGAGAAACAAACCATGCCAGTCGCCGGTATCGATGTCAGCCACAAGAGTTTTGTCGTAGCGATCCGGAAGGACGATCACACAGGCAAGCCCCGCCTGTTCGCAAACACCGCCAGCGGTCATCTCGAGGTGATCAAGGCGCTGCGTAACGCCAGGGTGCAGCGGGTATGTCTGGAGGCCACCGGCCTGTATCACCTCGATCTGGCCGTTGCGCTCCATGATGCGGGGTTGGCGGTCATGGTGGTTAACCCACGGGCGGCCAGGCGCTTCGCCGAGGCCATGGCAACCCGCAGCAAGACCGATGCGGTCGACGCGGCGGTGCTGGCGGAGTTCTGCCGCCGCATGCCCTTTGCCCCGTGGCAGAGACCCGATGACCAGGCGCTGGCAGTGCGCGCCTGCGCGCGTCGCCTGGCAGCCCTGAACAAGGCTCGTACCCAGGCCAAAAACCAGCACCATGCCGCTGTGCAGACCGCCTCGACGCCGCAGTTCCTGATCGCCGACCTCGAGCAGGGTATCGCCGAGCTGGAGGCCCGCATCGGGCATCTGCGCCAGCACGCCCTGGATCTCATTGCCGCAGATGAAGCGCTACAGCACACCCTGGAGCTGCTGGTCACCGTCAAGGGCATTGCCGAGGCCAGCGCGATCCAGCTCATGGGCGAACTGCTGGTGCTGTCACCGGATATGACGGCCCGGCAGTGGGTCGCCATGGCGGGCCTGGATCCACGGGTTCATGAATCGGGCAGCAGTGTGCAGAAAAAGCCGCGGCTGTCGAAGGCGGGCAACCGCTACCTGCGTATGGCCCTGTATATGCCGGCGCTGGGGGCGTCACGATATGATCCCGGTGTCCGGGCCTACTACCGCCACCTGATCGAGCGCCGCGGGCTGAAGAAGATCCAGGCCATCTGTGCGGTGATGCGCAAGCTCCTGCACGCCATCCATGCCATGCTCAGGACCCAGGCTCCCTTCGATAGCAGTCGTTTTTACACTCCTGACGGGACGGTCACCTGATCAGTACAATCTATCAACTGAACGCAAATCTCGCTTGTCACGGAACAGAGTATCTACGATCGAACGCACCGGAAGCGTAGGGCGGATGCCGCAGGCGATCCGCCGCGGGGTATCGGCGGAACGCCCCACGGGGCTTCCACCCTACGATCGAACGCATCGGCAACCGTAGGGCGGATGCCGCAGGCGATCCGCCGTTGCGGGGTATTCGGTGGAACGCCCCGCCGGGGCTTCCACCCTGCGATCGAACGCACCGGCAACCGTAGGGCGGATGCCGCAGGCGATCCGCCGTTGCGGGGTATTCGGTGGAACGCCCCTACGGGGCTTCCACCCTACGATCGAACGCATCGGCAACCGTAGGGCGGATGCCGCAGGCGATCCGCCGGCGGGGTATCGGCGGAACGCCCCTACGGGGCTTCCACCCTACGATCGAACGCATCGGCAACCGTAGGGCGGATGCCGCAGGCGATCCGCCGTTGCGGGGTATTCGGTGGAACGCCCCGCCGGGGCTTCCACCCTGCGATCGAACGCACCGGCAACCGTAGGGCGGATGCCGCAGGCGATCCGCCGTTGCGGGGTATTCGGCGGAACGCCCCTACGGGGCTTCCACCCTACGATCGAACGCACCGGCAACCGTAGGGCGGATGCCGCAGGCGATCCGCCAGGAGAAAACAACAGATGGGAGACAACGGAATCACGGTCGCCATCACCTTCCTGGTGTACTTCATCGTTCTTGCCGTGATCGGTTGGGTGGCCTATCGGCGCACCAGGGGTTTGTCGGATTTCGTCCTGGGTGGCCGCCGCCTGGGCAGTTGGGTGGCGGCTCTCAGCGCAGGCGCATCGGACATGAGTGGTTGGTTGCTGCTGGGGCTGCCGGGATACGCCTATCTCGCTGGGCTGGAGGCCTTCTGGTTGGCGTTGGGGTTGGGACTCGGCACCTGGGCTAACTGGCGCTTTGTCGCAGCGAGACTGCGCGTTTATTCGGAAAAGGCCGGCGATGCGCTGACCCTCCCGGCGTATTTTGCCCGTCGCTTCGAGGACAAGTCCGGACGCCTGCAGGTGGTGTCGGGAGTGTTCGTCCTGCTGTTCTTCCTTTTTTACACGGCTTCCGGACTGGTGGCCGGTGGCAAGTTGTTCGAGGCGGTCTTCGGTTTTTCCTATGTCTGGGCGGTGGCAATCGGCGCCACGGCGATATTTCTCTACACCGCCGTAGGCGGCTTTCTGGCGGTTTCTTGGACGGACCTGTTGCAGGCCCTGATGATGGCGGTGGCGCTGGTGGTGGTGCCATGGGTCACCATGGATGTCATTGGCGGACTGGATGTCACCCTGGCGGAAGTGAAGGCGCGCAATCCGGCACTGCTCGATATCTGGACGACGTCAAAGGGCGAGCCGATCGCCTTTCTCAGTATCCTTTCGCTGCTTGCCTGGGGCCTGGGTTACTTCGGTCAGCCCCATATCCTCGCGAGATTCAAGGCGGTGTCTTCAGTACGGCTGGTGGCGCGTGCCCGGCGAATCGCCACGACCTGGGTGGTGATCACCCTGATCGCCGCCATTCTCGTGGGCTTGGCGGGGATTCCCTATTTCGATCCGACCCTGTCCGATTCCGATTCGGAAAAGGTGTTCATCCTGCTGGTGGAGGCGCTCTTCCATCCGATACCGGCCGGAATCTGTCTGGCGGCGGTGCTGGCGGCCATCATGAGTACCGCGGACTCTCAATTGCTGGTTTCGTCCTCGGTATTTACGGACGATTTTTATCTGCGTTTTTTCCGCAGAAATGCGTCGCCCGGGGAGCAGGTGCTCGTCGGGCGGGTGTCGGTTCTGGTCGTGGCCGGCGTTGCCTTTTTGCTGGCGCTCGATCCCGAAAGCAAGGTCCTGGATCTGGTGTCCTATGCCTGGGCCGGGTTCGGCGCGGCCTTTGGGCCGACGCTGATCCTGTCGCTGTACTGGCCGCGCATGACCGGGCGCGGAGCGCTTGCCGGAATCCTTGCCGGTGGCCTCACGGTGGTTGCCTGGAAACAGGTTTCCGGTGGTGTGTTCGATCTTTATGAGATCGTTCCCGGGGTGATTCTTTCCTTTATCGCTGCCGTGCTGTTTTCCCTGATGGATAAGCCGCCGGCAACGCAGATGCGCGAGACGTTCGAAGCGGTCAAGGCCCGGGTGGCCGGCGCTTAACGCTCATCGAAAGCGCTGCCGGAGTCGCTGGGCCTCGATCAGAATGTGGGCGATTTCCTTGTCGGTGATGGTTGTGGCTTGTTCCCCGAGACTCTTGAATGCGTACATGGCCGTGCCATCGGCGGAGAGATAGATCCGCATTTCCAATCTGACCAGGCCCGAATTATCCGCAGCGAGCTGGCGGCCGGCGGCGCGGTGATGGTACAGCCACTCGCCGTCGAAAAAGTACCGACGTTCAGAGGCGCCATAGTCGCCCTGGTGAATTTCGTCGACCACCAGGAGCAGATCCGTGCCGTCGAAGTAGGCGCGCGAAGTTCGGGTCGCATCGCCTTGAGTCCTGGGTTCGAGTTCGATCTCCTGCAGTCGATCGGCGTGGGCTTCCACGGCATCGGCGGCCCGCGCCAACGCCGATACGCTGGAATCGGTTTCGATCCGCCAGTGTCGCGACCAGTCGCCCCCGGCTTGATGGGCCGGTGCGGAGACTTCAGGCGCTTGCTGCGAAGGGGCAGGGGGCTCCGGGTCGGCGTTGATGGCCGCTGACAGGGTTCCAAGACAGGCATGGAGAAAAAAAGGCAGGATGCGTCGCATACGACCGGCTACTCTGAGGTCAATGCGGTCAGGTGTACGAGAATTCGCCCCGCGCTGTCCAGCAGCAACAATGAGGTGCCCTCAAGGCGACAGGACCTGGTCTTGTTCAGTGCGCTGAGATAGGCCGCTTCAATGGCCATCATCTCAGGCGGTCCCGCCCGCCGTGTCGCAAAGATCCGATGGAACCTCAGTTGTCCGTGACTCGAATGCTCGAACTGGCCACCAAATTTGTTGATACCGCCGTGACCGGACACTCGCCCGTCGCTCGGGTCGAGTATGAGTGTCAGTGGGATATTTGTTTGTGGGGTCGCGCCGTGGATCCCGACAACTCGCCACTCTGACTTAACCGCTGAGAAAGGGCTTATTTCAGACATCGCTGCTGAGAAACGTGTGGCTGTCCCCAGTCGGAAAATTGACCTGCCGTTCCCGGGCAACAGGCGACTGGTTCACGCAAGCGTCGGCTCCTGCCGGGAGTTGGATGCTTTCGCTTTGGGTGCAGTCGAGCCCCAGCGT
This sequence comes from uncultured Gammaproteobacteria bacterium, assembly GCA_963820915.1. GTDB lineage: Bacteria > Pseudomonadota > Gammaproteobacteria > Chromatiales > Chromatiaceae > CAWGBV01. The sequence continues at coordinate 9,467 of CAWGBV010000007.1, read as the reverse complement.
TCGACGGCGCTTCGCAGATACTCCGGATCGGAGGCCAGGACAGCATCCAAGGTCACCACAGGCATGCCCAGGGACTCGCACAGCTTTCGGACGAAGTCGCGCTGGCGCCGTTCACGACGCGGTCTGTCGGCATCATCGCCCATCAGAATGCCGATGGTTTTCGGGCTGTTGCGATCGAGTAGCGCAAAGTCGAAGCAGGCCTCGAGAATGCGTTCATGGGCCCAGGTTCGTGTTCGACGCGACAATCTGGATTTGACGTCGATGAAGTCAATGAGCCGGCTGCGGGGCAGGACGCGATAGCGGTCGCCCAGGGCGGTTTCCAGTTGTTCCAGCCGTTTGGCCTGATCGGGTGCGGGATGGGTGTTGCGCAATTCATAATAGGCTGCCGGTCCACGGCGTAATCCCACCAGAATCACCACCGTGATCAGTACGGCGAGTGCGACGACCAGGAGCATCAGAACAGTGGTGCCTTCCATGTGATTGAGTGCCGTTGCTGTTGCGAAACCGGTCTAAAAGCTTACCTGAAAGATCCGCACCGAGGGCGGATCGAATACCCTGGCGGAGGATCACCCGCGAAAGGCGGCACGCGTCGCTTTCTTGGCGCAGCCGTATCGGCCAAAATGAGCCCCATCGGCGAATGGCGTCGAAAGGCCCCTGATTCGGGCACAGAAAACCGACCAACGGACGATATTTATCTTGAATCCTCTCAAACGCCTGGCATCACAGACGGCCGTCTACGGCGTCAGCAGCGTGTTTGGGCGCTTCCTCAACTATCTATTGGTGCCGCTGTTCACCTATACCTTTGCGCCGGCCGAGTACGGCATTGTCGCCGAGTTCTACGCCTATATGGCGTTTTTGGCCGTGTTGCTGGTGTTCGGCCTGGAGACCGGCTATTTCCGGTTTCGCGAGGGCGGGGAGCGACCGCCACCGGTGGTCTATGCCACGGCATTGCGTTTCGTGTTGAGCGCGAACGCGGCGTTTTTCCTGGTGATGGTCGTGCTGCAACAGCCGGTGGCCGACTCGCTGCAACATGGCGATCACCCGGAATACATCTGGTGGATTGCCGCCATCGTGGCCATGGATTCGGTGGGGGCCATGGCCTTCGCCAGGTTGCGCGCCGAGAATCGGGCCGTGCGCTTTGCCGTGATCAAGGTCATTGAGATCGGCATAAACATTGCCTTGAATCTTTTCTTCATTGTTTTGTGCCGCAAGGCCTTTGAGACCGATCCGACCTCATTTCCGGGTTCCCTCTGGCACCCCGAAATCGGCGTTGGCTACATATTCCTTGCCAATCTGGTGGCCAGCGGCGTGAAGCTGCTGCTGTTGTCGCCGCAGTTCAAGGGGGCCTTTCGGGGCTACGAGGGTGAGTTGTTCGGCCGCATGATCAGGTATTCGCTACCCATGGTGGTCATCGGGTTCGCTGGCATCATCAACGAGATGCTGGACCGCGCCGCCCTCAAGTACCTGCTGCCCTACGACCTTGATACCAACATGGCGCAGCTCGGGATCTACAGTGCCAGTTACAAGCTGTCGATCCTGATGATCCTGTTCATTCAGGCCTTCCGCTACGCGGGTGAACCCTTTTTCTTCGCCCTGGCGAAACAGTCCGGGGCCCGTGAGGTCTATGCGCTGGTGCTCAACTGGTTCGTGATCTTCTGCGTCTTCATCTTTTTGCTGGTGACGCTGTATATGGACCTGTTCAAGTATTTCATCGGCGAATCCTATCGCGAGGGGTTGCATGTGGTGCCGGTGCTGTTGATGGCGAATCTATTGCTGGGCATCTATGTGAATCTGTCGATCTGGTACAAGCTCACGGATCGCACGCTGATGGGTGCCTGGGTTGCCGTAGGTGGTGCTCTGGTCACGATCCTGTTGCTGTTCTGGTGGGTGCCGATATTCGGCTACGAGGGCGCGGCCTGGGCGCATGTCGTTTGTTACGGCGTCATGGTCACGGCTTCCTACCTGCTGGGCCGGCGATTCTATCCGGTACCTTACGATGTGAAACGGGTGCTGGGATACGGTCTGACCGGTGTGGCGATTTTCGCGGTCGGCAGCTGGCTCACCACACAGGGGCTGCTGCACTGGATCATCGTTGGCGGCCTCGGCATGTTGGTGTTCGCTGTAGTTGCCTGGTGGTTTGACGGAAGGCGACTGATCAGCGAGTTGAGACATGCCTGAAACGACATCCCGACGTCCCAGGACAGCCTCTGAACCGGCCGTGATGGATACCGGCTGCTGACCCAGGCTTACCAACAGCCGGTGTTGGCAAGGAGTCATTTCCTGCCTTTCCATGGGCAATATTCGTTTGGAGCGAAAACGGGAGCCTAAAGCTCCCGCTTCTGGACGGTTCTTAGTGCGGTGGCCAGTACAATACCGGCAGCTGAAACTTATCGGCGATAGACCACGATTCCTCTGCAGGGAGTGACGGGAAACCGTGGTCTGTCCCGTGTTCATTCACTGCCTCCTGTGATTGTTGCGCGTTATACTTGGAACACCAGCGGCTTACCATCTCGCGGAACAGACCAGCGTTTTTCCGTGATATCGACAAATGCATTTAATCGAGGGGTAGTCATGGGTGTAAGACGCGTAGTTACCGGGCACGATGCCAATGGAAAAGCGATATTCACTGGCGATTCGGAAGTCGAGCCGACGAGGCTCGTGCGCGTGCCGGGAGCCGAGTTCTGTCCGTTATGGGGTGCAGACCATCCGCTCCGCTTCCCTGGTGACGGGTCGAAGCCAGCCAGCCCCGGTTATTTTCCACCGCTCGGCGGATTCCGGTTTGGAATGTTTACGCTTGCACCCGATTCGGTTGCTTTTCCCGACGGATTCGACATGGAAGCGGCCATGGGAGAGTTGGAAGAGAAGCTCCCCGGGCTTGCCGATTTCCTTGAGCCTGACAATCCAGGAATGCACACCAGCGCCACAGTCGACTACGAGTACATCGTTTCAGGGCGCTGCGTGCTGGAACTTGACGACGGCGGGCCTGGTTCTGGGATACCTCGTGCTGACGGGCGTCGTTTTCCTGGCCGACCCGATCCTCGCCGATAACTTCGGTCTTCGGCTTGGGAGTGGGCTCCCGTCCGCTAACGAAATCGAGCTCTTGCTGGTCGTGCTGATCTGTGGTGTCCTCGCGAGCCTCGTGCCGGCGGCCCGCGTCTACCGCATGACGGTGGCGGATGGCCTGACCCTGCGCATGCAACACTGGGAGATATGCAGCGATGAGACTTTTCACTCTACTCGTGTCCGCGGTTGTGATTTGTGGACTGGCCACGCCGGGGGTTGCATCCGAGCCGAAGGTCATCGGCTGGGACGATCTCGCACCGAAACCGGTTGAATACGACAACCCCTTCAGTGAACTTAACCCTGAACAGCTCCGTGGGTTAAGGAGATTACTCCGTCTCCAGCAGGCCCCCGGCAGCGGCGGCAATGCCGTCTCCTCCGAAGATGCAGCGGTGCTACGGGCCGAACTCGAAGCCGATGGCCTGAATGTCGACGGGCTGTTCGAGCAGCGCCGGATCATTATGGAAGCCCGGGAGAAGAACGCGATTACGACCAACGATGAACTGCTCGGTCAATCGGTGCGCATTCCGGGCTATCTGCTGCCGCTCGAGATGAAAGACCAGGAGGCAATCGGATTCCTTCTGGTTCCAACGGTGGGCGCCTGCATCCATACCCCCACGCCGCCGGCCAACCAGATGGTTCATGTGCGCTATCCTGACGGTTTCCCGGTCGAGGGGCTCTACACGCCGATCTGGGTCCAGGGAGAACTGCGGGCCGAGAACAAGCTGGAAACGGTCCGGTACACAGATGGCGAGACGCGCGTCGAGACGAGCCACAGCATGAAGGCGGATGCAGTGGAGCCATACTGACGTGCCGTTGATTCCTGCCGGCTTTCGTGAATTCGACATGAATTGGCAAAGACGATGCCTGTACGGCGCTTCTCCAGATCCACTTCACCCCTCTTTCTGACCTGAGACCATGACCGCCCACCTTTCTGCGCGCAAACTGCGCCACCTCATTATGATTACCGCACCCGGGTTGCTCGCCCTCTCCGGGTACCGGCCGGCCTGGTTGCCGAAAGACATCGCTGCCGGCCTGTCGGTTGCCGCCATCGCGCTGCCGGTTGGCATCGCCTATGCGGATCTGGCGGGTGTGCCGCCGGTCATCGGCATGTACTCGGCCATCTTTCCGCTTTTCGCCTACGCGTTATTCGGCTCCTCGCGCCAGTTGATGACCGGTCCCGACGCCGCAACCTGCATCCTGGTGGCCGCAACGCTCGCCCCGCTGGCAGGCGGGGATCCGGAACGCTACGCGGCCCTTTTGCTGGCGCTCACCGTCATCACCGGGCTGCTCTATCTGCTCGCGGGCGCGGGCCGGCTCGGCTTCATGGCGAATTTCCTCTCTCAACCCATACTCACCGGCTACCTGAACGGGATCGCCCTGCTGATCATCGTCGGGCAGTTTCCCAAGCTGTTCGGCTACAGCGGGATAAGTGCGGACTTTCCCGGCAGGGTCGCGGAGCTCTTTGAACGTTTCGACCAGGCCCACTGGCCGACCGCGTTCCTCGGCGCCGGAATGCTCGTTCTGCTCGTACTGGTGATGCGTTTCCTGCCGCGACTGCCCGGGGCCTTCGTCGTCGTGGCGCTGAGCATTGTGCTGGTAAAGGCACTGGGGCTGGATCAGATGGGGGTTACAGTCCTTGGTGAGGTCCCCGCCGGGTTGCCTGCCCTGGTCCTGCCGTCCTTCGACCCCGCGGTGTTCGGCGACCTGTTCGGGGCCGCCGCAGGCCTGGTCCTGGTCAGCTTCACCAGCGGCGTTCTCACCGCCAAGAGCTTCGCCAGGCGCAACGGCTACGAGATCAGCGCCAACCAGGAACTGATCGGGTTCGGCGCCTGCAATCTTGCATCCGGGATGGCGCAAGGATTTCCCGTCACCGGCGCGGATTCCCGCACCGCCGTCAACAACGCAATGGGTGGCAAGACGCAGGTTACAGGGCTGGTGGCTGGTGGAGCGATGCTTCTTGTCGTTGTGTTTGTCACGGAACCGCTTGCCTGGGTCCCGACGACTGCGCTCGCCGCCGTCATCCTGGTCTCTGCTGTGGGCCTGTTCGATCTCGCCGATCTGCGCCTGCTGTACCGCACGAGCAAACGAGAATTTCTGATGTCGGTGGCCACCACCGTTGGTGTCCTTCTGTTGGGGGTCTTGCCCGGTGTCCTGCTCGCGGTTGCGCTGTCCCTGATCTGGCTGCTCTCCGTGGAATCCCGCCCCAACGATGCGGTGCTCGGCCGGGTTGCCGGGCGCAAGGGATTTCACAGCGTGGCAGACTACCCGGGCGCAAAGACGATCCCCGGACTCTTGCTCTATCGGTTCGACTCAAACATCATTTTCTACAACGCCGATCACTTCAAGGCGCGGGTGCGGGCTGCTATCGCGGCTCAGTCCACACCGGTAGAGTGGGTCGTGATCGACGCCAGTCCGGTCAACATCGTGGACGTGACCGGCCTGCGCAAGATCGACGAGTTGCGTGCAGAACTGGCCAAGGATGGCGTGTCGCTCTATTTCTCACGGGTGAAACGACATCTCGAGTCTTTCTTCACCGCGGACTTCGCGAAAGAGCGCCGCAAGGCAGCCAAGAAGTACCGGTTTCAAACCCTCAAACCGGCGATCAACGCCTATCTCAAGCACCAGAAGGCTAAAGGTCTGGTTCTGGATGAAACATATACGGACGATCAGACATCCGTCTCGCTGTATTGGCGCGAGGCCGTCCAGCCGCCTCGTCAGGACGAGTCTGGCACTGTTCCGTTACCCCCGGAGCCCTGACAAGTGGGCAACTGATTCGAGGTGCCTTCGCAGACAAACCAATACAAGTTGATGTTTCCGGTCGCGCCATTCGCCGTCAGCTGGCTGAGCTTAGAGCCGTTGAACTGGGTTGAAAAACCTGCTGAATTGTCGGCAGGCTGATAGCAGCACGGGTGCGGCTACAGGGGTAGAATAGTGCTGGCCCTGTTTTGAGATCCCGTTATGCGGATTTTCTGCGGACGGTGACCCAGGCGGGGGTCGTATTGAATGATGTATTAGCAAGGAAAACGCAGACAATAAAATGTTGAGACTTTTTTTTTCTTGGTGTCCTTGCGTTGCTGGTAGGGGGCTGTGCCTCATACGGCAAGGTGGAGAATACTTCACGGTCTGTTGATGCCGATACACCGAGTTATTCGCTTCGTACTTTTCAGGAAAAGTGGCGCAGTGACCCAAATGCACTGATGCTGGCGTTTTCCGGCGGCGGCACCCGAGCGGCGGCATTGTCTTATGGTGTGCTTGAGGAACTGCGCAATATCAGCATCCCGAGTTCGACGAGCGACAGGCGATTGCTGGACGAAATCCATAGTATTTCCTCAGTCTCGGGTGGGAGTTTTACCGCTGCCTATTACGGGTTGCACGGGGAGGGGATCTTCGAGGATTACCAGCAGGCATTCCTTCGGCAAAACGTGCAGGGCGCGCTGATTCATCGGGTATTGAACCCGGCCCGTTGGTTTAGCGGGTTCGGGCGCACCGAGATGGCCATTGATTACTATGAGAAAACGGTATTCAAGGGGGCGACCTTTGAGAACATGCTGAGACATGACGGGCCGATGATCGTGATTAATGCCACCGATTTTGCACGCGGTGTACGCTTTTCCTTCATTCAGGACTATTTCGACCTGCTCTGTTCCGACCTGTCTTCGTTCCCGGTAGCCCGAGCGGTGACTGCCTCGTCTGCCGTACCTGTCCTGTTCAATCCCGTGGTGGTCGAGAATTATTCGGACTGTGGTCCCGAGGCACAGACCTGGCTGCAGGAAGTACGAGAACGCGTGAGGGACGAACCGGATCTTCTGCTGACAGCGGATGGCCTTGCATCCTATTCCGACCACGATCAGCGGCGGTACATCCATTTTGTCGACGGGGGCATTGCCGACAATCTGGGCCTGCGCGCCCTCTACGAGATTATCGAGCTCAGCGGTGGTTTCAAGCAGTATGCAGAAAAGATGCAGCGCACACCGCCGCGACGCCTCGTGTTGATCTCTGTGAACGCAGCTACCGACCCGCAGTCGACAATGGACCAGACCCCCAAACAGCCCTCGATAGCGGCGTCGATCAGTGCCATGAGCGATGTGCAGTTGCGTCGTTACAGTACCGATACCATTGCTCTGCTCGAAAAGAGCCTCAAGCGCTGGGCGAAAGAGATTTCGACACCGGAGCGCCCGGTGGAGCCGTATTTCATCTTGCTGGATTTCAATGGCATCGAGGAACCTGAACGGCGCGAGTTCTTCAACCAGGTGCCAACCAGCTTTTCGTTGACTGACGAGCAGGTCGATGCGCTGATCGCAGCGGGTGGCGAACTTCTGCGAAACCATCCTGAGTTTCGCCGGCTCTTGGCGGACTTGGAAGTCGATGCGCGTTCAAAACATTAGCGAGTGGCGGCGGGACCTGCAGAACGTATTAGGGCCTGTTAACAGGCCCCAGGAATTTGCCGTATTTTTTGACGGGATCAATTCGGCACGGTTGCCCTTGGAACTGGAAACAGGCGTGCTCGCTAAAAAAACATAAACAGCAAGTTGATAAACCTTTTCGGAGCTGCCCGAAAGGGAGCAGGTTCACCCATTAACAGCGCCTGCCATCCGAAAGAAAAATGAATCGCAGGACTTTTCGAGCCAAATGTCCATTGCCGCGGCTTTTCCGCCCATCGTTCAGTTCGGGCTGGATGGCTGAATCAGTTCGCATGGCGGACGTTCTTCGGTTGGCATGGGATTGCTTCGTTGTCGCGGTCGCATTCGCTTGCTTTTCAGCTCATCGGATTTAGCGTCAATGAGAAACCGCAAGTGAGGCATACCGCTTACCGCTTTGTTGACTTGAGGCGCCTCCTCTGCCCAGGAAACTCCCGCACAGATCGAACCAGTGCTAATAAGAATAGTAGGAACTTCTGATGCATGGAGGTCGATATGTTCACCAGGACACTGAAATACGCATTGTTCTCAGCTGCGTTTCTTGTTTCTGCTTCTGCCTTTGCCTTCGACCACGACTTGGCCGAAAGTTACGCCCGATTGTTTGAGCCGGTTGCTGGCGCCAAGGCCGGGAAGGCCCTTCACCTGATCAGTCCAGAAGCTTTGGTTGAAGAACTGAAGCAAGGCAAGGAAGTCGTCACGCTTGACGTGCGCACTCCTGCTGAGTCCGGTGTTTTTACTATGGCAGTGCCAGGGGGCCTGGCAATCCCAGCAAACGAATTATTCCAATCAGAAAATCTCAATCGTCTGCCAACTGACAAGAGGGTGGTGGTTGTTTGTAAATCGGGCACCCGAGCAACGGCGGTGGGTACAGCTTTGCGCCATGTCGGTTTTGACAATGTCTACATCCTTAAAGGTGGTTTCATGAAGCTTTCCGCTTACCTGGATGCCAAGACATCGAACACACCACTCAAGCCTGACAAGGTGGCTGCCCGATAGAAGAGTACCCGGACTGGTGGTTCCACAGGGACGTGGACCACTCATATGTACCCAGAAAGATAGTGATCTGACAGCGGTTTTTATCGGCGGGAATCGGGATTCTGTACTTTACTTTCAATAAAGGGGAAGTATTTGGCAAGGAAGGCTGTGTAAGCGAAATCACCTCAGGAAATGGGGTCCAAGGGAGGCTGCGTAATAAAATGCCAAGGACATTCTCACTCTTCCCGCTACTCGGATAGGTGCCATCTGGCTGCGGATTCTGGCGCTGTTGGCACTCGTCTTTCTGGCCTGCGGCCTGAAAAATTACCTCGTTTTCCTGATCGCAGGCACAAGCCTTTGTCCGTACCTTTGCCCGTCAGCACTGGGTAGCGAACCAATTTCCTCCTACCCGTATATCCGCGAATTCTTTGCGATGCAGTCTTGGGTGCAAGCCCGGCTGCAATCCGTGCCTGATCTGCTCGCCGCGGACCCTTACAAACTGGCGACCGTATTGATATTCGCCCCGGTGGTGGAGGAAATCGTGTATCGAGGTCCGCTGTACCTGAGCAGACGCAAAGCAAACAGTACCCTGTGGTGGCTGGTTGGTGTGCTGCTCGCCGTTGTGTTCGCCATGGGCCATGGAAGAACCGGGCTTGCACTGGTTCCGTTGCTCGTACTGGGTGTCGGCAGTCTGTGGCTAATCGCCACAACACAGCGATTCTGGCCCGGCATCACCCTCCATGTCCTGTACAACTTCTTCTTCGCCTCTGTGACCGTCTTACAGTCGATTTGGGTGGCAGACTAATCGGGTCCATGTTTGCTTCCGCGGCTTCTGAGACATCCGGCCCAGCCCTGCAAATGTTCGATATTGGTGAAGATTGGACTATTGGGGGGTAATGACTGTCCGACTGCCGAAATCTGACCGCGAGTGTCCTTGGTTGAGCGGATTGTGTTGAAAATCTCTGTGAAATACTTGCCGGCAGGACAATATCCTGTCCACTTCTCCTGATC
>CAWGBV010000006.1:0-82782 GCA_963820915.1 uncultured Gammaproteobacteria bacterium | reverse complement strand
CGCACCACCAACAAGATCCTCGAGGCCTACCTCAAGGGCAAGGGCGTGGCCGAAGAAGACATCATGATCAACTACACGCCCTTCGGTCATTCCGACTGGCAGTCCATCGTCTCGGACGTCAAGAAATTCGGCTCGGCCGGCAAGAAGACCGCCGTGGTCTCCACCATCAACGGCGACGCCAACGTGCCCTTCTATAAAGAGCTGGGTAACCAGGGCATCTCCGCCGAGGACATCCCCGTGGTCGCCTTCTCGGTGGGCGAGGAAGAACTCTCAGGTATCGACACCAAGCCGCTGGTGGGCCACCTCGCCGCCTGGAACTACTTCATGAGCGTGGACGATCCGGCCAACGACGAGTTCATCGAGACCTGGCAGACCTTTGCCAAGAGCGAGGACCGGGTCTCCAACGATCCGATGGAGGCCCACTACATCGGCTTCAATCTGTGGGTGAAGGCCGTCGAGAAGGCCGGCACCACCGAGACTGACAAGGTGGTGGACGCCATCATCGGTCTGGAAGTGCCGAACCTCACCGGCGGTACCGCCAAGATGCTGGCGAATCACCACATCACCAAGCCCGTGCTGATCGGTGAGATCCAGGAAGACGGTCAGTTCGACGTGGTCTGGGCCACCGAGGCCGAAGTTCCGGGCGACGCCTGGTCCGACTTCCTGCCCGGCAGCAAGGACATCATCGCCGACTGGACGGCGCCGATCTCCTGCGGCAACTACAACACTGTCGAAAAAACCTGCTCCGGCCAGAACTACTGATGGCCTGACCCCGAACGGCGCCGGCAATCAGCCGGCGTCGTTTTTCCCCGATGCCACGAGCAGACAAACCGATGCGGAACCGAAATATAATTATTCAACGCCCGATTTCCGCCCGTACCGCAACGCAACGAAACAGCCCGGCAACAACCCTTGCGCTCACCGCGCTGTTACTGTTGTTCGCCCTGATTCAGGTACTGGCACCACAAACGGCCTCTGCCGACGAAGCCTTCGACGATGCCGTCAGCTCGCTGAGCGAGCGCTCCTTCAAGGTCAAGCAGGCAGCGGTCACCACCATCAGCAACAGCGATGACGCCCGCGCCGTGGGCATACTGACCGCACTGCTGGAAGGCGATCTCGCCTACCGTAAAAGCGACAAACGCATCGTCTTTCAAAACGACGACCGATGAGGGCATCGATGTAAGAGATGCGCTCAGCGGCGAAAATCTCGGCACCCTCGGCAAACGCGAGGTCAACAAAATCGGCCTCAACAACAAGATGCGCGGCCAACTGCGCGCCGCCATCGCCACCCTGAATTTACGCCACCCGGATCCCGCAATCCGGCTGGCCGCCGTTGAGCAGTCTTTGGGCAATCTGGACCTGGAGACGGCCACCGTGCTCAAGTCAGAATTGCAGTCGGAGAAAGACGCCAAGGTCGCAGCAGCACTCTCCCTGGCAATCTCCGTGGCCGAACTGCAGAGCAGTGATCCGAAAATCGTTGCTGGCGCCATCGAACAACTGGACGGCAATCTGGAATCCGAGGCACGCAACGCCCTCACCCGTCTGCAGCAAGAAACGGACAACCCTGAGATCCTCGCCGCCACGAAAGCGGTACTCGACGGCATCGATTTCAAACTGCAAATGAACAGCACCGTCGAGACGCTGTTTTTCGGTCTCAGCCTGGGATCGGTGCTCGCCCTGGCCGCCATCGGGCTTGCCATCACCTTCGGCGTTATGGGCGTGATCAATATGGCCCATGGCGAATTGATCATGATCGGCGCCTACACCACCTACCTGGTCCAACAGGCCATGCCCGATGCCATCGAGTATTCGCTGCTGGTGGCGGTACCGGCGGCGTTTCTGGTTTCCGGTGCCTTCGGCATCGCCATAGAGCGTGGCGTCATCCGATTCCTTTACGGCCGCCCCCTGGAAACCCTGCTGGCCACCTTCGGTGTCAGCCTGATCCTGCAACAACTGGTTCGCACCACCATCTCGGCGCAGAACGTGGCGGTGGAAAACCCTTCCTGGATGAGCGGATCCCTGGCCATCAACCCTGCCCTGTCACTGACCTATAACCGCCTCTACATCATCCTCTTTACCCTGGCGGTGTTCGGCGTATTGCTGGTGATACTCAAGCGAACCGCACTGGGCCTCCAGGTCAGAGCCGTGTCCCAGAACCGCGCCATGGCCCGCGCCATGGGCGTGCGCTCGGCGCGCGTCGATGCCCTGACCTTTGGGTTGGGCTCGGGCATCGCAGGTGTTGCCGGCGTCGCCTTATCACAGCTCACCAATGTCGGGCCCAACATGGGCCAGAGCTTACATCATCGATTCCTTCATGGTGGTGGTGTTCGGTGGTGTCGGAAACCTTTGGGGCACCCTGGTCGCCGGTGTGTCGCTGGGCGTGGCCAACAAGGTGATAGAACCCTGGAGCGGGGCCGTGCTCGCCAAGATCCTGGTTCTGGTGTTCATCATCCTGTTTATTCAGAAACGACCGCGCGGACTCTTCCCGCAGCGCGGCCGCGCGGCGGAGGGCTGAGCCATGATATTTTCGAGAATCATGGCCAGCGATCGCGGTGGCCAGATACTGCTCGCCATTCTGGCCATTTCCGTGGTGCTGGTACCGGTACTCAACCTGGCGGTTCCCGAGTCGAGCCCCTTTCACCTGTCCACCTATACGGTCACACTGCTGGGCAAGTACCTGACCTATGCCCTGCTGGCATTGTCGGTGGATCTGGCATGGGGTTACCTGGGCATTCTCAGCCTCGGCCACGGCGCCTTCTTCGCCCTCGGCGGCTACGCCATGGGCATGTATCTGATGCGCCAGGTCGGCGATCGGGGCGTCTACGGCAATCCGGAATTGCCCGACTTCATGGTGTTCCTCAACTGGCAGGAACTGCCCTGGTTCTGGCAAGGCTTCGACATGTTCTGGCTGGCCATGATCATGGTCGCCCTGGTGCCGGGAATCCTCGCCTTCGTCTTCGGCTGGCTGGCGTTCCGCTCACGGGTGACGGGCGTTTATCTATCCATCATCACCCAGGCGCTGACCTATGCCTTGATGCTCGCCTTCTTTCGCAACGAGATGGGATTCGGCGGCAACAACGGGCTCACCGACTTCAAGGACATACTGGGATTCAGTCTGCAGAGCGACGCCACCCGCGCCGCGCTGTTCATCGCCTCCGCCCTGGCGCTGGCACTGGGCTATCTCGCCTGCCGCTATATCGTTACCTCAAGGCTCGGCCGGGTGACCGTCGCGGTGCGCGATGCCGAGGACCGAACCCGCTTCATCGGCTACCGGGTGGATCACGTCAAATTGTGGATCTTTACCTTCTCCGCCATTCTGGCGGGTATTGCCGGTGCGCTTTACGTGCCACAGGTGGGGATCATCAATCCCGGTGAATTCTCGCCGCTCAATTCCATCGAGATCGTGGTCTGGGTGGCCGTGGGTGGCCGGGGAACACTCTATGGCGCGGTGGTGGGCGCACTGCTGGTCAACTTCGCCAAGTCCTACTTCACGGGCGCCCTGCCCGAGGCCTGGCTGTTCGCCCTCGGCGGCCTGTTCGTCGTCGTTACCGTGCTGCTACCGCGTGGTATCGCGGGCCTGTTTCGGCGCAAGGAGGCCTCGGCATGAGTGCGCTTGATTCCGTACGCGAGTCGGTACGACGAGATCGTGTTTTCGATTTCATGGTCAATCCCAACGCCCTCGAGCTGGATGTCAGTCACGGCACCATCCTCTACCTGGAGGACGTTTCGGTCAGCTTCGACGGCTTCAAGGCCATCAACGAATTGAATCTCTACATCGATGCAGGCGAACTGCGTTGCATCATCGGTCCCAACGGCGCCGGCAAGACCACCATGATGGACATCATCACCGGCAAGACCCGACCGGATTCGGGAAGCGCCTGGTTCGGCCAGAAGATCGATCTGCTGCGGCTCAGTGAACCGGAGATCGCCCAGATCGGCATCGGTCGCAAATTCCAGAAACCGACGGTGTTCGAACACCAGACAGTGTTCTCCAACCTGGAACTCGCCATGGCCGGCGACAAGCGTGTCTGGCCCACCCTGTTCAGCAGCCTCAGCGGCAAACAGCGTGACCGTATCGGCGAGGTGATGGAGACCATCGGCCTCCAGGAACACGCGGTTCGCGATGCGGGCGCTCTGTCCCATGGTCAGAAGCAGTGGCTGGAAATCGGCATGCTGCTGATGCAGGACCCCCACCTGTTGCTGGTGGACGAACCGGCGGCGGGCATGACCCATCAGGAGATGGACCGCACGGCGGAGCTGTTGATGTCCCTTGCCGGTCGCCACTCGGTGGTGGTCGTCGAACACGATATGGACTTTGTGCGTTCCATCGCCCGCAAGGTGACGGTGCTGCATCAGGGCAGCGTCCTGGCCGAAGGCACCATGGACGAGGTTCAACAGAACGATCGCGTCAAAGAGGTCTATCTCGGAGAATGACATGCTGACCATCAACGACCTCGAACAATACTACGGCGAAAGCCATACGCTCTGGGACCTCAACCTGGAATTTCCCGAAGGCCAGTGCACCTGCATCATGGGTCGCAATGGCGTGGGCAAGACCACCCTCATGGAGTGCATCATGGGGTTGTTGAAACTGCGCAGCGGAAGCATGGTCTTCCAAGGCGTTGACCTTGCCACCCTCCCCGCCGAAAAACGGGCCGGGCTGGGCATCGGTTATGTTCCGCAGGGCCGGCAGATCTTTCCGCTGCTGTCGGTGGAGGAGAATCTGCAGATCGGGCTTTCCGCACGTCGTGACCGCATCCGCCAGGTACCGGAATTGATCTACGAATACTTCCCGGTGCTCAAGGAGATGCGCAGTCGACGCGGCGGCGATTTGTCCGGTGGACAGCAACAGCAGCTCGCCATCGGACGGGCCCTGGTGCTCGATCCGAAGCTGTTGATACTGGATGAGCCCACCGAGGGCATACAACCCAACATCGTGCAGGAGATCGGCGACACTATCCGCAAGCTGAATCGCGACATTGGCCTCACCGTCCTCCTCGTCGAGCAAAAGCTGCCCTTCGCCCGCAAGGTGGCGGATCGTTTTACGATTCTCGATCGCGGCCGGCTGGCCGCATCGGGTAGGATGGACGAACTCAACGACGACCTGGTCCACGAATACCTGACCGTATGACGCAGACCCCGCTGGCCAGCACCACTGATCATCAATCGACCCGGCGCTGGTCGGCCAGGCTGGCCCTGAACCTGGCGCGACGTCACGGCAGAACGGCCCTGGTGTCGAAAAGTCAGCTGGGACCGCTCAGTGTGCAACGGCCGTTTTATCCGGAAGGCGGTCTTGCGCATATCTACCTGTTGCACCCCCCGGGCGGGATTGCCGGCGGTGACGATCTGGACATCGACGTATCGCTGGGTGTTCGGGCGGCAAGTCTTTTGACCACGCCGGGCGCCGCCAAGTACTACCGTTCGAGCGGCGCCCATGCGAACCAGCAACAGACGCTGAAGGTGGCCGATCAGGCCACGCTGGAATGGTTTCCCCAGGAGAACATCTTTTTCCCGGGCGCCAGGACCAGACTCGCCACCGACATCCATCTACAGGGAACGGCACGCATCGCCGCCTGGGAGATACAGTGCCTCGGCCGCCCCGTCATCGATGAGCGTTTCGACCATGGTTCCATCGACGCACGCCTGAGCCTGATGCGTGACCGTCAACCATTGCTCCGGGATCGCCTGCGCGTACAGCGCATCGGCGATCTCGACAGCAGCAGCGGATTACGTGGGTTCCCCGTATCGGGCACCCTGTTGATGAACGGTTGCGACAGGGAAATCCTGGCAGCGGCCAGAGAGACGCTACCCGCGATAAATGAATCCATGATCCACGGCCTGACCCTGATTGATGACCTGCTGGTCGCCCGCGCCCTGGGAATCACCACCGAGCCGATACGTGCTGCGTTCACCCGGTTGTGGCAACAATGGCGGCCCCGGGTACTCGGTCGGGATGCCTGCGAACCCCGAATCTGGGCGACCTGAAAAAGCCCGATCACTCGTTCAGAATAATCGAGGAGAAACGAATGGAACTGACACCCCGCGAGAAAGACAAGCTGTTGCTGTTTACCGCCGCCCTTGTGGCGGAGCGACGCAAGGCGCGCGGCGTGAAACTGAATTACCCGGAAGCGATGGCCTATATCAGCGCGGCCATTCTGGAGGGCGCGCGCGATGGTCGGACCGTGGCCGAACTGATGGACTATGGGCGCACACTGCTCACGCGCGAAGACGTCATGGAAGGCATTCCCGAAATGGTCCACGACGTGCAGGTGGAAGCAACCTTCCCCGACGGCACCAAACTGGTCACCGTTCACGATCCCATCGTCTGAGGAGCAGACCCGATGATTCCCGGAGAAATTATTGCCGCCCCCGGCGACCTCGAACTCAATGCCGGCCGTGAAACCCTCTCGGTGGAGGTTGCCAACACCGGCGACCGCCCCATCCAGGTGGGATCCCATTATCACTTCTTTGAAACCAACCCGGCGTTGCGCTTCGATCGCGACAAGGCGCGGGGTTTCCGGCTCAACATTCCAGCGGGCACAGCGGTACGATTCGAACCCGGCCAGGCCCGCGAGGTGGAACTGGTCGCCTACGACGGCGCGCGCGTTGTGTACGGATTCAACGGGCTTGTGATGGGCAAACTTGAACAGAACGGCGGCGAGGATTGAGCATGGCGAAAATCAGCCGGCAGGCCTATGCGGAAATGTATGGACCCACCACAGGCGACCGCGTCCGCCTCGGCGACTCGGAACTGTTTATTCAGGTGGAGCGGGATCACACCATCTACGGTGACGAGGTTAAATTCGGCGGCGGCAAGGTAATCCGCGACGGCATGGGACAATGCCAGCGCCCGGCGGCCGAAGTGGTCGACGTGGTGATCACCAATGCGCTGATCCTCGACCACTGGGGTGTCGTCAAGGCCGACATCGGCATCAAGAACGGACGCATCTCAGCCATCGGCAAGGCCGGCAATCCGGACACCCAGCCGGGCGTGGATATCTTTGTAGGCCCCGGCACCGAGGCCATCGCCGCCGAAGGCAGTATCGTCACCGCGGGCGGCATCGACTCCCATATTCATTTCATCTGTCCGCAGCAGGTGGACGATGCACTGATGTCCGGTGTCACCACCATGCTGGGCGGCGGCACGGGCCCCGCAACAGGGACCAACGCCACCACCTGTACACCCGGGCCCTGGAATATCCATCGCATGCTGCAGGCCGCCGACGACCTGCCGATGAATCTCGGATTTCTCGGCAAGGGCAACGCCAGTCTGCCGTTGCCGTTGGAGGAACAGATTCAGGCGGGTGCGATCGGACTCAAGCTCCATGAAGACTGGGGCACCACACCGGCGACCATCGACAATTGCCTGGGCGTGGCGGAAGACTACGATGTGCAGGTGGCGATTCACACCGACACACTCAACGAGTCGGGCTTCGTCGAGCAATCACTGGCGGCGATGAAGGGCCGCACTATCCACACCTATCACACCGAGGGCGCCGGCGGCGGTCATGCGCCGGACATCATCAAGGCCTGCGGCGCGGCACATGTGCTGCCCTCCTCCACCAATCCCACAAGACCCTACACGGTCAATACCGTGGACGAACATCTCGATATGCTGATGGTCTGCCACCATCTGGACCCGAGCATTGCCGAGGACGTGGCCTTCGCCGAGTCGCGCATCCGGCGCGAGACCATCGCCGCCGAGGACATACTCCACGACCTCGGCGCCTTCTCCATGATCGCCTCGGACTCTCAGGCCATGGGGCGTGTCGGTGAAGTCATTACCCGCACCTGGCAGACCGCTCACAAGATGAAGGTGCAACGGGGCAGTCTCGATGGTGATCCGGCGGAACACGACAACTTCCGCGCCCGGCGCTACATCGCCAAGTACACCATCAACCCTGCGATCGCTCATGGCATCGCCCATGAAGTCGGCTCTGTGGAGGTTGGCAAACTGGCCGACCTGGTACTTTGGAAGCCGGCATTTTTTGGCACCAAGCCGAGCCTCATCATCAAGGGCGGCATGATCATCGCCGCACCCATGGGCGACCCCAATGCGTCCATACCCACGCCCCAGCCGGTCCACTATCGACCGATGTTCGGCGCGCTGGGCGGCGCAAGATCCGCCACCACCATGACCTTTCTTTCCCAACAGGCCATAGACGAAGGCATACCAGACAAACTGGGCCTGAAAAGCATGACGGGCAAGGTTCGCGGTTGTCGCTCCATCGACAAACGAAGCATGGTGCTCAACGACTACATGCCGGACATCTCGGTGGACTCTCAAACCTACGAGGTCAGGGCGGACGGTGAACTCCTTGTTTGCGAGCCGGCGGTGGTGCTGCCCATGGCCCAGCGCTACTTCCTGTTCTGAGCATGATTCGTCTGACGCAAAAACTTCCGTCGTCCGCGGCACATGTCGCGACCCTGACCTTGCCGCTGGAACTGCGGGTGAAAAGCCGGCTGCGGGCCATCCTGGACGACGGCCGGGAGGCCGGCGTTTTTCTCAACCCGGGAACGAGCCTGCAAGATGGCGATCTATTGGCCTCTGACGACGGTTTCATCGTCAGAGTGCAAGCCGCCGTGGAAAAGGTCTCAACGGTAGACTGTACGGATCCGCTGATGTTGGCTCGTGCCTGTTACCACCTGGGTAACCGCCATGTTCCCCTGCAGATCGAGCGGAATCACGTTCGCTACCAGCAGGACCACGTACTGGACGGGATGATCGAATCCCTCGGTCTGAGGGTCACCAGCGAAGAGGCACCCTTCGAACCGGAGCCTGGGGCCTACGGACACCATCATTCAAAAGGCGCCCATGACCACTGACGCCTCCTTGCCTCTGCTGCGTCTCATGCACCTGGTAAGTCCGTCACTGCCGGTGGGCGGCTTCACCTACTCCCAGGGCATCGAATGGGCGGTGGAATGCGGTTGGATCTCCGACGCAACGGATCTCGAGCACTGGCTGGAGAACCAACTCGAACAGTCACTCGCTGTCCTGGACGTCCCTGTCCTGGCCCGCCTTCACGCCGCGGCGGGAACCTCGGACATGGACGCCATGAACCACTGGTCCAGTGAATTGCTTGCCGGCAGGGAAACCGCCGAGTTGCGACTCGAAGAACAAAACCGCGGCCGCGCCTTCGCCGATCTTCTGGTTGGCTTGAACATGGCGTCGGCAGATCAATGGCGGCCGCTGCTTGCCAGGTGTCAGGCGGCGGGCTTCGCCTACGCGGCAGCCCGCTGGGAAATCGGAGCACGCGACTGCGCCCTCGGTTACCTCTGGAGCTGGCTCGAAAACCTGGTGCTGGCAGCGGTGAAAATCATCCCGCTGGGACAAACCCAGGGACAACAGCTGCTCCACCGGCTCGGACCCGGGTTACCGATGATCGCCGATACAGGACTGCGCTGCACCGACGAAGACATCGGGGCAAGCAGCCCCGCCCTGGCCATCGCCAGCAGCCAACATGAAACCCAGTACACCCGCTTATTCCGGTCCTGAATCTGCACACTCTATTTTTTCCATTAATTACATGGTATTGCTGAACTTTCCTTAGTTTATTTCTCTTTTATTGAGGACGCCTTATTTCCATGACCCAGACCAGTTCCCCCACCCCGCTTCGCGTCGGCGTCGGCGGCCCCGTCGGTTCCGGCAAGACCGCCCTGCTCGACGTGCTCTGCAAGCGACTGCGCGCCGATTACGAAATCGCCGTGGTAACCAACGATATCTACACCCAGGAGGATGCCCAGTTTCTGATCCGCAGCGAGGCGCTGCCCGAAGCCAGGATCATCGGCGTCGAAACCGGTGGCTGCCCCCATACCGCCATCCGTGAAGACGCCTCGATGAACCTCGCCGCGGTGGCCGACCTGCAGCAACGCTTCGAGAATCTGGATCTGATTTTCATCGAGAGCGGCGGTGACAACCTCTCGGCCACCTTCAGCCCGGAACTTGCCGACCTGGCGATCTATGTCATCGATGTGGCGGAAGGGGAAAAGATCCCGCGCAAGGGCGGGCCCGGCATCACCCGCTCGGACCTGCTCGTCATCAACAAGATCGACCTCGCCCCTTATGTCGGTGCATCGCTGGAGGTGATGGAGAGCGATGCCAAGCGGATGCGTGGCGACAGGCCCTTTGTCTTTACCAACCTGCGCGCCGGTCAAGGCGTCGATGACATTGCGGATTTCATCATCCATGAAGGCATGCTCGACAACGCCTGACACGAGCAATCTATCGCCCCATTCCAGAGATATTGGCCTGGAGTCGGCACTTCAGCGTCCAGGGAAACTCACAGCCTGATGGCCTTGGCGGTTGCTGCACCCGGGCGACAACCATTAATGATCTCCGGCAGCAGGATTCGAGAAAACCGCCCCATGGTCTGCAAGACGCGACCGAACTGTCATGTCGCTTGAAATCATTCTGTTAGCGGCGGTGATACTCATCGGGGTTCTCGCTGAACTCTTTGTCTTCTCCGACAGCAGTTTTAGCGGCCCGCGGCAATGGAATGTCGATCACGACAGGCGGATGCGTCGCGACGTTTCCTGCCCGGCACCACGCACCAAGGCGACACCGACTCCATCCGGCCGCTCCTGATACGGAAAATCCGTAGTATTTTAGTAGGTCTTTCTGAGTGTGCTACGCAGATTCCCCTAGTAAGCTGCTTTTCCAGAATCACCTCATTTCACTATCTGCATGCGATTTCTCTCGATAATCAGAGATATGGAGGGAATCGTTAAGGAGGACCTCAATGGAATATGCAACGCTGCTGTTGGTTTCGGGCACGGTTCTAACCTTGCTGTTCTTTGGCGCCCTATCGCGCTTCAATAATTCCGGGGAACATGTGAGGCATCGCGTCAACCGGGCGAAACCACACAAGGATCTTTACGCCGAACGCGTGCATTGAGTCCGTTGCACCCCTTGGGGGAGTTCCGGTTTTCGTCGAACCGGTCAACCGCATCCATCACGGACACCCCACCCGCTTCGCCGCTTAAGGTTTTCTGGCTGCGGGGCTGGCGGCAGTTTCAGCATCCTCGTCCAGCAACGCTGATCCCTTTATCTGCTTTCGCTTCCAGACCAAGTAGATGGCCGGGATCACGAAAAGCGACAACAGTGGCGCGGTAATCATCCCGCCCACCATGGGTGCCGCGATGCGACTCATCACCTCCGAGCCCGTGCCAGAGCCGAGGAATATGGGCATTAGCCCGGCCACGATCACCGCCACTGTCATGGCCTTCGGCCGCACCCTCAGCACCGCCCCTTCCATGATCGCCTCCTTCAAGGCCTTTTCATCCACTGGCCCCCGCGCCATCCGCGCCTTCAGGCTGTTGTCGAGATAGACCAGCATCACCACACCGAACTCGGCCGCCACGCCGGCGAGGGCAATAAAGCCGACGCCCACCGCGACGGACAGGTTGTAGCCGAGCAGGTAAATGAGCCAGAACCCGCCCACCAGTGCGAAGGGCAGCGACGCCATCACCAGCAAGGCTTCACCCGAACTGCGAAAGGCCAGATACAACAGCACGAAAATGATGATCAGCGTGAAAGGCACTACCTGCAGCAGACGTTCCTTCGCGCGCAACATGTACTCGTACTGGCCCGACCAGGTAATCGAATAACCGGGCGGCAAATCCACAGCCGCCGCCACTGCGTCGCGCGCTCGGGCTACGTAGGTGCCCAGATCCACCCCCCTGATGTCGACGAAGGTCCATCCGTTCAAACGGGCGTTCTCGCTCTTCAACATCGGTGGTCCGTCGACAATTTTCACTTCCGCCACCTGCCCGAGCGGGATCTGCGCGCCAGTGGGGGTCACCAGGGGCAATCGCCTCAGCTTTTCGATATCGTTGCGGCGCTCACGGGGAAAGCGCAGATTCACCGGATAGCGTTCGAGCCCTTCCACCGTCTGGGTGATATTGATCCCGCCCACCGCCGCGGCCACCACCTGGTTCAGGTCCGCGATACTGAGACCGTAACGGGAGGCGGCCAGTCGATCCGGCACGATCTCGATGTAGCGGCCACCGGCAACCCGCTCCGAGTAGGCTGACGTGGTACCCGGCACCTGCATTACCGCGCGCTCGATGTCGAGCCCGATGCGTTCGATTTCACGCAGGTCCGGGCCTGCGACTTTGATCCCCACCGGGGTCTTAATGCCGGTGGCCAGCATATCGATACGGGTCTTGATGGGCATTACCCAGGCATTGGTGACGCCAGGGAAGGACACTGTCGCGTCAAGTTCCTCCACCAATGCCGACAGGGTCAGTCCCTCCCGCCATTCATCGCGGGGCTTCAATTGAATCAGCGTCTCGATCATGGTCAGGGGCGCCGGATCCGTCGCCGTATCGGCCCTTCCGATTTTGCCGAAAACTCGCCGTACTTCCGGAATCGTGGCGATCAGTCGATCGGTCTGCTGAAGCAACTCCTGGGCCTTGCCAATGGAGAGACCGGGCAGGGTCGTGGGCATATACATCAGATCGCCCTCGTCCAGTTCGGGCATGAATTCGGAACCCAGTCCGTCGGCAAACCGCGCCAGCCAGGGAGTGTCCTTGAAGGTGGAGCGCCAGTGTTCTGTAAGTCCGTCCTGCCAGGTATCGATCTGCTCAATCGTGGCTGTGCCTTTGTCGGTAACCTTTTCCAAGGCCAGGAACGGCCACTTCAGGGGTTCCAGAAAGCCACCGATGCCGGCAACCGGAATCGCCAGACTCAACACCATCAGCAGCGACACGAACATGGTGAACCAGGGCGTGCGCAACACGAACTGCAGCAAGGGGCGATAGAGCCAGATCAGCAGCACGTTGAGCGGGTTCCTGCGCTCGTCGGGAATACGACCGCGAATGAAGTAGCCCATGAGTACGGGCACCAGGGTCACCGCCAGACCGGCGGAAGCCGCCATAGCATAGGTCTTGGTATAGGCCAGTGGCGAAAACAACCGGCCTTCCTGGGCCTCCAGGGTAAACACCGGCAGAAAGCTCAGAGTGATGATCAGCAGTGAGTAGAACAACGCCGGACCCACTTCCTGGGCCGCATCGGTGACCACGCGCCAGTGCTCGCTACCCGTAGGTGGGTGGCCATGATGGTGCCGATAGCGTTCGAGATGCTTGTGAGCGTTCTCGATCATCACGATGGCGGCATCCACCATCGCGCCGATCGCAATCGCGATACCCCCCAGCGACATGATGTTGGCGTTGATGCCCTGATGCTGCATGACGATAAAGGAGGCCAGTATGCCCAGGGGGAGTGTCACTATGGCGACGAACGCAGACCGCAGGTGAAACAGAAACAGCAGGCACACAAGGGCAACCACCACAAACTCTTCGATCAGCTTTTCCTTGAGGTTTTCCACCGCACGCTCGATGAGAGCGGAGCGATCATAGGTCTCGACGACCTCAACCCCATCCGGTAGACCCGCCTTGAGCGTTTCCAGCTTTTCTTTGACGCGGGCAATGGTGGCCATCGCGTTTTCCTGATAACGCATCACCACGATGCCGCCGGTAATCTCCCCCTCGCCGTCAAGGTCGGCCACTACCCTGCGCATCTCCGGTCCAATCTGAATGGTGGCCAGATCCCGAAGCAGCACCGGGGTGCCCGCCGCGGTGACGTCCACGGGAATCAACTCCATGTCCGCGATGCCGGTGAGATAACCGCGGGAGCGCACCATATACTCGGCCTCCGCCAGTTCCACCACCGAACCGCCGACTTCCTGGTTGGCATCACGGATCGCACGCGAAACACGAGCCAGGGGAATGCCGTAGGCGCGCAGCTTTTCCGGGTCCACCACCACCTGGTACTGGCGCACCATGCCGCCAACAGTGGCCACCTCGGCAACACCCGGAACCGTCTGCAGTTCGAATTTCAGGAACCAGTCCTGCAGTGAACGCAACTGCGCCAAGTCGTGGCCACCGGTCCGGTCAACGAGGGCATAGCTATAGACCCAGCCCACACCCGTGGCATCGGGACCAAGTCGGGGTTCAACCCCTGCCGGGAGGCTGGAGGCGGCCTGGTTGAGATATTCCAGGACCCGCGCCCGCGCCCAGTACAGATCCGTCCCATCCTCGAAAATCACATAAACGTAGGAATCACCGAAGAAGGAATAGCCGCGCACCACCTGGGCGCCGGGCACCGCAAGCATCGTTGTGGTGACAGGATAGGTCACTTGTTCCTCCACCACCCTCGGCGACTGGCCGGGAAAACTGGTGTGGATGATCACCTGGACATCCGACAGGTCCGGAATGGCATCCAGCGGCGTGTTCTGAAGCGACAGCCACCCCCAGCCCGACATCACCAGGGTCGCAAGAAGTACCAGAAACCGGTTCCTGACCGACCATAGAATCAAATTTGACAACATGGTCAGCCCCTCAGCGATCGATAACTTCAGCCGGCCCCGGCATGTCCGGCCCGGCTTTGCTCATGCGCAGAAAGCTGGCCTGCAGGCTCGACTCCGAGTCGATCAGAAACTGCCCCGACACGACGATTTCATCGCCCTGCTCGAGGCCTTCCAGAATCTCAACTTGATCGCCGCGCTGCATGCCGACAACCACATCCACCGGTTCGAACCGGCCCTCTCCCAAGGCGCGAATCACGCTCTGGCGCTCCCCCGTCACAATGAGCGCCTCACGGGGAATCGCCAACACGTCGCGGCGCGGCCCGCCGTAAACCACCGCGTCGGCGAACATGTTGGCCTTTAACAGCCCTTGTGGATTGTCGAAAGCCAGCCTGACCCTCAGGGTGCGCGAGACCTCATCAAGATCGGGATAGATGTATTCCACCTTGCCTTCCCAGGTACGCCCCGGGTAGGCAGGTACGGTAATTTCGGCGTTGAGGCCGAGCTGCAACCATTCGATCTGGTGTTCGAAGATATCCACCAGCACCCAGACCTTGCCGAGATCCGCCAGCGTCACGATCTCGTTGGCGGGTGTGACGTACATCCCCTCACGGACGCCCAGCATGGTGACCACCCCGTCGGCAGGCGCCAGAACGGGAATGACATTGCGGGTTTTGCCGGTCCGCTCGATGCTTCGTATGGTGTCCTCGGGCACACCGAGCAACCGCAAGCGGTTACGGGCCTTGTCCACGGCCATGCGGCTGTTGCGAGTGCTGCTCTCGTCAAGGGCAATGAGAAAATCCACCTGGGCGCCCAGTATTTCCGGCGAGTAGAAGGAACCGAGCACCTGGTCGCGGGTCACGGGGTCGCCCTCAGAACGCACGTTGAGCTGCTCCATCCAGCCATCCGCGCGGGGATGAACATGAGCCAGACGGGTTTCGTCGTACATCACCCTGCCCACCGTACGGATGTACTTCCACAAGGTGTCGCGGGACACCGTATCCGTCCTCACCCCCATGCTTTGAATGATTTCGCCACTGATGGTCACCGTGGGTCGCTTGCCCGTATCCTCGCCAATGGTTTTACCCACCAGGCTCATCCCGCAGATGGGACAGTTTCCGGGTTCGTCACGCACGATCTGGGGATGCATGGGGCAGACGTACTTCGTATCCATGTGCTTGAGCGCATGTTCCATGGCCGAATCGTCAAGCGCCTCGCTCAGCGCTTCGGAGGCTGGCTTGGCCGAGTCGGTGTCAGCGCATCCGGCCAACACCAGGAAGGTGGCCATCGAAAGCAGACGGCCATGGCGCCGCCAATTATGGGTATTCATGAAGCAAGACTCCTGCGAGACAAACAAATCCCCGGGACGGGGTGGCTTGGTCAGGCAGTTGTCTTGGCGGGGGGTCGGTAGGGGGAGTCGGTGAAACCCGAGAACGGATGACGAACCAAGCTAACCCGGCGGATCCCATTGGTCTCGCCAGAACGGGCAACCGGTTCGTTCACCAGAATGACGGCCGCAGGCACGCAGAAACCGCAGTTGGCGCAAAAATCGTCACAACAATCGGCTTTTGGTGCCTGAGAATCCATATCACTGGCGGCATGACAAGGCATCACTACCTCATCGGCTGCGGCGACATCGACCGGCCCGGTGGCCAACTCAGACGCCAGCGCAACCAGGGGCAGCAAAAGCAACACAAGCGCCAGCAGCGTCGCGAGAAAACGCGATGGGCCGGACAGTTCATTGGGTCCGGACCGAAATGGCGGTGGCTGCCTCAACATGCCCCGATTATGGACGAATCTTCCCGAATGTACAGATGTCGGACGCGCCAGGGCCGCAACCGCGTATTAACCCACTGTGACTGGGGCGACCCCTATCAACATCAGGTGTCCGCCGAACATGAACACGAGATACAGCGCCAGGCCCGCCACCACAGCGATCAGGTCATTCCATTTTGATGGCGGCGCACTCGGGGGCGGGTTTACCTCTCGTCGCTTCAGCGAGATTCTGTCCACCACCGCCCATGCCAGAAAGCCACCAAAGAGCAAAACGTCAGCCAGCATACCGTTCGCCAACAAGTGCGCCACTGCCCACAGCTTGACCGCCACCAGCATCGGATGTTTTGTGAACTTCTGGATACGTCCCGGCAGGTAGGCCGCCAAAACGAGAGGAAACACGAAGACCAGCAGTAGCAGGGAAACATGCCGCAACCAATGCGGGGGGGTGTACAGCACCACCGGTTCCAGGCGGGCAAGCCCATATCCCCATGCAATCAGGGCGAGACCGGCAAGCGAGACCAGGGAGAACAGACCCAGCCAGGCCGTCGCACCATATCGCGCCACCATGCTCTGACGCCACGAGGCATTGACGATGGACAGGGAATGGACACCCAGAAAAAGGATTAACCCGACGATCAATACGGTCATTGCAGTCTCTCTTGAGTAGTGTTGGGGACCCCGCTCTCGCACACCGAACATTCGGAACAACGACTTGATAAGCCGTTAATGACACCGAATTACGATTCAAACCAACCTGGCAAGAGTTGAAGTCGACATTCAGGACGCTGGTTATACTGGATAGAAGCCGGAGGCGCACATCGGTTTTTTTGCGGGTATTGGGTTCAGCGCAGTACAAAACGCGTCAGCAT
The DNA here is from genome assembly GCA_963820915.1 of uncultured Gammaproteobacteria bacterium. Taxonomy (GTDB): domain Bacteria; phylum Pseudomonadota; class Gammaproteobacteria; order Chromatiales; family Chromatiaceae; genus CAWGBV01. The sequence continues at coordinate 65,831 of CAWGBV010000006.1, read as the reverse complement.
GTTGCGATCACAGATCCCATCTCGAGGTTGGTTCAGCCTTCCTCGCCCAAAATGCTCTTTATTTTTGTCGCCAGCTTTTCATCATCCAGTGGCTTGGGCAGGTAATCAAACACCTGCGGCAGTTCATCATGACGGCAGATCTCTTCCAGCGTATAGGCCGATACAAAAAGTATGGGAATATGATTCTGTTGATTGATGATCGACGCCGCCTCAACGCCATCCATATCACCCTTGAGTCCCAGATCCATAATCACCAGATCGGGATTCAGTGACGCCGCCTTTTCCACCGCCTCTTCTCCGGTACTGGCGGCCCATACGACTTTATGACCCATTCTTTCCACACAATGAGACAGAAACAACGAGGCAATCATTTCGTCTTCCGCGATGAGGATCGAACGGCCCATCGCTATGCCCGGGGGAAGGCAATCCTGAATCTGCTGCCGCCGTCGGTAACCATCTCGACCTCACTGCCCAACTGCTTTGCCAGCGCATTGACAACCTGGAGCCCGATGGAACTCGCGCGCTGCCAGTCCATTCCCGCGGGCATTCCCACACCATCATCCTCGATGCAAAGGACGATCAGGTCGTCTTCTGTTGACATGCGGATGCCGATCTGGCCGCCGCCCGGCCCCGGAAAGGCGTGTTTGAGTGCATTCGAAACCAGTTCGCTGACGATTTGACTGCAGGGGATCGCCTGGTCGATATGCAGAGTGATGTTCTCCAATTCGGTTTTCAGGGCGACCTGATTCGCATCGATGCCGTATGAGGTGATCATGTCTTCGATCAGTGAACGGATGAATGAAGCGATACGCACATTGGCCAGGCTGGAACTTCGATACAGCTTTTCGTGAATCTGCGCCATCAACTGAATCCGCCGGCCACTCTCCTTCAGCGCCTCGACAGTGGCCCCTTCGGCGGCGTGCATCGCCTGGAGGTAGAGGAGACTGGCGACTACTTGCAGGTTGTTCTTGACGCGATGGTGAATCTCGCGCAACAGGACTTCCTTTTCCTTTAGCGCCTCGGTCAGCGTCCGCTCAGTACGTTTTCGCTCCGTGATGTCCTGAACGAATCCGGTGAGGCGAAGGGTATTGCCTTTGTCGTCCCGCGAAGGTGCGCCGATACATGACACCCACCGTACCGCCCCATCGGCTCGATGAATTCGATACTCAACATTGTGTTCGCGACCTTCGGTCAACGCCAGAGACAGCGACGCGACGACGGGCGGAAGGTCATCCGCATGCACAATCGCCTTCAAGGTCTCGAGTGAAACTGATTCCGTCGGCTGAAGACCGACGATGCGGAATGCTTCTTCGGACCAGGTCACCGTGCTCATGTCGGATTCCAGTGTCCAGTAACCGATCTGCGCATAGGCCTGGGCCTCTTTGAGGAGCCGCTGACTTTTCTCAAGGGCCTCTTCGGTCAGCTTACGCTGGGTGATGTCCCTGGAAACCACCAGCAACTGAGCATCTGCAGCCCCGTCACTGGAGACCTTCGTCACCACTATGTCCCACCAGGCAGGTCTTCCACTGGTGGTTGGCGTGTAACCCGTAAACCGGCCTACGCCGCCTTCCAAAGCATCCTTCCTCGCGTTCTGCCATTTCAGTTTCTGGCTACCCTGCCAGAAATCATCGTAAGAACCGCCGATATAAGAGCCGATGTCGTCAATTTCGAGCAACTCCCGGCCGGCCTCGTTCATATATCTGAGGGTGCCGTCGAGATCCACGATCTTTATGCAATCGTGACTGCTTTCGATGATTCCCCTGTTGAATTGCTCACTCGCCTCAAGCGTCTGTTCCGCGTGTTTGCGTTCGGTGATGTTGGCCGCGATTTCCATGTGGACCAGCCGGCCGTCCGACCACTCGACCACCTCGTCCGAACAGTCGAACCACTCATCGGTTTCGACATCGTGAAACTCCCAGCGGTAGGCGCCCCTGGGTTTTCCGCCAGCATCCAGCATTTTATAGATATTGCAGAACGGACAGGATTCCGTTTCGCCAGTACTCCGATACTCCCGGCAGCGCCGCTCACGAAACTCCGGACCCCAGCGTTCCCGCGCATACTGATTTAGAAACAGCAGTTCGTTCGTCTTGAGATCCGCCACATAGATGGCGATATCCGCTTTGTCGCTTATCGCCCAGTATTCGGGGGAAAGATGAACGGCTTCCTGCATCTTTGGCTACTCCGGTCAGTAAACTCGCCCAGGTCGGTTCCAGACTATATTATCGATTGCGTTCGCCTGATGTTGGTCCGGATCGATCGGCCATCAGGGTTCGTTTCAGTATGGCGGATCTTTCCCGCAGGTAAATTCTCGCGACCATTTGGAACCCGGGGCGCAGGCCTTCCTCAAATCCCCTCCCATCACCAGGGTTTAGCCGCGTCAAACTGATCCAGGGGACAGGTTCCCTGTCGGTCTCCGTGCATACCTTGGCCACAGATCGATGGTTTGCCACAAACTCCTCTCAAACAGAGACCCACATCCGGTTTTCGTGATTCAATGAACCCGACCCAAGGCAAGGATCCCGGATGAAGTATAGGTCGTCTTTGAACACTGCGACCTCTGCAGGAAACGCCAAGCCGACGCCCAGAGGGCGGCTGCTGGCTGCGGCCTGCATACTGGGCCTGTCGAGTACGGGCTTGTTCGCACCCGCCCACGCCGTCTTCGAGGACCCGCCAACCCTGCGGGCAGCGGAACTCTTCCCACCCGACTGGCTGCTTGGTACGCACTACTTTATTCAGCCCCAGGTCCCTACCGACGGCTTCCTGACTCAGGTCACTATAAAATCTGATTACGGTGTATTTCGCACTCAGGGCCCGGGAATTCTCGGGGTACGGTTGCGGGAAATCGATGCGCTCACCGAGCTCGATCGACTGGAGGAAGGCGGTCAATTCGTTTCCGGGATCACCGACTCGGCCGGCGATACGGGCAGCAATCTTCGACAGCTTTTCGAGGAACCCGGAACCACCCTGGCGGGTATTCCCAAAGGCATCCAGCGCTTCGTTCAGCGGTCGGCCCGGACGGCGAAAACCGCCCAGCAAAAGCGGGAAAACGCCCAGGGGGCAGTCACGTCGGAGGCCGTCTCGGATCTTCCGGGCGGCAGCAGGATTTCCTCCGCCAACGAGGCAACGAAAACCGGTGAAAACACCAACATCGCCGCCAATGCGCTGGGTTTCGACGAGTCGCGACGCCAGCTCGCAAAACGCCTCGCCGTGGACCCCTATACCACCAACCCGGTGCTTGCCGAACGCCTGAACGAGGTTGCATGGGCGGCGTTTGCCGGTCAAATCAGCGTCCAGGTAGCCACCATGTTTGTCCCCGGTGGCTTTATCTTATCCACATCAAACCGGCTCACCGAGCTGGTGTGGGACTCCCGTCCGGGTGACCTGCAACTGGAAATCGAGCGGACCCTCAGAGAGATAGGCGTTGATCAAAACAGTATCGACCGACTCCTGAGCCACCGCTGGTACAGCCTCTCCATGCAAACCGCCGTGGCCTGGGCGCTCAAGAAAATGGAAGGCGTCAATGGCCGGGCCGGCGTCATGTCACTGGTTCTCGATGTATCGTCGGAGGCGCAGGCGAGATTCATGGTGCAGGCCCTGCTGATGACGGGACGTGCGCATCACATGTTGAGACCGCTGCGTTCGATTGAGGTGGCATGGACCCTCGTTGCCACCGATGTTGGCGGCGACCTTCTGGTCGCCGCGCCCGCTGATTATCTGAGCTGGAACCCCAGAATCGAAAGATTCGTCAATCGTTTCGCGGACCATCCATCCCGTCGTCGCCTGCACGTGGCCGGGGTGGTTACCGCCTACTCACGGCTGAAATTGGAGGAATACGGCTGGGAGATTGTGGAAAACAGCAATCTGTTCGTTCCTCTGCTGGGTTACCAGATGGGGGCATCCAACATCGCGGAGGCGGACCGATAACATGATGGAGGACTATCCCGGCGTCGATTCAGGTAATCTGTGATTTAATCGATATAGGGCGTTATCAAGTTCTCACCTAAGGAGATACGGCAATGACCAGGAAAGTGGCTGAAACCTGGTCCTTTCGCGACAACGTGGACCTCATGGTGGATCGGGCAGCGGGGATTATCGGCCTGGATCCAAACATGACGGACGCCATCAAGGCCTGCCATTCCGTGCTACAGGTCCGCTTTCCGGTCAAGACCAACGGCAAGGTGGAGGTCTTCACCGGGTGGCGAGCCACCCATAGCGAGCATTTCTATCCCGCCAAGGGCGGGCTGCGTTTCGCGCCCATCGTCAATCAGGATGAAATCGAGGCGCTCGCCGCACTGATGACCTACAAATGCGCCATCGCCGATGTCCCCTTCGGGGGTTCCAAGGGCGGATTGGTCATCGACAAATCCCGTTACGATATAGAGGACCTGCGAAAAATCGTCCGACGCTTTGCCATCGAGTTGGCGAACAAGGGTTTCCTCAGTCCCGCCACCAATGTGCCCGCTCCGGACATGGGAACCGGCGAACAGGAAATGGCATGGATTGCCGACGCCTATCGCCAGCAGGTTCCTGGCGACATCAATGCGCGGGCTTGTGTCACCGGCAAGCCCGTCGGCCATGGCGGCATTCGCGGGCGCGAGGAGGCCACCGGCCGCGGCATCCAGTACGCGCTGCGAGAGTTCTTCCGTCACCCGCAAGACGTACAGAATGCCCGACTTGACGACGGCCTCGACAGCAAGCGAATTGTCGTACAGGGCCTCGGCAATGTCGGCTACCACGCAGCAAAGTTTCTATCGGAAAGCGACCGGGCGAAAATTGTCTGTATTGCCGAAGCCGATGGCGTACTGTTCGACGAAGATGGACTGCCGGTGGAGGACGTACATCGCCATTTACGGGATACCGGTGGCGTCAAAGGGTTCGCAAACGCGAAATTCCGCAAAAACTCGCGGAAGGCCCTCGAAACGGATTGCGACATCCTGATACTGGCCGCCTCCGAAAACCAGATTGACCGTGAAAACGCCCCACGGATTAAGGCCCGTCTTATCGTCGAAGGCGCCAACGGACCCATCACCTTCGACGCACAGGAGATCCTGGCGAACAGGGGTATCACGATACTTCCGGATATCTACATCAATGCGGGCGGTGTGGTGGTCTCCTATTTCGAGTGGACCCGCAATTTGTCCCATATGCGTTACGGCAGAATGCAACGTCGCCATGAGGAGGCGCGAGCCCAGCACTACATCACCGCACTGGAAACCACCACGGGCCAAAGTATTCCCGACTGGATGCGAACAGAGGTGGTAAGGGGCGCGGACGAACTGGAGTTGGTGCGATCAGGACTGGACGACACGATGAGGCTCGCCTATCAGGAAATAAAAGAGGCCATGCGGCTCAGCACGGCAAACGTCGATTTTCGTTCCGCCGCCTATATCATCGCGCTGGACAAGATTTCGCGATGGTATCGTGATCTTGGCATTGCCTAGCCGGCAATCGAGGGATACGGATTTCGCAATAGTCGGCCGCTGGTGGGCAGAGGATCCCTCAGCCGATTGGGGCGACAATGTTGGCTCTTCCCCTGATCACGTTCGCCACTTTCGTCATTTTCCTGGTTTGGAACCCGGGTGCACGTTGAGGGTACGCACCACCGCCTTCTTGTCGCGGCCCTCCTCCTCGATGGAGGCCTGCAGCCTGGCGCGGCTGAGGAGCCGGATTTGCTTCCCCTCCACAGCAACGAGACCGGCGTCCTGAAGCCGGCCCAACAGGCGGCTGATCGTTTCCGGCGCCATGCCCAGGAAAGATGCGATTTCCGCCCTCGACATGGCCAACCGCAATTCGGTGGCGGATAGACCAAGACTTTCAAGCCGCACGGACGTGTCGAGCAAGAACGCACCGAGGCGTTGGGTACCGGATACATGGGTTACCAGCCTCATCGCCGAGTTGGCCCGCACCAACCCCTGGCTTGTAAGTCGCAACAGATGATTTTGCAATTGCGGATTTTCACGAGTCACCTGATCCAGACCCGAGGTCGAGATCTCACAACAGATCCCGGCTTCCAAGGCCCTTGCCGACGACTGATAGCGGCATTCCGCAACCCCATCCAAACCCAGCACCTCGCCCGCGAAATGAAACGCCACAACCCGCTCCTCAGGAGCCGTGCCACGGGACTGGGCGCAGGACTTTACAGATCCGGATTTGATGAACAGCAGCCGGGTTAAAGGGCTTCCGGCGCGAAGTAAGACATCACCAGACTGAAACTTTCGATTGGGCCGCATCAGTGAAGAAAGCTGGCTGACATCCTTATGCGACAGCGTCGCCGGGTAACAGCTGGGCGCCTGCGCGCAATCCCGACAGGACGGACTGAGGCCCTCTCGCCGGATGGACGGCTCGTTATGCCGTGCCGAATCCTCGATGCCCCCCGAGCAAATCCGAACTCTGTCGGTCGGTCGCTGAATTCTCTGCATGCTCCACTCCAGGCACCCTGCCTCGAAGCCGAGGCGATTCATTCTTCAAGTGGACGGCATTGTGATGTAAACGAAGAATAGTTATTTAGCTTTCGATGACAAAATCTTGGCTTTTGTGGCAGGAGAGGAGAAATCCGAGGTCGATGCATTTCGCGATGCCCCGCCATTAAAACTGGCCGGAGCGCCCGCCAGTCTCGGTCTATAGGTACCCTCAATGTCGAAACTTCAAGGCTAGCGGCCCTCTCTCCCCACCCGTTAAACCAATGAAAATGATTAATTTAGTTTACATTCTGTAACCTGCTTCAGATTTTTCCTACAAGACACGAAGACTAGAATGACAGCGGAATTTGGCAGCCAGGCGGAGAATATCTGTAAGGGAATTCAGAGAGTTAACACTCTCTAACGTTTGAGGCAGGGAATTTAACGCTGTGTGACAGTTTTCGATGGCCAGCCCATTTAGACTGTTAATCGATGGAACAGAAAAATTAGTGAGCAGGAAATCATGCTAAACACACAATATGTCATCGAAACTCTGCGTACCCTCCCATCCGAGGAGCACGCGCCGTACCTCCAGCAGATCAACACAAAACTTTCCGGCAACGAATGTGAGGTTTTGGTCAGCGACCTGACCGATTACCTGCTTCGGGCACCGGATCTGGCGGAACACCTCGAGACCGGCATCTTTTCTGTATTTGGCAGATCCCGTTTTCTGGATGTGATCAGGGTTTCTCCACAACCAGACTCCACGACCCTTCACTAGCCCGAGCCCTGCAAGGGGAGATACCGGCTGCGACCCGGCGACCACGGGAAACGGCCGGCGGGTGAATTCACCGGCAGTGCAATCCGCCTGATCAGCCACGCGCCCAATCTTCAATACCGCCCGCAACACGTGAAGGGCTGGTGCTTCGCGGAACTCCTGTCTACCCCCTATCCATCCCGTCACTGTTTCTGACAGCGTCGATTCCCGTTTCCTGTCCCCATCCCGGAATGGAATGTCCATCCCGAAAAACAGCCCTCAGGGTAATGACGCAGGTCCGCACCCCGGTACGGACAACAGAACTCCGCTTGTCCGATAAGCGGTTATCAAAAAATCCCGATCCGGTCGACACCCCCTGCCTGCGGCCAAAGCTGTCGTAATGAGCCAAATCACCGTCCTCAAAAGTGAAGTCCAGTCATCCCGGCAAGAACATACTCTCCCCATCTGCATATCGAAGCGGAATGAATCCAAGTGTCAGAAAGTTTACGTTCTATCGCCGGTTGCCAATGCCTACCGACCAATGACTCTGCCGAGATCACATCAGAGCCCGGTTACGTCATCGTCGAGGCAAACGAGTGGGACCACACAGGCCAGCGGTACCGGACGGTCACGCTGAGAATATGCCTGCATGAGGCCCGCCTTCTTGCCAACAGGATTCGTCACCAGGCCGCGGAGTCAGAAATGCTGAGACGCTGGATTAACTGACGCCTACCCGGCAAACAAAACCGTTTAAAAACGTCGCATCCAGCCCCTGGGACCAGCCAGGACCAGGCCATCAAAGATGCTGGCGATACTCGGATGGAGAGGCGCCGAACCAGCGATTGGACGCGCGTGTGAATGAGCTTTGCTGAGCAAACCCGAGCAGAAAAGCCACCTCGGAGATCGAATTGGCGGAATCGGCCAGATACCCCTCTGCGAGTTCGCGGCGCAATTCGTCGAGAATCCTGGAAAAACCCGTGTTGGCACCCTCTAGCTTGCGCTGCAAGGTTCGCGCACTCATGTAGAGGGCCTCGGCAACGACCTCCTCTGTTACATCGCCCGATGAGAGCTGCTCCAGGATGACTGCTTTGCAACGGGCTACCACATCGTTGCGATCCAGCCGCGCAAGCTGTTCAGCGAGGATTCGGTCGTGTACCGCGGCAAGCTGGCGATTGGACGAATCCAGCGGCCTCTCAGCGTCACGCATGCCAAGAAAAAAGCTGTCCTGTGTCGACGAGAACTCGATTTCTCCACCATAAAAACGGCGATAGCTGTCGCCGCATTCCGGCTCGGGGCGGCGCAATGTGACCCGCTCCGCGTTGAGCGCATCGCCATAGTTGACCCGACACATATCGAATACGATGGACATGGCGATATCCGTCGTTAAATTTCGTGCATCCGAATCAACACGGGTCTGTTCGAGGATCGCTTGGACCTTGTTTCCCTTTTCCGCCAACTCCCATCTTCCCGACTGCCCGACCACCTGACCATAACGTTCAAGACGATGCAGGGCGCTGATCAAAGTGGAACTGGCCAGCCAGGCGTAACCCAGAGCGCCGATATTGGACGGGTGCCAACAGCGCGCGGCCTTGAGCCCGGCGCAAGGATTGCCGATCCTGGCCATGGCCGCTGCCCGAACCGCATCGAAGGTGGCCGTGGAAATCCGCGCACCCGAATCTCTCAACAGGCGTTTATCGATACCCTGCTCGGCAAACAGCTCACCGGCATCCAAACCATGTATTTCCATCCAGCGCCAGACTATCTGGCCCGTAGACGACAAGGCGGTTTCCATTCCTGCTCCCCAGGTCCCGTCAGCACATGTGACATGAGAAGATTAACGTATATTGGATACGTCTTCACAAGTCCAAAGCGGCTGATCCGAATGGCCCGGGCGACGGCGAATGATGAAACGCGCCCGGTTCGTTAACCTACCGCGTCGGTAACGGCTGTTCGGCTCCGGCGGGAAGCTCCAAGGTTGCCACCGAACCCAGGGCCGCGCGGATTTCAGCGATACTCGGTGGGCGGGTTTCGTAGGGAAAGCCATAGAGTCCACGGCAGGTAAAGCGTCTCACATCCGGTTGCTGAGGGTTTTCGACCCAAAGGTGGTATCCCTCGTAAAAGAACTCATCACCACCACTATCCACCGCGTCCGCCAGTAACTCTCCCCTCGCCGCCAACATCACCTGTCCCGACGAGGAAATGGCCTCGCGCAGAAATTGTGTCCGGGTGACCCGGTATTCTCCGGGCTCGACGATCTGCGGGCCGGTCTCGTTCAGATAAGTGACTTCCACGTTGCAACTGGGCTCGAAGGAATTAAACCCGGTACCCGCAATCCGCCCTCCCTGAATCCAGATGCGGGTTCGGCCGGTCGGTATCGTGATCGGCTGTTCCAGTCGTATTAGCGAACCGGGTGGAATCTTGTAGTAAGGCGAACTTGTATTATTGACGACTTGGGGATTGGACATGCAGCCGCCCAGCAACACCGCCGTCAATAGTAGCCAGGGGGTCAGCAAACGACAGCCGCGCGAGTTTCGAACGGCATCTTTCAACCGCTTGTTTCGAAGGCCATAACCGGGTCGATGGGCAACGCGCATATTTTTGATTATCCTGCGTGTAGGAAACCGCATGGAAGTAATGACACCGTGATTCAACTATTGTTCGGAATCCTTATCATCGCCGCGGCAATTGGCCTTTTCCGTTGCCAGGATGAATCGGGCGAACCGCCCACTGATGCCCCGTCTTCCGTGCAACAGTTGCAGCAAACCCCGCAAAGAGTAGAGCAGGAGATCAATCAGCAGGTGGACGCCATCAACCGCCGCAACCAGGAAAACCTCAACCGTTACTGACTCAATACTTCCGTAGAATAAAGATGTGTGGCCGTTTCATCCAATCGTCCAGATCGGCAAGTTACGCACGGATTTTTGGCGTTGCCACCTGTCAGTCTGGATTGGATGAGCAAGCGGCCCGGTTCAACATCGCGCCGACTCAGCCGGTGCTGCTCGTACGCGAGCCCCTCGCCGGGCAACGGGAACTCGTATTGGTACGCTGGGGACTGGTCCCTGCCTGGTCAGCCGGACCCGACAGTCGATATTCGATGATCAACGCACGCGCCGAATCCGTGCACCAAAAGCCGGCCTATCGCGAACCCTTCCGCCGTCGCCGCGGCCTGATTCCTGCTGACGGCTTCTACGAATGGAAGGCCCGGGGAAAACTGAAACAACCCTACTGTATTCGTCGCATGGACGAATCACCAATGGCCTTTGCCTGCCTGTGGGATCGATGGACCGGACCGGACGGCAATACCCTGGATTCCTGCAGCATCATCGTCACGCAGTCCCTCGGCAACTTGACGGCGATCCACGATCGCATGCCGGTGATCCTGCCTGACGAGGCCTGGAGTGGATGGCTCGATCCCGAACTTCGGGGTGTGGAAGCGGTGCGTGCCTTGATGGCCAACCAGGATCAAAGCGAGCTATCGATCTATCCGGTCAGCAGGCGCGTCAATTCACCGGCGAATGACGATGCCGAACTGTTAGCTGCCTGCATCGAGCCCGACGGAGCCTGACTAGGCGCCGCTCACTTGGAACGCCGGGTACGCTGCAGCATGGCGCGTAAACGCGGAACCAGTTCGTCGGGCAGCTGATCCCAGTCGAAACGCCATTGCCAGTTGCCCTCGACAGTCCCCGGCAGATTCATCCGCGCCTCATTGCCGAGTTCGAGGAGATCCTGCATGGGGATGATCGCCAGACGACAGGTTGACGCCATGGCCGTGTCGATCAATGACCAGGGCATGTCCTCATCCTCTCCCAGCACTGCTGATACCTCAGCTCGGGAGGCATCATCGAGTTGTGAATACCAGCCGACCGTGGTGTCGTTGTCGTGGGTCCCGGTATACACCACACAGTTGTCACTATGGTTCGCAGGCAGATAGGGATTGTCTGCGCTACCGGAGAATGCAAATTGCAGAATCTTCATCCCTGGCAGGCCGAAACGATCCCTCAAGGCCTCCACCTCGGGGGTGATTACGCCCAGGTCCTCGGCCACCAGGGGCAGGTCGTCAAAGGCCTTGAACAATCGATGAAACAGATCGTCTCCGGGAGATTCGACCCATTTCCCGTTAATGGCAAACTCCTCGTCGGCGGGAATTTCCCAGTAGGCCTCAAATCCGCGAAAGTGGTCGATACGAACCAGGTCGAAAAGCTCGAACTGGCTCAACAGGCGCCGAACCCAGAAGGAAAACTGGTCGCCGCGCATACGATCCCAGCGATAGAGCGGATTTCCCCAGCGCTGCCCCGTCTCGGAAAAATAGTCGGGTGGCACACCGGCCACCACCGAGGGCTGTCCTTCCCCATCGAGAAAAAACCAGTCGCGATTGGCCCACACATCTGCACTGTCGTGGGCAACAAAGATGGGCAGATCGCCGAACAGGCGCACATCACGCTCGTTGGCGTAGGCTTTGAGCGCATGCCACTGCCTAAAAAACAGAAACTGGGTGAAGCGCACCTGCTGCATGCGTTCGAGCAACTCCCGACGCACCTGGGCCAGCGTCGGCGGATGACGATCGCGCAATTCCTCTGGCCACTCCCACCAGGGCTGGTGAAACTTGTGATGCAACGCCCGGTAAAGCGCATAGTCATCCAGCCAGTAGGAATGCTGCACCTCGAATTCGGCGAAGGCCTCAACCCAGTGAGATTCCGCTTGCTCGCAGAAGCGTGTCCACGCCAAATGAATGAGGTCGAGCTTCCCCGCCAGCGGCACCGGACCACCGGGCACCTCCGCCGCTTTCAGCCAGCCGGGGGCAACCAGTTCGTTGAGATTGATAAAAGCCGGGTTTCCCGCATGGACGGAATGCGATGAATAGGGCGACCTGTCGGCATGCGTAGGGCCAAGCGGTAAGGTTTGCCAGACACCGAAACCGGCCTCGGCCAGAAAATCGACGAATCGGTATGCATGCTCATTGATCTCGCCGGATGCACCGATTCCTGGCAAAGAACTGATATGAAGCAATACGCCCGCCCGGCGATGATCGAGCCAGTCGACCTGTGGCTCCTGAAGGACTTGATCCTCTTTCAAGGCTAGCTCGCCTGACGCATCACACCACCCTTGTCCGGGCGGCCGGTACCACGTGCGAAAACCTCCGACAGGTAGGCAGGCGGCTCTTCGCCGAGAATCCGGTAAAGAACCTGGAGCTGTCCACGGAACAAGCCTTCAAAATCGCTCACCGTATCGTCAGGATTGTAATCACCAAACCACCAGAACCAGTCCGAACCTTCGCAAATGGCGAGTTGCTGCTCGGCCAGATCACGCTCTTCGTCGCTCAGGCGATTCGTGGCGATGACCCTGTCAAAAACCAGTTTGGCCTCAGCCAACATGTCCCAGGCACGATTCTTGTCCCGGTCACCGATCCATGTAGTGAGGGTGCCGTAAACCCAGCTTCCGGTAACCACCTCTTTCAACCCTTCGTCCGGGCAGGGGCGCTGATTGAGATAGGAAGAAAAGGTCGTCAGTTCCAGGCGCGGATGCTCGGCCAGGCGGGCGTACAACGCCGAAAGAAAGTAGCTTCCGTTGTTGGGGTAATACTCCCACGCATTCTCGCCATCGAGGATGATGCTGACGACACGATCGCCGGTTTCGCTGGCATGATCGGCGATGGCTTCAAGGTGCTCGACGAAATTTCCGACGGCATCGTCTGCATGCCAGTCCGAATAGGTAAAGCCGATCAGATCGGAAAGCCCGTCGTCACGAAAGAAGGCGCAGAGCCCCGCATCGTTGACACGATAGGGACGATGCATCCAGTCGGGCGGCATCTCCCCGTCGCGTTGTTTAGCGAGGGTGTTTTGCAGTACCTGCTGGCCACTGGCCACCCAGCGAAATCCGGAGCATTGCAGCAAATCCAGACTCGGTGAACTCACGGCGCCTTCCGAGGGCCAGCAGCCCGTCGGCCGGAAACCGAAAAAACTTTCGAACACCTGAAGACCGCGTTCGATTTGCCAAACCGATCTATCGTCCCCGCCGGGATAGGACGTGACCTCCGGCATTTCGATGGACGGCACTGCTTCGCGAGCACTCTGCACATCCACCAACAGTGGCAAAATCGGATGTGCGTAGGGCGATACCGACAGCTCCACCCGTCCCTGCTCGGCAAGGCGCTTGTAGCGTGGAATGATGGAATCCATCAACTCGCCAATCAGCGTGATCAGCTGGCGCCGGTCGTCAGGGGTAAAATCCCGCGCCTTGTGGGTCAGCGCCTGAAGCCGTACGTCATGGTCGCGCACCGACTCACCCATCCAGGCGATGTGATACCAGACAACGAGATCGGCGAAATACTGCTCACTGAGATAGTCAACCCGGGCGCTATCCTCATCCACCAGGTTGCCGATTTCGATCAGGTCGCTATAGCTTTGAAAACGATCTATCAATCGCGTTTCATTGGAACGGCGACAGGCCTTGAGCACATCGATGCGGCCATCTTCATCGCCCGGGATACCGGGGCCAGCCAGGGCGGCGAGCAACGGGTCGTTGATGGTTCGCCCCTCCTCGAGCCATTGGTGGATCTGGTGGGCGTAATCAGCGATCTGTTCGAGCAGAATAGGCACGAAATTGACGACGGCACGGGCCTTGGGTTCGGCCTCCAGGTGGGCCGCCATGTCAACGTAGTCCTTGATTCCGTGGAGATACACCCACGGTAATTGATACTCGCCACCATCAGGCCCGCGGTAGTCGGGCTGGTGCATGTGCCAAAAGAGAACGACAGGCAGACGTTGCTGCTCGCCATTATCGGACATGATGGACTTCCTGTCCGAGCATTTCCGGCGAAACGAGCACTACACCGCCAGGAGACACGTAGAAGCGTTTTGCGTCCTCCTCAGGGTCTTTACCGATAATCGTGCCCTCAGGAATGACACAGCCGCGGTCGATGACCGCCTTTTCGATCTGGCAATTTCGTCCCACTTCCACGTCCGGCAGAATGACGCTGTCAGTAACCGTGGAAAACGAACGGATTCGCACGTTGGAAAATACCAGCGAGTGGCGCACCACGGCGCCGGAGACGATGCAGCCACCGGAGACCATCGAATCCACCGCCATGCCCCTGCGGTCTTCGTCGTCGAAAACGAATTTGGCCGGCGGCAACTGCTCCTGGTAGGTCCAAATGGGCCAGGAATTTTCGTAGAGATTGAGTTCCGGCGTAACGCCGATCAGCTCGAGATTCGCCTCCCAGTAGGCATCCACCGTTCCCACATCGCGCCAGTAAGCCTGCGCGTTGGTGACAGGGTCACGAAACGGATAAGCCATGACCCGGTAATTTTCGATGGCGTCGGGAATGATGTCCTTGCCAAAATCGTGAGTCGAATTAGGATTGTCGGCATCCTTGATCAACTGCTCGAAGAGAAACTTGGTGTTGAACACATAGATTCCCATCGACGCCAAAGCCGTGTCCTCGCTACCGGGAATCGGCTTGGGCTCGTCGGGCTTTTCCTCGAACTCCAGAATACGATTGTCCTCGTCGACGGCCATCACCCCAAAGGCCTTGGCGGTCTCCCGGCCCACCTCCAGGCAGCCGACGGTGAGGTCTGCCCCCGCGCCCACGTGGAAGGCGATCATGGCGCCGTAGTCCATCTTGTAGACGTGATCTCCCGCCAGGACCAAAACGAATTCCGGCTCGTGATTCCGAATAATGTCCAGATTCTGAAAAACCGCGTCGGCGGTGCCCGCGTACCAATTGGTGGCCACGCGCTGTTGTGCCGGCAGCAACTCAACATACTCGCCGAATTCCCCCCGCAGGAAACTCCAGCCACGCTGAATATGGAGAATCAGCGAGTGCGCCTTGTACTGGGTAAGAACGCCAATCCGGCGAATCCCGGAGTTAATACAATTGGACAGGGGGAAATCGATGATCCGAAATTTGCCCGCGAAGGGCACCGCCGGCTTCGCCCGCCAGCGGGTCATGTCCTTGAGGCGGGAACCTCGGCCGCCGGCCAGGATCAGGGCAAGGGTATCTCGTGTAAGACGACTGACAAAACGCGGGTTAGCCTCTGGGCTCATCGGCCATGCTCCATACTGAGTACAACGGGCTCCGTGGGATCGGTATGCTAACATGTTCAGGAGTTCGGAAAGGCCAAATCGGCCTCCCGCCCCCTCCGTTTTAACAGATGTATCGCGGAAGTTTCCTGACCATGCAAAGCCTGATCAAAAAAAATCTCGACGATGACTTCGCCCGTATCGCCCAAGCTCGTCACCATGATCCTTTCGCGGTTCTGGGGCGCCATGAAACCGGCAATCGCGCCCTGTTGCGCGTATTCAGGCCGGATGCCGAAAGCATGCAACTGCAGGGCACCGGTAAAGCCCTGTCGAGAATCGAGGGAACGGATTTCTTCGAATGGCATGGCCCGGCGAAAGATCTTCCCCGGCTGCCTGAGCTCGAATGGCTGGATTCCGAAAACCGGCGCCACAGCACCCATGATCCGTATTCCTTCCCACCCTGTCTGGGTGACCTGGATCTCCACCTGTTCGCCGAAGGTCGCCACCTGCATGCCTATCGATGCCTGGGCGCCAACCCCTGGACTCAGGAGGAGATCGACGGGACCTTGTTTGCCGTCTGGGCGCCAACCGCCACCCGGGTAAGCGTCATCGGCGATTTCAACGGTTGGGACGGCCGGGTGAATCCAATGCGTGCCCGCGGTGATACCGGCGTTTGGGAACTCTTCATCCCAGGCTTGGAAGCGGGCAGCCTGTATAAATTCGAGATTCGCTCATCGGACGGAAATATAATTGTCAAATCAGACCCTTATGGAAAATACTTCGAGTTAAGACCGAATACCGGCTCGGTGGTCGATTCGGCCTCTGCCCACCGATGGGAGGACGACGAATGGATGAACCAGCGATCCTCCTTCGACTGGATGCACCGGCCGGTCAGTATCTACGAGGTGCATCTCGGGTCCTGGATACGCACGGACGATAATGGCTTCGCCAATTACCGGGATCTCGCCCATCAGCTCGCAGACTACGCCGTTCGTCACAACTTCACTCACGTAGAACTGCTACCGGTCAACGAACACCCGCTGGACGACTCCTGGGGCTATCAGGTCTCGGGATTTTTCGCGCCGACCAGCCGCTTTGGAACCCCGGACGACTTTCGCTATTTCGTCGATCACCTGCACAGCCGCGATATCGGTGTGATTCTCGACTGGGTACCCGGCCACTTTCCGCGTGACGTCCACTTTCTCGCCCGTTTTGACGGAACTGCGCTTTACGAGCACGAGGACCCCCGCCGCGGAGAGCACCGCGACTGGGGCACATTGATCTTCAACTACGGTCGCAACGAGGTCCGCAATTTCCTCCAGTCGAATGCCGTTTTCTGGCTCGAGGAATTTCACATAGACGGCCTCCGGGTGGACGCCGTCGCCTCCATGCTCTACCTCGACTATTCACGAGACCCGGGAGACTGGCTACCCAATGAATACGGCGGCCGCGAGAATCTCGAGGCCGTGAATTTTTTGCGTGAACTCAACACCGTGGTACACGACCGCTTCCCGGGCGCACTGGTGATGGCCGAAGAGTCCACCGCCTGGCCGAAAGTCTCGCGACCGGTCTGGGACGGCGGATTGGGATTCACGATGAAGTGGAATATGGGTTGGATGCACGACACGCTTGCCTATATGCAGCACGAGCCCATCCATCGCCAATACCACCACAGCAGCCTGACTTTCGGCCAGTTGTATGCCTACTCCGAAAATTTCGTGCTGCCCTTCTCCCATGACGAGGTCGTCCACGGCAAAGGCTCCATGCTGAACAAAATGCCCGGCGACAACTGGCAAAAGCTCGCGAATCTGCGACTGCTCTATACCTACCAGTGGGCAACACCCGGGAAAAAACTGCTCTTCATGGGCGGGAGATCGGCCAGTGGATCGAATGGAATTTCCGCCAGTCCCTGGACTGGCATCTGATCGACCACGACACCCATCGCGGCATTCAGCGTCTGGTGGCCGATCTGAATCGGGTCTATCGTGACAACCCGTCGCTGCACGCCAACGACTTCGACCCCACGGGTTTCGAATGGATCGATTGCAACGACAGCGAGCAGTCGACGCTGAGCTTTTTGAGGCGCGACGGCCTCGGCAACACCTGCGTGGTGGTGTTGAATTTCACACCGGTGCCGAGGGAAGGTCTGCGCATCGGCCTGCCCGGACCCGGCCAGTACGAAGAGATATTCAATTCCGATTCCGGCTACTACGGCGGTAGCAACCTGGGCAACGGCAGCGTCGCTGCCGAACCGATCGGCGCCCACGGGCGCGAATATTCCACCCTTCTGACGCTGCCGCCGCTCGGCGCCCTCATTCTGGCCTGGCGACGGCCTGAAGGCCGCTAGGAAAACAGGGTTGACAGGCCCTGGTCGAGTCTCAAGCCCGAGACTGGTTGCGTGACCCCAGTATCCGGGCGATCAGTCCGGCGGTGGAACTGTCGTGGGAACCGCCACCTCTGCCGGACAGGTCCTCGAGAATGCCGCCCGCCAGTTGTTTGCCCAGTTCAACACCCCACTGGTCGAACGAATTGAGTTGCCACACCACCCCCTGCACGAACACCTTGTGCTCGTAGAGCGCCAACAGTGCGCCCATGGTTGTCGGGGTCACCTTTTCCAGCAACAGGGTATTGGTGGGATGGTTGCCTTCGAAGGTCTTCTGCGAAACCAACAGGTCACGACAGTTCCCCGAGATTTCCGGCGGCAACTCCGCCGCCACCTCGCCAGCGGTTTTTCCACGCATCAGCGCTTCCGGTTGGGCGAGAAAATTCGATAGCAGCTTGTCGTGTAAATCGTCCACCGGATTGTGAGTCTGAATCGGCGCGATGAAATCCGCCGGAATCAGGCGGGTGCCCTGATGAATCAACTGGTAATAGGCATGCTGCCCGTCGGTTCCTGCGGTCCCCCACACGATCTGCCCGGTGGCGTAATCCACAGGCGCGCCCTCGCGGGTCACCGACTTGCCATTCGACTCCATATCCAATTGCTGCAGATACGCGGGGAGATGGCGAAGATACTGATCGTAGGGCAGTACCGCATGGGCGCAGGCGCCAAGGAAATTGCCATACCAGATGCCCAACAAGGCAAGAATCACCGGCATATTGGCGTCAAAGGACGCCGTTCGGAAATGCTCATCCATGGCATGGGCGCCGGCGAGAAACTCCTGAAACCCCGCCGCACCTATGGCCAGCATCACGGACAACCCGATGGCGGACCAAACCGAGTAACGACCGCCCACCCAGTCCCAGAATTCGAACATGTTGGCCATGTCGATTCCGAATCGAGCGACCGCCTCCGCATTTGTCGAAACCGCCACAAAGTGCCTGGCCACGGCTGATTCGGCACCCAACGCATCCACCAGCCAGGCCCGCGCTGCCGCAGCATTGGCCATGGTCTCCTGGGTGGTAAAGGTCTTGGAGGCGATGATGAACAGCGTGGTTTCCGGGTCCAGATTGCGCAGGGTTTCGGCGATATGCGTACCGTCCACGTTGGAAACGAAATGAGACCGGAGATGGGGCAGCCGATAAGGGGCCAAGGCCTCCGCCACCATCAAGGGGCCGAGATTGGAACCACCGATGCCGATATTGACCACATCGGTGATGGGCTTGCCGCTGTGCCCCAGCCAGGCTCCGCTTCGCACCTGTTCAGCAAACAGCGACATCTTTTCCAGGACGCGTTGCACATCGGGCATCACGTCCCTGCCCTCAACCATCACCGGGTCGGAACCCACATTGCGCAGGGCCACATGCAAAACCGAACGATTCTCGGTGTTGTTGATGCGCTCTCCGGAAAACATGCGCCCGATCCAGCCGGCCAGATCCACCTCGTTTGCGAGCGTACGCAGCATCGACATGGTGTCATCGGTGATGCGATTTTTCGAGTAATCCAGGAACAGGCCGGCGGCCTCGAGTGAATAGCGATCGAATCGACCGGGATCCTGCGCGAACAGTTCCCGCAGGTGGATGTCCTTGAGGGTAAGCTGATGCCCGGCGAGCGCCCGCCAGGCAGGAAGGCTTGTCAATTGCGTCATACGGCTGGCCTGTGTGTGTTCATTTGATGTTCAGAATTCAGTCATCGAGTCCGTTGCGCCAACGTTGGTCCTCACGATCGAAGATCCGGTCGCCGGCTGCCGGGCCCCAACTGCCGCTCGGGTAGCTGTCGACGGATTCACCGTCGGCGGACCAGGCGCGCAGTACCGGGTCGACCACCCGCCACGCCCAGAGCACCTCGTCACTGCGTAGAAACAAGGAACGGTCACCCTCCATCACATCAAGCAGAAGGGCTTCGTAGGCATCAATGTGGAGTTGCTCGATCCCGCATTGAGCGGCATCGAGCGTGGTGGTTTCGGCGCGCATCTCAAAGCCAGGCTGTTTCACCTGAAGCTCAATGCGCAGGCACTCATGGGGCTGAATGTTGAGCAGTACCCAATTGGGTTGAATCTTTTCTATAGAGGTCCCTTCGAACAGCTGTTGCGGCGGGTGCTTGAAGCGGATGCTGATCATCGAGTTGCGCCGCGCCATGCGTTTGCCCGTGCGCAGATAAAAGGGCACGTTGCGCCAGCGCCAGTTATCGATGTACAGCTTGAGCGCTGCGTAGGTCTCAGTCACGCTGCCGGCCGCAACTCCCGGCTCTGCCAGGTAGCCATCAAGAGACTTGTCGCCCACCGGTCCCGGACCGTATTGCGCCCGAAAGGCATGTTCCCGAACCCGGTCGTCGGCGATTGGACGCACAGATCGTAAAACCTTGACCTTTTCATCGCGCAATGCCTCGGCATCGATGGATGCCGGGGGCTCCATTGCCACCAGCGTCAGCATCTGCAGGAGATGGCTTTGCACCATATCGCGCAGCGCGCCGACGCCATCATAGTAGCCGGCACGCCCCTCCACACCCTGCGCCTCCGAATGGGTGATCTGCACATGATCGATGTAGTTGCGGTTCCACAGCGGCTCGAGCATGAGATTGGCGAAACGAAACACCAGTACATTCTGAACGGTGCTTTTACCCAGGTAGTGATCGATGCGAAAAAGCTGGTCCTCGCGAAAATCCTGTCGCAGCCCTTGTTCCAGCGCCTCTGCGCTGCCAAGGTCCCGGCCGAAGGGTTTTTCCACCACCACCCGTGAGTAACCGCCCGCCTCCTGATTCAGACCCGCCTGCGCCAGCCTGCGAGCAAGTCCCGCATGCCGCTCGGGAGGAATGGCAAAGTAAAAGATCCGATTTTCGGAAACGGCCGACAGCCGCGATCGCAGGCTGACAATGGCGTCAGTGTCTTCCAGGTCGCCGCGATGGAAGTGCATACGCTGCTGTAAACGTTCGAGGTCCGCCTCGTCCAGCGGGCCCCGCAAACTGACTGCCCGCAACGCTTTCCCGACCTCTTCCCGCCAATCCTCGTCAGACCAGTCGCGCCGTCCATAACCGAAAATCCGGAGACCGTCGGGCAGTCGGCGCTGCGCCTCCAGATGATAGAGCGCCGGGAGCAGTTTCGTACGAGAGAGGTTTCCAGTGGCCCCAAATACAACCAGGGCGCAATCGTCGGCCGCAAACATCGTGCAGACAGTACAAGTCGAAAGAGGTGGGCGTTAGTATATCAGTACAATATCGGGGCCCAAGCGCTCAAAACAATAATCAGCCAGGACAATTCCAGTGAAAATTTTGTTTGCTGCCAGCGAGGCAGCCCCACTCGTCAAGACCGGAGGCCTCGCGGACGTGGCAGGCAGCCTGCCAATCGCCTTACAGCATCGGGATATCGACGTGCGGCTGATTCTGCCCGCCTATCCACAGGCTCTTGAGAAACTGCCCGAGGTGCGCGAAATCGCCCGTTTCAATGTCGGCCCCAACTATCAGCCGGTACGGTTACTGGAGTCGCATCTGCCGCCGCATGGATTGCCCGTGCTGCTCGTCGCCCACGAAGGCTATTTCGATCGCCCGGGAAACCCGTACACCGCGCCCGACGGATCCGACTGGTCCGACAATGCCCGACGCTTCGGATACTTCTGTCAGGCCATTGCGGCGGTCGCCCAGGGAGACGCGGCAATTGACTGGCGCCCCGATCTGGTGCACTGCAACGATTGGCAGACAGGACTGGTTCCGGCCATACTCTCGGAGGCGGCCGGCCGGCCGAGGACCCTGTTCACCATCCACAACCTTGCCTACCAGGGGGTCTTTCCGAAACATGCCTTTGAGGAACTGGGCCTCCCCTGGAGTTTCTGGCAGATGGACGCCCTCGAGTACCACGGCGAATTCGCCTTCATCAAGGGCGGCATTACCTTCTCAGATCACATTACGACCGTGAGCCCCACTTACGCGGAGGAGATCCTTACCGAACTCGGCGGGCATGGCCTGGACGGCGCCTTACGCAAGCATGAGGCGCAGCTGAGCGGCATCCTCAATGGCATCGACTACCACGTCTGGAATCCGGCCACCGATCCACTCATCGAGCAGACATACAGTGAAAAAACGCTGCACCTCAAGCGCCGCAACAAGACCGCTCTGCAATCCCGCATGGGGCTCAACATCAGCGACAACGCCATGCTCTTCGCCCACATCGGCCGCATGGTGTATCAAAAGGGCGTGGACCTGATCACCGATATCGTTCCCCGTATGATGGAAGTGCCTGACACCCAGCTGGTGATTCTCGGCAGCGGTGACCAGGGACTGGAATCGGACGCCCGCCAGGCCGCCGAACAGTATCCGGGGCGCGTCGGTGTCGAGATCGGTTATGACGAACCGCTCTCCCACCTCATCGAGGCCGGCGCCGACGTCTTTCTGATGCCCTCAAGATTTGAACCCTGCGGCCTGAACCAGATGTACAGCCTGAGGTACGGCACGGTTCCCATTGTTCACCACGTCGGGGGGCTGGCGGATACCGTTGTCGATACCACACCGGCCACCGCGCTGAAAGAAACCGCCACGGGTTTCGTGTTTCATCACGCCGACGCCGATAGCCTCTGGTATGCGATCGATCGCGCCATCGAGCACTACCGCCATCCAGAAGACTTGTGGACCAGGCTCGCTCTGAGCGGCATGAATCAGGACTTTAGCTGGGACGCGAGCGCCGACCACTACATCGATTGCTACCGTCAGACAATGGAGTCCTGATGTCTCTGCCAAACATCGAATCCCTGGCTAACGCCGACGCCTTCCACGAACGCTGCCTGCGACACGACAAGGAACTGCGCAGTCGGGTCAAACTGCTGGGCACCATTCTTGGAGATGTGATCCGTCGCGAATCGGGTGAAGAGATTTACCAGATCGTCGAGCGTCTCCGGCGCGGATACATCCAGCTGAGAAAGACCAACAACCCGACCAGCCGCCTGCGCCTGAGGCGTTTGGTGGAGAAAACCACCGCCTCCCAGCTGACGCCGGTGGTCAGGGCGTTCAACCTCTATTTCCAGTTGGTCAACATTGCCGAGGAAGTCTTTCAGCACCGCCAGCGCAGACACATTGCCGGTCATACAAAGGGCGCGCTCTGGCATGGGTCTTTCGACAAAACCCTGCGCGACCTCCGCGACGAGGGGGTAACCGCCGAGGAACTGCAACAGATCCTGGAGCAGACCACCTATATCCCGGTGTTCACCGCGCATCCTACCGAGGCGAAACGGCGCGTCATCATGGGATTGATCCGGAGGCTTTTCGAAGCCACCGAGAAGCTCGACGAGCCGAAACAACTCCTCGATCAAAAACGGCGGGTTCACGAAGAGCTGCAAACACTGATCCAGACACTGTGGAAAACCGAGGAGATGCGCGCCGCCCGCCCCGAGGTGCAACTCGAAATACAAAACGGCCTGTACTATTTTCGCCAAAGCCTGTTCGCATCCATACCCGAGGTCTACCGGCGCTTGGGCAACGCGGTGCAAAGGGTTTACGGCGTGGACGATTGCGAGCTGCCAGCGGTGGTGCGATTCGGCTCCTGGATTGGTGGTGATCGCGACGGCAACCCCTTCGTGACGCCAGCGGTAACCTGGCAGGCGCTGCTGCAATACCAGGATACCGCGGTCAAAGAGTACATAGGCCGCATCAACGCTCTTATTGGCGAATTGACCCACGCGCGCAGCTTCTGTCGCCCGACAGACGCCATTGAACGCAGTCTCGAGCGTGACGAAATACTCTGCGTGGCGACCTTGAATGAGGAAAGCAAGCGCTTCCCGGTTGAGCCGTATCGCCGCAAGCTCTACCTCATGCGACACCGGCTTGAACACAATCTCAAATTTCTGAAGGCACGACTCGAAGGACGCGAAACGGTCAGGTCGATCATCGCCTATGCCAACGAATCGGAACTTATCGCCGACCTGGAAATGATCCGGGATTCCCTGATCAGCCACGGCGACCGGCTTGCGGCCGATGCCGCGTTACTCGATCTGACGCGACTGGTCAGGACATTCGGTTTCTACCTGGTCCATCTCGATATTCGCCAGGAATCCTCGGTCCACACCCAGGCGGTGGATGAAATTCTGCGCGCCCTCAACATCGGCGACTACTCAGCCCTGGATGAATCCGCTCGCTGCAGCCTGCTGGGGCGATTGTTGGCTGAGCCACCTGCAGCGCCAGAGCCCGTAACGCTGAGCCAGGACACTCGCGACGTTCTCGCGGTATTCGAGGTAATGGCACGCGCCCGGCGCGAGCTGAGTCCCCAGTCCATCGGTCAATACGTCATTTCCATGACTCACCAGGCCAGCCACGTGCTGGAGCCGTTGTTTCTCGGCGCCCTGGCCGGACTCGCGGGAAAAAACAACGATGGCTGGTTTTGCCATCTCAGCATTTCGCCTCTGTTCGAGACCATAGACGACCTCGAACGCTGCGAATCCATTCTGGCGACCTTGCTGGAGGATCCATGCTACCCGGGCCTGTTGCGCGCGGCAGGCAACCTGCAGGAAGTCATGCTCGGTTACTCGGATTCCGCCAAGGACGGGGGCATTATCGCCTCCGCATGGAATCTCTACCGAACCCAGCGTTCCATCATCAATCTTACCGAACGGCACGGTGTGCAATGCCGTCTGTTTCACGGCCGCGGCGGCACCGTTGGACGCGGCGGCGGCCCCACCCATGACGCCATACTTTCACAACCTCAGGGCACGGTACGCGGCCAGATCAAGTTCACTGAGCAGGGCGAGGTCCTGTCCTATAAATACAGTAACCGTGAAACCGCCGTGTACGAACTCACCATGGGGCTGACCGGGTTGATGAAATCCAGCATCAACCTGGTCAAGCCGCCGGTTGCGGACAATCCGGAACATCTCAGCATCATGGCGGACCTCGCAACAGCCGGAGAACGGCATTTCCGCCATCTCACCGAACAGACACCGGGCTTTCTGGATTACTTTTACGATGCCACCCCGGTGAGTGAAATCGGGCTGCTCAATATCGGCTCCCGGCCCTCGCACCGCAAGCAACAAGATCGATCCAAGGCCTCGGTACGCGCCATTCCCTGGGTTTTCGGTTGGGCTCAATCCCGTCACACCCTGCCCGCCTGGTTCGGCCTGGGCAGCGCTCTGGAGGAATGGGTCGAAAACCATCCCGGAGAAGCACAAAAACTGCTGGATATGCAGTCAGGCTGGCCGTTTTTCCACGCGCTTTTGAGCAACACAAGAATGGCACTGCTGAAAGCGGACATGACCATTGCCCGGGACTACGCCAGTCTTTGCCAGGACGAGAGTATCCGAGAGGCGGTTTACGGCCGCATCCTCTCTGAGTTCAAAAACACCGGGACCCAGTTACGCAAGGTGTACGGAGGGCGGGACCTGAGTGACATAAATCCGGTTCAGGACCTGTCATTGAGTCGCCGCAACCCCTACCTCGATCCCTTGAACGCGATTCAGGCCACACTGCTTGCCCGTTTTCGCGATGATGAGACAGACGAGACTGCACGAGAACAATGGCGGGCACCCCTGCTACGCACCGTCAATGCCATTGCGGCAGGCATGCGTAATACGGGATAGCGACGGGCCAGCATTACCCTGCAACAAATGCTCGTCCGACGACCGGCAGTTTGGCCATCGACATTCCGGAGACTTGAGGTAAGCTACGGTTTTCATTGGAGCATGGGGTACCAGTGCCGGGCGCAAACAATAACCTGCTGAACACTGAGAGCCTGCGCGCGTTGATTCGCGTTGCGCAAACCATCAGTTCTCATCTCAAGCTCGACGATGTACTCCGCGCGGTGCTCTCCGAAACCACGCGCGTGATGGATGCCGAAGCCGCCTCTTTGGTCCTCATCGACGAGGATTCGCGCGAGCTCGTGTTCCACTCCGCAACCGGCCACAAGGCAGATTCGCTTCACCGGTTCCGTATTCCCAGCGGTACCGGTATCGTCGGCCACGTCATCGATTCGCGCACCTCCCTGGTGATCAATGACGCTCAGGCTGATCCCCGTTTTTACAAGCAGGTGGACGAATTCACCGGCTTCGCAACCCGCTCGATCCTGTGCGTTCCGATGGCCTCGAGCAACCGGCTCTGGGGCGCTATCGAAATCCTCAACCGACTCGACGGCAGTCCATTCACCAGCGATGATCAGGCGCTTTGCGAAGCCATTGCCAGTCAGGCGGCCATCGCCATTGAGAATGCCAACCTTCACCTTTCTCTGGTCGCGGGTGAGCGCCTTGCAGCTTTCGGCACCACCGTGGCGGGCATCGCGCATTGCATCAAGAACGTTCTCTCGGCCATGGAGGGCGGCAACTTTCTGCTC
Source organism: uncultured Gammaproteobacteria bacterium (assembly GCA_963820915.1). Lineage (GTDB taxonomy): Bacteria > Pseudomonadota > Gammaproteobacteria > Chromatiales > Chromatiaceae > CAWGBV01. The sequence goes on along the minus strand of CAWGBV010000006.1, from coordinate 39,981 downwards.
CATCAGGGCATAGAAAACAGCGATCTGCATACAGTCAACAAAGGCTGGGACATCCTGTCGAGAAATACCAGGTTCATTCATGACCTGGTACTCGACATGCTCAATTATGCTCGCGAGCAAGCATTATCTTTGGAGAGCATTGACTTCAATCTGCTCGTGGAATCCGCAATTGCCGAGGTTAGAAACTCACTTGAGCAACAAGGTATCGAATTGCACTATGACGCGGAAGCGGATATCGGAAAGGTGGATCTGGATCGTGTCGGCATCCGACGCTGCCTTCTGAATCTGGTCACCAACGCAGCGGATGCGGTTACGGGGAAAAAGGACGCGAAAATTTCCATCAAAGTTGCTGCTTCGGGAGCCAACGAAGTTGCCTTGATCATCGCTGACAACGGCGCCGGCATCACCCCCGAAAACCTGACAAAAATTTTCGAACCCTTTTTCACCACCAAGGGATCTCATGGCACCGGTCTCGGACTCGCTGTCACCCACAAGATTGTCAACGATCACGGCGGCCGCATGCTGGTGGACTCGACACCCGGCGAAGGCACCCGAATCACCTTGATTCTGCCGCGCAGACCCGTCGTCAACGCCTTATCCATGTCGCTTCATTCGCGAATATCCGCCAACCACGGGCAGGAAACCTGCTCGGCGATCCCCACGCGACCCCGACAGATCGAGCCCTCGGTACACAAGGCGGTGCCCACGGCCGCGCGATGCATTCTTATCGTCGACGATGACGCCGATATCCGCATGATCGAGGCCGCCACACTTGAAACCCTCGGCGACGTCCACATCGAAGAAGCGGGAAACGGCATCGAAGGCCTGGAAAAGGCCCGATCACTCCAGCCCGACCTCATTATTCTCGATCTTCAGATGCCCGAAAAGGATGGATTCGAAACACTTCAGGCGTTGCGTTCCTCCGCGCTGACGCAGGAAATACCGGTGATCATTGCCTCCGGCATCCATCCGGCAGAAGTCAATCATTCCACCCACAGCGAGGTGTTCCGGCGTTCAGGTCACGGGCCGGAAGCCCTGCTTGAAAAACCCATAAATCCCGACCTGTTGCTTGAGACCGCCAAAAAGCTCTTACCCGCCTGAAATCGGGCAGATTGCAAAATTATGAAAAAACCGGGGCCTCATTACACAATAAATGCGTCCATCGACCACTGTTATCTGGTAAAAACGGTATCAGCAGTAACGCACCCTAAAAATAAACGGCCATGCTGACAGCTCGTCACACTGGGCGTGAACCAGGACAAGCCAGTTGATCGTCACCTTTCTAGGCGTTCGCGGATCGATTCCGTCCCCAGGCCCTCATACCTTGAAATACGGGGGAAACACCACCTGTCTGATGGTGGAATTTGAGGACGGCGAAAAGCTGATCATCGATGCCGGGAGCGGACTGCGCAAACTGAGCAAGCGGTTTGGCGATGAGTCCGAACCGGTGACCATGCTGTTGACCCATAGCCACTGGGATCACATTCTCGGCTTTCCGTTTTTCTCGCCCATTTACCAGAAGGGCCGGACGATCAATCTGTTCTGTAACTGTACCGACGAGCAACCGCTGCCGGGCGTACTCGCTCAAATGCAGGCGCCCCTTTTCCCGGTGACCCATGAGAGCCTGCTGTCGGATATTCGTATTCACCGAATTACCGACAGTCAGGAATTCAGCCCCATTGAGGGCGTGGTGGTTCGCACCATCGGGCTCAATCACCCGGATCCCGGTGTGGCATTCCGAATCGAAGCCGATGGCAAATCGCTGGTCTTTGTCACCGATAACGAGCTTCGTCCCCCGGGCGAGCCCACCACCACCTATGACGAATGGGTCGCCTTCGCCGCCGGTTGCGATCTGCTGGTTCATGACGCCAATTTCACTTCGGCCGAGTTACCGGCGCACGCCGGCTGGGGCCATTCGGCCTACGAGGATGCTGTGCAGCTGGGTTGCGACGCAGGCGTGGGAACTCTGTGTCTGTTCCACCACGACACTGATCGCTCGGACGATGCGCTGGAAAAAATCGGCCTCAAGGCCATCGCCCAGGCGGGGACCGGATGTCAGGTGGAACTTGCCCGTGAAGACGCGCTAATTAAACTCTAGCCCGACAATCAGGGCCGTGTCCTTAGCGGCCGCTCCGCGAATGCGAACCACTAACGCATGGGCGGAGAATACAACAATCCGCCGTTAATCCAGGGCGCATTCAATCCGCGATTGATCTTCAATGGGGAACCATCACCAATGGTCCTTTCGAAAACTTCGCCGTAATTGCCGATCTGGCTGATGATACGGTAGACCCAGTCCGCGTCCAGACGCAGTCCTTCGCCCAGATTGCCCTCTTTGCCAAGCAGCCGGCGTGTCACCGAACTGGTTGAGCTGTCCCGCACACGCTCTACATTTTGAGAAGAAATATTTAACTGCTCTGCCTCGATCAATGCATAGAGGACCCAGCGCACAATGGCGAACCATTCCTCGTCACCGGTTTTCACCGACGGGCCCAGCGGTTCCCGCGAAAAAACCTCCGGTAGCACCTCATGATCGCCGGGAACCTTGAGACTCGTGCGAAGCGCGTATAGCTGTGACTGGTCGCTCGTCATGGCATTGCACTTGCCCGCTTCGTAGGCTTGCACCATCGCCTCCGGCGAGGACACCATCGTCATCTTGTAGGACAGTCGATGGGTCGAGAAATAGCGATGTGCATTATCTTCACTGGTGGTGCCCGTCTGGACACAAACGGTCGCGTTGTCCAATTGCAGCGCCGAGCGTAATCCCAGGCTCCTGGGCACGAGAAATCCCTGCCCGTCGTGATAACTGATACCAGCAAATCGCGCGCCCGTTGTGGTATCACGGCTAAAGGTCCAGGTTGTATTCCGGGTCAGGACATCGACCTTTCCATCGGCCAACGCCTTGAAACGGTCTTCGCCCGCCAAGGGGTGAAACTCCACCTTGTTCGGGTCTTTCAGGACTGCCGCGGCTAGCGCCCGACAGAATTCCACGTCGAAACCCTGCCAGGTCCCGTCGGACGTCTGTTCTGAAAACCCCGGCAGTCCGGTATTGACACCGCACCTCAGTGCGCCATTTTCACGCACGTCGTCCAGTGTCGAGGCCATTGCCTGTCCTGCAGAAAGCATCAGCAGGCCGATTATCATTCGCTTCATGTCACTCTGTTCCCGAATATGGACGCGCCTGTCACCACCTGAGCAGCGCCCACTGAGGTACGTTCAGGTCTGCGCCAGGCACATCACGCCGCATTTCGAAATCACCACTGCCGCTGGGATCCACCAGATAGTAGGAAGGTCCAGCTTTAGGGTTGACCCTCACCATATAGACATTGCCATTAATGCTGAACTCTTCCGTCGCCCGGTTCTCGTGTTCCTGGATGTTTACGTTTGGGCTGAGCAGATCGTTGGGCTGCAGGCTCAGATCGAGGGGCGGATCCTGGGCCAGCACGGCGGCGCAGGCGCCAAGCAGGAACGGCAGTATCAGCTGTTGAGTGCGAATAGGCATGCGGTAACGCTTTCTACGACGATGTCGTGATCTTGAATACTTGCAGGATGGGCTATTGCGCAGCCGGCGTCGGGACGGGATTCACAGGAATCACGGGCAAGGACGGCGCCCCACCCCCACCATCCAGAGACCGGTCCCGCGATTTCGGCGATGGAGCATTGGCAACATCCTCGTTGCGCTTGGTGCGATCAGAGAGTTCGTCGCTGGTGGATGTCTGGTTCCTCTCAGAGGAACTGCTGGTATTTCGCGAACCCGTCTCCGCCCAGGCAAACGCCGGCAAGACAGCCACTGCTACCGCGACCACCCCCGTCGATAAAGTCCTTCTTAGCATCACCGCTCCTCTGTGGACCAAACACCACCCAAGACCGATATTCTCACCGTCCGGCCTGAAACACCCCGACCGTTGTCGGGCGAGGTGTTCCGGGCCTGACCACCATTGAACTTAACGCTCTTGGGCGGAACCGTGCATGTAACCTGCGGCACCACCGGCCAAGCCACCAATCAGCGCACCCACGCCGGCATCTCCACCAGCGATGGCCGCGATGCCTGCGCCACCCGCCGCTCCGATGAGACCGCCGCTCATGGTTCCCTGCTGAGTCGCCGACATATTGGTGCAGCCACCCGCGAAAAACGCAGCAGCAAGGCCTAGGGGAAGCAAATACTTACGCATAATTTCATCTCCGTAAAAAAATTACTTGTTGGCCTTGGCCAGGTCCCAGATCACGTGGATGACCGGCTTGCTAAGATCGTTGGGATGCTCAGCATAGTAGGTATCCACTGCATCCTGAATCTCTGTGTAAGTGAATTTGCTGAGCCCCGCGTGGAGGATCGGGATGGAACTCTTACCCTTCGGTGGGCTTTTCGCCTGAAATTCGGCCTCGATCTCAACCATGGTGCCCAGGCCGATCAGAAAGCCTTTCTTGCCTTGATCAACGGCTTGTGTCCACTCAAACCCGGTGACCATGACCTCTTTGCCCGCGAAGGCATTGGTTGCCGCCGCCATCGAGAGTGCCAGTAGCAGTGCGGACAGCACCCGAAATTTCTGCCTAAATATCATGCGTTCTCTCCTTTGTTAACGGTAAAACCAATGAAGGCGCTTCCAGTATGGCGCACCAATTAATTAATGTCCCGATGCGATTTTTAAACCAACTATGCCCATGACAATCATTCCGACAAAGAAAAATCGGGCGAAACTGGCCGCATCGCCAAAAAACAGCACACCAAGCCCAAAGGTTCCCACGGCGCCGGTTCCTGTCCAAACCGCCTAAGCGGTCCCCATGGGGATCGTGCGCTGCGCAATTAACAATAGTGCACCGCTGGCGGCCATGCACAGGATCGCGAAACCGATCCACCCATAGTGCGCGCCATCTTCTGTCCAGCCAAGTTTTAATCCAATTGGCCAGCCCCACTCAAATACCCCGGCCACCAAAAGGTAAACCCAGGCCATCACTACACGCCCTCAGCCACATTTTTCCAAGTTAAACCGCCCTGGCTCACATGCCGTTCGGGATTTCGCGATAATAACCCAGAAGCCTATCGACATGGCCGTTTTTGTCACGTTGAGCATAATGCCCGCTGGGGCAGCGACCCTGTCAAGTCCGTAGCCTTAGAATATTCACTTCGATTCGCCAAGGTTATGGATTCCATTGGCGACCAGATACGGCCTCCCTGCCTATCGAGGTAATGGCTAAAATAGGCTAAAGGCGGTTGGACGGACGCGACCCATGGTGCAGACGTTTGACAGGCTCGGTAATCAGCCGCGAACTCCGTTGCAGTACGATGCAGAGAATTCAGGGAGATAATCAGGATGAATAACTTCTATCTGGCAATATTGACAATGACCCTGGCCGCTCCGGTGATGGCTCAGAATGTGTTCAAGTCTGTGGATGAAACCGGCACCGTCACCTACTCCAGTTCCGTTCCGGTCGATGCCGTCGAGTCGGAACCCATGAAACTAGCCCCGCCACCGCCAACAGCGGCCACCGAAGAGGCCCGGGCGAAGGCGGACGAAACAGTGGAAGCGGCCGGGCAGCTTTCCGCCGAGGATGAGACCAGGAAAGCCGAGAAGGCCGCCGAGACCCAAGCGAAAAACGAGGCCGTCGTCGCGGCGGAGCAGAATCTCGAGGATGCCAAGATAATTCGTGACGGCGACTGGCAGAACCTGCAGGGTGGCGGACGCGTGCTGAATGAGGGTTACCAGCAGCGCGTCAGGGAGGCTGAGGCGGTGGTGCAAGGCGCCAAACGGAAAGCCGGAAAAACCCCTTAGCGGCAATCGATCCTTTAGCGGATAAGCCTAGACGCCACCACTGTGAACCACTTCGTAGTAGATTTTTTCCAGTTCCAGCTTGTGGCGGGTTTCCTCATCCGCAAGGAAAGCGAATAAGTCATGAACCGGGCCGGGCTCGGTGGAGATCGCCAATGCGCGATATTGCTCCATCGCGGCATGCTCACGTCCCAGCGCATACTGCAAGACCGCCTGATCGTCGGGTGAATCGCCCAGGTCCGGGAGGTGAATACAATCCGAAAATTGCGAGTCGCTGGGCGGCGTGGCAATCTGCGCTTTGACCTGTTCGGAAATGTCCTCGCGAGCCGCGAGTTCGCGAAACAGGTCGAAATGACGCTGTTCCTCTTCCGCAAGCTCATCCACCAGATATCGAATTCGTTTACTGACCCTCGGCGCCAGGTCGCGATAGAAATTCCGCGCAGTCTCCTCGAAAGAGGTCGCAACCTCGAGAATTTCCGCCAGGGATTTCGTGGCCTTTAGCTGCTCCGCGCCGCTGTGATTTCCTTCCTGATTCATGCCGCACTCATCTCCAGGGTGCCAAAGTATTGATCGATACTCTCCGCCGCCAGGTGCCCGTCACGCACCGCGTGTACCACATCCGGTCCGTTCACCATGTCGCCGGCGGCCCACAACCAGGGCACGGAAGTTCGGCCGGCACCGTCCACCTGCAACCTGCCGCGAGTCCATTCGAGCTGCTCCGTCAATTCCTTACCCAGAAGATCGGTATCGGTCATCTGGCCAATCGCCTCGATGACCATATCCGCTTCGAACAACCGCTCATCGGAGTCATCGTAGCGTGGCGCAAAGCGGCCCTGCCCGTCGAATATCGACAGCACTTTCCAGGTAAGCAATCCCACGAGCCGATCACCGTCCAGCACCACCTGTCGCGGCCCCCTGGCGTCGTGGATGTGGACACCCTCTTCCAACGCTTCCCTGACCTCTTCGGGATCGGCGAGGAACTGCTCCATATCTTCAAGCGCGGTAACCGTCACCTGAACCTCTCCGAATCTTTGTTTCTGCAAACGCGCCACGCTGCGTGCGATATCCATGGCCACATTGCCGCCGCCCACGACTACGGCACTGCGGGGCAGCCCCATATCCTCACGGTCGGTTATCTGCCGCAACATGGTCACTGCCTTGCGCACCTCAGGATGCTCCGTTCCGGGGATGCGTGTAGAGCGACCCAACTGGAGACCCAGGGCGAGCAACACGGCATCATACTGATCACCCAACTGGGCCAGGGTGATGTCTCGGCCAATCCAGGTGTTGCACTGAATTTTTACGCCGGCCCCACGAATGACATCGATGTCACGATCAAGTTTGTCGTAGGGCAGGCGGTATTCGGGAATACCGTATCGGGTCATGCCGCCGGGCTTGTCCAGCGCCTCGAACACGGTGACTTCGTGGCCTTTGCGCACCAGGTCGTAGGCCGCGGTCAAGCCGGCCGGACCGGCGCCGATGATGGCAACCTTTTTGCCGCTGATGTAGTCCACCTTGCCCTCGGCGGCGATCTGCTTGATCCGCTCGGGGTCGACGGTGTCCATTGCATATCGCTTCAGCCAGCGGATGGCCACCGGTTCGCCGCGCCGACCGATGGAACAGGCAGTCTTCGCAGCGATGGGTGCAGACCCGGCCGCAGACGTGGGAAAACGGATTGCTCCGGTAGATCTCCCGCACCGCCTCTTCGAGATCACCCTTCCAGATGGCGCGGATGTATTCCGGGGCGTGCATGTGAGTGGGGCAGGAATCGTGGCACATGCCGCACTGCACACAGCGGGACGCCTCGATGATGGCCTGCTGGATCGGTAAAGCCGTCGACGATTTCGTCGAAATTCTCGATGCGTTCACTCAGGCTCCACTTCTCCGCCATGGGCTGGCGTTCGAGATCGACCAGGTCGGCATCTTCACTCTTTGCCCAGCCCTTGACGTAATGTTCGATCGTGAATGCCGTTCGGGTCGGGCAGGATGAAATAGCTGTCGAGTTCGTCCTCACGGCAGGTGTGCACATATTCCCGCGATCAGCGAGATGGAGCCGGTCGGGCAGATGTCCACGCACAGGCCACACCAGCAACAACGCCCGTAATCGATGGCCGGGCGTTCGTTGCGGATGCCCTTGACCGGATCCTCCGGCAGGCCGGGATCTTCACCATGGTGATGGCCGCGTTGTCGCACACTTTCTGGCAGGTGCTGCAGCCGATGCATTTCTCCCAGTCGTTGACGATGGAAGCCGCGGTAGTTTGCCGCATGCCGGACGCGGCTCGAGCGGTTCGGTCACCGCTTTGCGGGCGAAGAATGCCAGTTCTTGATCGGGCCGAGTATGCTGCCCTTGTCCTTGTAGGGGATATCCGACATCAGCGATCCACCTCCGGCGGGCAGGCATCCAGCGAGAACATGATCTGCGCGATGTCTTCGAGGCGCGAACCCACGGCCAGGTTTTCCAGCACCTGCACCGCGTGCATGGCTGGAAGGCCCGCGCACATGCACCCGGTAAGGCTTGTCGCCACCGGTGGATACCACGTAGTAGGCCAGTTCGCCCTTGGAGGATTCCACCCGGGTATAGGCTCTCACCGGCCGGCACATTCCAGGCCAGCGGATTCGGAATCGGGGCAACGGATCGGGCCGTCGATCGACGGCAGGCGTTCGATCACCTGGCGCAGGATGCGGATGCTTTGCTTCAGTTCCTGCGCGGCGTACCAGGTTGCGCGACAGGGCGTCACCACCCGGCTCGGTGGGGATATCGAACTCGATCTGGTCGTAGACCAGGTACGGGTCGTCGCGGCGCACGTCGAATGCCAGCCCGGTGGCGCGCAGGTTGGGGCCGGTAACGCCCCACTTGAGCGCCTGCTCCTGGGTCATGGCGCCGACATCGCGTGCGCGCTTGATAAACACCTGGTTGGTGAAGAACAGGTTGTCGTAATCGGGCAGGCGGGATTCCAGGTAGTCCAGCAGGCTGCTCGACGCGTCCAGAAAACCTTCCGGCATATCCCGCCGCACGCCGCCGGGAATATTGTAGATGCTGTAGACCCGGCCGCCGGTAAGTTCCTCGAAGCGGTCCAGCACCAGGTCGCGGTCGGCCACACCCCAGAACATGGGCGTGTACATGCCGGTGGTCGCCGCATGGCCGCCAAAGGCGAACAGGTGTGCCGCCAGGCGCGACATTTCCAGTTGCATGACGCGGATCCACTGGGCGCGTTCCGGTACCTCCAGACCACCGATTTCCTCGATCGCCAGCGAATAGCAGACTTCCATGGGCACCGGGTCCGGTACGCAGATGCGCGGCACCAGCGCGATGTTCTGGATCCACAGGCGGCCTTCCATGAGCTTCTCGAAGCCGCGGTGCAGATAGCCGGCATCGGCCCTGGCCGCCAGCACCTCGTCGCCGTTCAGCTTCACCCTGAAGGCATAGTTGCCCTCGATGCCCGGGTGATTGGGGCCGAAATTCAGCTCGTACTCGTTGCTGGGCGGCTGGCTTATCGCCTGGTAGTTTTCCGGCCTCATCAGCGCACATCCTCCGGCCGGGTGGTGATGCCGCCACCTTCCTCCTCGATCTCCTTGAGCCATTGCGGGTCGATACTGTTCCCAGCTGAAGTGTCTGGTTCACGAAGGCCTCGGCAGTCGAACTCCTTGCGCATGGGCGGCGGCCCGTTCCATTCGGTGAGAATGAATTTCTCCATGTCCGGGCTGCCCTCGAAATAGACGCCGAACATTTCGTGGATATCGCGTTCGAAAAAAGCCGCCGGCTGATACAGGTCGTAGATCGGACAGGTACACACCGGGGTCACGCGGGATGCGGGTATGCGCCGACACCAGCGAGCGGGTTTCGTAGGACCAGACGTGATACACCAGTTCGAACTCGTCCTCCTCGATCCAGTCCACACAGGTGATCGCCGACAGGTGCACATAGCTGGCATGGCCCTGCAGCAGTTCCAGCAGTCGCCGGCAGTGCTTCGGATGCCACATCGACGCGCACCTCGGCGTCGAACTCTTGCGTTTGAACTGGACGCTTTCGATGTCTTCAGCAGCGTTGTCCAGCCAGATGTTCAGGTCCTTACTCATGACTTGTACCTCGCTGTCTCTTTCATCTTGTCAGCCGCATCTCCAGCGCCTCCAGCGGTTTCTGGTGCTGCTGCAGCAGTGCAGTGTGTTCGCCCAGGGTCTGGTCCGTAATCAGCTCATAGTGCCGTGCCTCGGCGATGATATCGGTGGGCGTCTGCCAGTCCTCGCCGAACAGCTTCTGCTGGTTGCCGAGGTAATGATCATAATTGCTGGTAATACTTCTTCCAGGTTTCGGCGCTTGCCCGCTCTTGATGTCATCCATCAGCTTGCGCAGCCCGGCGATCACGGCCTCGGGCCTGCGGCATGCAGCCGGCGATATACATATCCACCGGCATTATTCCTTGAGCACCTTGGCGGTGGCATAACTCTGCCAGTACATGCCGCCGTTGACGGTGCAGGAACAGATGCCGATCACGTACTTGGGCGACGGCATCTGCTCGTAGGTGAGGATGATGCGCTTCAGGGTCTTGATGGAGACATAGCCGGTGATCAGCAGGATATCCGCCTGGCGTGGCGTCACCATGGGCTGGATGCCGAGGCGTTCCATGTCGAACCGGGAAGTCATGGCCGGCGGCAGTTCGATGGCGCCGCAGCCGGTACAGTAGTGCAGCATGAACATGGAGCGGGAACGGCAGAAGTTCACCAGTTCGTCGAACACATGTGGCCAGCGGATTGCTGCGCTTGCCCTGCGTCTTCGCCGACTGGCGTGCCTGGCGAACCGGGATATTTTCGAGTTGTACTCATGTCATGACTCGTTCATTTCATTACCACCGCGAGGCCCATCAGACCCACCAGCACCGGCCACTTCCACATCAGCCGCAGCACATCCTCGGTGCGGTAACGCGGGAACACATAAGGCGATGGACATGGGGATGGCCACCACGGCAAAAATTTTCGGCAGGAAGGTGAGCCAGTTTTCTCCGCCACCCAGAAACAGGGTGGTGTAGAGCACGCCACCGTGTAGAGCTGGAAACTCTGCATGACGAACAGCCCGCCCATGAACTTGCCGCCCATTTCCACCATCGGACCGGTGGCGATTTCGGCCGGGCGCCACTAGATCTCGAAAGGCTGCTTGCCCATGATCGCCGTGCAGGGCGAGCAGGCCGGCAATCGCCAGCAACGGCATCTGCATGATACCCCAGCCGCCGGCCCCTGCTGTTGCTGGATGGCGATGATCTCCGCCAGGTTGGTGGTGCCGATACATGTAGGCCGCGCCGAAAATCACCAGGATGAAGGGAATTCGTAGGCCAGCATGGCGGTCAGCGCGCGCGAGATTCCGATGGAACCATTCGGGTTGGCGCACTGGCCGACGCCCAGCGCCAGTCCCAGCGACGGAATCATCAGCACGTAGGCCAGCGTTACCACGCCGCCCTTGTCCGCCAGGCCGTCCATGCCGGGCACCGGCAGCAGGGTTTCGGCCGCGATATAACCGCCCACCGCCATGATAATGCCGATCTCGTGGATCAGGCCATGCGAGATCTGGGTCTGCTTGCCGTACAGCTTGACGATGTCGTACAGCGGCTGCAGAAACGGCGGGCCGATCCGGCGCTGAATACGCGCCGCGATCTTGCGCATCATCAGCACCATGACAAGCCCGACGATAAAGGCCACCAGTGGCATCAGTACCAGTTCGATCATCAGTGTCGACAGAGCTCATTTCCATATCACCCAGCCAGATGCAAGACACGACCAGCCACGAAGCAGCACCAACGCCGGCTGGCCATGCCGGGATACAGCCCCTGCATCGCCAGGGCCAGGGTGTCCACCAGGGAAACCAGCACTGTTCGAGCCAGCGGAAACTCTTGCGGTACCAGGGGCCGATCAGGTGCATCAGGCCCGGGATAGAAATTGTCGCTGTACTGGTAGCGGGTCTCGGCGGTCAGGAAATGGCCGCCGGCATAATTATCCAGTTGATGCACGCGCTGGGTCTTGCCGCTCGAATAAAAGACCAGCGCGCCGACGCCGAAACCGGCCAGCAGCACCGAGACCACCCAGATCATGTCCAGACCCCCCTTGTCGATCCACGCCACCCAGGTGTGTCGAGTGACCGCCAGGCCCAACGCGCCTGGGCCTGCGCCACCCAGTCCAGCACCAGGCCCGGGAAGTACCCGGTAACGAAAACGATGACACAGAGAATGATCATCGGGATGATCATGCTCCACGGCGCCTCGTCGACCTGCTCGTGTTCAAGTCGCAGCTGGCCGAGGAAGGTGTTGTGGATCAGCTTGTAGACACTGAGTATGGTGCCGAGGGTGCCGATCACCGCAGCGACGAACAGCAGCGGGCTTCCCTCGATCATCAGCGAGCGGTAGATCAGCCACTTGGAAACGAAGCCGTTCATCGGCGGCAGCCCGGCCAGGCCGATAATACCGATCAGCATGGCGACGAAGGAAAGCGGCATGCGCGCCACCAGCCCGCCCAGCTTGTTCAGATCCGAGGTGCCGGTACGATGCATCACGGCGATCACCGACATGAACAGCACCGCCTGGTAGGTGGCGTGGTTGAACACGTGCATCAGGCCGCCGGCCTAGCCCAGGTCATCGCCGATCACCATCCCAGCAGCATGTAACCGCCCTGCCCGATTCCGTGCCAGGCCAGCAGCGCGCGCATCGTGCTGCCGCAGCGCGGTGAAGGTCGGCAGGATGATGGTAAGCGCCGCAACCCAGGCCAGCAGATCTGTCGCCGATACATAACCGGGAACAATATCCAGCTCCACAACCCGCGCCAGACCGATCAATTGCACCAGCACCAGGGCAATGCCGAACAGTCCCATTCGCGAGGAAATGGCACCGAGGAATGCCGCGCCCGGTCCCGGCGTCTCCGCATAGGCCTTCGCCTGCCAGAGATGAAAGGGCACCAGTGCCATCTTGACGCCGAAGCCGGCACCAAATAGCAATACCAGGGTCCAAAGTTGCCCGGCGCTCATCTGCGCAACGGCGCTGGCCACCGCGCCGAACTCCAGAGACCCCACCATCGAATGAACCAGCACGATGCCCGCAAGCAGCGCCATGGCACCGCCCATGGCGTAGGTGATGTAACGCAGCGCTGCGCGAGCGGCAACACCCCCGGAGAGAGCCATCAACCAGTAACTGGCCCAACTGACCAACTCCCAGCCGATGAACAGCGACAACAGGTCATTGCTCGCAAGCAGAACCAGCATCGACCAGACATTGAACGCGAGCGCGGCATGCAACTGGCGCAAACTGCCGCCGCGTCGTCGATAACTGTCGGACCACTCGCCAGCCGCGTACAGAGAGCAGAGCAATGCGGCGCCTACCGTGATCACGGCGAAGAACCAGGACAATCCGGTGAACTGCCATGAAAGTGCGTGACCAAACAGCGAAAAATGCAGACTGGACGGCACAGCGGACACATCTGCCATCCGAATAATCAATCCAAACTGAAGCCCATAGAACAGCGCCGCCAGCCATCCGGCACGACGCCATCCGCCCGTCAGCAGCATAACCACAAAGGTCATACCGGCAACGACCAGTAACTGATCCAGCAACGTCATGGCGTCACTCCCCCCTGCCCGGTGAAGACGTGCTCCACATAAAACGCCGTATCCGCTACTTGCGCCGCCATGACCTCAAGCGTGGCGCCCAGATTCTGCAGCCATCCCACACTGGCAATCAGCACCACTGCAAGTATCGTCACAGTAGCCAGATCAAGCCGCGCATGGGACAAACGAGGTTCCTCGTCTCCCGGCGGTTCCGATTTGGCCGCCATCATGCTGGAGGCGGCACGGAACAGGTAGTTGGCCTCGATCACCGTCGCAACCAGCACCACACCCATGGCCGCCAGAAACAGACCGTTGCCCGTTTCCGCGAGTCCGCTGAGGAGCAGGAATTTCGCCCAGAACCCCGGTAAAGGCGGCACGCCGACCAGAGAAAGCGCGAAGAGGATGAACAATCCGGTAGCCAGTGGGCTTTGACGCGAGACGCCCGCCAGCCGGTCCAGGGCGCCACCCCAACGTTCAGCCAGCAGAAAAAGTGCGGGCTTGGCGATCAGGTGATGGAGCGCGACGGCGATACCGGCGACGATGCCCACCGTCCCTGAAATCGAAAAAGCGACAAAAACCATCCCCAGCTGAGCGATGGAAGACCAGGCCAGCATCCGCGCCAGGTCCGGCGCACGCCATGCCGCCAGTTCGCCGCTGATGACACCCAGGACACCCAGCACCAGAAGCACCTGACGCGCATCTTCGGACGGAAATACCAAAATCAAAAGGCGCAGGATAACAATCACGGCGAGCTTCGATACCAGACCCGCCAACAGCCCCGAAACCCGGCGCTCGGCCGTTGCATAGACCTCCGGCACCCAGGCGTTGACCGGAAAGAGTTCCGCCTTGACGCCCAGTCCCAACAGAATCAAGACAAAGGCCGCCAGGGCCTGTGTATCGGTCAGCAATTGCGGTGCGACCTGGGCCAGCTGGGCCAGATTCAGGGTTCCGGTGGCGGTGTATACGAGGGCGATTCCGGTCAGGGCCATTACCGATCCGAAGGCGCTCAGAATCAGGTAACGAAAACCCGCCGTATAGGCCGCGCCGGTACCCCGGCTCACCACCAGCCCGTATGAGGCCACCGCAACGAGTTCGTAAAACACATAGATGTTGAACAGGTCGCCGGAAAGGGCAAGACCGGTCCCTGCTGCTGAAAGCACCAGGGACAACGTCTGCTCGCGCACGCGCTCCCTTCCCCAGGGCCACATCAGCAACACCATCGCGGGAACGCTCAGCGCAAACAACAACGAAAGCCCGTCCACGTAGAACACGATTCCCAGCGGCGGTGCGAATCCGCCAAGGGCAACACTGAATGCCTCTCCGCCAAACACCGGCCAGTGGACAACCAGCACCAGTAAAGAGATCAGCAGCACCAAGGGGCCGGCGATGCTTCCGGCAGAGGCGGAGGTACGGCTGATCAACGGCAACAGAAAGGCCGCCAGCAGTGGCAGGGCAACGGCGATCACCACGTCACTCATCGCCCTTCCTCCGGCCGGAGCAATGGATTGGGTCCCGGTGCCGGTAACGGACGACCGCCCCCGGGCTCTTCCTGGCTGCCTGGCATTGAAACACCGGCATCGGCCGAGATATCGGCCTCCATCCGCTGGCGGACTTCGCCAAAATCCAGTGTTCCATAGGCGCGGTAAACCCGGATCGCCATCGACAGCGCCAGCGCCTGAACGCCGACGCCGATGACGATCGCGGTCAGCACCATCGCCTGGGGCACGGGGTCCACCATCGGCAGATCAGCGGCCTGGCCGGCAAGAATGGGGGCCAGTGCGTCCCAGCGGTATCCCGCGAGCACCAGCAGCAGATTGGCGCCCGCCTCGGCAATGACCAGCGCGAGTATCATCCGCAGGAGGTTGTTCGACATCACCAGGCCCGCCGCGCCCAAGGCCAGCAGACCGAAGGCACCGACATACAACACGATTTCCATCGGCGAACCCATCAACGCTCCCCCTCGTCCCGTTGCATGAGATGCGTCAAAAGACCGGCAAGCTCCGCACCGACCTTTAAGCCCACTGCCAGATAGAGCAGTGGCAAGGTACCGGCAGATACCAGGCTGCCCATGACCCCCGTACTCATCAGCGGTTGGAGAAACTCACCGTCCCACAAGAGCGCGAGTAAGCCGATCAGGATGAAGCTGGCTCCGGCAAAGCCTTCGACCAGGCTCAGGGTACCGTGACGCAGGCCCCTTGCCGGTCGGGCCAACACCGGAATAAAAAACGCGGCAGCGAGAATGACGCCTCCCTGAAATCCGCCACCCGGCGTCAAGTGACCGTGCATGATGATGTAGAGCCCCACCACCAACAGCAGCGGAAACAGCAGGTCGGCGCCGCTACGCAATACAAATCCGGCGTCCGCATCGGGGTTTGCGGCAGGGGATCTTGAGCCCAGCACCAGTCCCGCCGCCGCTGCGGCGGCGAAAAGGATCGACAATTCGCCCAGGGTGTCGATTCCGCGATAGGCGAGCACCACCGCGGTGACGAAGTTTGCGGCGCCCACGGCCTGGGCGGCATCCTGCTGAATGGCTGCGCCCACGATCATCGGCGGATTACCGAAACTGAATTGCAGAAACAATACTGTCAGCAGAAACCCAAGTCCCGCCGCGAAGACCAGGGAGGCCAGGTTACGCGTCATCCCGCGCCTCCCCGACAGTCCCGTTGTCCAGCTGCCAAAGGCCCAGTCGACGAAGCGCCAATGCCAGGATCAATCCACTCAGGCCGGCACCCACGGCGGCTTCGGTCATCGCCACATCCGGCGCCCGCAGCAGGAGAAAGAGCACCGCCAAGGCCAGTGAAACCACCGAACTGGCCGCCACCGCGGCAATCATGTTGTCCAACAGCAGCACCGCGGCCGCCGCCGCCAGCATCACAATCACCACCACGAGCATCACCCAGAACAACATTCGACCTACTCCGCAATCTTTTTGGGGACAACTCGCCCGTTACGCCACAGGGGCACACCAGCCCGGTAAAGGGCCCGCGCAATGGAGGATGAACCCACCGGATTGGTGAGCAGTACGAAACCGGCGATGACGACAAGCTTCGACCACCACTCGGGATTTCGGAAGCCGACGCCAATGAGTATCGCAAGCGTGCCCAGTGTCACCGCCTTGGTGCCGGCCTGGAGCCGGTTGTAGACATCCGGCATGCGCAGCAGACCCAAGGCACCGAGAAAGCAGAAAGCCGCACCCACCAGAAGAAACAGATCACCCATCCAACTCATGCCACGGGTCCCTCGATGACTCGGGCCAGCGCCACGATGCCGACGAAAGCCAGCACCCCGTAGACCAGGGCCACATCCAGATAAATGGCACGGCCGAACAAACCGGCAATGGTGACGATCGCCGCCGTTGCAATGACCGCCAGGGTGTCGGCCGCGACGATTCGGTCCGGGGCATGGGGGCCCAGCACCAGTCGCAATAAGGTGAGCAAAACCGCGCCACCCAGCAAAACCATCACCACGAGGTCGACGACGTCACTCATTTGAGGAATCCTTTTATATGCCCTTCAAACCCCGACACGATGGTCCATGTGGCCGAGGCCACATCGGTGCCCTGCGGGCAATCGATCCAATGAACCAGGAGTCGATCGTCCTCCACATCCACCGAAAGCGTGCCGGGAGTCAAGGTGATGCTGTTGGCCAACAGGAGTTTACCGAGGGCGGACGTCAACTCAGTGCGCACCTCCACCATGGCGGGGTCCATGGGCAGCGATGGCGACAGGACACGACGCGCCATATCGAGATTTGCCCGCACCAGGGCCAGGAGAAAATATCCCAGATAGGAAAACAACGAAACCAGTGCACCGGGCCGCAAACGCACACCACCCAGAATGTCGGTGCTGTTCCATGAAAGCAGAGCAACGGCCGCAGACACCATGACTCCCGCCACAACCTCTTCGATCGCGAGACTACCGGCCAGTAAAACCCACAGCAGGAAACAAACGCAGAACAGAAAAACTGCCCGTGCCGCTGCGGTTTCTTGTGTTTCGTCCATATCGCTAACAAGCTCCGAGGCCGCCACAGCCTAATGGCGGCATATTGCAGTTTCATGACCAGCGTGGACTTGCCGCCTGGTCGCACCAGCGTGGTTCGCTAACCGGACCGAACGCCCCAGAATCTCGCTCGATTCAACCAGGGGTACTAGATTATTCGCCCTGACGTATGTCCAACCACTACCTGCGTCAACGAAACAATCAATATTCGTGCCACCAGAAGGGTGGCACGAACTGTAAAGCCGAAACTTTACTTAGTCAGCGAAGCCGTAGAAGAGATAGACCACTTGCAGAAGATCCGCGGGCGCGGCATTTGGGCCAAATGATTTCGAGAAAATACGTCCGATTTCATCGCTTCGATAGATTTTAGCCAACGCCGTGTTAACTTCCAAACGAAAATCCGCGTCGCCACGAGGCAGCGAGAAGGCGTAGGGATCCAGAGAAAACTCCTCCATCACCATGCCGAGATTATCCCGCAATTCCGAGGCATTGGCTTGCCCCACCAGCACCAGGCGGTCGCCGGCAAAGGCGTCGACCTCACCTTTTTCCAGCCTGGCCATGCCCTCGCCCGCATCCGATATCGGCACCATTTCCGCCGTCACCGCGTTAACTCCCAAGGCCTTGCGCAGACGCTTGTCGGTGGTGGTGTCCGGTACGACGGCCACCTTCTTGCCTTCGAGATGAACCAGACGTTCGATTCCGGCATCGGCCTTCACCAGTACACCGCCGGACTCGACGAAAACGAAATTGCTGAAATCCACCATTTCCTGGCGGGCCAGCGTCACCGTTGTGGTGCCGCATTCCATGTCCGCCCTGCCGTCCGCCACTGCCTGCAAGCGCTCGGGGGTATTGCCTTTGATCCAGTTGGTTTTCAGCGTGTCGAGCGCCAGGGTTTCCTTAAGATGCGCAACGATACGCCGACACAATTCAACGGAATAGCCGGCCGCACTGCCGCTCTCGTCCTGATAGGAGATGGGCAGGGAGTCGGGGCTATAGGCGATGGTGATGGACTTGGATTCGCTAATCCGCGACAGGGTATCCCCTCCCGCCATCGCCGACAGTGGTGCCACAGCGAGTATTAGACAGAACAGGGCAGATTTTGCCAGACGCATGGGTAAAGAATCTCCTTCCGGTGAAAGTCGGGCACAAGCCTCGGTGGGACAAAAGCAGGCCACTGTCAAAACTGATGAACTAAATTCGACGGGGCGCGCCCACTGCGGCCAGCGGCTGGTGTATGTTAACCCATACCAACCAGATTGCCCGCGCGAAAACCACCAGAATCAGGAACAGCGGCCTCGAAACAATCGGAGATTAGGGATGCCATTCTGGCAACGCTTTGCCATTACCGTCTCGGCCATGGTGGCCGTCAGCTTTCTCGCGGGATTACTGTGGCATGGATTATTGGGTTTTTCCCTGCCGAGCTACGCCGCAGGAGTAATCGGCGGCCTGACGGCCCTGCCCCTGTGGGAGTTCCTGAAACGTATCGGACCGGCCAACAAGCGCTGACCGATCGGCGACTCCCCAGCTCCTCATAGACGCAACGCCCGCTGGTCGGGAAGCCAGTGGGCCAAATCCAGCCGTGCTTTTCCGATGCCGAGACTTCTCAACCATTTGGCGGCGGCATCCAGGGTCTGCCAGGTCTTGACCTGCCCCTTGTCGGTCTGCGCCACCGACTTCCCGCCGGGAGTCTGAATCTCTGCATACACAGATCCGCCGTCCCCCACCAGTCGCACCTGCTTGATCGCGCCCGCCGCTATCAGGGCGCGTAGCTCACGTGTCCGCATTTTTTGCCTCCGGGAACAGGTCAATCTGGTCTGGAACGGCGATGCCGGTTCGCTCACAGTGCCGTCGAATCAGGTACTCCACCATATTGGCCACGCTGCGATGCTCACGCAGGGCCGCCGATCGCACCGCATCTTTGAGCAGTGGATCGATTCTCAGATTGAGCGTTGCGGTCTTGCGCGCTGGCATGGTCTCGGCTGGAGTATCGCTTAATGCGTTACATTGTAACGTAATTTGCGTCACTTGCGAGAAGATACAGAACCGAAACGGCCAAATGGCCCTGCATCGTCGATCCAATTGACAGACATCAAGGTACCCAATGTGGGGAAACTCTACTAAGGACATGGTGGAATTCGGATCAACGACAGCGACGATGAAAATTCAGTGTTACCTGGAAACGGCATACCGGACAGCCGCGGCACGTCTCCCGAACGGCGCGGTCCTGAAACCTGTCAGGGGCTGCCAGTGATGCCCAAACATGGACACCGGGTAAACATATTACTGTGGACGGCATTCCTGGTCGCCGCGGTCGCCACAGCAGCCGTCGCGGCCGATTTCTCGACTATGGAGGCAGACCTTCTCAACGGTGAGGACATCAACGAAACCTGCGCGGGATGTCACGGCGAGTTCGGCCAGGGCGGCAAGGAAGGCGAGTATCCCCGGCTGGCAGGCCAACCGACGGACTTCCTCATAAAACAACTGCTCCTGTTTCGCGATCGCACGCGGCCCAACCTCGCGATGGTGGAATTTGTCGATCATCGACAAATGCCCGATCAGGACATATTGGATATTTCGGTCTTCCTGACAGGAATCGAATTGCCGAACAAACTCCCGCCCATCGACGAAAACGCACCGGATTTCAACGCCTACCAACGCCTCGTGGATGCCAAGCGGGTCGTTCAGATCCCACGGGTGGACGGCGACATTGCCAACGGCGAAAAATTATACAAGGAATGCCGGTCGTGCCACGGTCGGGATGGGTACGGCGACCATGACAAGGCCGTTCCGATGCTCGCGGGCCAGTACACCGAGTATCTTTGGCGGCAGATCGCCAAGTATCTCGATGGCATCCGAATTCACGACGAGGAATCCCCCAATGACGAATTATTGAAGGAATTCACCGAGACTGAGATTCAGGACATCTTTGCCTACCTGTCCGTGATCGACGACTGAACCATCCGGATGTGGCCAGCGAGAGAATCGGACACCCACCCGCAAGATTCCCGGCAACACGGCCGTGACTGCACCCGGCTGAAGGCCCTGCTTTGGCGAATACCCTCAACCCACGCCAGTGGCGTTCCTTTTGCCCTGAATAGTCGATAGCCACTAGACTGGGCGAAGCGCCTGTCACTTATCCGGATTTCCTGGAAGGCTATCGGCAGCGCGAACGTTATATTCGCCCGATTCCATAAACATGCGATTCTTTAAAAGAGATAACCACCAGGCACCGGAACCGCTCCTCCCACCTTCCGTCGGTCAATAAACCCCGATCTCCACTCTTGTCAGGAAAGTGAATGAACAAGGTCAAACTGCTCTACATCGGCGGCGTACCCAACAATAATCTGACAAATGTCGTTCGTTGGACACCGACCGGTTTCGACCTGTTCTTTGCGGGAAACTCCCTGCTGCCACCACTCTTCACCGACGAGCGAATCTCCGCCGTAAAGGTATACCTCGGCGGTACCTCACCGAACAACCAGGTCAAACTGCCGGGGCGTCCCGATGTGATATTCAATGGAATCTGCAATCAGGAGTCATGCAGTCGGGCAATCGAATTTGCCACACACTTTTGCGCGCAGGCGGAGGAGAACGGCGTCAGGGTGATCAATCATCCGGGGCTGGTCAAAAATACGACACGCCTCAAGAGCGCGGAGGATTTCCAAGGCCTGGATCGGATCCTGGTTCCCGAAATCCGCCATCTTGCCGCCCCGGGCTTTCGGGCTGTTCGCGACATGCTGGAACAGGAAAAAACCCGATTCCCTTTCATCCTTCGAACCACCGAAAATCATAACGGCGCCAACATGGTGCTTTTCACGGGGCCGGAAAGCGTCGGAGATTCAGGGCCACTGCCATTCGACGGCCGCGACTACTACGCGATTCAGCACATCGATTACCGAAACCCCGCAGGTGTATATCGAAAATTTCGTCTTGTGAAGATAGGCGATCGTGTGGTCCCGAGACACATGATATCCAGCAGCCATTGGAAAATTCATGTCGGCGAAAGAAAGGATAGCGAAAACGATTCTATAAAGGCGAAAACAGACGAAATCGAATTTCTCACCGATCCCGAATCGTTCCTGGGCAGCGATCTGTATCACCAACTTGTTGTCGGTCTGAACAAATCCGGATTGGATTATGCCGCCGTCGATTTCTCGATACTTGCGGATGGACGAGCGGTCTTCTTCGAATGCAACGCCTGCTTCAATGCCTTCTCGAACAGAAAACCACGCACGCCGGAATTGGGCAATGCCGAAGCACAGATAACCCAGGCCCTGATCGACCTGGTGGTGCATAGCCCGGACTAAAGCGCGGGCTCTCAGCGCGCTCCTGCATAGGGCGGACAAAGAGGATCTGAGGGCTTCACGTCCAGACGGAGGAAGACGTTACCGATCAGGGGGAATACGGGAAAGGTAGTCAGCGACGGCTGAGAAGTCAGACTCCGAAAACCGATTCAGCCGCGTCACCATCAAATTGTCAGCAAATCGGCGTTCGCCGTCCCGGATCGATTGCATCTGTCTGAGCAGGTACGCGTAGTGCTGCCCCTGGAGCCTGGGCCACAGGCGCCAGTCGTTGCCCTCACCGTTCAACCCATGACAGCGGCTACCGCAAGCGGTGCGGAAAAGCGCCTCGCCTCTAACCAGGTCGTTTCCCCACCCTGGCCGGGAATCGGTATCATCGGCAACCGGCCGATATAGCCTGCGACGTCGGCCATCGACTGGGCCTCCCGTAACACCTCCAGGTTGGCGACATCATTCATCGGCTGAGATATCCGGTAGCCTTTGCGGAAGTGCTCCAACTGCCTGACGATGACCCTGGGATGTTGGCCCGCGATCTGCGGAATCATGCCGGATGGCAACCCCCACCCCGTGGCCTGATGACACCCGGTACAAGCCTGGTAGATCTTTTCGCCACGTTCCAGGTCGGGATTCAGACTTCTTGCGTCCTTGAATACGCTTCCGTATCCAATTTGCTGGAAAAACAGGAAAACAAAAAACAGCGTTATTCCCAGGCCGGGACGATAGATTTTCATTTGTTGGCGAATCCGATCGTTCAATGCAGCAACACCGGCTTATCCGTGGTTTCACAATGTGAAATAGTACCGCCTGTCTTTCGCGCAAGCAGGCATCGCGTCCCTGGCAACCTTCAGATCAGATCGGAACGGCGGAACCAGAGAAAACCCAGGGTCGCACACAGGGTTCCAAGCAACAATGGGTACAACAGGGCATAGGCCATGTAACCGATATTGCCGAAGATATCGAGTATGACGTAAGCGGAAGGCCCAAGAAGCACCAATTGTGGATCGAACAACATCATGGCCGCTGTGCGGAAAACCTGCATCGGGTTGAGCAACGCAAGACCCACCACTGTTTCGGCCGGAACATGCTCTCGGATCATGATCCCGAGCAATATGAGATCCAGGAAGAGAAGCAGGCCGAGCCAAAGCGCAAACGCCGCTCCTTGCGCCACCTCCACCGATCTCGCCAACGACGAGATCAGCATTCCGACACCAAGAAAGCACCAGGCCAGCGACATCAACAGACCCGTGTAATAAAAAAACTGTTGCCAGGGAACCTCAGCCCCCTGCACGAAGACACCCCATGCCATAGCGACGACCATGGCCACCAGGACCGGCAGGAACACCACCAGAAAGCGACCCAGGACCCTCCCCCAGAACCAGGCACCCAACCCGACCGGCAGGGATAAAAGGTACTCCAGCACGCCGTCTTCGCGATCACCCGCCACCGAGCGCACCGTGGTAATCAGCACGAACACGGGCAGGATCGCCATCGACAACTGAATATAGGTCACCAGCAGGCGCGAAAGGCCGGAAAAGCCCATCACCCGGGATTCGGTAAGCCCCATGACGTACAGCAACACAATGAGCCCGCCAAACACCGCCGAGTAGACCACGAACCATCTCGCCCGCACCGACTCGAGAACGTCGGTGGTCAAGGTCAACCAAAGCTGACTCATCAAACCCGTCTGCATGTAATTCGCCCTGCTCCCGTTTCCGATGCCATTGCGGATCTACCGATCTTGCGGGGAAGCATTCGTATCGTCTCCCTCCACGGCAACCGGGGGATGATGGTGATGGGAACTGTTCGATCGCTGTTCCACTTCGTACACATGTTCACGAGCCAGCGAAAACGACATGCCCTGCTCTCCCGCCTCGTGCCGGGCCCCGAGACCATAACCCATGGGCGTTACGCGACCCGTTATAAATGTCGCCTGTTCGGCATTCACCCAATCACGAGTCATGAAATCAGTGACCCAGAATTCGACGCCGGGATCTTCCTTCCAGTCCTGTTGGTCCAGCCAGATCACGGCACATCCGAAGTCGTCGAAGCGGAAAACCCTGGACCGCCCTTCACCTGCCGGCTGTCGTATCTGCGCCGCATGCAAGGGATCACTGACTACCATGCGGCAACGCTCGCACTGGTCACGATCCCATTTCACGGCAACAGGGCCGCTCGACGGTTCGCCTGAACAACCCGACAGCAAGGCGATTCCGATAAAGCCAAGTAACCCAAAAATGTATTTTCTATCCATGGTTTGCCAGCCGTGGCGATGACGGCTCCTCGTTCATTTGTATGGCCGACAGCAGGCCGGCATAGCGGGACAGCATGCCAAGAAAACGCAGGCGGTCCGGACCGGCAACAACCCCCTCCCATTCGTCCGCGCCGTTACTGGAGAATCCCCACTCGCCGATGGCCTTGGCAAAGGCCTCGTCCGAGCGCGAAATTGTGACACGACATCTCAACGTGCTGTTGAGCGCCACATCGTCTGCGACGCGGTCGTCGAGGGTGATCTGTCCCTGGTCCATCTCGATGACTCGGTTGACCAAGGTCGCCACCTCGTCCAGCCGGTGACTGGAAATCAACATCGCCGTATTCTTCTGCCGTTCGGCAAGCAAACGAAAAAAGCGGGATCTGGCCGCGGGATCAAGGTTCGCTGCCGGCTCATCAAGCACCAACAGGCGCAGATCCCGGCCAAAGGCGATACTGATCAGCAGTTTCTGTTTCTGCCCACCCGACAACTTGCTGAAAGAATGCCGCCTGAAGCGGTCTGCATCGAAACCCAGTTCCCCGGCAACGGCATGAATAGCGGCAGATTCGGCATTACAAACCTGGGACGCGAATCGAACCAACTGACCCACGGGCATCTTCAATGGCGGCGGAAGCTGCGGCACGAATCCCACCTGGGCCAACACCGTCTGACGGCTGGTCCGCGGATCAAACCCATTCAGGCGAATATCCCCGCCGAACGCATATTCACCCAGAAGGCAGCGAATCAAGGTGGTTTTGCCGGCGCCGTTCGAACCGATAAGCGCCACACGATCGCCTGCTGACATATCGAGGTCGATGCCCTTGAGAACCTGGTGCGCGCCGAATCGTTTCGTGACACCCCGCAACCTGATCATGCGCGCTCCCGCATCATTTACCCTTCCCCGCGCCGGGCATTCTGAAGGTCAGAGAATTGGTCGGGCACATGTCCACGCACAGCCCGCAACGGGTGCAATCGGCACCGACATCGAGCCTGGTGTCCGTGGCGCGGCCCTTGATGGTGACATCCAGCACATGGGGAACCATGCACACCTTGCGACATTCGCCCTCATGATGACAGTCCTTGAGGGTGTACTGGACACGCAGCGGCGAGGTAAGACCCACCACCGCGTAGGTCACGCCGATGGGACAGACATAGCGGCACCAGGCGCGACGCGAGACAAAAACCTCGAACAGCAGTAACACCAGCACCCAGGCAAGGGCCAGTCCCGGACCGTAGATAAGGGCCCGGCTGAGGATGCCCGTCGGCGACATCATTTCGAATACGGTGTAGCCGGTCACCAGCGCCAGCAACGCAAAAATCACGTAAAACACCATGCGCACGCCACGATGGAATTTGTGTTCTCGAACGATTCCCTTGGCCGCCAACTTGAGATGAATCGCTTCGGCCCACTCGGCCACCAGGTGATAGGGACAAACCCAGGAGCAAAAGGTGCGCCCGCCCAGCAACCACCACATCACGAACACCGTGACGGTGCCGATCATCAGGTTCAGCACCACGTGCTTGTAGGCCAGCATCACCTGGAGTGCGGAATTGAGATCGGCGAAATGGAAGCCGATCACCCGGGAGGCGGTCATCGCACCCTCCACAAGTTGCACGTCGAAGTAATAGCTGATCACGAACAACATATTCACGAACACGAGCGTCGCCCAACGCCGGTTGCGCCACTTGTTGCGGCCCTTCGATTGGGCATGTTCTGCCGTGGCCGCCTCCAGTTCAGCACGGGTGACCGGATGATGCCGTTTGTGCAGATGGACCTCTTTGGCCGCCGGAGATATCTGTTCCACTGGCGGCTTGCCAACTTTGGTTCCGGCAACCTGGCGGAGAGAATCGAGAAAATAGCCCATCGTCAGCCTCTCACCGAATCGGCATCCGCGTCGATATCCACAACGATTGCCGCGCTCTCCACCGGACAGATCATTTCGCAGACGCCGCAACCGACACAGCCGTCGAGCACAACGGGGCGCATGCGAACCTGACCGTCTTCCTGGTTGACCGGTTCAAGGCGAATGGCATGGCGAGGCGGGCACTGATTAGGATCATTGGACGGCGGGGTGCCGGCATCGCACTGCGCAATCCGCATCTCTATCGGACATTGCCGGACGCAAAGATCGCAGAGTTCCAGATCGTACGGGTAATCCGCCACCGGAATAGGATTCCAGCGATCTACATCAGCGTAACGCAGTTTTCCCGTATACGAAGCACCACGCGCAACCCCGTCGAAGCCTTCGCCCTGCATCGCCAGACAGGCATCGGGACGCGCCAGTCTCGCGAAACCCATGCGCGTTTCGGCCGGGTAATTGATATCGTGGGTCAGAGCACCGGTGGGACAGGCGAGCACACATTGCAGGCCGTCACAGGAAAAATCACAGGCCTGTGCGCGCGCGTCGATGTAGGGCACGCCGATCCCGACGCCGTCGGCAATGTCCGCCAGCTTTACGGCTTCCACCGGACAGACCTGTACGCACTGACCGCACTTGATACAGGCCGCAAAGAGTTCCTGCTCGTCCAGCAGATGCTTGAGTGCACCGGGCGGTCGCAAGCGGGCGGTGTTTCCCGAAGCGAGCGGCAGGAATCCCATCAACGAGAGGCCGACCACACCCACAGCCAGTCCCGTGGTTCGCATAAACTCACGCCGGCTCTGTTCGCGACGCTTCGCGCTCACGGGTTTTTTCCTGGCGCCCGGTTTATCGATGACCTTTTTCACCATTGCCGTCGCTATTCTCTGCCGAGAGACTGCTTCAAAAGATCGTAGGCGCTGGGCTTGGCGTTCACCGCCTGCGGGCTTTTCATCTCCATGTCCGCTTCAACACCTTTCTCCGGCAAGGCTCCCACGGCTTCATTGTCCACATGGGCGACCATTCTTGGCGCTTCGTCACGCACGATCAGGTCAGGCTCGCTGAAGGGCGCCAGACGCTCCAGAAAATCGAGCACCTCCAGAACCGGGGATCCCTTGAAAAACTGCGCCGGGGGCACATCCATCCAGATCCGGTCCGCGTAACCCACATGCTCGTAAGGGGTGTCGCCGACACCGTCCCGGTCCCGGTCGAAGCCTTCGTAATCATCCCAGTAGTTGCCGTGCCAGGTATTGCGATTCGCCGTCTTGCCACCCTCCACCACCACTTGGCTGATATTGGCCTTGAACAAATTGTTTTCCAGAATATTGCCCGCCCAGTCATTGAGCCAGCGTATGCCGATACCGTTGTAGGCAATGACATTGTTGCGGAAGCGGTTTGTGGTGTCGGGCTGATAGGGCGAGACGTCCAGATAGAGTCCGACGGCGTTATACAAAATACGGTTGCCTTCCACAGTGACATCGGATGTTTCCTTGAAGCCGATGCCGATCCCCGTGGGCCCGGTGGCATTGGCGATAAAGTTGTTTCGAACGGTCACACCGTCGCTGTACATCAAAAAGATACCCACTGCGTTGTCTTCATAGTGGTTATCTTCGACAAGATTCTCCTGTGAATACATGAAATGCAGGGAATAGCGACCACCGCGGGCATCATTGCCGAATATTCGATTGTCCTTTGAATACCAGACCACTGTATCGCGGGAATCACGGATCACATTTTCCGATATTTCATTGTGAAAGCTGTACCAAAGGCGGATGGCATCGCCCCTCACGCCAAGCTCTACCGGTTTGGACGAGATGTGGTTGCGCCGTACCACGTTGTGTTCCGACTGTTGAAGATCCACCCCGAAAAGGGCGTCGTCGATGCGATTGTCCTTGATGACGTTGAAATTGCCGCGCACCTGTACCCCGGCATCGAGATCGTTGTGAGATCGACCCGTGCCGGTCAGGCGAAGCCCCTTTATGGTGACGCCGTCGGCCTTGATAACGATTACCGAGCCCTTGCCACCGTTGTCGATGGTGACCTCGCCACGACCATCGATTTCCAATGGCTTGTCGATGACCACCGGACCGGCATAGGTTCCGGCCTCCGGCGACAGCAATACCTCGGGATCGGCCGCGTCAACCAGCGCCTGGAAAGACGGATACAACTGCTCGGCCAACACGCTGTTCACTGCCAGCAGCATGGCACTGAACATCAGGCCGATGCGGTATTCAGCAGTCCACTTCAAGGCGACCATTGGGATTTGCTGCACCATGCCATCATTCCAGTCTCCGCCGTTCACTCGGTGTCGCGTCTACGCAAAACCAGCGCTATCGCCAGCAGCGCCGACATTGCCATCATCAGGCCGAAACCAATATAAGGATAGGAGTGGGTCGTGAACTGCGCCACCTTGCCATCGCCGAACACCGTGGGCATAAAGGGCTTTACCGTGAACGCGCCCATTTCATTGAGGGTATGGCCATACCACCAGAGCCAGGCCGAATAGTCGATAATGAAGAAAACCGGCAGTGCCATCGGAACCAGGATCAGTAGCCAGTACAACAGACCGCTTTGCTTGCGCGCACCCCAAACCAGTAGCACCATAGCGCCAAGGAGTCCCCAGAAGACCACCGTAGTAGCCAGCGACATCGTCGCCACCATCGGAACTATCTCGGCCGGATTGTTGAAGTAGCGTCCGAGGCTCTTCGCATAGTGCCATGTCAGCGTCTGGCCGCCACTGCCGCTCCAGGTTTTGCGCTCCGCCACCGGTTTGCGCTCCTCGGACTTCTCGAAGGTCTCGCGAAGGTTACTGATCAGACGCTCCTTCTCGTCAATCGCCGCCTTTTTTTCCGCTGGTGGCGCGTTACCGCCGGTCTCTGCCATTTCGGCTTTGAGGCGTGCAATCAATGCCTCGCCGGTGGACATGATTCTCGAACCCAGGTTCTCCTCATCTCCGCTGCCCTGATCCAACGAAGTCGCCATCGAAGCCAGATAGCCTTCGTTCTGATATCGAAGCCCGTCGTCGCTGTAATAGTACAGGTACATCCACGCCGCGATGCCCGCGAATCCGAGCCCCAACACCAGCATACGAACGCGCGCACCGGGAATCACAAAACCGACCAGCATCACTCCGAGCATGGTCATCAGAAATGGCGAAAAGGCACGCTCGATAACACCACCTGCCGCAATCGGATACATGCCGACGTAGTGGTTGATGGTGTCCATCTCGTGAACACAATCCAGCGCCTCATGCTCCTGAATCTCGGCCTTCTCGATTTTTTCGCAGCCATTGAATACGCCGTTCATGTGGAAATGAATGCGTACACCGCTCGGAAAGGACTCGGGAGGATAGTTGGGCGCCGTCAGCGACACCCACCAGATGGGCGTGAAATAGATCGCCCACAGAATTGGCAACGCCAGCAGCACCAGCGCGATGGCAATCAGGTTCCGTTTGTCCAGCAGAGTCTTGGTCATGGTGAAATCTACAGCCGCAGGCCCGTTCACCGATCCGGCGCGACGCCCGGATAACGGTTAGTGATGATGCAGAACACACGGCCGGATTAAACCGGCCGCAGCGTGGCCGTTAATCGAAATCAGGATTGAGCCAACCGGCGGACGGCGCCAACTGTTCCGGGGGCACCGGAATCCGGGAGGTGTAATTGATCACCATCTTCATGTCGTCGTCCGTGAAGGTCTTTATCTGCTCCACCATGTCGGGGTTGGCATTACGGCGCTTGCCGTCGCGGATCCATTCGAACTGGCGGACCATATAGTTATAATGCTGGCCGTTGACACGAGGATAAAACTTCTCGACATCGCCGAGACCGGTTTCGCCGTGGCACTTGACGCAGTTTTCCTCGTAAAGCGCCTTGCCTTTGGCAAACTCCGC
The DNA here is from genome assembly GCA_963820915.1 of uncultured Gammaproteobacteria bacterium. Lineage (GTDB taxonomy): Bacteria > Pseudomonadota > Gammaproteobacteria > Chromatiales > Chromatiaceae > CAWGBV01. The sequence goes on along the minus strand of CAWGBV010000006.1, from coordinate 10,345 downwards.
CGTATCAGGACCCCACTCGCCTTTCCCCGATTCGGGATTCATGGGCAGTGTGGCTATGTAGCCGGCCACATCCGCCAGCGCCTGGGCATCACCGATGGCCCGTGGCAAGGCAAAGGGATACATGGTGGGGTTGTCGCGATTGCCCTCGCGAATATCGGCCATCTGTTTGATCAATGCACCAGTGAGCTGACCCGCCAGTTGCGGGAAGGTGCCGTCCTCGCTGCCCCATCCTTCCGGGAGGTGGCAGGCGGCGCACACTTCGTAGACATCGCGGCCATTTTCCAGATCCGGGGTCAGCGTCAGGGCTTCGTCCTTCTCACCTCCGCTCTCGTTCCAGGCAAAGGCAGAGCCACTCAGGGCGGCAGTCGCCAGTAGCAGGCAGGCGGCAACGGGTTTGATCTTCATCGACAATCTCCAGAGGTCCTGTTTCATATCCGGTTCAACGACACCGGAACCATGACTCAACTTAGAACGGACTTCTTGACTGGCGCCGGACAGTGCATTGCAAGGCGTGTCTGCGTCCAGCCCGTTGAATCCTAGTGAGTTCGTAGCATGTATTCTCCCGCCAGTGCTCTCCGGCGCATTGATCAGGATCAAGCACCCCCTTCACCAAGGCCCGCTTTTGTTTCAGGGCAGGGTTGCCAACCAGTCGGCAATAGCCCGGATTTCCTCTTCACTGACGAGGTGCATGACGCCTTTCATCGCCGCAGACTGGCCATTACTGCGGGCGCCGCTCTTGATGTCCTGCATCTGGTTGTAGGCGTAATCCGCGCTCTGCCCGGCCAGCTTGGGGTAAATCGGCAGGATGGGTGTCTTTGCATCCTTGCCGTGGCAGGCATAGCAGGTCTTTCCCATGTAGAGCGCTTCGCCATCGAGCGCCGACGCGCCAACGGGCAGCACCAGCGCGAGGCCCAAAAGAATGGCATTGCTATGGGTTTTGATGTTCATCTGGATACCTTGGTTTCTGAAAACGGAAATTAGGAGACAAAACGGCCGGCGGGGAACATCTTTGCTCCCTGCCGGCCAAAGGTTTCACTCACGTCAGATCACTTGACCTTCTTCGCATCGTTCTCTTCGAGGTAGGTCTTGGCGCGCAGACCGAGATCTGCCGTCTTGACCTGATACTGCCACCACTGGTTCGCCCAGAGCATGGCGTTCTGCCAGTCGCTCTTGGCCGCCGCAGCTTCAGCCTTCGCCTTGGCTCTCCTCGGCAAAACCCAACTGGTCTGTGGCATCTTCAACCAGGGCCACAACGGTCGGGAAATCCGCATAGTTGTGACTGGTGATAAAACCAACCACCTGATCGATGACCGCTTGGGTATCGACGTTGGTCTTCACCTGCTTGTTGTAGTCAGCCTCGGTGTAGGTCGTACCCTCCTGCATGGCCGTGGCTTCGGCCTGGTAGCCCTTTGGCGTCACCAGCAGGTATCCCTGCATTTCGAGGTGAAGCGCCGAGCAGAACTCGGTGCAGTAGTAAGGGTAAACACCCGCCTTGTCCGCAACGAAAGTGGCAGATGCCGTCTTGCCGGGCTCGATGGACAACTGGACGTTCTCGCCGTACATCGCGAAGCCGTGGACCTCGTCCTGCGCCCTTTCCAGGTTGGTCAGGTGAATGCTGACCGTGTCGCCTTCCTGGACTTCGATGATTTCGGGCGTGATGTGCGAACGAATCACCGTACCGTAGACATGAACCGTGCACTTGCCTTCGGCGTCACAGTTGCGCTCGGTCTTCTCGCGACCCGCGCGAGTCGCCCATTCGGACTTCTGGTCGGTGCGGCTGTTGATGCCCGACTTGTAGCGCACGATGGGGTTGAGCTTGTCCGCGGCAATACCCACCGCGTAGTGAGGCTCGCCCAGCGGCAGCGGCATGTCGTAGAGGAGTTCCATCTTTTCGCCGCTGATGTCGATCAGCTGGTGGTTTTGTGGATGCAGCGGGCCCACCGGGTTGAAACGATCGATGGCCAGCTTGTTGAGCGCCACCAGGTACTTGCCGTCCGGTGTAGACCGAATCGCCTTCCATCGCCATCAAGTGACCGATGTTGTAGTGGATGTTGAGCTGGTCCAGCACCTTGCCTTCGCAGTAGTCCCACTTGGTGACCATCGAGTCGACGTAGATGGAGGTGTAGGCCACGCAGGGCTTGGCATCGTACTGGGTGTGCAAGGGACCGAGGCCCACGTTGACCTGTGTATGCAGCACATCCTCGAGGGCGATAATGGGAATCCCATAGGGATCCTTGCCTTCGAATTTGCCAGCTTCAATCGCCTTCATGATCTTCTCGAAACTGTAAACCCAGGTGTGACTGTCGAGCTTGCCCGAGATGATGATGTACTTGCCGTCAGGCGAGACATCAACGCCGTGCGGACTCTTGGGCTCGGGGATCAGATAAAGCAGATTTTCGGCAATGGCCTGCTCCATGGGAATCAGGTACATGCCCTCGGTCTGTTTAACCTTGCCGGCCGCAACCAGTTCCTCGGCCTTCTTCCAGTTGGTCACGTGCAGGAAGTCGGTGTCCTTGGAGGAGCAGCCTGCCTCGAAGGGCGGGCGCCCGCGCTCGATGCCGCCCACGTAGCGTTCAGAGCAGAAGGAGTTGGTGAAACCCCAGCCGTTGGAAGGACCCTTGCCGGCGTCGGAAAGGTCCTGGCTGTAAGGCGGCATCTCGAAGGTGAAGGATGCGTCGGGCTTGATGCGCCCGGCCTCGCGGTCGAACTTCCAGTAGGTCAGACCGCCGCGGTACTCGTCGTTGAACTGCTCCAGCGGCACGAAGTCCTTGTCCTTGAAGGGTGCGGCGTACTGGGTTGCCTCCATTACGTATTCGGTATTGGGGGTAACGAAAGCGCCGCCGTGCTCGGACCGGAACAACGGGTTGACCACGATCTGCTTGGTTTCGAAGTCGTGCAGGTCGATGACCGCCACTCTCGGGTTGGCCTTGTCGTTGATGAACAGGTAGCGGCCGTCGTATTCACCCTCGGTCTCGGAGATGGCTGGGTGGTGGGTATCGCCGAAGACGATGTCCTTGCCGTTGACTCGCCCCTGGGCCAGCACCGCCTTGGACTCGTCGTCGAAGCCGTAACCCTGCCAGGGTTCGGGTGTGAACACGCCGATGTACTTGAGGATACGCATGGACGGTATCCCGTAGACGATTACCTGCCCGGACTGTCCACCCGAACTGAAGACTATGTATTCGTCACGTCCACCCGTGGGCGTATAGGTTTTTGCGGCAGCCAGAATGTCTTTTTCAGTGAGTCCCCGACGCTCCATGACATCCTTGAGCGAATCGGCGGACCAGGCGACTGATGACGCGGTCAGACCGATTGCCGATCCGACCAGCGCAGCCAGCGCTGTTCTTATGTAACGGTTCATTGCTTCCCCCAGTTTTTCGCGAAAATATCTACGACCCCAGATCCGGATTGATACCGGAGCAGGTTTCAGCGTAAACAGAGGGATGTAAATAGCCTTGATCTGAGTCAAACGACAGAAACGACCGCCTGAACGGGAAATTGCAGCGTTTCTAGGCCATTAAAATCCGTCAAAAGAGGCGAAAACGGGCGATAAACCTGAATTGCGGGCCTTTCGTCGATCTTTGGTGTTGTGCCTCCTCAGGTCACCTCCAGCAGGCCGATCAACGGCCTGTTCGCCGACACAGCGCTGAATGCGCCAGGCACGACCTTCGTTAGCCTCTGAACGGCCGTTCTTGCCAGGGGGTGCATACCGGGCAATCCCTACCGCATCACGACAATACGCACCGCATCCAGCCGGACTCGCGTTTCGTCCAGGTGCGCAACAATCAGTTCACGGCTGAGCGACAACTGCTCGACTTCCTCGCTGCGAACATTGGGGTTCACCAACGCCAGCGCATTCAGACGCTGTTGCTCGGCACCGAGCTCCACCTCTACCTGTCGCCTGGCTTGCTCGATCAAGGACGCACTATCCGCCTGCGCCAGTTCCTCCACGCGACTCAGGAGAGGCTTCAATCGCTCGCCCAGCGATCTGATGACGGTATCGGTCAGTTTACGGTTTTGCGCCAGGCACAAACCCGACAGCTGCTCGTGAGCGAGTAGTTCGGAACGATCCTCCCCTCGCACATCCAGCAGATAGCGAAGACAGGTCGATGGCAGGAAGCGCTGAATTTCCAGGCTGGCAGGTGCTGTACATTCCACAACGCACAGCGCCTCTATAAACACGCTGCCAGCCCGATAGTCCGGATGGCTGCACACCGTCACTGCCGCCCCACCCAGCTCCCCGCTGGTCAGCATTTCCATGCCGCCGCGCACCATCGGATGCTCCCAGCTCAGAAACTGCCTATCCTCATGGGCAAGGGCATCCCGACGGTCGAATGTGAGGGTCATCGCCTCGCCTCCCAGGCCCGGAAAATGATCGCTCAACATATGGGCCCCGGGACGCAGAATCGTCGAATGACCGGGCCCGGGTTCGTGCTCCACACCGAAGGCGTCCCAGAACATCATCATGAACGCCGGCAGCGGCGCCACTTCGCCGACACTCTGCAACAGCTTGACCAGTTCAGCACCACGAGCCGGCTGGTGCGAATGCAGTTCCAGCAGTCGGTCCCTGCCCTGTTCCAGCTCCTGGTTGAGCTGCGCGGTTTTCCTGTGCGCCGCATCGATTAAATCCGGGGCACTAGCGGGTGTGCGGAGGGCGGCACGCAGGTCATCTTCGAACTGGTCAAACACCGCGGCCGCCGCTGGACAGATAGTTTCGAAGCTGCCCAGACCGTCCCGGTACCAACGCATCAGCACCTCACCGGCGCTGCCTTCCATGTAAGGCACATGCAACTGGATGGTATCGCGCTGCCCGATTCGGTCGAGACGCCCGATACGCTGTTCCAGCAGATCCGGATCCAACGGCAGGTCAAATAAAACCAGGTGATGCGCGAATTGAAAGTTCCGGCCTTCGCTGCCGATTTCCGAGCAGATCAGTACCTGGGCGCCCTCTTCCGGATCGGCGAAAAAGGCGGCGGCCCGATCACGGGCGACAATCTCCATGCCTTCGTGAAACATCGCGGCGTGCACCGCTGCCTGTTCCAGCAGATGATCACGCAGCGCAATGGCCGTCGCGGCCTGCGCGCAGATCACCAGCATCTTTTCGGGCGCCTGCGCCTTCAACAAATCGAGCAACCAGTCGACACGTGGATCGATGCGTGCCCAGCCGGGTCCGAAGCCCTGCTCCGGCTGTGGCTCACCGCCAAACTCGCGATACTCGGCGGGCAGCGTCAGCGCGTAGCTGGTCAGGTGACGTGACGGAAACCCCTTGATCGCCTGTCGCGTGTTGCGATACAGCACACGCCCGGTTCCGTGCCGATCGATCAGCCGATCGATGATCTGCTCGGCCGGCAGGGAAGCCTCCTCCCCCAACAGGTCAGTCAAACGCCCCTCCTGAACCGGCGACAGCGGCCTGTCATCAAGCAAACTGGCAGCAATCGCGGCAATCTCGCCATAGGCCTCTTCTTCGGCAACGAAGGCGGAATAATCATGAAACCGCTGCGGATCGAGCAACCTCAATCGCCCGAAATGCCCGGCCCTGCCCAACTGCTCAGGCGTCGCGGTGAGCAACAGCACACTAGCCGTCTGCAGGGCAAGCGTCTCGACCAGCTGATAGACCTGACTGATCGATTCTTCGCTCCAGGCCAGGTGATGGGCCTCGTCGACGATCAACAGATCCCAATCTCCATCGCGCGCCGCCCGCGCCACCAGGGGCGACGAGTTCAAGAACGACAAGCTGCACAACACCCGCTGTTCGCTTTGAAACGGATTTGCGTCGCCTGCGGCATCGAATCGTTCCTGGTCGAACACTGCGAAGGCCAGATTGAAGCGGCGCAGCATCTCCACCAGCCATTGGTTCACCAGGGCATCGGGTACGACCACCAGCACCCGCTGAACACGGTCGGTCATGATCAGCCGATGCAGGATCAAGCCCGCCTCGATGGTCTTCCCAAGCCCCACCTCGTCCGCCAGCAAGACCCGTGGCGCCACACGTTCGGTGACCTCTTTGGCGATAAACAACTGGTGCGGGATCAGGTCGATACGCGGTCCCTGCAGCCCGAAAACCGGAGATCGCCATTGGTTCGCGGTCTGCAACCACGACTGATAACGCAACGTAAACCAGACATCCGCGTCGATCCGTCGCGCGAGCAGCCTGTCTTTGGGGCGATTGAGGCGCATGCGGTCATTGAGCTGCTGCTCCGGCAAAATCGTCTCCTCCGCCGCATCAGCAGCGACACAGCGGTAGACCAGCAGACCTTCCTGCTCGACCAGGCTCTCAACCGTCAGGTGACGACCATCACTGTTCTCAATACAGTCACCGATTTCAAAGCGGACCCGGCTCAGGGGCGCATTGCGCGCCGCGTAGTTGCGCCGCTGACCGGCTGCAGCAAACTCAAGCAGCACGTGGCGCGCATCGGCCTCGACAACAACGCCCAGGCCGAGATCGGGCTCAGCCTCGCTCAACCAGCGCTGACCGGGAACAAACTCTTCTTGCACAGCCACCTTCCGCAGACGCAAAAACCGCGCATTTTAACGGTAACGGGCGCCAGTGTGCGGACTATCTGCGCCGAGGTCACACAGCGCACAAAGGCGGGGCTATCGCCTCGACAACATCTTCTACAAACTGCCGGGCGTTTTTCGCGTACCAGTGTAATCCGCACCTCTCGATCTTGCGCAGTATGAAAGGCCTTTTCCTCCACCTGAATGGCCTGATCGCGGCTATTGGCGCCCGCGCTCCACCGTCCCGCTTACCGGCGAATGGCATGCCGGCCTTCCTGATCAAGTGTGTCGCGATGCAGCGCGCATGAAGCCGGACCCCTGCTGCCCCTTGAAGAGCAACTCCGATCCGCCGTAAAGACCTGGTAGACAGAGCGCGGTCTGCTTGAAGCACCGTCGAAAAATGGGTCGGGTACATTTTTGAGAAAAATAGATCCAACCCCTTTTTTAGTCTGTGGAACAGGGTTCGTATTCGTTGCCGAGTGTATTGCAGTCGGTGCCGGCAGCGCCTGTTTCAGATGACCGAGATGGTGGCTGGATGTCCTCAGTCATCGTCATGGCGCTTGTGGCGTCGTTCGCCATAGTTTGTCGAATCGGTCGCCCCTCTGCCTCCTGACTCGAACCGCTTCGACCGCCAGATGCGCTCTGCTTCATCCTCGTCACCGCTGCGATGACATTCGACGCAGTTTTCATAGTCGTAGATCCCCTCTTCGATGTGCTCCTCGCGGGTCTTCGAGCGCGAGTGCTCGTGACAGCCGTAGCAGGTGTAATTGGCGTAATCGTTGTTTATGTGGCAGGTGACACATTCAGTATCGTGGTGCCGGTCGAAGCGGAAGTACTTTTCATGTTCGAACGTGGCTGGCAGCCAGGCCTGTTGCGTGTGGCACTGCCCACAGTTGCCCTTGATCTTCAGGTGCAGGGCATCGCCCGGACCGCTGTGACAACTATCGCACTGCTCCTGCAGGTCTGCCTGCACCAGTTCGTGTGAGAATTGGCCAATAGGGCGGAACGCCTGCACGCCCTTGTGGTCGCTGTGACAGGCGACGCAATCCTCCTCGATTAGCTTCTGATGGAAGGCGACGTTCTTCTTCTCCTTGGCGATGGGCACCCCTTTGGTCGTCTGCAGGCCGATCTCTGCGACCTTGTGACAGGTAATGCACTTGGTCGGGCTACTGCCCAGGAATGGCGTGTGGCAGGCGAAACAGTCCTTGGCGATTTCGGCATGGGCATCGATGGGCTTGCCCGGGGTGATCATCAGATGCGGTGCGAATACCGCCAGCGCCACGAGGACAGCCAGATTAGCGGCAACGATAAGTAGGGCTTTGTTCGTTTTCATTTCCATTGCCAGAATAAAAAGATGCTGAGGATGTGGGTGACGCCAAGCACGGCAAAGGCCAGCGTGATCGGCAGGTGCACCGCACGCCATTTCTTCATCAGGTCGAAGGTGGTGGCATCCCAGAAAAGCCGCTTTTCGATCTCGTCCTCGGGCATCCCCTGGGTTGCGTAGGCAGCCTTCTTCTCTGCCACGAAGCGACGCGAACGATCCAGGAGAAACTTGCCCGTCATGCCGCTGAGGACATTCACCAGCATGGCGATCAGGGCGAGCCATGGCAGGATCGCGTAGACGTGTATGCCCGCATGCACCAGGATCATCAGGGCGCCCAGCCATGCCATGGTCTCATGCAGCATGAGCAGGGTTTTGGGCTTGCCGAAACTGACCAGCTTGCGTTTGCGCATCGAATAAAAGAGCGATAGCAGTATCAGGAGGGTGCCGGGTATCCCCAGGTATCGCCCTATCCAGACCAGATCGAATTGGTGTAACAGGGCATCGCTGACGATGGTCGCCAGGATCAGGGTCCCGAACATCAGCAGAAAGGGGACGACTTCTTTACTTATCAGTGACCGTTGCATGACAGATCCTCTAGGCCTCCAGTACGAGGTCGCATCTGGGCGTGGCAATACATAACAGGCAGTGTCCCGGTTCGATGTCGACATCCGGCTGCTGGCTATAGTCGACCTCCCCGGCCGTCAGCACCGTTTGGCAGGAGCCGCAGCTGCCTGCACGGCAGCCCGAGTCCACATCGATGGCATTGGCCTCGGCAAACTCGAGCAGTGAATCGGCAGCCGGGTCCCAGGTGAGGCTCTTGCCAGACCGGCCGAAGGTGATGCTGACAGCCTGCGCGCCGCCTGCCGTTTTCGCAGGCCTTTCGCGCTTTTCCAGTGTCGCCGGACCAAAAGACTCGTAGTGGATGTCCGCGCTGTCCACCCCCCATTCCTCCAGCGCGGGAACCAGACTCTCCATCATCGGCTTGGGTCCGCAGACGTAGAACTGGTAGTGCGCCAGCTTGAGGGTATTGCGCAGCAGAGGCAGATCGACCCGGCCATGGTGCTGATAATCAGCACCTTGCAAATCACCGTCACCGGCTGCGCTGTAGCAGACGTGCAGGTGGAAGTTGGCGTGTCTGTTTGCAAGGGCCTGCAGGTGGCCCTTCATGACGTGCTCGCTCCCGTTTCGAACGCCATAAAACAGCCAGACCTCTCGCCCGATGCCGCGCTCCAGCACGCTGTTGAGGATGCTCAGCATCGGTGTGATCCCGATACCGCCGCCGATCAATACGATGGGCAGGGGTTCATCCTCGATCAGGAAAAAATGCCCGGAAGGTGCCTTGACCATCAGGCGGTCACCCTCCTGCACGTGATCGTGGAAGAAGCCAGAAGAAACCCCGGGCGGCACATCCGGGCGATTCGGCGGGGCCGGGACGCGCTTGATCGATACCCTGTAGTGGTCAGGCCGCGGCGCATCGGAGAGCGAGTAACAGCGCACCACGTCCTTTGATTCGACCTTGACGGCATCGTCCATAGCGAGCCTAAATGTCAGGAATTGGCCTGGCCTGAAGGAAGGCAGCGGCTCGCCGTCGCACGGCACCAGGTAAAAGGAGCAGATGGACCGGCCCTCGTCTTCAAACTCCCGGCGCTGAACCGAGAACTCCCTGAATCCCGCCCAGGACCCGCCAGGGGAAGATGGCCGGGTGCGGCTCAGGTTTTCGGCCGTGGCAGCCGAAGGGGCATGCGAACGGCTGCCTCGGCCATCGAGGCCCCGGTACTGACCCCGTCGTCGATAAAAGCCGATCAGTGCCACGACTGCAACCTGCGCCAGTATCGCGACGAGAATGATTAAAGCTAAAGTGCCGGTTGTCATAGGTAGCCAATTTCGCGTGTCGTTGTCAGATTGTTTGCAAGGGTAATTCCATGCCCACGGTCGCTGTATAGCATCCAATCCTGAATCGAAACTGAAAGGTATCTCGCATCAATCGGTCACTTTTTGGACCCAAGGCTAGCCCGCATCAGTCACCAATTCTGTAGATGAGCCGTTTTTCTGCCGATCTTGAGCAGTGGCAATCCGTCATTGCAGCATGATGGGGAATACCCGCCTTGTGGGTATCGTCAGCAACTGGATTTCAGCGATTTGTAACGATCTCGAGGGGTGTTGAAGAGGTTATCGGCGTTTTGCGGCCGAGCGGTTACCTCAGCTCGCGCGGCTGAAGGAATCCAGGGATTGATTCGTCGCCGTCTGGCTCAGCCGGATGGAACCCAGACAGGGTGTCGCCCGATGTTGGCCAGGATCTGCGCCACATCGTCGGCATAAGGATACCTGATTACCACCAAAGCTCAGCTATTGAGCCTGCGCCAGCTGCAAACTGAACCTGAACGGAAACAAGGAGATGGTCATGGCCAAGAATCAAGTTCAGTTTCAGAAAGGTCTCAGTTTGCCAGAGTTCATGCGCCAGTACGGTAGCGAGCAGCAGTGTCGAGAGGCGGTGTTCCGCTGGCGCTGGCCCAATGGCTTTAG
>CAWGBV010000005.1:0-20939 GCA_963820915.1 uncultured Gammaproteobacteria bacterium | reverse complement strand
TCCTCGTGGATCAGATATTGTTGATACTGCAGACCGGATTGTACGACGTCATGCACTGTTCGTTGGGTGCTAATATCAAACCCACTTCGCAATACGGATCCGCTGGAAGCACGCGGTCATCCAGGAAGATGGGTATCCCGATCGAATTACAGTAAGGGCCTCGCAGGCTTCTGATCATCAGATCCGCCCCGGTGGTATTCATGTAAACCTCATCGCCTATCGGCACCACTACGCCGCCGCCACTTGGGTTATCCAGAGACACACCACCGGCCCAGGCGTCGTCGAGCACACGGACGCCCGACAATCCGGCGACCAACGCGCCAATGGCAAGTGCCGATATCGCGGCCATGTTTCCTCGCGTGCCACCTCGACGCAGCATGAAGAACGCCGCGCTCGCCATCAGCAAGGCCAATCCGATCATGGCAGCACCGCCGCCCACTGGGACCTGCAGGATCGGACCGTAGCCCATCCTGCCTTCGACGATGAGATCGACGATCTCCAAGTTGTCGTGATGACAGGCGATGTAATCCGAATCACCTATCTTTCCAACCTTTAATGCGAGCGTTGCCTGACTGCTGTTGGCAGTGAAGGTATCCGAAAATAATTGCCAGTCGAAGGTGGTTTTCTGGCCATCGGAGCCAATCTTGGCGATCTCCTTATCAAATTGCCGGCTGCCATCGTTAGGAGCAGCATCCACAATGTCCGCGCCTACGGCACCGTCGTACATGGACACCTCAAACCATGCGAATTGCGGAGGATCAGAATCCACCACACCACCAATCCCGCAAGACCAGTTTCCACTGACTTCATAGGTATGGCCCGGCGTCAGGTTGACGACCTGCAGCAGTCCGCCGTGCACAGCATTGCCCTGAACGCTTTGTTCGTGGCTTGTGGTTCCCGCGTAAGGGTAGAAAGAAGGAACATGTATAACCGCCGTACCGGAATACAAGTGCTGAAAACTATGGGTAGCCCAAGCGGTGTTCGTCCAAGGCGTCCAGCCCGATCCATCGCCGGTCTCGAAATCGCCGTTGGTGAGCAGATTGGTTTGTGCCAGTATCGCTGTTGAAGCGCACAACGCGCCGATGAATATTCCCGCTTTGACAAACGCTTTCATTGTTACCCCCGCTGAAGAAATAAATGTGGTTGCGGGCAAGGCACGTCGCTTCGCAAGACGATGCCCTCCCATGGTTATTTAGAACTGCATGATTTTCTTAATTAATATAACGAACTCAGACAACCAGCCTGGACTCTATCAAGTTTATCCGTTGTGTGAAATCAACTTTATTGCCGCGTTATGGCGCAGCTGCGCCTCGTTTCCGGGCTTGGCTGCTGAGATCGCCCCCTTCGGCGCGCCCGGAGTCCCTCAGGCCCGGCATACCACCCCCTTACCGGCAATGGTCAAGGGCCAGCCAAAATCATTTGCGGCCGCAGACAGGGTCTGAGAATGACGCAATCCGGTCACCGCAGATTCTCGACTATCGTGATGATGGGCCTCAGGAAATTCACAACGCTCGACGCCAGTGTTTTTCCTGATGAGGACCTTCCAAGACAGCCTGATTCTCAATCAGCCGAGCCACCCGAGTCCGACGCGAGGGGCCTGATACAGGCGGACCACTGAAACAATCAATGACAGTGATTCACCTCAAGGCCCGGAGCCGGAGAATCAGGCGGTGGCTTTGCGAGCCGAACGCTGACTTTGTCGGCGACTCGAGCCAGAGGGTCCGCGCCCCTGTGCAGGCTGTGCCGATAGCCCTTTTCGCCGAGCGTCAGCAGGCTGCCGCTTACGTTTCGGCTTACCCTGTTCGCCACCTTCCCTTCTGTTTCTGGGCCTGGCATTGGCGTTGTTATTGTTCCCGTTCCTGATGGGGCTGGCCGGGATGCTGGGATCGGGCTCGTAACCCTCCAGCGTCACCTTGGGTATTTTCCGTTTCAGCAGGCGCTCGATATCCTGCAATAGTTTGTGCTCGTCCACGCAGACCAGCGATACGGCGGCACCCTCGTTTCCCGCACGGCCGGTGCGACCGATGCGATGGACATAGTCTTCCGCCACGTTCGGCAGTTCGAAGTTCACCACGTGGGGCAACTGATCGATATCGAGACCGCGGGCCGCGATATCCGTCGCCACCAGCACCCTGAATTCACCGCGTTTAAAACCGGCCAGGGCTCGGGTACGGGCACCCTGGCTCTTGTTGCCGTGGATCGCAGCGGCGCTCAGACCATCTTTCGTCAATTGGCGCACGAGACGATCCGCACCGTGCTTGGTGCGGGTAAAAACCAGCACCTGGGACCAAGTCGCGCGAACCGATCATGTGGCTCAACATCTCGCTTTTACGCGTTCTATCCACGGGATGAACCAGTTGTTCGATATTTTCTGCGGTGGCGTTACGGCGGGCGACTTCGAGCAGTTCCGGACGATTGAGCAGTCGGTTGGCGAGTTGCTTGATCTCCTCGGAAAAGGTGGCGGAGAAAAGCAGGTTCTGACGGGCACCGTTGCTGGGTAGCAGCGCCAGCAACTTGCGGATGTCGTGGATGAAGCCCATATCCAGCATCCGATCGGCCTCGTCCAGCACCAGTATTTCTATCTTCGACAGATCGACGGTCTTCTGACGAACGTGATCCAGCAGCCGGCCTGGCGTGGCAACCAGGATATCCACACCCCGGCGCAACTTATCAATTTGTGGGTTGATTTTAACGCCGCCGAAGATGATCGCCGACCTCAACGGCAGATGCCGTCCGTAGGTCTCGACGCTCTCTCCGACCTGGGCGGCCAATTCCCGCGTCGGAACCAGAACCAGCGCCCGCACCGGCCGCTGGCGAGCGTTTACCGGTTTCGCACTCAGGCGTTGCAGCAGGGGCAAGGTGAATCCGGCGGTCTTGCCGGTGCCGGTTTGGGCGCCCGCCATCACATCCTTGCCGCTTAATATGGTGGGAATCGCCTTGCTTTGAATCGGCGTGGGTTTGGTATAGCCCTGCTCGCTGACGGCGCGCAGAAGTTCGGCCGACAGGCCGAGATTTGCAAAAGACATTAGGGGTACAACTCCAGTCGTGCCCGACCTGTAGCACTAGCATGCTAACGGGTGCCGGTATGGGCTGGGAAAAAGGTTTAAGCGGGATCCAAAGACGTCGACAGAGAATATCGAAGGATTGAACGGCTCAATGGCCTGAAAAGCTAACAATCAGGGCGGGTACTTACCGGTCCGGGCACCCACAAGCAGCGAAGTTTAACAGAAATCCGGGCTTGACGATCTATTTCGGCGAATGGCCGTCGCAGACAAGACCGGGCAAGCGCTGAAAATGTCCGGCTATCGACCTCCGGCGACCGTCCGCGGATCAAACTCGAACCAACCGGTAATCATGAATTTCACCTCGTCCGGTGCCGGCAGGCCACGATGCGTATGGGTAAAGGCCCCCGGCCAAATCAGCGTCGTCCCTTCGCGCGGTTGCGCCTTGAGTTGCTGATGCGCGAACTCGGTTTCACCGCCCTTTTCCACGGTGTTGAGATAGGTCATCCTGGTCAGGAGACAACCGGCAACCTGCGGATACGGCGACTCGTAGTGCCAGGCATGATATGCCTGACCGCCCGGATAATAGCGCTGAATATTAAAGTCGAAGACACCCAGTGGATAGGTTTTCGGCGGCTTGAGAATCGAAAACTCCTCCACGTATCGGTTCAGTGCCGAATTCAGTGACGCGAAAAACTCGTCCAGATCCGTTGTGTATTTCTTTCTTAAGGGCTCTGGAAATTTTGCGGAACTGAGATCCATCGAATCCTTGCGTCTGGTGTCCACCTGGGCACCCCCGTTTGACCGGCGTGGGTCGCCTTGCGCTTGTGGGCGTCGTTGAACAAAGTGACCAGACGTTTGCAGGTTTGAGGCGGGATACTCTCTGGATAGCTCTGTATGAAATTTTCCATGATGAAACAGAATTTATACCTGTTGGCGAAAACGGATTTCTGAATTATTCAAGCAAAGTTCACAGATTTGCATTGATTCACCAGTTCGTGATCCATACTCGTTAACTGGCACCGCACTGTAACCACACGAGACTGAAGCTCTGCCGCACCAGGGTACTGCGGCCTATCCTGTTCACCAAAGTTACGATCTCAAATCGAATATCCTGCCGATGGGATCATGCGTCCGTTGCAATTGGTCGCCCTTGAGTGAATGTTCCACAATCAGCAGGACATTGGCGAAGCATCCAGCGCAGCGGTCACTGGTTCCGGCGAGGGATGAACGCATTGCAACGGCAATCGTGAAACTTCAGAACGGATAGCCTGTGAATGGCGGTGTTTCAATTGCTCGACCTGATAGCATCTGGCGCGTCAGGATTGCCTTACCCACACCTTATTAGGAGCGAGCCCCGCCCAATATGAAGAGCCGCCGGGGAGAATCAGACCAGGATAGACGACAGCGGCGAACTCGCAGCCTCGTTAAACCGATTATCAGCCTTGAAATCGGCCCAAGAGAAAGAATTTCCTCCCATAAGTGGTTCATGACCTAAAATCGGTCAAGACTCCCGAAAACAATTTGTTGAAAATAGCGATGGATATCGGTTTTGTATATCTTCAAACCAGTCCCTCACACCCTGGCCTGGTTCGAGTTCTCAGCACAGTGGGCGATGCGCCCAATCCTGCGTCGCCGGATGGCAGTGACGCCGACCCTGCCATTCGGTTCATCGCGCGTTTCAATGACGTGGACGCGGCCCGTATGCATACGTTCAACGCCCTGCGCCATCAGCTCGTGGATGTCGAAAACAGCCTGTTTCGCGTTGATCTGACAGACGCTGTTGCCGCAGCAGACAGTGTTGCCCTTCCCCATCGCCGAATCTACCTCGACCCGGATCTTGGTGTGGAAGCCATCGCCAGAATCGAGGACGAAACGGCGCGGAGACGGCGGCGCGGACTTCTTGCCGATCAGGCCTGGCGCCTGGTGGGGTGGCTGGCAATCGCCTGGTTGGTGCTGCTGGCAATCAACACATTATAACGACAGCATCTCAACACTAGAGCGGGAAACCTGAGGTTTCAATACAATGGGCAGATTCCAGGCCACCGAAATCTCTGATGAATTATCCAAACCCCAGCAGCGTCGAAGCCTCCTTCTATTCCGCCTTCAACAAGCATGACACGAGCGCCATGCGCGACTTGTGGTGGGATAACCTGAAGGCCTACTGCATACACCCCGGCGGACCCGCCCTCCAAGGCCTGGCATCCATTGTCGAAAGCTGGGGCAACATCCTTGTCGCCGCGGATCCACCCAGCGTCAGTTACCGCACGGTTGACGAGACCCTCGATGGCAACCTGGCGATTCACATCGTGGAGGAGTCGATCCGGCCATCCAAATCGTCGTCACATCCACCCTCACTCGTTCTTGCCACCAATATCTACATCCGCGATGAAGGTGGTTGGAAGATGATGGCTCACCACGCGTCCCTGCCCCTCGTAGGCACAGCAGGTTCGGTGTCAAAAGCTACGCCGCTGCACTAACCAACAACCGGTCATTTCACCGGCAAGTACCAGAGTCGGCTAATATAGTCATGGAGAGTCAGCGTCCAACCCAATCGAACAGGTGTCTAGCGTTGGCGAGGGAACCCGACAGAAAACCCCGGAATGCCCGCCGATCGTTGCGGTACGCCATATTATTGCTGACGCTGACCACGCTTCATTCTGTTGCCGGATCAGAAAACGGCAACGACGAAAACCCAAAACCTGCCGTTACCAAGAGTGTCTGGTATGACACCGCCAGGGACGAGATCGCCGAACGTCTCAACCAAACAGCTAACTGGTTTGATCGCTTCTTCGGTGACCCACGCGCCACCGTATCCACCGACGCCAGCGCCTATCTCCAGATCATTTTCGATGGTTTTTACTCAGGGGTGCCCGATGAAAGTGAATATCGTGTGCGACTGAGGGGCGGCGTCGACCTGCCCCGCTTCGAAAACAAACTTCGCCTCGTCATCAACAGCGATGCCGAGGCTGCCATCACCGGGGAAGAACTTGCCGGCATAGAGCCAGACCGCTTTGAGGAGCGCGACGACTCCGGCGGAATCGGCTTACGTTATCTGCTGCAAGACGATTCTCAGCATCACTTCGCCATTGGCGGCGGACTTTCCGGCGGACTCTCGCCTGCCCTGAATGTTGTTGGTCGATACGTATATACCTGGCCCCTCAGCAATCGCACCGTTGCCCACATCGCCCCGAGCCTGTACTGGAATTCGGACAAGGGCACGGGCGTCAGCGGGCTACTGGATTACGAGTACACGCCGAGACCCGATACCCTCTGGCGAACGACCCTGTACGGCAACTACGGGGAGCAGACGGATGGATTCGAATGGTCAAGTCAGGCCAGCTGGTTCCGGCGATGGGACAAAAAAACCGCTGTCAGCGTACTCACCGGTCTTCGCGGAAGGACAGAACCCAGCAGCGTGATTCGGGAAGGCTGGCTGGGCTTTCGCTATCGGCGCAATATCTGGCGACCCTGGTTGTTCGTCGAGGCGGAACCTGGGCTCTCCTGGCACAGAGAAGTCGATTACCGCACCGAACCCACCTTCGGCTTGCGACTGGAAGTGCAGTTCTACAAGGATTAGGGTTTCAAGACACTCAAACACGCAAACCCATGACTGAATCAGCGCCACGAGTCCTTTACGACCTCATTCAAACTCAGGGGAAAACTTCAGGCGATCGACCTGCAATTCTGTTCGGCGACCGCGCCATCGGTTACGAGGAATTCCGTGACGACGCCGAACGGGCGGCAAGAATGCTCCTCGGATTGGGTGTCCGGCGCGGCGATCGCCTGGGATTGATGTTCCCGAACCGCCCTGAGATGCTGATGCTCTATTTTGGGGCCTTCCGCATCGGGGCCGTTGTGGTGCCCGTCAACACCCGCTACCAGCGACCTGAAATCGAATACGCCCTCGACCACAGCGAGTGTCGCCTGTTGATCGTGGATAAGGCATTCCACGCCCTCGTTGAGGGTCTCGATGAATCCGTCCCGTCCCTGGAGCGCATACTGGTGCGACATGACGAACTGGAGTCGCAAGAACACACACTCCATCATCAGATGGCGCTGGCGCCCGAAGCTCAAGAGTGGCCAAAGGTGGATTCGGGCGATCCCGCGGTGATTTTCTACACTTCGGGGAGCACATCACGCCCCAAGGGCGTCACCCACACCCATGCCAGCCTGCTCGGCAACGCGCGTATCCAGGTCGCCACACGCGAAATCCGACCGGAAACCGTCTGGCTGGTATCCACTGGCGTCGGTTACGTGGCGGGCCTTTCGGGCGTCACCCTGCCCGCCTTCCTTGCCGGCTGCACCCTGGTGCTGGTGGAAGTACTGGCGCCCGACAACCTGCTGCGTTCGATTGAACAACACCGCGTGGACACCACGCTGTTGTTGCCCACAATGCTGCTGGAAATGCTGGAAAGCCCCCTGGCGGACACCACGAACCTTGATTCGCTCCAGGCCTGCTTTGTCGCCGGGGATGAATGTTCCGAAGACCTGTACCGGCGTTTTCACCAACGTTTCGGACATGATCTGCTTCAGGCCTTCGGAATGACCGAGTGTGAGGGCTACCTATCCAATCGACCATCGGGACCCAGCCGCCAGGGCACCCTCGGCATACCCGCCGAAGGCGTTCAGGTCCGCCTGGTGAATGCTCAAGGCCAAGATGTCGCGCCGGGAGAACCGGGAGAACTCATCGTCAAGGCAGACAGCGTCATGGTGGGCTACTGGGAAGATCCTGATAACACCCGAAAGACGCTGATCAACGGCTGGCTGCACGGGGGCGACATTGCCACCCGGGACGAAGCGGGGTTCATCACCTTTCGCGAGCGCGACCGGGAAATCATCATTCACGGCGGCTCCAACGTGGGCCCTCACGAGGTGGAAAATGTCGTCGACTCGCACCCGGACGTCAAGGAAAGCGGCGTGGTCGGAGTACCGGACAGCCGCTACGGCGCCATTCTCGTTGCCTATGTGGAATGGGAGCCGGAAGTCTCCCATGTCAGCCTGGACGAACTCCGAGGCTGGGTGACGGAACGCCTCGCCGCTTACAAGGTACCCGATCGTTGGAACACGCTCGATGAATTACCCAAGACCGCAACGGGAAAGATCGACCGAAAACTTCTCCACCAGAAAGCGGCGTCGGATGAAGCAGCCAATTGATTTGAACAACCGATAATTGGGAAAAAACCGGCGCCCAAGGGCGCCGGCTTGATCCTGTACCACCGACCGGTAGCCGGCGCCGCAGAACTAAAAGACAGGTGCGCCTAGCAGGCCACCTTGGTCATAGCCGTGATCCATGAGTTGGCCGTAGTTCTTGTTGGCGTCGCCAAAATCACGCTCCTTGAGGGCAAAACCTGTAACCGGCATCCCGTAACCACATTCAAGCAGTCTCACCGCCTGTCCTGGTGACTGCTGAGTCCCACTACCGCCGACTACTTTCGATGCACATATTATGTTTCCATTCGTTTGCACATCAAAATTCACCTTCATCCAGCCCGCGGCGGCGCCGGAAGTCAGGGCGGAAGTATCTATGGTCTGGGCCAGGCGCGAATCCAGCACACTGGGCGCGCCACCGAAGGTGATCACGTTGGTTTCGTAGCACAGGGCGCTGGACGGTACCGGTGGTGCCGGCGAGATGCTGGTGCCGCCGCCGCGTACGCCGTTCTCTTCACGATCCCAGAGATCGAAGGTGACCTCGTCGCAAGACTGGCCGTCGAAGGGCTCGGTGAAAGGATGCAGCACCGAGGACAAGGTGCCGTTCGCCGACTCGTCGGCGGCCAAGGCACCCGCCAGGGTCGAGGATACGGCGGAATTGTGGCACTGGTAACCGCCGAAAACACTCTGGCAAACATTGGGGCCGGGACCAAAGGCAGCCGCCAAACGAGCCAAATTCACGCCCGCCTGCAGGTCGTCATAGATATCGACGTGGAGGTATTTTTCCGGGAAGGCCACGATCCAGTCAGTGGAAGCGCCCGTGTTCGGATTCACAGACCACTCGTTGAACAGACTCTGCACGCCGCGCTGACGGAAAGACCAGCCCCACAGACCACTGTTGGAGGCCAGGGTCGGTTCGAGGAAGTAAGGGTACTCCTGGGCGGTGACCAGGTTGCTTAAATTCCCCCCCGCGGGTCCAGTTGAGTTACACCCCGCGAATCCTTCGATATGCATGGCCGTTGAACCGGCGCCCACGCCGCGAGCGGTGTTGATGAAGCTCACGTTGCCCTTCAAGGGGGCATAGGGGCCGCAATAGTTGCCGTAGAAATCGTCGCGCGCGCCAGGATTACCTGCCAGCGATGTCTGGTGCGTATTCCACCGGTTATTGTCTTCGCTCGGCTCGACGGCATTCGGGCCATTGCCCGAGTTCACCTTGAAATTGGCATCGACGATAGAACAATCCAGATGCTCGTGGTCGGCCCAATAGGCCGTGGGGTGACTTGTGGTGGCCTGCGAATCGGGCAGGCGGCCCATGACGAAGACCTCGAGGTGACCCTCGGCGGCACGCTCGATGCCGGTGGAGCCGCCATCGCTGCTGGAGCCGGTATAGGCCACGTCCTGAAAATCCGCATAGGCCGCGCCGCTGCCGTCCTTGGGCAGGATCGGCGAGGTGCAGCTGGCGTCCTTGGTGAAAAAACGCGGGCCGTTGGGACCCTCGGCCACCCAGCCGGTCCAGACGTCCTGGGGCGACATCACCACGTTAAAGTCAAGCACGTCGCGTGAGTTTTCCTGCTCGCGAAAGCGCACCTTCACGGCGAGAAATTCATCGGTCACATTGGTAATGTTGAAAAGTGTCGCCCAACCGCCGTTGGCGGTGTAGTAAGGGAAGACCAGGGCATTACCGGTACTGCCCTCGCTCTGAGCGGCGGCAATACCCGGCATTGCAACAAAAGCGCCACCGGCCAGGGCGGCCGTCAATGCCAGACTGATTCGGGATCTAGAAAGATTCATCGTTGGCTCTCCTTTGGTCGGTAGTACGTTTGTTCTTTAGGCAAAAACACCCAAACTCATCCAACGTCTTGAACGACCACCGACAAGCAAGCACTGTGCAGACACCATTGAGTCTAGTCGGGTATCGCTCTGGTCGCTCGAAAACGCCTACCCCCCTTTCCGGCGCCCAGTTCAGTAAGGATTATAGAAAAACCCTGCAAAAACGCACGAAACCCGCTGCCGACGGGGAGATTTCCACGAGTTTCAGTGTCTTTTGTCGAAACGCGATTCCGGCGCACCCAATCCACGATGTTGGACTCGAGGCAAGGAAAGGGAGCCTTTTCCTGGCGGGCGGCGGAGTACTCAGGAACGGCTATCAGGGCCTTTTAACAGGCCCTGATAGCAAATGACGCCGGGCGGCGGGCAGCCTACTGAGCCATCGATTCCCGTTCCATGGAGAGGTAGACGGCGTAGGCGTTCAGCCGATTGCCGGCTTCGAACGCCGGCAGAGATTCCCAGTCCGACCAATCGGCAGCGGCGTAGGCATCGGCAAATTCAGTGAAATTGTCCACGGCCTCGCCCATCACCTCCCGCAAGTAGGCAAGGTAGTCCCTGGTCAGGCGAATCGCCTCGTCGGGCTTGCCCGCCATGGGTCCGTGACCGGGAACCAGCGCGTTGAGGCCAGTGGTCTCCATGCGCTGCAGATCCTCCAGCCATTGACGGGTGTCCGCGTTGCCGACAAAAGGTATGCGGCCTTCAAAGATCAGGTCGCCGGAAAAAAGCACCCGATCCGGCTCCACCAACATGGCCATGTCACCGTCCGAATGGGCCTTTCCCAAATAGTGAATGAGAAAACGTTTGCCACCTATCTCATAGACGGCATCGTCATCGAGTAGCGTATCGGCCCTGATCAAGCGGGTTTTTTCATTGACCCAGGGATCCAAGGAAAACCGGCGCTCCTCTAATCGCTCCGCAGCGACTTCAGAGTCCAGGTACTCGAGAGACTCGACGGGTGCGATGATCTCGGCGCCCTCATCAAGAAAGACCTGCAACCCATAGATGTGATCGGCGTGGTAATGGCTGACAAAGACCTTGACCACTGGCTTGTCGGTGACCTCGCTGATGCGTTGGCGCAATTTCCAGGCAAGAGAGGGCGAACCCAGTGCATCGAAAACCACCACACCGGCATCGGTAACCACGAATCCTGCATTAGAAACAAAGCCCTCGAAGTCGGTGGCCGTTCCGGGCAGGCCCTGCACGTGATAGACGTCGGGGGTAACCTGGATCAGAGGCATTTCAACGCCCACAGGTACGATCTCCAGGACCTCGTCGGCAACGCCCTCTCCCATCCAGCCGATGAGGCTAGTCAGAAAAATTGCAGCAATGGTTATTTTCATTGTTCGGATTCCCGTTTTGACCCCAGAAGTTGTTCGAGTGGAACATTGACGGCAGCGCCTGGCTGTGAATCGACAAGGCTGCCGCGTTCTCGCCCGAATATTCGATGGCCATGGAGCATAGACGACACCTCGTAACCCTTGCCGCGTATCTCGCGTAGCAAGACGCTCGCCACATGCAGGCCCGCGATCCAGGCCACCGGCACCGCCACAAGTGCGTGCCAGGACGCCAGACCATCGATCGACAAACCGGTAACCTGCCTGAATCCCTGTGAGGAAATCCCGAATCCTGTCAGCAGTTGTACGCCAAGCAAGAGGAACAACAACGGGTAGATCATGGCCCACAGCGGATCGTGCGCGTAGAACCCCGGTGACTCCCGTCGCCCGAACGCCAGGTAGAAACGCAGCATCTCTCCACGCGCACCCCGATTGGCTGCCGTCGGCAGCAAGGCTCGCCATCCCACGACTCCCGGCACCAGCGCCAGCAGCAGCAAGCGCCCAAGAAGCGCCGCCGCGGTAATTTGGCCAGCCGGGATGTGGAGGCTGTTTCTGAGCAGGTCGTGAAGCCCCGGGTTGAGCACCATACCGCTGCTCAGCAACCAGCCGGTTACCAGCAGCACTGTCACTGCCATGGCAAAAATCCAATGGATCAGCCGTATCGACAGGGGCCAGACCAGTCGCTGATGAAATTCGGTCTTCATTTTTAGCTCCTCTTACCGCCGAGCCTTGAAAAACGAACGCAGCAGGTCACCACAATCGCCGCCCAGCAAACCGCCATCCACCTCGACCCGATGATTGAAACGATCGTCAGACGGCAGTAGCGAAAACACACTTCCAGCGGCACCGCCCTTGGGATCTTCAGCGCCGTAAACCACCCGCGAAAGCCGGGCGTGCACCATGGCACCGGCGCACATCACACAGGGTTCCAGAGTGACGTACATAACCGCCCCGGGTAAACGATAATTGCCAACGCGAGTGCCGGCATCTCGCAGCGCCATGATCTCGGCATGGGCCGACGGATCGTTGGTTTGCAAGGGACGGTTCCAGCCTTCGCCGATCTTCTGTCCATCGAGAACCAGCACCGCGCCAACCGGAACCTCGCCCTGGTCCTGCGCTCGTTGTGCAAGTTGAAGGGCCTCGTGCATCCAGGCCCGGTCCTCTTCATCCCATGTCATCAACTGTAATTCTGCCCTAAGTGGACCAAACTGATTCGGCACCGTTCTGGTGGTTAAAGACGACGGGATCCTTTTGAGAGGTGGAAATTTCTCTGCCGCCGTCCGACTTTGCCAAGCCCCTTGTCCGTATGCCCCGTTCCCTTTCGTCAGTCGTACCCGGGAGGCGCGCTCGCCCCCCGGTCTGGCGGACTTTCTCCCGCGCCGTCCTTCGCATCCGCCGGCGGTTTCATCTCCAGAAGCGACCGCTGCAGCCGCTCGATGTAGTCTGGCGGGAAGTGCCAAACCAGCCGGTCCTGAGCTCTTTCCAGGCCCCGGTGGTCGGGTCCCGGATCATGCGCCAGCACCGTCAGGATGTCGGAACTGACCCAGGGGCTGTCGCGGAAATAGGCATGCCCGTTCCCCGTGGTCGACCCTGCGGCGTCCGTAACGTCAACCAGTTCCAGCGACGGGTAGGTGCGCAGGAAAATCCGCGCCTGGTCCGGAATGGTTTCGACCCACATCTCGCCGAGACGCTTGCGACGAAAGAGTCGACGCGACCAGATGAGGGCCCGGTCGCTGGATGACAGGTACACAACCGTGCGTTCAGGAACCCGGAGCATACCGTCGGTCGCCGCGGATGCGAATTCCTGGAGGCTGATATCCCCGCCGACAATGATCAGGTTGCCGATCCCGGGCTCCTTGCGCAGCGCTTCGTCGCCTGCATCGGCATTGAGCATCGCCAGTTGTTCGAGCGCGCGCACCACCAGGCGCGACCCCGCGCTGTAGGCGATGATGTGAATCCGCTCGACCTGGGTGTTCTCGCGCAGATAGGTGAGAAAGAGGCGGAAATTCCGCGCCATGGCCTTGGCTGTCTCAAGGTCCGACAGGTAGGCGGTCAGCCGTGGTGTCGAAGGCCAGGCGTAAGCGATAAAGACGCCACGGTACCCGAGGAAATGCCACATCTCCGCCGCGACGAGCACGGGCTCGTCAAAGGCAACGCGGAAGCCAGGGACATAGATGAAGGCATCCTTGACATCTGTGGCCGCCAGGCGCGCATCGACCCGCGCGGCGAAGTCTTCGTCCTCCCCTGCGAATGTCTCGACGTCTTCAGGCTCACGAGCCAGGAGGCTACGTGTGCTCTCGACCACGCCTGTCTCTTCGACCGAAAGTATTTTCAACGGGTAATGGCCGCTACGTCGTTTCGACAGGGAGATTCGGCGAACCTGATCCCAGTCCAGGCCAGGATGCCCGGCTTCCACGCGCGCGCTGCCCAATCGCACCTGAAACCCGGGCTGGTTCGTATAGAACGGCCGCGTGCCCGGATCAGGAGCGGGCTTGCGATCCGTCGCGTAAAGAAGGCCGAAGTCACCGAAGTTGAGCGGTGGCGGGTCCTTCAGGAAAGGGTCGACCGTCCCGTTCGAGAAAACGGCGGGGGCAGGCATCAGGTTGATCGTGCGGAAGACAGGCGATGCGCAGCCACTGACCATCGCCGCCGCCAACAGCAGGCCACCGAATCGCAACCGGGGTATCTTATCCTTGCCGCTCAACGGGCATATGCCGGCAACAGCCGCCGCACCCGGATTGTTCCGCGATACTCCTGAGCATATCCGTCGATGCCAACCGCCGTTGTCACGAGCCTGCCCGGCCGGCCGTTGCTACTCCTGTTCCATTTTCGCAAGCGCCTTGTTCATTGCATCGAGGATCAATCGCCTGGCTTCGGTCTCGTCCAGCTCCGGAACCCCCCAACCCATGATACGGCCGTATTTGTTCAGGGTGTGGCGGAGATCGTCTTCGAGCTCGTCGTAATAACGGGCCATTTGGATTTCTTCCGTACTAGTCATGCGAATTGCCTCACTTGGTGTTCAAATCAGGGTGGCGAGCGAAACCATCAGACAAAGAAATCACCGAACAGGGCGACGCCCGACAAGCAATGCCGTGGTTCCCGAAGCCGTTGCGGGTTCCCCCTGTCGCGACGAGTTGGTCAATGCTTTGGCTCTATGCGGCTTCCATTGAAGCATCGTTTTCCCGGTCGGGATTCCCCGATCGGTTTCGCACCGACGTGGTACCCTCTGGCCAGGGCCTGTTAACCCTATGCGGATAGCCGGCATATACCGGAGCATCTTTCCCACGCGGGACTATTCTAGCAGGCGTTCAGCTCCCCGGGGCCGGGTTGACGCTCACGGCCCAGGCACTCGTAAAGGTGATTCTGACCTTGTCGCCTACCGATACCTTGTCCAGATTCGCCGGATTGCTGGCCTTGACGATCTTGTAAATCCCCTCGGGCACCCTGAGCGCCACGAGATCGTTCTCCTTGTCTATCTCTTCGATAACCGCGGTTACGGACGTCTCGATACCCTTGATTGCGGCCGGCCTCTTGCCCGGTACGGCTCTCGCGACTGCCGCGGTGACTTCCACGCCCGGCTCCACCGCGCCTGCCCTGAAAAGATTGACGGAAACAGCCTCGATATAGTCCACTGTCACCCGGTCTCCGGAACGGACCTGGGACAGATTTTTCACCTCGTCGCCGACGACGATATCCAGACGATTGTCACCAGCCTCGCCCGGAACCTCCAGCGTGACCTCGCGGGTTTCATAATCGACGTCGAGAACCGTCGCCTGCACCGTCACAACAACCATCTTGGCCAGCAAGGGCGAGCCCTGATCCCTGGAATCGACGGCACTGCAGCCTGCAACACCAAGAATCAGCCCGAACAAAAACCACTTTCCGAAATTCAGTTTCATCATGATTTACCTCTGTCGTTGACTATTGAACCGCATGTTGTTGTCGAAAGAAACCCCGAAGCACGCCGTGCCGGTGCCGGCGGCCGATGCCGACTCACGTCCGGCCTGAAATCGGGCCAGTTGGAATACCGCCTCGGGTCCGTCGGGTCGTTGTGCAGGTTGGGGACTTCGAGATTGTCGTCGCGCGGGGTGAGAGGCTCACCCGGATGCTGGATGTTGACGAACATCGTGCGCCCGTCCGGGGTCAGCGTGAGACCGGTGATCTCACAGCCGACCGGGCCGGTCAGGAAGCGCCGCACCTCGCCGGTGGCCGGGTCGCCGGCCAGCATCTTGTTGTTGCCGAATCCCTGAAACTCACCCCGGCCTTTCTCGTCGGAGGTGACGTCGGTCTGGATCCACAGCACGCCGCGTGCGTCCAGCGTCAGGCCGTCCGGGCAGGCGAAGCTGTCGCCACCGATGTTTCCGCGTGCTTCCGGGCGCTCGTTGGCCGGGTCGCCGGCCAGCAGCAGGTGTTTCCAGGAGAACGTGGTCGTGTCGAAGTCCTCGTCCTCGGGCCACTGGATGATGTGGCCCATGGTGTTGTTGGCGCGCGGGTTGGCTGCATCCACGGCGGGACGGTTCGGCATGCCCCGCCGGGTGTTGTTGGTCAGGGTGCAGTACAGGGTGCGCGCACCCTGGTCGATCGCGATCCACTCCGGCCGGTCCATCTTGGTGGCGCCGAGCAGGTCGCTCGCCTGGCGGCTGTTGACCTCGGTCTTGCCCTGCGGGTTGATGATCATCCCGCGGGTGTCGTTGTCGTAGAGTACCACCGACCAGAAGTTCAGCATTGGCACATTCGCGGGCACCACCAGCTCGTAGGTCCTGGCACCGTCAAGCCACCGGCCGGCGTCGTCCTTGTAAGACGCGAGGTACTGGATGCCGGCGTCGACGAGGTTCATGGTGGCGGCGGCGGACATCGTCACAGCCTCATAGGTGTAGGCGGTGCGTGTATCGATCTCCATGTGCGTCTTCGCCATCTGGTCGAGCGGGCTCTGCATGAAGAGGATGAACTCCCACTTAGACTTCGGATCGTCCACCCAGTGTTTGACGGGATCGCGCTTCAGGAAGCTATTGCCCATCGCCCAGGTCTCGCCCACGAGAGTCGCTTCCTCGAGGATCTTCTTCTGTGGAGTGGTCGGATTGAAGGGCTTGCCCTTTTCGATGCCGAGGTTCTTCAGCCCCTGCAGCACCGCCATGTCGCGCTCTTCGACGGGATTCAGCTGGATGGCCTGATGGACGACCTTCCAGTACTCCATGCCGCGCGGCTGATAGTTCCACCAGTTGCGGTTGGGCGCCTCGAAGATGCGGATCCGGGACTCCTGGCCAAGGCCGTGAATCTTGTGGGCGTTGAGGATGCGCTCCTCCTCCTTCGGGTCCGGGGTCAGGATGCGGGTGCCGACCAGCACGGTGTTGGTCTTGGAGGTAACGACGAAATCGGCCCCGTGATTCTCGGGAACCTCGGTGCCCTCCAGCACGATCAGGAACTTGCCTCCCTTGCCACGATCCGGGCCGACCATGCCGGTGTCGGCGACCACCCGCTGCCAGAGGTCATTGATCAGGCCACCGGTCGGACCGGCCGGCACCTCGTACATCAGCAGGCCGCCGAAGTCGCTCAGCTCGGCCCAGGTGGCGATGTAGGTCGTGGTGTCGTTCGGGGTCAGGATCGGCAGCTTCTGCTCGGTCGTCCGGTAGATGATCATGTCGCCGGCCTTGCCGCCGAGGGGGCCGAAGTGCCCGTTGCGCCACTGCATGAAGCTCACGGCCGGCAGGTAATGGATGTAGGCCTGCACGGCGCGTTGGTAGTCGATCTCCTGCTCGATGCGCCGGACGGTTGTGTCCGTCGGATAGCCGTTGGCTTCGAATTCGATCAGCCCGGAGCGGGTATCGTGACGAGATAGTTCCTGGGCATAGGCCGGCGGCATCCATGCGGCGAGCGCGCAGACCGACGCGATAACGAGTTGATTCCTGGTTTTCATGGGAGGCCCTCCGTGGGATTCAGCGTTTCGTTATGGGTGGCGGCAGCCAGTCGCCGGTCAGGATCGCGGCCTTGGGCGAGTAGTGCCGGATGAGGAGGTAGAAACGCCCCTCGGGTGCCGGCAGCCAGTTCGCCCGCTCCCGTGGATCGGTCGGCTCGTCGGCCTGGAGGAAGACCTCGAGCGAACCATCCTCGTTACGCACGGTGCCTTGGGTGCGGTCCCCGACCGAGTACCGGTTGATCGCATTGGGCACGAAGATCTGCGTCTCGGCCGAGTACATCGTCAGCGACCAGAAGGCGTTGACCGGCGGCTGCTCCGCGAACCGGATGACATATCGATTCTTTCCAGTCTAGCCCGCATCAGTCACCGTAGGGGTAGAAATAGGCCTCTGTTTGTTGCATAAAGTAAGAGCCGGCAAGCACTTACGAGCAACAAAACGAAGAGGCCTATGAAGACACAGTGTAATCCCGAACAGCTTGAATTTCACGCCCTTGGAAGACGTGAGGTGATCGGCCGATTTGACGGTGGTCGGATCACGTCGGACGGTGGCGGCTTGCTGCTGCGTGAGGTGGATAAACGCATCGGCCTGCTGGATCGCTTGGCCGGTTGTTTCAGCGACTATCGCAACCCCAATGCCATCGAGCACAGCGTCCCGGCACTGGTCGCACAACGCGTCTATGGTCTGGCGCTGGGCTATGAAGATCTCAACGATCACGATGTACTGCGAAAAGACAGCGTGCTGGCCCTGTTGGTGGGCAAGCAGGACCTGAGCGGTGAGGCACGGGTACGTGAACAGGACCGTGGCAATCCGTTGGCGGCATCGAATACGCTCAATCGTCTGGAGTTGAGCACGCCGGAGTCGGCAGCGACGGATCGCTACAAGCGGATCGCGGCCGATCCCGATGCACTCGACCGCCTGCTGGTCGAAGTGTTTCTCGAATCACACCGCAAACCGCCGCGCGAGATCTGGCTGGACCTGGATGCCACCGATGATCCATTGCATGGGCATCAGGAAGGCCGCTTCTTTCACGGCTACTACCGCTGTTATTGCTATCTGCCGCTGTACATCTTCTGCGGTGAGCACCTGCTGTGTGCACGGCTGCGGCCATCGAATCAGGACGGCTCAGCGGGCAGTGTCGACGAGCTCGAACGGATCGTTGTCCAGATCCGCGCCCGTTGGCCGAAGACGCGTATCGTGATCCGTGGCGATGCCGGGTTCTGCCGCGAGGCGATCATGGCCTGGTGCGAAACCCATAACGTGCGCTACGTGCTGGGGCTGGCGCGCAACAAGCGCCTGCAACGCGCACTGGGCAAAGAGATCGAAGAAGCCCGCGCCGCCCATGAACGCACCGGCCAAGCGGCGCGGCGCTTCCGCGACTTCCACTATAAGACGCGCAAGTCCTGGTCGCGCGAGCGGCGCGTCATTGGCAAGGCGGAATACCTGCCGGGCAAGGCCAATCCACGCTTTGTCGTCACCAACCTGACTGCACGCGAGGCCAACGCGAAGCGACTCTATGAACAGCTCTACTGCGCGCGCGGCGACATGGAGAATCGCATTAAGGAACAACAACTCGGGCTGTTTGCCGATCGCACCAGCACGGCGACGATGCGCGCCAACCAGCTGCGCCTGTACTTCTCATCGTTTGCCTACGTGCTGATGCACGGCCTGCGCCGGCTGGGCCTGGCCGGAACGGCGCATGCGAAAGCGCAAAGCCTGACCATTCGCGTGAGACTGTTGAAAATCGGTGCCCGTATCCGCATCACCGTGCGAAAAGTCTGGCTGTCCTTCTCCGAAGCCTATCCGTACGCCGAGGACATCGCACATATCCTGGGCAATCTCCAGCGCCATCCTGCTTGGGCAGCACCCGGATAGCCGCGCATCCAAAGCACACGATCTTTCCACAGCCGCAGCCACAACCGCTGAGGCCTCGTCACGCCTGCAACCTGCCCAACCGGCTTCCGAGGCCCTTGGAAGAGGCGCTTCAGCCAGGCATCAGGCCGAAAACCTCGCTGCGCTTGCGATCATCTGATACCAAGCACACCATTGTCGCAAAATCGGACTCGAAAACTACCGAACAGCCGAATCGGTGACCGATGCAGGCTGATATGTTTTGACCTGTCAAGTGGTTGATTCATCTCATGTCTTCATTCAAGCACCTTGGCTCAGGACCTATCCAGCAGACTGCGACGGTGGATCATGCTGATATACGTGGATTGGTTACCACCGGACTTCACTACGTCGCGGAGCTGGCCTTTCTCTAGTGTCAGGGATCATCGACCGGGAATGCTCTGTCGAGGTTATCCGATCATGGTCGATGCCGGTGTAGCCTGCCCAAGGGTTCTCCACACCGGCCAGATAGATCCTGAGTCAAGGTGCCTGTCGTTTCTCCTTTGCTATCTCGTTACAGGGGCGGCCTGGTCAGACGCGCGTGGCCTGACCCTGAAGATTCGGCATTTCATGGCGGACGATGTCCCAGAGAAAACCGACCAGCTCGCGCGCAATCGCCACGCACACCAGCTTGATGTTCTTGCCCGCGTGGCTGAGCTGACGATAACGGCCGCACAGACGTTTTTGTGCCCGCCAGGCAATCGCCTTGGCCATCTCTGAGGCATCCTTCGCCTTGCGTTTGAGGTGCATCGTCTGGCGCGCCGGAAAACGGTAGCTCCAGGCACATTCGACGAGCATACGACGGGCGTGGCCGTTGCCGGTCAGGGTGATCGCACCCTGGCGTCGGCGTGATCCCGTGGAATGCTCACTGGGCACCAGCCCCAGATAGGCCATCAACTGTTTCGGTGAGTCGAAACGGCTGATATCACCCAGCTCGGCCAACAGCACCGTGGCGGCAAGCTTGTCGATGCCACGCAAGGCCACCAGCGAATCCACCACCGGCGCCAGCGACCAGCCCGGCAAGGCCTGCATCAGCTGATCGGTCAGATCGTCGACGCGCTGCGTCGCCGCCTTCACGGCGTCGATGTACTCCTGCAGCACAATCTGCAACCAGGGTTGTTCGAACGGGATCGATTCCAGCCAGTTGAAATGAGTCTTCGTCCAACGCTTTTTACCCGACGGCCAGTGATGGCCCCGACGCAGCAAGAAAGCGTTCAACTGCTGACGCGCCTTGCGCTCCTGGCTCTTCATGTCATCCCGGGCGCGGGTCAGATCGCGCATCGCCTCCTGCTCGGTATCCGGTACCCACACCGCGGTCAGATCACCTGCGCGTAACAACCGCGCCAGCTTCAGCGCATCCCGCCGGTCGGTCTTGATCCGCTCGCCCGGCTTCTTCGGGATCAGCGACGGGGCCACCACCTGGCAGTCGTGGCCCGCCTCGGTCAGCTGGCGGTACAGCCCATAACCGCACGGACCCGCCTCGTAACAGAACAACAACATGACGCCATCGAACTCCGAGCTCATTCGATCCATCCACTTCCGGACCACCTTCGGCTCGTGGGCGATTTCACCCCGGTACTCAGGCCTGGCACGGCCCGGTAACGCCACCGCTACGGCGATCGTGTCCTTGTGCACATCCAAGCCGACAAACGCCGCATAGCCGCTCCAACCAGCCGCCCTGCCCAGCGCCGATGCTGTCTGCTGACTGATGTCTTTTGCGATATCCTGTTTCATGACCTGCCCCCTCAATGTGGCATTGCTCTGTGTGATGTGTCCAACCTCAACATAACCCACGTACGTTGAGGCTGGGCAGGTCAAAACAT
>CAWGBV010000004.1:0-49594 GCA_963820915.1 uncultured Gammaproteobacteria bacterium | reverse complement strand
TACGCTTCATCGGCTCGTCGGAATCAGGCGCCGGCCCCCCCAGCAGACGTACCAGCTCGACATCCCGCGGCAGGGCGGCTGTCCGCTCATCGAGGGCGGGGCTGAATCCATAGCACCAGCTGCACATCGGATCGTGAATGTAGTAGAGCGTATCGATCATCCGGGGAGGCTAGCACGTTGCCCCCGGCCATGGCGTTGGTATCTGCAGGTTAGGTAGAATTTTCATGGCGGGGGATGGCCGGAAAGCGTGGAGCATTCCCGCGTGACGAAGGATTGAAACTTACATAGATGAAGCGACTGCTGAATTTTTTCGCCGCTTACCCCTGGTGGGTGCTGGCCGCGATCCTGCTGATTTCGGCGGGTGCCGCCACCCAGTTGGGCAAGATCGAGGTGCACATCTCGGCGGACGAACTGCTGGTCCGCGACGATCCCGAGCGCGTTTTCTTCAACCAGATCCGTGCGCGATTCGGCGATGACGAAATCGCCTTGCTGGTGATCGAGGACGACGACCTCATCGCGCCGGCGAAGCTCGCGGTGCTCAGGGAGGTGATCGACCAGCTCGAATCCCTTCCGTGCGTGGATCGCGTCGAAAGCCTGTTCTCGATACCCCACCTGCGCAGCGTGGACGGTTATCTCAAAACCGATCCCTACCTGGACGAAATTCCCGAGACCGACGAGGCCGCGCGGGAGATTCTGAAACAGGCGCTGGAAAGCCCCTTCGTAAAAAACACGCTGCTCTCGCCGGATGGTCGCGTGATGGCCATTGCCATCGTCCTCGACGAGGAGATGCAAATCGACGAGTTGAACGTGACCCGGTCCATCGACGGCATCACGCGCGGACTGGACAAGGTCTACGGCGAGGTTTTTACCATCGGTTTTCCCTACGTCCGGATCGAGATTGCCGACAAGGTGAGAGAGGAGCAGGGTAAGCTGTTTCCGCTGGCGGTCGCGGCCCTCCTGATTGCACTGTTCGTACTGTTGCGCCAGGTGCTGGATATTCTCACGCCCGTGCTGACTTCCGGAATCAGCATTCTGTGGACCCTGGGACTGATGGGCGCGACTGGCATCCCGCTCAACGTGGTGACCTCCATCGTTCCGATCCTCCTGGTGATCGTCGGATCCACCGAGGACATACACTTGCTCTCGGAGTTCCGTC
This sequence comes from uncultured Gammaproteobacteria bacterium, assembly GCA_963820915.1. Classification (GTDB taxonomy): domain Bacteria; phylum Pseudomonadota; class Gammaproteobacteria; order Chromatiales; family Chromatiaceae; genus CAWGBV01. The sequence continues at coordinate 48,438 of CAWGBV010000004.1, read as the reverse complement.
GCGGTCAGAGGATGGGGCTCGATACGGGCAAGGCGGTGAACCACATGATCAGCAAGATGGGGCGGACCGTCCTGCTGACTTTCATCACCACCTACATCGGATTTCTTTCCATCGGCCTCAGTGGTATCGAGGTGCTGTGGCAGTTCGGACTTGTCGCCTCGACCGGTCTGCTTCTCAACTTCCTGATCACGGTTTCCCTGATCCCCGCATTGCTGCGGCTTGCCGGCCAGTGGCGTTTCAGGAGCCATAGACCCTCCACCGATGACATCGGTTGTCGCTGGGCTGACCGTTACTGGCGGTTTCTGAACGGCCACCGGTGGTGGGTCTTCGCGCTGGTGGGGCTTGTCACCGTCGTCGCCGCCAACGGGATACGGCAGATCACGCTGAATCACAATGCCATCGACAATCTGGCCAGTGATTCGATGTTGCGTGTCCAGGTGAACAAGGTCAACGAGCAGCTCGCGGGGATGGAGTCTCTGTCCATCATTTTGAGTTCGGGCATAGAAGATACCTTTCTCAAGGTCCGCTATCTGGAAGAGCTGGCGGAGATCCAGGCGTTCGTTCGCGAGAGCGGACTGTCGAAATCCACCACCTCCTTCGCCGACTACCTGGCACTGATGAACGGCGTGTTCCAGGAGCTGGACGGTCCGGAAATGCCGACCAACGATGACGAGATCTATGAGTTGATGATCTTCCTTCACCACGATCATCTGAAGGACTATGTCTCGGAAACGTTCGATACCGCGCGGATACTCGTGCGCCACAATATTTCCACCGCCGGTGAACTTCAGGCCTTTGTCGACGACCTGAACGCCTTCATCGAGAAAGAACTGGACCCGGGTCTTTCCGCGCGGATCACGGGCCACTCGGTGCTCGCGCTGTCGGCAACACGCTCGATGATCGAGGGGCAGTTGAAGTCCATCGTTCTGTTGCTGCTGCTGGTCGTCCTCATCGTGGCCCTGCTTTTCACCGACTGGCGCGTGGGCGTCATCGCCGTGCTGCCCAACGCGTTTCCGGTCCTCGTACTCTTCGGTGTCATGGGGTACGCCGGGATTCCGCTGAACATCGGCACCGCCATGGCCGCTGCCATCGCCATCGGGCTCGCGGTGGATGACACCATGCACTTCATGCTCCGTTACAACCAGGAGCTCAAGTCGTCCAAGAGCCAGCTGAATGCCATGCGCCTGACCATCCGTGGCGAAACGCTTCCGGTGGTATCCACTTCGGTGGCCCTGATGGCCGGATTCATGGTCTTCGGGTTGTCGGACTTCGAGCCCGTAGCGCAGTTCGGCATGCTGGGCGCGCTGGTTATCGGTACGGCGCTGGTGGCCGATTTTGCGATCACGCCGCTGGTGATGTCGTCGCTGCGCCTGGTGACCCTGTGGGATCTACTGTCTCCCAGGATGCGCCAGCAGATCATCCCCAAGAGCGCGCTGTTCCGCGGCATGCGCCCCTGGCAGATCCGCCGCTTTATCCTGTCGAGCGGGGTGCAGCGGTTTGCGTCCGGGGACTATATTTTCAGGAGAGGGGACGAGAGCAACGAACTCTACCTCGTGATGACGGGCGCGGTGGAGGTCTGTATCACCGAGGAGGGGGAGAAGTGCGGTCGAGTGGTGGTTGGCGAGTTCGGCTCCGGTGAACTGTTCGGCGATGTGGCGCTCCTGGCGCAGGAGTCGCGCCAGACGGACGCGGTTGCACTGGCCGGCACGACCCTGCTGGTGCTGACGCGGGAAGCCATCGACAGTACGTCGAAACTGCATCCTTACCTGGCGACGCGACTGTTTCGCAATCTTTCCGTGGACATCAGCCGGCGCTGGGTGCGCATGGTCGAACGCACCAAAAGGACCCGGAAAACGGGCCAGACTGAACCTGAGGAGATGGTGGATGGAAAAGAAAAAATGGTGCTTCCCCCCGCCGGGAAGAATTGATGGCCGTGCCATGAAGGGGCTGTCGTTCGACGGGAACGACCGCTTTGTCCGCCCGTCTCGCGCAGCGGCCGGAGCATGGATACTCGCGTTTGCGTGGCTGATTTGTGTTCCGGTCGCAGAGGCTTCTCACGCCCCCGCCTTCTTTGCGGAACCCTATACCGGCGCGAAGGTTAAGAAATACGCGATCGAATTGCCCGTGGGGCAGGATAGCCAGCGCAGTTTCGAAATACCGGACCAGTGCCCCGAGGCGATGAAAGCCTTGGCGAGCGGGGCCATCAAGTGGGGTAACCAGATCGAACGTCGTATCTGGCACAAGGTGGGCAACGATTGTACCTATCACGATTTTCTGAACCGCTTTCCCCGCTCGGTGGAAAATGACTACATCACCAGCTTCGATTTCAGGAATGCACCGCTCGCCGCATTGCTGCCGAATCCCTGCCGGGTCCGCTCCAGGGAGGCTCCCTGTGATCCCCGGGTGAACGGGCGCGCGGCAATTCTCGGGTTACTGGAGATCGTCGAAAATCCGGCGGAACTTGCGGATTTCGATGGGGCTTCCTGCTGGATAACATCAGGTGCGTTCCGGGGCCAGATCGCCGGCGGCGCCAGTGAGCTGATGTGCCGGCCGGATCGGCGTGCGCCGGGATTCCGGGTCATGTCCGTGAACTATGCGGACGTGAACGGCGATGGCTACCTGGATGCTGTTTTACGGATCATTCCACTCGGTCCCGGGGCAAGCCGCATGCCCGTGGTGCTTGCCTATACCCGCATGTCCCCGGACGGCGACCTGAGTGTCCCGGTTGAAGGCACCCGGAGTGGCGGGCAGGAGCGATCTCAGCGATCAGAACCACCGCAAAAGTAAAAAACTTCCTGATTACCACCAAAGGCTCAGCCGGTGAGCCAGTGGGTCCTGAATAATGGAACTGCGCTGAAAGCACGGAGAAAGCCGTCATGGCCAAAAACGCGATTCAGTTCCAGAAGGGGCCTCAGCCTTAAAGCCTTCCTCGATCGCAATATGGCAGCGAGGAGCAGTGCCAGCAGGCCCTGTACCGGCTGCGCTGGCCGCAGGGCTTCGTATGTCCGGCATGCGGTAACACCAGCGGCTGCGCGCTGCACAGCCGCAAGGTATACCAGTGCCACAAATGCCACCACCAGACCTCGCTGACCGCCGGGACGATTTTCCACGGCACGAAGCTGGCGCTGACCCAGTGGTTCCTGGCCATCTTCCTGCTCACCCAGCGAAAGCAGAGCGTCTCGGCGATGCAGCTCTCGCGTGATCTTGGGGTCAAATACGACACCGCCTGGCGGATGAAGCACAAGCTGATGCAGGTCATGCTCGAGCGGAACAGGAAGGGCGTCCTGGGTGAGCGCATCGAGATCGACGATGCCTACCTCGGCGGCGAGATGCCCGGTAAGCGCAAAAAAACTTTCAGCAACCCGGACTTGAGTTTGGTTCCACCAGGGCTTTGCGGACATATTATTAGTACATTGCCTCAGCCACCCGTACTACCGAAGAACCAAACCACTAGCCAAGTAAACGCGCCAGGAAAGGCGGCTCTTGCCAGCAAGTCCACTCTTCTCGCCGGAACGTCCCGCCCCCGTGTAGAGAGGAAGGAAGTGACTACTACCACAAGCAATGCCAAGAACACGAGTAAAGTGCTGCCCACCGTAAAATAGTCCAGGCGTGTCATGTACGGTAGGCGTGGCAGCAGGCTGGCCAGGACGAAACGATGGGCTATCAGGGTCAGTATGGAGCTGGTAGCCACTCCGATCCTGACGCCGACATGTTCCCTGCCTACCCAGAAGGCCGCCCAGGACATTACGACCACCACCGCCAGCGGCAGCACCACCTGCCAGAGGTAGTAAGCAACATAACGCTCAGCCTCGAATCGAAATGCGAAACCTGCAGTCCGGAGTAGTTCGACGGGTCTATAGGCCAGCGGGAGCACTTCGTGACCCAGCAACTGCCAGTCTGGCAACGACAATTCGTCAGCAATCCCCCACCTTTCATGCCTCTCAGATCGTCTGGCACGAATTCGAGGTCGTCCTCTTGGTATCCCGCTGAAACGAAATGAACGGTGAACCAGTGGCGGTCCATAGGAAAATCGTACAGCTTGAGAGGCTGCGACAGTTTCCCCGTGTACCGCTGGTGGTATATGACCGTGCCGTCGGGCTCGACCTGAACCACCTCGGGCAGCGACTTGGATACGATGCCCTGCCTGTTGGCGAGCAGGACGCGGGGATTCCAGACCTCTTTCAGCGCCATCTGGCGTGTCGCCCCGCCGGGTTTCGCCAGGCGTTCGTCCATCCAGCGCAGACGGATGTATACGTTCGCCTCGAAGTTCTGGTTGGCATCGTCGATGCTGTCGATATCAACGACGAACACCACGAAATGAATTCGGGTCGGACGCCACCACGCGTCCGGACGCTGTGCAGTGATCTGCGCCTTCTCTTCGGCGATTTCACTGGCCTGCTCGACGGCCTCCCTGACCATCTGTTCCGCAACCTTTTCGGTGGCCTTCTCGGCAGCTTTCTCCGCCGCTTTCTCGGCAGCTTCACTGGTTGCCTGCTCCACGGTGCGCTCTACAATTTCGCCGGTTTGCGTGTCTTCGGCGGCCCCTGTCTGGCAGAGAAAAAACAACGCCAGCGACGCTACGAAAAGAGCCTTGCCGGATCGGAACCCTCTGAATTCATTCAAGACTCGCATCAGTGGTACTCCGTTGGGCAGCTTCTATGAACATTCAACCACATTTGCATGTTCTCATGGGGCCCAAGAAACACCCTGACCAGACTGGCCCAGCGAGACCCGTGGACATCTGGACGGCCTGACGCCAGCAGATGCTCGTTTTTCTTCAGCTCGACAGGTCCTGACGGCGTTCGGCAGGCGCTATGCGGATGACAGGTCCCAGCAGAGGTGTAAAAACGCCGGAGCCTGATGGTCGGTGGGTAGTACCAGCAAGATTTTCATTTTCAGGAGACGGATATCCGGCGGAGCGTTTCGACAAGCGGCCTGGGTCCGACCTCAATGACCAAACGGCACCCGCAACTCCTGAAGGCGATCCCAGTGCGATCCCAGTGCCACATGGAAGCGATCATTAGGTAGGCCCGGTATGAGCACGGAATGGTTCCGGCGTCAGGCCGGCAGGGCGGTCCCGGTCTTTCGGAAAGTCGGGGCTGGCGTGCAGCGGAGGGGGAGGTGGCTTGACGCGGAGTTCCTGGGTAGGCTGAACCCCTCCGGTTGGCTCAGACGCCCAATATAATCCCGATATCCTGTTGGGGTTTCCCTTCCAAAAAACCGTGCATTTCCTTGCTTCTCTATGTAATATCGCCGTGCCTCGACGTGGTACTGAGAGGCGCAGATTCGTTGACATGGCGGGGGCGTTGGTTCGAACCGATTCCGCCTGCCGATACCGGGACCGGGCTCTGCCCGGTTTTCTGTTTCATGTGGCCTCTCGTATGGGCCACCACTGAGAAAAGAGGTTGCTATGCCCCAGATCTCCCTTCCTGACGGTTCCCGTCGTGAATTCGAAAACCCCGTTTCCGTCGCTGAGGTTGCCGCCGATATCGGCCCCGGCCTGGCAAAGGCAGCGCTTGCCGGTCGCGTCGACGGCAACCTGGTGGATACCAGTTTTGTCGTGGAGAACGACGCTGAAGTGGCGATCGTCACCCGTCGCGACGATGACGCACTGGAACTGCTGCGTCACGATGCCGCGCACATCATGGCCCAGGCGGTGCAGGAGCTTTATCCCGGCACCCAGGTGACTATCGGTCCGGCCATTGAAAATGGCTTCTATTACGACTTCGCGCGCGACGAGCCCTTTACGCCGGAAGATCTGGAAAAGATCGAGGCGCGCATGCATGAAATCGTCAAGCGCGATCTGCCCATCGAGCGCGAGGTTTGGGACCGCGACGAGGCCAGGCGCCAGTTCGGCGACATCGGCGAGTCCTACAAGGTGGAAATCATCGACGAGAATATTGCCGAGGGCGAAGAGGTCTCGGTCTATCGTCAGGGCGACTGGTTCGACGTCTGTCGTGGTCCCCATCTGCCGAGCACCGCTGCCCTGGGCAAGGGCTTCAAGCTGATGAAGCTCGCGGGCGCCTACTGGCGCGGCGATTCCGACAACGAGATGCTGCAGCGTATCTATGGCACGGCCTGGCGGGACAAGAAGGAGCTCAAGGCCTACCTGCACCGCCTGGAAGAGGCTGAGAAGCGCGATCACCGGCGTATCGCAAAACAACTCGATCTCTTCCACACCCAGGAAGAGGCGCCCGGCATGGTCTTCTGGCATGACCGTGGCTGGAGTATTTATCTGTTAATACAGGACTACATTCGCGAAAAGCTGCGTCAGAGCGGGTACCAGGAGGTCCATACGCCCGCGGTGATCGATCGTTCGCTGTGGGAGCGTTCCGGCCACTGGGACAAGTTCCGCGACGACATGTTCACCACCGAATCGGAAAACCGGCACTACGCCATCAAGCCGATGAACTGCCCGGCGCACATCCAGATCTACAATCACGGCCTCAAGAGCTACCGTGATCTGCCCCTGCGACTGGCGGAATTCGGCTCCTGTCACCGCAACGAGCCGTCCGGGACCCTGCACGGCCTGATGCGTGTACGCGGCTTCGTGCAGGACGACGCCCATATTTTCTGCACCGAGGACCAGATCCTGTCGGAGGTGTCGGATTTCATCGACCTGCTGTTCGAGGTGTACCGGGATTTTGGATTCGAAGAGGTGCTGGTGAAGCTCTCGACGAGGCCGGAAAAGCGCGTCGGCGCCGATGAGGTTTGGGACAAGGCCGAAAAGGCGCTGGAGGATGCCCTCAACCAGAAGGGCCTCGATTGGCAACTGCAGCCGGGCGAGGGCGCCTTTTACGGGCCCAAGATCGAGTTTTCGCTCAAAGACTGCCTGGAACGTGTCTGGCAACTCGGGACCATTCAGCTGGATTTCTCCATGCCCGAGCGGCTCGGCGCCCATTATGTGGCCGAGGACAATGCCAAAAAAGTCCCGGTGATGCTGCATCGCGCGATCCTCGGCTCCATCGAGCGTTTCATCGGTATTCTCATCGAGCATTACGCCGGCGCCATGCCGATTTGGCTGTCTCCGGTGCAGGCGGTGGTGATGAATATCACCGACCGGCAGGCCGAATATGTCGAAAAAGTGGCAAAATCCTTGACAGATCAGGGATTTCGGGTCGAAACGGACTTGAGAAATGAGAAGATCGGATTTAAAATCCGCGAGCATACCCTGCAGCGCACCCCGTATCTGATCGTGGTTGGGGATCGCGAAGTCGAATCAGGTCATGTCGCCGTGCGTACGCGTACCGGCGACGATCTGGGCTCCTTGCCGCTGGAAGGGTTCGCCGGGCAGTTGCGTCAAGACGTAGCGGCTCGTCGTTGATTTTGGGCAGAAAGCACCGGGAAAGACCGGTGCTTTCTCGTTATTGTTTTTGGTTTTTTGGAGGAATCTGCAATCGCAGCCAAACAGGAAAAACGCAACCGTCTGAATGATGAAATCACTGTCGGCACTGTCAGATTGATCGGTGCGGATGGAGAGCAGGTAGGCATCGTACCGCTAAGCGATGCACTGGAAGTTGCAAGTGGCGCCGGATTGGATCTGGTGGAGATCGTACCCGCTGCCGAACCTCCGGTTTGCCGGGTGATGGACTACGGCAAATTCCGTTTCGATCAGAAAAAGCAACAGGCGGAAGCACGTAAGAAGCAGAAGCAGGTTCAGGTCAAAGAAGTGAAATTTCGTCCGGGAACGGAAGAGGGGGACTACAAGGTCAAGTTGCGAAACCTGACCCGGTTCCTCGAAGAGGGCGACAAGACCAAGGTAACCATTCGGTTTCGTGGCCGGGAACATGCCCACCGCGAGCTTGGATTGAAAGTCCTCGAGCGGGTCGAAACAGATCTGGCGGAATTCGCGCAGATCGAGCAGAGACCGCAGATGGAGGGCCGGCAGATGATTATGGTGCTGGCCCCCAAAAAGAAAAGGTAACCCAGGGTAACTACGGCTTCCTGTGGCTACTAAATTGAAACCCTACGTGGAGAATCAAAATGCCGAAGATCAAGACGAACAGAGGCGCCGCCAAGCGTTTCCAGAAAACGGGAAGCGGCTTCAAACGTAATCAGTCCCATCGTCGTCATATCCTGACGAAGAAATCCACCAAGCGTAAGCGTCATTTGCGTGATGCAACGCGGATTCACAAGGTTGATGTGGCGGCAGCGCGTCGCATGATGCCCTACGCCTGACGAAGAGGACTGAACAATGGCACGAGTAAAAAGAGGAACCATTGCCCGCGCACGCCATAACAAGGTGTTGAAGCAGGCGAAAGGTTATTACGGTGCGCGCAGCAAGGTCTACCGTGTTGCCAAGCAGGCGGTGATCAAGGCTGGTCAGTATGCCTATCGCGACCGTCGTCAAAAGAAGCGTCAATTTCGCTCCTTGTGGATCGTGCGTATCAACGCCGCAGCGCGTGACAACGGATTGTCCTACAGTCGCATGATGGACGGCCTGAACAAGGCTGGCGTGGAAGTCGACCGCAAGATGCTGGCCGACATTGCCATTCACGACAAGCCTGCGTTTAGCGCGATTGCGGAACAGGCAAAGGCCGCACTTTCCGTATAAAGCGATCGTCCGTCCCTGCCGGTTTTACCCGGCAGGGTGGAAATATCGAAAGGGAGGAGGGCCTGGGGCTTTCCTCCCTTTTTTCTTACCCGGCACCCGATGTGCCCTGAACGGAACACTCAATCGATCATGTCTGAGGACCTCGACGGAATTCTCGGCAAGGCCCTGGAGGAAGCGGCGGCTGCCGCCGACCTCAAGTCCCTTGATGGCATACGTGTCGCCTATCTCGGCAAAAGCGGGGCCTTTACCGAACAGCTCAAACGGCTCGGTAAGCTGCCCGCGGAGGAGCGGCCGAAGGCGGGCCAGGCCATTAACCGCGCAAAACAGGCGTTGCAGCAAGCCATCGAGGAGCGCCGCAAGGCCCTCGAGGATGCACAGGCTGGCGCAGGCGCTGGCGGCTGAGCGTATTGATGTCACCCTGCCGGGGCGAGGCCTGGGAACCGGCGGACTGCATCCTGTCACCCGATCGCTCCAGCGCATCGAGGCGCTGTTCTCCAGCGCGGGGTTCCGTGTGGAGGAGGGGCCGGAAATCGAGGACGATTTTCACAACTTCGAGGCCCTCAATATTCCGGCGCATCATCCGGCGCGCGCCATGCACGACACCTTCTATTTCGATGCCCACCTGCTGTTGCGAACGCACACCTCGCCGGTGCAGGTTCGTGTCATGGAGGGAATGGCGCCGCCCCTGCGTATCATCGCGCCGGGACGGGTCTATCGCTGCGACTCGGATCTGACCCACACGCCCATGTTTCACCAGGTCGAGGGCTTCATGGTGGACGAAGGGGTTACCTTCGCCGACCTCAAGGGCGTGATCCACCAGTTTTCTCGCGGGCTTTTTCGAGAAGGACGATTTACGGCTGCGCTTCCGCCCCTCCTACTTCCCCTTTACCGAGCCTTCCGCCGAAGTGGATATCGAATGCGTGATCTGCGGGGGTGAAGGTTGCCGGGTCTGTGGCCACAGTGGCTGGCTGGAGGTATTGGGTTGCGGCATGATTCATCCGGAAGTTTTCCGACACGTGGGTATCGATAGTGAGCAGTACACCGGCTATGCCTTTGGCATGGGTGTGGAGCGGCTGACCATGTTGCGTTATGGCGTCAACGACCTGCGTCTGTTCTTCGAAAACGATCTGCGCTTCCTCAAGCAATTTGCCTGAGTGGCAGGCGGCGTTAATTCCGGTGTCTGGTTGTAACGATGCTATTGCCCTGTTGATGACCAGCCGCCGTCAAGCGAACACCAAAAAGGTTCCTTTCAATGCGAATAAGTGAAGCTTGGTTGCGAGAATGGGTTGACCTCTCGGTCGACACCCAAACGCTTGCAGAGCAACTGACCATGGCCGGTCTCGAGGTCGATTCCCTAGAGCCCGCCGCTGCGGATTTTTCCGGCGTGGTGATCGGGCTGGTGCTGTCCGTGGATCAGCATCCGGATGCCGACAAACTGCGTGTCTGCAAAGTCGATGTCAATCGGGAGGAGCCGCTCTCCATCGTCTGCGGCGCCGCCAACGTCGCCTCGGGGATGCGTGTTCCGGTGGCCACCCTGGGCGGCGTGCTGCCCGGCGGATTCAAGATCAAGCGGGCGAAGCTGCGAGGGGTGGAGTCTTTCGGGATGATCTGTTCGGCATCCGAGCTCGGATTGGCCGAATCCTCCGACGGCATCATGCCCTTGCCGGACGATGCGCCTGTAGGTGATGACATCCGCGATTACCTGGCCCTCGACGACACCTGTATCGACATTGATCTCACGCCGAATCGTGGCGACTGTTTAAGCCTGGGCGGAGTCGCCCGCGAAGTGGGCGTTATGAACAGTGCGCCAGTGACGATGCCGGATGTATCCGCGGTCGAGCCAGAGCACGAGGAGCGGTTTCCCGTAAAACTCGAAGCACCCGAGGCATGTCCCCGCTACGTCTGTCGTATCGTCAAGGGCATTGACCCGAAGGCCGGGACGCCAATGTGGATGCAGGAGAGACTGCGGCGCGGGGGTGTTCGATGCCTCGGCCCGGTCGTCGACGTGACCAACTATGTGATGCTCGAACTTGGTCAGCCCATGCACGGATTTGATCTCGGCGTGCTGAACGGGGAGATTCGCGTTCGCATGGCCGAATCCGGTGAGACGATGACGATGCTCGACGGCGAGGAAATCACCCTTCGTGATGACACCCTGGTGATTGCCGATGCCCAGGCCCCATTGGCCATGGCCGGCATCATGGGCGGGGCGAATTCGGGCGTTACCGAAGAGACCACCGACATCCTGCTGGAGAGCGCCTTTTTCTCGCCGACGGCCATCGTTGGCAAGCCACGCAGCTACGCCATGCAGACTGATTCCGCGCATCGGTTCGAACGCGGCGTCGATCCGGAATTGCAGGTGCCCGCCATTGAACGGGCGACCGCGCTTCTCGTCTCTATCGCAGGGGGAACGCCCGGGCCGGTCTCGGAACACGTGGCCGATGGATTTGAAACCCGGCAGGAACCGGTTGCGTTACGTAGAGATCGCCTTGCCCGGGTGCTGGGCGTGGAAGTGGATGAGAAGACCGTAGCGGATATTCTTACGCGCCTGGACATGAAGGTGCAGGTTGTTGACAACGGATGGTCGGTGGTGCCGCCGGCGAGACGCTTTGATATCGCCATCGAAGAGGATCTCATCGAAGAGATCGGCCGCATCTACGGGTACGACAACATCCCCGAGGCTGCCGGCTCCAGTGGCATCGCCCTGCAGGGGGCGGCCGAAAACCGTTTCGATCTCGATGAGGTTCAACGGCTGCTGATCTCTCGCGACTACCAGGAGGTCATCACCTACAGTTTCATTTCGCCGGATCTTGCTAATGCGCTGGTGCCGAACAATGAGCCGATACGTTTGGCTAACCCGCTCTCCGCCGACATGGCGGTGATGCGTCCGACCCTCTGGGCGGGTTTGCTGGAAACGGCAAAATACAATCAGGCCCGTCAACAGGACCGGATTCGCATATTCGAGTCAGGCCTTAAGTTTATTTCTCAAGACAATGAAATAAAACAGGAAAAAATGCTTTCCGCTCTCATTCAGGGAAATGCGGCGGAAAAACAATGGGGCCTTGACGGACGGGCTGCGGATTTCTACGACCTTAAAGCCGATGTCGAGGCGATCCTGGCTTTGACGGGAGCGCCTGAGGAATTCAGATTCCAGCCTGACACCCATCCTTCGCTGCACCCGGGCCAGAGCGCACGGATTATCCGCGGCGAACTGGACGTGGGCTGGATGGGCCTGCTGCATCCCAAACTCGAAAAGGAACTGGATGTCGGGCGAAAATCCTATGTTGTCGAAATCAACCTCGCCAGCCTCGAGGATCGTCACGTTCCGGATTTTGTGCCTATCTCGCGTTTTCCGGCGATTCGCAGGGATCTCGCCCTGGTGGTGGACGAAAATGTGTCTTTCGCCGAGGTTAAACAATGTGCCAGTGAGGCTGCCCCTGCCATTTTGCAGGACATAAAGCTGTTTGACGTCTATACTGGCCAAAATATAGAATTGAAAAGAAAAAGTCTTGCTTTGAGTCTGATTTTACAAGATTCTTCACGGACATTGACGGATCAGGATGTGGCGTCTGCAACGGATGTCATCCTCGAAGCCCTTAACAAGAAGCTGAATATAAAACTAAGAGACTAAACATGGCGCTGACTAAAGCGGAACTGGCAGAGCACTTGTTCGACGAACTTGGCCTGAACAAAAGAGAAGCCAAGGAACTCGTCGAAAATTTCTTCGAGGAGATCCGCGGCGCCTTGGAAAAGGGGCAGCAGGTAAAGCTTTCGGGATTCGGCAACTTCGACCTGCGCGAAAAAAAACAACGGCCTGGCAGAAACCCAAAAACCGGCGAAGAGATTCCCATTTCCCCTCGCCGGGTAGTGACCTTCAGACCAGGCCAAAAACTAAAGGCGAGGGTGGAAGGTTATGTTGGACGCGAGTGAAAGTCATGTCGAACTTCCGGCGATTCCCGGAAAGCGCTATTTCACCATCGGTGAGGTAAGCGAGCTCTGTGCCGTAAAGCCCCACGTGCTGCGCTATTGGGAGCAGGAGTTTCCCCAGCTTAAGCCCGTAAAACGGCGGGGCAACCGGCGCTACTACCAGCGCCACGACGTATTGATGATCCGCCAGATCCGCTCGCTGTTGTACGAGCAGGGTTACACCATCGGCGGCGCCCGTCAGCAGATGTCAGGCGACGAGGCCAAGCAGGATCAATCCCAGAGCCAGCAGATCGTCAAACAGCTGCGCGTGGAACTTGAAACGGTTCTACAGATCCTCAAGCGTTAGTTTGACAGTCCCCCGGGCGGGGGAGTAGGATTCGCCGTCTTCGGCGTGTAGCGCAGCTTGGTAGCGCACCACAATGGGGTTGTGGGGGTCGAAGGTTCGAATCCTTTCACGCCGACCAATTCGTTAGAGATAAAACAGGGGCTTTCGGGAAACCGGCAAGCCCTTTTTTGTTGCCCGTGATGCGGCGCCGTCCAGCATGCACAACTACAGCCCGTTTCCGATACCGACTTTAGCCGTTGTACAGGCATCTGGAACTGGTTCAATCGACGACTGGCCAACTGCTCGAATCCCATTCCCCCGTCAGATTGCCCGCACTGCCAGTCACAGGGATTGAGGCCGGACAAGCAATCCACTGACAGGCACGTCGCTGGCACATCTGCGCAAACGCTATCGATGGCTTGAATTCGCACAAGCCCTGATCGGCGGGCAAGCGCTTCGCCGTGCGGCGGCGCAGTGTCGGATCGATAAAGGCCGCTCTACTGTGGCGTCACCGGTTTCCAGGCATCACACGAAAAGGGCATCGTGGAAGCCGGCGCGCAGCTTTACGGCGGCGTACTACGGGCTTCACGGCGACGGAATCTTCGAAGACTTCGAGGAGGTATTCCTGCGAAAGGACGTGGAGGGCGCCTTGATAAAGCGGATACTGAATCCGCTGCACTGGTTCAGTTTCACCGGACGGACGGAACTGGCGGCACGATATTACGAAGAAACAGTTTTTAAGGGGGCGACATTCTCGGACCTGAAACGAAGTGGCGGTCCACTCGTGGTCATCAACGCGTCGGACCTCGGCTACGGGGTTCGGTTTTCCTTCGTGCAGGAATATTTCAACCTGCTTTGCTCCGATCTCTCGGATTTTCCCGTGTCGCGGGCGGTGACCGCCTCCTCGGCAGTTCCCGTTCTGTTCAATCCGGTGGTGGTTAGAAATTATCCGGATTGTGGTGCCGACTTGCCTCAATGGCTGGAGGTGGCCAAGGCGCGTTCAAAAGACGACCCTGAAAGAGAGTTGGTGGTTGAAGGGCTCGGAACCTATTTCGATCGTGAAACGGGAAAATACGCCCACTTTTCTGACGGTGGTATCACGGACAATTTCGGATTACGTGCCGTACTTGAGGTCACTGAATTGCATGGAGGCCTTTCGGAGTATTTGAAACAATTCGATCGCAAACCGCCTCGCCGCATGATTCTCATTGCCGTGAACGCGTCGACGGATCCTAAACCCGAGATGGACAAGACCAACGTGCAACCCTCGCTGGAAGAAACAGTCAGCGCGATGAGCGACATTCAGCTTCATCGATACAACACCGCTACCATCGAGTTGATGAAGCGAACGATCGATCGCTGGTCACGTGAGCTTTCAACGCCCGGTCGTCCCGTTTCGAGTTATTTCATCCTGCTTGATTTCAAAGACGTTTCCGATCCCAAACGTCGTCAATTTCTGAATCGGACGCCAACGAGCTTTTCTCTCACCGACGAGCAGGTGGACAGCCTGATTGAAACCGGCGGCGAATTGCTGCGAAACAATCCCGAATTTCAGCGGCTGATGTCGGATATGGGGATAAACTAACGGACGGCATTGAGCCATGTCGTGGCTGCCCTGTATAGTCTCTTGTGGCGATAATATGTATTGGCTTTTAGCCGCTGTCGGAAAAGAGATCGGGGACTAGAGTGTCCAGAAACGGGTACATTTTCCAATCGACCTCGAACGTCGACGGACGATTTCGGTTCTGGCACCGATCTTTCGGCGCTATACGGGATCGATAGTGCAAATGCATGATTGAAACAGTCCCATTTTCAATTTTCGAGAACAGCCAACCCTGGGAATCGATAACTCCCAAGTCCAGCCTTGGCTTTTCGCGCTAGCAACTCAAGTCGTGAGTAAGCGCCCAAACAACGCCAGGTTATGGGCAACCACCGACGACCAGACATAGGCGCGGAAATGCTGCAATCCTTTCCAGGTACACCGTCCCAATCCATAGGCGCGTTTCATCACAGAGATGCCTGCCTCGATGCCCGCTCTGAAATTGCGGAGCTTGCGATAGACCCAGGGACTCTTGGCCATGTCTTCAACGTGCAGGCCGCGCTTTTTGTGGAACACCACATCGTCGACTTCCCGTGCCTTGGCCTCGCGTAAATTCTCCACACTGGCGTAGCCACCGTCTGCCGCCATCTGACGCGGGGCTTTGCCATACTGGTCGATGTGTCGATCCAGCATCGGTAGCAATCGATCGACGTCGGCCGGATTACCCTGCTCGATCACCACATCCAGTATCAACCCGCTTCGCCCGGTGCTCAGATTGATTTTGTGTCCATACTGCACGTCCCGACGGCCCTTGACGATAATGTCGGTGTGGTCCTCAAAAATGCTGACGATCTTCTGTGCGGCCGGCACCGATTCACCTTGGAATACGCGCCGCTCAGTCTGGTCAATGACCCGTTCAATCAATGGCTTGTAATGATCGAGCTGGGCTTGCCACAAGGTGCGCTCGAGCGGATCAATGCGTGGATCGCTCAACCGGATGCTGGCTTGCTCGACGTACCTCAGCGTATTCTCGGTCACCGTGATCAGATCCCGATACAATATCGCCTTCTTGTCCTTGCCACGGGTATAGCGAATCGCGCGGGTTCGCTTCTTGGCCACACGTTGATGATTGCGGTACGCAATCGTGACGATCCCTTCAGCGATTGCCTCGGCCCCCTGAAGCAACCGCACCAGTACCCGGACGCTGTCCCACAGCAGCGTGCTATCGCTCGGTGCGTGAATCGGTGCATCCGTTACCGTGCTGTCAATGCGCAGCATCTCGCCCCGCTCCACCTTGGTGTTGTTGGCACTGAGCAGCAAGCGCTGATTGATCTGCTCCCAGGTGACAGCCGAGATCGCGCTGATGCAACTTTGCAGCGTCGCCTTCTTCGGCGCCCAGCCCGTGGTTATGCGCGCAAATGCCTGACACGAGGTCGAATCCACCAAGCAAAAGACCAAGTCTTCATAACTCAATTGCCGATACTGTTTGAGAATCGCACAGCGCAACACCGATTCGATCGTTAACCCTTTCCGTCCGGTTTTCTCGACGTTGCGTTGCTTGACGTCGGCCGCGACCCAGTCCAACAGATCGAGGTGTTGATCCAGCCAATCGGACATGGCTTTCAACTCGCGGCCAATCTCGTGTTCGGCGTACGCCTCGAATATACTGCTTTGGACGGTGCGTTTTTCGCGCATGGTCGGCTCCTGGTTTTTTGGTTTGTGCTTTTGTTTCAAGGGGTTGTTACAAAAGACTAATCAAACTACCAGGAGCTTTCTCTGACCTGCGTCGTTTGTTCCCCAGAATTTTCAACAAGTTAACGTTTCTGGACGGACACTAAGTAACAAGAAGGGAAACCATGAAATCGATAAATCAATACATTCGCGTATGCTTCGGTCTGCTGACGGGTGCTAGCGCACTGGTTTCGACCACCGGCGTTGCCGCCGACGAGTCGCTGACCCAGGGCTGGCAGGCGGGCGGCGGGCTCTATTTCTGGGGCGCATCCATCGGCGGGAAATCCGTAACCGGTAGCGACATCGATATCGGCATCGACAAGTTGATTAGAAACCTGAATATGGCCTTCATGGGAGAGCTGACGGCCAGGAAGGATAAATTGACCCTGGGCCTCGACGCCATTTATTTCAACGTAGGTGCGCAAAACGACAGGAAGATAGATTTTCCTGTTGACCAGGGCAGTGTACAGATACCGCTTAAGGCCGAGGTTCAGATGAAGGCCTGGGTTGTGACGCCCAGCATTCGCTACAACGTCATCGAGAATGAGAAAGGCTCTCTGGACGTATTGGCCGGCGCGCGCTACCTGTATCTGGGCGCTGAGTTGAAGGCCACGGCGAAAGGACCCATCAAGGAACGGACACAGAAAATCATCCGGCTCCGGTAGCGTATGGGACGGCATCGTGGGCGTGACCGGGGAAATCAACCTGAACGACAAATGGTATGCGCCTTATTATCTGGATGTGGGTACCGGCGGGTCTAATATGACCTGGCAAGCGATGGCCGGTGTGGGCTATCGCTTCGAGAAGGTTGACGCCTACCTGACCTATCGCTACATGGACTATGATTTTGACGACAATAAAGTCTTCAAGGATCTGAACATGGGTGGTCCCATGATCGGCTTCAAGGCGGAGTTCTGACCGGGCGAATCGATCCCGCTGAGCATCAGTAATCGCAGCGCCCGTCGTTACGACGGGCTTCTTCGTGTTGAGGGCATCGAGCGATCAACAAGCAACATTTGAATCGATGAGCAATCGCACCATCGTGCTGGACGACAACCTTCACCGGTATCTGCTGGATCATTCGGTGCGGGAAACCGCCTTGCTGCAACGCCTGCGGGAAACGACCTCTCAAATCAAGCATGAGCCGCATGCAAATTGCCCCCGAGCAGGGTCAATTCATGGCGCTGCTGGTGGAACTGATCGGAGCGAAGTGCATCATCGAGATTGGAACTTTTACCGGGTACAGCGCACTGGCCATGGCCCAGGCCATGCACGGCGACGCTGAACTGATCTGCTGCGATGTCAACGAGGAATGGACCGACATCGCCCGCACGTTCTGGAAAGAAGCAGGCGTGGAAGATCGGATTCATCTACACCTCGCTCCAGCCCTGACAACCCTTGATTCGCTCATCAGCCAGGGCAGGACAGGGGCTTTCGACATGGCCTTTGTCGATGCCGACAAAACCAACTATGAGAACTACTATGAGCGTTGCCTGAAACTCGTCAGACCGGGCGGCCTGCTGATGTTCGACAACACCCTCTGGGGCGGGGCGGTGGCGAACCCCGATGACCGGGGAGAAGACACCATGGCGCTACGGGAACTGAACGACCGGCTTCACAGGGATGAACGGGTAAGCCTCAGCCTGGTTCCCATCGGCGATGGGCTGACACTGGCTCGTATCCGTTAGTCCCGCAAAGGTTTCCTGCAGCGATTGTTATGTTTATCCCTTAATAAATCAGTCCCCTTTTTTCCGCTTTAGCCCTGCAAAACCAGAGCATCACGAGAGGCGGGGAGCGCGGTCATCACTTCCCGCGCGTCCCGGCCCACACCAACACCATCTGGTATTCTGACATGCAGACCACGACCGCAAGCGGGATCTCCACGGCATTGAGCAATGTAGATAACAGCCCTTTGAAACGAGGTGTCTATCTCGTGGTGGGCCATGTACTGCTCGGCATCGGCTTCATCGGCATGGCGCTTCCCGTGCTGCCGACGACGATTTTCTGGATCGGTGCCGCGGCCTGTTACGCCAGAAGTTCGCCCCGTCTCTATGAAAAACTGATCGGTCGCGGTCGGACCGGAAAGGCCATCGAGGCCTATAGAAACCACGGTGTAATCGCACCGGCCGGCAAGGTCATGGCCGGTGTCGGCATGGCAGTGGCTGCGATCATCATACTGCTCACGCCCATCGATATTTATTTCAAGGTGGTGGGATGGTTAGGTCTGGTGATCGGAGCCGCCTACGTGTTCACCCGGCCCAGCCGAGCGGCGCTGAATCCACCGAACTGATCCGGATTCATCCCGCCACCTGACTGCAATTCCATCCGGACGCCAGATTCGAGTCCCACGCGCCGGGTCCGGACGTTATCCACATTCTCACCTAAATGTCTGAGGTGGCGTGATCACCCGGGTGGGGCGATTCCGCCCCATCGGTCAAAGCCCCGTTTTTCAAGGTATTAATCCCGACCGGAGGTCTTAAATCACCCAAACGGGTGGGGCAGTCCTGCCTCGTCAGGTGCCCTTGGCAGTCTGGCAGGGTTCCTTGTATTTCAGTCAGATAGCTCCGTCGTCCTGCCTGGCACGCTCTCTGCACAAGTTAACGAAAAACAAGGGGCGTGCTCAGTGACCAACGATGTACAGGAACCTTCCAACGGACTGGCGCAGGAGATTCTTGACTATCTCATGGAACGTCCCACCGCGGCGGACACCTTCGACGGCATCGTGCATTGGTGGCTCCTGCATCAGCGTTACCTCATGGGTGTGACCCTGGTGCGCAACGCGCTCGACAAACTGGTTTCCGCCAATCAGGTGGGGCAACGCACCAATGCGGATGGCACAACCCTCTATTTTGCCTTGTCCGCCCGGACTGAAAGCGATGCAGGCGGGAGCAACTGAAGTGCATACCGCGCTGAGATCAACCACCGAAACCCTCGCGGAACTGTTGAGATCCTGCCTTTCGGCGGATTTGGAACTCAGTTCTTTTTTCAGCACGGCGGCCGGCGGAACCATGCTGGTGCTGCCCAACACGCCGGACGAGATGTATACCAACGGAACGCAGGGCCTTTCACTCTGGCTCTACCAGCTCATCCGTGATGATCAAACGCTGAACCTGCCGCGTCGCCGCGCCTCGGCGGATCAACTTGAATATCAGCGTCTGCCCCTGCGGCTTCACTATCTGGCGACACCCATCATCGACTCCCAGGGCGATGGCAGCGCGCCCCGGCTCGAACAGACGATTCTGGGCAAGGTGATGCAGTGTTTTCACGATACCCCGCTGGTTTCGGGGGCGCTGCTCAAAGACGACTTCGCGGGCAGCGACACACGGATTGCGGTGCGCATGGAGCCCTTGGGGCTCGAGGAAATCACCCGCGTATGGGATGCCCTCGATCGCTCCTACCAGCTGTGTGTTTCCTATGAGGTGAGCGTGGTCACCCTTCAGTCCCAGCGCCAGCATGAAGACCTCAACCCGGTCGACGTGGTGCAGCCGGGTCTCGGCGTGATGGGAGGCTCGGCGTGATGACCTGCCGTCGCGTTGACATCGGCTCCCGCAGCTTCGATTTCTGTCCGGACGATCCGGCGCCGCCCCTGGTGGAACGAAACCGGGCCCTGGTGAGGGCGCGGGTCATCGACGAGATCACCGGGGAACCACTGAATGGTGGCCTGCGGGTATCCAGTAATAACCCGCGACTGACAGCGCGCGTGGCCTCCGGTGCGCTGGTGGGTCTGGTGGGCAGTCCCGGCCGGGAGTTTCCCGGGCTGGGCGGCGGCCCCATAGCCGTGCCGATGGAAATCAGCGCGGAACGCTTTATTCCCCGTCGAATCGTCAGCGATATCTCGCTCGACCCCGGTGACTGGCTGGAGGTATCGCTGCATCGTCAACCGGTCTCCCTTGGCGGACGAGCGGTACACCGTACAGGGAGCGGCACCCAGCCGATCGCCAACGTCATCGTCGAGATAACCGGTATCTGGGACCGCTTTCCCCGACCCCACGAGATTCCCGCAAACCTGATGGAAGACGCCTTTCTCCTGTCTTTATCGCCGGGTCTGTACCTTCCGCGCTTCACCAGCACGAGCCAGGTTCGGCGCAGGGACGTGGTGGAGGGTCCTGCCGTCAAGCGGGTGATCCATCCGGCCGAAAGCGGCGATCGAGAGATGTGCTTGTCCGACTGCATCGGCCTGGCGGTGGGTGAACTCCTGGTCATCGAAGCCGGGGTTACCGACCGGGTGGAGATCATGGCCATTACCGATATCCGGCGTTCCGGCCCCGATGATCAGCCGGCCTGGATCCGGTTCGCGCTGCCGTTGGCCCATGCCCATCTGGAAGGTGTGCAGGCAACACCCGCGCTGGCGCAGATTCCGGGTCCTGCGGTGCCGCTTCGTCGAAGCGGACAGGCCAGTGACCCGGTGCTGCTGCTACAGGCACTGGCGCCGCTGGCAGGTGCCCAGGTCATCGAGATTACCGGTGGCGGTGTCAGCGAATTCCAGCGGGTGTGGCCGTACAGGGTGATGAGCGGTACCGGCGGTTACTACAGGTTGCCACCGCTGTCGCGGGTCGCCCAGGTGCAACTGGAGGCGACGCGCACCGATGTGCCGGCGTCGATCACGCTCACCCTGGGCGTGGAGTACGAGCAGGCGACCAATCGAAGAGACCTCGTTTTCTCATGATCCCGGTAGCGGACATTCAGGGTCTCCGGGTCGGGCAGGCGGCAATCATCGTCGCCGGGGTCGCTGGCAGTGGAACTGGATTGAGGACAGGGCGCCTTGCGCCCGAATGGCGCGGATGCCCCCAGGACGGGGGACCGCAGTGGTTTTTCTGATTCAACGCACTGATTGATACGGGAGAAGAGTCATGCCCGAGTATTTGGCGCCGGGTGTTTATGTCGAAGAAGTCGAAACCGGAAACAAACCCATCGAAGGGGTGAGTACGAGTACCGCCGGAATGGTGGGCGTGACCGAGCGCGGACCCGAAAACGTCCCCGTCCTGGTCACCAGCGTTGGTGACTATGCCCGAACCTTCGGCGGCCGTCTGGATCTTGAAGAGGCCATCAATTCACTCGATGGCGTTGGTCACGGTTACCTTCCCCACGCGGTGGAAGGGTTTTTTACCAACGGCGGAAGACGGGCCTACGTGGTCCGCGTAATGCCCGAGGACGCCAACCGGGCCTTTCGTCATCTTCACGACCGGGGTCTCGCAGGCGTTGAGGGTACCGTCCTGTTGCGGGCCTTGACGCAGGATACCGGCAGCACGGTGAATCCGCCCGCTGTGGTGGTGGCCGATGCCACGGGACTGGCTGACGGCGATTCGGTTCGCATCGGCAACGGCAGCCGCGCCGAATATCGCACTCTGGATGCGCCACCGGAACCCGTGGTGGCGGTAAACCAGCCCTTCGAACTGCCCCACGATGCCACCAGCACCGTTGAGGCCTTTGCCCGTTCAGCGGATGCAGCCACCTTTGCCGACCCCTTGTTCCAACTGCAGGAGGACGCCAATGCGGATGCCACCTCGCTTCGCGTGGAGTTGGATGCCGGTCCGGTGGCGGACCTGGCCCTGCTTGCCGCCGGCCAACTGATCGAGGTCGGTCCGGCCAATGCCGGCGAACTGCGCTTTATCGCCAACGCCGCTGCGGATGGACCCAATGTGGTGGTGCTGACGCTGGATACGCCCATACGTCGCGATCACGCGGCCGAGCAGGCGGTGACGGTTCTCGAACTGCCACCGGCGACCCCCCAACTGGCCGCCGGAAGCTTCGTCGAGGGAAACGAGGCGGGTGCCTCCATCCTGGTGCTGGATGATGCCAGTGATGCGGATTTTGCCAACCACGACAACCTGGTGTTGGTGGATACGGCCGGTATCCAGGAGGTCCGTCGCATCGGATTCGATCGCCTTGCACTGGATGTGGGCCTCTACGAAACCATGCCCGCCGGGGTGGTGGTCGATGCCGTTGAGTTCACCCGTACCGCCACCAATGTGGCCGGCGATGTTCTGACCCTTGATAACACCGATGGTCTGGAAGAAGACCAGATCATCCGCGTCAACGGCAACCAGGTCACCATCACAGGGATCGCGGGGGGCGACCTTACCGTGGCCGGAGCACATGGACTGGCGAACGGCCCGGCAGCCGAAGCGGTCACGCTTCCCGAGAAGACGCTGACCGCCGCCGTTGCCCCGGGTGCCCAGGTCATCTCACTTAATAACCGGATCGACCTGGAAGTGGGGGACCTGTTGCGAATCGCCGGCGCGGCGGACGATGAAATCGTCACCATTGCCGCCATCAACGGTGAACGCCGTCCCACGCCCGATGCCGGCAGCCTGGTGCTGACACAGCCATTGCGCGCCGATCACGCAGGGGATGCCCTGATTACGCCATTGCATACGCCAACGGCCGTAGCCGGTCGCCAGCCGACATCCCTGCATCTGGAGGCCGCGGAAGGGACCGGGCATTTACTCGTCCGCGATGGCCGCAACTACCAGAACGGCGACATCGTACGGATCCGCAATACCTCCGGCGGAGCGAGCTTTCACCTGCTGTCGGCGGATGCGGTTGCTGTGAACCCGGACCTGCTCGTGCTGGACGAGGCAGCCCGTCTCAGTCATGACACGGGATTGCCCGTGGTGGAGCGGAATGAGCTGATCCGGGTTGAGGCCCTGGATCGCGGTGACTGGGGTAATCGACTTCGCCTGTCGGTGGAGGACGAGGAAAACGGCCTGGCGTCGCGCGCGGAGGTCAGGCAGATCACATTGCCCGATCAATTGCGCCTGTCAACATTGACGGGCATCGAGGCGGGTTCCGTCCTGGAGTTGTTCGATGCCACCTCGGGCAATCCGCTGGGTCCGCTGTTGAAGGTGGCGTCCATCGATCGAACCGCCAATAACCTGGTGGTGCTCGACACCGCCAATGGCAACGCGATGACCGCGGCCCAGCAAGCGGCCGTGGGTAACCTGGAAGCCCGTTCGCGCGAGTTCCGCCTCACGGTTCACATGATGCAACGGCCGGACCCTGCGGTACCCAGCCGTAACGACACCGTCATCGATTCGGAAATGTTCCGGCATCTTTCCATGGATCCGAGACACAGTCGCCATGTGGAGACCGTCGTCGGCTCCATCAACGGGGAACTGCGACTCTGGGATCGCAGACCCGAGGGTGAATCCCGCTATGTCCGGGTACTGGACGAGGCGGCCGATGATAACGAGGCCAGAAGTATTCGCCTGGGACCCGAAGCCCTCAGGGATGTGCTTCCGAGCGGCCGCACCCGTGCGGCGCGTCATGCCTTGTCGGAGGGCTCGGACTCCATCGTCACCATGGCACAGGCGGTTTATCTTGGCATCGACAGCGACGAGCCCGAATTGCGTACCGGTATCCATGCGCTCACCAACATCCGCGACCTCTCGCTCGTTGCGGTGCCCGGCCAGACATCGGCGGCGGTGCAACAGGCGCTGATCGATCACTGCGAGATACTGCGTTATCGCTTCGCCGTGCTGGATGGTCAGGCACCGACCCGCGACACCATCGCCGATGTCCAGAATCAGCGTCAACGGTTTGATACCAAGTACGCGGCGCTCTATCACCCCTGGTTGATGATTCCGGAACCGATGCCCGGCAACCTGGCGAGTATCGGCCAGGTGCCCATCCCGCCGAGCGGCCACATGCTCGGCATCTATGCCCGCAGCGACAACGAACGCGGCGTGCACAAGGCACCTGCCAACGAACCCGTACGAGGCATCACCGGGCTGGCGCGATCGCTGAATCAGGGCGAGCACGACGTACTCAATCCCTCACCGGTCAACATCAATGTGGTGCGCGATTTTCGCAGTGACAACCGCGGTATCCGCGTCTGGGGCGCGCGCTGTATCACCAGCGACAACGATTACAAATACGTCAATGTTCGCCGTTTGCTGATCTTTCTCGAAGACTCGATGGATCGTGGCATGCAGTGGGTGGTGTTCGAGCCCAACTCGGATCACCTGTGGGCCCGGGTACGTCGTTCGCTCTACCAGCTTCCTACATCGGTTTGGCGCAACGGCGCCCTTCGAGGGGGCAACGCCCGAAGAGGCCTTCTTCGTCAAGTGCGACCGCACCACCATGACCCAGCACGACCTCGATAACGGACGCCTGATTTGCGTGATCGGCGTATCGCCCGTCAAGCCCGCGGAGTACGTGGTGATCCGTCTGGGTTTGTGGACCGCGAGTTCGGAACAGTGATGCGGCAGCCACGCCCAATGATGACGAACAGAGGAGAACAATCATGACGACCGGTTCCCGCAACGATCCCTATCGTGGGTTCAATTTTCAGGTGGATATCGAAGGGATCGTGGACGACGGCGCCTTCAGCGAGGTGTCGGGTCTGAGCGCCGAAGGCGATCCCGTGGAATACCGTGAAGGAACAGATCCCTTCAATACGGTGCGAAAGCTGGTGGCTTTGCGCAAGTTCGCCAACCTCACCTTCAAACGCGGATACGTCCAGGATGTTCGATTGTGGCAATGGTACCAACGCATTTCCGAAGGACAGCCTGAACGACACCCGGTCACCGTAACCCTGATGGACGAGGCCCGCGAGCCGGTCATGCGCTGGACGGCACGCGAGGCCTGGATCAACAAGATCGAGGGGCCGAGCCTGAACGCCACGGGAAACGAGGTGGCTATCGAGAGCATGGAGCTTTGTCACGAAGGCCTCACGCTCGAACTGGCCTGACGGGACGACTCGAAATGGCAGGGCAGTACAGCAAACCCGGAGTCTATACCGAACGCTTCGACGCATCGGCGCCGGGGATTGCCGGTGTCCGCACCGATGTGACCGCCTTTGTGGGTATTGCCGAACGTGGACCCCTGGACACACCGGTTGCCGTTGAGTCCTATCGTCAGTTTCAGGCCCACTTCGGCGTCACCATCGGGGCAGGCTACCTGGCCTACGCGGTGCGTGGCTTCTTCGAAAACGGCGGGCGCCGTTGCTGGATCGTCAGGGTGGCCTGTCGTGATGAAGGGACCGGCGCCCGACCGGCACGAGTCCGTGTCGGTGTTCCGGGTGGCGCGGAACTGGTGCTGTTCGCGTCGAGCCCCGGCGGTTGGGGTAACCGGTTATCCGTCGCACTGACGGCGCAACGCCCCGCGCAAACCGTGGGGACGCCCGACCCGGTAGCGGGCCACTACGCCGAGGTGGCTTCCGTGGCCGGATTTAATCGCGGCGATCTGGTGCAGATCATGAGCGGTGCGTCTAGCCATTGGCGGGTGCTGTCGCACATCGATTCACTGGCATCGCGGCTCTACTGGATGCATCCCGAGCCAGGGCAGGGCCTGCCCCATGATCGACCGGTTCCGAAAAACAGCAACGGCGACCTCCACATTCGCAACTGGCGGTTGGGTATTCAGGTATTCGATCGCGGAAGGCTGTTGGCCACCTATGGCGGACTGGGTCTCGTCCCCGAAGGGCGAGACTGCATCGAGCAGGTTCTTGGACAACCGAATTACCGCGCGTCATCTCATACCGAATCGCTGGCGCCCCCGGTAGCACCACCCCTGCTGGCCAGGCTGGAACATGAGGGTTCCATGCTGCCGGGGCCGTTGAGTTTCGTCGACGGTCAGCGACACAACCTGTCGGGGGGAGCGGAGGGTCTCGCGAAGCTCTCTGCCGGTGATTTCATCGGTGAACCTTTTGATCCGCGAGACAGTGATTTCGTCAGGACGCGAAAGGCCCGGGGTATCCGCGCATTGACGCCGGTGGATGAAGTTGCCTTGCTGGCAATCCCGGATATCTCGATCCGACCGCTACCTGACCCTCAGTTCCTTCCCGTGGAGACACCACCGCGCAATCCCTGCATCGATTGCCCGCCGCCACCCGGGCCCAGGGCGGGGCCCCATCAGCCCGAGCCCCAGGGAGAACTGCCGCCGGTCTTCAACGACTCCGACATCTTTCGGGTTCAGGCGGCGGCCGTGGAGCAATGCGAAGAAAGAGGGGATCGTTTCGCCGTGCTGGACGCGCCCTTTTCGGCGGTCACCCGCGAGGATGGTATTGCCGCCATCAAGGCCTGGCGTTCGAGATTCGATTCGCCCTACGCGGCCATCTATTTTCCCTGGCTCGACGTGGTGGACCCGCGGACGGGCAGAGGGATGCGCCGGGTTCCACCCTGTGGCCATGTGACCGGCACCTTCGCCTGGCACGACATCGAGATCGGTGTTCACCGGGCGCCCGCCAACCGGCATCTGCGCTGGACCCAGGGATCGTCCTGGGACCTCGACGACAGTCGTCACGCCTTGCTGAACATGGATGCGGTCAACGTCATCCGGGCCGAAGGCGCACGCGGATTGCGGGTGATGGGTGCGCGAACCCTGTCGAGCGATCCGGACTGGCGATTCGTCAATGTCCGGCGACTGGTGACCATGGTGCGCAAGGCGCTGGATCGGTCCACCCAGTGGGCGGTATTCGAACCGAATGATTTCTCCACCCGCAGCAAGATCACCCTCGCGATTACCGAGTTTCTCACCGCGCTTTGGCAACGTGGCGCCCTGGCCGGCGCGACACCGGAGGCGTCCTTCTTCGTCAAATGCGACGAAGAGAACAATCCCTCCGGGGACCGCGACCGGGGATTGCTCAGCGTCGTTGTCGGACTGGCCCCGGCCAAGCCCTTTGAGTTCGTTGTTCTCAGGGTGGGGCGTCAGGGCAATGCGCTGCGCATGGCCGAAACCACCATGAGGAGGGTGGCGTGATGAAACGCGACGATCCCGTACTCGGATTCAACTTCCAGATCAGCCTCATCGACGCCACTTCGTCCATGGCCGCGCCGGTGACCACGGTGGCCCTGTCGAGTGTGGTGGATCGTCCGGCGGGCGGATTCTCCGAATGTACGGGTCTTGACGGCGCGCTCGAGGTCGAGGACTACATGGAGGGCGGTAACAACGCCGGGGTGCTCAGGTTTCCCACGCGCATCAAATGGGAGCCGCTTCGTCTCAAGAGAGGCCTGACCACCAATACCGAGCTTTGGGACTGGTACTACGGCTTCGCCGAGGGGCGGACAGCTCGCAAGGACGGCGTCATCGTGGTGCGTGGCAGCGACGGGCGGCCACATACGGTCTGGGGATTTCGTCGCGGACTGCCGATCAAGTACAGCGGACCGCAATTGAACGCGAGTCAGAACCAGGTGGCCATCGTCTCCCTGGAGATCGCTCATGAAGGGCTGTACCAGATGCCCGGCGCCAGTGGCCTGGCGAATGCGGTTTCCGATGCCGCGAATGCCATAGGGAGTTTGTTCTGATGGCCGTCATTATCGAGGAACTCGTAAGTCATGTTCGCGCGGTGGATAGCGAATCCCTGTTGGCGCCGGCCACGCTGGCCCGACTGGTCGAGGCGGTGATGCAGGCCATCGATGACAACGATGCGGTGCGCGAACGCGTCTCCGAAGAGCAGTCGCTGTTGAATGCCCAGCAGCTCAGCCGCACCAGCCAGCGGAGATAGGCGCGATGATTCAACCGGCCAAGGCAAGAATGAGCGTCGACTGGGGCAACGGCCGCCACAGTGACGCGTTCGATGTCCAGTACAACCCCACCGAGCTTTCTTTGAACAAGAGCGTGCAGCTTGCCGAGGTGAATATCCCCGGACTGGACGCGCCCTTGCAGCAGTTCGTACGAGGTCAGGCGGAAAAACTGACCCTGGAGCTCTTCTTCGATACCACCGAGAGCGGCATGGGGGTTGCTGCCGAATCGGTTACCGCCAGGACCGACCGCATCTATCAACTGGTGAAGGTGGAATCGGACACCCATGCGCCGCCGGTGGTGACCTTCAGCTGGAATCATCAGTTTCCCGGCGACAGCCTGCGCTTCGGCTCGGGCAGCCAGATTCGCAACAGCTTCAAAGGCGTGGTGGAAAGCGTTCGCCAGAAATTTACCCTGTTCAGTCCGGAGGGTGTGCCGCTGCGCGCCACGGTGAATCTGGTGTTGCGCGAATACCGGACACTGGAGGAACAACTCAACCAGCTCAAACTGAATTCGCCCGACCGCACCCACCATCACGTGCTGGTGGAGGGCGAAAGCCTGTCCGGAGTGGCGGCCAGCTATTGGTCGCGTCCCGACGAATGGCGCCGGATCGCCGACGAGAACGAGATCGAGGATCCGCGCCGTTTGTTCGCAGGGGCCTTTCTCACCCTGCCGGTGCTGGAGTAGATCGCCGTGCCCGTCGTACCCCTTCACGAAGAATCCCGGTTGCGGGCCGGCGGCTTCTACGTACCGCAATTCGAGATAAAGGTCGCGGGACAGGGCCTGCCCGAGTACGTGGTGCGAGACGTTATCGAGCTGTCCTACAAGGACAACATCGAAGAGATTGACAGCTTTCAACTCACCCTCAACAACTGGGACGAATCGCACTTGGCCTTCAAGTACTCGGGCAGCAGGGACGACGGTGAGCCGGGCAGTCTGTCCGCCTTCTTCGAACCCTGCGGCAGGAACCGGGAGGTCGAGGTCCGAATGGGATACGCAGGGAATCTCGAGCTCACTGACGAAGGGCACCTTCACCACCCTGGAGCCGAATTTTTCATCCAGCGCCGCACCGACGCTGAGGGTTCGTGGACTCAACATGCTCCATCGCTTGAGACGCAAGAAGTACGACGGCGAATGGCACAACAGGAAAGACAGCGATATCGCCGAAAACATCGCCACCCTGAGGGACCGCGAACTCAACAACGACAAGCGCTTTCCGCTGCCCATCGTTACGGACCGGAGTGCCAAGTCGCGCGAGGAGGCGATTTTCTACATGGCCCAGAAGAAGGAGTTTGATATCGACTTCCTGTGGAAACGGGCCAAGACCCGCGGCTACGTGGTGGTGATACAGGAGGAGAACGACGACCACCCCCAGAGACTTTATTTCGGACCCTCGGGCAGTACCGAAGACCCCATTGTTTACGAGCTGGAGTGGGGCCGATCGCTGGTGGATTTCAAGCCGACGCTGACCACTGCCAACCAGTATAAGTCGGTGACCGTTAACGGTTGGGATCGCAACCGCCAGCGCGCCATCAGCGAGAAGGTGGACATGAACGATCCCCAGATACGTCGCCTCAACGCCAATCTTCACGGACTGATCATGGACTGCGATGCGCGTGAAGAGCACGTGGTCACCGAACCGGTTTTCAGTGCCCGCCAGGCGCGCGAAAGGGCCCGCGCCATCCTGATGGACCAGCATAAGGAGATGGTCAAGGCGAGCATTACCAGCGTCGGCCTGCCACGCCTTAGAGCAGGGTCGAAGGTGCGGATTCTCGGCGTGGGTCCGCGACTCTCTGGCACCTATTTCGTCACCGAGTCCAACCACGTCATCAACGACAACGGCTATGCCACCCAGTTCAAGGCCAGGCGCGAGGACGAGGGAGGTGGCGCCTCATGAGAGAGCCCACATCCGGCGTCGTTATCGGCAAGGTCACCAGCGTTCAGGACGAAGAGAGCCTGGGACGTATCGAAGTGACCTATCCCTGGCTCGGTGATGGCAACCGCAGCCGCATGGCATCCATGGCGTCCATCATGGCCGGCGGCGATCGGGGCGCCTTTTTCATGCCGGAAGTGGACGACGAGGTACTGCTTGCCTTCGAGCAGGGCGATTGGGATCACCCCTATGTGGTGGGCTGCCTGTGGAATCCGGTGCAGCCGCCACCGTCTGCCGACGAGCGGCAGCGCATGATTCGCTCGGTTAACGGCCACACCATCCGCTTCGTCGATTCCAGCGAGAACGCCGGCAATCTCGGCGCGCTGGTGATCGAGGATGCCCATGGCAACGTCATCACCCTGACCAACGGCATGGTCCGCATCAAGAGCAAGGGTCACCTGCACCTGGAAGGAAGCACCATGAGCATCATGCAGCGGCTGGTCAGGCCGGTGGGTCCACCCATTTAGGGAATTGGGAATATGCCGGAACTCAGTATCGACATCGAATTGCCCGAAAGCATCAAGGAACAGCTGGCGGCGATTCAGTGCAAGGACCTTCGGTTGCCGCCCGTCGGGTCGGCCAGTGTTCAGTTCCCGACGGGCGCCAACATCAAGGGCATTGCCGATGTCACCAAAGGGATACCGGATGATTGCGCACTGACCTTTTCGCTATTGGCCCAGTTGCCGCCCATACTCGCCAATCTCGACTGCATCGTGAAGATCCTCGGCATCGTCGAGCCGCTGATCTCCATCGTTAAGGGCCTCGGCCCGCCTCCGGACCTGATCAAACTGGGCGAGGCGATTCCCAAGTTTCTCGAGGCGGCCGAGAAGCTCTTGCCCTGCGTGGGCCTGGCGATCCCCGGCCTTCCCT
Organism: uncultured Gammaproteobacteria bacterium; assembly: GCA_963820915.1. Lineage (GTDB taxonomy): Bacteria > Pseudomonadota > Gammaproteobacteria > Chromatiales > Chromatiaceae > CAWGBV01. Next base: position 18,095 of record CAWGBV010000004.1, on the reverse strand, counting down.
GGATCGCCTTCATTCGCGACATCATCTGCCTGCTCATCAAGATTCTGACCTGCATCGTCCAGCAGCTGGAAAGCATCGCCGCCCTGATGGGGGGCATCGCACTGGAACTGGTGAGCGCCCAGCAGGCGGGCAATGCGGAACTGATGGCGTCGCTGCAATGTGCCCAGGAAAACGCGAATCAGTCGGCGCAGCATGCCATGGCCTCGGTGGAGCCGGTTATCGTGATCCTGAGCCTGATCGAACCCTTTCTGGGCCTCGCCCAGATCGATCCCATCGAGATCCCGACCTTCGGCTCACCCGAAGATGCGGAAAGCCTGATGACCTCGGTGGATCAACTGAAGGCCTTCGTCGATACCTTGACGCTGGTCGCCGACGGCATGGGGGGTTGTGAGTGATGTCGATTTCAACCGAAAGCCGTAAGCGCGAACGGCCCTTTCTGGGCAGTGGATGGAAATTTCCGTTGCAGGTGTCGCCACGCGGTGGCATCGCCACGGCCGCCGGGGAACAGCGTATCGAGGAATCCATCTACCTGATCCTCAGCACAGCGAAAGGCGAACGGGTCATGCGCCCCGACTTCGGTTGCGGTATTCACGACCTGGTTTTCAGCCCTTCGAACCCGGGCAGCCTGACCCTGGTGGTGGATGCGGTGCGTCGGGCACTGGTGGCCAACGAAGCCCGAATCGATGTGATGAGCATCGATGCCAACACCGCCGGGGGCGAGGAGAACCTGTTGCTGATCCGGATTCACTATCGGATAAGGACCAGCAACACCTTCGGCAATCTTGTTTATCCCTTCTACATCACAGAGGGGGGCTGAGCGTGTCTCTGCAAGCGCACTTTCCTGTCATCGACGACCGTAAGTTTCAGGACCTGGTGGATGAGGCCCGTGCCCGAATTCCGCGGTATACGCCCGAATGGACGGATCACAACGAAAACGATCCTGGGTTCGTACTCACAGAACTCTTCGCCTGGCTCACGGAGATGCAGATCTACCGCATGTCCAAGGTACCCAAGCTCAATTATCTGAAGTTTCTGGAGTTGCTGGGCATCGAACTCGAAGCGGCGCGACCCGCCCATTCGGAGGTCATCTTCCCGGTCAGGGGTAGTTATGCGGAATCCTATGTGATCGTGCCCGCAGCGACCCAGATCGCGACTCAGGAACCCGATGACCAGGGGCCCGTTGTCTTCGAAACCCAACAAGCCTTGACCGCATTGAAGGCCCGTCTCGATCGCCTGCAAAGCTACGACGGTTTCACCTATCGGGATCTCAGTGCGGAAAACGAGGACTTCAATCGTAGGTTCGATCCGTTCAGCGGACCGGGGCGAAAGGACGCATCGCTGTTGATGGGTTTCGACGCTGCGGAACCTTTTCCCGAGGTCAGCTTTTCACTCACGGTGTGGACGGCGGACGACAACGGGCGACTGAAATCACTGGCCTGCAAGGGTACGGACGAGCCGGCGTTTTCGGGGGTACGGCTGACCTGGGAATACTGGGGGGGTCGCGACTGGAAATCTCTGAATCTGCTCAAGGACGAAACCGATGCACTGACGCGCAGCGGACAGGTGCAGCTTCGCTCCCCACCCAAGGGCCAGATGGTCTCCCGTCTGCTCGGCAAGGTTCCCGAAAAACGCTACTGGATAAGGGCCAGAATGGAGCAGGGCGTTTACCAGGAAGCGCCCAGGGTTCTGGCGGTCCGGACCAATGTGGCGCTGGTCGTTCAGGCCGAGACCATCGAGGCCGAAGTGCTCGGGGCGAGCGACGGCAGCCCTGACCAGGTGCACGAACTGCGATACACCCCGGTGCTTTCCGACAGCCTGCAGTTGCAGGTGGATGAGGGCGAGGGATTCAAGCCCTGGCAACAGGCTTCCGACTTCTTTTCGGCGAATCCTGACTCGGCGGTGTTTGTCCTCAACCGGGCCACCGGCGAAGTCCGCTTCGGCGACGGCGTTAACGGCCGCATTCCGGTGGCCAATGCACGACGACCGGCGAACATCCTTGCGGAGAAATATCTCACCGGCGGCGGCACCCGGGGCAACGTGGACGCCGCGGCTATCACCGCACCCCTCTCTTCGCTCGAGGGTATCGATGTGGCCGGGGTGTTCAACCCCTATGCAGCCTACGGCGGCGCCGACGAAGAGCGCATTGAATCGGCGATGGAACGGGCGCCGCAGCTCCTGAAAAGCAGTGAGCGCGCGGTTACCTCGGAAGACTTCGAACTGCACGCCATCCGCTCCGGAAATATCGCGCGCGCCAAGGCGCTGATGCTCCATCACCCTGATTTCCCCGGTGTGGAAGTGCCTGGCGTGGTTTCGGTGATCGTGATTCCGAACGTGGAAGGCGAAGCGCCCATGCCCACCAGTGGGACCCTGCGAACCGTCTGCGCCTATCTCGACCAGCGGCGCCTGGCCACCACCGAGTTGTACGTGATACCGCCCAGCTACCGGGAGATCCGGATTGAGGCCCGCCTTGTCGCGGACCTGACATCGGATCTCGCCGAAGTGAAGCGTGTCGCCGAGGCAAGCCTGTCGGGCTACTTCCATCCGCTCAGCGGCGGTGAGGACAGCAGTCACGAACGCGCTGGCACCGGCTGGCCCTTCGGAAGGGACATCTATTACTCGCGGGTATCGAATCGCCTGCTGGTGGAGGGTGTGGACAGGATTGCGGAACTACGGATGTTCGTCGACGGTGAGGAGCAGCCTGAATGTCGGAGCAATACGTGGCCTTGGTACTGTACCGTAACTCGTTCAGTTACGTATTGCTGAAAAATAACAACCGAGCGTTGGCGTAGTCGCCGTCCATTTGTTTGCATTCGATAGTCAGCAGCGCAGGGGCAAAGCTGAGGCAGTAGACACACACCAGCAAGCCAAACTGGATTTTGGCCACCCGTTCAAGAAAATGTTTGAAATCGCCCGAAATAGCCACGCGAGCGGCAATGAACAGGAATGCGTAAACAGGAATCAAAATGCTATAGAACGCGTAATAGTCAAAGGCGACCAAAATAAACTGCAGCGGCGTAAAAAGAAAGAAGACCCAAAAGAGCGCGCGGTGGTCGCCAGTGCTGGTGGGAGTGAGCGTAATGAATTCGCGGAGCGCCAAAAAGAGAGCCCGCAAAACAGGATCACCGTCAATTTGGGTGCGAAAAAACCGAAGCCCAGGACGACACTAAAAAACCACCATGCCTGCAACCGACTATTGAAAGAATTGACCGAGCGTTCGTCGAGTCCGAGTGACGTTTGACGTTTGAGCCAGCGGCCGAGCAAACTAGCGAGAATCAAGAAAATCAACACCGAACCGAGCAGCGCCCAGTCTTCGACCATCGTCGTCAATTCTGGCACCAAGGGTTGACCTGAAATGCCAGGAGGCCCCGCGCCGAATAGCGTCCAGTCTGGGAGCATGGTTAACGATCCTTGAGGCTGATGACCGCTTCACGGGCGCGGGCGAGGAATTCGATTTTCGGCTCACCTGCCTCAAGCCACATGGGGGGACCGAAGGTGAGTGACGACAACAGCGGCACGGGCAAAAACTCCCCCCGCGGCAAGATACGATTCATGTTATTGATGTGGACCGGAATCAACTCCAACTCGGGACGTTTTTTGCTGAGGTAGTAGAGGCCGCTTTTGAACTCGCCGATTCCCTCCTGATCATTACGTCCTCCTTCCGGGAACAGAATGAGGGAGTGGGTGTCGCCAATTTCGCGGAGCATCAAGTCGACGGGGCTTTGGTGCACTTTGATTTCCTTACGATCGATCAGTAGCGCGTGTTGAAGACTTGGTGCAAGTGGCGGCGGACAAAACCGCGTTCCCAGTAGTCTTTCGCAGCAATAGGACGCGTGAGCCGGCGACCTCGGCCGGCAACGCCGACCAAACCAGTACCACGTCGAGGTGGCTAGTGTGGTTGGCGAAATAGACGCGTTGGCAGGTATCGGGCTGGGAGTCGACCCAGCGCACGCTCACCCCACTGATTAATCTCGCAATCCAGATTAGTAGCGTCTCGGTGATCATGCAATTTGTGGGGTACCACGGTAGCGTCCGCGGGTTCGTGGCCGGTGGCAGTTGGCAGTCACAGCATCGAGCGCGAAAAGAAACGACAGTCCGTGGCGATCGCCGCATCGGCCCCGCTGCTGCCGACGCTCTATATTATCCATCCGAGCGACTGTTCGGAAGAGTCACAGCCCGATCGGCGCGGTGCAGAGCCGATTGAGGACCTTTTCGCCGATTAAATGAGCACGGCGGTGTCGCAGGGTAGCGTTTTGCTTCGTTCGATAAAGGTGCTCGATAAGCGTTTCGTAGCCTTTGACCATGACCTGCAGCGAGCAATGCTCGGCAATGTGTTGGCGGCCCCGGCGGCCGAGTTCCCTCCGGCGATCTGGGTCCAAGAGTAACTTGAGAGAGACAGAGACATAACCATCGAGATCCCCAGGCTCAAAGAGTTCACCTGTTTGATTGGGGATCACCGTTTCGGGAACTGAGCCGACACGGGCGGAGACGACTGGACTCCGCAGCTGAGAGCTTCGAGGATTGAGACGGGACTTGCTTCATTATGCGACGTCAGCGCAACGAGATCGAGGGCAGGCAGAAGGCTGGCAACATCGGACCGTGAGCCAAGAAAGTGGGTGGCCTCGGCGATACCGAGTTGTGTGGCCAGCTTCTCCAACTCGCCGCGCCGCTCTCCATCGCCAATGACAACAAAATGAAGACAATGTGGAGGCTTGTTGTACCTACTCGTTCAGTTACGTGTTCAAAATGCTGAATCAATGATGAATCATCATTTAGCTGGTCTATTAGGTTTAGGATGTTTGTCTTGGTCTGGTCATCAAATTCATGTTGCATTACCAATCAACAAATTATTAGATGCAGGTGTTGCACCTCAAGAGATTCCATTACCTCATGAATTTTTAATAAATCGTGAGTTAATGAGTCAACTATACCCGAGTTTTTCGAAAGGTTTAGCTCCATTTTTTGGAGGTTGCTGGGGTGTAGTATTCAGATTTTTTAACCTTTGAAGGTGGTTTACATCAAGTTACAGTTGTTTTATGGTTGAGTGACTTGCTCATCATCGTTTAACATTAGCTGTTTTATTTATTTTTGCTGGCATATGTACCGTACAATTAGGGTATTGGACACAGTGTGAAAGAAATTTTTGAAGCACGTAGAGGACCATTCACTGGTGAAGGTCATAAAAGTTTATATGAAATTTTAGCGACTTCATGGCATGCACAGCTAGTGATTATTTAGCTATGATGGGATTGGTAAGTATTATAGTTGCCACCACATGTATGCTATGCCTCATATCCGTACATCGCGACGGACTTTGGAACACAGTTATCATTATTTTACACATTGCATGTGGATTTGGATAATATGTGTTGTTGGTGGAGCAATACGTAGATGGTGCCTGGCTTGGCTCGTTAGTATTGCTGGAGATCGGCTGCCTGACCCTGGGGAAGCCTGTTCGGTACATGCCAGGTTCAAGACCGCCGAGCAGGGAAGAGCGGTATTCGACTTCAGTCTGTATGGCATCGATGACCAACTTCTACTCAATGCTCGCGACTACGAGGTTGCTTGGCTAGACAAAAACATAGCGAACGCACAAATCGCGAACTCAGGAGTGGTTGCTATGGAAAGTCGCAGTGACGGAGGCGAATCCCGATAGGACGGGATCGACAATAGTTCTAACGTGTTTAAATCTACCCAAAGCCTTCCTCATCTGCTGCCAGCAAAAAGCTACTACGGGCCAAAAGAATTCCGAGCGGAGCGGGAGCATGTTCTCCGCAACGCCTGGCATCTGGTTGGAACGACTCAAGACGTGAAAAAGTCTGGTGACTTCCTTACGTGTGATTTGGTCGGTACACCGATTCAGGTGCGAAACTTTGATGGTCAGATCGTAGCCTTGTCCAATGTTTCGCTCATCGCCACGCTAATCTCATCTCAGCAGCGAGGCAACAGTGAACGCATGCAGTGCCAGTACCACGGCTGGGAATATCAGGCAGATGGAACCACGGGACGCATTCCGCAACCGAAGAATTTTGTCCCCTTTGATCGCGCTCGCCTTTGTCTGGAGAAGTTTCCGCTTATTCAGCTAGGCCAACTTCTGTTCGTCAGTGTCGGTGATAAGCCTGTCTCCAAAGAGCGTTGGTTGGATGCAGGAATGCAGCAGCTCATTAGTGAACGCTTCGGTCACGGATCGTTCGAGACTCTGAGCTGGAGTCCGCGATATGCGGCGAACTGGAAAGTTCCCATCGAGAATTCGCTTGAGTCGTATCATGTTCCGAATGTGCATCCAGGCACGTTCCGGGAAGATCCAGGGGCGGATCGTTCCGATCATGAGCTCTATAACTTGCGAACGGCCATGACAACTGAGCTGCCATTCAGTCCGCACAGTAAATTAGATGCTATGTTTCAACGCCTTGAATCTCGATTCATCGCATGGTTGGGGTATCCGGTGACAGGAAGGTATTGGCAGCATCATGTTTTTCCAAACCTTCTAATCTCCTTTACCGATGCCATTAGCTTGATTAGCTGCATCGGTCCTGAATCGCCAACTACCAGCACCGCGGTGGTGCGGCAATTCGGCCGACTGCCGGCCAACTCCTCAGCGAATTTCGGTAAGCGTCTTTTCGCATGCTTGGGGAAAGCTGGCTGCCGCTATTACGCGACGGATTTTACTAGAAGATCAAGTTATTTTTCACGATATTCAGTCGGGGCTCGAGGCCAGTCAAAAGCAGGGAGTGTTGGGCATCTGCGAAGAACGCATTCATGCTTTTCAAGATTTTGTTGTGACAAAGACCAGGGATTTTCCTAGCAGTGGAGCAGCCACGAATGATTGACCTTACCGGAAAAACAGCCTTGGTGACAGGCGGTTCTCGCGGTATTGGTAAGGCGACCGCGCTGCGATTGGCGGAAGCTGGTGCAGATGTGATCGTAAATTATGTGACCAGTCAGAATGCCGCTAGTGAAGTGGCTAAAGCGATATCAGATTACGGGCGGCGTACTGCTACCGTGAAAGCAGATGTTAGCGAACCGGAGGATGTGGAAAGCATGATGGATTTCATAAGTCATGAATTCCAAAAACTTGACATTCTGGTTGCCAATGCGGCTTCGGGTGGATTTCGGCCCTTGATGAATGCCAATCTGAAACATTTTGAGGCCACGATGAACACGAACGTTCGCTCGCTGATGACCTTGGTCCAGTCGGCCTTACCTCTTTTCAAGCAGGGATCGGGCCGCAAGAAAGTCGTGGCCCTGTCGAGCCATGGGTCACACCGTGCACTGCCGGCTTATGGATTGATCGGTGCGTCGAAAGCTGCACTTGAAAGTTTGGTTCGGCATCTCGCGCTGGAGTTAGGGAACGAAGATATCAATGCCAATGTCGTCCTGGCGGGGTTGGTCGAAACAGATTCCACCAAGCGTCTGCCGGGCAGCGAGCAAGCGTTTGAGATGATCGCAGCCCGCCGCTGCGTTGGTAATCGCAGCTTGACGGCGGAGGATGTCGCCGATGCAGTACTTTTCCTGAGCAGTCCCATAAGTGACTTAGTGCAAGGCGCGACACTAGTCATCGACGGTGGAGAATGTCTCCATGGTTGACCTTCAACAACGCGAGCAGCGAGAACTGCCCTCAGCCGAAGCGCATGATATCTTTCCGCTTCCGCTGACTCCCTTCGAAAAATATTTGATTTGGGATGAAACGGCACTTCAACCGATGACCAGCTTCATCGAACTGCATTTTGATTCGCGGCTGGACCTCGGCCAGTGGAAAGAGGCCTTAGCAGAGGCGGTGCATCGCAACCCACTGTTGGCAAGCCAACTTGTTGAACATCGTGGCGAGTTGTACTGGGAGTATGATCCAGGCTATCGTCCACAGCTTCGAAATGAGGAGGTCGATCCGCCCCTACGTAATGGATGGCCCGTACCCATCGATTTGAAAAACGAGTGTGGCTGCAGATACTGGTACCGAAACCGCCAGTCTCGGACCAGGCTGCTCTTTCAATTGCATCATGCCTGTACGGATGGCATGGGGCTGCGACGCGTTTTGATTGACGCGTTGGTTAAGTATTCCAAGATAAGGACTTTGCAGGGCAGTGAGCAAGTCATTGGACGAGGTTGGCGGGAACCGGATATCGATCGATTACCTGACCGATTTGACTTTTCCAATGCTTTTCGCGGGCCCCCAACCAAGCCCTTGTCGTTTACGCAGCGACTGCAAAACGCCCACTACTTTCATTTTCAACCACCGGAATCACTGAAGGGCAATTCTACTGCATCCGAAGGCACAATCGGAGCGGATGCTGCCGAACCGTTAAGGCACATCGTCATCGACCGCGAAGTTTCACAGCTGATCATGGAGCGTGCGACGAGTCAGAATCTTGCGATCAACGAACTCGCGCTGGCCTTGCTGTTCCAAACCTGCGCAAGGTGGAATTCAGACCGTGGACTCAGCAATCCACGCGGTAGAGTTCGGCTGTTGATGCCTTTTGACTTGCGGTCCAGAGTCGACCTGAGGATGCCTGCCACCAATCGGCTGAGTTTTTCGTTCTTGGGCCGAACAAGAGCTGCGTGTATGAATTGGGAAGCACTATTGGAAGGTGTGCAGAGTGAACTCAAGTCGATTCGTGAATCTCAGTTGCCGATGGATTTCCTCAACGGAATTTCAGCGGCCGTTCATTATCCCCGTTCAATGCACTGGATCTTGAGAAACAGCAACCGGATGGCTACTTCCGTGCTGACTTACACAGGCGACGTCTTACGCGGAACGCAAAAGCTATTTCAGGTTGAAGGTGACCATCGACTTATCGGTGACGCCAAACTAAAAAATACGCTGGTGGCTCCACCGGTCCGCCGCAATACAAACGTGTCCCTTGGACTCTGCGTGAACTGGGGGCAACTCTGTATTTCTGCTGCGTGGAATCGCGAATCGTTTACGGCACAGAACTGCGAAGCGTTCTTGGCAGACTATCACGCCGCCTGGTTGGCATGGCTGGAGCGTCAGCGGACCTCTTAAAATCGAGTTATTCAATCTCGATCTTCTGCCAGAATACGTGCTGTCGATCGCCACGGGTGCGGACATCTTCCAGCATGACACCGATGTCGGGCACTACATCGTAGGGCCGTCGCCGCCCGGACAAGGCCACCGTAACGGGACGGTTGAAGTCGACCATTTCCGGAGTCAGCCAGATAGTAGCCATCTTGCTCGGAGAGGGAATACGGCTGACACTGACACCATTAATGTCCAGTAAATTGGCCTGAAAAGAACCGGCGGATGCTGGGTCAAATTGGAACGCGGTGCCCGCCACACTGGGCAATAAAGCCGGGGCCTCAAGCCAATAGAAAAAGCGGTCCCCCGACCGCATCGTCTTGACTTCGATGTTTCGTGCTACTCGCAGTCGACGATGGCTGGAAAGCTCCATCCACTCGAAGATCCGAGGTAGCTCTTCGATAAACAGTCCGCTACCGCGGCCCCGATACTCGACAACCAGAGTGTCAAACCGCGAAGATCGCAAATAGGTGGTGGCAATCGTCCCCAACTTGGAGTTGATGCGTTTGCCATCCAGTTGGCCGTAAACGATATAGGTTCCCAACGGTATCTGGTCATTGGATCTGCCTTTTACATTCTCATCGTATTGCACGATGAACTTGTCGGCTCCGGGGGATAACATGATCGCCCCTGCCCAAAGGCTGGGATGGGAAACTGCCACATCCCACGCGGCTGTGGCCCCGTCGAAATGCCCTGTGATGAAGACCCTGTCTGTATCGATCGAGAATTTGCGGAGCGAATCACGGAAGGCCGTCAACACACGGTCATGTTCGCTCTCGGTGTATTGATATTCGGGCTGATTTTCAGCCCAGGCGGGAGAGACGACGATGTATCCGTAGCGCAGTTGCATAGCCAGAGCGAGCCATCGAAAACGCTAACTTGGCATAGATACCGCACCAGGCATTGATTTCTAGTTCTGGAGAATCACCGATTCCGGGTAAGGACAGGATGCAAGGATATTTTCGATTCGGATCATACTCGGGCGGCACCTGAACGATGTAATCCAGTGGGTTTCCCAGCGAGTCCCGCAGTGATACACGGAACATCCCGGGTGGATCATCTTCTTTCATCGGAGGCAGGGGCTGCGGCGGTTTCATGGTTTCTAACAAGCGATCTAACAGTGGCGGCTGTGCCCCTTCTTCGCTGCGCAGCATTGTTAGAATCTGCTGTCGTCGTCCCGGATCGGCACCGTTGAGGTATTCGCGAACCATGTTGCGAACTCGAAGAATAGACTTGGTCACAGCAAAGTTATCCAAGCCTGCACCAGTGCCTAGAGTCCAGCCAGAAATAGCCAAGGCGACTTTGTTCTCGTTGGGCGTTGCTTCGTCGGTCCGAAGACGCTGGAAATCTGCCAATCTAGCGACGGTGTTATGGGAAAGCTCTCCAAGAATTTCCTCGATGACCGGTGCAACCACCTGTTGGTCCGGTTCGGGTAACTGCGAGACATGCGATTGAAGAGCGGCCGAGATCTCAGCCATTAACGCAAGTCGCTGGTTGGCATCGTCGACCTCCGTCTGCAGCTTGACTTGAGCTTCGATTGGAAGCGACTGGACGGGAAAGGCGCCTAGAAAGCGTGCTGCCTGCAAGTGCTGGCCTGATTCACGGCGAAGCTTAATTTCCTCAAATTTTTGGTTGGCAAACAACTGGTCTAGCTGGGTTAATACGGGCTGTTGTGCGGCCAACTCTGACGGGTATTTCTGAAGTGCCTCGAGCATGATCTCACGTGCTTCGCCGTAGCGCACCGCTTGCGTATAAAAACGAACTAAGCGCAACCAGTCGCCGGAATTCTTCATCCCCAGGGCTTGGGTTAAAATTTGCTTTAGTTCACCCGCTGGAATTGACGATGTTGCAACCCGCGTATCCCAGACGAACTTTTCTGATTCAGTGTTGAGGATCTCGAGTTTGGCGAACTTTGGCGTGATCAAAGTAATGCCCTGCAAGACATCCACTCTGCCTCGGGGCGACAGGAAACTAAACGTCCGGCGACCATACTTATTGAATGCCGAGACACCCAGGATTTGAATGATCGATGGTGAATTGCCTGACCGCGCAACCTCTTCTGCGGAGGGCAGCTCGATTTGTTCTAAGACCGGAGCTGTCGAACGCTCCCAACTGGCGTTAATGGGGGCTAGGTTGAAATAAGTCAATCGAAGACCATCATCCATGACCCCGATCGACTTGCTCTTCACCTCTCCTCCACCACCTTGCTGAAACGAAGACGTGCTGATGGTGTCGGTTTCTGAAAGGACTCCAGGGCCAAGAAGCATCCCGTTGCTGTGCTGCACTATGTATTCTTCTTGTGCCAGAGCCAAACCGGTTGCCAGGCTAGTCGTGACAAGTAACGCTGCGCGCGATGAGCATCTTCGATTGGCAAAAGCGCACGAGCGTCGCTCCAACTAAGAGGTTATTCAATTGATCACTGGGCGAAAGCAATTCGCCTATCGACCACCACTAAAGAATTTGCGGAGTGTCTCCGAAGCGGCATCTTTAGAATTGCCGGTTGCCGGTTTGGTTGTTACTTGGGAAGCTTGCCAGGCTTTTTTTTCTGCTTGCGATTTGCTTCCGACTTGGTTTCCTTCTTCCGCTTCAAGACGGTCTCGTGCTCTTCCTCTTCCGACTGCGTGGGCAATTCGAAGTTCCGGGACATTGTTTCCGTTCCAGGACGCTCGAATTGTTCCGCTTCGTCCAGCCAACTGCTGACATCCACTTCTTCGAATCGACTGTCCGCGACTTTTCCGCCGTTCGGACTAGCAGCCTCTTTGACATCCTTGACTTCCGACTTCTTCACCATTGCGACGCCGGCTTCAATCACTGCAACGAATTCGAGTTTGCCCATCGCAAATGTGGTCACCGTCCTTCAAGATCTTCGCCCGGGAGGGATCAAGTTTTTGCCATTGACTTCGTGCCGTTGCGGCTCTTTAAGTCGATCAACAGTATCCTGCCCGTCCTTGCGAATAATTGCACAATGCCGACGGCTGATAGATTCGCTCTTGGGCGTAAATGGCATTCGTCGCTTCGGCCTATCAAGAATTTGTCGTGCTTGACGGCGATCAACTTCCCTTCTTGGGCACCGTTGGCAACTCAGATGCAACTGCATATTGACCTCATAGGACGTGATTGGTGGTCCACGCGGGCTCGTGAACTACAGATGTGCACCGCGGCAGATATCTCATTAGGGTTGAGTTCGATCTGCTGAGATGAGAAGGCGGCACCACATTAATTATCAGCAAAGATATCAGCCCGTTGCAAGACATCGCCAATCAAATCCGGTCTTAATTGCTGAATTGCTACCCCAAACCGCCCAGAATGGGTGCTACCGCTTACGATTCCAGGCCTCGGTTTCATATTTACCGTTGTGGACTTTGTGTTCAAGAATGGCATCCACGTTCTCAACCCCGGAAATCGTTGTGGCCAAAAAACCAGCAAGCCGCTCGCACAATTGATCGAAAAATGGCCCTATTGCAGGGGCTAGCCAGGCTTTTCCGCTCGCAACACACAATTCCTGCAGGCCGGGCAAGCTCGGTGCATGCTCTGACTGCTGGAGGAGCAAACTACCGTGCTGCAGAAGGGCACCCCGGAGTCGACGCTGTGCACTGCCCATGACTTTGTCGCCACCAATGACAACATCACCGACGCTACGCCGTTCAAAGCACAGAAAGCTGCAACCGCTGCCCGAACAGTCACTCCTGTCGCCTGAATCAATCCATTTTCGGGCATCGAAGCCCCCCTTTCGCAGCCAAGCCACCACAGCATCATGGACGCAATCGTAGAGCGGCTGTGCAGCACCAACAGTTCCGGGTAGGGCAGAAGCGGGCAGGGCAATGGAGTAAGTCCAATCGTAATGGTGAACGATTGCTCCACCGCCAGTCCCTCGTCGCACTAACTCGAGCCCATTACTTTCAAGATGATCTAGGCGATCATCGTAAGCCTGGAAGTAGCCTAGCGAGAGCGTCGGTTGTGACCAGCTATACAGCCGAAGAATCGCCACGTCACGCTCGAGCGGCAGCGGCCAACAACGCGTCATCAACGGCCATATTCTCGGCACCGCGACGGGGATGATCAATTAAGGCGAAACAGCCGACCATTTCATCACCGGTTTACGAGCAGCCCTTACCTCATCGGGACGCGATACCTGTGTGGAAGTTGGTGCGTCGTGCAATTCTTCCACATCTTCATGGAGAATTGCTTCGACGGCACTAACGAATGCGTCGAGCGTTTCCTTGCTCTCCGTCTCCGTCGGCTCGATCATCATCGCTTCCGGGTACGGTCAGCGGGAAGTAGACGGTCGGGGCGTGGAAGCCGAAGTCCAGCAGACGTTTGGCGATGTCCATCGCCGTGACGACCCTTTTCCTTCTTCAGTTTGCTGGCGGATGCCGACAAACTCGTGCATGCAGCGATCGCCTTGCGGAACCGGCAGAAAGTGCTTCACCCGGCTGAGCAAGTAGTTGGCGTTCAGCACGGCGTTTTCGGAGACGCGTCGCAAGCCCTCTGGCCGCCATGAGTGCGGATGTAGCAATAGGCGCGGACCAGCACGCCGACGTTGCCGAAGAAGCTGCGAACTCGGCCGATCGATTTGCGGACGGTCGTAATCCAGTGCGTACCGGAAGCCCTCTGGACGTACCATCGGCTACGCGCGGACAGGCAGAAAGGCGCCAGGCAATCGCGCACGCAGATTGGCCCGGCGCCGGGCCCGCCGCCGCCGTGAGGACCGCTGAAGGTCTTGTGCGGATTGTAGTGCATCATGTCGGCGCCGAAATCACCCGGGCCGGGTGATCCCCAGGATCGCGTTCATGTTGGCGCCATCCAGGTAAATCAGCCCGCCCACTTCGTGGACCAGCTCGGCAATCTCGATCACTTGACGATCAAACAATCCCAGCGTGTTGGGATTGGTGATCATGAACACGGCCGTCTGTTCGTCGAGCTTGTGACGCGAGGTCCTCCATGTCGACGCAGCCTCTGCCCGTGCTCTTGACGGTCGACTGCGTGTCGAATCCGGCCATCTCGGCGCTGGCCGGATTCGTGCCGTGGGCGCTGTCGGGCATCAGGACCTCGCGTTCGTTGCTCGCCCGCGGTCGCGAAAATAGGCGGCCGCCGCCATCAATGCCGTCAGCTCGCCTTGGGCTCCGGCGGCAGGTTGCAGGGAAACCGCCGGCAGGCCGGAAATCTCGCCCAGCATCTCTGCACTTCGTACAGCAGCTCCAGCATGCCCTGCACGGTTTCGATCGGCTGGTAGCGGATGCAGATCGACAATCCCGGCATGCTCGCCAGTCGTTCGTTCCGCTTGGGGTTGTACTTCATCGTACAAGACCCGAGCGGATAAAAATGCGTATCGACCGACATGTTCAGCGTCGACAGGTTCGTGAAGTGCCGAATCGACTTCCGGCTTCGGTCAATTCCGGCAGCGGGGGCGGTTTATCGCGAGCGATTCGGCCGATGCAGCTCTTGCGACTGCGGGCATCGGAACGTCGCAGTCGGCAGACGCTCGCCCGCGACCCGGCTTGCGACAGTTCGAACAGCAATTTGGTTGCCTGTTGGTTGCGCATGGACGTTATCTCCGCGATAGGAATGGCGTTGTGCTAAGACGACGGCCAGCGCGTCGATCTCCTGTTTGCGTTCGCTTTTCGGTGACGGCGACCAGGAAACAATCGCTCAATTCGCGGATACCAGCTGGCCCAGTGGCAGCCGGCCAGGATTCCCTCTTCCTGCTGCGCAGGCAAGCAGATTCGGCACTTCATCCTGCCGGTCTCGGACCACAAATTCCTTGAAGTTGGATGATGCCGGGAACTGCAGTTCGAAACCGTCTCTTGCCGTCACAGCTGCTCGGCTGCGTAGTGAGCTTTCGCAGGCACAATGCTCGGCGGTCTCCCGCAAGCCTTGCGGCCCCATGCAGCGGCAAGGTAGATCGCTGGCTCGCAGGGCGAACAGACCCTGGTTCGTGCAGATGTTGCTCGTCGCTTTTTCGCGTCGAATGTGCTGTTCGCGAGTCTGAAGCGTCAATACCCAGCATCGTCGCCCATGTCGGTCCTCCGTTTGGCCGGCGATGCGACCCGGCATCCGACGTACGAACTTCTCGCGACAAGCCATGATCCCGAGATACGGCCCGCCGTAGCTGCATGGGGATTGCCCAGCGACTGGCCTTCCGCCACCACGATGTCCGCTCCCAGATCGCCGGACGCTTCAGCATCCCAGGCTGATCGGATCGAAGACTACAATGACCACGGCACCCGCTGCGTGGGCTACTTCGCGCAGCGGCCGCCAGCGTCCTCAACACATGCCGAAAAAGTTGGGCTGCTGAGAATCACACATGCGGTTCTGTCGTCTAAAGCGGCTGCCAAGTCGGCTGATGGAGACAGTCCATCGGGGCGGGCAAGTGACCATTTCGCGTCGTCCAGTTCGTCAAGTACGTCTCCAGAACTTGGCGGTACTCTGGATGCACCGCTCGAGGACTACCACGCTGCCCGTTCGGGCTGTGTCGCCATGGCCATAAGAACAGCCTCGGCCATCGAAGCCGCCCCGTCGTAAAGACTGGCGTTGGAGACGTCCATGCCTGTCAGTTGGCATATCAGCGTCTGGTACTCGAACATCACCTGCAGATTGCCCTGACTGACTTCTGGCTGGTAGGGCGTGTAAGAGGTGTAGAACTCGCCTCGCGATCGCCAGGCATCGACGACCGCAGCGGGGATGAAATGGTCGTAGGCGCCACCACCCAGAAAACAGGTTGCTTGAGAAACGCCTAAGTTGGTGGACGCCAACTCGCCGATGTGCTGCGTCATCTCCAGTTCGCTCATCGCTTCTGGGATGTTCAGCGGCCTTTTTAATCTGAAATGCTCGGGAATTGATGCAAATAGTTCTTCGACGGAAGAGGCTCCAATCGCAGCGAGCATCTGCTGAGTATCATCGTCGGTGTTGAACAAATAAGCCATTCGGCACATCCCCCAAAATACATTGCGAATATTCAAAATCAGCACCTGAACGTTGTTCACGGAGATGCCGATCGAATCGAAATCGCTTCCGAGCATTCGTTTGTAAAAGAACAATCAACCGTTGAAGAAACTACATCAACGGATTCAACTTTCCAGATGTCTGGACCAGCGTCAATACAATCTGAATATTATTCATCGCGGTAAAGATCTGAACAGTCCGCATTGAGTCCTTGCGACGGATGGCTGATCCGACCTGAGGTGTTATTCAACGTCTAATTGTAGTTCAACCGGCTAACTTTCGATGAGACAACCAAATCTATTCGGCTTCTCAGCATCCCCGTTCTATGGGTCTTGCTTTTCGCTCACGAGCTAGGAATCGGCACACTGCTTGCGGTAAGTATCGTGGTCCATCAGCGAGCTTAGGTCCGTGTCGTCTGCCAATTTGATCTTGACTATCCATCCGTCGCCAAACGGGTCATCGCCCAGCTTTTCCAGGTTCTCGACCAGTTCAGCGTGAACTTCGACAACCTCACCGTTTACTGGGCTGTAGAGTGGGCTGACCGCCTTGACCGATTCGACTTCACCGAATTCCTCGCCAGCAGTGACGGAAGAACCCACCTCTGGGAGCACATGTAGACAAGGTCGGTCAGCTGCTCGATGGCGAAATCGGTGATTCCAATCACGGCCAGACCTTCGCTGTCCATGCCGACCCACTCATGGGATGAATTGTATTTCAGATCTGCGGGATTCGTCTTCCGTCAACTCCTCTTTCCGTACCGGTCATTTTACGTAGTGACTCGCTTGCGTTTGTAAAACGGTAGCTTAACGATTTCCGCACTGCTTCGGGAGCCACGAATGTCGACATCGACATTCTGCCCGATGGTGGCCATCTCTCGGTGCATAAATCCCATAGCAATCGGGATTCCCAAGGTCGGTGAGAAGGAACCGCTGGTCACGCGTCCAATGACTCGGTTGTCTCGGTCGACCAATTGGGCGTTTTCTCTTGCGGGACGTCTGCCGCTTAGCTTCAGCCCAACTCGTTTCGCTTCTCTTGGCGACTGTTTGATGTTTGTAAGTGCTTCCGATCCGAGAAAGCTACGGTCTTCGAGATTTACGGCAAATCCAAGACCTGCAGTCAACGGATCAATTTCCTCGGACAACTCATGCCCGTAAAGCGGCATTCCGGCCTCAAGTCGGAGAGTATCTTCTTGCGCCGAGGCCTACCCGGCTGGACCCCCGCATCACGACCAGCGAGCAGGATGTTGTTCCAAACCTGAACAGCGTCATCAGCCTTGACGATTAGCTCAAATCCATCTTCGCCCGTGTACCCTGTGCGGCTCACCACACAAGGCTTGCTCATCTGATCGGTCACCAAGCTGTGATAATAATCCAAGTGGGTCGTTGAGCTGGGTAATAATCGGCCAACGATGTCGCGTGAAGCAGGCCCCTGAACGGATAGCATGGCTGTGGATTCGCTGACGTCGTTGAAAGCGACATCCGGAAAGTCGGCTAGATGGGGGGCTAGCCATTTCAATAGCTTTGTACGGTTGCTGGCATTCACAACCAGTAGAAAGTACTGTCTCCCACTGGGACTCTCCAGGTAGGACACGAGGACATCGTCGAGCACACCGCCGTCCGCATTGCACATCAACGAATAACGGACCTGACCGACTTTCATATCCGTGACGCGGCGAGTCAAAAGGTGCTCTAGCAATTCATGTGCACGATTCCCCTCAAATCTGAAACGCCCCATATGCGAGATGTCAAATACGCCAGCAGCCGTTCGAGTCGCCTGATGCTCGGATACAATCGACGAATATTGGACTGGCATTTGGTAACCAGCGAAATCAACCATCCGTCCACCGTGTGAGACGTGCCAGTCGTACAGAGGAGTCTTCGTCTGCTGGATGTTATTGGAGTTGTCATTTGGTAACGAGCTGCTGTCTGACGAGTCGGTACCGCTGGCGCTGCTCATGACATGCCTTCACTGGAGAATTTGAGCACTGGAGAATTTGACACTGGAGAATTTGAATTCGTTCATGGACCCGCAATTGTAACGCCAGCCCACTGGCTTGACAGTTGGACCGTACATTTGGGTGGCTTGCCAACATGTATGGGGCTTCGTGCCTCTGGGCCTCCGT
>CAWGBV010000003.1:0-80751 GCA_963820915.1 uncultured Gammaproteobacteria bacterium | reverse complement strand
GAAATATGAACGCATGGAACATTAGAGGCGGCAGGAAAAACACGGTCCTCAAAGTCTTCAAGGCAATCAACCACGACTACAGGTCGGTTGTGTTGCTTTGCAATAACAATCTCCCGTTGACACCAATACCTAGAGGAATAAGCATCGCTTTCAATTGCAAGCAATGTTGAATCTTGAATGTGCTTTTCGATTTCTTGATCAAAATGATAGCCAGGCGATATTTCGTTGGCATCGAAAAATCGGTTCATGTTTGTGTTATCGATAAATTGCTTAATTTGCTCTGAATGGAGCTTACCAGTATCTCCTGACTTAGAATGACTCAAGAATATCGTTATGGATGTTTCTACCCCTTTAACTCCAGGCGACACCATTGTACCAGCCGAAGCGATATATTTCGTGAGCCAGGGCAACGACAGCGTTGAGGTCTCTGTTTTCGACAGGCCAATCATTTATTCGAGTACAGTTCAATCCTGACAGCACGCCTCCATGGCTGTAGCCTTCATTATCAATCGCAATTGGCACGATATGAATTGATGTAGTTTGCGGCAATTCTTCAATATAACGTTGCCATTCTTTCCTGCCAACAGTATTCACGCTTGTAAAAACAAAGATAATATTGTTGTTCGCTACTTCTTCAGGTGGACTGGATGGGGCCTCGCCACTGTTTTGGGAGCTAAAAAAGCAGATAGATCCTCGCGAAAACGGTTTGTCCTTATCCCTGGCGAAACTCATTCTGATAACATCAAGGATCAGCGTTGCATCATCAGAATCAGATGGATGCCAGATGAAGTTTATTGCTAGCGGCGGCGAATACCCTGTTTGTCATCGAGTTACTCCTCCGCAATCACTACGAGTTGGCGCTATATTATCATTATTATTTCCATTTTTTACTGAATCTTCCCTGTACCTTGATCCACACGTCGATGCGAGTCCGTGAACTGACATGGATCTGAAACTACCATGTTTATATCGCTTCGATGATCTCGAAACACCGAAGTGATTCCGTCGCGCGCTTCCTTTGAATCTGAGAGGAGTATTTTCTTATAATTTCTAATCCTCCCATATCCAATTGAATCCAAATCCACGGGCAGAGCCTCGTCGCCGGAACCCTAAGAAATAGTTCAGACCAACACCTGGTCAGTTCTTCCAGTATCCCGATCTCATTTCACGGGATTTGGCGTGCCATCCGGATTGCTATGATGCGAGTCCTCTTGTATCCAGTCACCGTTTCCATCCTTGTGATATATGTTATCTCCTAGCATCTGTACTCTGCTTCCGTTTCGCACAGGTTTCTTTAGTGAAAAGCGCTCATGATCCCAGTAATCCTGAAAACTGACCTTTTCCGATACTTTCATTAGAAGAATACATCTTCGTTTCACACTCCGAAGGGAGCTGCCTCCAACTCCCATAATCCAATCCCCGACTTTTGCTGATTTGCGGATGTCCGGCTTACATGTGGCCAAAGTGCAAAAGCCATGAAACGGGTTTGGCGCAAAACCATAATCCCTGGTAATGGCATATGCGTCTGGAATCTCGTCGGCTCTATCGACGGCTGACTTAGCCATCAGTCCTGGGGGCTGGCGACCCATCTGGGTTTTGAAATTGACTCTTTCCCTCCAGGGCATCGATAACAGACTCCGATCTCCATCCGACTCTCGAAGTAGCGTATTTTTTTAAGTTTTCAGGGATTTCGACTTGGCCCTTTCATCCCGTTCATAAACACCGATTATCGGTTTTCCGAGTTGGTGGGCGACTTTAACTTCCCAGTTAACCCATCGCCGCTGATGAGTCTCTTTTCCGATGACTACAATCACTTGGCTGGCCCAGCGCATTTTTGCATGCGCAAGAGTCGCGCGATGGTACGGTAAACGCTTTGACCTTGTTTTGATCAAGGCGGTTTCGATTTTCCGGTTTGACGCGGATAGAACTATTCCTTAGTTGGTATCCCTTTCCTGACAGCATTTTCTTCAAGCCATCAACGCTTGCGTCATCCTTATGGTGATGACTTACAAAAACATTTTTTATTTTGTCAGGCATAAATTCCCTCATTAATGCGTCAAGACATAAAAGTATTTCTGGGTCAACGGCATGTCCCTAGGCGCGAATTTCGTTGTAGCCGAACGGCAGCGCTCTACTGCGGACAGGGAGCGCAGTGCCCTGGCCGTCGGATGCAGCGCCTTGTTCGGCAATATTCCCACGAAGCCTTCCTAGCGCAGACGAAACTCAATCATATCTGTACCGGCATTCCCGCCGGACGAATCGAGGTCGACTCTGAACTCCAACGCTTCTTCGAGCAACGTGGCCTGTATCTCCGCTCCAATTTGGTTCTCTTCGCTGGCATCAGCAACGAACGCTCGCATTCCCTCGAAGGTCGAGTTTCGCGGAAATCGATAGACTTGCAGGTGAGACTTCGTCGGAATGGCGCGGATATTCCGGTACGTCACCTGGCCAATCCCGGTGTTCAGCAGGTCTGAGAGATAGTTCTCCGCTTCCACCTCCAACTCGTACCCGACCACCGAGCCCGGGACAACTATCCGTCCGAACATGGTGAGAGACATGCAGCATGACTTCGCTTCGCAAGTGTTCTCTCGTGTGAGCTCCCTGGCTACGTTCGGGATCCGACACTGTCCGAATACGTTATTACACCGGGCTTATCGATAGCAACATGATAATACGCGTGCATCATCGGTGTGCTCGGAGAAATTCGGTCTGAACGACGAATAACACAAGACCCTCGATCATCGCAGTCAACCTCTACTCGCGAGTCACACACACCGCGGTAGCTCTGATGAAGAGTCCACAACGCGCTCCCCACTGTAGCGTTTCTAGTGAGCAGTCGTGCAATTTGGCCGACGGAATCCTCCGCTTGCAGTATGACTGCCGCGCCTCCGATAGGTGTCGTCCCCCCGCGGCGAAGCAGTCGGAAGCGTCAAGCGATCTATCGGCGCAGCGTTACCGTAGAGTGGGCACGGAGCCGCCTAGGTGCTCAATTAGGCGAGTAATATCATTTGAGGAATATTCAAATGCCTGTTTCGCATTAATGGGCGAACGCAGCAACCCACGCTCCACTGGGGGCACGCATATGGGAATCACCTCTTTCCCGAATAGTAGTGAGCCACCGACTTC
Source organism: uncultured Gammaproteobacteria bacterium (assembly GCA_963820915.1). Taxonomy (GTDB): domain Bacteria; phylum Pseudomonadota; class Gammaproteobacteria; order Chromatiales; family Chromatiaceae; genus CAWGBV01. The sequence goes on along the minus strand of CAWGBV010000003.1, from coordinate 77,625 downwards.
CATATGGAACCATTGGCTATTAGGAAACCCTTTGTGACGATTGCCAGCACAAGCTCCGCTTCTTGCAGTTTGGTCTTCAATGCGTTCATCCAGGTGCCAACGCCCAGCGAGTCATCGATCGCCTGTTCGTACGGGAGGTCTCGAAAGATACGTACGCGCTCGCCCAAGTGACTTTTGAGAAGTGATGCGAGTTGATTTGTAAGCTGCTCGTCCGCCCGCGAGTAGCTCAAGAAGATTCTTTACTGGACCTGTCATCTTTGCATCGAGATTTGAGATCTTTAGCCAAGGCCTGCTCCAGTCTTCTATACCTCGACCTAGCAGAGGCCGAACGCTAAAATCAGCCGACCGAAAAACGCGCTAGCGTTTTTTGGGTCGGCTCGATTTTGTTAAGCGGCTCACTTTTCTTGCTTGGTTGGACGATGCATCAGAAATGCGTCACCCGCCTGTACGACGGCAGGTACGCTTTTGCTTGCCAATGCAACAACCGCTACGCGTAGCGAATCTTTTTCATTGGTTTTTGAATATCGTGTTTCAGGAGCTGCATATATACACCAACCTCTTTTTATGTATTTCTTGTATTTTCTTTGACAGCATAAAACGCATACGAGCTCCTTGATCTGCGTTACAGTCTTCGCCAACATCTATCCACCACTGCAAAAATCCAAATATATCTGCTACAAATTCCGCTTCTTCTTCTGAATCTGGTTCTTCATTTCCAAAGTTCCATGCCTCTGCTCGGCGCAGTAAAAATATTAATTCTTCTGGTTTCTTTATTTGAGCAAGAGGTAGAACATAGTCTCTGCTTGGAAAAAGATCAGGACGAACTACGCTTACAATTTCTGTTGAAACAGTTGATAGCCCTTCTTCCCATTTAACCGCTACCCGATCAGCTAGCGGGATGGAGAGTAAGCCCTCACATCTTTTTCTGACACACCAACCCAAAGAGGTAATATTACCTTATTCCCATCGATTTCTTTTTGAGCAAGCCCATCTAATTCATAGTTTGGCCAATGTTTATCAAAGAAAAAAGGTGAAAGAACGATTATTCCATAACGCGAGTTTGCTAATCCATTATTGATGCTTTGTCGCAAACCATCTCCAAGTTTCAGGACAGTGCGATCAAGCCATACACGCAATCCCCAACCAGATAAATTATTTGCTAATGGTTCTGCCACTTCATCTCTGTCTTCTGATGCATAGGAAATAAACACATCCCAATTTTTGTTGTTCCTTTGACTATGCTTCATGATCTTTTGTAATTCTAACAGCTGATTATGTGGCTGACACCGATACGGTGATAAGCCGCTGGCACTGATATTGTGTTATGCTGCCAAATGTTCTAACTTTGTTCTCTATCTGGCTTATTTTGCGCACGGAGGCGCTGACGTCATGAACACCGCAAGCAGGATTCCGGATCCCCGCATTGATCAATTCTGGACCCGCTACCTCGCCCTCCTGAAAACCTTCCGTGTCCCGGAAAAAGCGCGCCCCTGGTACCGTACACACGTTCAGAGCTTCATTGATGCCGACAGGCGCTGCCGCCTTCTCGAGCGCTCTGCTGACGCGCTGGTGCAATGGCTTGAGGCGGAGGGACGTAGTGAGAAACTGGAGGATTGGCAGTTTCGGCAAAAGGTCGATGCACTCAGGTTGCTGTATTGCCATCTGCTGAAACCCGCATGGGCGGGTGACTTCGATTGGCGCCACTGGATCGAGGGAAGCCGATCTCTTTCTCGCCAACATCCGACGGTGGCACGAAGTTATGAGAGGGTGGAGAACGAACTCGACAATCCACGCAATCTGCTCGCGAACCGCTATCGGGAAACTTACCGGGGCTTCCTGACCGCCATCAGGATGTCGGATCTCGCCTTCAATACTGAACGCTGCTACCTGGACTGGATCAATCGCTTCCTTGGGTTTCATGCAAAAACGTCCCTGCAAAACTGTTCCGAAGCGGAAGTGGCTTCTTTTTTAGAGGATATGGCGGTCAAGCGCAAGGTAGCTGGCGCCACCCAGGCGCAGGCATTGAACGCATTGGTATTCTTTTTCGCCAAGGTACTCGAACGCCCGTTGGGCGAGATTGGCGCCTATGCCCGCTCGAAACGTCCCCGGCGAATACCCACGGTTCTCAGTCGCCGCGAAGTCACACTGCTCCTGTCCCATATTACCGGGCAGACAGGCCTGATGACTCAGCTGATGTACGGCACCGGGATGCGCGTCATGGAATGCGTGAGACTGAGAATCCAGGATCTGGACTTCGAATACGATCGCATCCATGTGCGAATGAGCAAGGGCAAGAAGGATCGCGTCGTACCCTTACCCGAGGTGTTGAAACATAAGCTGCAAAGGCAGGTGGCCTGGGTTCAACGACAACATGAAAAGGATGCTGAAGCGGGATTCGGAACCGTATTCCTGGCGGATGCGCTACACCGAAAATATCCTAACGCGGCGGCGGAGTTCCGCTGGCAGTTTCTATTCCCCGCAACCCGTTTGGCACGGGACCCGCGATCAGGCGTTGTGCGTCGTCACCATATCCACCAGAGCGTCATACAGAAGGCCGTGAAAAAAGCCGCCATGCACGCCTGCCTGACCAAACGGGTTACAAGTCACACGTTTCGACATTCGTTCGCCACCCACTTGCTCGAATCGGGCTCAGACATCCGGACGGTTCAGGAATTGCTCGGCCACGCGGATGTCGCCACCACCATGATCTACACCCACGTGGTCGGTCGCGGGGCTCAAGGAGCCACCAGTCCGTTGGATTCCATGGCCAATCTTCATGCCTGACCTTCCCGCAACAGGCTGGCCCGCCCTAATTCCCGAGGCCTTTATCCAACGTGCGGTCTAGAATATCGCCACCATGGCGCACTCTCACCATTCCCATACCGCCACCGGCAGCCAGAGACCGCTGCTTCTGGCACTTGGCCTTACCCTTGGGTTTGCCTTCGTCGAGGCGGTGGCCGGACTCTGGTCGGGCTCGCTGGCATTGCTCGGCGATGCCGGCCACATGTTCACCGACTCTCTGGCATTGGGACTGGCCGCGGGCGCAGCGATGCTGGCCCGGCGCCCGCCATCGCGTCGCCACTCCTACGGGCTCGGTCGAGCCGAAACCCTGGCGGCCCTGATCAATGCAACGCTGATGATCGGGGTGGTGGTGGCGATTGGTATTGAGGCTATCGATCGGCTGCAGGAGCCGCCCGAAGTGCACGGCGGGGCGGTTCTCGTCGTGGCCGCGATCGGGCTGCTGATCAATCTGATCGCGGCCTGGCTCCTGTCGGGGCACCAGAAAAACCTTAACGTGCGCGCCGCCCTGCTGCACGTGATCGGCGACTTGCTGGGCTCGGTGGCGGCGCTGATCTCCGGCGCGGTGATTGTCACTACCGGATGGACCACCATTGATCCTCTGTTGTCTGTGGCGATCGCTGCCTTGATCCTGGTTTCGGCACTGCGTTTACTCAAGGAGGCCGTCCATGCCTTGCTGGAGGGGGTGCCGCTGTACCTCGATCCGGGTGAGATAGGACCGGCGCTGGCGCGGCTGGAAAAGGTCGTTTCCGTGCACGACCTGCACATCTGGTCCTTGTCGTCGGAGCAGGTCGCACTTTCGGCACACCTGGTACTGGACGACATGCAGCACTGGGAGTCAGTGCTGCCCGAGGCCCGGCACCTGCTGGAGCATGAATACGGGATTCACCACGTGACGCTGCAACCCGAGTGCCTCACTCAACGGGTGAACGCGGATCTCATCACCCATCCCACGCAGCCGGGGTAAAACGCGGATCAGCATCTGCCGGCCTCAGCCGGTGAATGAAGCGTTGTCCTTGCCGCGAGTCAGCACCTTGATCTGAAACAGCGTGTTCCGCTCTTCCTCTTCCAGTGCCGCCTCGATATAATGAATGGTTTCGCGGTAACGGGGAATCACGTTGTACTTGAGGGCATTGACCCGCTTTTGCGTCTTGCGCTGTTCCTGCAACACCCTTCGCAACGCCATCTCGCTTTCACCAAGCCGTGCCAGCAATCCGGCCAGCTCCGCCAGATGCATGCGCGCTTCATCGAAACTGGAATCGCTCCACAGCAGGCTCACCGGCTGCAACGCCAGCCGCTCCACGGAAACCGACGGGTACTGCACACCAAGGTTGCTGCGTGGAAGTATCTTCACCTCTATGGCCGGCTGAAGCGCCATGCCCGCCTGCTGCAGCATGCGGCTGCCCATGCGCATATGGGTGATGCCGAGCCAGGCGTACGCCTCCTGCAGCGAGGCCTCCACCTTTTCGCGCAATTCGCGGTATTGGCGAGGCGTTCGTACACCAGGCGGGTAAGCAGCTCCCGCTTGCGGTCGAGCAGGTTGTAACCGTCCTCGAGAAAATCCACCTGCCGCCCAGCTGCAGCAGCGCGCTCTTGGTGGGTGGAACTCTGAGGCGGTTGCCAAGGATCAGTCCTCGTCGTCGAGGCCGGGAACCCGACTCGATCCCAACTGTGGTACTTGGCCAGATCCGTTTCGGTCACCCTGGATGAGGCGTCCGCCGGCAGCATCGACAACAGTTCCCAGGCGATATTCAGGGTCTCGATGACGCTACGGTCCTCATCCTCACCCTGGGCGATGAACCCTGTTCGAAATGATCCGCGAAGGACAGGTACTGGCGATCCAGCCCTCGCTGAGTCCTTCGGGCCCGATGATCGATGCCAGGTTGCGGATCTCCTGTGCTTTTGCATAGGCACGCATACAGCTGACTGGCAACGCTGGCATGATCTTCCCTGCGTAAAGCCCTTGCCGATGCCATCCTTCATCAGACGCGACAGGGAGGGAGGTACATCCACCGGCGGATACAAGCCCTGGTTGTGAAGCTCTCGGGACAATGCTATCTGGCCCTCGGTGATATAGCCGGTGAGGTCCGGGAATAGGATGGGTGATGTCGTCCGAGGGCATACTCAATACCGGCACCATGGTGATGGAACCGTGGCGATTGCGATGCGTCCCGCGCGCTCGTAGATTTCCGCCAAGGTCAGAGTACAGGTAGCCCGGATAACCCTTGCGCGTGGGTACGTCGCCCTTGGCCGTGGCAACCTCGCGCAATGCCTCTGCGTAATAGGTCATGTCGGTGAGCACCACCAGCACGTGCAGATCCAGTTCGAAGGCCAGGTATTCGGCCACGGTGAGTGCGGTGCGGGGCAGGATCAGGCGTTCGATGGGCGGATCATCAGCCAGGTTGATGAACATCACCACGTTGCCCAGAACGCCATTGGATTCTCAAAGTCCTCGCGAAAGAACCTGGCATCCGTATGAGAGACGCCCATGGCGGCGAATACCACCACGAAGCGGGACTCTTCACCCAGCAGCTTGGCCTGGCGCACGATCTGGGCCGCCAGCCGGTTATGCGACAGTCCCGAACCGGAAAAGATGGGCAGCTTCTGTCCCCGGACCAGGGAATTGAGCCGTCGATGGCCGAGATGCCCGTCTGGATGAACTCGCTTGGATAGGCGCGCGCAGCCGGATTTACCGGGGAGCCATTCACATTCTTGCGTAACGACGAAATGATCGGCGGCCGGTCATCTACGGGCCGGCCCGCGCCATCCATGATCCGGCCGAGCAATCCCGGCGCCACCGGCATTTCAAAAGGCTCATCGAGGAACCGCACCCAGGTATCGTTCCAGGTTCGAGATCATCGGTACCTTCCAGCACCTGCACCATCACCACATCTTCGGCGCTGAGGATGACCTGGCCATTGCGCTTGCGCCCCTTGTGATCCCGAATCTGTACCCTGTCACCGAATCCACACCGGGTACGCCCTTGAGGAACATCAGGCCGCCATAAGCGCCTACTCGGCGGAAGATGCGGCACGGATATTCTGATTCACTCATGCCGTTTCCTCTTCTGTCATACTCGGCACGCAGTTCCTCTAATGCCTGCTGCACTTCCTTGGTGAAATCGGTCAGGTGATCCAGCTGGTGACTGTGTATAGGGCTCTTCGCCCGCTGCGCACGCGCCATTACCGGCAGCCCAGCATGATGCTGGACACGGGCACGCCCAGCTTGAGAGTTTCTTGCCGGTCGCATGTGGATATGGTCCGATCAGGGTACAGCAGTGGCAAACTGTTTTTCGGGCGAACAATAGCTGTCCACTCGTCCAGTGCGCTTTGCTGCAACAGGCCTTCCTTCACCAGGCCGCGGTTTCCAGGTTCCAGCGTTGCAGCGGGGACAGCGCCTCGGCGCCGACCAGGTTGACGATACGGGCCAGTTCTTCAGCCTGGGCCAGCAGGAACAGGGCCAGTGCCCGTTGTTCCTGCCAGCGCGGGTCGATGTTGTCCCTCCACCACTCGGCGGCATCCTTCACATAGCCGGAAAAGCTCTCGGTCCAGGAGACCGCGGGGTAGTGCCTGGCATCGGCCAGTTCCTTGGACAAGCGCCCAGAAGCAGTCTGAATGATTTCCTTGGTGTGACTGGTGACAGGTTCGGAGAAATCCCCGCCCGGGGGAGATACGGCGCCGATCAGCGACACCGAACCCGGTGCCCGCTCAGGGCTCGACCCTGCCTGCACGTTCATAGAATGCGGCAGCCGCGATCCAAGATAGGCCGGGTAGCCCTCTTCCACCGGCATCTTGCCCAGCCGGCCGCCACCTCGCGCAATGCCTCGGCCCAGCGGCTGGTGGAATCCGCCACCATGACCACGTCGATAGCCCTGGTCCCGGTAATACTCGGCCAGGGTCACGCCCACATAGATGGAAGCTTCGCGCGCCACCACGGGCATATTGGAGGTATTGGCCACCAGCAGGGTTCTCTCCATCAGTGAGCTGCTGGAATGCGGGTCGGTCAGCTCGGGGAAGGTCTCGAGAATGTCCACCAGTTCGTTGCCGCGTTCACCGCAGCCTACATAGATCACGATATCCGCGTTGGACCAGCGGGCAATTTGCTGCTGCACCATGGTTTTGCCCGCGCCGAAGGGACCGGGGATGGCCGCCTTGCCGCCCTTGAGCAGCGGGAAGAAGGTATCCAGCATGCGCTGTCCGGTCAACAGTGGCGCGATGGAGTGGTCACGACGCCGATAGGGCCGTGGAACCCGCACCGGCCAGCGCTGCAGTAATGTCAGTTCGTGCTCTTCACCGGCGGCGGTCCGCACGCGGGCGACAACATCCATGATCTTGTAGTCCCCCTCGGGGGCCAGTTCAATAACCTCGCCACCGCGACCGGGGGGCACCAGGATGTTGTGGGTGATGGTGGGCGTCTCTTCCACCTGGCCGAACGGAATACCGTCGTCGATCAGGGTTCCGACTTCCACGGCGGTGCAGGGCACGAAGTGCCAGCTGCGCTCACGATCCAGTGGCGGCACGTTCAGTCCGCGCGGAACATGGTCGCCGTGCAGTTCCCGGATTTTCGCAAGCGGCCGCTGCACGCCGTCGAAGATATTCCCGAGCAGGCCTGGACCCAGCTCCACCGACAGCGGATAGCCCAGTGGCTCGACGGGATCGCCGGGGCGCAGGGATTCGGTGTTCTCGTAAACCTGCACGATTGCACGGTCGCCCTCGCGGGCAATGATCTCGCCGGTCAGATTGAGTGTTCCGAGGCGCACCTGCTCACCCGTTGGTGTGCCGGGGAGGTGGGCCGTCACCAGGGGACCGTTGACCTTTAGAACGCGGTGGAGGCGATCAGCCATGTACCTTACCCTCTGCGGCCATTCCGCCAGGGAACAGGTTCTCGGCGATGGCCTGATTGATTTGCTCGTCGAAGCGTTCCAGGCGCCCCTCGAAGGTGTTGTCCATACGCACGGTGTCGTCACTGGTACGAACCAGGACTCCGCCCAGGAAGCTGCCCGTCTCCTCGTCCAGAACGAGGTTCGCACCCGGTGCGGCCCTGGCGGCGAAGTCTTCCCACTGGTCGGCAAGTCGTTGCCGATCGGTCGCATTGAAGCGGGCGACAAGGTCGCCTTCGGCGAGCACCGTGACCCCGTCGGCCAACCAGCCCCGCAGCACCTCAAGGTATTCGTCCGAAGCGGCCAGGGCGGTGAAGCGTTCGCGCATTTCGGCCTTGACCGACTCCATGGCGTCCCAGCGGTGGCGATCGAGATCGCCCTGCAATTGCAATTCGATGGCCTGAACGCGACGACGATAGATCCGCTCGGCCTCGGCCTCGGCGGCCAGGGTTTCGCGCTCCTCACGTAAACGCAGCCGCTCGTTTTCTTCCTCGATCATGCGCTCGCGGGTCTGCCGGGCACGCGCGAGATATTCGTCGCCAAGTCGCCGGGCTCGCTCGAACAATGCCTGCTCGAGGGTTTCGACGGTAGTCTCCTGGGTCATTGCACATTCTCCTGGGCGCCGCTTTGCACAGTGGCAGCCAGCAATTCATCAAGCACCGGCTTGTAGTCTCCGGGCGCATTCAACGGTGGTATCTCGCTGACGACAATTCTTCCACCCTCGGTGAGCACGACCCGCAACGCCGCACAATCACAGCGGGCCAGCTTGGGCTCGAGCAGCACCAGCGCACGGTGACGCTCCCGTAAGAGCTCGGTGAGACGCGCTCCAGCGTTTCCTCATCCGCGTCCGGCCAGGTCTCGAAACCGATCAACGCGAATCCCTGCATCAGCGGACTGCTGCCCATGGCGATGAGGCGCGCCTCCACGTGGGGCGCATGTTCGTTGGACATGTCAGATCTTGCCGAGCAGCAGAATGGTGACCACCAGGCCGTAGATGGCGATGCCCTCTGCGAGCCCCAGATAGATGAGTGTGCGTCCGAACATCTCCGGCTTCTCGGCGATGACGGCAAGGGCGGCTGCGCCCACCGGCCCGACGGCAAGGCCCGCACCGATGGTGGCCAGGCCCGTGGGCAGGCCGATGCCGATCAGGGCCAGTCCCAGTCCGGACAGGTCGCGCGCGGCGCCTTCGGTGGCGACGGGATCCGCGGCCATGACTTCCTGGACGCCAAACACCATGGTGCCAACGATACCGATACCAAATAAGAGGAGGTTCCCGCCCATGACCGGTTTGAACCACTGGGGCCGGGCGCGCCCTCTGGACGGGTTCAGTTCCAAGTAGATACCGAGCGCAATCAATCCGATGACGCTCAGGGTCGCCAATCCAACGGTTACATACATGACAATCCCCTTAGTTGCATTGAAATCATTGGTGCGCCCGCCCGCCGACGGTCGCGTTCAGGGTCACCGGACGATAGGCTCGCCCGTCCCCACCGAAAAACCGCGCAAAACCTTCGTAGTACTCGAGTCTCAGCACCTGAATCAGCACGATGCCGCCCTCGAGCACCAGGATAATCAGGTTGCCGATGACGACGGTGATCCAGTGTCCCGTGGTGTCCATCATTTCGGCCAGGGTCATGACCGCAATGGCCAGCGCGGCATGGTTCAGGCTGAAGGCGGCCACGCGAAGGAACGACAGGGTGTTGGACACGTACCCCATCACCGCCTCGAATCCCTCCATGAAGGTCACCAGGGCGCGTTCGCCAATGCCCGCTTGGGTCTCGCGCCAGACCTCGGCGAGGATGGCGCCCAGCGGACCGAGCGTGACCAGCAGATCCAGCCAGCCGAGCGCTTTGCCGTCCACCAGTCGGGCGATCACGAAGAGGCCGCCCAGATAGAACAACAGACCGGCCACGCCCTTCACCCCCAGCAGGGCGCGCCGGCGATCACCGTGACGCCAGAGATTCCAGGCGGAAATACTGGTGGCGAGAAGAATGAAACCGATACCCCAGAACAGGGCGAGCATGAGCAGGCGCATCGGATCGGTCAGCGGCGACATCCACACCGCGTGGATCCAGTGTTCAAATCCGAAAACGCTGCCGTAGAGAAAACCGAAGATTGTCGAGGACAGCCCTGCGAGGATGCCGAAGCGGGCGAACTCACCGAGCTTTTCGCGCAGCAACCAGGCGACGCCGACAATCATCAGGCCGTGCCCCACGTCGCCGAACATCATGCCGAACATCAACGTGAAGGTAACCGCAAACAGCCAGGTGGGATCAAACTCGTCGTAACGCGGCGTACCGTAACCACGCACGAGCGCCGCGAACGGGCGCAGCCATTTGGGGTGACGTTGCTCGGACGGGACATCTGACAACTCGTCGACCAACGGCGGCCGCGACTGCAGGTGGTAAGCGCCCGACGTTTCGTCAAGACGCGCACGCAGCCTGCCGAGTTCAACCGCCGGCACCCATCCCTCCAGCCGAACCAGCCCGCCCCTGGCCCTCAGGCTGCCGCTGAGCGAGGCAAAGGGTGCGGCGGAAGCGAGGGTGGTCTCGGCCTGGCGCAGCAATTCGAGGTTATCGGTACGCAGCCGTTCCACGCAGGCCCGGTTTTCCGCCATCTCCCGATCCAGCCCGGCGGACTTCTCGTCCAGCTCCCGGGCCATATCCTGGGGGCGGCCGCTGAGTTCCAGAGGGACCTCCAGCGCATGGAACCCCGCCGCCCGCAGTACCGGGCGCAATTCATCGTCGGGCACGTCTTTCATGCCCACCACAACCGCCTGGCTGGTGTCGCCCTCGCGATGGAACTCCAGCAGTGAAAACCCGATGAGCTCCAAGGCCCCGCTCAACCGATCGAACTGCGATGCGTCGAGCGCACCCACCCGCACCTCAAGAAAGCGGTGTTCATTGCGAAACAAACTGAGATCGACGTCGAGTCGGGAAAAGGTTTCGAGTCCCGCACGCTGCTGGGTCAGCCGAACGCGGTGTTCGTTGAGGTTCCTGAGCTGCTCCTCACAGCGGCTGCACTCCATCCACAGGGGCACGAGGCTCTTGTCCAGTTCCGCCAGGTCCTCGACGCCTGCCGGCTCGCGACCGGCGATCTCCGGCAACGCCATGTCCACTCCGAGGTAACGGACGATCTTCTCGAAGCGCATCCGCGCGGTCCCGTAGTGGGACGAATATTCTTCGCCGGGCAGTTCTTCGAACTCAACCGCCGATACCGGCTCAGGGTCGAGCACACCGGCCTCTGCGACGGCCAGCGAGGCACGGGCGACATCCTCTTTCAGCAAATGAATAACGATGCGCCGCATGGGCAGGGAGCCGAACATCATGCGGCCTCCACATGGTGATGTGCGCCAACGGCACGGCGGATCAGTTCTGGCGACAGCTCAAGCGCCAGGCCTTTGAGCACACCGTGGACTCTGCGCAGTTGATGCTCACGCAACGCCAGGTATGCGAGGGGACGGGCCAGATTGAAGGTCGAGTGATTAAGCACGGCCTTCGCCTGGCGAAGATGCAGGGCCATGAAACGGTCCTCCACCTCGCTGACGCTCTCGGCCCCGGCCACCACCGAGGCCAGTGCCGGCGGCAGCGCCTCCACCACGGCTTCGAGCGTATCGAGCCCGGCAAGCCCGGCAAGCCGCGTGCGGTCCAGCTGGCCACTGGCGCGAATCAGCAGAAAAAAGGTTTGTGGCGGTGCAATTCCGTAACCGAGCCGGTAACGCATCAGCCAGACGAGATTGACCCGATCGAACATGTCCGCAAAGTAGGACCTTACTGCAAGCCGGTCTTCGATGGGCAAAGCCGCCACCAGACGCGCCATGGCGGAAAAATAGCCGTAGTCGATAGCGGCCTCCACCAGAAAAACGTCCTGGCTTTCCGATAGCACGAGACGTAACTGATGGGCCAGCAACCCATGCCGACCGGTTTCCAGGATTCGCAGGCACTCGTGGATATCGTCAGCCTGCAGCACTTCTTCGATGCCTCCGCCCGGCAGTTCGCCGAGGTCGAACAGGCGGTCGCGAATCTCTTCGCCACTGCACCCCGCGAGCTTGCAGCGGATGATGATCTTGAGGTTGACCATCTCGAAGCGACGGACGAAATGTTGAATCAGCGCACTGGCCGGGGCGTGAAGACCCCTTCCAAGGCGCACGGCTTCATCCACCAGGACGCCGGCGAGACGTTGTTCCAACTCGCGCACGTCCGCGGGCGGGTCACTGACCAGACTCTCCAACCCGGCGGCCTCGAAGTAAGGACCGCGATCGGCATCGGGATCGTCTATGAGACGACCGAGTCCATCCTGGGGCTGCAGCTGGGCCGCCAGGACCGAAACCCGGCTGTTGAGAAAGGCGTAGGCCGAGACGGCACGCATGCCGCCCCTCAATCCCTCGAAATGGTCAGCAGAGCATCCAGCCCGCGCGACACCGACTGATCCCGTCGGCGGTCGATTTCCTCGTCGAGCTCATGGCGCCGTTCGCTGTAACGACGACGCACCTCGGCAATCGCCTGTGCCGCCCGCTCCTCAGCCTTGTTTTGAAAGCTCTCCCGCAGCTCGGGAATCCGGGCGCGAAAGCGATCATCGGCGGCCTTGATTTCCTCCAAAGCCTTTTCGACGATCCGGTCTCGATCGGCCTGGGCTTTGTTGACCAGGGCATCCGCTTTCTGTTCGGCTTCCAGCAAACGTCTTAAGGTGTCGTCCATGTGAACAGTATATTCGCTATTTCTAATACTGTTGTTAGGATAACCCGTATTCCACGCCAGCAATATTGCAGTTTCGTTTAAAAGCCGATCTGGATCAAAACTTCAGACGCCAAGTCATTCCTTGTACGGCTTGTGGCAGCCCTTGCAGGTCTTGCCGAGTTTTCCGAACGCCGCCTTTGTCGCTTCCACATCACCACCTTCGGCGGCAACCCCCAGATTTTTGCCGGCCGCCTGAAAATCGGCAAACTTCTGCTCAAAATCCGCCCAGTCGAACCAGATCTCCTCGCGGGCATCCGAGTCTTCCGAAACCGACCCCTCGGGAAATGCCGACAACAGTTCGAGTTCCGCGGCGGTCGCAAGATTGCGGGCATGTTCCAGGAATGCCGCATCATCGAATGCCATCTCGCCTTTCAGCATCTGGCCCATGGGGCCCGCGTTCCACTTCAGGATGGTCATGTAGGCGCTGCGGTAATCCACCGCCTTCTCCACTGAGGCTCCGGCGACGGCGTTATAACCGGCGAAAGTGGTGATTGCCGCTACTGCACAAATACCCAAAACTCGTTTCATTCTGATCTCCTAAGGATTTCTCCGGACCCGCCAAGAGTGCACCGGAAACAAGGTGTTGTCGAACAAATATATCAATGCCTGACCCACCTTAAAGCACGCTTTTTCCTAATGGCATTTTTTGTGCACCGCACTATAAGAAAGGGGCGGCATGGGCTATGATTTCGCCCTTGTGTTGGAACCCGATCAACGCCGCCACTGCCAGCCGATGAACGCCCCCCTGCCTTCCAGAATTCGCGAGATTCCCTACAACTACACCTCGTTTTCCGACCATGAGATTTTCGTGAGTTATCTTGGCGAGGAGGGCTGGCAGCTCAATGAAGAACTGCGCGGGTCCCGAGCGCACCGGCCGGTCGGCCCGGATGCTGTTCGAGGTCCTTGGCGACATGTGGGTGGTCACGCGCAACCCCTATCTCCAGGACGACCTGCAGGACGATCGCAAACGCCGAAGCGCGCTGGTGCAGGCGCTCAGTCATCGCCTCGACCAGTTTGAGGCCCGCACCGACGGCAATGACAAGGCGCTGCGCTGCTGGACAAGGCCCGCGCAGGCCGTCGATCGCTTTGCTTCCTGTTTCGAAGACAACGTGCGCCTGCGGGAAAAGGTGCGTAAGGCGCTGGTCGGCAGTGACCCGGGCGGACAATGTGGATTTCGGCGGTCTGGCGCGCGTCTCTCATGCCACCGATGCCACCGACTGGCGTGTCGAGATTCCCTTTGTCGTGATCATCGCCGGATACGGAAGCACGAAATCGCCGACAGTCGTGGCGCGCCTGCATCGACTGCGGCCTGACCATCATTCCGCGCGGTGGCGGTACCGGCTACACCGGCTCGCGCCGTGCCACTGCGATGCACGATCCGCGGTGATCAATACCGAGAAGCTCGAAGCCATCTCGGCGAGTCGAGTTCGCACCAGCTGCCCGGTGTCGAAGGCGAGGTGGCCACCGTTCGTACCGGGGCCGGCGTGGTGACGCGCCGGGTCTCCGAGCGCGGCCGAGGCCGAAGGCCTGGTATTCGCCGTCGACCCGACCTCGCAGGATGCCTCCACCATCGGCGGCAATATCGCCATGAATGCCGGCGGCAAGAAGGCCGTGTTGTGGGGCACCACGCTGGACAACCTGGTCTCCTGGCGCATGGTCACGCCGCGACGGCGGCTGGCTCGAGGTCGAGCGCATGACCATAATCTCGGCAAGATTCACGAGCAGGAGAAGGTGCGCTTTCGCGTGCAGCGCTGAGGCAGACGGCCACACCGAGCACGGCGAGCCGAGATCCTGGAGATGCCCGGTTCGGCGTTTCGCAAGGCGGGCCTGGGCAAGGATGTCACCGACAAGTTTCTTTCAGGGCTTGCCCGGTGTGCAGAAAGAGGGCTGCGACGGCCTGATCACCTCCGCCGTGTTCGTACTGCACCGCATGCCCGACGCATATGCGCACCGTCTGCCTGGAGTTTTTCGGCAGCGACCTGTCGCGAGCCGTGCCGGCCATCGTCGAGATCAAGGACTACCTCGACGCGCTGCGCAGGACGTGCAGATGTGCGGGCCTGGAACATCTCGACGAACGCTACATCCGCGCGGTGAGATATGCCACCAAGGCGCCGCGCCGGCGAGCTGCCCGAAGATGGTGCTGATCGCCGACCTGTGTCAGCGATGATGCAAGACGCTGTGGCCGCAGCCGGCGCGACATCGTTCGGCTGGCGAATGCCCGCGACGCCGAAGGCTTTATCGCCGTCAGCCCCGAGGCACGCAAGCAGTTCTGGCTCGATCGCGCGCGCACCGCCGCCATATCGGCGCACACCAACGCCTTCAAGATCAACGAAGATGTCGTCATCCCGCTGGAGCGCCTGGCCGAGTACAGCGAGGGTATCGAACGCATCAACATTGAGCAATCGATCCGCAACAAGCTGAACGTCATGCGGGCCGTGCTGGGACTACCTGGACAGCGCCGATGGCCGAGGCGCGGGACGGTATCGAGGACTACGAGGCATCCGCCGAAAACACCGCCATTCTGGACGCCAAGCAGAATGCCGCCCGCGAGGCGTTAGAGCTTCGCCCGAGACCGCTGGCAGCGGATTCTGGACAACCTCGACGCCCCCGCCGCCGCCCATTCGCACCTGCTGCGGGATGAAGAGCGCAGGCATGCGTGACGGCGACAGCCTGCTGGAACTGATGTTGCGGCGAGACCTGGCCAGTCCTACCGCAAGGAGGTGGCCGCCCGCCTCGACGAGATTTTCACCGGCCAGGATCTGGCGCCGGTGCGCGAAAAGCTCGATGCGATCCACGCCGAGATCCGCGACGAGCGCCTGTTCGTTGCACTGCACATGCATGCGGGCGACGGCAACGTCCACACCAACATCCCTGTCCATTCCTCCAACTACGCCATGCTGCAGGAGGCCGATCGCATCGTCGACCGGGTCATGGATCTGGCGCGATCGCTCGACGGCGTCATTTCCGGCGAACACGGCATCGGCCTGACCAAGGTGCAATACCTGGAGCCGGAAAAACTCGAAGACTTTCGCCGCTACAAGGAACGGGTCGACCCGCAGCACATTTCAACCAGGGCAAACTGATGCCCGGCTCCGGCCTCGACGGCGCCTACACACCGTCTTTGCGACTGGTGCAGCAGGAGGCGATCATTCTCGAAGAGAGCGAACTCGGCGCCCTCAACGACGACATCAAGCATTGCCTGCGTTGCGGCAAATGCAAGCCGGTCTGCATGACCCATGTGCCGCGCGCCAACCTGCTCTATTCGCCACGCAACAAGATCCTCGCGACCGGCCTGATCATCGAGGCCTTTCTCTACGAGGAACAGACCCGGCGCGGCATTGTCATTGCGCCATTTCGACGAGATGAACGATGTCGCCGACCACTGCACCGTCTGCCACAAGTGCGAATCGCCCTGCCCGGTCAATATCGATTTCGGCGAGGTCACGGCAAAGATGCGCAAGATCCTCGTCGACCGGGGACAGAAACGACGCAACTTGGGCACCGCCGCAGCGCTCGCCTTTCTCAACACCACCGACCCAACGACCATCCGCGGATTGCGTACCGGGCTCGCCAGCTGGGGATTCAAGGGCATCAATGCGGGCCATGCCGCCGCGCGCCGTCTCGGACTGCTAGGCGGCGAGGACCGCACGCCAGCGGCCACCGGCGGAAAGCTCAGCCCCATCGACCAGATCGTGGAACTCGTGCGCCGCCCGATCCGCGTGGAGGTGCCGAAACGGACCTTTCGCAGCCTGCTGGAGCTGGAAGATCGCACCCAGGTCCCGATACTGAGAAATCCGGGTCGTCGTGACGAAGACGCCGATGCGGTGTTTTATTTTCCGGGTTGCGGTTCGGAACGGCTGTTTTCCGACGTCTCGCTGGCCACCCTGGCGATGCTCTGTGAAACCGGCGCCCAGACGATTCTGCCGCCCGGCTATCTCTGCTGCGGCTATCCCCAGACATCGGCAGGATTTGCGGCGAAAGGCCACCGATCACCACCGAGAACCGGGTGCTGTTTCACCGCGTCGCCACCACCCTGAACTATCTCGACATCAAGACCGTTCTGGTCTCGTGCGGCACCTGCATGGATCAGCTGTTGCAGTACGAATTCGAGAAAATCTTCCCCGGCTGCCGGCTACTCGACATTCACGAGTATCTGATGGAAAAGGGCATGAAGATGGCGGACTCCCTCCAGAACGCCCGCTATCTCTACCACGACCCCTGCCACTCGCCGATGAAAACCTACAAACCGCAGATGGTTGCGGAAACGCTGACCGGCGCCAGGGTTCCCGTCTCGGACCGATGCTGTGGCGAGGCCGGCACTCTGGGCACCGCCCGCCCGGACATCGCCAATCAGGTGCGCTTCCGCAAACAGGAAGAATTGCACAAGGATCTCCAGTCACTGGTGGGAAAACCCCGCGTCGACAACGGCGAAGCCAAGCTGCTGACGGCCTGCCCGGCCTGTCAGCAGGGGCTGGCCAAGTACGCCGACACCACCGGCCTGAAGACAGAATTCATCGTCGTGGAAATGGCGGAACGTATGCTTGGAACCGGCTGGCAGGGTCGTTTTGTCGAGCAAATGAGGCAGGGCGGCATCGAGAAAGTGCTACTCTGACGAAGGTTCCGCCGGTCCGATTGATATTGACCTTTGTCAATAACAATGCTTAATTTAAGGCGGGATCGGTTTCCATCGCCCAAACTCTAGTGAGGATCACACAAAACCCCCCGATATAAAGAGGGTTAATGACGGCGTCGGGTGTTTATGCCCAGAATCGCCGTTTAGATTGGTTTGCTTTGATAATCATCAATATTCAGAGAGCGCACCGAGACGCTCCCAAATGGACTCTGGAGGACTTTTAATGGTCACGTACGACGAACTGTATGCCCAAAATCACAAAATTACGGAACTGAGCAACGTGCTTCGCTATCTGCTGGCGGACCGTGCCATGTGCGATACGGAAGTCACTTGTCATCTTTTCTACGAATATGTGGATCGGGTGAAGGAGCACCTGGAACTTGAAGACAAGCAGATGTACTCCAAGTTGCTGACCCATAAGGATTCGCGCGTCAACAACACCGCAAAGCTCTTTCTTTCGGGATCGGTGGAAATCAAACGCATTTTCAGCGCCTATCTGAAAAAATGGTGCCACAAAAAGCGGCAGGAACTGAAGATCCGTGACTACGAGGCATTTCGAGCGGAAACCGAGGAGATGCTGGAATTCATCCTCAATCGTATTCAGGACGAAACCGAAAAACTCTATCCGCTGGTTCGCTCTGTAACCGGCGACTCCCGTCAGGCGGCCTGACGGCAAACAGATCGATGTCGGAAAAGCCGCCTTCGGGCGGCTTTTTTACGGGTTTCCCGGCGTGATATTCACCGCGCGTTCCGACGACCCTGGCACTACAATCTCTGCGCGAACCGGAATCCCGTCCCGAAGGAGTGAGTAAGATGATTCGATGGCTAATCGTCGCCCTGTTGTTCCTTACCCAACCCGCGCTGGCCTCTGACCAACCGGTCTTCGATCAGGTTTCTCTGTCGGCATCCGCCCGCAGCGAGGTGGCCAACGATGTGCTGACGGCAGATCTGTTCGCCCAGGAAGAAGGGCCGGAGGCCCGGTCGCTGGCGGGCAAGGTCAACCGAAAAACCGCCTGGGGACTCGAACAGGCCAAACAGGCTCCGGGCGTATCGGCAAGAACGCTCGACTACAGGACCCAACCGGTGTATCGCAATGGTCGCGTGGATGGCTGGCAGGTCTCCCAAACCATCCGTCTTGAAAGCCGCGACAGCGAGGCGATCAGCCAACTGATCGGCACACTGCAGGAACAACTGTCCGTGCGGTCGGTGACCAACAGGGTGTCGCCCGAACGGCGTAAGGATACGGAAGACAAGCTGATCGACGAGGCTATCGCCGCGTTCAGCGAGCGGGCCGAGCGTATCGCCGCGGCCTTCGGCAAGACCGGCTATCGACTAATGAGTGTTCAGGTGGATACCAGCGATGCACTGTCCATGCCGAGGCCCTACGCGGCGCGCGCCATGGCAATGAGTGAATCTGCGGTGGCGCCACCAACATTGGATGCCGGCACCAGCGAAATTCGCGTGGTGGTCAGCGGTACTATTGAACTCAAACCCTAGCCTGAAAATCTCGCCGGCATCGCGAGAGCCGGCGGAATTCGCAGCTGGTCTGGAGCGAAAGATGGTAACCGTAGCTACCAGTTGAGTGAAGACCAAGCCAGGGCGAGCGAGAAACCGCGAGTACCGCGACAGAGGCCAATGGCGGAAACAGAGTGTTATTGCTCAAAGCAGGTTCATTCACTCTGATTCCTTGACCAAATCAATCTCTTACCAAGCAGCCGTTGGCCGGCTGGTGAGATTTTCAGGCCGGGGCAACCGCCCCTCAGCCGTGTACGACACTGTCAGGGACAAGCTCCGCCAACCGCGCCATCATCATGTCCAGCCGTTCTGGCACGCCGGAAACGGTTTCGGACAGTTCACCCATCGTGTGATGCAGCTGACGCGCGTCCTTGCACAACAGTACCAACTGATCGGCATCAAACAACCCGAGGACTGCCTCAAACTCGGGGGTCGGCGCACTCAACAGGGTTGCCGCCAATTCGTCGGGGGTGATCAGGGAATCGGGGTCCAGCACGTCCACCACAAGAGGATGCTTCAGCAATTGAAGATGCAAGCGCCTCGCCTCATCCTCCTCGTCCAGCTCCCTTTGGGCCGCGTGGTCGGCGCCGGCGGCCTGGCGGACGGTACTCATGATGACAGCGACCAAATGGCGGATCGCCTCCTTGTTGCCGGTCTGGTCACCGCCGAGCCGACAGGCATCCTCGTAGGCGCGATCCAGTTCCATCTTGAGGTCCAGAATGACCTGGCTTTCTTCATTGGGCTTCAGGTCCACGGCCCGCCGCACCAACTCGCGTAACCGCGTCATAAAACCCACGAGATCCTGGTGATCCCTGCGCTGAGTTTCGAGCAGCTGGGTTTCGGAGTATCCCGTAGCCGAGCCGGGAAACAACGGGTTACCCAGTTTGCGTCGAAAGTGCCGTTCGTGGCGGCCGGGATACTCACTGAAGGGCACAGACATCACCTGCCGCCCCGGTCATCGTCGGCATCCTGGTCCGCTGTCGAACCTGGCGTCATTGGGGCGCCCGTACCGAAATCGCCGCTTTCTCAATGTAAACAGCCTTGACCTCGTCACCCTTGTCGATGTTGGCGAGGTCCACCGCATCACCCACCTTGACGGTCATCACCTGTTTCGGACCTTTGAGGACCACGAGACGATCCTTTTTGTCCACATCCATCACCGTGGCGATAACCTCGATGCGGCGGGTCGTCGATGCAGCGGGTTTCTCGCCCGCGGCCGCGGTGGTGCCACTGGTGGTTTCAATGCGTTCCTGAATTCCGGTTTTTTCTTCCTCCAGCACCAGCGCCAGCGCCTCGAAATATTCGACGTCGAGAATGTCGCCCTTTTTGACCTGATCCAGGTTCTTCACCTCGGGACCGGCAACGATCTCGAGACGGTCACCGTTTTCGGCCTCCAAGCTCACCAGGCGGGTTTTCCTGTCCACAGAAAGCACCGTGGCCGTCACCACCTCGCCGCCGCCCATCAGACCCGCCTTTGGACCTTCTGCGGTAATGGTGGCCGCCTGCTGGGCCTGGGTCATGGGCGCGATGCCAAGAACGGCGGCCATCGCCAGAAGGGGGCCAAATTTACGGGTAATCGTCATCATTACTCTCCTGATAATTTTAGTCTCCGGTGCCCTGCGACACCGGGTCGATATCCTGATGCTGCCGAACCATAACCGAATACACCGCCCCATGACAGCGGCGGATTTTTCGCGTTCAAGCGGATTTCTTCCGCAGGTGGATCAGCAGCAGCGAAACAGCGGCAGGGGTCACGCCGGGTATTCTCGACGCCTGACCAATGCTGGCCGGTTGATGGCGCTGAAATTTCTCCCTGACTTCCAGGGACAAGCCCGGCACCTTGTCGAAATCGAAATTCTGCGGCAGATGAAGCTCCTCGTGGCGCCGGGTTCGATCAATCTCCGTCTGCTGACGTTCGATATAACCGGCGTACCGCGCCTGAATCTCCACCTGTTCGGCCACCTTTTCATCCGCGACCGCCGGCCCCAGTCCCGGCAGGGTCAACAGCGATTCGTAGGTAACCCCCGGCCGCGCCAACAGCTCGATGGCCCGTACCTCACGACGCAGGCTGTCGCCGAGGGCAGCTTTCGCCTGCTCATCGGAAATATCGGTGGGCCTCAGTAAATGTTGGCCGAGTCGCTGCTGCTCCCGCGCGATGGCCTCGCGCTTCTTATCGAACGCCGCCCACCGGGCATCGTCCACCAGCCCGAGTCGACGGCCGGTTTCGGTGAGACGCAGGTCGGCATTGTCTTCACGCAGCAATAACCGGTACTCCGCACGCGAGGTAAACATCCGGTAGGGCTCGCTGGTGCCGAGTGTGATCAGATCGTCCACCAGAACGCCCAGGTAGGCTTCGTCCCTGCGCGGCGTCCAGGATTCTTCGCCGCGTACCTTGCGTACCGCATTGAGACCGGCCAGCAAGCCCTGGGCCGCCGCTTCCTCGTAGCCGGTGGTGCCGTTGATCTGGCCGGCAAAAAAGAGTCCGCCGATGAACCGCGTCTCCAGGGATGGTCTCAAGTCCCTCGGATCGAAAAAATCGTACTCGATCGCATAGCCGGGGCGGACGATACGCGCCTGCGCGAGTCCGGGCATGGAGCGCACCAGCTCTGTTTGAACATCGAAGGGCAGGGAGGTGGATATACCGTTGGGATAGACCTCGTTGACGGTCAATCCCTCGGGCTCGAGAAAGATCTGGTGTGACGCCTTGTCGGAAAAGCGCACCACTTTGTCCTCGATCGAGGGACAGTACCGCGGACCCACCCCCTCGATCACGCCCGAGTACATGGGCGATCGCGCCAATCCGCCGCGGATGATCTCGTGGGTCTCCTCGCAGGTCCGGGTGATATGGCAGCTGACCTGTCTGGGGTGCTCGTGGCCCTCGCCCAT
This sequence comes from uncultured Gammaproteobacteria bacterium, assembly GCA_963820915.1. Taxonomy (GTDB): domain Bacteria; phylum Pseudomonadota; class Gammaproteobacteria; order Chromatiales; family Chromatiaceae; genus CAWGBV01. The sequence continues at coordinate 56,177 of CAWGBV010000003.1, read as the reverse complement.
GAAGGAAAAGACCGGCGCCGGATCGTCTCCGGGCTGTTCGTCCAGCCGGCTGTAATCGATGCTGCGGCTGTCGAGCCGGGGTGGCGTACCGGTTTTAAGCCGATCCACGCGGAAGGGCAGTTCCCGCAGCCGTTTCGATAGCGCGTTGGCGGGTGGATCTCCGGCCCGGCCACCCTCATAGTTGTTCAGTCCGATATGAATGCGGCCACCCAGAAAGGTGCCAACCGTGAGCACCACCGTTTGCGCCCGAAACCGCAGTCCCATGGCGGTAACCACGCCGGTCACGCGGTCATCTTCCACGATGAGGTCATCCACGGCCTGTTGAAACAGTTCGAGGTTGGGCTCGTTTTCGAGCGCCTGGCGCACTGCCGCCTTGTAAAGCACCCGGTCGGCCTGGGCCCGGGTGGCACGTACGGCCGGTCCCTTGCGGGAGTTGAGCGTACGAAACTGTATACCGGCCCGGTCGGTAGCCCTGGCCATCAATCCCCCCAAGGCATCGATTTCCCTGACCAGGTGACCCTTGCCGATGCCGCCCACCGCGGGATTGCAGCTCATCTGGCCCAGGGTTTCGATGTTATGGGTCATCAGCAACGTACGGGCACCCATGCGCGCCGCCGCGAGTGCCGCTTCGGTACCGGCGTGACCGCCGCCCACAACGATGACTTCGTAAACCTCGGAGGAGAACATTTGATTGGACGCTAGAATGCCGTTTAACCGCTTATTGTAATGGCATCCGCCCGTTACTTCCGCACCATTACCACGGGCGCACTATGCGAATGACGCCATTATCGACACTGGAAATCACCGATGAATGACTACTCGCCGGTTTCTTGCTCTTTTCACGACCAGCTGGAGCACCTGGCCATACGACGGACCAAATGTCGCTTTGCATATCGGCAGGACGACGGTGAACAGACCGCCGAGGGCCGGATCGCGGACATTCGGGTATCGGATGGCGCGGAATACGCGATTATCGAGCCCTCCGGCCTGCGCATACGGCTCGACCGGATACTGAAGATCGAGCCGACGGACTGAACCTCAGGCGGCGCTTCGATAGTTGGCGTCAATCCAGCACCTGGGCAAAGCCTCCCCCGAGGGAAATCCAAGGTCGGACTTGGCGAACACCTCCTCGTCCTGCATTTCCTCGCCCGCATGGAATCTACCCCTGACGCTGTCTGAACAGGGATCGAAAAGCGCGGCAATATCGATGATCTCCACGACGTCTCCGGATTTGCTATCTCTCAAGAACATTCTCTTCTCCTCAACTTTCGACGACGGACCGAGTAACGGTCACTGCTTATTAATACATAGCACGGACCGCTTCTGCCAGGGTGACCATCCATCCAGGATGCGTGGTCATCCGGCCCGGGATTCTGCTAGTCTGCCCTGGTTGTTTGGGGCCGCTGCGACCACATGAACGGATTGACCGACAAGCTCCACCCGGAACTGGCTTCGACACTGGATGTCGCTGGACGAGTGTTGGTGGGGAAGCCCCACGCCATCAAGTTGGCCGTTTCCTGTCTTCTTGCCGACGGCCACCTGCTGATCGAGGATCTTCCCGGCGTGGGAAAGACGACCCTTGCCCACGCACTTGCGCGCCTGTTCGATCTACAGTTTCAGCGAGTGCAGTTCACCAGCGATCTGCTACCTGCGGACGTCGTGGGGATTTCCGTCTTCGACCGCGAAACCGATACCTTTCGTTTTCATCCCGGCCCGGTTTTTTCCCAGGTATTGCTTGCCGACGAGATCAATCGGGCCACGCCCAAGGCGCAGAGCGCCCTGCTGGAGGCCATGGAGGAGCGGCAGGTCACCGCGGACGGCAAGACCCGCGCCCTGCCACAGCCGTTTTTCGTGATCGCCACCCAGAACCCGGAACATCAGATCGGCACCTTTCCGCTGCCGGAATCCCAGTTGGACCGCTTCCTGATGCGGATTGTTATCGGTTACCCCGATCACGAGGCCGAGCGCTCACTGTTGCGCGGCGAGGAAAGCCGGCGGACCCTGGAGCACATGGATCCGGTGATGGATGCCAAGGCCCTGTCCGAACTCCAGGAGACCGCCCGCGCCGTTCATGTATCGGACGCCCTGCTCGACTATGTCCAGGCGCTGCTTGAATACAGCCGCGCCAGCGGGCTCTTTCATCATGGACTGTCTCCTCGCGCCGGCCTGTCGCTGATGCGGGCGGCACGCGCCTGGGCCTTTCTCCACGGCCGCGAGATGGTCCTGCCCGAAGATGTGCAGGCGATCCTCGAGCCCGTGGTCCATCACCGGCTCCTCACCCGGAATCCCGCTGGCGGCGCACCCGCGGAACTGCTTCGCCAGGGCGTCTCGATCCCCTGATGTCTCGCTGGCGGACCGCATTCGAACGGCTGCTGCGACGCGCACGACCCACGCCTGACGGCGCCTATGTACTCGGCTCCCGCCAGGTTTACATCCTTCCCACTGCCTGGGGTTGGCTGTTCGGTGCGCTGTTGGTGGCATTGCTCATTGCCGCGAGCAACTACGGCAACAACCTGGTCTTCGCCCTGACCTTTCTGCTGGCCGGTGTGGGCCATGCCGGTCTGCTGCTCACCTGGCGAAATCTGGCCGGGCTGCAATTGGCCTTACGCACCCCCGAGCCGGTCTTCGCCGGCGAGAAAGCCAAGTTCCCAGTGATGGTCAGCAACGAAATGAGCCGCTCGCGGGAAGGCCTGGTGATCGGCTTCAAGGATCAACCCGACTCCCCCTTCCGCGTGGATTCCGACGACCGAAACGGCCTGAACGTCATTCTGGAGACCCGCACCAGAGGCCTGCTGCGGCCCGGACGCATGACCGTCCAGACCCGTTATCCGCTCTCCCTGTTTCGCGCCTGGAGCCTGTTGGAGCCCCACGGCGCGGTGATGGTTTACCCACAGCCCCTCCACGGCTACCCGTTGCCGGCAGCCGCGTCCAGCGACGGCAACGAGGGACTCGCCAGCATCAGGGGCGAAGAGGATTTCGCCGGCATCCGGGCCTATCAGGCGGGCGATTCACTGCATCGCATCAGCTGGAAGTCCTCTGCGCGCACGGGCCAGCTCCAGTCCAAGGAGTTCGACCGTCCCAGCGACGGGACGACGCGGCTCGACTGGCAGGAGGTCCCGGCCACGGACACCGAGCAGAAACTGTCCATCCTGACGGCCTGGGTGCTCGAACTCGCCGCACGCGGAGAACCCTGGGGACTGAGGCTGCCGGGCGTCGAGTTGCCGCCGGCCTCCGGAACCCGGCACCGCGAGCAATGCCTGGCCGCCCTTGCCGGCTACGGTATCGACCGGTGAAACCAGAAGCCTCGCCAACACCCACCAGGACCCAGGGCCTGGCGATCGTGGCCATGATCGGGCTGTTCGCGCTGGCCTATGCCAGCCAGGATTCCCTGGTGGTCGGGTTGTTCGGCGCGTTTGCCGCGCTGTTGAAGGCGATGGATCTGGCCCGGGATCGCTGGCGCTGTCCCCGCTGGCGACTGATCGCCCTGGCGGCTGTCGGCGTTGCCATCCTCCTGTCGGAGGAGGCCCAGGGCTACAACGTGCTGGCCATGCGCTCGCTGGTGCTGCTGGCGGTGCTGAAATTAGTAGAGTCGAACAGTCTCCGCGATCTTCGTATCCTGATTTTTCTCTCCTTCTTTCTTCTCGCCACCCTGTTCCTGCTGACACAGACCATCGCCATGGGCAGCTTTGGTATCGCGGCCCTTGGGGTATTGGTGGCGCTGCTGGTGTCGAGTTCCCTGCCGCCAGGCGATATCCGCTGGCGGGATCACGCAGGCAGCGCACTGCGCCTGATCGGGCTCGCCATTCCCTTCGCGGTGTTCCTGTTTCTGGTCTTCCCGCGACTTTCCGGCCCGCTGTGGAGCCTGGGGCTCGATCATCGGGCCGGCATCTCCGGTCTCAGCGACAGCATGTCGCCCGGCAGCATCAGCGAACTGGTGCTTTCCAGCGAGATCGCCTTCCGGGCCGAGTTCAACGGGGGCCTGCCGGAACGAAATCAGATGTACTGGCGCGGACCCGTGTTGTGGGATTTTGACGGACGGTTGTGGAATCGGAGAGCGTCCGACCCCAATGCCGCAACGCCCCAGCTTCGCGGGGGAACTCTGGTGGATTACCGGCTCATTCTGGAGCCCCACCAGCAACGCTGGATTCCTGCGCTCGAAAATCCCGGCGGTGGCGTCGAAGGGACAAAACTGAGTCCCGACCTGGAACTCATCGCCACCGGGCCGGTGCGCAAGCGAACCAGTTTTCAGCTCGAAGCGAGGATCGACGCCAGCAACCGCTTCCTGCCGGATGACCAACGAATCGCGGGGCTGGCGCTACCGGATGAGCTGTCCGAAAGGACCCGGGATCTGGCGAGGAGGCTTAAGTCACGGGCAGCCACTGATCTTGGATTTGCGAATGAAGTGCTTGCTCACTTCCGCGAGAACCCCTTCCGTTACACGCTTAGGCCGCCCTTGATGCCCAACGACATGCTGGACCGGTTTCTATTCGAAACCCAGGCCGGTTTCTGCGAGCACTATTCCGCGGCCTTCGTCGGCCTGATGCGCCTGGGCGGGGTTCCCGCCCGGATCGTAACCGGTTACCTCGGGGGGGAACTCAACCCGCACAGCAACCAATGGCTGGTACGCCAGTCAGACGCCCACGCATGGACGGAGGTCTGGCTCGAGGGACGGGGCTGGACCCGGGTGGATCCCACCGCCGCGGTGGCTCCCGAAAGGGTGGAACTCGGTCTTGACGTTGACACCGCCCTCGCGGATGGCGGGCGAGCCGCCTTCGGCCTGGGTGGTGGCCTGTTCAGCCGAATGGCCCGACGCGCCCAGTGGATCGCCGATGCGGTGGAAATGGCCTGGTATCGGGATTTCGTCAACTTCACCAAGTCGCGCCAATCCAGTCTCATGGAAAAGCTGGGCCTGGCCGCCATGAGCACAGGAGGCGCCGCCGTCGCCCTGGCCGCCGCCGTGGTGGGAGTGATGGCCTTCACCGCGTTGCTCTCTCTGAAGGGGCGACGAAAAAAGCTCGCCATGGAAGTCGGTCTCTACGACATCTATTGCCGCCGACTCGAAAAACTCGGCTGGACACGCCGTAAAAACGAAGGCCCCCTGGATTTTGCGAAACGAACCCACCAGGCACTGGCCGAGCCGGATGCCCGTATTGCGGACCAGATCGTCCAAAGCTATGTGGGCCTGCGTTACGGCCGTCGAATCTCCGACGCCGAACGGGCGGAATTGAAAAGGCTGGTAGCGACGTTCAGGCCCAGGCTACTTACCGATACAGAATGACGAGAATATCTGCCCGAGCAGGTCGTCGGCGGTGACCTTGCCCGTGATCTCCCCCAGGGCCATCTGGGCATGACGCAGGTCTTCCGCCATCAGTTCGCCGGAACGGTCTTTTTCGAGGGCGCGCCTTGCGGCCTCCACCGATCCGGCCGCCCGATCGAGGGCATCCAAATGGCGCCGACGGGCGCTGAAGCTTCCTTCCCGGGGGCCTTCGTAGCCCATGCGTGATTTGAGGTGCTCACGCAGTTCATCCATGCCCAGATCTTGTTTGGCCGAAATGGATATTCTGTCCCTTGATTCGCCGCCGGGCGCAGTGCCGTCAACCAGGTCGATTTTGTTGCGGACCAGGGTGACCGGAATCTCCGCTGGCAGGGCGGCGTTGACCAGATCCGCCTGGACGTTGGATTCCCGCGCATCATAAACCCAGAGAATGAGATCCGCCTTGGCGATCTCCCGGCGCGCCCGGTCGATGCCCTCGCGCTCCACCCGGTCGGTGGTATCCCGCAGGCCGGCTGTATCCACGAGGTGAATGGGCATGCCGTCGATCTGGATCTGTTCGCGCAGCAGATCGCGGGTGGTGCCCGGTACCTCGGTGACGATGGCGGATTCCCTCCGCGCAAGGGCGTTGAGGAGGCTGGATTTTCCGGCATTGGGTCGGCCCGCGATAACCAGCCGCATGCCCTCACGCAGGACGACTCCGGTCCGGACGCCATCGAATATCTTTTGTATAGCGGCCTCTATTGTAAGTAAGTCTTCACTTATTTTAGTGTCTTGAAGAAAATCGATCTCCTCTTCGGGAAAATCGATGGCCGCCTCGCAATACATTCTCAGCTTTGTGATGGCTTCAACCAACTGGTTAACCTGGCGCGAAAACTCGCCTTCCAGCGATCGAGTCGCCGAACGGGCGGCATCCGCCGATCCGGCATCGATCAGATCGGCAATGGCCTCGGCCTGCACCAGGTCGATCTTGCCGTTGAGAAAGGCGCGCTCGGAAAACTCCCCGGGCCGCGCCATGCGCACGCCGAGGGAAAGGACCCGTCGCAACAGCAGATCCATGACCACCGGCCCGCCGTGGCCCTGAAGTTCCACCACGTCCTCACCCGTGAAGGAATGCGGACCCTCGAAAAAGAGCACAACACCTTCATCGATCGTGGTGTCGTCGGCGTCGCGAAAGCGGGAAAACCGGAAGGTGCCCGGGGCGGGGAGTCCGCCCGTCAGTATATGGGCAATGGCAGTAGCAGCCGGACCCGAGATGCGGACGATACCCACGCCGCCCACGCCGGCAGGCGTGGCGATGGCGGCGACGGTATCGCTGCTCATCCGGTCATGTGCCGGCCTTTTCCATCTTGCGGGTGATGTACCACTGCTGGCCAATGGAGAACAGGTTATTGAACAACCAGTACAACACCAGGCCCGAGGGAAAGAAGGCGAAAAAGATGGTGAACACGAAGGGCAGGCTCATCATGATCTTGGCCTGCATGGGATCTGGCGGCTGGGGATTCAACTTCTGCTGGACGAACATGCTGACACCCATCAGGAGGGGCAGTACGAAGTAAGGATCTTTGACCGAGAGGTCCTTAATCCAGAAAATCCACGGGGCCTGCCGCAATTCAACACTTTCCAGTAAAACCCAGTAAAGGGCGATAAAAAATGGAATCTGAACCACGATGGGCAGGCAACCGCCAAGGGGATTGATTTTCTCCTTGCGGTACATCTCCATCATCGCCTGCTGCATGCGCTGCTTATCGTCGCCGTAACGATCCTTCATCGCCTGGATGCGCGGACCCAGTTTTCGCATGCCGGCCATGGATTTGTAACTGGTGGCCGACAGGGGAAAGAGCGCAAGCTTCAGCAGGATGGTGAAGATAATGATGGACCAGCCCCAATTCTGAACCACGTCGTGGATTTTGCTGATGAGCCAGAACATGGGTTGAGCGATAACGGCCAGCCAGCCGTAGTCGCGGGTGAGGTCCAGCCCCGGCGCAACCTGTTCCAGCTGGGACTGAAGTTTCGGACCAACGTACAGACGCGAGGGAAAGGTGTGGCTGGCACCCGGCTGAATGGTCACCGACGGCGAGTAGCTGCCGATGACATAGCGGTTGCCTGACAGCACCTTGCTGTAGAAACGATCCGTTTCCTCGGCGGGGGGCAACCAGGCCGAGACGAAATAGTGTTGAAGCATCGCCACCCAGCCGCCGGTCACATCCTGGCTCAGCGCCTGTTCGGTCATGTCATCGAAGCTGAATTTCTTATATTTCTTGTCCGGTGTGTAGTAGGCGCCGCCCATATAGGTGTAGACGAAGGATGACTGGCCATCTTCCGCCACCTCCATGCGCTGGAGTTGTCCGTAGCGACGCCCAGACCACGCAGTCTGCGATTCGTTGACGACCTCCTGCTTAACCGAAACCTCGTAGCTGCCGCGCGTAAAGCCGAAGTGTTTCCTCACTTCAACGCCGCTCTCGTGGCGCCAGGTCAAGGTAACCTGCAAGGTATCCGCGTCCGGTCCCATGGTGTATTCAGTCTGCTCAGCGGTAAATACCGCCTCATGGGTCGGCGCCAATTCGGCATCTGCACCAATCAATCCCGACTGGGCAATGTACAGCCGTGGCGGTTGGGGATCGAAGAGTTGGAGGGTGTTTTCCGGTACACCGATGACCAGGGGGTATTTGCGAAGCCGTGCCGTCGAGATGGTCCCGCCCTTGGTATCGATTTCCATATCGAATAAATCGGTAGTGATACGAACCCGGTCGCCACTAACCAAACCGGGGGAAGGCACCGCTGGCATCGCTCCGGGTACCTGGGGGGCACTGGCGTCCGCGACCGGCGCCGTGGGTACGCCGTCGCCTGTACTCGGGGCGGGGGCGCCTGGAAGCGGTGCTGTTTGTGGTGGAGCGGCGGCCTGAGGCAGGGTGCCATAGTCATCCTGCCAGGCCTGATAAAGTGCCAAAGAGATAAATGCCAGGGCGAAAAATAGAATAAGGCGGATATTGTCCATCAGGTTACTTGGCCCGGATTAGGTGGGATAGCGGCAAACAGCAGCAAATTCTAACGCAAGTTCACCGGTGAATGGCAGCGATACGGCTCCAGTGTGTCTCCAGGGAACGAACCAGGTCCTGTCTACTGGCTTTGGCGCTCGCTGGACGCGACAACACGACAATATCGAGGCCGGCCAACTGATGCTGACGCAGGCGAAAGCTTTCTCTTGCCAAACGCTTCAAACGGTTACGCCCCGTCGCCTGTTTGACGTGTTTTTTTGCAACGGCGAGCCCCAGCCGGGCTAACTCAGCGCCGTTGGGAGATACCAGTAATGTGAAGAATCGATCGGAAAAGCGTTGGGGTTTACTGAATACGCGCCGATAATCTTCTGCCGTGAGTAACCGCAGTTCACGACCGAAAGAATAGTCAGGCAAGATTTCCCCGTTGTTACGGCGTCAGCCTGGCACGGCCTTTGGCACGACGCGACTGGATGACCTTGCGGCCATTACGGGTCGCCATGCGGGAACGGAAACCGTGGGTACGGGCGCGTTTGATCCGGCTCGGTTGAAAGGTGCGTTTCATCTCTCGGTTTCCTGTTTGAACAAATAATCACGCGCAAAGACCCGCGCGCGAAAAGGCGCATAGATTAGTGCCCGGCCGGGTTCCTGTCAACCACCAAAACACCCGGTGGGGTGACACTTTTTGCCTGTGGATAACCCCCCCGGTTGGGGTTAGACTCGTTGCTCTGAACCTTAAACATCCGTTCAAAGGCAAAGAACAAAAAAGCCGGCAAGGTGGCATATCCCTGTACCCAGAAACCGGTGTGGCGTAGCGATAGCCCGGTACATACTTTCCAGCATCGCCACGGAATGGTCCTAATAAGACCAGTGAATAAATACTTTAGGAGTCGAGCGTGGATATCTGGCGTCGTTGTGTCGATCAGCTGGAGCACGAACTGCCCCCTCAACAATTCAATACCTGGATCCGACCGCTGCAGAGTGTCCGCGACGGCGACCATTTGCGTCTGCTTGCGCCCAATTCCTTCGTGCTGGATTGGGTGCGCAGTAACTACGAAGGGCGCGTGACGGAACTGCTGACCCAGTACAGCGATACCGCGGCGCCTCATCTCAGCTTCGAAATCGGCTCCACTGGGAGCTCCAAACCTTCGCGACCATCACCGGCAACAACGCCGTCCGCCGTACGGAATCATATTAGCGATGTCCTGCCCCGCAATATCAATCGAAACTTCACCTTCAGCAGTTTCGTCGAGGGCAAGTCCAATCAACTGGCGCGCGCCGCCTCCATGCAAATCGGCGAGAATCCGGGTACCGCCTACAACCCACTGTTCATCTACGGGGACGTAGGACTGGGTAAGACCCATTTGATGCATGCCGTTGGCAACCTGATCCTTGAACGGTCGCCGGATGCCCGTGTCGTGTATCTGCACTCCGAGGGCTTCGTGGCGGAAATGGTCAAGGCGCTGCAACACAACACGATTGACGCCTTCAAGCGTAAGTATCGTACGGTTAATGCCCTGCTCATAGATGATGTGCAGTTTTTCGCCGGGAAAGAACGGTCACAAGAAGAATTCTTCCATACTTTCAATGCTTTATTCGAATCACAGCAACAGATCATTCTGACCAGCGATCGCTACCCCAAAGAGGTACAGGGACTCGAGGAACGTCTGAAATCACGCTTCGGCTGGGGCCTCACCGTGGCCATAGAGCCACCGGACCTGGAAACCCGCGTAGCGATCCTGAAAAGCAAGGCCCAACAACTGTTCGGCATCGAACTACCCAACGAGGTCGCCTTCTTTATCGGCAAACGCGTGCGTTCGAACATACGCGAACTCGAAGGGGCATTGCGCAGAATCGTCGCGAACGCCCAGTTCACCGGCCAGCCCATCACCTCGGAGTTTGCTAAACACGCACTGCGGGACATGCTGGCCGCCCAGGACAAACTCGTGACCGTGGATAACATCCAGAAGATGGTTGCCGAGTATTTTAAGATACGGGAATCCGATTTGAGATCGGCCAAGCGCACCCGGACCATCGCCAGGCCCAGACAGATCGCCATGTCGTTGGCCAAGGAGTTGACGAACCACAGTCTTCCGGAAATCGGCGAGAAATTCGGCGGCCGTGACCACACTACTGTCCTTTACGCCACAAGGAAAGTTGCAGAGTTACGGGAAACGGATACCCAGGTTTCGGACGACTACGCAGCCCTGTTAAGAATACTGTCGCACTAAGGGGAAAAGCTGTGGATATCTTAGGGCGATTATTTGGAGAAAAAGTTATCCACAGTTTATGGACCGGCAGTCTACCTGGTTCCACGCCTTTCCCTAAGAGGGATAATTCATCGTAACTAATTGAATTATAAGAATAAAAAAATTTTACTAACAGTTCGGGGCTGCCTTAATAATAACTACTAAGATCTTTTAAAAAGAATATTTCTATAACTAGTAAAAAGATAACCCCATGAAAATTTCGACCACACGCGAACAATTGCTTGGACCGTTACAGAAAGTTAGCGGTGTTGTTGAGCGCCGCCAAACTTTACCTATTTTGGCCAACGTGCTTATCAATGTGTCCGGCAACCGTTTGTCGATTACCGCGACGGATCTCGAAGTCGAGATGAAGACGATAGGCAGTTGCCAATCGGACGGCGAGATCGATTTCACCCTCCCTGCAAGAAAGTTGTTGGACATCTGTAAGGCATTACCCGATGAAGCCGAGTTGGCGTTGGACGTGGACGGTGAACGGGCAACCTTGAGGTCAGGTCGTGGGCGATATGCATTGGGTGTGCTGCCTGCACAGGACTACCCCGCCATAGAGTCGGTAACCGGCGATCACCAATTTTCACTGACCCAGGGATCCTTGAAGCGACTCCTGGAAAAGACACACTTTGCGATGGCGCAGCAGGACGTCCGGTACTACCTCAATGGTCTGCTGCTGGAGGTAAAGGATTCGGCGATTCGCATGGTGGCGACGGACGGCCACCGACTGGCTTTGTTTCAATCATCGGATCCAGTTTCAAAGGATGTGGATCTGCGAGTCATTCTACCCCGTAAGGCGGTTATCGAACTCCAGCGCCTTTTGGACGATTCCGACAGCGAGGTCGGTATTGATGTCAGTGCCACACATATCCGGGTGAGTATCGGAGACAGTGTTTTCACGTCCAAGCTCATAGATGGCCGTTTTCCAGATTATGAGCGGGTGATCCCTGCAAAGGGGGATATACAGGTAAAGGCCAATCGTGAAAGCCTCCGGCAGTCGCTGACTAGAGCGTCCATTCTTTCGAACGAAAAGTACCGAGGCATCCGCTTTCAGTTGACGGAGGGGTTGCTCCATCTCATAGCAAACAATCCGGAGCAGGAAGAAGCGGAAGAAGAACTCGAGGTGGAGTATCAAGGCGATGAACTCACCGTAGGTTTCAACGTTGGATACCTCCTCGATGTGTTGGGCGTTATCGACACAGAAAAGGTATCCCTGTCGTTGACCGATCCCAGTAGCAGTTGTTTGGTGCAGAACGATCCGCCGGATGAAGGTCGTTACGTCATTATGCCCATGAGGCTCTAGCAAGCCGCTGGATTTTTCAAAGGTGGGGTCAAACCCACCCTTGAAAAGAAACCAGTCAATAGCCGAATGGCCATCTCCCGCGTTGAAATCCGCAATCTAAGAAACATCCAATCTCTTTCCATTGATCCCGTACCGGGGATCAATATTCTTACCGGTCCGAACGGCGCGGGTAAAACCAGCATCTTGGAAGGCCTCTATCTTCTGGGCCGAGGGCGTTCGTTTCGAACAAGTCAGGCCAGGCCCATTATTCGTGAAGGCACGGAATGCGCCGAAGTGGTCGGCCGCAAATCAGGATCACCCGCGTTGGTGGCTGGCGTTCGTCGCTGCATTACAACCAGTGAGATCCGCATTAACGGCGAAACGGTAGGAAGACTCTCGGAATTGGCCCGGCATTTTCCTGTCCAATTGGTGACGCCACGGTCTCATGAGCTATTGGAAAGAGGGCCGGATTTAAGGAGACGGTTTCTGGATTGGGGATTGTTCCACGTGGAACCAGGTTATAGCGGTCTGGTATCGAGGTACAACCGCGCGCTTAAACAGCGGAACGTCGCTCTCAGAGGAAAGCCTTCTGATGCTCGCTCTTGGGAACCCCAGATAGCCGAGTTTGGGGAACGGATACACTTTCTTAGAGACCGCTATCTTAATGAACTAAATAATCGGTTGGTGGTTATCAAGGACCTATTAGGGCTTGAGTCTCTACCGGAATTAACCATTACTCGGAGTTGGACCCAGGAAGAAGGACTTCTTAATGGCCTGAAACGAAAGTTTTCCACGGATGCTGGAAATGGTTTTACCAGTGTAGGACCGCACAGGGATGATTTTAAAGTCCGTTATCAGGGTGTTGCTGCTGTTGATCGGCTATCTCGTGGACAGCAAAAAATGGTGGTCCTGGGCTTAACACTAGCCCAGCTTTATGAAGTTTCGCGCGGAGACAGCCCTAAGCCGATTCTTTTAGTGGATGATCTTGCTGCTGAGCTGGATACGAATGCTCGAGAACGGGTAATGGAACATCTGTTGGAGACGATGATTCAGGTCTTTGTTTCCGCGCTCGATTCAAAGTTTCTGGTTGGTGGATCTGTCAAGCAAGCAAAAGTGTTCCACGTGGAACAGGGAAGCCTAAGAAACTGAACTAAGGCCCATGTTTTCTATATAATTCAAGGTTTGAAACCATGCTGGAATGCCAATGAGTTACGACTCAACCTCGATTAAAGTGCTTAAAGGCCTGGACGCCGTACGCAAGCGCCCGGGTATGTACATTGGTGATACCGATGATGGCACCGGGTTGCACCATATGGTGTTTGAGGTGGTGGATAACTCCATCGATGAGGCATTGGCTGGCCACTGCAAAGAAATCCTGGTGCGAATCGAAGAGGACGGGGCGGTTACCGTCACAGATGACGGCAGGGGAATCCCGGAGGAATCCACGAGGAAGAAGGTAAATCAGCGGCAGAAGTCATCATGACGGTGCTGCACGCCGGTGGGAAATTCGACGATAACTCCTACAAGGTGTCTGGCGGGCTGCACGGTGTTGGCGTGTCCGTGGTGAATGCGCTTTCCGACGAGCTTGAATTGACCGTTTATCGTGAAGGAAAGATTCACCAGCAAACCTATCACCTGGGAGAGCCCCAGGGCGCTATGGCAGTTACTGGAGAGACCGACCAAACCGGTACCGCCATACGCTTCAAGCCGAGCCCCAAGATATTTGCTGATACCGAATATCACTATGACATTCTCGCCAAGCGTCTGAGAGAGCTTTCGTTCCTGAACTCCGGAGTGCGCATTAAATTGCGCGATGAAAGAACGGGCAAAGAGGACATATTCCAGTACGACGGCGGGATTCGTGCCTTTGTCGAGCATTTGAACCGGAATAAGACACCGTTGCACACCAAGGTGTTTTATTTCTCCGCTGAGCGCCAGGATATTGTGGTGGAGTTGGCGATGCAGTGGAACGATACCTATCAGGAACGCATTTTTTGTTTCACCAACAACATCCCGCAGCGCGATGGCGGTACCCATCTGGCCGGTTTTCGTGGCGCACTCACGCGAACGCTGAATCAATACATCGAACAGGCAGGCCTTGCCAAGAAGCAGAAGGTCAATACCTCGGGGGATGATGCAAGGGAAGGACTTACTGCCGTTTTATCCGTAAAGGTTCCCGATCCGAAGTTTTCGTCTCAGACCAAGGATAAATTGGTGTCTTCCGAGGTTAAAGGGGTGGTGGAGTCACTGGTCTCGGAGAAGTTGGCGGAATTCATGTTGGAGAACCCGGGTGAAGCGAAAACCATTGCCAACAAGATGATCGATGCGGCTCGTGCCCGTGAGGCTGCCCGCAAGGCAAGGGAGATGACGCGGCGTAAGGGCGTACTGGACGTGGCCGGATTACCGGGAAAGCTGGCGGATTGTCAGGAGAAAGACCCGGCCAAGTCTGAACTTTACCTGGTAGAGGGCGATTCAGCCGGTGGATCCGCCAAACAAGGACGAGATCGCCGATCTCAAGCCATACTGCCTCTGAAGGGCAAAATCCTGAACGTGGAGAAGGCGCGTTTCGATAAGATGCTGTCTTCCGCCGAAGTGGGTACTCTCATTACGGCTCTGGGCTGCGGTATCGGGCGTGAGGAGTTCAATCCCGACAAGCTACGCTATCACCGGATTATCATCATGACCGATGCGGACGTGGACGGTGCCCACATCCGGACGCTGCTGTTGACCTTCTTTTATCGGCAGATGCCAGAGATCATCGAACGGGGCCATATCTATATTGCCCAACCACCACTCTACAAGGTGAAGCGGGGCAAGCAGGAGCAGTACCTGAAAGACGATAATGAGTTGGCGCAGTATCTTCTTCAAACGGCCTTGGACAATGTGGAACTCCATGTCTCCAGCGAGGCTCCGGCGTTGGCCGCCACAGCGCTCGAGTCGCTGGCGCAGGAATTTCTGGCTATCCAGGCACTGATTGGAAGGTTGGCCCGAAGATATGACGAGAGTTTTCTGAATCAGTTGATTTATATGGATCTAATTAGTGAGGAAGTACTCACTAACTCAGAAGCGCTGGCAACCTGGGCTAACGAACTGCAGGGACGCCTGAACGATGATCGCAGGGCTTCGGATTTATTCAAGCTTCAGGTGCGGGAAGATTCGGAAGGCGGCATTCGCGGCCTCAGCGTCGCTCGCCACATACACGGGATTTCCACAGAGCAATTGGTCTCAACCGAGTTCTTCCGTAGTACTGATTACCTGAAACTGCGCCGGCTGGGCGACAAACTCGCAGGCCTGATCGGCGAAGGGGCCTATGTCAAACGAGGCGAAAAGGTTCAGCCTGTCTCCAGTTTTCACAAGGCGCTCGATTGGCTGATGAGCGAAGCCCGTCGCGGACAGCATGTACAGCGGTATAAAGGCCTCGGTGAGATGAACCCTGGCCAGTTGTGGGATACCACGATGGATCCTGATAGTCGTCGCTTACTACAGGTGCGAATCGAGGACGCGGTGGCGGCCGACCAGATCTTCACCACTTTGATGGGTGACCAGGTGGAGCCGCGTCGCGAATTTATCGAGAAAAATGCATTGGAAGCCGAAAACCTGGATGTATAGGTAAGTATATACTTACTATCAATGGATGTTTCCCATCTAATCGACGGCCTCAACGAAGCACAGCGCGAGGCCGTTACCTTTCCACCCGGCAACTTGTTGGTGCTGGCTGGTGCCGGCTCGGGCAAAACGCGCGTTCTCGTGCACCGTATCGCCTGGCTGTTGGAGGTAGAGGGTTCTTCCAGCTGGAACATCCTGGCGGTTACCTTTACCAACAAGGCTGCCCGGGAAATGCGGGCCCGACTTGAACAACTGCTGGGTGTGCCGGCGGGCGCCATGTGGGTTGGCACATTCCATGGACTGGCGCACCGTTTGTTGCGGGCGCATTGGGAAGATGCGGGCTTGCCCCGGGGTTTTCAGATCATTGATTCCGATGATCAGCAGCGCCTCATCAAGCGCATCCTGAAGTCGATGAATCTGGACGACACACGCTGGCCGCCACGCCAGGTCCAGTGGTTCATCAACGGCCAGAAAGACGAGGGCCGGAGGCCTGATCACATGGATGATGGCGGTGACATCTATCAGCGACAGATGATCGCCATCTACCGGGAGTACGAATCGGCTTGTGAAAGAGCTGGCCTGGTGGATTTTGCAGAGCTTTTGCTTCGGTCGCACGAGCTTTGGTTGAAACGTCCGGAAATCCTTGGCCACTATCAGGAACGTTTTCGCCACATCCTCGTGGACGAGTTTCAGGATACAAACACCATTCAATATGCCTGGCTTCGAATGTTAGTGGGCGCACACAATCAAATAACCGTTGTTGGTGATGATGACCAGTCGATTTACGGTTGGCGTGGCGCTCGTGTCGAGAACATCCAGCGTTTCCAGAAGGATTTCGCACCCACCACCCTGGTGCGGCTCGAACAGAACTATCGATCCACGGGAAATATACTCGGCGCTGCAAACGCAGTGATTGCTCACAATCCTTCGCGGCTAGGTAAAAACCTATGGACCGAGGATAGCGAGGGCGATCCCATCAAGCTCTACTCGGCCTTTAATGAAGTGGATGAAGCCCGCTTTGTGGTGGGTCGAATCAAGGACCTCGCTGCAGGGGGGCTGAGTCGGGTTGAAATGGCGATCCTGTACCGCACGACCGCGCAATCCCGGCTATTCGAAGAAGCGTTGATTCAGGCGCAGATTCCCTACCGTGTGTACGGTGGACTGCGATTCTTCGAACGGGCGGAGATCAAGGATGCACTGTCATATCTGAGGCTGGTGGCCAATCGTCAGGATGACGCCTCTTTCGAACGGGCGGTGAACAATCCACCGCGCGGGATCGGCACCAAAACCATGGACGCGGTTCGTGCTCATGCGCGGGATTTTCGGGTATCCCTGTGGCAGGCGGCGGCTGATCTGTTGTCCGGTGGCCGCATGCCGGCGCGAGCCTCCAAGGCGATTTCGGGTTTTCATCAGTTGATCGAGGAGGCATCCGTCGCGGTGGACGGCTGCGGGCTGGGGGATACCGTTGAGCGGGTTGTGAGTGCTTCGGGCTTGATTGACCACCTGCGGGAAAGTCGAGACGCCAAGGCTCAGGATAGGCTGGAGAATATCGAAGAACTGCTGAATGCGGCCCGCCAGTTTCAGTTTATCGATGAAGATCAGATTCTCACTGAGCTTGAAGCCTTTCTGGCCCACGCGGCGCTGGAGGCTGGCGAGGGTCAGGCCGCTGAGTTCGAGGACAGCGTTCAACTGATGACGCTGCATTCCGCCAAAGGCCTGGAATTCCCGGTGGTGTTCATCGGCGGCATGGAGGAAGGGCTGTTTCCGCATTCCATGTCCAGCGAAGATCCGGATCGCCTGGAAGAAGAGCGGCGGCTCTGTTACGTGGGAATGACGCGTGCAATGCGCCATCTTTTTCTGTCCCATGCCGAAAATCGCCGGCTTCACGGCAAGGAGTCATATCCCCTCCCCTCAAGGTTTCTGCGCGAAATGCCCGGTGAGTTCATTGAGGAGATCCGGGTCCGTCCCCAGGTCTCAAGACCCATGGGGGTGACCGTGCGTCAGACGGCATACGCCAGCGATGAAGGCTTCGGACTCGGACAGCGGGTCTTGCATCCTCGTTTTGGCGAAGGCACAGTGCTGAATGCCGAAGGCCAGGGCGCGTCGACGCGCATCCAGGTAAAGTTCGATTCAGAGGGGCCGAAGTGGTTGGTCGTAGCCTATGCCAACCTGTCTCCGCTCTAATCGTTGTCAGGACAACAGCCGTGGCTGGCTTGTCCTGTTACCGTTAGAAAACCAAATGAGGAACACCATGACACTTAAACCCGTAGCTTTGGCCATTGCCTTGGCCTTGTCCCTGACTGGCTGCATGTCGGCTGACGATCCCAATCGCAAGGCCAAGATCGGTGCTGGCGTTGGCGCGATTGCCGGTGCTGTGATCGGAAACAACCTTGGCGACGGCAGCGCGACCAATCGCGTGATCGGCGCAGCCGTGGGCGCACTCGGCGGATATGCCGTCGGCAACTACATGGACAAACAACAACGAGAGCTCAAGCGGGCGCTTGAGGATGAATTACGCGCCGATTACGTAACCATTACACGAATCGACGAAGACACCCTGAAACTGACTCTGGCCAGCGAGGCCTCTTTTTCTGTCGGTAGTGATCAGATAAAGCCAGCCTTCTGGCCGGCGCTGGACCGGGTCGCGACCGTGATGTCGAGCTACGAAAGCACGGTGATTCACGTGATCGGTCACACTGACAGCACGGGATCGGAATCCTACAACCAGCAGCTTTCCGAGCGCCGCGCCAACAGTGTCTCCAATTATCTCTCGGTCCGCGGCATCAACCGGGATCGCCTGTACGCCTCGGGCCGGGGTGAATCGGAACCCAGGGCATCGAACGATACCGAGGAGGGTCGCCGCCTCAACCGACGGGTGGATATTTACATCAACGCGGTGGTGGAAGGGCGTGAACAGGATGCCTACCTCTCCCCCAGCTATTATTAGTAGCGAGTACGGGGAACGACAAATCCGCAGCGCCATCTTTCATTGAGTGGCGCATCGGCAAGAGGGTTAGCTATGCAACGTAGAGACTTCATCAAAAAAGTAGGTGCGGGTTCTCTGGCGCTGGGCGCCGGGGTTGCCGCTACGGGTTCCGCCCATGCGAAGGCGGAGTTCAAGTGGAAAATGGTCACGACCTGGCCGAAGAATTTTCCCGGTCTGGGCACCGGCGCCAACAATCTGGCCCGCCTTATCGGCGAAATGAGTGGCGGACGGATCGAGGTGAAGGTATACGGCGCCAAAGAACTGGTGCCGGCCTTCGAGGTGTTCGATGCAGTATCCCGCGGAACCGCTGAGATGGGACACGGCGCGGCCTACTACTGGAAAGGCAAAAATGAAGCCTTCCAGTTCTTCACGACGGTACCCTTCGGCCTGACCGCTCAGGAAATGAACGGCTGGATGTACTACGGCGGCGGCCTGGAGCTTTGGGAGGAGGCCTACGCGCCCTTCAACCTCATTCCGGCACCGGCGGGTAACACCACGGTCCAGATGGGCGGATGGTTCAACAAGGAAATTAACAGCCTGGACGACCTCAAGGGCTTGAAAATGCGTATACCCGGCCTGGGTGGCGAGGTGTTGAAGCGCCTCGGTGGAACCCCGGTAAATCTGCCGGGCGGCGAGCTGTTCACGGCCCTGACATCAGGCACCATCGATGCCACGGAGTGGGTCGGCCCCTACAATGATCTGGCGTTCGGACTCTATAAGGCCGCAAAGTATTATTACTACCCCGGTTTCCATGAACCCGCTACCGTTCTCGAGGCCATCATCAATAAAGAGGCGTTCGAACAACTCCCGCCGGATCTCCAGTCCATCGTCATGAACGCTTGTCGGGTGGTGAATCTTGACATGACCTCCGAGTATGCGGCCCGAAACCCGGGAGCCTTGCGTCAGCTGATCGAGCAGCATGGCGTGACGGTACGGAGCTATCCGGCCGACGTTATCACCCAGCTACGGAAGGTGTCTGAAGAGGTGGTGGCGGAGGTTGCCGCAAAGGACGAGTTTTCCGGCAAGGTCTATGACTCCTACAAGAAATTCCTCGATGAGGCGCGCATCTACAGTGCCGTGTCCGATCTGGCCTATCTCAAGGCACGCGATGAACCCTGAATCCCGTAAAGGGCATTCTGCCATGCCGGTTAGCGCCGGCATGGCAGTCCAGACTGCCAAGTAAGTTAGCGATCGCTCACTATCATGGCTGCAAGTTGGTCCTTCCGATTCGTTCTTAACCCCCTGCCCTTCCGCTGATCAATGGACGCCACAAGTATTCCTGTTTCGCTCTACGTGCACTTCCCCTGGTGTGTGCGAAAGTGCCCTTACTGCGATTTCAATTCTCATGCCGTTGATTCATCGGTTGACGAGGGTCGCTATGTCGCGGCCCTGTTGAAGGATCTCGAGTTCGAACTGCCGCTGATCGGGGGCCGTACGCTGAAGTCAGTGTTTGTCGGTGGCGGCACGCCCAGCTTGTTGTCAGGCTCGGCGGTCAGGGCGTTATTGGGCGGCATCCGGTCGCGGATCGATCTGTATCCAGACGTTGAGATCACCATGGAGGCCAACCCCGGCGCGGTCGATGCGGAACATTTCCCGGCCTATCGGGAAGCGGGTGTAAACCGGCTGTCGATTGGAGTGCAGAGTTTCGACGACACCAAACTGGCCGCGCTAGGCCGCATACATACGGCGGCAGATGCAGCATCGGCATTTCATGCGGCGGCGGATGCCGGTTTTGACAACATCAACCTCGATTTGATGTTCGGTCTGCCGTCGCAGGATGTGGCCGGTGCGATGAATGACCTGGGTCATGCCCTCGAACTGGGTGTTTCGCATCTTTCCTGGTACCAACTCACCATTGAGCCCCATACCGAGTTTGCTGCTGCTCCACCGGCCGATTTGCCGGTGGATGATGACGCCTGGGATATGCAGGAGGCAGGGCAGGCGTTGTTGGAATCGGCGGGATTCCAGCGTTACGAGGTTTCCGCATGGGCGCGACACGGTGGCGAATGTCGCCACAATCGGAATTACTGGGAGTTTGGTGACTATCTGGGCATCGGCGCTGGAGCCCACGGAAAATTGACCAACGACGATGGGCGGATTGAGCGCCGTCGCCGGCACCGCAATCCCAAGAGCTATCTGGCCGGCGTCGAAACGGGCGCCCCCCTGTCCGGAACCACCCTCCTCCAGGACGAAGACCTGGTGCTCGAATTCATGATGAATGCGTTACGTCTGGACGCCGGCGTTGCGGCTGATCTGCTCGAGTCCAGAACGGGACTGAGCCATGCAGCGGTCAAGCCGCGAATGTCCCTGGCCGTAGAGCGGGGATTACTCGAGCAGAGCGATGATCTGATTCGGGCGACGCCCAGGGGCCGACGTTTTCTGAATGACCTGTTGACCCATTTCGTGTGAGTGTCTGTTTTCGGGTGGAGCAGGAATAATTAGTGAGTAAACACTATCACTGCTGCTTTACACTGCAAGATCTACCCTGGTGTTTGTGGAAGGCTTTCCATGGTTGTCTCGATCCAGGTTTCCACGTCCCGCATGATGGCTTTCGCCTTGCGCCCCTCAGTGGGAATGGGCGCGCCGACCACCACAACGATGGTGCCGGGCAGCTTGCGTAAACCACGTCGCCGCCAGAATATGCCGGCGTTATGGGCGATGGGTATCACCGCGACCCCGGAATGTTGACCAAGAAGACCACCGCCCACGCCGTAGCGTCCGGGCGAACCCGGTGCTGTTCGGGTCCCCTCGGGAAAGATGAGGACATGCTGGCCTTGCTCCAGGTACCGGGTTCCCTGGTCGATCACCTGTTTGACGGCTTTACGTCCGGCCTTGCGGTCGATGGCGATGGGACGCATGGTGGCAAGGGCCCAGCCGAAGACCGGGACTCGCATCAGCTCTCGTTTCAATACCCATGACTGGTTTCCGCCGACGATATGCCGGAGGGCGATGGTTTCCCATGTCGACTGATGCTTCGACATGACGATGGCGGCCTTTCGGGGAAGATTCTCACTGCCCTCGACCCGGTAGTCCAGTTGGCAAATAATCTTCAGCAGCCACAGAATGGTTGCCGACCAGGTGTTCGATAAGCGCTCGTTCCAGGCAAGGGGCATGAACCAGCCCAGGAACGCGAGCAGCAGGCCGAACACCAGGGTCAGGATGACGAAAAAAAAGAAAAAAACCACCGACCGGAGAAGCACCATGCCGCTAATCCATATCCCGAAAATCCGACACCCGGATACGACCGCCCACCATCCTTGATTCCCGCCGCATCAGTTTTTCCATTTTCGACCAGAATGCGGCGTTCAGGTCGAAATCGGCGGCAATGCCGGTGCCCATTATGAGGATGAGCAAGTCGGCGATTTCTTCGCTGAGCGCTTCGGTGGATTTCCCCTTGGTGATGCAGGCGGAGATTTCTCCAAGTTCCTCCGCCATCAGCGCCACCCGGTAGTTGAGCTCCTCACCACCGGTTTCCCGGAACCGGTGCTTGTCGTGGAATCCCTGGACCGCCGCCAGCATGTCGGCCCAGGAATCAAGGCTGATCGGGTCTTTTTCCATAGACGTCGCCATCAGGACTGAAGATGCCCCACGTCGGCCACCTGCAGAAACAAGGCATAGAGACGTTGCAGCAGCGCAAGGCGGTTGGCCCGCAGCCCCGGATCGTCGGCCATGACCATGACATCGTCGAAGAAGCCATCCACATGCTCCCGCAGCGCAGCCAACTGGCGAAGTACGCCGGCGTAATCGCCTTTCTCCACCAGAGGCGACACCAATGCCTCCATCTCGACCACCTTGTGGAACAAGCCCTCTTCCGCGGCATGCTCGAAAAGATCGGCGTCAATCGCCCCATCGACGGCGTCGTCCGCCTTTCGCAGAATGTTGCGAATCCGCTTGTTGGCGGCTGCCAGACTCTCGGACTCGGGGAGGTCCCGGAAGGCGGCCACCGCCTGCAGGCGGTGATCGAAATCTGCCGGTGATCCCGGCGCAACGGCCAACACGGCGTCGAACAGATCGATCCCGTAGCCGGCCTCGTGGTAATAACCCTTTAACCGCTCCATCATGAAAGGGAATACCTCGTCGGCCACGGCAGGGTCGGTTACGCGATCCCCCAGCCCCTGTCGGGCCACCGTCAGCAACTCGCGTAAATCGATATCGAGGTCTTTTTCGACGAGGATGCGCAATGCACCCAGCGCGGCGCGGCGCAGGGCGAAGGGATCCTTTTCCCCCGTCGGCTTCTGACCCACGCCGAATATGCCGGTGAGCGTATCCAGCTTTTCCGCCAGCGAGATCGCCAGGCCGGTGTTGGATTTCGGGAGATCATCGCCGGAAAAACGCGGTAAATAAAACTCCTCCATCGCCTGCGCCAGTGCCTCGGGTTCACCGTCGCGGGTGGCCTGGTAGCGCCCCATGATTCCCTGCATGCCGGGAAATTCGTTGACCATCAAGGTCATGAGGTCGCAGCGGCTGAGCAAGCCTGCGCGTTTTGCCAGACTGGCGTCGCCTCCTGTCTGGGCGGAAATGTTTTCCGCCAATGCGGCTACGCGCTGAGACTTGTCGTAGAGGGAGCCCAACTGGTTCTGGAACACCACATGCTTCAGTGAGTCGAGTCGATCTTCGAGACGTTTTCGGCCGTCCTGCTGCCAGAAGAACATTGCATCGGCAAATCGCGGGCGGATCACTCGTTCGTTACCTTCGCGTACCACATCGGGATCAGCGGTCGCGATATTGGCGACGGTAATGAAGCGGGCAATCAAATCGCCTTCGTCGTTCACCAGCGGGAAGTACTTCTGGTTGGATTGCATGGTGGCGATGAGGGCTTCCTGGGGCACCTCGAGGAACCGCTCCTCGAAGGTGCCGGTAATGGGCGCCGGCCATTCCACGAGGGCGGTGACTTCGTCGAGCAGGTCTTCGTCGATGAGCGCCCTGCCCCCGGCCGTTTTGGCGGCCCGTTCCACCATTTTGCGGATTAACTCCCGACGGGCGTCGAAGTCCGGGATGACATAGCCCTCGGCCCAGAGCAGGCGCTCGTAGTCATCGGGGCGTTCGACGGTCAGGGCTTCCGGCTTGTGAAAGCGATGGCCGTAAGTGTGTTTGCCGGCGGACGCCTCCAAAAGCGTGCAGGGCACCACCTCGTCGCCGTGAAGATAGGTCAGCCAATGAACCGGGCGAACGAACTCGGCCTCGTAACTGCCCCAACGCATACGCTTGGGGATCGGCAGTCGATCCAGGGCCTGTTTGGCGATCCCGGGTAACAGGGCGTTGGCGGGCTGACCGGTTTCCTCTCCCCGAAACATCAGCCATGCGCCTTTTTCGGTTTCGACCCGTTCGAGTTTGTCGACGCTGGTGCCGCAGGAGCCGGCGAATCCTTCAGCCGCGCGAGTCGGTTTGCCCTCGCTGTCAAAGGCTGCCTTTACCGCGGGTCCGCGACGCTCGACCTTGCGGTCGGGCTGGGTCATCGTCAGGTCGCGCACCCAGATAGCGAGTCGTCGGGGTGTAGCGAAGGCGCGTACGTTACCGTGCTCCAGGTTTGCGTTCTCCAGGCCGCTGACAAACTCGTTACGGAAGGCGTCGCGCAGCCGTCGAAGTGCCTTGGGCGGCAATTCCTCGGTGCCCAGTTCAAACAACAGGTCCGCTGTATCAGCCATTGGCCACCTCCTTTTTCTGGGCAAGCATGGGAAATCCGAGTTGCTCCCGGGAGTCGTAGTAGGCCTGAGCCACCGCACGGGCCAGGGATCGGACGCGCAGAATGAAGCGCTGGCGTTCGGTGACGGAAATGGCGTGACGGGCGTCGAGCAGATTGAACGCGTGCGATGCCTTCATCACCTGCTCGTAGGCCGGCAGCGGCAGCCCCAGTTCAATCAGCTTGGAGCTTTCACTTTCGCACTCGTCGAAGAAGGAGAACAGAAAATCGACGTTTGCGTGCTCGAAGTTGTACGCCGATTGTTCCACCTCATTCTGGTGGTACACGTCGCCGTAGGTAACGATGCCGTCGCGGGCCGTTGGTCCAGACCAGGTCGAAAACGCTTTCCACGCCTTGCAGGTACATGGCGATGCGCTCGAGACCGTAGGTGATCTCGCCAGTCACCGGCCGGCAGTCCAGGCCGCCCACCTGCTGAAAATAGGTGAACTGGGTGACCTCCATGCCGTTGAGCCATACCTCCCAGCCAAGTCCCCAGGCACCGAGGGTCGGCGATTCCCAGTTGTCCTCGACGAAGCGGATATCGTGAACCTGGGGATCCAGGCCCAACATTCGCAGGGAATCCAGGTAGAGATCCTGAATATCGAGCGGTGATGGCTTGAGAATCACCTGATACTGGTAATAATGCTGCAGGCGATTGGGATTCTCGCCATAGCGTCCGTCAGTCGGGCGCCGGGAGGGCTGCACGTAGGCGCAACTCCAGGGTTCAGGGCCGATGGAACGCAGAAAGGTGGCGGGGTGAAAGGTGCCGGCACCCACCTCCATATCCAGAGGTTGGAGGATGACGCATCCGCGGTCCGCCCAGTATTGCTGGAGCGCGAAAATCAGTCCCTGAAAGGTGGAGACGTCGATTTGGCTGGGTAATGATGGACTGTTCACGGTTAGACTCTTTGAAGACTGGAACGACACAAAAGCGCAATTATATCCATGAAAGCTTATCAATCGCGCGTATTTGGAGGCATATTCCTGCTGTGGGCGCTTCTACTGGCAGGTTGTTCTCAAAACGAGCCGGCATTACGCCCCCTCGCAGGCGACTCAGTGATCCTGGCCTTTGGCGACAGCCTGACCTTTGGTAGCGGTGCAGGTTCGGCGCTGAGTTACCCTTCGGTGTTGGCTGAGCTGACTCAGCGACGGGTGATCAACGCCGGCGTTCCCGGCGAGGTTTCCTCTGCCGGTGTGAAACGGCTCGGTGCCTTGCTGGCGGAGCATCAACCCGATCTCGTGGTGCTCTGTCACGGCGGCAACGATATTCTGCGGCGACTCGATCGCGACAGGCTTCGCGCAAACCTGGTGCGAATGATTGAAGACAGTCGCAATGCGGGCGCCGACGTTGTCTTGCTGGCGGTACCGGATTTCGGATTGCTGATATCGGCGGCCGAGCTGTACGGGGACGTCGCGGCGGAAACGGCGGCTCCTGTGGAGCTGGATATTCTGCCCGATGTGTTGGCCGACAGGCGGCTCAAGTCGGACACGATCCATCCCAATGCCGAGGGGTATCGGCGAGTCGCCGGGGCAGTCGCGGCCATGCTCGGAACGGCTGGCGCGCTCTGAACAGCCGCGGATTTTAGGGTCGTTGGCCTGATTGCCCCATTGGCCGCCTCCTGTTTGCCTATAATATGCGGCCTTAACCAGCCAGTGATGCCGCCGTGTCCGATCAACGAAAAGCCGTCGCGCTGATTTCCGGAGGACTGGATTCCCTGCTTGCCACCAAGGTGGTGATGGACCAGGGGGTCCACGTCGAGGGAATCAACTTTTTTACCGGTTTCTGCGTCGAGGGCCATACCCACGCCATTCGCAAGAAAGACCAGAAAAAACCCAAGCGGAACAATGCGCTATGGGTCGCTGAGCAGCTGGGCATCAAACTCCACATCCTCGATATCGTCGATGACTACAAAGATGTGGTGCTGAATCCCAAACATGGTTACGGCGCCAACCTGAATCCTTGCCTGGACTGCAAGATATTCATGGTGCGCAAGGCCCGGGAGTGGATGGAAAGTAACGGTTTCGATTTCATGGTGACGGGCGAGGTGATCGGTCAGCGACCGATGTCACAACGCAAGGAAACCTTGCCCGTGGTGCAGCGTGAATCGGGTATCGATGACCTGCTTTTACGCCCGCTCTGCGCCAAAAACCTTCCACCGACCCGGCCCGAGCGGGATGGCTGGGTCCGGCGCGAGGAACTGCATAAATTTTCCGGCCGATCGCGCAAACCGCAGATGGCGCTTGCCAACCATTTCGGCTTCGAGGACTACGCTCAGCCGGCTGGCGGCTGCTGTTTCCTCACCAACGAGCAGTATTCCGTCAAGTTGCAGGACCTTTGGCAGAACCGGGGCGTCCGCGACTACGGGCTGGACGACATTCTTCTGCTGAAGGTCGGGCGGCACTTGAGACCCCGGCCGCATTTCAAGCTGGTTATTGCCCGCGAGGAAGGCGAGAGCAACTATCTTCTCGGGTACCGGAAGGAGTTCGAGTCCCTGAAGGTGGTGAGCCACGGCGGCCCCTTTAGCCTCGTCGATGGCCATCTCGAAGATGGCGATCTTGCACTGGCAGCCCGCATCGTCGCCCGCTACAGCCAGGGACGGGATAGCGACGCGGTGGAAATCGAACATTGCGATCGCAATGGCGAGACGAGCCGGTTCCTGGTCCGACCGTTGCCATCTTCTGAATTACCGAAGTCGTGGCTGTTATGAAGACAGTTTTGGATTGTCGCCGACTGCTCTGTCCCCTTCCGGTTATTCGTGTACAGGACAAGGTAGCCACCCTCTCACCGGGCGATATACTCGAGGCCGAATGCACCGATCCGGGCGTGTTGAACGACATACCGGCCTGGTGTCGGATCAACGGACACAGGATCATCGAAACCCGGTCTGAATCCGGTCTGTATCGCGTTGCGATAGAGGTGAATAAGTGAATGCACACTATCAATTTTTGACCTCTTATAAAGTGCATTCTCTAAAGTGATATCGCCTTTGTCAGGGATTCGGGAGCCTGCCCGCATGGCAACCGGGTACAAGCGAATGGAGCAATTTTCCGGAGCGTCCGGGTGGCGAGTCTGGGGGGTTATCCTGCTGGTTGTCCTCCTCGCTGGCTGCCGTTGGGAAAATCCCAACGCCGAAAAGAACGAGGAAGAACGCGAGGAGGTCGACGAGGCGATTCAGGGCAGCTGGCGCAGCCTCTGCCAGATTGCCGAAACCGAGGAGGATCAGGACGAGATCTGGCTGAGAACCCGCTACGAGTTTTCGGGGAGTGCGGTTACCCGCACAAACTACGAATATCCCGACAGCAGCTGTCTCGACGCGGACCTGATCATTGAGTATCGCGGCGATTTTGATTTGGCTCGCGAGGCCACGGCGGACGACGGTCAGCAGGTTAATGAGTTGGATCTCGACTACTCAGACGTCGAAGTAACCGCAGGGGACGCATCTGTGCCCCCCACACCGGGCCGCCGTTACGATATCCTTTATCTTCGTGACGACGAGTCGGGTTTTTTTCTCGGAAAGAAAGACGAAACCCAGGATGGTACAGAGAAAGATAAGCGACCCACCGTTGTGGATTTTTCAGATGAGTACCTGAAGCAATAGCCATCGCCCTAATATAGTGCGCGCCGTACCGAGTGCGCGTTATATTGGTGCGTATTCGGGTGCAAATGGACCGCCTACCCCCCGTAGCGCGAAGGCATTGAGCTGGCACGTATCCTGCTTACAAAGGGGTCTGTCAGGATTTTTTCACGTCGCCCGTGGCGCCGTGACCCAGAAACAACCCAAACTTGGAGAAACCAACCAATGGCCTCTGGCAAAGACGTACTGAAGATGATGAAGGACAACGACGTCAAGTTCGTTGACCTGCGATTCACCGACACCCGCGGCAAGGAGCAGCATGTCTCGATGCCCTCGCACCAGATCGACGAGGATATGTTCGAGGAAGGCAAGATGTTCGACGGTTCGTCGATCGCCGGCTGGAAGGGCATTCAGGAATCGGACATGGTGCTGATGCCCGAGCCGGATACCGCGGTACTGGATCCCTTCAGCGACGAGGCCTCGCTGATCCTTCG
The DNA here is from genome assembly GCA_963820915.1 of uncultured Gammaproteobacteria bacterium. GTDB lineage: Bacteria > Pseudomonadota > Gammaproteobacteria > Chromatiales > Chromatiaceae > CAWGBV01. The sequence goes on along the minus strand of CAWGBV010000003.1, from coordinate 28,028 downwards.
CTGTGACATTCTCGAGCCTTCCACCATGGAAGGCTATGAGCGCGATCCCCGCTCTGTGGCCAAGCGTGCCGAGGCCTACCTGCAGTCTACCGGTGTCGCTGATACCGCATATTTCGGTCCCGAGCCGGAGTTCTTCATCCTCGACGACGTCCGCTGGGGCGCCGACATGTCCGGTGCCTTCTATAAGGTGGATTCGGAAGAGGCCGACTGGAACTCCGAGCGGGTCTATTCCGATGGCAACATGGGCCACCGGCCCACGGTAAAGGGCGGCTATTTTCCCGTTCCGCCGGTGGATTCACTGAACGACATCCGTGCCGCCATGTGTCTGGCGATGGAAGAGATGGGCGTAACGGTCGAGGTTCATCACCACGAAGTGGCGACTTCCGGACAGTGCGAAATCGGCACCATGTTTCAGACACTGGTCAAGCGTGCCGACCACAACCAGATCATGAAATACGCCATCTGGAATGTCGCCCACGCCTACGGCAAGACGGCAACCTTCATGCCCAAGCCGCTGGTGGGTGACAACGGTTCCGGCATGCATGTGCATATGTCGCTCGCGAAAGACGGCGACAACATATTCGCCGGAAATCTCTACGGCGGCCTGTCAGAGACGGCGCTTTACTACATCGGCGGCATCATCAAGCACGCCCGTGCGCTCAATGCGTTCACCAACGCATCGACCAACTCCTACAAGCGTCTTGTTCCGGGCTTCGAAGCGCCGGTAATGCTGGCCTACTCGGCCCGTAACCGTTCTGCGTCCATTCGTATTCCCTGGGTGGCCAGCCCCAAGGCGCGTCGTATCGAGGTGCGTTTTCCCGATCCCACCGCCAACCCTTACCTGGCGTTCGCGGCCATGATGATGGCCGGCCTTGACGGCATTCAGAACAAGATCCATCCGGGCGACGCCATGGACAAGGACCTGTATGACCTGCCCAAGGAAGAGGCCCTGAACATCCCGACGGTCTGTCACTCACTCGATCAGGCGCTTGAGGCGCTGGACGCGGATCGTGAATTCCTGACCCGCGGCGGGGTGTTTACCGACGACCTGATCGACGGCTTCATCGAGTTGAAGATGGATGAAGTGACCCGTGTGCGGATGACGACCCACCCGGTGGAATTCGACATGTACTACAGCCTGTAATTCGTTCCTGACAGGCAGCAGCAGAGGCCCGCGACCCCGGTCGCGGGCTTTTTTTGTTGTCACCTTTCGACTGAACGCCTAGGCTATGCGAATGGTTCGTCTCAGTGTTTTGCTGCTGGCCGCTTTCGCAATGAATGCGACCGCTGACATCTACCGATGGGTGGATGAGGAGGGGGTTGTCCAGTTTGGCGACCGACCGCCGTCGGACGGTGCAGAAAAGATCAAGCTGCCGCCGTCCAGCACTTACAAGCCAAGGCAGCTGCCCTCGGCGCTGGTGGAGACAGACGCCTCGGGAGAGGCTTCGGCGGAGTCCGGAGACATCAAGCCCTATACCAGGGTCGAGATTCTCAAGCCCGCCAAAAACGATACGGTCCGCGACAATAACGGCAGGGTGGAGCTTCAGGTGGCCCTGGAGCCCCCGTTGCAGGAAGGACACCGGATGGCGGTATTGGTTGATGGGCGCTCGGTGTTTGATCAGCTAACCACCACCCAGGTTGCGCTTTCCGGGGTGGAGCGCGGAACCCATAACATTCAGATCAAGATCCTGAGTGCCGATGGTTCCCAGGTCGATGCCTCTGAATCTGTCCCTTTTCATTTGCACCGAGCTACGGTGCTGCGGCCAACTCCCGCGCCTTTGCCTGTCGCGCCGCGGGGCTGAGTCTCCCCAATCTCGATTGCACCATGTTGGTGCGCGACCTATCATGAATCTCTGAGGGATACGCCCCAAGATGGCCTTGGCGCCCTTGATGGCGCTAAAACTTCAGCTGGTCCGTATCTTGCTTCTATCCACAAACGATGAACGGTCCGACCATCAAGCCGGCAACATTTGAGCATTCGATTATCGACAATCTCAGCAGCGCCGTGCTGTTGTTCGATGCGGATCTTCGCCTCTCCTATATCAACCCCGCGGGCGAGATGCTGTTTGGCGGCAGCGCGCGCCAGTATCTGAATCGCACGGTGGGGGAGTTGTTTTCCTGCCCTGAACGCGCCGCTTCGCTTCATCTCGAAGAGGCCCGTGACTCGGGCAACCCTGTCACCGAGCGGGAAGTGACGCTGGATCTGTCCGGTGGTGAGGTGACCGTGGATTGTACGGTGGTGCCGTTGCGTGATCCTCCGGGTGCCCTTTTGGTCGAGCTGCAACAGGTAGATCGCCAGCTTCGAATTTTTCGCGAGGAACAACTGGTGCAGCAACACAATGCAACCCGGGATCTGGTCCGGGGTTTGGCCCACGAGATCAAAAACCCGCTGGGCGGATTGCGTGGCGCGGCCCAGTTACTGGCCGGAGAATTACCTGATCCAGAGCTTCTCGAGTACACAAGCGTGATCATCAGCGAGGCGGATCGCCTGCAGGACCTGGTGGATCGCATGTTGGGTCCCAACAAGCGGCCTGAGTTGGGCGCAGTGAACATCCACAATGTTCTTGAGCGTGTTCGCCACCTGGTACAGGCCGAGGCGGGCAGTGAACTTGAGGTCGTGCGCGACTACGATCCCAGCATTCCGGAGTTGCGCGGCGACAGCGATCAACTGATTCAGGCGCTGCTGAATCTGGCGCGCAACGCGGCCCGGGCGATGAACAATCGAGGCCGCATCACCCTTCGCAGTCGCGTCCAGCGGCATTACACCATTGGTAATCAACGCCATCGGCTGGTGGCCCGGGTGGATGTGATCGACAACGGCCCTGGCGTGCCCCCGGCATTGATCGACCGACTGTTTTACCCGCTGGTTTCAGGGACGGAAGGCGGCGTCGGACTCGGTCTCTCCATCGCCCAGTCGCTGATCCAGAGACATGATGGACTTATTGAATGCACCAGTCGGCCGGGTGAAACCGTTTTTACGGTTCTGGTGCCCTTGGAGAAAGCGGCATGACAAAGGCTAATGATGTCTGGATCGTGGATGACGATCGATCCATACGCTGGGTTCTCGAAAAGGCGCTGGGTAAGGCCGGCATGGCGGTGCGCAGTTTCGAAAGCGCGGACGCCATGCTCGACGCGCTGCGCCACAGCAAACCCGACGCGGTACTGTCTGATATCCGTATGCCCGGCACCGACGGCATCGTTCTGCTCCAGCGCTTGCGCGAGGATTGTCCGGAGATTCCGGTCATCATCATGACGGCGCATTCCGATCTCGACAGCGCGGTGGCCGCCTACGATAGCGGTGCCTTCGAGTATCTGCCGAAACCCTTCGACATCGAAGAGGCGGTGGCACAGGTAACGCGGGCGTTGCGACATGGGGCTGCCGAGCAGAGTGACGACGGGCGAGTGGGCGGCGACACGCCCGAGATAATCGGCGAGGCGCCTGCCATGCAGGAGGTGTTTCGCGCCATCGGGCGGCTGGCGCGCTCCAATATCACGGTACTGATCAACGGTGAATCGGGCAGCGGCAAGGAACTGGTGGCCAAGGCATTGCACCGCCATAGTCCGAGGTCCGCCAAACCCTTTATCGCACTGAACATGGCGGCCATTCCCCGTGATCTCCTCGAGTCGGAACTGTTCGGCCACGAGCGGGGGGCCTTTACCGGTGCCACCGAACGGCGCTACGGGCGCTTCGAACAGGCCAACGGTGGCACGCTGTTTCTCGATGAGATCGGCGATATGCCAATGGACCTGCAAACGCGGCTGTTGCGGGTACTCGCCGACGGCGAGTTCTATCGCGTCGGTGGTCGTGAGCCGGTGAGGGCGGACGTTCGAGTCATCGCGGCGACCCATCAGAATCTCGAACACCTGGTACAGGAAAAAAAGTTCCGGGAAGATCTGTTTCACCGACTCAACGTCATCCGGGTCCGTCTGCCTGCATTGCGTGAAAGGGCAGAGGACATCCCGCTGCTCATTCGGCATTTTCTGAATCTGGCATCGACGGAACTGGGTACGGACGTGAAGACCATTCGGCCCGAAGTCGAGGCGGTTCTGTCCGGCTATTCCTGGCCGGGCAACGTACGTCAACTGGAGAACACGGCACGCTGGTTGACCGTGATGGCGTCTGGATCGGAGATTCATGTGGAGGATCTGCCCCCCGATGTTCGGAAAGACGCGGCCGAGTCGGCATTGGCTCCGGTGGGCGGCGACTGGCGTACCGCGTTGCGCGCCTGGGCGGATCAGCGGCTGGGGACCGGCGGCGCGCCATTGCTGGACGATGCGCTGCCGGCCTTTGAAATCGTGATGATCGAGGCGGCGCTGGCACACACCGGCGGCATGAAGCAGGAAGCGGCAAAGCTGCTCGGCTGGGGCAGAAACACGCTGACGCGCAAGATGAAAGAATTGCGCCTGACGGGTGTCGATGACCTCGAGGAAAGCGCCTGAGTGTGGAGTTTTGCCGCTGACCTGTAGCGGAGCGGTTTGGGTGTCGGCGGAGTGGGTTGATATGATGCATTCCCGCCATCAGCCATCAATCATATCCGACTATGTCCGATCGCCAGTATCTTCTAGTGGGCGGCAACGCCGCCGGTAAGCAGATTCTATTCGACGCCGGCATGGCCAACCGCCATGGCCTCATCACCGGTGCGACGGGAACCGGAAAGACCATCACCCTGCAGGTGCTTGCCGAGACCTTTTCCCGTCTTGGCGTGCCGGTGTTTACCGCCGACGTCAAAGGCGATCTGTCGGGCATCGCCCGGCCGGGTAAAGAGCACCCGAAGGTCAGTGAACGGCTGGAAAAGATCGGCATCACCGACCATGTCTTCGAAGGGAACCCCGTCCTTTTCTGGGATGTTTACGGAAAGAAGGGCCATGCGGTTCGTACCACCGTGACCGAAATGGGTCCGGTGTTACTGGCAAATCTGCTTGAGCTCAACGAGACACAGGGAGGCGTCCTCCACGTAGCCTTCACCATCGCCGATGACGATGGCCTGTTGTTGCTCGACATCAAGGACCTGCGGGCCATGCTCAACTGGATGGCGGAAAACCGCAGCGAACTGAGCAAGGAATACGGCAATATTGCACCCCAGACGGTGGCCGCCATCCAGCGACGCTTGCTGGTGTTGCAGGAACAGGGCGGCGAAGAATTTTTTGGCGAACCGGCACTGGATATCCAGGACCTGATGCAGCTGGATTTTTCCGGCCGGGGCGTGATCAGCCTGCTGGACGCCACCACCCTTTATGCCAACCCGCGCATCTACGCCACCTTCCTTCTCTGGCTGCTGTCGGAACTGATGGAAGAGCTTCCCGAGCGGGGTGATCAGCCATTGCCCAAGCTGGTGTTCTTCTTCGACGAGGCCCACTTGTTGTTCGATTACGCGCCCAAGGCCCTGCTTGAGAGAATCACGCAGGTGGTGCGATTGATTCGGTCCAAGGGCGTTGGCGTCTTTTTCGTCAGCCAGTATCCCACCGATGTGCCGGACGAGGTGCTCGGACAACTGGGCAGCCGTGTTCAACATGCCTTGCGGGCCTTTACGCCAAGGGACAGGAAGGCGGTGAAGACGGCGGCCGAAACCTTTCGCCAGAATCCGGCGATCGACACCGAGGTCATGATCACCGAGTTGGGCGTGGGCGAGGCCCTGGTCTCGACGCTCGACGCCAAGGGACGCCCCACCATCGTCGAATGGTGCCTGATGGCCCCGCCGCGTTCGCGTATCGGCCCGTTGACGGCAGATGAACGCCAGCAGATCTTCGAGCGGTCGCCGCTCAAGGGTCGCTACGATCAGGCGCTGGATCGTGAATCGGCCTATGAGCTGCTGCAGAAACGGGAAGAAGCACTGGCGAAACAGCGTGAACAGGTCGCCGAGGAAGAGGCCAGGCGCAAGGAGGCCGAGAAGGCGAAGAAGGCCGGCGGTTCTCGCCGTCAAAGCACCAGCGAGGCGTTCTTCAAATCCATGGTGCGGACCATCGGTACGCAGATCGGGCGATCCATCGTACGCGGCATCATGGGATCCCTGAGTCGACGTTGACCTATCCGATACTGCCGGGTCGCCGGCGCCGGAATGCGAGTTAGCCAGTGACAACCCCGGCAGGGTTCAAGGACCACTTTTCGAGCCAATCGGCCGATTACCGGCGGTTCAGGCCGAGCTACCCGCTATCCTTGTTCGCCTGTCTCGCGGAACTGCAGGCTGCCTGGGGCGATGATTCCTCGAAACCGGTCTGTTGGCCATTGAGTCTGATGATGGGGCGGATGGCGGGTTGAGAGGGCGGTGCCGGTCGAAATCGGATTTGAGTGCGCCTGAGTCTAAGGCAGGGGAAGGCGGAAGAGATGGGCTTGGAAGATCTTTGGCGAAAACAGTTGGACGAAGGGTGTCGTCAGCTTGGGCTGAGCCTCGAAGAGGATCGGGTCGACCCGTTGATCGCCTATCTGCATCTGCTGCGTAAATGGAATCGGGTTTTCAATCTCACGGCGGTGCGTGATGAGCGTGAACTGGTTTCCCGTCATCTGGTCGACAGCCTGAGTATCGCCGCCTCGATTCGGGGGCCCCGGATCGCTGATATCGGCAGTGGCGCCGGTTTGCCCGGCATCCCTCTGGGGGTGATGCGCGGGGATTGGCAATTCGTTCTGGTGGACTCCAACAGCAAGAAGACGCGCTTTCTCAACCAGGTGATCCTCGAACTCGGGCTCTCAAACCTGGAGGTCGTGCATTCACGGGTGGAAGCATTCAGGCCCCAGCAGGGATTTGATACGGTGGTGTCACGGGCCTTTTCCTCTTTGGCCGATTTTTGGCGCATGGCCGGCCATCTCATCGTTCCGGGCGGTCGCCTGGTGGCCATGAAGGGGCGCCGTCCCGACGAGGAGCTGGCCCAACTACCGGACGGCGTGGCAGCCGAAACCAGGGTTTTGGTGTCCGCCGTTCCGGACGAGCGACATGTCGTGGTTCTTCAGGCCGAAAAATTAGGGTAGGCTTCCGCAGATTAAGGCGATGCTTTCATCGACTCTGTTTTCGTCTCGGCCCTGCATGCAGGGCCGAGACGAGAGAAATAGTAACCTTTTGCCACACCAACGAGTGTATTGACCATGGGCATGATCATCGCGGTAGCCAACCAGAAGGGCGGCGTGGGAAAGACCACCACGGCGGTCAACCTCGGTGCCTCGTTGGCGGCCTTGGGAAAGCGCATTTTACTGGTGGACCTGGACCCTCAAGGTAACGCTACCATGGGGTGCGGAGTTGATAAGCACGGTTTAAAAAGCACCACCTGCGACGTCCTGCTGGGCGAAAAGCAAATTCGCGAAACGGCGGTACACTCGAAAGAGGCGAACCTTGATGTTTTGCCCGCCAACGGTGATCTGACGGCGGCCGAAGTCGGTCTCATGGGTCTGCCGATGAAGGACAAGCGGCTGAACCTGGCGCTGAGCGGTATCCGCGATGAATATGACTACATCATTATCGATTGTCCGCCATCGCTGAACATGCTGACCGTCAACGCGATGGTGGCTGCCGAGGGCGTGGTGATACCGATCCAGACCGAGTATTACGCCCTCGAGGGATTGTCGGCGCTGGCCTCCACCATCGACCAGGTGCGTGTCGCGCGTAACCCGAAAATCAGCATTCTGGGCATCCTGCGGACCATGCATGATCCACGCAATAATCTGGCCAACGAGGTGTCGGCCCAGCTTATTTCCCATTTCGGCGAGCAGGTGTTTCGCACCATTGTGCCGCGCAACGTCCGGGTGGCCGAGGCGCCCAGTCATGGGCTGCCGGTTTTGCGCTATGATAGGGCGTCTCGTGGCGCCATAGCTTATCTGGCGCTGGCCTCTGAACTTCTGCGGCGCCTGGAAAAGCGTCAGCCTGCAGCAACTAGCGGATCCTGAACACTCCCATGGCAGCCAAACGCAGAGGACTTGGACGCGGACTTGACGCCCTTCTCGGGGGCGAAACCAACAACACCGACACCCCGGAAGCCAATGCCCCGGCTGAGGTGCCACAGGGCGCCGTCAACCAGATCGGCATAGAGCAGATTCAACGCGGCCGCTTTCAACCGCGGCGCAATTTCGATCCTGACAAGTTGCAGGAGCTGGCCGATTCCATTTCCGTGCAAGGGGTCGTCCAGCCCATCGTCGTCAGGCCTCTCAAAGACAATCAGTTTGAAATTATCGCCGGTGAACGTCGTTGGCGCGCGGCCCAGTTGGCCGGGCTGCACGATATTCCCGCCGTGGTGCGGGACGTCGATGACAAAACCGCCATGGCGGTGGGGCTCATCGAGAACATTCAGCGCGATGACCTGAACCCGCTCGAGGAGGCCGGTGCACTGCACCGTTTGCTGGGCGAATTCGGACTGACGCACCAGGAAATCGCCCGTGCCGTGGGAAAATCGCGCACCACGGTCACCAACCTGCTGCGTTTGCTGGACCTCAACGAGGACGTCAAGAACCTGGTGGAGCAGCGATCGCTGGAAATGGGCCATGCGCGGGCCTTGCTCGGACTGAGCGATGCTGTGCAATCCAATGCCGCGCGCAAGGTGGTCCAGCAAGGACTGTCGGTGCGGGAAACCGAGCGTCTGGTCCGCCGCCTGCAGGGTGAAGAGGATGCTGCCAAAAACGCTCCCGCGCCGCCGACCACCGATCCCAATGTAAAGCGCCTGGAACAGGACCTCACCGAGAAGTTGGGTGCCCGTGTCCACATCAAGCAGGGCGCCCGGGGCAAAGGTCAATTGGTGATCGCGTACAACAGCAATGACGAGCTCGACGGTATCCTCGAACACATAAAATGAAGCTTTTTCGCAGGTGCACAAATTTTATTCGTCCATCGTTTGACCTTATGTCAGCCACCCCTTATACTGCGCGCGCTTGCTACGGTCAGTCGGACCGTTGACAGGCCGGATAGGGGACGATGCGCGATCTGGACCGGCGTTTCGTTAAAAAAATTCTGGCCAGTCAATTGGTTATGGCATTATTGCTGGCGGCAGGCTTTAGGTTGCTGGGACCGGTTGAAGGCATTTCCGGCCTCATTGGTGGTCTGATTGCCGCCATAGCTAACGGGATATTCGCCTTCTGGGTGTTTCGCCCCTATGGCGCGCAGCACACCGGCAAACTGGTTTCGCGTTTTTACGGCGCCGAGCTATTGAAGATGGCGATCATTGCGATTGCCTTTCTCGGCACGTTTTTATGGGTCGAACCGCTAAGTCCGGTCGCCCTGTTTGTATGTTTTATAGTTGTCCACCTGGTCCCGGCGGCAGTGGCCGCGTTCAGGCCGGGGACACCTGAAAAAGGTTGATCATGTCTGCCGACACCATGACATCCGGTGAGTACATCAAGCATCACCTCACCAACCTGACCTTCGGCCGTCAAGCCGACGGTACCTGGGGCCTTGCCCAAACTGCTGAAGAAGCCAAAGATATGGGCTTTTGGGCCATCCACGTCGACACGATGTTTTGGTCTCTCGCCCTGGGCGCCTTCTTTGTCTGGCTCTTCATCCGAGCCGCAAAAGGTGCGACCGCCGGCGTCCCGGGGCCGCTGCAGAATTTTGTCGAATGGATCGTCGAATTCATCGACACCAGTGTCAGAGGATCCTTTTCGGGGAAGAACGATCTGGTTGCGCCCCTGGCGCTCACCATCTTCGTCTGGATTTTCCTCATGAACCTGATGGATCTGGTCCCGGTGGATGTGTTGCCCTGGCTCGTCGGCAACGGCGCGCATCTGCTTTTTGGCGCCGATCCCCACCACGTTTACTGGAAGGTGGTACCCACCACCGATCCCAATGCCACCTTCGGCATGGCCATCGGCGTTTTCATCCTGATGATTTATTACACCATCAAGGTCAAGGGTGTGAGCGGTTTCGCCGGTGAACTGACAATGATGCCGTTCCAGTCTGAAAACAAGATCGTTCAGGCGCTGTTTATTCCGGTCAACCTGTTGCTCGAGGGCGTATCGCTCTTTGCCAAGCCGGTTTCACTCGCCTTGCGTCTTTTCGGCAACATGTATGCCGGTGAAATGATTTTTATCCTGATCGCGTTGATGTTCAGCGGGGGTCTCGCCCTCGGTCTGGTGGGGGGGGTCCTGCAGCTGGGTTGGGCAATCTTCCATATCCTGATCATCACGCTGCAGGCATTCATATTTATGACGCTGACCATCGTCTACCTGGACATGGCGCATCAGGAACACCACTGATTCTTTGAATTTTGTATTGATCAAACTTGGGAGATAGTCATGGAACAAGCACTGCTTTACATTGCCGGCGCCCTGATGATGGGTCTGGCTTCACTGGGTGCCGCTGTCGGTATCGGCGTTCTCGGTGGTCGATTTCTCGAAGGTGCTGCTCGCCAGCCGGAACTAATCCCCATGCTGCGTACCCAGTTTTTCATCGTAATGGGCCTCGTTGACGCGGTACCCATGATCGCCGTCGGTCTTGCCATGTACGTGCTCTTCGCGGTGGCCGGGTAACGGAATCCTTGAAAGGATCCGACACCACGATCTGTTTGCCGAGTCGTTGAGTAACGGGGAACCAGGATGAATATCAATCTGACCCTTATCGGACAGCTGCTTGCTTTCGTGCTGTTCGTATGGTTCACCAAGAAGTATGTGTGGACACCCATTATCGCTGCGCTGGACGCCCGCAAGGGCACGATCGCCGATGGCCTGGCGGCCGCCGAGCGTGGACAGCACGAACAGGAGCTCGCCAAGAAACGGTCCGCCGAAGCAATGCGCGAAGCCAAGGTCGAAGCCGCGGAAATCGTTGGCATGGCCCAGAAGCGTGCCAGCGAAATAATCGATGAAGCCAAGGGCGACGCCCGGGGTGAGGGCGAGCGCATTCTCGCCGCCGCGCGAGCGGAAATCGATCAGGAAGCGAATCGCGCCCGTGAGGCGCTGCGTGAGAAGGTCTCCGAGCTTGCCGTAGCCGGCGCTGAGAAAATTCTGCGGCGCGAGATCAATGCCGAGGCGCACCGCGAGATTCTCGACGGCGTTGCCAAGCAGATCTAGGGCGAACGGTTATGGCTCAGGAAGCAACCACTATCGCACGGCCGTACGCCGAAGCCGTCTACAAGCTGGCCACTGAGAAGTCGTCCATGGATGACTGGTCCGAACTGCTGGCGTTCTATGCGGCGGTGATGCGGGATCCGGCGATGACCGGTATCGCCATGGACCCCCAGCTAACCCAGGAACAGCTCGAGAGCCTCATGCTCGACATCGGCGAAGGCCGGTTGAGCACGGAAGGCGCGAACTTTATCCGCTTGCTGGTGGACAACGGCCGACTGGATGTACTGCCGGAAATCGCAGGGGTCTTCGAGGCTCTCAAGAAACAGAGTGAAGGCACACTCGAGGTCGAAGTCGCGAGCGCCTTTCCCGTTACCGAGGAGCAAACCCAGGCGCTGGCTCAGGTCCTGCAGGCGCGCCTCGGCCGCGAAGTGATCATTTCCAGCCATGAAGACCCGGAGATCATCGGTGGCGTTCGCATCCGCGCCGGTGACGTGGTGATCGACGGTTCGGTGCAGGGGCAGCTCCAGCAGCTGGCGAAAGAATTAGGAATCTAAGCGAGAAGCCGATATGCAACTCAATCCATCCGAAATCAGCGAGCTGATCAAGAGCCGAATCGAGAAATTCGAACTCAAGACGGAAGCTCACACCGAAGGCACTATCGTCAGCCTGACCGACGGCATCGTGCGTATTCACGGTCTTGCGGACGTCATGTCCTACGAGATGCTCGAATTTCCCGGCAACACCTACGGGCTGGCGCTGAACCTCGAGCGCGACTCTGTCGGCGCCGTTGTTCTCGGCGAATACAAGCACCTCACCGAGGGCGACTGGGTCAAGTGCACCGGCCGCGTTCTCGAAGTGCCGGTCGGGCCGCAATTGCTGGGCCGCGTCGTCGACTCCCTGGGTAACCCCATGGACGGCAAAGGGCCGATCAATCCCGATGCCACCTCGCCTCTGGAGAAGGTGGCGCCCGGTGTTATCACGCGTAAATCGGTGGATCAGCCGGTACAGACCGGACTCAAGGCCATCGATGCCATGGTGCCCGTCGGCCGCGGTCAGCGCGAGCTGATCATCGGCGACCGTCAGACCGGTAAGACGGCCATCGCCATCGATGCCATCATCAACCAGAAAGGCACCGGCATAAAGTGCATCTACGTGGCGGTGGGTCAGAAGAACTCCTCCATCGCCGGGCTGGTCCGCAAGCTCGAAGAGCACGGCGCCATGGATCACACAGTCATCGTCGCCGCGCCCGCTGCCGATTCGGCGGCCATGCAGTTCCTCGCGCCTTACGCGGGCTGCACCATGGGCGAATATTTCCGCGACCGTGGTGAAGATGCCCTGATCATCTACGACGACCTCACCAAGCAGGCCTGGGCCTATCGTCAGGTCTCCCTGCTGCTGCGTCGTCCGCCGGGTCGCGAGGCCTACCCAGGCGACGTCTTCTATCTCCACTCCCGCCTGCTCGAGCGCGCGGCCCGCGTCAACGCGGATTACGTGGAGGAGATGACCAACGGCGAAGTGAAGGGAAAGACCGGGTCCTTGACGGCAATGCCCATCATCGAAACCCAGGCGGGTGACGTATCGGCATTCGTTCCCACCAACGTCATTTCCATCACTGACGGCCAGATCTTCCTGGAGTCCAGCCTGTTCAACGCGGACATCCGCCCGGCCATCAACGCCGGTCTTTCGGTGTCGCGTGTGGGCGGTGCCGCTCAGACCAAGATCATCAAGAAACTGGGTGGCGGCGTTCGTCTGGCCCTGGCCCAGTATCGTGAGTTGGCGGCATTCTCGCAGTTTGCCTCCGACCTCGACGAGGCCACCCGCAAGCAGCTCGAGCGCGGTGCCCGCGTGACCGAGTTGATGAAGCAGAAGCAGTATGCACCTTTGTCGGTGGCGCAGATGGCGGTATCGCTGTTCGCGGCCAACGAAGGCTATATCGACGATGTCGAAAATCGCGAAGGTCGTTGATTTCGAGTCAGCACTCCATGACTACATGGATGCCAGCCAGAGCGCGTTGATGGATCAGATCAACGACAAGGCGGACTACAACGACGAAGTCGCCAACGCGCTCCATGACGCCCTGAAGGATTTCAAGGCAAACCATACCTGGTAATCCGGCGGACTGACGTAAGGAACTAAAGCATGGCAGGCGCGAAAGACATCCGCACCCAGATCGCCTCGATCAAGAATACGCAAAAGATCACCAAGGCGATGGAAATGGTAGCGGCATCGAAGATGCGGAAGGCCCAGGAGCGTATGCAGGCGAGCCGACCCTATGCCGAGAAGATGATGCGCGTGATCGCGCATCTGTTCCACGCCCATCCCGAGTATAAGCATCCTTATACCAGGAGCGCGAAGTCAAGCGTGTCGGCTACATCATTGTTTCGTCCGATCGCGGACTCTGCGGTGGCCTGAACAGCAACCTGTTCCGCAACTTGCTGCAGGAGATCACCAGCCCATCAAAAGGCGGGCACTGAGGTTACTTTTTGCACCATCGGAACCAAGGCGCAGAGTTTCTTCAAGCGTTTTGGCGGCGATATCCTGGCGCAGACCACCCATATCGGTGACGCGCCTCACCTGGAGGACCTGATCGGTACCATCAAGGTCATGCTCGACGGTTATGCGGATGGCGAAATTGACCGCATTTACCTGGCGAATAATATCTTCGTCAACACCATGACCCAGGACCCGACCCTGACCCAGCTGGTGCCGATCACGGCGGAAGAGCCGGAAGATCGGCTTCAGCACCACTGGGATTACATCTACGAGCCCGACTCCAAGGATGTGCTCGACGGCCTGATGGTGCGTTACGTGGAGTCCCTGGTGTACCAGGGAGTGACCGAGAATGCCGCCTGTGAACAGTCGGCGCGAATGGTTGCCATGAAGGCCGCGTCGGACAATGCAGGCGACCTGATCAACGAACTGCAGTTGATCTACAACAAGGCGCGACAGGCGGCGATTACTCAGGAGATTTCCGAGATCGTCAGTGGTGCTGCCGCAGTATAGATTTTCCCAGGCCGGCAATCAGCCCGGCCTGCAGAATTTGAAATTGAGAGGATTCGTAAATGAGCTCAGGAAAGGTAGTGCAAATCATCGGGGCCGTGGTGGACGTGCAGTTTCCACGCGAGCTGATGCCGAAGGTCTACGATGCACTCAAGATCGATTCCGCAGGCCTCACCCTCGAAGTCCAGCAGCAGCTGGGTGACGGTATCGCCCGCTGCATCGCCATGGGCTCTACGGACGGCCTCAAGCGCGGGGTCGAGGTAGTGAACACCGGAGATGCAATACAGGTGCCTGTTGGTACCAGCGACCCTTGGCCGCATCATGGATGTGCTTGGTACGCCGATTGACCGTAAAGGCGAAGTCGAGGCTGATACCCTTTACCCGATTCACCGGGTGGCGCCGAAGCTGGAAGATCAGGCGACCACGACTGAAATCCTCGAAACCGGCATCAAGGTCATCGACCTCATCATGCCGATCGCAGAAGGGCGGCAAGGTCGGCCTTTTCGGGGGCGCGGGCGTCGGCAAGACCGTAACCCTGATGGAACTCATCCGTAACATCGCCGTTGAACACTCCGGTTTCTCGGTGTTCGCCGGTGTGGGCGAGCGTACACGTGAAGGTAACGACTTCTACCACGAGATGCAGGAAGGCGGCGTTCTCGACAAGGTGGCGCTGGTCTACGGTCAGATGAACGAGCCGCCCGGCAACCGCCTGCGTGTTGCATTGACCGGCCTGACCATGGCCGAGTATTTCCGCGACGACGGCCGCGATGTTTTGCTCTTTGTCGATAACATTTATCGTTATACGCTGGCGGGTACCGAGGTATCGGCACTGCTCGGTCGTATGCCCTCGGCCGTGGGTTATCAGCCGACACTGGCGGAAGAGATGGGCGTCTTGCAGGAGCGCATTACCTCCACCAAGACCGGTTCCATTACCTCCTTCCAGGCGGTGTACGTCCCCGCCGACGACCTCACCGACCCCTCGCCGGCCACGACCTTTGCTCACCTGGACGCCACCCTGGTGCTGTCACGTCAGATCGCGGAACTCGGCATCTATCCGGCGGTGGACCCGCTGGATTCGACCTCTCGTATCCTTGATCCGAACGTCGTCGGACAGGAACACTACGACGTGGCCCGTGGCGTACAGGGTGTGCTGCAGAGATACAACGAGCTCAAGGACATCATCGCAATTCTCGGCATGGACGAACTGTCCGAAGAGGATAAATTGACGGTGTCCCGTGCCCGTAAGATGCAGCGCTTTTTGTCTCAGCCTTTCTTCGTTGCTGAAGTTTTCACCGGTGCTCCCGGCAAGTATGTATCGCTGAAAGACACCATCACGAGCTTCAAGGCGATACTCGGTGGTGAGTACGACCATATTCCGGAGCAGGACTTCTACATGTGTGGCGGCATCGATGAGGTGGTTGCGAAAACCGGAAAGGCTGCCTGATTGATCCCTTGGGGGGAGACTGAAGCATGGCGATGAATATTCACGTCGATATCGTGAGCGCCGAGGGCCAGATTCACAGCGGCACTGCGACCATGGTCTATGCGCCCGCCGAGATGGGTGAGGTCGGTATTGCACCGCGCCACACCCAGATGGTCACGCGCCTGAAACCCGGCGAGATTCGTGTCGACGAAGGCGGCGGCAAGGAATTGCTTCACTTCTTCGTCAGTGGCGGCATTCTCGAGGTCCAACCTCACATGGTAACGGTACTGGCCGACACGGCTGTCCGTGCCGCCGATCTTGACGAGGCGGCGGCGCTCGAGGCGAAGACCCGCGCCGAAGAGGCGATGCGGGATCAAACCGCGGATTTCGAATACGCAAAGGCGCAGGCGGCCTATGCAGAGGCTGCGGCACAACTGCGGGCCATCGAGAATCTGCGCAAACTCAAGAACAAGCGCGGCTGATTTACCTTCGTCCCTTATATGCGAGTTTAAAAGGCAGGGTCTGACCCTGCCTTTTCTTTTGTTAGACTACCCAGTTATTCCTCAACCAGGCTATTGGAAACCAACGCAGACATGGCTTCAGATCGTATCGACAACGGCAAATTTGTGTCCCTCACCTATTCCATCACCGACGAGCACGGGAATGTCCTCGAGCAGAGCGACTTGCCGGTGTCCTATGTTTATGGCGGAGACACCGAACTGGTGGGCGGCGTTGATGAAGCCATCCGTGGCAAAGTCGCCGGAGAAAAGGTTGAGGTCACCGTGCCGCCCGAACAGGCGTTCGGCGATCATGACCCCGACCTGACATTTACCGACAACGTGGCCAATGTCCCACCGGAATTTCGCCGTTTGGGCGCGGAGGTCGAGATGCGTAATGATGAGGGCGAGGCCCGTACTTTCTACGTGACGGACATCGAAGGCGATAAACTGACTGTGGATGGCAATCATCCGATGGCCGGTAAAACCATCAACGTCAATATCAGTATTCTGGAGGTTCGCGACGCAACGCCGGACGATGCCAAATCGTCGGGAATCCATTCGATCAAGCCGGCCACCCGACACTAGTTGGATTGCTTGCCGATCTCGCAAACTTTGAAACTCTTGGAAATGGAAACACCATGAAACTTGGCGTCATCGTGCTGGCTGCGGGGCAGGGAACCCGCATGAAATCCGGCCTTCCAAAGGTGTTGCACCCGCTCGGTGGACGGCCGCTGCTGCGCCATGTCGTCGATAAGGCACTACAACTCGATGCCGATCGGATCGCCGTGGTATACGGTCATGGCGGTGAAACGGTCATCGATGCCATCGCCGAGCCAAGCGTGTCCTGGGTGCTGCAGGAAGAACAGCTGGGCACCGGACACGCCGTATTACAGGCCATGGACGCGATGGCCGAGGCGGATTTGGTATTGGTGCTCTACGGCGATGTCCCGTTGTTGTCGACAGACACCCTTCGCCACCTGGTATCTGTCGCCAGTGCCGGCACCATTGGCCTGCTGACCGCGGAAATGCCGGATGCCGCCGGTTACGGGCGCATCTTGCGCGATGCCGAAGGCAACGTGTTTCGCATTGTCGAGCACAAGGATGCGACAGTAGAAGAGCGGCGTATCCGCGAAATCAACACCGGCATCATGGTGGCGGAGGGTCGTCAACTTCATCGCTGGCTGCGCGGCCTTTCCAAGGACAACGCTCAGGGCGAATACTATCTCACCGACGTCATCGCCGCGGCGGTTCACGAAGGCCTGATTATTTCCACCGTCCACCCCGTCGATCTCTGGGATGTCGCCGGGATTAACGACCGCGCACAGCTTGCCGAGGTGGAGCGCGTATTCCAGCAACGCCAGGTGCTGCGGCTTATGCTGGACGGCGTCACGATCATGGATCCTGCTCGATTCGACTTGCGGGGCGGCTTGACGGCGGGACAGGACGTCACCATCGACAACAATGTGATCATAGAAGGCGAGGTGACCCTGGGAGATCGTGTGCAAGTGAGCGCCAACTCGGTATTGCGGAACTGCACCATTGGCAGTGGAAGCATTGTGCTGGAAAACTGCGTGGTGGAGGATGCCACTGTTGGTGAAGGTGTTCGCATCGGCCCCTTTGCCCGAATACGCCCAGGCACAGTGCTCGACAACCATACCCATGTTGGCAATTTCGTCGAACTCAAGAATGCGCAACTGGCCGACGGGGCCAAGGTGAATCATCTCAGTTATATCGGTGACGCCAGTATTGGCGCACGAGCGAACATTGGTGCTGGTACCATTACCTGTAACTACGACGGCGCCGATAAACACCGTACCAGCATCGGCGACGATGCCTTTATCGGTTCAAACTCGGCCCTCGTGGCGCCGGTCACGGTTGGGAAAGGCGCCACCATCGGCGCGGGTTCCACCATCACTCGCGACGTTCCGGACGGCAAGCTATCGTTGAGCCGTGCCGAGCAGCAGACCCTCAAAGGCTGGAGGCGCCCGACCAAGGCGACGCCGAAGGAATGAGGCGGCCGGGCATGACCTGGGTCGGCAACCCGGTTTGTACGTAGCGTACCTCCATGGTCTGCTTGCGCCAGACGAATTTCGGGAGCGTTAAATCATGTGTGGCATCATCGGCGGCATCGCCCAGCGAGATCTCTCTCCCATCCTGATCGAAGGCCTGAAACGGCTTGAGTACCGTGGCTACGACTCGGCGGGCATTGCTGTAGTGGATGCGGGGGGCACAATGTTGCGGGAGCGCACTCTAGGCAAGGTGCAGAAGCTGGAAGAGCGACTCTGCTCAACTGATCTACACGGAGAACTGGGTGTTGCCCATACGCGTTGGGCAACACACGGCGAGCCCGCCACACGCAATGCCCATCCCCATGTCTGTCGCCAGCGCGTGGCGTTGGTCCACAACGGCATCGTTGAAAACCATCATTCCTTGCGCATCGCGCAATCCGGCGCGGGCCATCATTTCGGATCAGAAACGGATACCGAAGTGATCGTGCATGCCGTACACGATCATCTGATGGCGGGCGCGTCCCTGCTCGATGCCGTACGCGATACGGCCAGTGAACTTGTCGGTGCCTTTGCGCTGGGTGTCATGGACGCTGAAGACCTCGATCAACTGGTTGCTGTTCGCAAAGGCAGCCCGCTGGTTATCGGCTTAGGCATCGGTGAAAATTTCATCGCTTCGGATGTGGCCGCCTTGCTGCCCGTGACTCGCCGTTTCATATTCATGGAAGAGGGCGACATAGCGAGCATCAGGCGAGACGGTGTCGATATTTACGATGCTGACGGTAAACAAGTGGACCGCCCCGTTGTAGAAAGCGAACTATCGGCCGACGCCGTGGAGCGTGGCGAGTATCGTCACTACATGCTCAAAGAAATTTTCGAGCAACCTTCGGCTATTGCCGAAACGCTCGAGGGGCGCATCGCGGACGGTCGTGTCCTGGAGGCCGCATTCGGGCCCAAGGCTTCTGACTTGTTAGACGGCGTGAAGTCGGTGCGCATTATTGCCTGCGGTACCAGTTATCATGCCGGGCTGGTTGCGCGTAACTGGTTTGAAGGCCTGGCTGGCATACCGTGCCGTATTGAAGTGGCCAGCGAATTCAGATACAGGCACCCCGTCCCCGAACCGGACGCACTCGTCGTGGCCATTTCCCAGTCTGGTGAAACTGCCGACACCCTGGCGGCATTGCGTGCGGCCAAGGAGTGGGGCTACGGGCCCAGCCTGGCGATCTGCAACGTGCCCGAGAGTTCCCTGGTGCGCGAGACCGATCTTAACCTCATGACCAGGGCCGGCCCCGAGATTGGAGTGGCTTCAACCAAGGCCTTCACCACCCAACTGGTAGCACTCATGTTATTGGTGGCGGTGCTTGGGCGCCGTCATCGACTGTCGCCCGAGCGGGAAACCGCCATGGTGAATCAACTTGCCGCATTGCCGCGACGAGTGGAAGAGGTTCTGTCGCTCGATCTTGAAATAAGAAAAACCGCCGAACGCTTTACCGAGAAGCACCATGCGCTGTTTCTGGGGCGTGGCGTTCAGTATCCCGTGGCGATGGAAGGCGCGCTCAAGCTAAAAGAGATTTCCTACATTCATGCCGAGGCCTATCCTGCCGGCGAGCTTAAACATGGTCCACTGGCCCTGGTGGACGAAGACATGCCTGTCGTCGCCGTCGCACCCAATGACCAACTGCTCGAAAAGTTAAAATCCAATCTCGAAGAGGTGAGGGCGCGCGGCGGAGAGCTGTATGTCTATGCGGACCATGACAGTGGGGTCGACCAATCGGAACGGGTGCACGTTACTGTAGTCCCTTCGGCTGGCGACCATGTCGCACCCATCATCTTTACTATCCCGTTACAGTTACTTGCTTATCATGTCGCCGTACTGAAAGGCACAGATATAGATCAGCCGCGTAATCTGGCGAAATCGGTCACGGTGGAATAGCGTCATTTGTAATGTTATTTTTACTTTCATATTCCGCTGCAGAATTTGCTCAACAAAAAACCGGCAACTCACCGTATCGCATTAATCTGCGACGGGTGAGGATCCGGCGCGCCCCTCGACTACGTCATTGAAGCCGGCATAGGGCCGGGTGCGAAGGTCGAAGCTCCCATTCATGGCGGGGCAAAGACGGAAGCCGTCTCTGGACGGGGGAACTCGGCCTGAACGCGGTCGATTACATCTGTAATCATAAGTCCATGGTTTTCTGGTGGCGGTGCCGGACGACCGCGCTGCAAAAATGCTCATCGACGAATTCATGCCTGATCGTGGGGACCGACTCCCGGTCCCGTCGGTACTTGTCGAAGACCGGCTCTCAGCCGGGTCAGTCAAGCAGTCGGCAGCCTGATATACGGTGCTGGAACTTGCCGTTTGAAGAATCGGCCAATAGACCATTATCGAAGAGTGCAAAGAATGAACAAACTTGCGGATGAAGAACAAACGATCGCAAAGCCAGGAATTGTTAACCCGTAAACAGGCGATCGCGGCAATAGTATTTATAGCCTTGCCGTGTTTCTTGGCGACCGTGGTTCCTTCGATTGAAATCGCCTGGGTCAGCGCCATTCTGGTTTTGACGATCTACCTTTTCGCCTTTGAGATCGTCAGCGTCGACGTCGCGGCCATTACGATTATGGTGCTGCTTGGGTTGACCACGCTTGCTTGCGCCGTTCATGGGTCTGGAGCAGGGACTGGTCGATAACAAGCACCTGTTTGACGGGTTCTCCTCCAACGCAGTGATCTCAATCATTGCCGTCATGATCATCGGCGCCGGGCTCGACAAGACCGGGATCATGAGCAAGGTGGCCGCGTTCATCCTGAAGGTTGGCGGTACCACGGAATGGCGCATCATCCCGATCATTTCTGCCACCGTGGGATTTATCTCTTCATTCATGCAAAATGTCGGCGCCGCCGCCCTTTTTCTGCCTGTCGTGTCCCGCATATCCGCTCGTTCCGGCCTACCCATGTCTCGTTTGCTGATGCCAATGGGCTTTACCGCCATTCTGGGTGGGACCATGACCATGGTGGGTTCGAGCCCGCTGATTCTGTTGAACGACCTGATCCTGACATCCAATCAGGCTCTACCCGCCGGTCAGCAGATGGAGACCTGGGGCCTGTTCTCGGTAACCCCCGTGGGGGTGGCATTGATCGCGACCGGGATCATCTATTTTGTTCTTGGCCGGACGATTTGTATTGCCGAAGACCAAAAGCGAAAGCAGTACGGTGGGCACGGATCCGATGGCGTATTTTCACGATGTCTACGGTGTGGATTACAGCATCAGGGAAGTGGTTGTCAAGGACGGCAGCGACCTGATCGGAAAGCATGTGGACGATGTGGAAACGACCTATCGGGTGCGCGTTATAGCCACCAAGCGGTCCGGTGAAGAAACCCGGGTCGGGCCTGGAACCATTGCTCGTGATACCGAGTTCCAGGCAGGCATGGTGCTGGGTATGGTCGCCGACCCTCGTGATCTCGATCACTTTGTAGAGAAGTACGATCTGAAACTGCGCAAAAAACTGCGCACCTTCCCCGAGTCACTCTCTGCCGCCAAGTCCGGTATTGCCGAGGTCGTTATTCCCCCGGGCTCCAGCCTGATCGGAAAAAGCGCCCGGGATGTCTGGATGCGCAAGATATACGGTCTGGCAATGATCGGTTTGCATCGTGACGGCACAACGATGCGTGAGGGCGAGGACATCCGCAATATGCCCTTTCACGCCGGTGACACTTTGGTTGTGCATACGCCCTGGTACGCCCTGGAACGGGTTGAAAAGGATCGCGATTTTGTTGTGGTGACCACAGAGTATCCTCATGAAGAGCAACTCCGGCCCCACAAAATTCTGCCTGCGGCGATCTTTTTCAGCATTGCACTCTACATGGTTCTTTTTACCGATATTCGCCTGTCGGTGGCGCTCCTCACGGGCGCGATGGGAATGGTTTTATCAGGGGTGCTGAACATCGAAGAGGCCTATAAAGCGGTCAGCTGGAAAACGGTATTTCTGCTTGCCTCGCTAATTCCCCTGGGACTGGCCGTGGAGACAACCGGGACGGCTAAATGGATCGCCGAGCAGGTATTGTCCGTGGTGGGCGAGATGCCGATCTGGGTTATACAGGCGGCGGTCGCAGTGCTTGCCACCTTTTTCACGCTTGTGATGTCCAATGTCGGCGCTACTGTTTTGCTGGTCCCGCTGGCTGTGAACATTGCCATCGGAGCAGGCGCCAATCCCGCAGTGTTTGCACTAACGGTGGCCATCGCCACTTCCAACTCTTTTCTTATTCCGACCCATCAGGTGAATGCCCTGATTATGGGGCCCGCCGGGTATCGTGTTTCAGACTTCATGAAAGCGGGCGGCATCATGACCATACTCTTCCTGGTCGTCATGATGGTCATGATGAATCTGGTCTTTTGAGTTTTGACACGGGTGAAGACTTATCGCCCGGAGATCAGGGTCATTCTCTATTTGCCGCTCACCACAGTATCTGGTGTTGAGATGGTCTCTGAAGCTGAAGTCCATCGACTTGAAACAGCGGGAGTTTGGATTGGCTTTCTATTCATTGGCATAGCCCTTATTGCCTGCTTGCCGGTGAAAGCCGCTGTGTTCACCCGTCTTCGTATTGCAGGTTAGACGTGCCGCTTAAAAAATCCACGCGATAAGCAGCCAAAGGATTACAAAGAACGAGAAAAAAGCGCCGAGGATAAACTGTATTTCGCCGATAAGGCCGTCGCCCGCAGCAACGGCAAAAACGATCATAACGACCACGGTTACGAAAAACGAGATCACCGCTGAGTCTTTAAGACCCAGGCCCGGCGCCAGGTGAGTGGTCGTTATTTCAGAAAGCATGGGAAGCATTAACAAGGCGGCAACGCCCAGCAGTAAAACGAGCGCCACGAGTGCAACCGCGATGGTTCTTGAGTCCCGTTTATCCTTGTTGTCTGTTTCGCCGACCATCTGTTAAGCCTCGTCGCTTTGTCCCATTTTCACCAGTTCCCGTACCCTGTTCGGTTCCGGAAGACCTTTGGCGATGATTTCAGCGTTGTCGCCGGCGGTGAAGATCTCCACTGAACCCACGCCGAAGATGCGCTGGAAGAAGGATTGTGAGATGCGGATAGTGCGTACGCTGTCGATGTTGATCTCGGAGCGTACCTTGCTGAGCAGGCCTTCTTCGTAAAGGATCTCGTTTTCGGTGACGGTCAGCTTCGAGGATTTGTTCTGGAGGTGCCAGACAAGCAAGATCAGCAATCCAATGCCGAAAACGGGAACCAGCAGAATAGATGCAATAAAACCGATCGGATTATTTTTGAACATGACCGGATGTTCGGCGTAGAGTTCGTTCACGTCATATTTCCTTGAGTTAAGGGTTTCGTTGATGCTGGTCGTTCGGCCCCTCGTTACATGCTACCGGATTATCCGATAATTTTTTCCTGCTCGCGATACTAAGCTGGGGGCGCAGTCGGTGACTCTACGAGGGCGCCTTGGCCGAAGCGTGTGACCACCTGCGAGGCCGATGGATTCGAATAGCTCAGTATCGGTAACCCGATGCTTAGTCAGGATCGATGCTAGTTTCAAGCTAAAGGAAGGTAATCAGCCGGTCAGACCTTCTGGTCTCGCTGTCGAAGCAGCTGCTTTATCTCTCTCAACTCATCATGCATGGCCTTTAGTTGCTCTTCGTGGTGCACGCCTTCCTGTTGCCTGACTTGTTCGATGGCGGCCTGCTCCTCGGCGTGGGCGCTGTCGTGCATGGTCTGCATGGTGTCGATGATGATGGCGATGAACAGATTGAGAATGGTGAAGGTGGCAATCAGGATGAACGGGATGAAAAACAACCAGGCATAGGGAGCCGTTTCCATCACAGGGCGGACGATACCCATGGACCAGCTTTCCAGCGTCATGATCTGAAAAAGCGTGTACATGGATTCTCCGATGCTGCCGAACCATTGGGGATGATCCGGTCCGAACAGCCCCGTGGCCATGACGGCAAACACGTAGTACAGCAATACCATGAGTCCGGCGATGGAGGCGATTCCTGGAATCGCGTGCAACAGGGATTCCACAACGAATCGCAGTCTTGGCACCATGGATATCAATCGCAGCACCCGAAGTATCCGAAGTGCCCGCAACACCGCCAGCGGCCCGCTTGCCGGAATCAGCGCAATGCCCACGATGATGAAGTCGAAGACATTCCAGGGATCCCGAAAAAACCGCCAGCGATAGGCGTAGAGTTTGGCGCTGATTTCAATTACGAACACGCCGAGAATCACCCGGTCCACGGTCTTCAGCAATACGCCGGCTTGTTCCATGATCGAAGCCGATGTCTCCAGGCCCAGCGTCACCGCATTGATGACGATCAGCACGATAATGCTGTTCTGCACACGGCGGCTTTCCACCCAGGTCGCCACCCGGCGGCGCGTTGCGGTCAATTGTGAATAGGGCTCATTTCGAGCCATCTCGGGATACCTCTGTCAGCCAGTGATGAAGAGCGAGAATTGATGCTTTCGCGAAAATCGATGCAGTTTATGCCTTTTTTTACCTCGAGAAGTCAATTCGTAAATCAGGCCCTAAATTTGAGGAGTTCCGCTAGCTTTCATGTGCTTGAATCATAAGCCGGTTGTGCGACGATCCTCCGAAAAAGTCTTTGGCTATTTACGCCTGAGGCGGCTTTGGCGGATGAAACCACGGGAGGGCTGATCTCCACAGGCGTCATACGTTTGCGAAACATAGATATCGTTGCCATTTTCACCACGCGATAACCTCTAAGTTAAGGAAGGGGTTTCTTCGGTCAAGAATTATTATTCCGAGACATCGAAAACGGAGGCAGGTATGGGATTTGCCTCTATCGTGCTGCCGCGCATGTTGTTTGCCTGAATGGGTTCGGCCGCGGAAAACAGGCGGCGTTCAGGGTCAGGAATCGATGTCCTTGGTGTAATTTTTAGGCGGCGGCGTCCAGCCGCGCTCGGTACGGTCATGCAGCTGCAGCCGGTCGGATTCCATCGTTCCTTCAGCGTGTCGCCATGCTCCTTCGCGCGTGCGATGAATGCCTTGTTCTGGCGATGTCGGGATTCTCGTCCCACAGTTCGTAGAGCTGGTCCAGGCCTGCCTGGTCATGCCGGCGGAAGGCGCGCGCCATCTTCTCCACCTTGAATGGGTGCATGCCGAGCATCTTCAACGCCTCGGTGCCCAGCGCAACGACGCCGTCGAACATCTCCCGCACCGCCAGGTCCACCCCCGCCTTTTTGAGTAGATAGAGATGATTGACGTCGAAGGCCCGGGCCAGGATCTTGACCTGTGGGTAATGCCGCCGCACGTGCTCGACCATCTCCACGGCACGGTCGCGGTCGTCGATGGCGACGATGAACACGCTTGGCCGTTCTCGATCCCGGCGGCGTGCAGCAGATCGGGGCGCGAGGCGTCGCCGTAGTAGCTCTTGATGCCCACCTTGCGCAGCATGTCGATCATCGCCGCCTCGTGATCCAGCACCACGGTGCGCACGCCGCTGGCCACCAGCAGACGGTTGACGATCTGACCGAAGCGGCCATTGCCGGCGATCACCACGGTGCCCTGTTCGTCGATGGCGTCGGCCTCCTGCGTTTCACCGCGCTATCGCAGGCGCGGTCAGGACCAGTTTGTCGTAGAGGATGAACAAGCGCCGGGCGTCAGCAGCATCGACAGGGCAACCACCAGGGACAGGGTCGCCGCATCTCGGTGCGGAATCACGTTGTTCTGTACGCTGAAGCTCAACAGGACGAAGCCGAACTCGCCGGCCTGCGCCAGGCCGAGCGTGAACAGCCAGCCGTCGCCGAGATCGGAGCTGAAACAGTCGTGCAAGCCCGAACAGCACCAGCCCTTTGAGGGCCATGACACCCAGGGTCAGTCCGAGAACGATGGCGAAATCGCCGAACAGGATGCCGAAATCGATGCCGGCCCCCACGGTGATGAAGAACAGGCCGAGCAACAGGCCCTTGAAGGGCTCGATGTCGGACTCGAGCTCGTGTCGGAACTCGCTGTTGGCCAGTACCACGCCGGCCAGAAAGGTGCCCAGCGCCGGTGACAGATCCACCAGTGTCATCAGCAGGGCAATGCCGATCACCAGGAGCAGCGCGCTGGCGGTAAAAATCTCCCTGCAGCCGGGACTCGGCGATAAAGCGAAACAACGGCCGCGACAGAAAATGCCCGCCGAGCAAAACAGTGGCTACCGCCCCGAGCACGACCAGCGGCATGGCCCCAGCCGGGCAGACCGGCAACCAGACTCATCGCTCGTGATGCTCAGCATTCTCCCCCGCAGTCGTAGAATCGCCGATGGCGAGATGCGGCGCCGCTGCCGGCACAGCTCCGGCAGCGCGAGCAGTGGGATCAAAGCCAACATGGGGATGACCGCGATGTCCTGAAACAGCAGCACGGAAAAGCTCGCGCGTCCCCCGCTCGGTCTTGGTCAGGCCTTTTTCGTTCAGGGTCTGTAGAACGATCGCCGTGGAGGAAAGCGAGAAAATCAGTCCCGACGACGAGGGCAATGCTCCAGTAGACACCCGAGCAGGAGCGCCGCACCGGCAATCAGCGCCGTGGTAACGGCAACCTGGAGACCTCCGAGGCCCAGCAGCCGCGAGCGCATCTCCCACAACATGCGAGGTTCGACTTCAAGGCCGACAAGAAACAGCATCATGACGACGCCGAATTCCGCGAAGTGCTGTATGTCCTGGGTTTCGGCGCCGACGATTCCCATCACGGGTCCGATGACAATGCCGGCGATCAGGTAACCGAGCACGGAGCCAAGACCCAGCCTTTTCGCAATGGGAACCGCGATCACCGCTGCGCAGAGATAGACGAAGGCGTTGAAGAGTAGTCCGCTCATGCTTCAGTCCGCCTCGATCAGCGTTTTGAGGTTGCTGTTGAGCCTCAGCTCATTCCTGGCGCGGTCGATATTCAGCCGATCGTCACGCAGGGCCTCCAGAACCTGTACCCAATCGGCCACATGGGCATCGATACGTCCTTCGTCTACGGCGGTACGAGCACCGAACAGGGCGAAGGGCGGCAGGTAGGTCATGCCACACAGGGATGCCGTTTGTTCCAGGGGATGCAGGAGCTCGCGGATGGTGAAGTGGTTGTAACCATCCGTTTGATAGGCCGCTTCCAGTCCTCCGGCAGTGAGGGCGCTGAAAAGAATCTTGCCGTGGAGGGCGGTGCCGTGGGAACCGTAGGCGAAACCGTGTTCCAGCACCAGGTCCTGCCATTCCTTGAGAATCGCGGGCGTGGAGTACCAATAGAGCGGATGTTGAAAAACGATGACGTCATGGGCGAGCAGACGTGCCTGCTCGCGGTCGACGTCGATCTGGAAGTCGGGGTATTCGGCATACAGGTCGATCAGTGTGACGCCATCGATATCGGCGGTCGCCTCGGCCAACGGGCGATTGACCTCGGAGCGGTCGATGGAGGGATGAGCGAGCAGCACCAGCACATGACGGCGTGTGGATGTCCCGCCCGCAGCGGCTTCCGGGTTTGCGCTGATCGACACTTTCGACACCTTGGGCTACTTCAGTTTCGTGGTTTGCCAGGGGCAAGTATGTCGTGAGTTCCACGGTACGTCACGGGGTTCAGCGCGCTTCGCGTCCACTATCCCGCGCCCGTGATAGGTGGAAGCTGCGCTTCGTCATCCGCTTCAGCGGACCCTTCTAGCTGAGGTCCAGGCCCGCCTCGTCGGCCCAATCGGCAACACTGCGTTGCTGCCCGACACCGTAACGGCCAAGGTCCTCTTGATTTCCCCTTCCGTAAACGAGGGTTTGAAGCCGGCGAATCATCAGGTCGGTACGTTGTTGCTGCCAGCGGTTGCTCTTTGCTTCCCATAGTTTCCGGCGTTGGCCGTTGGGATAGTTTGCATAGTCCAGATGCCAGACTTGTATGCTGTCCGGCAGATAGATGTCGTAGCCATGAGTGAAGGTGCGCACTGACAGGGGCCCCTCGTGGCCCGCGTTGATCATGGCGGGGTCTTCCGGCACCTCGCGTATCCAGGCGCCACGGGTGAACACGAAGTTGCAGCAGACAAATGCCGTCTTCTGGTGTCGCTCGGATTTCCTCTGGTCGGACATCTGGATGTCCAGCCAGCCGACGGGTCGGATGCGCTCGCACCGCATCAGCGGCACGCCGTCCAGGATGG
>CAWGBV010000002.1:0-13921 GCA_963820915.1 uncultured Gammaproteobacteria bacterium | reverse complement strand
ATCTTGAGAGTGGTGTTTTGCAGGAGTTGCCTCGCCATAATGTCTAGGAGTTAGTTGAACCTACATGAAGATGGCGAGCGCCGGTGTCAACGTCGGTATCGGAGCAGAATGGTATCAGGTCATTTTCCTGTTGACGGAGCATACATTCCGGGATTTTATAGACAATGGTTGGGACGCTGGCGCCGGTGGGTCTGCCGTGGTGTGGGATGATGGCGCCACGCTACAGGGTACGTTCAAGAACGGCCTGGCTGTGTTCCAGCTAAACGACAAGGGGTTGATGCTGGCGGCAGACCTGACTGGTACGAAGTATTGGAAAGATGGCGATTTGAACTAGGGCCAGTTGATAGGGACCGACATCTACCTCTACCCGCGCGTTACCATGGACGTCACGCGCAAGGTCCTGACCGATCTCCCACCCGGCATGAAACCCGGGCTGGGACCGGCAAACCCCTTCAGTAACGTGCGCGAGTGTCCAGCGGCGGATTTCGGCGACATGGTCAAACCCAACTTGGATACGCTTTATTCGAGCACCTGGTCTCGCCTGGCACGTCTGAAGCAGATCGGACTGGAGCCGGGAAACCCGTTCGACCTCACTAAGACCTACCCTGCGGTGCGCAAGGCCGAAGTGCTCGACGGACGCTGGAACCCCTCCGCGATGAAACAGGCGAAGTAAACCGGACTCGATCATAACGCGGACCGCACCGGCAAGAGTGCGGTTCGCGGATTCAAGGTCGATACCGGAAAAATGTTGGTGTCAAAGCGTCCCGCCAAGCAGCCTGCTTGCCGTCAGTTCCTGACATGACGCCCCGGATGCGGAGTCCGCTGCACCGCAGTAGTTTGCTGTATAGCGGTAAAATGGAACGCATGTACAAAGGAGAACGATTCAACAGCATCAGCCACCTGGTCGGCGCGGCTCTGGCGCTCGCCGGCGGCGCGATTCTGGTGAGCCATGCGGCGATGGACGGAGACATTCGGAAAATCGTGAGCTTTGGAATTTACGGGCTCACCTTGTTCCTTCTCTATCTCTTCTCGACGCTTTACCACAGCCTCAAAGGTCGAGGGAAAAAGATATTCCGGGTATTGGATCACCAGGCGATTTATCTTCTTATCGCCGGCACTTATACACCGTTCACACTGGTGGCGCTGCAGGGCTCATTGGGTCTTTGGATGTTCGGTACGATCTGGGGATTGGCAATTTTCGGCATCGTCTTGGATGCCTTCCCGTCGAAAGGCCCAAGGATTGTGCCCATCATCATTTACCTGGTCATGGGATGGCTGTGTTTGTTTGCATTGGAACCGATCGTCGATGCACTGCCCCCAATGGGATTCCGGTGGCTTCTGCTGGGTGGGGTTCTGTATACGTCGGGAATTATATTTTATGTGTTCGACCACAAATATCCCTGGTTTCATGGTGTCTGGCACCTGTTCGTACTTGCCGGAAGCGCCAGTCACTATTTTGCAATTCTGCTCTACTTGTGATGATCCGAAGCAGGTAAACGCGCTTCGGATGGGCGCAGCTAACAGGCCGGGGCATGCTCTTTGACGAGGCTTATTGTGGCATCCACTCTCATGGCACCCGTTTCCCCGGACGAATCAAGGAACCATCAACAGCATTGAGAGATACGCGCTCGGGCCCGGCCAATCAATGGGTGCTTTCATGGCTTTCTTGCAGCTCAGGTCGCGTGGATGAGTCGACAGATCAAGCCGTAAGGCAAGCGCCCGTGTAATGTCTTCTTTCGCGAAACGGACCCATTTCGAGCGGTACCGTGCTGTCCGGGTGCGCGGCCGTTCCACCGCTCGCGCCACCTATCCGAAATATCAGGGTTACAGCAGACAGGCAGCAACGCGGGATACCGGTTACCCAGTCTCTATCGAGACACCTCCACCCGGGCGTCGGTGTCTTTCTGACGTTTCTCGCGCGAGAGCAACATGAGGTTGCGTGTGTAAACTGCGAAACCGAAGGCCTGCCCGACGATGATCACGGGGTCTTTGATCGCTATGGCGTAGGCCAGCAGCATGAGGCTTCCGGAAATACTGAGATACCAGAAATGGACGGGGGTGACGCTCGCACGCGCCCGTTCGCTGAACAGCCACTGGACGACGAAACGGCTGGTGAACAGCAACTGGCCGACCATTCCGAACACCGTCCAGAATCCGTCCACCCGCAGCGCGCGGGTTGTTGCCTCGGGTACACCGATGTAGCCGGCTACCAGCGCCACCGCGGACAACAGTACCCAGGGAATGAACCAGCTACTGGCCCGGACGCCCTCCATGCTGCGGTGAATGAACTCGATATTACGCAGGTAGATGGCCAGCCCCACCAGCTGGCCGGTCACGATCACCGGGTCGCGCCAGTGCACCGCGTAGGCCAGCAGCAGCACCTCGGCCACCACGCTCAGGTACCAGAAATGGATCGGGATGACGCTCTTTTTTGCCCGCTCGCTGACGATCCACTGAAGCGCGAAGCGGGCGCCATAAAGGGCCTGAGCCGAAAACCCGACCCCCAGCCAGAAAATCTCAGTCCAATGCATCGGGTGTGTCGACGATTTCCGGTACCCGTGCCCGGCGCTTCAGCCACATCACGCCGAGCAGATCGTCAATGCCGGCGACCAGTCGATCGAGGGTGCCGTATTTGGATTGACCCTGCCCGCGCTGGCGATGATTCACCTCGATGGAGGTAACCGCCCAGCCGGCGCGCTGCACCAAGGCCGGCAGAAAGCGGTGCATGTGGTCGAAATAGGGCAAATCGAGAAAGGCGCTGCGGTAAAACACCTTGAGGCCGCACCCGGTGTCGGGCGTGGCATCGGCCAGCAAACGGCTGCGAACGCTGTTGGCGATACGAGACGAGACTCGCTTCACCTGGGAATCGCGACGACGCTTTCGATAGCCGGCCACCATTTTCAGGCCGGATCCGGCATCCGCTTCCGAGAGGGCGGCGGCGAGCCGCGGAATATCCGCCGGATCGTTCTGGCCGTCGCCGTCGAGGGTGGCGATCACAGGGGCCGACGCCGCCTTGACGCCACTGCGCAAGGCCGTGCTCTGGCCGCAGGACCGACGATGGGTGATGACCCGCAGATTCGGCATCCGTTGCTGCACGGTCGCCAATTCCACGGCCGTGACGTCCTTGCTGCCGTCATTGACATAGACGACCTCGAACTCGAAACGCCCCTCGAGGGCATTTCGTATCTCTTCAAGCAGGGGTTCAATATTGCCGGCTTCGTTAAAAACCGGCACCACCACCGACAGGTCCATCTCTGGCCACCTTAAATTCTGGGCGCGGAACGCCAACAAGACCGCGTACCTTAGTCGCAGCACGGTTTAAACGCAAAAAGTCACCGGCTGTTTACCTCAACCGGGCAGCGCAGGGGCCTCCTCCGATAGCCTGTCGGCGGAGGCCTCAGCCGCACCCTCCGGCGCGGGCATGACCAGCGCCACCACCCGCCAATCCGGCCCCGGCTCCAGGTCCTCGCTCAAGCCGAAAGCGCGCAGGCGACCCTTGGGATCGACCGCAAACAGCGGCACGGCCAGTTTCCAGTGCTGCCGGACGAAAGCCTGAT
Organism: uncultured Gammaproteobacteria bacterium; assembly: GCA_963820915.1. Taxonomy (GTDB): domain Bacteria; phylum Pseudomonadota; class Gammaproteobacteria; order Chromatiales; family Chromatiaceae; genus CAWGBV01. The sequence continues at coordinate 10,364 of CAWGBV010000002.1, read as the reverse complement.
AGTCGAAGGCTTCACTCAGCGCGGTGGTTTTGACCTCCGCACCCCCGGTAATCATGGACGCCAGGGTGGCGTAGCTCACCTCCTCGCCGAACAAGAGCCTGCCACGAAACTCCGAGGACAGCGCCCGCCGCTCCTCGCCTTCGACGTCCACGCTGCTGCGGATGCTGTAGACCTCGCCGGCACCAAACTCGGTCCGGTAGCGCAGCGCGGCCAAGGCATTCTGGTCCGGATCGGGAGACAGCCCCAGCAAACGGCCGATCCCGATTAAATCGAGCCTGCGGTCCGCGTAGGCCGAAACCGGATTACCGTAGAAGGTCCGCAGGCCCGCCATGCGGGCGCGGCGGATATTGTCGCGACTGCTGTCGGCCAGCAGCAGGTCAAATCCCAGGGTCTTGAGTTCACAGGCAATGGCTCTGGCCACCGGATTGGCGCCCACCACCAGGTAGCCCTGGGGCTCGGGTTCCGCCACCCCCAGCCAGACCGCCAGGGCACGCGCCGTGCTGCCCTGGACCACCACGGTGGCGATGATGATGCCGAACACCAGGGGCACCAGCAGGTCGGCGCCGGCCACCCCGGCGTCCTCCAGTCGCAGTGCGAACAACGCCGCAATGGCCGCCGCGACGATGCCCCGCGGCCCGATCCAGGCAATGAGCACCCGTTCGCGCCACGACAGGCCCGAACCGGCCGTCGCCACCGCCACCTTGAGCGGTCGGCCTACGAACTGCATGATCAGAAACACGGCCCCCACGGCCCAACCCAGTTGCGCGAAGGCCTGCGGGTCGATACGTGCCGCCAGGATGACGAACAATGCGGACACCAGGAGGATGCTCAGCGTCTCTTTGAAGTTGATGATGTGCGCAACGGACACGTCCCGCATGTTGGCCAACAGAATACCCATCAGGGTCACCGCCAACAGGCCGGATTCCTCCGCCAGGGCGTTGGCGCCGGCAAACACGGCGATCACGAGATTCAAGGTGACCACATTGACCAGGTATTCCGGCAGCCAGTGGCGACGCAAGGTGATTCCGAACAGGTAGCCTGCGCCGAGCCCCAGGACCAGCCCGACGATCACGATTTCAGCGAAGAGTGCGGCTGCATGCATCAATCCCGCCGCCGAGGTCGCCACGATGAATTGGAAGGCCAGCACGGTGAAGAGCGCGCCCAGCGGATCGATAACGATCCCCTCCCAGCGCAGAATCTCGGCAATGGAGCGCGTCGGCCGGATGCTGCGCAGCATGGGCGCCACCACGGTCGGACCGGTAACGGTCATCAAGGCGCCGAACAAGACAGCGACCTGCCAGCCGAAACCGGCCAAAAAGTAGGCGGCAAGACCCGCCACGGTGCCGCTGATCAGGCTGCCTACACCCACCAGCCGGGTAACCACGGCGCCATGGCCGCGGATGTCGTCCCATTTGAGGGACAGGCTGCCTTCGAAGAGAATGATGGATACCGCCAGCGACACCACCGGAAACAGCAGGTCGCCGAAGAGGTCGTCGGGCCGCAACCAGCCGGTCACGGGTCCCAGCAGGATACCGCCGCCGAGCAGAAAGACGATGGCGGGGAGGCGAACCCGCCAGGCCAGTACCTGGGAGATCACGCCGACGAGGGCGATGGCCACCAACGCCGCGATCGGCGACAACGTCATCTCTCAGGCCTGCCGGATCCGCTGGCGGGACCCATGGGTCACTTTTTCTTGCTGTCCGTGCCTCCGCCCATGACCCCGTTCATGAAATTCTGAAACATGTCCACCGAATTCACTGCCGAGTTCATATAGGGCTGAAACAGGGCAAGCGGATCGTAGCCCTCGGCGCCGACCCGCAAATTCTCGCGTAACCGGTCGACCAGTTCCTCGTGGAAGGGTTGCACGTCGGGCAGGCCCATGAGGCGGCGCATCTCCTCCGGCGTGATATCGATATCTATTTTTACGTTCATTGGATTCCTCCGGTGGTGGGCGGCATCGGCGGTCCGCACCGCCAAGCATACCCTTCCATGCCCGCTTAGTTCAGCCATCGGCCCTGACCGGTTATTTCAGTCGACGCGGAAACGACAGTCGCGGATGCCGGATCGCCCGTCACACCGAATCGCGGTCATTCAAAAACTCTTCGAGTTTGCCCGCGATCAGGTGCGATGTCCGCCATCAGCGGATAAATCTCAAATTTCAATCGGATCTGCCCGAAATCAGTCGAATTGCCTTGCAAAAAGTTTGGCCGGTTTACTCTCAGATAAAACCTTATATACTGCCAAGGATAATGATAATTCGATCACCCGAATCAGGACGGGGCTTCTGCCTCGTCAACCACATAGTCAACTGGGAGTTTCATTGATGAAAACGCTTCAAAAATCCAAGCTTGCCAGCGCCGTGCTGGCTGCCACCACCGGCCTGTCCGTGCTGGCCATCTCTAGTACCGCAAATGCAAGGGACGTGGAAGATGAACTCCAGGACGAGGTGCTGGTGTATCCCTACTACACCGTGCGCGACGGCTGGACCACGCTGGCGAACGTGAGCAACACCAGCCCCTATACCCTGGTGGTGAAGGTGCGTTATCGCGAGTCCTTCAACTCCCGCGACGTGCTGGACTTCAACCTCGTGCTCTCGCCCTTCGACGTCTGGACTGGCTGGGTGTCCGAGGGGCCCAACGGCCCGCGTCTGCATACCCGCGACGCCAGCTGCACCAGCCCCATCTTCCAGGATGCCGCCGACGGCAGCCGCTACGCCGACTTCAGCAACCTCGGCTATCAGCAGGACGGCGGCCCCACGGGCATCGACCGCGCCCGCGAGGGACACTTCGAATTCATCACCATGGGTGAGTTCTATCCCGGTGCCGAGGACAAGAAATGGTCCAGTTCCGGCTCGGTCGGTCCGGATAACGAGCATTGCGAAAACGATCCCAATATCGACAACGACTGCGCCTACAACAGCACGGGCAGCACCATCAGCTGGAGCGACGGCGACCCCATGTACCCCACCGCCTACTACGCCAAGCATGAGGGCGGCCAGCCGCGCGACTGCTCTATCGTGGATTCCCGCTTCGTGGCCACCGCCAGCCCCTTCGACATCGACGATGTGGTCGACGGTAAAGAATGGTCGAGCGACGGCAACCCGCTGGCGGAATGGGACAACAGCCTGAACCGCACCTACTGGCCCTGGTTCAAAGACGACATGGATTGCGACGGCGACATCGGCTGCCGCCGCTATGATGCCGACGACCCGCTCAAGGGCAACTTCAGCCTGGTCAACGTGGCCCAGGGCATCGCCGCGGGTGGCATCCCCTACGCGTACAGCTCGGGCTGTATTTCGACGACGAAGACATGATCACCGCCCAGCAGTTTCCCTGGTTCCTCGAGCCCACGCTCTACTCCTATGGTTGCGACCTCTGGGAATGGGACCGGGAATTCTCCCAGAACATGGCCGTAGCGGCCATGAACAACGAGTGGTCCTTCAATGCCAACACCGGCGCGGCCACCGACTGGGTGGTCACCTTCCCCACCAAGGAGTTCCATACCGACATCTCCGCGACCGACATCTACGCCGGCGCCAACCCGGTGCGGTTGGTTAATGACGGCTATTGCGATTACAACGACACCGAATCCAACAAGTGGTACTGCGACATCTACTCGGATCTTGACGACGCAACGGAAGACACCTTCGAGGCGGCATTCGTAAAGGCGGGCGGTCTCTATTTCGACGTCTACGAAGATTACGGCATCGTGTTCAAAGCAGGCTTCGAGGAGGTCTTCGACGGCCAGTCCTGCGATACCGTCACCTACAATCTCTGGGACCGGGAGGAGATGGGCGTGGAAGGCGGCGGCACCAGCATCTCGCCGGCACCGCCCCAGCCCACCGACAGCCTCTGCTACGAGACCAACGTGCTGGCCTTCCAGGATGACAGCGTCCTGGGCTCTGATTTGGCCGTCAAGGTGGATACCAGCATCTTGCCCAGCGGCGCATCCGCGGGCGTGCTGAAACTGCAGGTCTCCCAGGAATGCAACTTCAACAATTGGGGACAGGATTACTGGACCGATTACTGCTTCGAGGATGAACTGCCGGCCATCGGCTTCGCCTTCAAGAGCCGCGACTTCGGCGATCCCACCCGTAACTTCGGCGTGCTTTCCGAGCACGGTTACGACGACTGAGTATTTTCACGATGGCTTCCGGCGCCTTCGGGCGCCGGTTCGAACAACTTCATCGTGGCGTACGACTGACTCTCCTGCGCCCTGATGAGTAACAAAAAGCGCCCTTACTGTAAGGCGCATTGAGTGACTCCCAACATTGACTCAACCCCGCTCCGGCGGGGTTTCTTTTTTTGGCTCGCATTCAGGCTCAAACCCGACCTTTCCGTCGAGTGGGCGCTAACAACCTAAGCGGGATTCTGAACTGGCGTTTTCGGGATTTTTACGCGGGTGCAATCTCTGTTGCACCGCGTGACAGGCCTACGGCGCAAAAGCCTTTAAAGCCCGCCGTGGAGAAACGGCGCACTCAATTCATTCAGACAGCGGGACAGGTCAGCATTCGACGCCGGGGTAGCGCCGCAGCACAACCTGCCCGCGTGTCTGAAAACCGTCCCTGGAGGGTGGAACTGGATCGGCAGGAGGCCGCGTCAGCTGAAGAACATGCTGCCCGCAGAAACCGCCCAGATTAGCCAAACCAATGCTGCGATGGAGAGCCAGTGTTTGACGTAGTAAGACATGGTTACGCCTCTTTAGAATAGGTGAATCATTTAATGCGGGCCCATGATGTTGCACCGCACAATTGCGCGCCATGATGATTATCAATGGACACAATTTTTTTCACCTCAAGTGGTATCTGAATCAGGCGGTTAGCGGCAGGGGGATGTGGAGGGCCGCACCGGCGGCGCGCAGCAGTTCCACCTCTGCCGGCAGCGCCTCGCCGTCTGTCAGCACCACCGCCAACATGGCACGCAACAGGCGTTCCTTATCTGCCGGTTTCAACGCGTCCAGGGCATCAAGGGCCTCGTCCAGTTTTGACGGCCAGTTCTCAAGTGGCGTGAATGGCGGACGACCATTCAGACCGGAAGCCGCAAATCCGCGATCATAGGCCGCCTCGGCCTCTGCGGCATCGGTATGACCATGGCTGGCCAGCACGCTCAGCAGCACGGCCTGGGCATCGGGAAGATCATCGAGGGCCCGTTTTCCCGCCACCTGCGCCCGTTGCGGGGCCTCGGCGTCGCGCAGATGGGTGGCAATGGTCTTGCCCAGGAGATATTCGAAGGGATCTACCCGGCCATCGGCCAGCACCACCTCGCCCACGCATTCCAGAAGCTTGTGCAGAAACTCGTTCGGGCGACGGCGCAGGGCCGGAAAGGCTATCTCCAGCATGGGCAAGCGCTGGTTGGGCGCGATAGTCGGGGCCGAGCGCAGCAGGTAACGGATCTGCACCTCGCTCTCGGCACCCAGTCGGCGGGCCACCACCAGCAACTGCCGCTGCCGCACCTCGGGGTCGTTGTCGAGGAGCGTCGCCAACAGGGCCTCGGGCGCCCATTCCACGGATTGGGCCGCAAGCAGCAACTCCCGCGGCAGCGCGGCCACCAGGGCCGCGGCTGCCACTATCTGTTGCCAGCCCGGATTGCCGATGTCGCGAATGATGCCATCGACGTCGAAACCGCTGCGCTTGGTGGCGGCTGGCGGCGTCCTGTCGGCCCCTGACAGGGATTTGGCCGTTGCCTTTTCGAGCTCCTGCAACTCGGCAGGATCGAATCCCGGCTGAATACGACGAATGCGATCCAGCAGCGGTGGATGGGTGGAGAAGAGGCCCTTGGCAAAGCCCTGACCGAACAGCATGTGGGAGATCTCTTCACTGTCGGTCACCAGGCGAGAACCCTCCTGATGTACCGCGATCTTTTTGAGCGCGCCGGCGATCCCGTCAGGCAGGCGCGTGAACTGGACCGCAGAGGCATCGGCCAGATACTCGCGCTGCCGGGAGACCGCCGCCTTGATCCAGCGTCCGAAGAAGAATCCGATGTAACCGATAACGGTCAGGGCGAGCGCCACGATGGCCACCACGCCCCCTCCGCGCTTGTTACTGCTGCCCGAGGAAAACCGCATGCCCGACAGCACACGACGCCCCGCCAAGCCGAGCACCAGGATGCCGAACAGCGCCCCCATCAAGCGGATATTGAGGCGCATGTCGCCGTTAAGCAAATGGCTGAACTCGTGGGCGATCACGCCCTGCAGTTCGTCGCGGTTGAGTTTTTCCAGGGTGCCACGAGTTACCGCCACCGCCGCATCACTGGGTGTGTAGCCGGCGGCGAAGGCATTGATGCCCGGCTCACGCTCGAGAACATAGATGGCGGGAACCGGCACGCCGGAGGCCAGGGCCATCTCCTCCACCACATGACGCAATCGCCGTCGATGCGGATCGCCCGTATCCGCGTCCACCAGCACCCCGCCCATCTCCTGGGCCACGATGCCGCCACCGCCGCCAAGAGATGCGATGCGGTACAGGCTCGCCAACAGGATGACGAGACCGGTGACGACAGCGCCACCGAGCAGCAGGGGAATATTGGTAGTCACCGCCTGCCAGAATCCAGGCGTCAAGGCCATCGATCCGCCGGCGGTCATGCCCGCCACCAACACCAAGGCCAGGTCGACGGCAGCGATGATGGCAAGTACGGCGATGGTGAATACCACCACCAGGCGCCGGGTGTTGCGCTTCGCCTGCGCCTGATGTTCAAAGAAATTCAGATCACCGCTCCGGTGGACAGAATGGTCACCAGTGTGCCGGCGCCAAAAGGATCAGTCGAAGGACACCTTGGGCGCTTCGCGCTTGGCGGGATCTTCGATATCGAGCAGCCTGGCCGCCTGAAACCGGAACCAGCCTGCCACGAAATTAGCCGGAAAGCTTTCCCGGTCGGTGTTGTAGGACATGACGGCATCGTTGAAGGCCTGACGCGAAAAGGCCACCTTGTTCTCGGTGGTGGTCAGTTCCTCCGACAACTGGCGCATGTTCTCGTCCGCCTTGAGTTCCGGATAGGCCTCCACCACCACCATCAGGCGACTGAGCGCCGATGCCAGGCCCTGTTCGGCGTCACCCAGTTGCTGAATGGCCGCCGGATCACCCGGATTGCGGCTCGCCTGCTGCAGGCCGTTGACCGCTTTGCTGCGGGCCTCCACCACGGCCTCCAGGGTCTCCTTTTCGTGCTGCATGTAGCGCTTCGCCGTCTCCACCAGATTCGGGATCAGGTCGTGACGCCGGGTCAGCTGTACATCGATCTGAGCGAAGGCGTTCTTGTATCGATTGCGTGACGCCACAAGGCCGTTGTAAAGCGAAATGCCATAGACCACTACAACAATGGCGATGCCCACCAGCACCAGAAACGTCGTCATGGTGATTTCCCCTTCCTTCCTGTGGCTCCTGTAGGCGCTTTTTATCACGGGGGACTGCACAATGGTTAACCTGTTGATTTCGGCCATTGACTCGGCGACGGAATTTTCACAGCCTTGTGCCCATGCCCCAGGTCATCATCGACAAAGAGTCCACCTCGCTGCAGGAAAGGTTCGCCGTTATCCGCACCACCCGCCGCAACCGTCAACGTTATCCGGCGGCCTGCGTCGAGGTGAGGGCCGACGCAGAAGCGGCACTGGCCGGCGAAGATCCCGGTCGCAGCCTCTTTGCCGCGCTGGTGTACGGACCCTCGGTATCCTCGGAGAGTCAACGGATCTATTACCTGGTGCGATGGCTGAGGCCGGGATGACCCCCTCCCCGCCCGATCGATGGCTACCCCGACACAGAATCCCGCGAGCCGAGTTCGAGGCCAGTGGCCTGCCGGTTTATGGAGGGCCCCCAGGAGGGAGCGGCAAAGCGAGGACGATTTTTGCGGACTTGAGGCACGCGGTGGGAGTCTGTAAAAAGAATATCGCCGGGAACGATTTTTCGCGCCAGTCCCGAGGGGGTGAAGCGCAGGGATGCACTGAACAGAATACCGTCGAAATTGGCCGATCTCCCCCGTCCGCAGCGAATACATCCACAATCTGACATGCGCCTGAAATTTCCCCTGCTTCCCGCCGGACAGCCCTTCACCTGGCGCGGCGATCGCCTGATCAAGAACGGGCCGGTGACAGCGACGGATGCGAACGGCCAGCACCAGATGGTGCCGAGGTCCGCTCTGGTGAGCCCCGAAGCCGGAGGCGGCTCTGGCGAATTGGCAGCGGCTGACAGCCCTGGCCGACGCCTCGCCAATGCCGGAGAGGCCCTGCGATCCGGCCTCGGCGAACGCCTTCATCGTCGCTTTCGGATCGGCTGACGCCGTCGGAACTGGCGACCCTCGAGGCCGATTTGGGGCAATTGGTGGATCAATTTTTGAGGACGCCGGACTCGACCCGACCGCGGATTGAAACACCGCCCTGCTGACCGGGGCCGAACGCAATTCGTGTCCGGCCTCCTGTTCCAAACCGCCACAAAAAAAGGCTTTTCTTACCGCGAGTTTTTCGCTAAATATCTGCCCAATATCAGGGGGCTGGAAAGACCCGGTCAAAACTTGCTGAATTCGGACACGGGGAAGCGCAATGAAAAAGAGCGGTTTCTGGTTGGGCTATCTGGACGCGGGCAGTAAGAGTTCGGCCGTCTTGCGCGATGCCGATCTGGACACAGGCAATCCCAAGACTGTTTTCCTCTTCAATCTTGAGCGCGACGCGATCATTGAATACAGCCGGGAAATCGTTGACGCCAAGCTGCGCCAGCTCAGTGGCGACGAAATCCACCTTGCACCCCGGCTAAAGTCCGCTTACGCAGCGGCGCGCAAGGGCTGGTCTCCCCGCAGTGCCAGACATATCCCTGTCGTCCCCGTCGATTTGAACACCGCAAGCGCAACGCCACCCGCGGCAAACGACGACTTCGACGAGGCTGATTCTGATCCGACACTCCTGCTCGACGACGGGATGGAACTCCTGAACAGCGCAGACCTCTGACCTGGCGGCCCAGGAATTTGCCCTTACGCCGGGCACGGGTTTACCCTAGCCGGAGAGGTCGCGCCCGGCGCCAATTCGCTGCAGCGCCCCATCCGGTCGTCGCACCACGACGACATAAGAGTTCTCATATTTTGAGGAGCAATGTCTAAATGAAAAGCCTTTTTACAGTTCTACTGCTCGCGGTCACACTGCCTGTCGCCGCCCAGCAGGGAGCCGGCCAGCCCCCAGCTCCGCACTGTTCATGCAGATGAAGGACGCCAACAAGGACGGCAAGGTTACGCTCGAAGAGTTTCAGGCGCCCACCGAGGCAGAGTTACAGGCCATGGAGCAGCAGTTTAAATACATGGACAAAAACGGCGATGGTGCGCTCACCACCGACGAGTTGGAAATCTTCATGCAGGAAATGCAGCAACGCATGCAGCAAATGCAACAGATGCAGCAACAGGGCGGAGGCAACCCATACCAACGCTGAGCATCGCCAAAAGCCGTTGTCGCAGCCCGCTCATCGCGGGCTTTTTGCCACCTGCATTGTGGATTTGCGGTTCCTGAACCAAACTGGAGGGGAGGGAAGAACCCAAAACCCGCCGGAGACGAAGCCATGCGACTCGAATACGAACAGGTCGAAGAATCCTTTGATGACACCACTCACCTGCGCACCATAACGGAACAGGCCATTGTTCCCGATAAGGGCCTTCTGATTCGCACCACGGTCTACTCCCCCCACGCCCTGTCGGTGTCTACGACCTTTATTGCCGGTGCGGGCACTCATGCCGAGGGTTTCGATCCCGTCTCCGCCTGAGTCATCGCCTTCGGACCATCTCCACCGCCAGACGCGGTAAAGCCGGGTTTTTGCCGGCTAAGTTACCATTTGCCTCCCTGAAAATTCGCTTATCTGTATTTATGGAACCCTTACAGAACTTCCCCGACGCCGGGATACGCCTGACAGAGTACAGCCACGGCTCCGGCTGCGGGTGCAAAATCGCGCCCGGCCTGCTGGAAGAGATCCTGCAGAGCAACATCGCGTTTCCGCACGAGCCGCGCCTGTTGGTGGGCAACGCCACCAGGGACGACGCCGCCGTATTCGACCTGGGCGACGGCACCAGCGTGGTGAGCACCACCGATTTTTTCATGCCCATCGTCGACGATCCGCGCGAATTCGGCCGCATCGCGGCCACCAACGCGATCAGCGATATCTACGTGATGGGCGCGCAGCCGTTGATGGCCATCGCCATCCTCGGTCTGCCCCATCGACAAGCGGGCCCCGAAGGTGGCGCGCGAGGTGGTGGAAGGCGGCCGGGCGGCCGTAGGTATGCCGGCATCGCCCTGGCTGGTGGTCATTCATCAATTCGCCGGAACCCATTTTTGGTCTGGCGGTAACGGGACGTGTCAACAACGATCACCTCAAGCGCAATGACCGGGCGACGCCGGATTGCAACCTG
>CAWGBV010000001.1:25000-138780 GCA_963820915.1 uncultured Gammaproteobacteria bacterium | reverse complement strand
ATGGCAACGCACTGCAAGAATCTCGGCATTCCCCTCAGACCGCACACCAAGACCCACAAGGTCCCAGAGATCGCCAAGATGCAGTTGGCCGCTGGCGCACAAGGCATCGTCTGTCAGAAACTGGGCGAAGCTGAAGCCATGGCCCGAGCGGGAATCAGGGATATCCTCATCCCCTACAACATCGTGGGCACGACCAAGGTGCGGCGCCTCACCGCTCTCTCGCAGATGGCCACGATCATGGTGGCCGTCGACTCGAGCGTCACCGCTGAGGGGATCTCCCATCAAGCCGCCATGGACGGCTGCACCATCCCTGTGATCGTCGAGCTGGATACGGGCAGCAAGCGCTGCGGCGTTCAGTCACCGCAGGCGGCCTTGGCCCTGGCCCAGATCATCGATCGGCTGCCTGGCCTGCAGCTACGCGGCGTGATGACCTACCCCAGCAAGCCAGCGGCCAAACCTTTCCTGGACGAAACCAAGGCGCTCTTTGGGCAGGCCGGCCTCTGCATTGAGGTCGTCAGCGGCGGGGGCACCGGAGACGAGGCGCATTCCAAAGCGATCGGCTGCACCGAGACGCGCAGCGGGTCGTACATCTACGAGGGCATGACACGTATCAGCAAGTCCGAGGACCTGGACCCTGAGCGCTGCCCCCTGCGTATGATCACCACTGTGGTCAGCGTGCCCACGACCGACCGCATCATCCTCGATGGCGGGCAAAAGACCTACGAGGGGCCGGCGCCCAACTGCAATACACCCGCCACATGTTGATTAACGCGGTTTCCGCGGTAGAGGCACTTGTTCGCCGCGACCTCGCGAACGTCCTGGCGACCGAAATCGACAATCAGGCGATTAATGGAGACGGCACGAGCGAGAACAAACCGACCGGCGTGCTGAATACCTCCGGGACTACCGCGATCAGCCACGGCACCGACGGCGGCGCCCCAACCTGGGACAAGGTACTCGAGTTTGTTTCGAGTATCAGCGACGACAACGCCCTGATGGGTTCCTTGGGTTGGCTCACGTCCCCGAGCGTCGTCAAGAAAATGCGATCGACCGTTCGCGTTGCCAGCACCGACAGCCGCATGATCATGGAGGAGCCCGGACAACTGGCGGGCTACGCCTCGAGGCAATCGACGCACGTTCCAGATAACCTGACCGAAGGTACGGAACCGACCTCTCCGCGTTGATCTTCGCAAACTGGTCGGACCTTCTCATTGGTTATTTCTCAGTGGTGGATGTCCTAGTCAACCCTTATCACTCAGACGTGTATTCGAAGGGCGGCGTCCTGATTAACGCCCTGCAGGATTGCGATATTGCAGTTCGCCATCCCGAATCCTTCATCGTCGCCAAGGACGTGGACGCAAGCTGATGGACGCTCTAGAGCGCAGATCGGTGATAGAACTCCGGGCGACCTCTCCAGGTCGCCTGGAGGGATCGCCGCCGTTTTCGATTCGCCTTCACATGACTTGGGGGGCTTTACTGAGCACGTGCGAAGGGGAGCCTTTGGGCGTTCGCTCAAAATCCTCCGATCAAGTGCGGGCACTCTACGATCACGACGGGCGTAACGTCTTGGGCCGAGTCGGAGCGGGTACGCTGAATCTCGCGGAAGATTCCCGGGGGCTTTCGCTTCGAAATAGAACTCCCTGGAACGACGGTTGGCAAAGACCTCGCGATTTTGGTCGAACGCGGCGACGTGAACGGCGCCTCGTTCGCCTTTCGCGTTCCCGAAGGCGGCGATCGTTGGTACTCGGAAGAGGATCGGACGAAGCGCGAGTTGATCGACGTGGACTTGCACGAGATTACCGTTACTGCCGATCCCGCTTATCCAGATACCACGGTAGCCAAGCGGCGAATGCCGCCCCGCCATCCTCGCCTCGCCCTGGCGTTACGCTTTTTGGAGACCTGCCGATGAAATGGTTTAGCCGCCTCTTCGAAAAGCGCGCGAGCGCTACCAGTAAAGACCCGTACCTTATGGAAATGATGGGGCTACGGGAAAACACCTCGGGGCAATTCGTGAGCGAGGACACGGCAACCGGGATTCCCGCGGTTCACGCTTGCGTCCAACTGATTTCGGAGGTGTGCCGCAAGCCTACCCCTTCCCGTATCGGTTCCAGAAGGACGGGAGCAAAATCGTCGACCGGAGGCACCCGCTTTATCGCGTCCTGCACAAACAAGCCAACCGACGACAAACGGCGTTCGAGTTTCGGGAGCAATTTGCCGCTTCGTGTCTTCTTACCGGGAACGGCTACGCGCTTAAAACCATCGACAACGCGGGCCGCGTTCGGGAACTGATCCCGATCAACCCCGGGCAAGTCACCGTCGAAAAATTGAAGAGCGGGCGCCTACGGTATGTCGTCCGATCCGAGACGGGAACCCGGGTGTTTACCCAAGACGAAATCTTGCACCTGAAATACCGAAGCAAAGATGGTGTAACGGGGTTGTCGCCGATCACGATCGCGCGGGAAACCATCGGCTTGGCCCAAGCGCAACAAGCCCATGAGGGCGCGTTCTATCGCAACGGAACCACCCCCTCGGGCGTTCTCAAAATGGATGGAACGCTTTCTGACGAGGCGTTAGCCACATTAAGAACCAAATGAAGGAAAAACAGGGCGTCGGGAATGCGTATAAAACGATGATTCTCGAGGCGGGGTTCGATTACCAAGCCATAAGCATGACGCACGAGGACGCGCAATTCGTCGACTCGAAGAAACTCACCCTTGAGGACGTTGCGCGAATCTACCGCGTTCCGCCGCCCGCGATCGGGATTCTCGACAAAGCGACTTTCTCGAACATAACCGAACAATCGCGCCACCTCGTTATGTATTGCTTCCGGCCCTGGCTAGTGCGGATCGAACAGGCAATGAACGCAGCACTATTGAGCAACGACGGGAAACGAACGCACGTTATCGAGCACAACGCCGAAGGCTTGCTTCGTGGCGATATCAAAACGCGGTACGAAGCCTATCGGATCGGGCGCGAGTGGGGCTGGCTATCCCCGAACGAAATTCGGGCGTTGGAGAACATGGGCAGTATCGTCGACGGCGATACCTATCGGCAACCGATGAATTCGGAACCGCTAGGCACAAAGGAAGAGGCCGCGTGAACACCGAAACGACATTCTTGGCTCCCGAGGAAATCCGCGAATTGACGGAATATTCGCGGCACGCCGAACAATGTCACGAATTGGACCGCATCGGAATAAAGTACATTCGCACTCGAACCGGACGACCCAAGGTTCTGCGAAAGGCGCTCGAAGACTTCTATACATTGAAGACCGCGAACCGCGACCCTGAAATCGACCTATCTGCTCTCGAGAAGATAAATCGGTAAGCACAAAAGAAAGACCGCCACTTACCGCAACGTATGTATTTGCGATCGGGTAGCTATTATTTCGTGGACGCAACCACGGAGAAATGGATCAACCTGGGACGGGATTACGCTAAGGCGATGGCAGAATACGCGGACCTTACCGACCCCGATAAGCCATGCCGGACGATTGGCGATACGTTAGACCGATATTTGGTCGAAGTCGCCCCAGACGAAGGCGCCGAGTACCTACAAGGACAATATCAAGCAGGCTAAGTACCTGCGAGCGGCGTTCGGTCATTTCAAACCCGATCAGATTAAACCCAAGCACATCTATCAATACCTCGACGCGCGGGGGAAACACTCGAGAACGCAAGCCAATCGGGAAATAGCGCTCTTCTCTCACGTGTATACGAAGGCGATCCGTTGGGGCGTGGTCGAGAAGAACCCATGTAAAGGTGTCGAACGTTTCAAAGAACAGCCCCGTACGCGGTACGTCACCGATCGCGAATACCTAGCCTTCCGCGAATTCGCAGGACCGCTGATTGCCGCATACATGGATATCAAACTGCTAACGAGTTTGCGTAAGGGCGATATCTTGCGTCTTGAGTTTGGGAAAAATTCGCGAAGACGGGATTCACGCTTACATCTCCAAAACCAAGCAGAATGTTGTCTACCAATGGACCCCGGCATTGAATCAAGCGATTCAGAACGCCCGGCGCATTAAACGCCCGGTAACGGGTCTTTACCTGTTTTGCACTCGCCGCGGACAGCCCTATAGCGTTTCCGGATTCAGTTCGATCTGGCACCGAAAAATGAACGCTGCGATCGATAAGGGCATCTTGAGCGAGCGTTTTTCGGATCACGATATCAGGGCCAAGGCCGCAAGCGACGTGGACGCGAACCATGCCACGGAGCTTTTAGCGCACTTCGATTCACGTACTACGGAACGGCACTACCGCCGAAAGGAGAAGATCATCAAACCGTCTTTCTAGCCCGTTTTTTTGGAAACAGGCGCGAATATTGGAAAGCTGTCAATTCGGGGGAGGCGTAACCTTTGAAAAATGGTGCCCAGGGACAGAATCGAACTGCCGACACGGGGATTTTCAGTCCCCTGCTCTACCGACTGAGCTACCTGGGCATCGGTAAGAAGCCGGGAATTAAACCGGGCGGAGCCGGTTTAGTCAAGTTTATTCCTTGGGCGCGACGAAATCGGGCGGGGTATCGGCCCCTTCGCCGAAAAAGAACTTTTCCATCTCGCCCTCGAGAAAGGTACGGGATTTCGGGTCGATGGGACTGAGGCGGTATTCGTTGATGAGCATGGTCTGGTGCTGCAACCACTGCTGCCAGGCCTCTTTCGAGACGTTTTCGAAAACCCGTTCGCCGAGGGGACCCGGGTACGTCGGTCGGTCCAGTCCTTCCGCCTCACGGCCCAGTTTGACGCAGTTCACCATCCGGCTCATTCTAAATTTCCTTCTGTATCAAGATCATCAAGTTCGTTCAGGAGTCTCACAACCGGCGCTGGCATACCACCGGGTCGCGGCTGGCGTGGTTTATACCAAACCCATCTGCCGGCTTCCATGAGGTTTCGCGCAGGGTTATTCAGCTGCACCTGCACAGGATGGATCTCCAGCGAGAAATGGGTAAAGACATGGCGACGGGGAGCCAGCCGCCGCATCTCGCCCAAGGAAACCGCCGTGTGCTCTCCACACCAGGACTCCACATCCGCGTCCAAGGGCAATTCCGGAAAGCTCAGAAGCCCTCCCCACACACCCTGCGGCGGTCTGCGTTCCAACAGCAATTCTCCGCCGGGGTCACGCAGGATGATCATCTGTACTGACCTTTGCGGTCGCGCCGGGCGGACCTTTCGGTGGGGATACGCCGTCTCTTCTCCGGCCGCGTGGGCTGCACAATCGTCCTCAAGCGGACACCGGCTGCAATTCGGGCGCGAACGGGTGCACACCAACGCCCCCAAATCCATCATCGCCTGGTTGAAGGTGGCGGCATCGTTGGCCGGGGTCAAGGATTCGGCAAGGTCCCACAAATGCCGAGTGACCTCAGTCTTGCCGGGCCAGCCCTCGACCGCACAAAAGCGGCAGAGAACCCGTTTTACATTGCCGTCGAGTATCGGATGATGCTGTCCCAAAGCGAGCGACAGGATCGCCCCGGCGGTCGAGCGACCGACCCCGGGAAGACGCAACACATCGCCAATCCCGGTGGGAAATTCACCGTTGAACTCATCGCGAATCATGCCGGCGGCTTTATGAAGATTACGCGCGCGCGCATAGTAACCAAGCCCGGTCCATAGCTGCAGGACCTCGTCCTGAGGCGCATTCGCCAACGCCATCACGTCGGGGAACTGCTGCATGAATCGCTCGAAATAAGGGATGACGGTCGCCACCTGGGTTTGCTGGAGCATGATCTCCGAGACCCAGACACGGTAGGCCGTCTTGTCGCGCTGCCAGGGAAGATCCGTTCGCCCTTCTGCTGCCGACCATTCAAAGAGACGACGGACAAAGCCCTCAGTCTCGCGACTTGATAGAGGCGCTAGGATTTGTCGGTCCCGCATTTCCAGCAGAGATCGAATTGTCCGTCTATCCGCTCTGAGCACCCAGGACAGATCCACGGCTCGCCTTCGTGGAGTGGCTGGAGGAAGTCCTCGAGCAGCCGTTCGGCCGGGACCAGGTCCTGATCCTCCACCCATACCTCGGGAAAGTGGATTGCCGGCAGTTCGCCAATGGCGCCACCGATGAACTCACCGAAGACCTTCGCATCTATGTGGCCGCTCGCCAGCCGGTCTTTCAGCAGATTCGCCTCGAAGTGTGTCGCGAGCACGATAGAGGCGCTTCATGCAGAAGACCACTCGGGCGGGGGACAAAACCGGAGTCGAAGACAAATTGGAGCGGGTGATGGGAATCGAACCCACGTCATCAGCTTGGGAAGCTGAGGTTCTACCATTGAACAACACCCGCAATATTGGCTGGAACAAAAGCGCCGATCACCGCCCGGCACCTGAATGATGCCAAAAGTCGGGGACGCTCGGGAATTCTATGTCGCCCTTCCACCGGCCCGCAAGTTCAGCCCGCGGGACCACCCCGGTAGAGTCCGTCCACATCATCACTGTAACGCGCCAGAACCTGCGATCGCTTGACCTTGAGGGTAGGCGTAATCAAACCGTTATCGATCGTCCAGGGCTCCAGAAGTACCCGTACACGGCGGATCTTGGCGAAACCGGGAAAATCCGCCAAGGCGGATCGCACGTGACGCAACACCTCCCTCAGAAGAGCATCGTCCGCGAGGCTCTCGGGCGCATGGGGGTCAAGGCCGAGTTCCCCGGCCAGGCCAGGCCAGAGATCCGGATTCAGCACCAGCAGTGCGGTCAAATACGGCTGGCCCTCACCCACCACCATGACTTGCTCGAACAAGGGATCGAGGGCGATGGCCATCTCCATATCCGCCGGGGGAACCTTCTCGCCGTTGGAGAGCACCAGAACGTCCTTTAAGCGCCCAATGATGAAAATATGGTTGTTTTCAATCCGCGCCTGGTCCCCGGTGTGAAGCCAACCTTCGGCATCGATTGCCTCGGCTGTCGCTGCGTGATTGTTCCAGTAACCCAGCATGACGTTATCGCCCTTCACCAACAGCTCATCGTCGTCACCGATCCGGACCTCCAGGCCACGCAATGGGATACCCACGCTGGCCGGCACATTGTCCTGCAGCGAATTGACGCTGATCAGCGGGCTGGATTCCGTCAAGCCATAACCCTGCAACACGGGGACGCCCAAGCCGATGAACACCCGTGCGATCTCCTCCGACAGGGGCGCGCCGCCACAGGCGCAGGTGCGCAACCGGCCACCGAGCCCCTCCCGAACCTGCCGTGCCACCAACCGGTCCAGCAGAGGATGCAACAACAACGACGGCGTCCAGCCAGCGCGTCCCTGGTCTTTTTCAAAACGCCTCCAGCCGACATTGACCGCCATGTCGAACAGCCAGCGTTTCACAGCAGGGCCACGGGACATCCGGTCCTGCAATTTCGCATAAACGCGCTCGAAGATACGGGGCACCGTAATCAACACCGATGGCTTCTGGGTTTTCAGATCCTCCGCCAGCTGGATCACCGATCGCGCGTACACCACCGACGCGCCCGCCATCATGGGCGTGTAATACCCGTGAGATCGCTCGAGGGTGTGAGACAGGGGGAGAAACGACAGGAAAACGTCCTGCTGATAACAGGGCAACAACGTCAGCGCGGCGCGACCTACCCACAACATATTGTGGTGACTCAACATCACACCCTTGGGTCGCCCGGTCGTGCCCGAGGTGTACACAATGGACGCCAGCGAACCGGGGTCGCCCTGTCTCGTGCGGAACGGGGCGCCCTCGGGCGCAAGCCAGTCACTCACCAGGCGCACACGATGGTCGTTTTGCGCGGATTTTACGGCCTCCCGGCTTTCATCCAGCAGCAACACTCTGCGCAGCGGACCCTCACCAGGCACCGCAGGGGCCAGCCGCTTCCAACGCCCGGCGTCCTGCACCAGCAACAACTCGACGGCCGCATGCTCAAGGATGTAGGCCACGTTCTCGGGGCTGTCATCGGTGTATAGCGGCACCACCACCAGGCCCAGGCTTAGCGCGGCCTGATCGAAGACGACCCAGCCGGGACCATTTCGCAGCACCAGAGCGACCCGATCACCCGTTTGCAGCCCTTCGGCAGCAAGGGCTTCCTGCCATCGGGCAACCTGATCGGCGGTCTGGCGCCAGCTGTAGGAAATCCATGAATCTGACCCCTTGTCGTAGGCGCGAAACGCTTCACGATCCGGCGAACGCTTCACCCGCCGGGCAAAAAGCCCATCGAGTGTTCGTGCCTCGTCGACGGAGATCAGATCTTCATTCCAGGCGTCCAAAAACGATGCCCTCTCAAATACGAGTAAGGCATTGAGTGTAGTGTAGAATCATGGGTAGATGCATCCACTGCCCACAGTTCATGTTCATGAAAATTTTCGTCAACGGCGAGGACCGCGAGCTCGAACATTCGGCCACATTGGCCGAACTGGTAGAAATCCTGGAAATGGGAGATCGACGTATTGCTGTAGAAGTGAATGAGGAATTGGTGCCCCGCAGCCTTTTTCCCGATCACGCCCTTAGCGATGGCGATCGCATTGAGATTGTTCACGCTATCGGCGGCGGGTAAGCCCGGCGAGGGATAACCCGTCGCCAGCCACAGTTAATCGGAGGTGGAAATTCACCCCCCGGCAACCCGAAAAATCAGGGCGCGAACGGTATCCAGGGAGACATACGCCCCGCGCGACCCATAGTGGAGTCCATCGCGCCAGTGATCATCGCGAGCTTGGCGTTGATCGCCTGCATTTCCGCCACCATGGCCGGAACTGTGGTCATTCGTGCGTTCATCACCCGCATCTCGCCACGCATCCTGGGTACCGCTTCCATGTTGTCCGCCACCTGCGGCAGAAACAGGGCAACGGCCGCCCCAGGATCGAAGCCGGGGCTGGACTTCATGTAAGCGCGTAACCATTGCACCTCAGGCTCGAATTCCACGATTCTCTGACGTTCCCCAGGGGGCCGAGGTTGGCCATCAGAGCGTCGCGATCAGTGCCACCTGAATTCCCGTTTGAACAGCTGGCGGCGCGCGCGGCAAACCAGTGACGCCTGCTCGGCCACCAGATTCTGATGCATTTGCTGACTCTCGCGGAGCAGATCGAGGGCCTGGGCAAGAGTTTCGTCGGGGTGGCCTGTTTTGTTGGTCGAAGTCGGCATGGCGAATGCCTCCAATTGGGCTGGATTTCCTGGATGGGTATGGCCATGACTTGGTCAGCCTTACCGCGACTGAGTTCCGCTGTCGATTCCCCCCTGACGACTCGCCGGGGTTTGCGTAGAATACAGAGTCCCTTTCTGGACGAGTTGCAGACCTCCATGAGCTCAGCGGACACATTCACCGTCGCCGGCAGAACCTTCACATCACGATTGCTGGTGGGCACCGGAAGATACAAGGACATGGACGAGACCCGTGACGCCATTGCCGCCAGCGGCGCGGAAATCGTCACCATCGCGGTCCGCCGCACCAACATCGGCCAGAACCCAGACGAGCCAACGTGTTGGACGTTCTGCCGCCCGACCGTTACACGATTTTGCCCATCACCGCCGGTTGCTACGACGCCAAGACCGCAGTACGCACCTGCCGCCTGGCCCGAGAACTGCTCGATGGCCACAACCTCGTGAAGCTCGAAGTGCTGGGCGACGAGAAGACGCTCTTCCCGGACGTGATCCAGACTCTGAGCGCAGCCGAAGAATTGATCAAGGACGGTTTCGACGTCATGGTCTACACCAACGACGATCCCATCATCGCCAGGCAGCTGGAAGAGATGGGCTGTGCCGCGGTGATGCCGCTCGCCGCACCCATCGGCTCAGGCCTGGGCATCCGCAATCCTCTCAATATCCGCACCATCGTCGAAAACGCCAAGGTGCCGATCCTGGTGGATGCCGGTGTGGGTACCGCTTCCGATGCGGCCATCGCCATGGAACTGGGCTGCGACGGGGTGCTCATGAATACGGCCATCGCCGCAGCACGCGATCCGGTGCTCATGGCATCGGCGATGAAAAAGGGTATCCAGGCCGGCCGCGAAGCCTATCTCGCCGGCCGCATGGCCGCCAAACGTTTCGCCTCGGCCTCCTCGCCCATCGAGGGCCTGTTTTTCTAGGGGCTGTTAACGCTGTGCAAAACCGCATCGCCAGAGGCCGTTTTTTCGCAGGGCAAAGCGCGCGGAGCACCCTGTACCTGCCGGACAGCAGCGAAAGTGCAACACTATCATGGGGAAAAACGGCCCCGGCTCTAACGTGACCCGGCCCAGGATAAGCCTCATCGCTGCCATGGCGAATAACCATGTCATCGGCCGCGATAACACCCTGCCCTGGCGTCTTTCCGCCGATCTGAAGCGTTTCAAGCAAATCACCATGGGCAAGCCCATGCTGATGGGCCGCAAGACCTGGGAATCTCTACCCGGACTGCTCCCCGGACGTCGTCACATCGTCATCACGCGAAATCCAGACTACCTCGCCGCTGGGGCGGAAGTAGCCCATTCGCTGGAAGGCGCCATTGCCGTGGCCGGCGACGTGGCAGAAATCATGGTGGTGGGCGGCGCTCATCTCTACCAACAGGCCCTTTCTGTGGCCGATCGTTTGTATCTCACGCTGATCGACGCCGACATCGACGGGGATGCCTTCTTCCCACCGCTGGATGATTCAGGTTGGCGGGAAACATCGAGCGAGGACCATGAACCCGATGAAACAAACCGGTTTCGCTACCGCTTCGTCACTCTGGAAAGAACGCGGGTGTGACCGAAATTGTTCGGTCCCGGGCGCCGGGGCACTATTCCGAATCAGACGGCCATCGCTCCCGAAACTACTTCTCGATCAAGACCGGGACAGCAGTCTCACCAAATCTTTCGCGTCAGTAAGCAGAATTTTCGGACAACGATCCTACCGCCGCACAGGCATGGACCAGGATGCCCATAGCTACCGACTTCCCAGGGACCGGAATGCCGATGGTACGCGGCCGCCAGCAGGCATTTTTCACAATAGGGCGAGGATTCGTGGCGCAAACACTCTCCAAAACCGTATCGGCGAGAACAAGAAAAACATGTAACATATTGTAAAGACTAAACATCCTAAAACCTGAATCTAGGCTAAAGTAGGAAGGTACAGTCAGGGATCGTCTATCAACATGGAATCCAGCGGAATTTGGCGAGGCATCCTCACCGAGTATCGGTCATACCGGGATACCGGTGGCTTCAAGGATCCGCTTGCCTCCGAGTACGAGCAGGCACGAATCCGCATCGTCATCGGAATCCTGTGCACGCTCTATTTCGCCTACATGCATTTCTTCAGCAAATCCGCTGGAACCTATACGTCTGCACTTTGGATCGGGAGTCTTTTTGCGCTGATAGCTGTCTTGCTGCTGCTGTGGGCATATGGGCAAAAGCTAAAGAGTTGGAAGATGCGCCGCTACGCGTCAATTCTTCTGGACTCGACCACCGTCTCTATCGCGCTGACTCTCTACGGCGAAACGGCATTTCCGCTGTTTCCAGTGTACCTGTGGGTTGTTTTGGGGAATGGCTTCCGGTTCGGCCTCAGTTGGCTGGCCCTCAGTACGGCCACGGGTATAGCGGGTTTCCTGATCGCTTCACAGATCAACCCCCTCTTCGCCGAATACCCGGCGATCGTCCCGGGGTTACTGCTGTCACTGATCCTGATTCCGGTTTATGTGGCGGTACTGCTTCGAAAACTTAATTCCATTGTTCGTTCCGCTGACCAGGCGAATGCCGCCAAGAGTAATTTTTTGGCCAATATGAGCCATGAACTGCGCACACCGCTGGTAAGTATTGTCGGCGGTATCGAGTGTCTGGCCAACACGCCGCTGAACAATGAACAGCGGGGACTGATCGACGGCATGCACACCTCCTCGCAGACGCTACTGACGCTGATTAGCGACATTCTTGATCTGGCGAAAATCGAGGCCCACAAACTTCAGCTTAGCGACGAGGACTTTGATTTTCACTCGCTCGCGAACGACACGGTCAAGGTCGTTTCCATAGAAGCGAAACGTAAAGGCGTGGATTTGCGTTGCGTGATCGATCCAAACCTGCCGTACAAGCTGCACGGCGATCCTCACCATGTGAGGCAGGTGCTGCTTAATCTCCTGGGGAACGCCGTCAAGTTCACCGAACAGGGCTATATAGAAGTTCGCGCGACCGCCAAGGGCCGGGTTGGCAACAACATCACCCTGCGCCTCGAAATCGAGGACACCGGCATTGGCATCCCCCTCGAGGCGCAAAAAGACGTATTCGATTCATTCAAACAGGCCGACATCAGCACATCGCGTCGATTCGGCGGCGCTGGTCTCGGCACCACAATCGCGCGGCATATCGTCGAGGCCATGGGCGGCACCATCGGTTTCGAAAGCGAACCCGGCAAAGGAACCACGTTCTGGTACGAAGTGCCGTTGACCACCTACGCCGACCTGCCCGGGCACCAGCAGGAACTGCTCGATGCGCGCGTCCTGTTGATCACCACCCAGGGCGGCAACCACCAGATGATTCTCAACGCGCTGTCGGACTGGAAGGCAAGGGTCACGGTCATCAATACCCCGTCTGGCGGCGTACAGGTCGCCAACGAATCGGCCGCCAACGACATGCCTTTCCAGGTCGTGATCGTGAATAAATCAATATTGGACGCCAACCACGCACAGATTGCAGAGGCGCTGCGAAACCTGGGAGCAACGACACGACCGACACTCATCGCCATCGATCTGGATCACCTCAGCGAACGGAAAAAAGCCGAGTTAAGCGAGGCCGGTTATCAGTCGATACTGCCCACGCCGCTGGACAAGCGGGCGCTCTTTAACGCCATTCATTCGTCCAGCACGCTCGACCTGCCGGCGTCGGTTGTCAACTTTGCCCTGTTCAATGAGGCAACCCGTGCGCAGCCCGACGCAGAGATCCTGCTGGTTGACGATATTCCCTCCAGTCTGTCGATTACCGCAGAGATACTGCGCCAGGGAGGCTATACGGTGAAAGCGGTCGACAGCGCGGAACGGGCCTTGGACGAATTGGAAGGGCACCACTTCGACCTGGTCGTCACTGACCTGCACATGCCCGAAATGGACGGTGCAAGAATGATGAAACTGCATCGGTTCATGCTACCCGACCGCCCCGTACCCTTCATGTTCCTGACCGCGGATGCAACGGTCGAAACGCGCAAAGATGTGCTGGATGCAGGCGCCGATGCCTTTCTCGTCAAGCCTGCGCCGGCGGAAAGTATTTTACGCAACGTCAACAACGTCATCGCCGCCAATCGTGCTGCGCAAAAAAGCTCGCCAGGAAAGTCCTGAGTCGTCCACAAACTGCGGTTTTGCCGATCACACAGGCCATCGAGGCCAGGCGCAAAGAGCAGTTGCGGCCAGATGGAGTTTATTTGCCTTGTGATCACCATCGCTGATGATCGATGGCATCAACGGCTATGAACTCAACCCTGGCAATGTACAGACCGTCCGTTCATTGCTTGGATGAAGCAGGCAATTCAATGCCGGGAAAACACCAACGCGGCGTTCAGCCCGCCAAAGGCGAACGAATTACTGATCGCGGCGTCATGCGGCACTTCCAAAGCGGCAGCCGGGGTGACATTGATGTCGGCGCAATCAGGATCGGGGCCCAGACGATTGACCGTTGGCGGCACCCAGCCTTCAGCAAGACCATGAACGCAAATCAGCGCTTCGAGGGCGCCAGCCGCACCCAGTGTATGGCCCGTGGCCCCCTTGGTGCCGCTGACCCAGGGACGGTGTGAGCGGAAGATTGCAGCAATCGCGTGCGATTCAATCTGGTCGTTTATGGGTGTTCCGGTCGCATGGCCGTTGATATGGCCGATATCAAAAACCGATAATCCGCTATTTTCGATCGCCCCCGAAATAGCACGGGTAATCGACTCTTGATCGGGTTTGACGATATCACCAGCGTCGGCGTTGGCGTTGAAACCTCGCAGCACCGCCAGGATGTTCGCCCCACGGGCCTCGGCATCGGGCAGGCGCTCAAGTACCAGGGCGGCGGACCCTTCGCCAAGGACCATGCCGCGACGCTCTATCGAAAACGGACGACAGGTGTCACGCGCTATCACACGCATGGCGCGCCACCCTTGCAGCAGCCCGTAGGCAAAGGGCGCCTCGGCGCCACCGACGACGATGGCATCGGCGAGTCCGGCTTCAAGCCAGAGCGCACCGGTAATTATCGCGTGCGCCGATGAGGCGCAGGCACTGGTCGTGCAAAAAGAAGGACCCTTGACGCCCAGCGCCATGGTGATGGCACTGGCGGGCGCGGCAGGCATGATTTTCGGGATCGCGAAGGGGTGCACCCGCCCGTTCTCCGCATAGAGCTTGTGATAGGCGGCATCGATGGTCTCGATTCCACAAATCCCGATACCCATGATCGCGCCGATCCGCGTATCGTCAAAAGATGAAAGATCCGCCCGTCCGATGGCCTCGCGTGCCGCCATGACAGAGAATTGCGCAACAGGATCCAGGAGAAACTTCAGTTGTTCTTCAATGCCGGGATCCGGTTGGGTATCAAACTGGGCGCCAACCGCAATCCGCAACGAAGGATCAAGCTTCCGAATGGATGATTCACCCGCTCTCAGCCGGCTTAGAAAGGAATCAACGCCCTCCCCGAGCGGAGAGACCACACCGGTACCGGTGATTGCGATCACCTGAAGATCGTCAGCGACTACACCGCACGAGGGGGGTTCATTGAGCGAATCACTTCGATAAACTCACGCAAGGTGCTGACGCCAGCGATCTTGTCATCGTCTATCTGAAGGTCCAGATCGTCTTCGATGTCGCCAACGATCGCGACCTCGTCAAGAGACTCCAGGCCGTAATCGGACATTTTCTTGTCGAGATCCAATCCCTCATCGGGGATCGTCAATCCCCGCGCCTTTGCGTACCGGAGAATTACTTCAATAATGCCTTGTTCAAGAGGTGTCATTTTTGCCCGCTACATTCTGATTGTCGATTTTTTTGAAAGCGTCTCTGTTTGGTGAAAATACTAGCATATCTACGATCCGAAACATCACCGTTCAGACATCAGGATTAACCAGGGGCATTGAGTAAAAGTTACGAAAATATCTTCGAACGACGGGAATCACACAGCGCTTTGTGGCCAACCGGTCGGTAAGGGACTGAAATCGATAATCGAGAAATTTCGGGCGGTATGTCCTTCACCCGTCTGCTGCATGAAGATGCAACACCCGGGTCAGGCCTCAGCCAGTAGCTGTTCCATCATTCCCATGGCCTGACCGGCGTAACCGCCGCCAAACAGATTGAGATGGTTGAGGATGTGGTAGAGGTTGTACAGGGTCCTGCGCGCCTTGTAGCCGGCATCAATCGGCCAGGCCTCATTGTAGGCCGCGTAGAACTCGTTACTGAAGCCACCGAAGAGTTCTGTCATGGCAAGGTCCGCCTCACGGTCACCGTAGTAAACCGCCGGATCGAAGATTACCGGGTTACCTTCGGCGTCGTAACCGATGTTGCCGCCCCATAAATCGCCATGTAGCAGCGAAGGCCTTGGATCATGATCGATCAGGACCGGGAAAGATTCCAGAAGTTGGGCACCGAGATCCTGGAGTCGGCCATTGTGGCCCTGGCTCGCGGCAAGCTCGAGTTGATACCCGAGTCGATGAATACGCCAAAAATCGATCCAGCCGTCCGTCCAATCGTTGATTTGGGGGGTCGAACCGATAGTATTGTCGCGGTGCCAGCCAAAGGTATCTGCCGCCACCCGATGCATGGCAGCAAGCTGCCGTCCGGCTTCGGCCTGGCTGGCGCCCGAAGCGCGGCCCATGGCGAGGTATTCCATGACGATCCACGCCTCTCGCCCGTCACTGCCGGTACACAGCGGCACAGGTACCCGAATCGAACCAGCGGCCACCATTTCAGAGAGCCCTTCGTGTTCGGCCTCGAACATGGAGAGGTGGCGGGCATCGTTGAGCTTGACGAAATAACAGCGCTCACCGTCGCACAGTTTGACCGCAGTGCTGATGCAACCACCGCCCATGCCGCGCGGGGAATCGGGATTGAATGCCTCTCCGGATGTCTCGCCGATCTGCTCGGCGATGCGCCGCCAGTCCGTCATCGCGCCGCTAGGATGCGTACCGCCGGCTCATCCGGCCGTGCAGCGGGCTGGTGCGCGGAAAGTGCGCTCGCAGGAACTCCATCTGGTCCGCCAACACGTTGCGCCCTTGCAGAAACACGTACTCGGCATGAGTCGGTGAGAACGGAATGGCCAGCAGTTCCATGCCCGCCTGTTCGGGGGTTCGTCCCGCCTTGTGACTGTTGCAACGAACGCAGGCGGTAACGACGTTATTCCAATGGTCTGCACCACCCTGGCTGACCGGTGTCACATGGTCACGCGACAAATTTCCCGTGTCGAAATGCTCGCCGCAGTAAAGACACAGGCGGTCGTCGCGGCTGAACAGGGTGCGATTGTTTAACGGCGGCACATAGTCACGGCGCATTCTCTGGATCGCCTGACTGTTGCCATAGGTGGCAAGGATGGAGCTGACCTCGACCACGCTGCGCTTGTGGGTGCGGGCATTTATACCGCCATGGATTTCGAACAAAGTGCTGCCCACCGTGTAGGCGACCTGCCCGAGAAAATGCAGTCGGACCGCCTCGCGGTAATTGATCCATTCAAGCGGCATGCCTGCCGCGTCGGTTCGAAGTATCTGTTGGTGAAGGCCAGCCATTAGTTTTTTCGATAGGCCGATATTCCGAACAGATCATACACAAAAGGCCGCTTTCGGCAACTACCGTTGGACGACGATCTTCAGGCGAAACCGATGCGTCCGGGGGTATCTTTCTGTCGCTGACCACTGCGCGTCGAGCCAATCCGTTCGAATCCGCCTGGCCCACTGTGCGAAAATGGCGCCTGTTGTGAATCCCACCATTGGCGCCATGCCCTTTTCTGCAAAAATCGACGAACTCCTGCGCAAGGTTGACACCCTCGATCCGCCCGCGCCAGCCGCCCATGGCGAACGCCTGCAGTGGGGCGCCACCCGTGGCGCAGCCCTCGCATTGGCTACAGTGCAGACCGCCAAGCACCTTGAACGTCCCCTTCTGTTGGTGACGGCAGACGTACAGGACGCTTCACGGATTGCCCATGAACTGCGCTTTTTCGCCGGAG
Source organism: uncultured Gammaproteobacteria bacterium (assembly GCA_963820915.1). Classification (GTDB taxonomy): domain Bacteria; phylum Pseudomonadota; class Gammaproteobacteria; order Chromatiales; family Chromatiaceae; genus CAWGBV01. Next base: position 121,735 of record CAWGBV010000001.1, on the reverse strand, counting down.
ACGATGGGCCCCAGGTGCAGGTCTTCCCCGACTGGGAAACTCTGCCCTACGACGTCTTCGCGCCATTACCGGAATTGGTTTCAGAGCGACTCGCAGCGCTGCACCGGCTCCCTCGCGCGGCGCAGGGCATCCTGGTGGCACCGGTCCACACGCTGATGCAACGGCTCTGCTCTCGTGAGTATGTCGAAGCACATAGTTTCATGCTCAAGGTGGGCGACAACCTGGTGCTTGAAGAAACGAGACGCAATCTCGAGCGCGCCGGTTACCAATGTGTCTCTCAGGTCATGTCCCACGGGGAGTTTGCGGTACGCGGTTCGCTGCTGGACCTGTTTCCCATGGGGGGGACAGACGCCTTTCGCATTGACCTCTTCGACGAGGAAGTGGACAGCATCCGGACCTTCGACCCCGAGACCCAGCGTTCGGAAAACAAGGTGGATGAAATACGCCTGCTGCCGGCACGCGAATTCCCCTTCCATGATGAAGCAGTGACGCGGTTTCGCCAGGCCTGGCGCGAGAACTTCGAAGGCGATCCTCAACGCAGCCTGGTCTATCGCGATGTCAGCGATGGCCACCTGCCTGCGGGCATCGAGTATTACCTGCCCTTGTTCTTTGACCAAACGGCGACGCTGTTCGATTTTCTGCCTGCGGATACCGTCGCGGTGTTCCCCGCGGACACTCAGGACATGGCCAGCGAATTTTTCGACCAGGTCGAAGACCGCTACGAACAGCGACGTCACGACATCGAGCGACCCCTGCTGGCACCCATCGATATATTTCTCAACGGCGAGCAGACTCAGGCGGCTCTGAATCGCCTCCCCGGTATCGCCTATCAGGCCCATGGGATCAGCGATCGACGCAAGGGTTTCGCCTCCTTCGCCAACCTGGATGCCGCCAGCCCGCCACCCCTCGGACTGCAGGCGCGAGCCACCCGGCCCGCCGGATTGCTCCAGGACTTTCTGGACAGCCACGCCGGCCGGGTGCTGTTCGTCGCCGAGAGTGCCGGTCGCCGCGAGGCGCTGGTGGACACGCTTGCAGGTTTCAGCATTCGTCCGCGCGCCGTGGACAGCTGGGCGGAGTTTCTGGCACTGGAAGACGCGACCTGCATCACCGCCGCACCCATCGAGCAGGGCATGATCCTGCAACACCTGGGAATCGCGTTGGTGGCGGAAGCCCAATTGCTTGGCGAGCGGGTCAGCCAGCGCCGCCGCCGCAAGGCCAAGTCAGACGGCGAACAGGTTATCCGCAATCTCACCGAACTGGTCGAAGGCTCTCCAGTGGTCCATGAAGATCATGGCGTCGGCCGCTACCTGGGCCTTCAACATCTGAACGTGGGCGGACAGGAGCAGGAGTTCCTGACACTCGAATACGCCGGCAAGGACAAGCTCTACGTACCTGTTGCATCACTGCACCTCATCAGCCGCTACACCGGAGCCACGGAAGAGGCCGCGCCCCTGCACCGGCTCGGCAGTGACCAGTGGGAAAGGGCAAGGCGCAAGGCCGCGGAAAAGGCCCGGGACGTGGCGGCTGAACTGCTCGACATCTATGCCCGCCGCGAGGCCCACACCGGATTCGCCTCGCCCAAACCAGGCGATGAGTACGCCGCCTTCGCCGCCGCTTTCGAGTTTGAAGAAACCCCGGATCAGGAATCCTGCATCGAGGCCGTCATCGATGACATGACCTCACCCCGGCCGATGGACCGCCTGGTGTGCGGCGACGTGGGATTCGGCAAAACCGAGGTGGCCATGCGAGCCACCTTCATCGCCGCCCAGGGCGGACGCCAGGTAGCGGTGCTGGTCCCCACCACGCTGCTTGCCCAGCAGCACTACCAGAACTTTGCCGACCGTTTCGCCGACTGGCCCGTTCGCGTGGAAAGCCTGTCACGTTTCCGTACCAGCGCCGAACAGAAGAAGGTTCTCGACGGGCTTGCGGCCGGCACGGTCGATGTGGTCGTGGGCACCCACAAGCTGTTGCAGACAGACGTTAAGTTCAAGCGGCTCGGGCTGGTCATCGTCGACGAGGAGCACCGCTTCGGCGTACGCCACAAGGAGCGCCTCAAGGCGTTGCGCGCATCGGTCGATATCCTGACCCTGACGGCGACACCCATCCCGCGCACCCTGAACATGGCCATGTCGGGAATGCGCGACCTGTCCATCATCGCAACGCCACCGGTCGCCCGCCACCCCATCAAGACCTTCATCAGCCAGTGGAACGACACCATGATCACCGAGGCCTGCCAGCGCGAGATTTCACGCGGTGGCCAGGTCTATTTTCTGCACAACGAAGTGAAGTCCATCGACAAGACGGCCGCCGAGATACACAAGCTGCTGCCGACGGCCCGGATCGAGATTGCCCACGGTCAGATGCGCGAACGCGATCTTGAACGGGTGATGCGCGACTTTTACCACCAGCGCTTCAACATCCTGGTGTGCACCACCATCGTCGAATCGGGTATTGACGTACCCAGCGCCAACACCATCGTGATCAATCGCGCCGACCGCCTTGGTCTGGCCCAGCTGCACCAGTTACGGGGTCGCGTGGGCCGTTCCCACCACCGCGCCTATGCCTATCTCATCGCGCCGCCGAAACGGGCCATGACGGACGATGCCCGCAAACGCCTGGAGGCCGTCGAATCCCTTGAGGACCTGGGCGCGGGCTTCAGTCTCGCCACCCACGATCTCGAGATTCGCGGTGCCGGCGAATTGTTGGGTGACGAACAAAGCGGCCAGATCAACGAGATTGGCTTCACCCTCTACACCGAATTGCTGGAGCGCGCCGTCAAAGCCATTCGTGAAGGCCGTCAGCCCGAACTCGACCGGCCACTGGACCACGGCGCCGAGGTGGACATCGGCATGCCATCGTTGATTCCGAACGACTACCTGCCTGACGTCCACAGCCGCCTGGTGATGTACAAACGCATCGCCAGCGCCGGATCCGAAGAGGATCTGCGCGAACTCCAGGTGGAAATGATCGACCGCTTCGGCCTGTTACCCGAGCCGGTCAAGAATCTGTTTTCGGCCACCGGGCTGAAGCTGCGCGCCCAGCCCTTGGGGATTCGTAAATTGGAGATCGGCGAAAAGGGTGGCCGTATTCAGTTCAGCGAAAAACCCAATATTGATTTCGCCAACGTGATCCGTTTGATCCAGACCCAGCCCAAGAACTATAAACTCGACCCGCCTGATCGGTTGCGCTTTTTTGGCAAGCTCACTGATGTCACCGCTCGTGTGGGAGCAACAAAACAGGTATTCGACGCCCTGGTCGGGCGGGCCTGAACATTCCGATCCTGCCCGTAATATGTGCTTTGAGTGCCTGCCTGATCTGACGACCTGTGTCGCTGTGTCCCCACCCGTCAGCGACATATACGGATACGAGACTCCGAACACCGAACTGAAACAGATGACAACAATTTGGCAAACAGGGATGAACCGTCATCCCCGGCCTTTATATATCGCCTCTACTGGCCCCGGCTGCGGCGTACCGTGATGGACTCTCCGGCAATGCCCCAGTTGTCGGTTTCTACCTCTTCGATCACCACCACGGTGGTTGCCGGATTCTTCCCCAGCACATCGGCCAACAGGTCGGTGACGCCCAAGATCAACTCGGCCTTCTGCTCGGTCGTTGCCCCTTCATTGGTAATCTTGATATTGACGTAAGGCATAATTCTCTCCCTTTGCTGATATCGCCCGGGTTCCGCCCTCTCAGCCCAGGGCGACGGGAATTCTGCCGAGCCTACCCTGTTTTGTTCGCGTTGATCCAGCAGCCCACCATGTAGCGGTGAACCCTGCGAGCGACTGATGGGCATTGCAGACGCGCCCGGTTGAACTGCAAACAACCATGAACAAACCCGGTTCACCACCTGCCGTCTCGGGCGGCACCGCGGAATCTTGTTAGAATAATCCTCATCCCGGCAGGGATATGGTTTTACGACTTGCACAACGGAACAGTGAATGGCCTACCTTACGACCGCCCAGGTCGCCAAGCTTCTCATGGTGTCGCCGGCAACCGTCCGGCTATGGGTCAGCAAGGGCTGGATTCACGCCCAGGTAACACCCGGTGGCCATCGGCGTATCCTGGAACGCGACCTGGAACTGTTTGCCCGCGAGCGAGGGCTGGTACTGGCCCCGGAAGGCGAAACCACACGAATTCTCATCGTTGACGATGATGAGCAGTTTGCAACCTATCTGACCGAAGTGCTTTCCCGGCAGGGTGAGCATGTCCAGGTCAAGGTCGCCCATTCCGGATTCGAGGCCGGTTATCTCGCCCGGGAATTCAAACCCAATGTCATCCTGCTGGATTTGATGATGCCGACCCTCGATGGATTCGAGGTTTGCAATACTCTGAAGAAAGACCCCGGAACCAGTCACATCCGCATCGTCGCCATGACCGGCTACTATTCGACCGAGAACGTCCAGCGCATCTGTGACCTCGGCGCCGCACAATGCCTCGCCAAACCCTTTGAGGTCGATGAGCTATTGGAGGCCGTAGGCCTGCCCGGAGGACCCTCCCGGCAACCAGGAGCCAATCCCGTTGCAAAGGGATGAGCCGCTGGTTCCGACGATGGAAAATCAAACCACCCTGGGGGAAATCGGCAGTCTCAGCCCGGTAACAGTGGCGCCTGAGAGCACCATGGCTCAGGCAGCAAAGTTGATGGGTGAGAAGCGAATCAGCTGCCTGGTGGTTACCGAGAACAACAGGCCCGTCGGCATTCTCACTGAGCGTGATTTAGTGCGCAACATGTCACGCGACACGGTATCCGCCAGCAGCGAAGTCAGCACCTTTATGGGCCAACCGCCCATCGTGGCGCCGCAAAACATGCTGTATCTGGAGGGGTACCATTTATGCGCTGAGCACGGCATCCGTCATCTCATTCTTGTAAACAGGGAGGGGATGCTGGCCGGCGTCGTTACCGAGACCGACTTCATGGACCACCTGGGACTGGATGCCTATGTGGAACTGAAACCGGTATCCGGCGTGATGACCCGGCGACCGCTCACCGTCAGCGAGGATCAGCCCATCAGCGATGCCTGGGCCCTCATGTCGGCTCACGACATCAGCTGTGTTGTCGTGGAACGAGACGAGCGGCCGGTGGGTATCCTCAGCGAGCGTGACATGGTCCATCTCAGCCAATCCCCGGCCAATGATTCGAGTGGCTTGATCGGTGAAATGATGAGTGGACCTGTTATCACGGTTACCGCTGGAGAGTCGTTGCACGAAGCCGCCAGCCTGATGCGCCAACGTCACATCAGACGCCTGGTCGTGGTGGACGAAGACGGGCTCCTCGCGGGCATCATCACCGCCCACGATGTGGTCAAGGGCCTGGATACGCACTACACCACCTTTCTGCGCCAGATGCTCAAGCGCCAGAGCAGCGAGCTGGAGCGCACTCGAAAACGCCTCAACGAAAGCCTTGTACTCGAAAACATCCTTCATGCGTCGTTCAACATGGGGATTCTCGCCGCCGATATGGAGCAACGTGTCCGTTACATCAATCCGGCGGCGGAACGTCTGTTCGGCACAGGACCAGGTTCGGCGATTGGACTATCGCTGGAATCACTCTATCAAACCGCAGATTTCGACAAGGCACCCCTCGTGGCAGGCACGCACCTCGCCCATGAGGGCAAAGACTACGAGTTCGAACTCACGACACTATTCGAATCCGACGTCAGGATGCTCCAGTGCCGCATCGCGCCCATCACGGACAAAGGCGGAAACATCCAAGGCTATGTGCACACCCTTTCAGACATCACCGCCAGCCGAAAGGCACAGGAAGATCACGAACGACTCCAGTTCGAGCTGATGCAGGCAAGAAAAATGGAGGCGATCGGACAACTGACTGGCGGCATAGCCCACGACTTCAATAATATTCTGGCAAGCGTATTGGGCTACAACCGGCTGGCCCTGGATTGTCATGACACGAACGACCTCGCGAAGATTCCCAACTATCTCACCGAAGTCCACAGCGCCGGGAAGCGTGCCCAGGACTTGGTACGCCAGCTCCTTACATTCAGCCGCTCCAGCCCACAGCGCCCGAAGAAGATCGAGTTGGGCAGCCTGATCAAAGACGTGGCGAGGATGCTGCGATCCACCCTGCCTTCGACGCTGTCGTTACGGCTATCGCTGGACGAAAATACTCCGTCGGTGAGGCTCGACCCGGTTCAGGTGCAGCAACTCCTGATGAATCTGATTCTCAACGCACGCGATGCCATCGACGGCCATGGATCCATCTTCGTTGGACTCCGGCTCGTTTGCGATACCGAACCCACCACAGATCACAATCTACTGACTGAGGCCGGCGACTGGGTTGAAATCTCTGTACAAGACACTGGCGAGGGCATGCCAGCCGGGGTTCGTGAACGAATTTTCGAACCTTTCTTCACCACAAAGGAGGTCGGCCGTGGCTCCGGGATGGGGCTCGCCGTGGTACACGGCATTGTCACCCGCAACGGGGGCCATATTCTGGTGGAGTCTGAGCCAAATCGAGGCACCTGTTTTCTAGTGCGCTTCCGGCCGTCCGAGGCGCCATTGGATTCGGTGGAACAACCCGAGGCGCCACTCACAGGCAAACTCGAAGGCAGTCAAACGGGTGTGCGCATACTCGTGGCCGATGACGACACATCTGTGGCGGGCTTTCTGGGCGAACTACTTGAAAGGGCCGGTCACCTGCCAACGGTGGTCACCAATGGCCAGGAGGCCCTGGATGTTTTCAGGAACTCGAAAAACGCCTTTGACCTGGTCATTGCCGACCAGGTGATGCCCAAGTTGACGGGGCTCGAACTCGCATCGCAGCTTCACGAAATCCAACCCTCGCTGCCCGTGATTCTGGCGACAGGATTCAGTGAAGAGTTTGCCGATGGAAACCTGGAAAAAAGCGGACCGATGGACATTCTGACCAAGCCCATCGAACCCGAAGACCTTCTGAAGACCATTGCCGGTTATCTGGGCAAACCGAAAGGGCAGGCCTGAACCGGAACAGGCCTGCCCGGATCAAGGCGGCTTACAGCGTCATGATCCACTCGACGATCTTTTTGACATCATCGTCGCTGACGTCCATCCGGCCGCCCTTGGGCGGCATCGGGATTTCACCCCAAACACCCGTACCACCACTGATTGCACGAGCCGTGAGGGTGTCCACCGCCGCCGGGTCACCCTTGTATTTGGCGGCAACATCCTTGTAAGAGGGGCCAACCACCTTGGCTTCGACCTGGTGGCAGACCGTACATCCGCTCTGGGTTGCCAACGCCTCATCGGCCTGGGCAGCACCGCTGGCCAACAATGACAAGGCGCCAAGCGCAAGAATGGTTCTATTCATCGGTCGTTCTCCTTTGGTTAATGAAAAAAAGGTACTTCTGTACGGCAACACGCTCACCATGAGGGTGTATTTGCCGGAACGCTAGCAACGGGAATATCGTAAAACTCGCTGGTCACCTGCTTTGGCTTCATTCGCTCCTCGATCTCCTCGAACGAAGGCCGCGGCTTGTCAAGCAACTGGGCGATCAGATCCCGCAATTCATCCAGATAGGCCGCAGTCAATACGGCCAGGCCGGCGTAGAAGGGAGTGGCACACCGCGATGCGACCCGCTCGGCGAAAGGTGTTATCCAGCGCAGCAGGTGTTCGTCGAGAAAATGCGCGGTCTCCGCAAGATGCTCCACATCGTCACCGGTCTTCAGCAGGTAGGCGACGAATTCCAATTGAAGCACCAGATGGTCATCGGTGCGCTCCCGCCAGTTCTTCGCCGCCAGGCCATAGCGCTGGTACCACTCACGCACCTGGAACATCGGCTCCTGCATAATGAGGCCGTCCTCATCGAGCCAGACCGACTCGAATGGCGAAGCCCGCAGCTTGTGCGTCAGGTAGATGTCAGCGTAGTCCACCACGAAGGCATCCAGTGCCCCTTGATCGTTGGAATCGGGAAGACGTTCGACCGCATAGCCTGTGATCTGCAGCGCCTCGCCACCTCGCACCGACTCCAGCTTAAGGGCAAGCCCGTCGGGGAAGTGGACGGCCTTTAACTGCCTGACGGACTCCGCAGAGATTTCGGCATCGTGCAGTATGGCGAGCGTGAGAAGATCGTCAGCGATGTCCTGGCGCAAGCAGGCAAGCGTATCGTCGCTCTTCAGTTGTTCCGAAGCTTCACTCATTCGACACGCCCCTTGCTGTGGGGAACAAAAACAATCGAGGGATTGGTCAACTCGATATTCGCCAGATTCCTGACCTGACGGACCGGCTCTTCGTGAGGGCCGATGGCTTTGGTCTCGTAGGTACCGTCACGCAATTTGTCGATGGGTCCGATATCGAGCACACGCATCATGCAGGCCATCACGCAGTACGGCTTCCGGCCAGCGTCAATCTCGTCCACGCACAGATTGCATTTACCAACGATGTTCAATTCGGGAATGAACTGAGGTGCACCATAGGGACAGGCCGCTTCACAACGCCGACAGCCAATGCAAAGCGTGGAATCGATATCGACAATACCGTCCTGCTTGCGCTTGAAGATGGCGCCCGTCGGGCAGGTCGGTAAACAAGCCGGCTCGGAGCAATGGTTACAGGACATGTTGACCTTGTAGGCATACACATCCGGATAGGCGCCACCCTCTATATACTGAACGCGCCGAAAGCGAGGCCCGGACGGCAATCCATTTTTGTCCTTACAGGCAATCTCACAAGCCCGACAGCCGATGCAGTCCACGTTGTGGTGAACAAATCCCAACTGCATGTCCGGAACAACCGGCGTATAGACCTCCTTCTTGCGGCGCTTGATGACTTCCTTGATCGTTGCCTTGTCTTTTTTCTCAGCCATGATCTTATCCTCCGCAAGCCTCAGAGTTCACGCCGGTGTTCACGACGGAACACGTGGGACCGGGCCGTTTCCAGTTTGTCCCAACCGGGGCGATGTTCAAGCTCGGTCTTCTTCATATCGCAAAGCACCGTGTTGTAGGCGAAGGAACCTGCCGGACTCGGTTCGTCCAACGTCAGCATGTCGGGATTGCCTGCACGGTCGATACCGTTCTCGTCAAGATCGATCCAAACGCCTTCGTGCAACACCACAACACCGGGCATGACACGCTCGGTCACGTAAGCAGGGACCACCACGGTCCCGCGGTCATTCCAGACCTCTACGTTGTCGCCTGTCTTGATGCCAAGACGCTTGGCATCGGTGGCGCTGATGGTGACTTCCTGCTCATAGGTTTCACGCAACCATGAGCAGTTGTTGAAAATGGAGTGGGTACGCCAGCGCGGATGCGGCGACACCAGGTGGTAGGGAAATTTCTCGGTCTTGGGACTGTTGAGAGATTCCCAGGGTTCGATCCACTTCGGAATAGATGGAATGTGATATCCGTATCGCGTCCTGGTCCAGTCACCGATGTGCGCCAGCTCGGTGCACAGAATCTCGATTTTGCCCGAGGGCGTATTGAAGGGCGCACCCTTCTCAACCTGCTCGCGAAAAGCTACGTGTGGTTCGTCGAAGGTGAACTTGTAGATGCCGTAGTTCTTGAAATCCTCCCAGGACATATCCACGTGCTGGTGATCCTGGACCTTATGCCACCAGGCCTCAAGGTAGGCCTCGTCCACCTGGGAGGGATCACTGAAGTACGAACGATCCGCGCGCGGATTGTAGGTTTTCCCAAACTGACCGTAACCGTTGGGATCTTTTTCACCGATACGATAGGCGAGTTCGGTAAAAACCTGAAAATCTGTTCGCGATTCACCCATGGGCTCGATGACCTTGGGCCGGTGGATGTAGTAATGGCCCTTGTACCAGGGTAGCGCCGCATCATGACGCTCGAAGTGCGTGGCAATGGGCAACAGCACATCGGCATACAGGCCCGAGGGCGTTATGGTCGAATCCATGCAGACCACCAGCTCGAGCTTTTCTATCGCCTCGATTTCCTTGTTGATATTGGTCAGCTGATTGAACCAGTTCGAACCCTGCCAGAAGATACCCTTGATGTTGGGTATGACCCCGTCGAGATGATCGTCACGCGGCCATAGGCCCGCCTCCTCGCGCGTCACGTTGGGATAGTTCAAAACGATGTGCGCCCAGCGGTCGGATTTAATCGAAGCGAACCAGACATTCGACCACTCATCATGGGGATAGGCCACGCCCTCGGAGTGCCAACCCTTGCCCACCCCCTCCGCGCATCCGCCGAGCACACCGATGTTACCGGTCATCGCCTGGAGCGCTGCGGCCATTCGGTTGTATTGCTCGCCATAGGCATTGCGTCCCGGCGCCCAGGACGCCTTCAATGCGGCAGGCTTGGTGGTCGCATACATCTCAGCCAGCTTTTTGATGTCATCGGCAGAGACGCCGCAGATCTCCGCGGCCCATTCCGGTGTTTTCGGTTGACCGTCGGTGGTACCAAGGATGTAGTCCTTGAAGTTCTCCTTGCCGTTTATCGAGTTGGCGGCCCAGTCCGGCATGGTCCCGGCGTCCATGCCCATGGTGAAGCGGTTGATGAAATCCTGATCGTGCAGATTGCTGGTGAAGATGTAGTGCGCCATACCCGCCATCATGGCGGCATCGGTATTGGGCTTGATGGGAATCCACCAGGCGTCATACGCGGATGCGGAGTCTGTGTATTGGGGATCGATCAGCACGAACTTGCAGCCACGTTGTTTCGCCAGCCGCATGTAATAGAAGGTGTTACCACCGTGAAAGGTGTAGGCCGGATTCCAGCCCCACATGATGATCAGCTTCGAATGAGCGTAGGCGTCGTCTTCGTTACCGTCTTCGATTGTCCCGAAGGTCCAACGCGAACTGGTGGTTGTGCCTTGATAAGAGGGCACCGACCAGGAACTGGTGCGGCAACCAAACATGCCGAGGAAACGACCGAGCAGGCCTTCAATCTGATCGGATTTGTGCAGCACACCGTATGACGCCCCCGCATAACTCTGATCCAGAAGCGCCTGCGGGCCGTACTTGTTTTTGATCTCGATCATCTTGGTGGCGATGTGATCGAGCGCCTCGTCCCAACTTACGCGTTTGAATTTTCCTTCGCCGCGCTTGCCCACGCGCATCATGGGATACAAGAGGCGTTCGGCGGAGTACAGTCGCTGCCGATAAGACCGGCCGCGTAAGCATGCTCGAAGCTGGGGTTCCTCTTCGGTGTCTTTGCCGAATTCGCCGTCCTTCTGATAGCGGCCATCGTCGGTGGAAATCCGGACAATGACGTCGCCCTTTTTGTGCGCAACCAACGCATGGCGCGAACCGCAATTGTGGGCACAACTGGTGACCACGGTTTCAAGCTCGTCATCGCGCGGATAGGGCTCGTAGGCAAAGGCCTTGGCGTCCTTTGTCTTGACCAGGCCACCGACAGTGGTCACGGCAGCGCCGGCAGCCGCGGAGGCCTTCAGGAACGAGCGACGCGACAGGTTCAATTTTTCCAGCAGATTCATTTTCAGTTTGGCGTTCATCGGTCTCTCCCCTGTCCGCCGCGTTATTTTGTGTCAGCTTTTTTGTCGGCACCTTCGGTGCCCACGAGAAAGCGAGATTCGGAAGATGCCGGCCGGTCCTTGGCCCAGTCCGGGACCTGTGGCGCCATCCCCGGCCAGGTATGCCTCGGATAGGGGTAACTGATTCGGTACCATGAGCGTCCTCCATGACACCCGTAGCAGACATCGCCGTTGGTCATGCCCTCTTTTTCAATGGCCTCGGGCTTCAGAAAATTCACTTGATGGCGCACCGTACGAAAGGCTGCGTGACAGGCCATGCAATTGTTACCGAAGAGTTCGCCGGTCTCCGTCCAGTCAGCAGTCAGGCCGGTCATCACCTGCCAATTGAAGTTACCGTGGCACATCAGGCAGATGTCGGGATCCACATGCTTGCGCTGGGTTAGGGTCCCATCGCCATTGGCGTGAGAGTTGGCCGTTTCCTCGCGGGGATCATTGCCCTGATGACAGGTGTTGCACTTGAGTGCCATGACCTTGTTCGCCATAGGCCCTGCGAGATGACGCCTGTGAAAGGTATCCTGCTCGCCTTCGTAGGTGGTAAGCGTTTGATACCAAGCCAGGGTTTCAGACGCCTTGACGCCCGCAGGCGAGGCTTCACGCACGCTGGGTTCGAGCACCTCCTGGTGACAGGCCAGACATTGCTCATCCGTGGCGGTCTCGATAGCGGGCTTGAAGTGAATCGGGTCCCAGCGGGCGATCTCGTATCCGTTGTCAGCGGCGAGGACGGAACCCGTCACCAGCGTCAATAGTGGGACCAGAAAGATCGTGAGGATGGAGAGATTTCGAGTACCCATGACGATGGTTCCTATTAGGTCAATAACTTGGTGCCACTGCGTTCTTGTATCGGTGTCGGGCATTCCCTTCAGCATTCGCTGCAAATCCGGTTTTCAAGGAATACCCGCTGCCCTTCACCCGGGACGACCGGATAAACACCCGCCATTTGCCCTCAGTCGACGTAATGCCAACCGCGAATGTCGTAGCGGCCAGACATTCCGGGACGATTGAAGGGCGTGTACCAGTTTCCCTGGTCTTCGAGAAATCCCAGGCTGGTGGGATAGGGTTTCGATACGCCGGCAAGCGACATGGCATACCACTGGTCGTTTCTATCCACCGTATCGATATGGGGCGCACCCCGTGGACGCTGGTCGGGGTTAACACCGGCTACGGGATATTCAGCCTGCCCGGCCAGTGGCGCGACAAGCAATCCAAAGAATGCGGAAATCACATATATCTTTATGATTTTTAACGCTTTCAATTGAGCAAATCCCTCAAAATTTCATGCCGCAGGCATCGCGGCAGTGCTTTTCCCAATGGCTGATATCAATGGAGACAGCGAAAGCTCCCCGGTCGGCCCTCCGCATGCGGGACAAACATTCGCCCTCGCAAACCGACCGGATATTCCTATCCTCTGGGAAGCGAAATTCGATTTAATATAGATATTGTTGTTTTTATACTTTTTAGGGAAATAGAAATTATTTATGGTTTTTTGTGTGGACATTCTCTTCGATCTATGCGGCCATTTAATGAGGGGTCGCATCAGGGGTTGTGGTGTGCGCGGGACAAGAACGAGGTGATAGAAAGGCGATAGTCGCGGCGGGAGACGCGCTCCCCCGCCCTGCGTGGTCGGCCCAATAAAAAAGCCCGCAAGAATGCGGGCTTAAGAGAGTATTGGCGTCCCGTAGGGGAGTCGAACCCCTGTACCCAGCGTGAAAGGCTGGTGTCCTAGGCCTCTAGACGAACGGGACAGAAATCGTATTTTCTGTCTGGTGGAGCCAGGCGGGATCGAACCGCCGACCTCAACACTGCCAGTGTTGCGCTCTCCCAGCTGAGCTATGGCCCCGAAAGAGGCGGCATTTTCCCCGCTTAACCCCTGACTGTCAAGGGCGAAGGGGGGCCTTCAGCGTCCCTGTTTTTCGATTCGAGCCCAGCTGTCGCGCAGCGTGACGACGCGATTGAACACCGGTCGCCCCTCATCACCTGATTTAGCGTCCAGGCAAAAGTAACCTTCTCGTTCGAACTGGTAGGCAAAACCCGCTTCTGCCTGGTCGAGAGAGGCCTCCAGTACGCAGTCGGTGAGGGTTACCAGCGACTCTGGATTCAGGTGCACGGTCCAGTCCGTCACCGATCGATCGGAGTCAGGGCTCGGGTGTTTGAACAGACGGTCGTACAGCCAGACCTCGGCATGGTGAGCGTGGCGGGCCGACACCCAGTGGATGACACCCTTGACCTTGCGGTCCGGCGGGTTGGCGCCCAGGGTTTCCGGATCGTAGCTGCAGCGCAATTCCATTACTTCGCCGTCGGTATCCTTGATCACCTCGTCGCAGCGGATGACATAGGAATTGCGCAATCGTACTTCACCACCGCTAACCAACCGCTTGAACTTGTTGGGCGCCTGTTCGCGGAAATCCTCCCGATCTATGTAGATCTCCCGGCTGAAGGCGACCTGACGAGTACCCAGCAATTCATCCTTGGGGTGATTGGGCGCGGTCAGCATCTCCTCACCCTCTTCCGGATAATTTGTCGAGCGTCACCTTGAGGGGATGCAGCACCGCCATGCGGCGCGGGGCACTGGGATCCAGCTCCTCGCGGATGGAGTTTTCCAGCACGCCCATCTCCACCGTGTTGTCGGCCTTGGTCATGCCGATCGCGCTCGCATGAAATCGCGAATCGATGCCGGCGTGTAACCGCGGCGGCGCAGCCCGGCGATGGTGGGCATACGCGGATCGTCCCAGCCGTCGACATGGCCGTCCGCCACCAGCTGGGTCAGCTTGCGCTTGCTCATCACCGTGTACTGGAGGTTGAGACGCGAAAACTCGATCTGTTGCGGATGACAGGGATGGTGATGTTGTCCAACGCCCAATCGTACAGCGGGCGATGGTCTTCGAACTCCAGTGTGCACAGCGAGTGCGTGATGCCTTCGAGCGCATCCGAAACGGGATGCGTGAAATCGTACATGGGGTACAGGCACCACTGTCGCCGGTCTGATGATGGACCACCCCGTGACGAATCCGATACAGCACCGGATCGCGCATGTTAATGTTGGGAGAGGCCATGTCGATCTTGGCACGCAAGGTGCGCGATCCGTCCTCGAATCTCGCCGTCCCGCATGCGCTGGAACAGATCGAGATTTTCTTCGACACTGCGATTCCGGTAAGGGCTTTCACTTACCCGGTTCGGTCAGGGTTCCCCGGTACTCACGTATCTGCTCGGCATTCAGTTGACAGACATAGGCCTTGCCCGCCCGGATCAACTCTTCGGCATAATCCGTAGAGTTGCTCGAAATAGTCAGAGGCGAAAATACAGTTTGTCCCACTGGTAGCCGAGCCACTGGACATCGTTCTTGATGGCCTCCACAAACTCGATGTTCTCTTTGTGGGATTGGTGTCGTCGAAGCGCAAATTGCACTTTCCCTTATAGTCCCGGGCGATGCCGAAATTCAACACGATGGATTTCGCATGGCCGATATGGAGATAACCGTTCGGCTCCGGCGGAAAACGTGTTGCGATTCGGGTGTGCTTCCCCGACTCCAGATCCTGATCGATGATCTGACGGATGAAGTTGTTCGGTGCGGAGGTTTCTTCGCCGCTCATGATTTCCACCGTAGGTAAAAAGTGTTCGCTGACGGCATTCGTCAGGCGGTTGCAGACCGGATCTGCTCGATAGCGCGTTCGATGCGTCGCAGGGTGGCTTCACGGCCCACCAGGTAGAGTGTGAGGTCAAGATCCGGCGAGGGTGCGCCTCCCGTAACCGCCACGCGCAGCGGCATCGCCACCTTGCCGAAACCCACATCCAGTTCCTGTACCGTTTCCGCCACGGCGGTGTGCAGCGCCGCCCGCCCCCATTCTGCCAGGCCTCCCAGTTTTGCCTTAGCTGCCGCCAAGACATCATCAGTTCCCGCCTTGAAGGCCTTTTTCGCCGCTTTCGGATCGATTTCTTCGAAATCGCGGTAATAGAAAGGCTGATCCCGGCCAGTTCCACCAGCGTGCTGGCCCGCTCGCGCTGGGCCTCGACGACTTGCACAATATCCGGCCCCTCAGCAGGATCGATCCCCAGGTCTCCCAGGTGGCGACCCAGCAGGTGGGCTACCCGCAGCGGATCGCTATCCTTGATGTGCTGCTGGTTCAGCCAGCGCAGCTTGTCGACGTTGAACGCCGAAGGCGCCCGGTTGACCGCCTCGAGGTCAAACAACTGGATCATCTCGTCCAGTGAAAACACCTCCTGGTCACCGTGGGACCAGCCCAGGCGCACCAGGTAATTGAGCAACGCTTCGGGCAGGTAGCCGTCGTGCATATACTGCATCACGCTGACGGCACCATGGCGCTTTGACAGCCGGGCGCCATCCTCACCAAGAATCATGGGAACATGAGCGTACTTTGGCGGTTCCTTGCCCAGCGCCTTGAGAATATTGATCTGGCGCGGCGTGTTGCTGAGATGATCGTCGCCGCGGATGACATGGGTGATTTCCATGTCGGCGTCGTCCACCACCACCGTCAGGTTATAGGTGGGGGAGCCGTCGGTGCGACGGATGATCAGATCGTCCAGTTCGTCATTTGATACCACCACACGTCCGCGGATGAGGTCATCAAAAACGACCGCGCCATCCACTGGATTTTTAAAGCGGATGACATGGGGCTCGTCCGCCTCAACCGTGCGGTGACGGCAATGCCCGTCGTATCGCGGCTTCTGCTTGTGCGGCCATCTGCTTCTCACGCAGACCGTCGAGTCGCTCCCTCGAACAGTTGCATCGGTAGGCCAGCCCTTTTTCCAATAGCTCGTTGATGATGGCGTGATAGCGTTCGAAGCGATCGGTCTGGTAGAAGGGGCCTTCGTCGTACTCCAACCCCAGCCACGTCATACCCTCGAGAATGGCATTCACAGATTCCGCTGTGGAGCGCTCAAGGTCGGTATCCTCGATACGCAGCACGAAATCGCCGCCATGCTTGCGGGTAAACAGCCAGGAAAACAAGGCCGTGCGGGCACCACCGACGTGTAAATAACCGGTGGGACTGGGCGCAAATCGGGTTCGGACGGGCATCCAAGAATCGCTTAGTGGCTGAAAAACGCGGATTCTAGCAGAATCCACCTTCCGGCTTCGATTGACCTTACCTCCCGGTCGACCTAGAATTGCTCCCCCTTTCAGGGCGATTAGCTCAGTGGGAGAGCACTGCCTTCACACGGCAGGGGTCACTGGTTCGAACCCAGTATCGCCCACCATTATCAAGCAGTTAGGGAGCGCCCACGCTCCCTTCTTTTTCAACGTGACCGAATCGTGACTCTTGACCCCGCTAAGCGCTGGGAAAGTCCGAAGCTGAGGCAACTCCAGACGCTTTTGGCAAGGCCCGTGAACGGCAAAACTATGCTAATAGTGTTGAAAAACTCGGCTTATGGCGCTGATGATTGGTTGAGGAAGACTTTCTGGGCAGGGTTTTTCTTGTTTTTGTCCATCATCCGATCCGGATGATGGATTGAGGCGGTGAATTGGGGTGTATTGGCGTTACCCAGGCGCACTAACTCTGCAATTTGGTGGCGGCTGGCTGAGCAGTTTCGCCATTCGTCTTAAGTTTTGAGCTGTGGCAGCCAAGAGGAACTCATCCCTTGCGCCGCGGATGCCCCGCAATCGTAAGCGATCCAGTCTAAGGATGCGTTTGAGATGAGCGAACAGCATCTCGACTTTCTTACGCTCGCAAGCGGATTGACGATACTCCGGTGTTTCTGCAATGCGCCGGGCGACGTCCCGCGAGGCTTCATGCACGCTGCGGACAATCTTGCGCATGGGCGTATTCGGGCAACATCGTGGTTTTAACGGACACGCCCCACAGTCGCCTTGACTCGCACGATAGATAATGGTGTTGGCTTTAGTGACGACGGTACGTGGCTTGCTGAATTGGCGTCGCCGACTACGTAATGCTTTGCCGGCAGGACAACGATACTCGTTGGATTGTTCATCCCATTGGAAGTCACTGCTGGAGAGAGTGCCATCCTTGCGTGCCGTCTTATCCCACACCGGCACATGCGGTGCGATGCCCTTCGTCTCCACCAGCCAGTCAAGCATCGGCGCGCTGCCGTAGGCGGTATCGCCGATCAGTCGGTTCGGTGTGATATCGAACCGCGCCTCAACCCGATCGATCATCATCCGGGTACTCTCGACTTCCGCTGCGCGATTGGCCGGGGTGGCTTCGACGTCAACGATGATGCCGCAGGCGGTATCGACCAGGTAGTTCGTTGAGTAATTAAAGGCGCCGGCCCGCCCTGGTGCCGCTGTCCAGCTCGCCGCCGGATCAGTCAGTGAGATGTGCTTGGGTGGCTTTGTTGCCGCAGTGCTATCGTCCAATCCCGCCAGGTACTCCCGTACTGGCCGTGTGGCGGCTTGCGGGTCGCCCCAGTCGATCTCGGTATCGCCAGGCAGACGCCTCAGCCGGTGGGCATCGGCCTCGATGACACTGGCATCCACGGCAAAACCTTCTGCACGCACCAGACCTTCGGCCATGCAGCGTTGCAGTACCGACTCAAACACATAGCGAAAAGCATCACTGTCGCGGAATCGACCATGGCGGTTCTTCGAGAAAGTGGAATGATCGGGAACCACCTTCTCCAGGCCAAGGCGGCAGAACCAGCGGTAGGCGAGGTTCAGGTGCACTTCTTCGCATAACCGGCGTTCCGAACGAATGCCGAAGCTGTAGCCGATGATCAGCATGCGGATCATCAGTTCCGGATCAACCGATGGCCTGCCCGTGTTGCTATAGAAAGATTCCAGGTGAGCGCGAAGGTTGCTCAGGTCTAATACGGTATCGATACGGCGCAGCAGGTGGTCTTGGGGGACAAACTTCTCAAGGCAGAAATCGTAAAACAGCTCATTCTGAGCTGGCGGCAGTTGACCCATCATCGGCAGTGACTCGCAGCAACATCTCGATCAAGTCAAAATGGCGGTCAACGCCGGGTTTTTCAACACTATTTGCTGGAAGGAGACATTAACCAGGAATTAACCTATTTGTCGGTTGCAGCCTATCCTCCCGACTTACGCATTAGATTCCGGAAATGTTGACGACGCTCTTGGGTGAATTCTTTGGAGTAAAGATTTTTTACAAGTTCCTGAAATCCATTTTCTAGGTCTTCTGTCGTCATTTTGTCTGGTCGGTAGTTGACATCAAAAAGTGTGCACAACTCCCACGCATCCTCTTGGAGGATACGATCCTCTGATCGTAGGCGTCTGTATAGCGGGGTTCCGGGGAATGGTGTCATGATGGTTACTTGTACTTCGTAGAGCCGACTTTCGCGTACAAAATCAAAAACGTTATCGAAGCTCTTTGTGCTGGTGTTGTCCAAGCCAAGAATGAAACAGCCATTTACTGTGATGCCACGCTTTTGAATACGAGAAATGGCGTCAGTGTATCCATCGACGCGACGTGCTTTCCAATTCGTTTTTGTTTCAAGTCTGCCTGTTGCTGGTTTTGCCATGAAGGAACGTGATTTCGGCGATCCCAACAAGAACTACGGTCAGCTCATGGACCATGGATACAGCGTTGGCTACGAAAATCTTTAATCCTATTGCTCGCATCAACGTATTGTTGGCGAATTGATAGAAAAGCGGCGCCTTCGGGCGCCGTAGCACCAAATTCATGATGGCGTACGATTGACTGCAATTTTCGCATGAACAGCCAATTTTGAGCTTCCCTAACCAGATGTTGTCAAACGCCGCATGAAGCCTGCTTCTGGGACCGATTAAAAGTGGGGGGATTACAATAAGAGCTCGATAAGAACACACAGTTTTTCCAGGTTCTGGCAGGACCGATTTGGGAAACTCGGGGAAACGATGTCCGGATCCACCCCTAGAGTGGTCGTTGTTCAGTCTGGGGAGGGCGACAAAAAAATGCCCATCGCGGACATCGGGTTTGATACTGATGATGCCGGAAAAGCCGCGAGAGCGGATACTGTTGTTAGCCGCTTAGGTGTGGAAGTCGTGATTATCTCAACTATTTTCCTTCTTGAACGCCAGGTTTTACCGCGACAGCTTCGATCAGACTGACGCGCTCCTCATCAAGATTGCGATGCAGATTGTAGGCCTTTGTCAGGATGTCATTTCCAACTAGCATATGCACGCCTAGTTCTGGGAGGTCCGGATCACCCTTGGGTTCCGTCATATGTGCAAAGGCCTTCTGCGCGAGATCAGTCTTGTCGTTCCAAACATCGATATCAAACCCTGCGGAAGTTATGACATCGCGGAATGCTTCCGGCGATACCAGAAAACTCATGGAACTGTCCTGTGCCCATGGCACTGGAAAATGAACCGGTGTGTTTTTGTGGCCACACACCTCATACAAGACAGTTCTCCCGCCAGGTTTGAGCACGCGATACGCCTCCTGCAGCCACGACAGTTTATCCTCGACATTCATATTCATCTGGATCGACCAGACGCCGTCGAATGTATTGTCATCAAACGGCAATTCAAGTGCGCTGGCAGCATGGAACTTCACTCGCGACTGCATGTTAAGTAATTGCGTCAGTCTTTCTGCGGCATCAATGTACTCATCGCTTAAATCGATACCGGTCACACGACAACCTGTTTCATGCGACAAGCGACGTGTGGAGCCGCCCACGCCGCAGCCTACATCAAGAATATGCATGCCTGGTTTAAACCTGGAAAGATTTATCAGCTCTTGTGTTGCGACACTACCGCGGATATGAAATTCATCCACTGGCTGTAGATCATCAAGTGTGACCTTCGACAATTCCTTGCCAATTATATTAAGACCATCAATGATTCTGTTATACAAATCATTCGGCGAATAATAGCTGTGGATGTGCTTCATTTCTTTAGCCCTTACAAAGCCTAACATTGAGGCCACTTATCGACGCTGGAATTACCCAGCGCCTAAACAAAAGCGCAGTTTTGACTGGTTAACGAATACAGATTCGAACTGCAGCGCGGAAGAGAAGCCCAGCATAGAAAAACCGCGCGGCGCTGTGACGTAGTAATCCGCGAGACGATAGTCCTGCGCCAACGTTTACGGATGTCCGCGACACGCAGCGCTAGCGTAGCCCGTATTAATCTGAAAGCGAATCAGCAAGTGAGCGTAACAGCATTGCCCCGTCACCACTCCATGCGCTGCCATGCATGCAGGCGAGTGTGGTGGGGTTTGTTGACGCCAGTTTCTCTAGCATCACACGCGTGTCTTTGGTATGAGAGAAATAATCCATACTGTGGCGGAAAGCCTCGCTCGGCCCAAGAATGTCCGCCTCCGTGACGGGAGGAAGTTCCGCGCCTCCCTGCGTGAAAAGATCACCACATAACAACGTTGATGTGCGCTCCTCCATAAGAAACCCGCAATCCCATGCGTGTGGAAGATGAGGCGTATCGAACCAGCGCACAGAGTGATTTCCTAGAGAGAGTTGTTCTCCATCAGCCATTGCCTGCGGCGCACGATCAGCAAGATCGCTTACCGAAACCATGGCACCAATAGTGCCGCACAGCGGTACGGACTTGGGAGCGGCGGCAAGCCATTCGTTAAGCGAACCGCACTCATCTGCCTCGACATGGGAAAAACTTATATAGCGAAGAGTCTCCACGGACAACACGCTTGCCACCGCCTCGCGTACTAGCGGAAACATCTTCCGTGGACCGGTGTGGAATAGCAAAGGCTCATCGTCAGTGATGAGGTATTGGTTGAACGAGAATCCGCCTGCGCCTGGTATCGCAACTGGGGTACTAATGCGATAGATCCCGTCGGCGACCTCATGCACGTTGGTGCCCGACTGGCTGTTAGTAACGGTCATCAGACGCTCCTTAGCAATGTTGTGAGGCAGAGACGTACAACCGCTTGTCACTTGAATGCCGTCACTCAGCCCCTCGAATCAGCCGCGTGATTCTTTAAATATCGTCCAATTATCGGACTTATGCCACCTCTAACTCGAGGACGAGTACCTGCTGCTTCAGTTGGATGAGCGCGCTTGCAGCATCTTGTCGCCGGCGGTGGCATTGGCCTGAGGCGTCCACATATCACCCGAAACCAGGCTGCTGCGGTGCAGCATCCTAATGCTCAAGCCCGGACGTCTGGGTTCAGGCCGTCTTCAGCCGGAGAGATCAGCATCCCTGATCGGTAGAAGAATGCCCATTGCGGACATCCGCTCTATTAACTCAGACGGCAGGAAAGCCGCGTTCGCTGCCCAGCGGCCCCGGTGGAGCAGGGCCGACAGGACACCCAAAATCGGAAAACACCACAGAGGCAAGCCGGGGAGCGTATTCTTCGACGGCCCCATCAACGGGGCGAATCATCCTAGGCACCGAAACCCCGTAGTCGCGCCCTCGCCAGCAGCATTAGCAAAAGGCCAAGCACACCGAGCTCCCAAACACCGAGCGCCGGCACCGGCTGGGCGGTTGGACATTGTCCGGGGCGAGCCGCCCAACCGTATTCCAGGTTGCTCTTGGCGCCGAGGCTTTGGAGCCCAATGATCGGGGCAAAGAACCACGCGATGTTGGAGGACCGCGCCGTGCCGGACCAGATTTTGTTGGGAATGCTGAGGAAAGGACCTTGATTGCCGGTGAGGTCGGGGCCGAAGTCCGTTGGCGGGATGTCGCTCGCAGGGGTGAGATTGTAGTAGTACATGTACCCCAGCTCGTTGCCCCTATTGATGCACTCCTGCTCGGTCCCGGATGAACAATCAAAAAGCGATGCCGTCGGTGAGGCGTTCGACACGCGAGCCAACCGCCAGCCGGTTTGCCCGCCCACCGTCAAGCCGGCTGCCCAGGCGTTGGCATCGTCCCAGGTCCGCGTTCCTAAGATACTCACATCCTGCAACCAGCACAGGTCCAGCACATCATCATAGGCCATCCCGTCAACCGGCTCACTCAGCGCCGCCTGCACTAATCCCGTGCTAAGCAGCAGATTCGCCCCTAAGATCCCAAACAAAGCTTGCTTTCCTAAAGCCCATCTCCAACCTTCCACTTGCAATTGCCGGGCATCACCCTTCGGGTGTTCAGACACACCCTCTGGCGCAAGCACCTGGTCAACGGGGGGCCGTTCAGTGAGCAAGGCCTCATCCTCACAATCGTGACAGTTCTTGCCGCCGGTCAGAAACCCCTCCGGTTTCTCTTGTGGAGGATTAACCAAAATCATATTTTATTGATAGATGCATCACTTCGGACGATGTCGCGCGGTAGCGGGTGCTCGCCACCGCGCAGAGCGCGGGAGGTACTGGCGAAAGCGTTTGATATGAAACGGTTTAATCGCATTCGTTGCGTCGACGATGTCGACGCCGATCCTCCGGCCTCGGAACTGGAGGCTCGACAGTCTCTGAGCCGCCGTATTTTGGCGTTGGCCAAACGACTGAAAGCCGATCTTGTGGTGATGGACACTATCGTTCGCACCGGCATTATCGGATTTCTCATTGGCAATACCGCTGAGCCAATCCTGGACCAGGCCGAACGCTCCGTTCAGTCGATCAAGCCAGTGAGCTTCGAGACACGCATTTTACTGGAGGGCTAAACACATTTGGACATAAGCGTTGCCGGCATCTGGCCGGCAACGACAAAAACACTGACACACTGAACAACAGACCGAGCACTGGGGAGCAAGAATTCATAGTCATCTCATGATGATTATGGATTTTCGGGTATCTCTGCCCTGAGGCCGAGCCGTATGTTCGAGAATGTCTTCTACCAGATCGGCGCCATCCTTGGCCTAGCTGCCGTCGGAGGCGCTTTGGCGCTGCTGTTGCGCCAACCACTGATCGTGGCATTCATCGCCGTTGGTATCCTGCTCGGCCCTTCCGGCGTCGGCGTCGTTGTTGTTAGCGGCGAAATCGAACTCTTCGCCCGTTTGGGCATTGCCCTGCTGCTTTTCGTCGTTGGCTTGAAGCTGGACCTGCACATCA
Source organism: uncultured Gammaproteobacteria bacterium (assembly GCA_963820915.1). Taxonomy (GTDB): domain Bacteria; phylum Pseudomonadota; class Gammaproteobacteria; order Chromatiales; family Chromatiaceae; genus CAWGBV01. The sequence continues at coordinate 98,418 of CAWGBV010000001.1, read as the reverse complement.
TTCGAACCGTGGGGCCAGTTGCCCTCCTGACGGGTCTCGGGCAGGTGATCTTTACATCGGTAGTGGGATACTTGATCGCGCTGTCTCTGGGCATGACTCAGATCACGGCGGCATATGTCGCGGTGGCGCTCACATTCTCGAGCACCATCATCATCGTGAAGTTACTGTCGGACAAGCGTGAAGTGGATTCGCTGCACGGGCGCATCGCCGTAGGTTTCCTGATCGTTCAGGATATTGTCGTGGTATTGGTGATGATCGGCCTGACCGCTACCGGTAAGTCCGTTGACGGCAGCAGCCTGGGCCAAGAGGCGCTATTGATCCTGGCCAAAGGCGCGCTGATGCTGGTTACTGTCGCATTGCTGACGCGCTACGTCCTGCCACGCCTGATGCACCGACTTGCTCACTCGGCGGAACTGCTCATGCTGTTTGCCATTGGCTGGGCCATCATTGGCGCCTCGGCCGGTGATGCTCTCGGTTTCAGCAAGGAAGTCGGCGCCTTCCTGGCCGGCATTTCGATCGCATCCACACCGTATCGGGAATTGGTCGCTGCACGTCTTGTCAGCTTGCGTGATTTCCTGCTGTTGTTCTTTTTCATCGAACTGGGCGCAAATCTCGACATGAGCACCATCGGCGAACAAACCGGTGCCGCCGCCTTACTTTCCCTTTTCGTACTTATCGGCAATCCACTGATCGTCATGATCATCATGGGTTGGATGGGCTATCGGAAGCGGACCAGCTTTTTGGCTGGTCTTACCGTGGCGCAGATCAGTGAATTCTCGCTGATCCTCGCAGCACTCGGTCTCAGTTTGGGGCACCTCGATCGATCGACCGTCGGCCTGATCACCCTCGTCGGCCTGATCACCATCAGCGCTTCAACCTACATGATTCTCTACTCGCATACACTCTACGAGTGGCTGGGCCCTCACCTCTCCCTGTTCGAGCGCAAAGTCGCCTATCGCGAGATAGATACCCGCCCGGATGATGAAGGAAACGCCGATATCTTGTTGTTCGGTCTGGGACGTTTCGGCTCGATTCTGGCCAACGACCTGCGGGAGCGCGGTTGTCGCCTGGTGGCGATCGACTTGGATCCTGAAGTGATTCGACTTCACGAGCGACACGGTTATATCGCTCGATACGGTGACGCAGAAGACCCGGAGTTCATCGCCACGCTGCCACTCCAAGGTGTCAACTGGGTCGTCAGCACCCTGCGTGACCGCACCCTGAACCGAGCACTGTTACACGGCCTAAGACAACAGAACTATGGGGGAAAGGTGGCCATCTCCACCTCGGACCGCCGCGATGCCTCCCATTTCCAGGAAGAAGGCATTGATCTGGTCCTGGTCCCCTATGCGGACGCGGCAAAGGAAGCGGCCGATCGCCTCTTTCGCGAATGCCGGAGAAACACTCCTAGCCCCACCGGAGATACGGAATGAAACGGTTCAAAAATATTGTCTACGTCGTGGAAGATCTTGCCGCGGAGCAATCCATCGCGATAACGCGAGTGATGAGCCTGGCAGAGAATAACCAAGCGCTTGTAACACTCCTTCATGTACTTAAAGAACCGCGCCTCGGTCCTTTTTCCGACAGCCTGGTGCTTGAGGACGTCCGCTCTCAACGGCGGCAACAGAGCATTGAACAACTCGAATCGCTACGAGCGTCTTTCGGCAAGGGTGTCCACGTGACCGTAGACGTACGATTCGGCAGGCCCTTCGTTGAAGTTATCCGCGATGTCTTGCGAAACCAACGCGACCTGGTGGCCAAGACCGCTGGTGACGGCGGAGAGCACGCATTTTTATTCAGCGGGACTGATCAACATCTTCTACGCAAGTGTCCCTGTCCCGTCTGGGTTTTAAATGAAGAGTCGAGCGCAAACTACCGTCGTATTATCGCCGCCGTCGACTTCGATCCCTGGAACGAAGAAAACGAAGCGGACGAAACAGACGAGCTGAATCAACGAATTCTGGCGCTTGCCAGCTCCCTGGCAGTATCGGATTTCGCTGAACTCCATGTGGTCCACGTTTGGGAACCGATAACAGACAGCATGATTCGTGTCTTTGGGCGCGAACTGTCCGAGAAACAGATAGAGGCCAACCGGAATCACGAATGGCGAAAACATCAGTACCTGCTCGACGCCTTGGACAGGCGCTTGCAGGAGGAAGCTGGAACCGAAACCTACGATTACCTTTCACCACGGTTTTATTTACGCGAAGGAAATCCGAGAAAGGTAATTCCCTCCATAGCGGAAGAGTTGAAGGCGGACCTTGTTGTGATGGGAACCCTCAGCCGCGCGGGTATTCCAGGGCTTCTCATCGGCAATACCGCCGAGGTGGTTCTAAACAACCTCGAATGCTCGGTGCTGACTGTAAAGCCGTCTGCCTTTGTAACACCGGTGAATCTCCCTTGAGGCAATGTCGATGACTGAAAACGGACAACACAACTGGCACAACCTGACTAAGGAACAGGTGCTCACATTGCTCAACGCGAGTAGCAGCGGCCTCGACGAAGCAGAGGTGCTGCAACGCTTGGCGACTCATGGACCCAATCGATTGCCCGAAGCGCCGAAACGTAGCCCATGGCTTCGATTCCTGCTGCAATTTCACAACATTCTGATTTACGTTTTGCTGGGCGCCGCCACCGTCACCGCACTGTTGGGTCATTTCGTCGACACCTTGGTGATACTGGCTGTTGTCCTGGTCAACGCAGTGATCGGTTTTGCCCAGGAAGGCAAGGCAGAAAAGGCCATGGAGGCCATCCGGGAGATGCTGGCACCGCGCGCAACCGTCCTACGTGGTGGACAGCGGCACACGGTCGACGGTGAACAACTGGTTCCGGGCGAAATTGTTTTGATCGAGGCTGGCGACAAAGTGCCCGCCGATCTTCGCCTGTTGCGGGCGCACGGCCTGCAGATTCAAGAGGCAATTCTGACAGGCGAATCGGTGCCCGTGGAAAAACGCGTCGATCCGGTTGCCGCTCAAGTTCCACTGGGCGATCGCTCATGCATGGCGTTCAGTGGCACAACGGTCGCCAGCGGTCAGGGCCAAGGCGTTGTGGTTACCACCGGCGCTACAACACAGATCGGCCTGATCAGTGGATTACTGTCCAATGTCGAAACCCTGACCACGCCGCTGGTCGAGCAGATGGCAGTTTTCGCCAAATGGCTGACTCTCTTTATTCTGGCGGTAGCCGGGGTGATCATCACCTTTGGACTCACTGTCCTGGACTATGAATTCGCCGATTTGTTCATGGCGGCAGTCGGTTTGTCAGTCGCCGCTATTCCCGAAGGACTGCCGGCGGTTCTTACAATCACCCTCGCCGTCGGCGTTCAGGCGATGGCCAGGCGCAATGCCATTATTCGTCGACTGCCTGCCATCGAAACCCTGGGGGCGGTATCCGTCATTTGTTCCGACAAGACCGGCACCCTCACCAGAAACGAAATGAGCGTCGCATCGATTGTCACCAGTGACAGCCACTTCTCCGGACAGGGCCACGGCTACGAGCCCGCTGGGACCATCAAGCTGGCAGACGAACCGATCGATCCCTCGGCGCATGCACCGTTACTGGAGATCGCTCGAACCGCGATTCTTTGCAACGATGCTGAGCTGAAAAATATTGAAGGCTCCTGGTCTGTGGAAGGAGACCCAATGGAAGGCGCGCTGCTGGCCGTCGCCGAGACCATCGGGTTACCCGCGAAAGAACTCCGCGGCCAATGGGCGCGAACCGATGTCATCCCCTTCGATTCGAAACATCAGTTCATGGCGACGCTGAACCATGATCATGAAAATCATGGGCTGGTCTTCGTCAAAGGGGCCCCCGAGAAAGTACTCGCCATGTGCCGCAGCCAGCGTGCCGGCGCCGACACCACGGAACCGCTTGACGCCGCCTACTGGCAATCTCAGGCCGAGAGCATCGCAATGCAGGGCCAGCGAGTGCTGGCGCTGGCAGTACGGCCCATGCCGCCCGACCAGACGGTGCTGGAATTCTCCGACTTGGAGAACGACCTGACCATGCTGGCACTGGTCGGTCTGATCGATCCGCCACGCGAAGAGGCCATCACCGCCATCGCCGAATGCGATGGCGCGGGTATTCGGGTAAAGATGATCACCGGCGATCACGCCACCACGGCCATCGCTATCGGCAGTCAGCTCGGCCTGCGGAATTCAGCCAACGTGTTGACCGGCGCCGATATCGACAAGCTCGATGATGCAGCGCTTGCCACGACAGTGCTGGAAACCGATATTTTCGCGCGCACCACCCCGGAGCATAAGTTACGCCTGGTGATGGCCCTGCAGTCGCACGGCATGACCGTGGCGATGACCGGTGATGGCGTAAACGATGCCCCGGCCCTGAAACGGGCGGATGCGGGCATCGCCATGGGGAAAAAAGGCAGCGAGGCGGCAAAGGAAGCCTCCGAGCTGGTTTTGGCGGATGATAACTTTGTCTCGATTGCCGCGGCGGTCAGGGAAGGCCGCACTGTCTACGCCAACATCAAGAAGGTCATTAGCTGGACCTTGCCCACGAACGCCGGTGAGGCCTCCACCATCATCCTGGCACTGATGGCGGGAATGGCGCTGCCCATCACGCCGATCCAGATCCTGTGGGTGAACATGATCACCGCAGTGAGCCTGGGTATCGCCCTCGCCTTCGAGCCGACTGAAGCCAATGCCATGCGCCGACGCCCGCGTCCTCGTAACAAACCGTTGCTTTCCGGCGACCTGGTATGGCACATCGTACTGGTTGCGTTATTGTTCCTGGCCGGCGTATTCGGCATCTTTTCCTATGCCGTCAATCAGGGCTATTCCATCGAACTGTCCCGCACCATCGCGATGAACACGCTCGTGGTGATGGAAATTTTTCACCTATTCTATATTCGCAACATGTACGCCATTTCGCTGACATGGAAGGCCGTACGTGGAACGAAAGCGGTTTGGATCGCGGTCATCGTGGTCACCGCTGGGCAACTCGCCATTACCTATCTGCCGCCCTTACAGGGGATTTTCGTGACGCAGGCGATCTCGTTCTTCGACGGACTACTTATCGTACTGATAGGGGTGGCGCTGTTCGTGATCATCGAGATCGAGAAGCAGTTTCGGCTGCGCCTGATGACAAGGCGCAACAACTCACCAAGGGGCGATCGAAAACAGGGAAACGATACTTAACAGGTTGTTGAAATTCGACGGGTAATGCGAATGCAGACTGTATTCGGCCTATGGCCGTAAATCGATTCCACCCGGGAAGCCGTTACGCGCGCGGTTGCTGATGGCTTTCTTCACCCTCCGCAACGAACGACAGTTGATGGAACAACTCGACTACAACCTGTTGCTCCGTTGGTTTGCGGGCTTCTCGATAGGCGAGGATGTGGGGACCACTCGACCGTCACCAAGAACCACGACCGGCTGTTGGGCGGCGATGTGGCGCGTCGATTCTTCGTCCAGGTTGCGGGGCAGGCACAGCGTGCGGAACTGCTGTCGACAGAGCACTTCCGTGTTGACGGCACCACGATCGAGTTTTCCCATGACCGCGGCACTTTCGCTCATGTATACCACGGGCGCAGGGATGCGCAGGAGCGGCTGTGTACGGCAGGGCAGGTACAGGGCGCTCAGCGCACCCTGTTCTGAGAAAAATGGCCTCCGCGATTAAGGTTCGATAGTGGTCACAGGCGATAGAAACACAGTTTGGTTGTCGCCAAACTGACGCGCCGTATTTATCTGGCAGTCAAACCGCCATTGCGAATCAGGCAATGTTCGTTCTGCCAGGGGCTGAAGCCGGGATTCGGCATTCAGTTCGCCTCTTTTCCCCCAGGCGCTCACGGCCGCGATAGAGCACTGGCTCAACCTGGGATGTGGCTTCACCACTTCATGTTCCACAAAAAAGCTGCCGTCCGGGTGAAACACAAGGCAACCCAGTTTCCGGCCCTGTTCGTCGAACCAATCGCCCATCAAGCTGTATTCGCCGTTGTCGGGATTCTTTTCAAGGCGGTATCGCGCCTCATCCGGCGCCTTGATCGCTATCTCCGACGCATGAAGCCCCTCCCTCATCAGATGGCGGATCAGATGCTCGACCACCTGCCTGGCGAGATTGCCAATTTTCCAGTATCGGAATGCGACGGCTTCATCGGTCACTTTTATCACTCCTAATGCTATTGAGCAGACTGTCGTTCCGATTCAACCAGGTATGACTTTCAGGAAACCAGCACCGTGTTCCAGCATCCCGTAGGAATGTGGTTGCGACGGCAAAATGCCAGTCAACTTTTACCTGAAGGTGACGCAATAACTGCCCAGGCCAATCGAGTATCAGACAAAACCCGCGCTGGATTCAGTAGGGTTTGATGTACTCCGGTCAGCGCCGAAATACGGGGGAATCAGCTTGGTTACTACATTCAAGCCCTGATATCGCGAATGGCCCATTATAACCGATAACCGCGTTATCCGTTTCCAGGCTAATCAATCCGTATTCTCCGGTGACAATAATGTACTGCCTGTAAGGATCACCCGGCAACAGTTTTCACAAGACCATCATCGGCTCTCCCGATGATGGACGAAATCGCCGAACGCTTTATTCCATAAAGGATCCGATGTCAGAAACAAGGCCTGGCGCAACAGCGAACCTCTCCAACGGAATACAATAGGCCAGCACCCCGGGGGACCGGGTCACAGGCTGCCCCCGGAAAGAACCGCTTCAACGATTTCGGCCCTGCGTTAAAATGGGGTGTGGATTAACCTCACGTAGGATGCACAGCCCGCCAGGCCCGAATCTCGGGGCACCATTTCCTGCCAATTCGTCACTGGAGGTGGACACCTCGCGATCAATTCATTTAGAGGGAGTAGATATGCGAACAGCCATTCAAGCCATCGTGTTTTTCCTGTTTCTGCTGCCTGTCCAGGCCCAGGCCGAGACCGTCACGCTCGACCACAACGGCATGACACTCAACGCCAACCTCGAAAAGTCCGGCTCCTGGGACAAGGGACCCGTCATCCTGATGACCCACGGGACATTGGCGCACAGTGGCATGGAGATCATGGCGACCCTTCAGGGCCTGTTCGCGGAAAATGAAATCAGTTCGTTGGCGATCAATCTGAGCCTGGGCATCAACGATCGCGCCCAAGCCATGTACGACTGCCCCACGCCTCACCAACACCGGCACACCGACGCACTTGACGAGATAGGCGCCTGGGTTGACTGGCTTGGGGAGCAAGGCGTCAAGAACATCGTACTGCTGGGACACTCCAGGGGCGGAAATCAAACCGCATGGTTTTCGGCTGAAAGGGATACTCCGTTGATCTCGAAGGTGATTCTGGTGGCTCCAGCCACCTGGAGTTTCGACCACACTGTCGCCGACTATGAAAAGAATTACGGAAAGGCATTGTTACCGATTCTCGAAACCGCCCAAACCATGGTCCGCAACGGCAAAGGGGCCGTCTCGATTCGAAACATGGGTTTCATCTATTGCGAGGACACCACCGCAACCGCAGATGCGGTCGCCTCCTACTACACCGACGATCCAAGAAAAAACACGCCGACACTGCTGCCCAAAATATCTAAACCGGTCCTGGTGATTGCCGGCAGCGAGGACACTGTCGTGGAAGGACTTGTGGAAGAGGTAACGCCGCTTGCCGAGGCAGGTACGGTGAATTTCGCCATGGTGGAAGGTGCCGATCATTTCTTTCTTGATCTGTACGCGGAAGAGGTCGTTGACCTTTCGATCGAGTTCATCGGCGACGAATGAGGCTTGAGACACCGGCGTGATCTCACTCGCTCACATCGTCAATCCCGTGGTCGTCCCCGAGAGTTCAGACCTGTACACGGCACAGCCCATCACCTTCGAATCGATGCGCCGTGCACGATCGCGGGTTGAGCACTCCCCTCTTGTGCGGGTGTCACTGTTTTCTGCGCAGTATGCGGAAGACCGACCACAGGTTCCCGATGATTTCCACGTCACGCCCGATCTCGACAGATCCATCCTCGACCGCTATCCCGGCATAGACCAACGCAAACTTCCATTGGTGGAGGATATCCTGCAGCGCCTGTACGCTGGCTCCGAAGCCGACTACTTCATCTATACCAATGTCGACATCGTTTTGAGCAAGAATTTCTATGTCCGTGTTGGCGAAATCATCGCACAAGGTTACGACGCCTTTTCTATTACCCGTCGAACCATTCCCGCCCACTTTTCGAGCATCGATAAGCTACCGCAGATCTATCTGGAAAAAGGACTGGCCCACCCGGGTTGGGACTGCTTTGTGTTTCGTCGTGAATTGGTGCCGGATTTTCGCCACGACGACATCTGTCTTGGGGTCCCGCCGGTGGGGCGTGTCATGCTATGTAACTGCCTGCGCTTCGCTTCACGTTTTCGTCTGTTTACCAGCGAACAGGTCACTTTTCACATCGGCAACGATGGCGAGTGGAAAGGAAAGCACAGCGAGGTTCAGATAATGAACACCCGCAACGCTCTCAAGATAATCAAAGCCTTACAGGAATCGGCGACAGATATGGCGTGCCGGGACCAACTTAACCAACACGCGGAGAAGGTTGCCGGCAACCTGCACCGGATCACCAAGGAGCACCAAACCACGTAAGTATGTTGGCCAAAAGCTGGCGACGGACGAATTGTGGTTTGACTAGAGACAAAAGGCAGCCCAACCCGGCTGCCTTTTGTCAGATTGGATGACGAAGGGACTGATCAGTCGATGATATAGCCACGCTCTTCGTGAAGGACGATGTCGAGGCCTTCGATCTCCTGATCTGTTTCGACACGCAAACCAACCAGCGCCTGCACCACTTTCAGAATGCCGTAGGTCACAACCGCTGTGAACAGGATCGTGGAAACGATTCCGATCAGCTGGACGCCGACCTGGCCGCCCATGGTCTCGATGCCCTCAGCGAACCCGTAGCCGCTGAATACGCCAAGGCTGGTTGAGGCAAAAACCCCCGCGAGGAAAGTGCCGAGCATGCCGCCGACCCCATGCACGGGGAAAACGTCGAGCGAATCGTCGATTTTCAGTACACGCTTGAGGTACATGGTGGCGCTGAAGCAGACGCCGCCGGCCAGCAAACCTATGATCAACGCGCCACCAGGGCCAACGAACCCTGAGGCCGGGGTGATGGTTCCAAGGCCCGCCACCATTCCAGTCACAGCACCCAGCGCCGACGGCCTGCCGAAGCGGAGCCATTCGATGAACATCCAGGTCATGGCGCCGCCTGCTGCCGAAATATGAGTCACCAGCATAGCCATCGACGCATCGCCGTTGGCGGCCAGGGCGCTACCGCCGTTGAAGCCGAACCAGCCCACCCAGAGCAACCCCGCGCCGCTGACGGTCATGGTGAGATTATGGGGCGGCATGGCCGTGGTCGGGAATCCGCGACGCGGCCCGAGCACCATGGCTGCCACCAGTGCGGCAACACCCGCGGTGATGTGGACCACCGTGCCGCCGGCAAAATCGTAAAGCCCCATGGCACCGAGCCATCCGCCGCCCCAGACCCAGTGGGTCACAGGGGCATAAACGAGCAGCAACCAGAGAGCGCTGAACAGCAGCATGGCGGAAAACTTCATGCGTTCCGCGAATCCGCCCACTACCAGGGCCGGGGTGATGATGGCAAAGGTCATCTGGAAGAGCATGAACAGGGATTCCGGGATGTCGCCCGCAAGGGTATCCCGGCCGATTCCTGCCATCATCACCTTGCTGAAGTCCCCGATATAGGCGTTGCCCTCGCCAAAGGCCAGGCTGTAGCCCACGATCAACCACAGAAGCGACGCCATCCCGGCGATGGCGAAACATTGCATGAGCACGGACAGCACATTCTTGCTTCGGACGAGACCGCCGTAAAAAAGGGCGAGGCCCGGCAGGGTCATTAGCAAGACCAGCGCCGTGGAAACCATGATCCAGCCCGTGTTGGCCTCATTAAGTACGCCTTCCTCGGCCAGAACCGTGGCCGGGAACAACAAAAATGCGGTCATCAGCGCTCTTTTGAAGGCGCCTGTGGTGGATATGGGCATGTCTCGGTTCTCCTCGGTCTGTGTCATGCGGGCAATCTGCCGGATCGGTCCCTGCTGTCACACAGGGTCCCGGTGATCCGGCCGGCAACTTTGGCGCCAAAGGGATGCAAAAGGCACGCCAATGCCATTTTTCGGGGCGAAAACCAAGGCTGAGGGGGAAATCCCGGTTAGATTGGGAGCGATGCGCACCATAACGGTGCAATTTAAGCCCCAAACCAGGGCAAAAAAAACCAGCGTACCTGGGAGGGACGCTGGTAATCGAGTCAAAGGGGAGTCACTTACCAGCAGCTATCGCAGTGAGGGTTTAATCTCACGCTACCGCTAGTTATTAAACAGACCGGCGACTATTTCAAAAGTTCAAACCGTATCGAAATCAATTCCACGGCCTGCCAGCCAACGGCGGAATTGCTCGATTTTCGCATCCATGGAACAGGTCGCCGGCTGGCTGTCCAGGTAGCGTCCGTAGGCCTCTCTCAGGCTGATTTGCCGGTCTGCATCCAGTTCACTCCAGCGTCGACGCCCGGGTTGCCCAAAATTCTCGTTCACCAAACCCTCGCCGATATGACGGACAGCGGAGACACTCATGAGCGCTTGGCTGGCCCCAGACTCGGCCATCTCGCCGCCAGGCGCTTCCAGACATAGCCTTGCGGATGCACCTCGCCGGTCACGGCATAGGCGAGCAGGTGCTGGTTTTGCAGAATCCAGCACATATGCTGGTGTACGGAGTAACGGCCGCACCAGAGGATGCGGTCACCCTTGTCCAGGCGCGTGTCCGCCTGCGGCAGGATTGTACGTCCGCCATTATGCTTATGCATCAGCGCAATGGCCGGCATGGTTTGGTCCCGGTCGCCAGGATTTCGCATCAGATCTCCCACACACACAACCCCGTTAGAACGCTCCAGCCACTGCAGTACAGCAGGGGCCTCGCGTTCATCGATGGTGTTTTCCCAGATATCCGGCACTTCCTGGCTGACCATCGCGATAACCCGGCCGATCAGTTCGCAGGCCCAGTCCTCGTCCTGGGATTTCGCCAGCTGGGTGAATTCATAGAGCATGGGCGTGGCCAGCAACATCCGTATCTGGTTGGCGATGACGCTGCCCGGATGCATGACGATGTTGACCTTTTCGGCGATCTCATCGGGTTCTGCCCCCTTCTCGATTGCACGGCTTTGGGGGGCAGTGGCGACCTGATCGAACAGTGCCTGATTGTCACGATGATTCTGGCGCGCCACTACGAATAGATTCGGATTGATATCGCGGGCCGTCATGATGATGGAGAGATTATTGGCGTCATCGTCGGTCCCGGCCACCAGACCGACCGCATCGCTGATTCCCGCCTCTTCGAGCGTGTCCGCCTCGGTCCCGCGGCCGAGGATGACGCCCTCTGCCGGTTCGCCCGTCTTTTCCGGCGTAGCCTCCACCACAACGATCTGTAATCCGGATTTCTTGAGGCGGCGGTATACGGCTTTGCCGAATCGCCCATACCCACAGATGATCCAGGTTCCCTCCGTCGGCGGGTAGACCGGCTCGGCCAGTTCGGTGTGGGCGGCCCCCGTCAGCCATTCGTGGAGCAGATATAGCCCGGGCGCCTCTATGGCCGTTGCAAGATGAAGGGCAAAAGTATCGAAGGGGTCGATAATGTAGTCGGTGCCGAACGAGGCCATATTGGCCTCGATATCATGGGAATCGGCACGGCAGATCACCTTGATATCCCGATTGAGCAGCTTGCTGGTGATGGCGATCTTCAGGTTCGCCTCGTTATGGTCGGTGAGAGCCACCACGCCCGCGCACTTCGGATGCGCCAAACCCGCAGCCGTCAAAGTGGTCGGGCGGCGTGCATCTCCCGTCAAAGCCGGCACCGAGACCGGCAGGTTCTCCAGCTTGATGTTGTTGACGCGACGTTCATTGGCATCCACAACCACCGCGTTTTGCCCCCTGCGAGTCAGCGCCCGCACCAGCTCATGTCCCGTCTGCCCGTATCCGGCGATCAGGAAGAAGGGCTCGTTGAACCGCTGGACCTTGCGAACAAACCGCATCTGGCCCAACGCGCCCTGAAAGGTCTTGTCCTGGACCAGCGCGAGCACGGTACCGATGGCATAGATCCAGGAAATGACCGTGGCATAGATACAGAAGATGATCCAGAACCGCTGCGCATCGACAAACTCGTGCGGAATTTCGCCGAAACCAATGGTGGTGCCCATGTAACTGACAAAATAGAAGGCGTGGAAAAAACTCATGTGCCAGACATTGCCGTCGGCGTCCCGCCCCGGAATCAACACCAGGCCAAGCACCGCCACCGAATAGACCACCAACAGCGTCAGCAGCGGCCGGCGCATGCGGCGAAAGATCAGGAAGATGAAAGAGTTCATGCCAGCCGTGCTCAGCGGCGAAGTGTCACGGTCTCAATAATCAGCAGGGTAACGGACACGATATTCGCAAGCAACGCACCACCCGACAGGGAAACGATGCTGGCAACAACCTCCGGTGTAAGTCCCGTGCCCGTGATATGGACGGCGGCCGTCCACACCAGTGCCGCGGCAAACAGCTGCAACAGAGCGACAAGGCTGGTGGCCAATAACACAGCGCCGACTTGTGTTCGATCACCGAACTTGAGAATCGTCGCCACCATGTTCACCACAATGACCGCAAACAACTCGTAAACATGATGGTGGGTTGGGTCATCTATCTCCCCGACAAAAAAACCGAAGTTCAGGGTCAGGGCAAGCACTATGAAAAAGCTGAACACGACCTTTTCGGGATTCATCGATCACTCCTGTTCGACCAAGTCGGGCCACTCTCCCGGCGAGAGGACTTAAGCTTGTGGCAATGCTAGGCTAGGGCCCGTGAAGATACCAGAGCAAAACCGCCCTGAACTGACGGCCAGCATTCTGTTGCTGGTGCTTGCACTGGGTCTGTTCGCCTCTCCCTTCACCGCCAGTTGGGCCGGTTTTCGACCACCTTGGTACATCCCTTACCTGCTATGGCTGCTGCTGATCGGTATAGCGGCATTCCTGGCCCGCTCCTCCAGCGACGATGACCATTGATCTGACCACGCTCTTTATCGCCGGCCTGGTCTATTTGTCGATCCTGTTTCTCGTCGCCTACGCCACCGAAGAAGGCATCATTCCGCCGCTGTGGATCAGCCACCCCACCACCTACATTCTATCGTTGGGGGTATACGCCACCTCATGGTCCTATTACGGCAGCGTCGGTTTTGCCCAACAGAACGGCCTGTTGTTCCTGGCCATCTACATCGGGGTCACTATTGCTTTCATGATGACGCCGCTGTTGCTGCGGCCAATTCTCAACGTCACCCGCGAGTTTCAGCTGGCATCGCTCGCCGACCTGTTTGCGTTCCGCTACCGCAGCCAGGCAGCCGGGGTGCTGGTGACGCTGTTCATGCTCGTCGGGACGCTACCCTACATTGCCCTGCAGATTCGCGCCGTTACCGAATCGCTGAGCGTTCTCAGTCAGGAAGTCCCGCCCTCTTCGATTGCCTTCGGGTTCGTCATTACGCTCACCGTATTCGCCATTCTTTTCGGTGCCCGCCACATTTCCCCGCGAGAGAAACACCAGGGCCTGGTAGCGGCTATCGCCTTCGAGTCACTGGTAAAACTGCTGACCCTGCTGGCCGTCGGCATCTTCGCCATCGCCGGTGTTTTCGGTGGTTTCGAGGGCCTGGGCAACTGGCTGGAAGAGCACCCCGAGGCCCTTGAGCGTCTCTACAGCCCCATGTCGGAAGGCCCCTGGAGCACGCTGTTGTTCCTCTCGTTCGCGGCGGCCTTTCTGCTGCCCCGCCAGTTCCACATGATCTTTACCGAGAATCTGGATCCCCGCTCCCTACGCACTGCCAGTTGGGGCCTTCCGCTGTTTTTGCTGCTGGTAAATCTGCCCATATTGCCGATTTTATGGGCCGGAGAAGCATTGCACGCGCCGGTCAAGGCCGAGTACTACGTGCTCGCCCTGACGCTGATCCAGGGCTCGGAATGGTTCACCATCGCCACCTTTATCGGCGGGCTGTCCGCCGCCAGCGCCATGGTGATCGTGACCACGCTGTCGCTGTCCTATATGACGCTGAACCACATCCTGCTGCCGGCCAGCTACCCCGATCCAAAGCTCGATCTCTACCGCTGGCTGCTGTGGGGACGGCGGCTGCTCATCTTCATCATCCTGCTGGCCGGTTTCGCCTTCTACGCACTGCTGCAGCACAATGAGGGACTGGTTCAACTCGGCTTGATTTCCTTCGTTGCCGTCGCCCAGTTCCTGCCCGGCATCGTCGGACTACTGTACTGGCGCAAGGCCAATCGCTGGGGATTTCTGGCTGGATTGAGCGGAGGAATCATCGTCTGGTACCTGACGCTGCTTCACCCGTTGCTCGCCGGTTCCGATCTGCTGCCGGCGATCGAAACACCACTGCTATTGATGCAGCACAGCGGCCTGGATCGCTGGGAGTTCGCCACTTTTGCCTCTATTACCATCAACGCGCTGCTTTTTGTATTGCTGTCGTACTACGGAAAAACCACTCGCGAGGAACAGGAAGCCGCCAATGCCTGCTGCGCGGACAAATCCGTTCCGCTTTCCGGACTGGTCACCGCCGCCTCGCCCGCCGAGTTCAAGGTAGAACTCGCCTCCGTTCTCGGCGGGCCAACGGCAACCCACGAGGTGGAACAGGCACTCCGCGACCTGGGACTGACGGAAGACGAACGCCGACAACGGGAGTTGCGGCGCCTGCGCGACCAAATCGAAAAAAACCTTTCCGGGCTCATCGGGCCGGCTATGGCTCACGTCATCATCAACGAGAAACTGATGCTCGACCGCGACACCCGGACAGCACTGGCGGAATCGGTCCGCCAACTGGAGTCACGACTGGAGGCGTCGCGCTCTCAGATGCAGGGACTGTCGGCGGACCTCGACCGCATGCGACGCCATCATCGGCGCGTCCTCATGGATCTTCCTGTGGGCGCCTGCGCCGTCAACGCCCGATTCCAGATCGTCCTCTGGAACTACGCCATGGAGGTGATCAGTGGTATTGCCATACGCGATGCCCTCGATCGCAAGCTGACGGAACTGCCGAGGCCCTGGAACGAAATTCTCAACGGATTCGCCCGCGCCGAAGACAATCATGTACCCGAGCTTAAAACCAGCACTGGCACCCGCCCCCGCTGGTTCAGCCTTCACAAGGCAACGCTGTCCGACCCCGATTCGCGCGATCCGTTGCTTGCAGGTGGCCTGGCCATGCTTGTGGAAGACCGCACCGCGCTGGAAAGCCTGGAAGCCGAACTGACTCACAGCGAGCGCCTTGCCTCCATCGGTCGTCTTGCCGCCGGAGTGGCCCACGAAATCGGAAACCCGGTCACCGCGATCGCATCGCTGGGCCAGCTGCTGAAAGACGACACCAGGGACGAATCCGCGCGCGAATCCATCGACACCATTCTGGAACAGACCCGGCGCATCACCAGCATTCTGCGTACACTCAGTGGTTTCGCCCACAGTGGCCAGGCAGTGGCGAGCAGTGAGCGAGTCAATTTACGGACTGTGGCTGAAGAGGCCATACATCTGGTCGGTCTGTCCGAACGTGGCAAGAAGGTTCGCATCAGCTGTCACTGCCGTGAGAACCTGTGCGTGACCGGCAACCCGCAACAGCTGTCTCAGGTATTCGTGAATTTGCTCACCAATGCCTGCGACGCGTCCGAACCCGGCCAGGAGGTCACCATTACCGCCTCACGGGACGACAACCAGGTGCGTATTTCCGTCCTCGATAACGGATCGGGCGTTCCGGAAGAAGAGCAAGGCATGATCTTCGAGCCCTTTTTTACCACCAAGGCACCCGGACAGGGTACCGGCCTGGGGCTGGCCGTGGTATATCGGATCATCGAGCAGCATGGTGGCACGATAGAAATAAGTGCCCGCCCCGAAGGCGGAACCAGCTTCACGATTGAAATGCCCCTGACCCAGGACTCATGCAGCGATTACTGATCATTGAGGATGAACGTGCGATTCGACAGGCCTTGGTTCGGCTACTCGAAAAGCACGACTATGACGTTGCCCAGGCCGCGTCGGTGGAACAGGCCACCGCCGAACAGACCGTCGACAGCTTCCATCTGATCCTCACCGATCTCCGTCTACCGGGCGCCCCCGGTACCGACATCATCCGCTTTGCCGGCGACGCCCCCGTATTGGTGATGACCAGCTACGCGAGTGTGCGCTCGGCCGTGGACTCGATGAAGCAGGGTGCCGTCGACTATATTGCCAAGCCCTTCGACCATGAAGAGTTATTGCTGACGATTCAACGCATCCTGAAGAAACAGGCGCTCGAAAAACGATCCGCCCAGCTCCAGTCCGAGGTGGACTTCAGCTATCCGGTCGACGGCATGATCGGCAATTGCGAGCCGATGCGTGTCGTCTGGGATCAGATCCAGAAGGTCGCTCCCACCGATGCCACGGTGCTCATTCTCGGCGAATCCGGCACCGGCAAGGAATTGGTCGCTCGCGCCATCCATCGTCGCAGCCATCGGTCCGAAGAACCCTTCGTCACCGTCAACTGCGCGGCCATTCCGGAAACCCTGATCGAATCCGAGTTGTTCGGGCACGAAAAAGGGGCCTTCACCGGCGCCGACCAGAAACGCATCGGGCTGGTGGAATCCGCCGATGGCGGCACCCTCTTTCTCGATGAGATCGGCGAACTCCCACCCAATGCCCAGGCCCGACTACTGCGGGTACTGCAAAATGGCGAAATTCGCCGCGTGGGTTCGGAGATCTCTCGACGCGTCAACGTCCGGCTGCTGGCCGCCACGCACCGCGATCTGAAGCAGGCCGCGGAACAAGGGCAATTTCGTAGCGACCTTTATTTTCGCCTGCGGGTCGTGGAATTGAAGCTCCCCGCCCTGCGCGAACGTGGAGAGGATGTAGTGAAGCTGGCACGCTTTCTATTGGAAAAGAGTTGTCGCTCGCTGAATCGGCCCACCATGACTTTCGCCGGAGAGACCCTCGAGTCCATTCGCCGACACAGCTGGCCCGGCAATGTCCGGGAATTGGAAAACGCGGTGCAACGGGCGGTCATTCTGAGTGACGGCGATACAGTAAGTGCCGAGCTTCTGGCACTGGACGCCCCCGCGGGGGAACCACCCGCGGCCCGGCAGGTAGGCCTGGACACTACCACGTCCATGGAAGACTACTTCAGGCAGTTTGTGGTGGACAACCAGGATCGTATGACCGAAACCGAATTGGCAAAATCCCTGGGCATCAGCCGCAAAACCCTCTGGCAACGGCGCCAGAAAATGGGTATTCCCCGCGCCTGAGTGTTACCAAAGGTAACGCCTGAGTGTTACCAAGAGTAACGCCTCCCCAGCCGCATCTCAGGGCAGTCCATTCAACTGCCTGAAAAACAAAAGAACATAAATCCGGCATGGTAATTGCGTGCTCCTCCTGCCGTCATCTAATGACGCCCGATCGGGCCCTGGAAACGGCCGTGACCACGACTCTTGGAAAAAAAGACGAATCGTCGGCACGGTTTTCCCGGGCACTTCACTTGCAACTGGAGGAGATTTCTCTCAATGACAACAGACAAGTCGCCGCAAGCCTATTGGCAAGCTAATATCCGGCTGGTGTCTATCCTGCTGGTTATCTGGTTTGTCGTATCCTTTGGCTTCGGCATCATCCTTGTCGATCCGCTGAACGCCATCCAGGTCGGCGGTACAGGCCTCGGCTTCTGGTTCGCCCAGCAAGGTTCCATTTATACCTTCCTGGTTCTGATCTTTGTTTATGCCTGGCGCATGAACAAGCTGGATCGAGACCTACGACGTCCACGAAGACTAACAGGAGACTCAACTAATGGATCTGCAAACCTTAACCTATATTGTGGTTGGCGCCACCTTCGCCCTCTACATCGGCATCGCCATCTGGGCCCGCGCCTGCACCACCGGTGAATTCTATGTCGCCGGCAAAGGCGTACATCCGGTGCTCAACGGTATGGCCACGGCGGCCGACTGGATGTCCGCGGCTTCATTTATCTCCATGGCCGGCCTCATCGCCTTCAACGGCTACGGCGGTTCGGTCTTCCTGATGGGCTGGACCGGTGGTTATGTGCTGCTTGCCCTGCTGCTGGCGCCTTACCTGCGCAAGTTCGGTAAATTCACCGTGCCTGAGTTCATCGGTGAGCGCTTCTACTCCAAGACGGCGCGCATCGTGGCGGTTATCTGCCTGATCATCGCCTCGATCACCTATGTTATCGGCCAGATGAAGGGTATCGGCGTGGCTTTCTCGCGCTTCCTGGAAACCAGCTATGAAACCGGCCTGTTCATCGGCATGGGCATCGTATTCTTCTACGCTGTTCTCGGTGGCATGAAAGGCATCACCTACACCCAGATCGCCCAGTACTGCGTACTGATTTTCGCCTACACCGTTCCGGCGATCTTCATTTCCCTGAACCTCACCGGCAACCCCATCCCTCAGCTTGGCCTCATCGGCGACCATGGCCGATGGCGGCGCCTGTCCTGCTGGACAAGCTGGACCAGGTGGTAACCGACCTTGGCTTCAACGAGTACACCACAGCACGCGATGGGCAATACGGTCAACATGTTCGTCTACACCTTGTCGCTGATGATCGGTACTGCTGGTCTGCCGCACGTTATCATCCGTTTCTTCACCGTGCCCAAGGTGAAGGACGCGCGTGCTTCTGCCGGTTGGGCGCTGGTGTTCATCGCCATGCTGTACACCACGGCACCTGCTGTTGGTTCCATGGCTCGCCTGAACCTGATGAATACCATCCAGATCGGAGAAGTCGGTTCTCCCGACGGTAACATTGAAGTTGCCAACGTTCCGCAGTGGATGAAGAACTGGGAGAAGACCGGTCTGTTGAAGTGGGAAGACAAGAACGGCGACGGCCGTATCCAGTACTACAACGACAAGAACGAAGATTTTGCCGCCAAGGCCGAGTCCTATGGCTGGAAAGGCAACGAGATGACCAAGGTTGACCGTGACATCATGGTGCTGGCCAACCCGGAAATCGCCAGTCTGCCGAACTGGGTCATCGCGCTGGTGGCTGCCGGTGGTCTGGCGGCTGCATTGTCAACGGCGGCCGGTCTGCTGCTGGCCATTGCGTCGTCGATCTCGCATGACCTGATGAAAGGCATCTTCTACTCCGAACATCTCGGAGAAGAGCGAACTGCTGGCCAGTCGTATCGCCATGGCGGGCGCCATCGCCGTGGCCGGTTACCTGGGACTACAATCCGCCCGGACTTCGCGGCGGGTACCGTGGCCATCGCCTTCGGACTGGCCGCCTCGTCGATCTTCCCGGCACTGATGATGGGCATCTTCTCCAAGAAGATCAACCAGCCAGGCTGCGATCTGGGGCATGCTGTCCGGCATCGGGTATCACCATGCTGTACGTGTTCCAGCACAAGGGCATCATGTTCATCCCAGGCACCGCGTTCCTCGGCGACATGGAACCAAACTGGTTCCTCGGCATTTCGCCGAATGCCTTCGGTGCAGTTGGCGCGATGGTGAACTTCGGGTCGCCTTCATGGTGTCAAGGTGACCGCACCACCGCCGGAGCACATCCAGCACCTGGTCGAAGACATCCGGGTACCGAAAGGCGCAGGAAGCAGCTATCGACCATTAATAACAACAGACTGCGTTAATATTGAGCCCCGCTTCGGCGGGGCTTTTTCCTGGGGGGTCCCTTGAACGACAGATGATCCGAAGCAACACTGTCGTCTTTCTTTCAAGACATCTCTGTTAATCTACCGATTCACGAAGTTACAGGTATCCGCGCGATGGAAGTTGAACTCATCGAAATCCGCCAGTTTCTGGAGCAACTCCCTCCCTTTAACCTGCTGGGTGACGAGCAGCTCGACGCCCTGCCTGCCGACATGGATATCCGCTACTTAAGGCGCGGAGCAGAATTCCCACCTGAAGACGGGCACCTGTATATCGTGCGCAGCGGCGCCATCGAACTCCGTGACCAGAACGATGAAATCTGCGAGAAACTCGCAGAGGGCGCCATCTTCACCACCGCCTGCCAGCTGCTCAATTTTCGCAAGGAATGCGTCGGTAAGACGACTGAAGACACCCTTGTCTACACAATAACTTGCGAACGTCTGAAGGCACTGTGCAAGACATCGGAGAATTTCAACAAGCATTTTTCTGCATCCGTGAAAGATCGCCTCAAGCAGGCCATCAGCGCCATCCAGAAGCGCGATTCCAACGATGTGTCCATCATGAGCATCAAAATCGGGGAACTGCTGCGTTTCGACCCCATCACCGTTGAGGCGGATGCCACCATTCAGGACACCGCCCGTGTCATGAGCGATCAAAACGTGTCCTCGGTCATGGTCATGGAATCCGGATCGCTGGTGGGCGTGATTACCGATCGTGATCTGAGGCGCCGCTGTGTCGCGGTGGGACGCCCGGGCACCGATCCGGTCAGCGCCATCATGACCGCCGATCCGGTCACCATCCAGCACAGCAGCCTCATGGTCCAGGCACTGATGACCATGACCCGGCTCCACATTCACCATCTCCCGGTGATGAACGGCGAGCGACTGGCGGGCATGGTCACCGCCACTGATCTCGCACGCCAGCAAAGCACAAATTCCGCGTACATCGCGGTGGACATCCGTAAGGCGAGCAGCGTTGAGGAACTGATCACGGCCAGTACACGTCTTCCCGACCTGCAGCTTCAACTGGCCTCTGCCAGTGCCACGGCCCTGCACATCGGCGAGGCGGTATCCTCCATCACCGACTCCCTCACGGTACGCCTGATTGAAATGGCCGAGAAGAAGCTCGGCGCCGCACCGGTGCCCTACGCCTGGATGGCAGGCGGATCCCAGGCGCGCCATGAGCAGAGTTCCCACTCGGACCAGGACAACGCGCTGCTGATTTCGGATGACTACAAACCGGAGCACGATGAGTATTTCGAGCAATTGGCCAAATTCGTCAACGACGGGCTGAATGCCTGCGGCTTCGTTTACTGTCCCGGCGACGCCATGGCCTCCAATCCCAAATGGCGCCAACCCCTGCGCGTGTGGAAAAAGTATTTCGTGGAATGGATAGAAACACCCCAACCCATGGCGCTGATGCTGTCGAGCATTTTCTTCGACCTGCGGCCCGTGCACGGCGACCACAGCCTGTTTCTCCGCCTCCAGGAGCAGGTTCTGGAGAAGACCCGGGAAAACCGGATTTTTATCGCCTACATGGCCGCCAATGCCCTGCAACACCGGCCACCGCTCGGCTTCTTTCGCACCTTTGTCGTCATCCACGGCGGAGACCACGATGACACCTTCGACATCAAGCATCGCGGCATCGTGCCCATTACCGATCTTGCCCGTGTATACGCGCTGTCGGAGGGATTGACGGCGGTGAATACCACCGAACGTTTGCAGGAAGCGATGGAAAACGGCTCGCTCAGCCGTGACATGGGTGAAAGCCTGGAAGATGCTCTGGAGTTCATCGCCAGTTTGCGCATTCGCCATCAGGCGGAGCAGATTCAAAAGAACATACCGCCGGACAATTTCCTCGATCCGGACCGGCTCTCCAGCCTCGAACGCGAGCACCTTAAAGATGCGTTCAAGGTCATACAATCCATGCAAAACACCCTTGAAAGCCGTTACCAGGCGGCCCGACTACGCTAGATTATGCTTACGAAACTGTTCGGCAAGGACTACCAACGCAGACGGGCGCTCGCCAAGGCAACGCCCGGCGTACTGCAGGATTTTCTCTCCCAGCCGTTCCCGGAAAAGAGTGCTGCCTGCTGCGATTTGCCCATCGTCTCGGTGGATTTGGAAACAACCGGCCTGAACCCGGCCAAAGACGACATTCTCAGCGTTGGATTGGTGGAAATACAGTGTTCCCGTGTCAAACTGAACACGGCCTGGCATCAGATCATCAGCGTTGACCGAGACATTCCCGCGGAGTCTGCGGTGATTCATCAGATCACCGATGATGCGGCGGCCGAAGGCAAACCCCTGGAAGAGGTTCTGCCGGAATTACTCAACCGGCTGAAAGGCAAGGTCATGCTGGTGCATTATTCCCACATCGAGCAGAACTTCATCGATGCCGCCTGCAAGCGCCTCTATGGCACGCGCTTCGTTATTCCCATTATCGACACCCTGGTTCTGGGTCAGCGGGTATTCGAGCGTCGCAACCACACCATCCAGCCCGGCGATCTTCGTCTGTTCAACCTGCGCCCCCGTTACAACCTGCCTCAATACAAGTCGCACAATGCACTCAACGATGCCATCGCCACCGCCGAACTCTTCCTGGCGATGATGGCCGAAATGGCCCCAGAGAGATGCCGCCTGCACGATTTCGTCACAAACTGACAGCCCGGAACCTATGAAAAAACGCAAACTGCATAAGACGATACTTATTCTAGTTATGGTGCTGGTGCCGCCCTATTTCCTGGTATTGACCGACGAAGGAACACGTATCTCGGACAACGTGATGCTCTGGCTCTTCGGCAGGGAAAGCGTAAAACTCAATCTCAAGGCCATCGACAACGGCTATTCCCGTGATCAGATTCTTGGGGTTTTTCCGGATGTTGAATGGAATTGCCGATCGGCACTGAGCAGTTTTGGTGACAGTCTGTGCACCACCGAGATCGGGTCATTCAACGATTACCCCTCCAGACGCCTTACGATTTTCTTCATCAACGATCAAACCAATGCCGTCAAGATCATTTACCGGGAACGCTATCACGAGCAGGTCACCGGTCATTTGATCGATCAATTTGGCCAGCCCAGAAACGTCGCCGACGTCTTGGAGGAATCTTCCGAATCCGGTGCGGTGCTGGAATGGGACACCGGCAAAGGCCTTGTACTGCAGAAAAAAGACTTACTCGCCGACGACGAGCCCGCGCTGTTCTGGCTGGCCCAGGCTCAATAGTTAAAACCCTGACTAACATCGCCCGGCATGCGGATAATCACTATTTGAAACCCTGATGATAAAAGACTTTGACAACCAAAATTCAACAAAGCAACATGGCTCTTCTGCGTTACCCAGTGCGCGCCAGCGCCGATTGACCACCCCCCAATAAAAGAAACGGAGGAATTCACGAGATGTCCGAAATCAAGGTATATCCCGTACCCGCCGACGTCGCAGCCAATGCGAATGTCAATGCGGACCAATATCAGGCATGTACCAGCAATCGATCGATGATCCTGAAGGCTTCTGGGGAGAACAGGCAGAAAATTACGTCACCTGGTTCAAGCCATGGGACAAAGTGCTTGACTGGAGTTTCATGGAAGACGATCTGCATATCGAATGGTTCAAAGGCGCCAAACTGAATGTATCCTATAACTGCCTGGATCGTCACCTGGACACCCGCGGCGACCAGATCGCCATTATCTGGGAGGGCGACAGCCCCGATGAAGACCGCAAAATCACCTATGGCGAGTTGCATGCAGATGTCAACAAATTTGCCAATGTTCTGAAGGATCAGGGGCGTAAAGAAAGGCGACCGGGTTTCCATCTACCTGCCGATGATTCCGGAAGCCGCGGTCGCCATGCTCGCCTGCACCCGCATCGGCGCCGTCCATTCCATCGTTTTCGGCGGCTTTTCACCCGACGCATTGAGCGAGCCGCATTCTTGATTCCGATTGCCAGGGCGTTATTACCGCCGACCAGTCCATGCGCGGCGGCACGCATATGCCGCTGAAAAGCAACGCCGATAAAGCCCTGACAGAATGCCCCAATGTACACACCTGCATCGTCGTCAAGCGCGGCGGTGATCCCGTCGAGTGGACGACGGCCGGGATGTCTGGTATCACGAAGCCATCGCAGGCGCGATCCGCGTGTGCGAAGCCGGAACACATGGACGCGGAAGATCCATTGTTCATCCTGTACACCTCCGGCTCCACCGGCAAACCCAAGGGCGTGGTCCACACCACCGGCGGTTACCTGCTGCAGGCGGCGATGACCCACAAGACCGTATTCGACTACAAGGATGGCGAAGTCTACTGGTGTACAGCCGACGTTGGCTGGGTTACCGGCCACACTTATATCGTCTATGGCCCGTTGACCAACGGCGCCATCAGCCTGATGTTCGAGGGCATTCCCACTTACCCGGATCTCGCCGTTTCTGGCAGGTCGTGCGACAAGCACAATGTTGCGATTTTCTATACCGCCCCCACCGCCATCCGCTCTCTGATGGGCGCCGGCGAGGAACCGGTCAAAGCAAACCTCCGCAAGTCCCTGCGCCTGCTGGGCACAGTGGGCGAACCCATCAACCCGGAAGCCTGGGAATGGTACAACAACGTTGTTGGTGACGGCCGCTGCCCCATCGTGGACACCTGGTGGCAGACCGAGACCGGCGCGCACATGCTCACCCCGCTGCCGGGTGCTACACCGCTGAAGCCCGGCTCAGCCACCTCCCCCTTCTTCGGCGTACAGCCGGTGCTGCTGGACGACCAAGGCAAGGAAATCGATGGCAACCCGGCAGCAGGCAACCTGGCCATCAAGGCTCCCTGGCCATCGCATGATGCGCACCCTGTACGGCGACCACAGGCGTTTCTATGAGACCTATTTCGCCGATGTATCCCGGGCTACTACTTCACCGGTGACGGCGCACGTCGGGACGAAGACGGCTACTACTGGATCACCGGCCGGGTGGACGACGTACTGAATGTATCCGGCCACCGCCTGGGTACCGCAGAGATCGAGTCCGCCCTGGTGCTGCACCGAAAGTCGCAGAAGCGGCCGTAGTGGGTTACCCGCACGAGACTGACCGGCCAGGGCATCTATGCCTATGTCACCCTCATGGCGGGCGAGGAAGACAGCGATGAGCTGAAAAACGAACTGGTCTGATTGGTGAGCAAGGAAATCGGACCCATCGCCAAGGTCAATATCATTCAGTGGGCTCCGGGCCTGCCCAAGACCCGTTCGGGCAAGATCATGCGCCGCATCCTGCGCAAAATCGCCGCCAACGAACTGGACAGTCTTGGCGATACCTCCACGCTGGCCGACCCGACCGTGGTGGACAACCTGATCGATAATCGCGCCAATAAGTAGTCGACTTCAGATTAGTTGAGGTCCAAGGCCGGGGTTTTTCGCCCCGGCCTTTTTTAGCGCTGCAACAGAGCGCAAATTATTTTTGTTTTCTATTTTGCAGCTGCCGATTCACGGGCGGTACTAGCCAAGGAACCATCCAATGTCATCAGCCCTAAAGACGGGCGTCTATGTCGACGCCGAGCACATCCGCTACAACGGCGGCTATAACATGCGCTATGACACATTGCGCCGTTTTGCCTGTCGTGGCGATCGAATGCCGATTCACCTGAATGCCTATGTCGCATTCGATGCCGAACGCGCCGAACAAGATCCCGAGTTTTCCCGCAAGGCCTACGCCTATCAGCAGGCCGCTCGCCAGTTCGGCTGGAAGGTCACATCGAGAAAGGTTCGACGATTCACGGACGACAGTGGCAACGTCACCGCCCGGGCCAGTTCGGCGTTGGAAATCGCGGTTGACGCAGCGCTGCAATCCGGCGGGCTCGATGAGGTCTTGCTGGTTACCGGCGATGGCGATTTCGCCCCCTTGGTGGCCGGCCTTCAGCACCAGGGTTGCCGCGTGGAGCTACTCGGTTTCGATAACGTATCTTTCAGCCTGCAAAGACAAGTGGATCATTTTCACTCCGGCTTTCTGTTGCCTGACCTGGTCCCTGTCTCATACGAACCCCGTAACGAATGGGGTGTAAAGGGCTCCTGTGTACGCGGCCTGTGCTCTCGATGGTTCCCGGACAAGGGCTATGGCTTCCTGAAATTTCTGGCAACACTCTCCGACGACACCTGGCTTTGCGATCCGAGGCTGCCGGCCTCACCCTGGAGAAGTGTGTTCTGCCATATCAACGAGGTCGCCGGTGACATTAACGAGGAAGATCTGCTGGGCGGCGACACGGTACTCGAATTCTACGTGCAGGAAAGCACGCAGGAGGAAGGTGGCCTGGTGGCTCAGAACGTTCGCCTGGTTCAGGAATAGGCCGCACCCGCAATCATTCCATCATTGAGACGCGGTACTGGCTCATATCAGGAGATTCACGAACGATTTCCCCGGTGTGTACACCGAATGCACCGTCTTCTCG
Source organism: uncultured Gammaproteobacteria bacterium (assembly GCA_963820915.1). GTDB lineage: Bacteria > Pseudomonadota > Gammaproteobacteria > Chromatiales > Chromatiaceae > CAWGBV01. Next base: position 72,354 of record CAWGBV010000001.1, on the reverse strand, counting down.
ATCGCGAAAATACAGGGCCAGGGTTTCACGCACTACCGGGAACGCCAATTCCTCCCAGGGAATCTCTTCTGCCGGGAATAGCGCCGACTCCAGACTTTCCGATGAGCGGCCGAATTCCGGCGCAACCAGCCGCCCGCGAAACAACATGTACACCTGCCCTATATGGCTTAGCGAAAAAGTGGTGAACAGGGCGTCGATTTCGATCCGGGCCAAGGCCTCTTCGCGGGTCTCCCGGATGGCCCCCGCCTGAACCGTTTCGCCCAATTCCAAAAATCCCGCCGGAACCGTCCATAAGCCGTACCTTGGTTTGATGGCGCGCCGGCACAGCAGCACTCGGCCTTCCCACTCGGCCACACAACCCGTGATAATTCGTGGATTTCGATAGTGCACCGTGTCGCAGGCCTCACACACGAAACGCTTACGGTTATCGCCACTGGGAACCTTTTCGGTAACGGCTGCACCGCACCGGTTACAGTAGTTCATTGCTTCCATCGCTCCCTATTTCCCAGAAGAGAATGCCGGTTCCGCCCGCTCGCCAGATACCGCACAAAGGTGCTGACCGGCACAGCCAGCGATATCCGGATCGAAGACAATTCGCCTTTGTAAGGCAACCGGTTTAGCACGTACACTTCGCCCTGCATACTAGTCCCGGGAAACCCAAGAAAAAAGCACATGCGAATCCTGATAATCCGTCACGCCATCGCCGAAAGCCCGGGAGAAGGCACTTACCACCCGGCAAATGACGACATGCGGCCGCTGACGAAACAGGGGCGATCCCGCATGCGCAAAGGTGCATTGGGACTTAAACGGATCACTGATATCGACATCATTGGCCACAGCCCGCTCGTGAGGGCAACCCAAACCGCGGACATTCTTGGCGAGGTGTTTAACGACGCCAACACCGTACCGGTGCCCGAGTTGGCACCCGGTCGCGGCCCGGAAACCGTGGCCCACTGGCTCGGCTTCGTGTCCAGGCAGGCAACGGTCGCGGTGGTCGGACATGAACCGGACTTGAGCACACTGGTGGCATGGTTGACTACGGGCGTTGCAGCACCCTTCCTCAAGTTGAAAAAGGGCGGCGCCGTGCTGTTGAACTGCGACCAGCCCAGCGGACCCGGATGTGCCATATTGCAGTGGGCGCTGACCCCTGATCAATTGCGAATCCTCGCCAAACGCGGCCAATGATATTCGGCTCACGTACCTGGAAGTCATAGTGAATTCGACGTCGCCTGTACCACACCCGCACTCCGATACCCCAACCGCTACCACCGACCCGCAAACCGTCGCCGCAGTGGATCTGGGGTCGAACAGTTTTCACATGATCGTGGCGCGAATCGAGAATGGGCACCTGCAGGTGATCGATCGCCTTAAGGAAATGGTGCAGCTGGGTGCCGGTCTGGACGACAACAAGCAACTGAGCAGCGATGCTGAGAAGCGTGCGCTTGGCTGTCTCGAACGCTTCGGACAACGGCTTCGGGCCCTGCCGCGCGGATCGGTACGCGCCGTAGGGACCAATACCCTGAGACAGGTCCGCGACAGTAACGACTTTCTGCATCGCGCCGAAACCGCGCTGGGTCACCCGGTCGACGTGATTTCGGGACACGAAGAGGCCCGTCTGATTTACCTTGGTGTCGCACACGGCCTGGCAGGCAGCGACAAGCGCCTGGTGGTGGATATCGGCGGCGGCAGTACCGAGTTGATCATCGGCGAAGGCTTCCAGCCGCAGCGCATGGAAAGCCTGCACATGGGCTGTGTCAGCCTCAGCCGTCGTTTTTTCGCCGATGGCAACGTCACCGAAATGTCTATGGCAGATGCGGTGATTGCCGGTCGCCTGGAGGTCCGTCCGGTGAAGCGCCTGTTCAGCAGTGGACAGTGGGAAGCGGCCATCGGCAGTTCGGGAACCATCAAGGCAATCGGCGCCATCACCCGGGCACTCGGTTGGAACGACGAAGGCATCACCAAGTCTTCACTGAAGAAACTGCGCAACGCTCTCGTCGAGGCGAAACACGTCAGCAGGTTCCCGATGGAGGGGCTGACCGATGAACGACGCGCGGTTCTGCCGGGTGGCGTGGCAGTCCTCAGCGCCGTTTTTCAGGGGCTGGACATCGACGTCATGCAGGTATCCGACGAGGCCTTGAGAGAGGGACTGTTATACGAATTACTTGGATATATTCAACATGAGGACGTCCGGGACCGGACGGTCGAAGCCCTCAGCAGCCGTTATGGCATCGATGGCAAGCAGGCACGCCGGGTGGAGTTGTGCGCCACCCGCCTGTTGGGGCAGGCTTCTCGTGACTGGAATTTGACCTCCGCGGAAAACGCCGAGTTACTGGCCTGGGCTGCCCGTCTGCACGAGATCGGACTCGGCGTTTCCCACAGTTCCTTCCATAAGCACGGCAGCTACCTGGTGGCCAACTCGGACCTGTCGGGCTTCTCGCGGCAGCAACAATTGACGCTGGCCGCCCTTATTCGCGGCCATCGCCGGCGTTTCCCGGTCGATGCATTCAAGTCACTCCCCGAACGGCTGCGCGAACCGGCAGAGAAACTCTGCATACTGCTGCGCCTGGCGGTGCTTTTACACCGCAGTCGATCATCCATGGGGAAACCCACCATCAATCTGAAAGTGTCAAAGACAGGCCTGGTGGCAATCTTTCCGCCGGGCTGGCTGAAAAAACATCCCCTGACCACCGTCGAGCTGGCACAAGAGGCCCGTCGTCTTAAAAATGCCGGTTACGAACTGACGTTCTCCTGATCGAGATCAGGTTCGCTAATCGGTGAAATGCTCGGCGTTGCCCCGTATACGATCGGCAAGCGCCTGCACTTCGTCCGCCGTATTTTCGAGATGCCGCAACACCTCGCCTGTCACATGCCCTTCGATCAGCATACTTAACTGATCGAATCCCTCGTCACCAATCGCCGTCCGCGCCTCATCGCTGATCAGGTCACGAAAGGAATTTACAATCTTGTCAGACAGCGTGTTGAAATGCTCGCTCACGACTACTCCTCAGTCATCAAACATCACTTGCACGAATGTGGTCGAGTTCCGGCCCGACGACGATCAGCGGGTCAGGGGCTATACGCAAGTCGGTTCTGCGCTATTAGGCATGCAGAAAACGCGGAAGATTGAATCGGGACGAGAGCCTGGCCGAACCCTTTCCCGGGGCGGTGGCCCAAGGTTGCGTCCTGCTCTTTGCGAAGGAAATCAGCGGATTATAGTCGCGTCGAGAGTCGATAATAACACTTATGAAGAGTCGGGCGATTGTTGACTGGGCCACGAGAAACCAAATTCAAAAGTCAAATAAAGGTTGTTTATCAAATAAATTTATAAGACCCGAAAAAAACAGTGAGTGCGCAAGCAGCAAGAGTCGTTCATATTGTAGGTGAGTGCTAAACTTCAGAGGAACCCAGCAGAGATGTTTACGAGTAATCCGTTTGCCGAAATCTCGTCGCTCATTCCGGTCGCCATCATGCAGGGGTACGTTGTCCTGATGATTATCCTTGTCATCGGGGGCACCGTGCTCGACATAATCCATAAGGGCAGTGCCAAGTACTTTTTCGAGAACGCCAAAGCGGCGCAGAAGAACGCCAAGCGCACCTTGAGTGGCGCTGAGAAGCGTTCATTGGCGATGCAAATGGTTGCCAACGAGGTGCTGACCTCGTCGGAATTCAAGAACCCGAAGCGTCGGGTGTCTCACCTGTTCACCATGTATGGCTTCATCCTGTTCATCGTGACCAGTGCCATCCTGATCTTTGCCTACCCGACCCCGGCCGACCAGGCACCGGCGATCCTGTCGTTGTTGTGGCACCTCGGTGCCTTGTCGTTGTGTTTCGGCGGATACTGGTTCTGGTTCTTTATCCGCGTCGATGTATTTGCCGAGGGGCATCCCTGGTACCGCCTGGTGCGTGCCGATCTGTTCATCGTCTCTTTGCTGGCTATGGCCACGTTCGGCTTGATCTGGTCGGTACTGCAGGCCGCTGGGGCCGGTGGCCTGAGCACATTTTTCTTTGCGCTGTTCGTCATTGCCAGTACGACCCTGTTCAGTACGGTGCTCTGGTCCAAGTTCGCGCACATGTTCTTCAAGCCGGCCGCGGCCTATCAGAAGCGCCTGATCATGGCCGACGGATCGCGCGAGAATCTGCCCGTAGACTATGACCTGACCGATCCCGAGGTTCAGGCAAAGTTCCCCGATATCCCGGAATACATGGGCAAGAACCCACCTGATATGGGGCTTGGTATCAAACGCGAAGCTCCGAACCACTACTGATGTCGATGCGTTGAATCGAGTTACGAAGAGGAACTGACTATGCCGACTTTCGTCTATATGACCCGCTGCGATGGCTGTGGGCAATGCGTTGATATCTGTCCGTCGGACATCATGCACATCGATCCGACCGTGCGACGCGCCTACAACATCGAGCCGAGTATGTGCTGGGAGTGCTACTCCTGCGTCAAGGCCTGCCCGCATGAGGCGATCGACGTCAGGGGTTATGCGGATTTCGCCCCGCTGGGGCACTCGGTGCGAGTGAAGCGTGATGAGGAAAAAGGCGTCATCGCGTGGAGAATCAAGTTCCGCAACGGCGAACAAGACATGGAACTGCTTGCGCCCATCACGACCAAGCCCTGGGGTAAGCATATCCCGCAGCTTCGTGACGTGCCAGCGCCGACCCAGGCACAACGCGACAGCCAGTTGCTGTACAACGAACCGAAGTACATCCGTTTTGATGATGGTGATCTGCACACGCTTGAGTCCAATGGGCTGAAGATGGTGGCAGGCGTGGAGAGCTACTGATGGGTTTCCAGACAATCGTAGAAGACAACATCGACATCCTGGTTGCGGGTGCGGGTCTCGGCGGTACCGGTGCGGCTTTCGAGGCCAGATACTGGGGGCGGGACAAGAAGATCGTCATTGCCGAAAAAGCGAATATCGACCGCTCGGGCGCCGTGGCGCAGGGGCTGTACGCGATCAACTGCTACATGGGCACCCGTTTCGGCGAGAACAATCCCGAAGACCATGTGCGCTATGCGCGAATCGACCTGATGGGCATGGTTCGTGAGGATCTGCTTTTCGATATGGCGCGTCACGTAGACTCCGCGGTACACCAGTTCGAGGAGTGGGGTCTGCCGCTGATGCGCGATCCGAAGACCGGTGCCTATCAGCGTGAAGGCCGCTGGCAGATCATGATCCACGGCGAGTCCTACAAGCCGATCGTTGCGGAAGCCGCGAAAAAGTCGGCCGACAAGGTCTTCAATCGTATCTGTGTCACCCATCTGCTGATGGACGAAGCCAAGCCGAACCGTGTTGCCGGTGCCGTGGGTTTCAACGTGCGCACCGGTAACTACCACGTGTTCAAATCCAAGGCCGTGGTCGTCGGCGCCGGTGGCGCTTCCAATATTTACAAGCCACGCTCGGTGGGTGAGGGCGCCGGCCGTGTCTGGTATGCGCCCTGGTCTTCCGGTTCCGCCTATGGCTTGCTGATTGGCGCCGGCGCCAAGATGACCCAGATGGAGAACCGTATCGTACTGGCCCGCTTCAAGGACGGTTACGGCCCGGTCGGTGCTTACTTCCTGCACCTCAAGACCTACACCCAGAACGGCCTGGGCGAAGAGTACGAGTCCAAGTGGTTCCCCGCACTGGAGAAAATGGTCGGTAAGCGCTACCTGGATGTAGAGGCTTCTCACCTCACCCATCGCCCCATACCGACCTGCCTGCGTAACCACGCTTTCATTTCCGAGGTTAATGCCGGTCGTGGCCCGATCCACATGGTCACGATGCAGGCCTTCCAGGATCCGCATCTGGAAGAGATCGGCTGGCACAACTTCCTGGGCATGACCGTTGGTCAGGCCGTGCTGTGGGCGGCGACCGACGTCAACCCGAAGTACGAAAACCCGGAACTGACCACCTCCGAACCGTACGTCATGGGCTCCCACGCCACCGGTTGTGGTGCATGGTGCTCCGGTCCGGAAGACCTCTCGCCGCCGGAGTACTTCTGGGGCTACAACCGCATGACCACGGTCGAGGGCCTGTTCGGTGCCGGCGACGCAGTCGGCGGCACGCCGCACGCCTTCTCCTCCGGCTCCTTCACCGAAGGTCGGCTGGCGGCCAAGGCCGCCTGCAAGTACATCGATGAAGGCAAGGCCGACGGGATCCGTGTTTACGACGAGCAGATCGACCGTCGCAAGGAAGAGATCTTCAAGCCGATGGAGCATTACAAGATCTATCGCAACGAGATCACGGCGGGTTCGGTCAACCCGAATTACATCAACCCTCGTCAGGGTCTGGATCGCCTGCAGAAGCTGATGGACGAGTACTGCGGTGGTGTGACCGTCAGCTACATGACCAACGAGAAGCTGCTGAGCATCGGTCTCAAGAAGATGAAGACCCTGGAAGAGGATCAGGAGAAGGTCGCGGCCGAGAATATCCACGAACTGCTGCGCGCCTGGGAACTGAAGCATCGTCATCTGACCTCCGAGGCCGTTTTCCACCACACGCTGTTCCGCAAGGAAACCCGCTGGCCGGGCTACTACTACCGCGGTGACCACATGAAGGTGGACGACGAGAACTGGCACGTGCTGACCGTTTCCCGTCGTGATCCCCAGACCGGTGAGTACTTGATGGAGAAGGCGCCGTGCTACCACCTGGTGGATGCCAACGAGGCGTAGTGGCGAGGCGTGGGTGCCTAGAGGGAACTCGAGGCACCCCGAAAAAGTTCCAAGCAGATAAAAGCGATGAAGCGGTAGAGCACTCCCATTGAACATTATCGACAACACCGACCAGGAGATCCTGGCGATTGCCAATCCCTGGTGGGATGAACTGGTCAAGTACTCCAACACAGGCGAGTACGGCAAGTTCATCAGGAATTTTGCCTACTCGCTGATGCAGGGTCTCAACGAGATCGAAGTGGGAAAGCAGTTTTCCCAGAGTGATCTGGCCAGGAACCTGTCGGAGGACAAGGATTTCCTTGGCATCATCCGCCGCGGGGAACATGTCACTGTTCTGTATAGAGTGCGCAACACCAAGAAGCCTGGTGAATGGCTGGGGAGGCTAGTGCTGGGTTATGAAAAGGGCCAGTTCAAGATTTTTGGTGCGTCGATTTTTTGAGTGACAATGAAAGAGACTGTTCAAGACAAAAAGTTCGTCGAACTCACGTACAAAGTGCTCGATGAACAAACCGGGGGCGTTCTCACCGAGGTTGAGTTTCCACTGGGTTACGTCCACGGTGCCAATGAGGTCCTGGCTCCCCAGGTCATGGCGGAACTCGAAGGCAGGTCGGCCGGCGATGTCATCGAGGTGCCCATCGACTGCAACAAGATCTACGGGGCCCGTGATGAATCCCTGGTGATCACCGATTACATAGAAAACGTGCCGGCTGAATACCGTCAGGTCGGCACCGCCATCCTGATGGAGAGCGACAAGGGCCAGACCAAGAGTTTTCTGGTCACCCGGGTAGACGAAAACACCGTGACCATCGACGGCAACAATCCCCTGTGCGGCAGGGAAGTCATTTTCCGGCTCGAGATACTGACCGTCCGCGATGCCACCAGCGAGGAAATCGTGGCGGGAGGGAAGGTCGATCCGGGCCCCGAGGTCGGCGGCGTCAGGGTGCCGATCTGAGTTTCACCGAACCGGCATCATCTTTCGGTTCGACGATGGCGGAACGACGGTGTCGGAAAGGTTTTCAACTGCAGTATCACGCAGCGGCAACCGCCCAATTTCAACGAGAGGTGAATGATGAGCGAGCAAAAGCAAGACAAGCCAAAGGTCCCGGACGGTCACACGCGCTTTTTGACCACGAAGCAGATGGCGCCCAACGAAAAGGGGTTCGTCGGCTACGAGACCATTTGGGAGCCGTGGCAGAAGGAAGTCGAATACACGACGCCAAAAAAACCGTGAGACATCCGGTCGCGTGAGCCTGGACGAAAACGCCGGTCCACAGCGTTTCCCGAGAAGGTCGAGAAAGGCATTTCACCGGCGTTTTCTGACCGCGCGCGCGGTTATCACATCGACGACGCAATCGTGTCCGGAGGGGCTGAGACAGTCCGCTGCCTACCTGGTACCGCGGCGGCCGCGTGGGGGCGTTGCGGTTTCACGATTTCTTGAAAAGGGCTGACGATGGACCTGCAACTGAATCCGGCGAAGTTCGAAGAACGCCAAGCCGTTTTCGTCAATGAGCTTGCCAAGACCATTCAAGTCAAGTTGGCCGAAGCCGGGCTGGAGAAAGAAAAGGTCAACGAGCTCACTCTTTCACTGGCATTCAGTATCACCTGCATGATCGATGGCATCTCGGGGATAGAGTCGGACGGGATGGACGTTCAGCCCTATCTCACCTTCCAGATCGATGATGGACTCGTCCACTGCGGTGAGAATTCTTTCACGCATGAGTTGATCTATGACGTGATCGGCAGACTCATCGGCGACTGATATACCCGTCGTCTTCGCTTTGGCGGGTCGAGCAAAGCCAATTTTAAGCATGGCAGCTACCTGGTGGCCAACTCGGACCTGTCGGGCTTCTCGCGGCAGCAACAATTGACACTGGCCGCCCTTATTCGCGGCCATCGCCGGCGTTTCCCGGTCGATGCATTCAAGTCACTCCCCGAACGGCTGCGCGAACCGGCAGAGAAACTCTGCATACTGCTGCGCCTGGCGGTGCTTTTACACCGCAGTCGATCATCCATGGGCAAACCCACCATCAACCTGGAAGTGTCAAAGACAGGCCTGGTGGCAATCTTTCCGCCGGGCTGGCTGAAAAAACATCCCCTGACCACTGTCGAGCTGGCACAAGAGGCCCGTCGTCTTAAAAATGCCGGTTACGAACTGACGTTCTCCTGATCGAGATCAGGTTCGCTAATCGGTGAAATGCTCGGCGTTGCCCCGTATACGATCGGCAAGTACCTGAACTTCGTCCGCCGTGCTTTCGAGATGCCGCAACACCTCGCCTGTCACATGCCCTTCGATCAGCATGCTGAGCTGATCGAATCCCTCGTCACCAATCGCCGTCCGCGCCTCATCGCTGATCAGGTCACGAAAGGAATTTACAATCTTGTCGGACACAGTGTTGAAATGCTCGCTCACGACTACTCCTCAGTCATCAAACATCACTTGCACGAATGTGGTCGAGTTCCGGCCCAACCACGATCAGCGGGTCGGGCGCCACAGCCACCTTGGGATCCTTGTTGTCGTAGTCCATGCTGCTCAACACCATGCGCATGGCATTCAGGCGCGCCCGCTTCTTGCAGTCCGACTTGATAATGGTCCAGGGCGCATCCGCAGTATGGGTGTAGAAAAACATATTCTCTTTAGCCTCGGTGTAATCTTCCCAGCGGGCCAGGGATGCCAGGTCCATAGGGCTCAGCTTCCACTGCTTGAGCGGATCGCCCTCGCGCGATTTGAAGCGGCGCAACTGTTCCTTGCGGGTCACCGAGAACCAGAACTTGTAAAGGCGGATACCGCTGTTGACCAGCATGCGCTCGAGCTGAGGCGCCTGACGCATGAATTCGCGATACTCCGCCGCGCTGCAGAAGCCCATAACCCGTTCCACGCCGGCGCGGTTGTACCACGAGCGGTCGAACATCACGATTTCGCCGGTGGAGGGGAGATTCTGAACATAGCGCTGAAAATACCACTGCCCGCTCTCACGCTGCGTGGGCTTTTCGAGTGCCACAACACGAGCGCCTCGAGGATTCATATGCTCCATGAAGCGCTTGATGGTGCCTCCCTTACCGGCCGCATCCCGCCCCTCGAACATACAGATTACCCGCTGGCCTGTCTCCTTGACCCAATTCTGCATCTTAAGAATTTCGATCTGGAGCTTGTATTTTTCCTCCTCGTACTCCTTACGTCCCATTTTCTTCTTGTAGGGATAGTAAGCCTCGGCTTCCTTTTCGAGTTGCTTAGGATCGACGTCCACCTGTACCAGGGGAGGCGGTGACGCCGACTCTGCTTTATCGCTCTTCTTATTTGGTTTCTTTGCGGCTGCCTTGGCATCGGCCATATGGTCGCCCTCTTTGGTTGCAGTGCACAAGATTGTCATCTTAACCAAAGAAACCATGCAAAAACCACCGGTTTCCTCGTTCCCGATCAATAAAAACCCACATTCTCACTCCGTTATCGGCATGGGCAACAAAGTAATCGCGGCGTACCGGGCAGCTGTCCCACCATCCCGCCTCGATCCGCTCTCGCTCCCCCTCCAATTCCAACGGGCCATGCCACCAGGGACGGCCGGAACGCACTTCCAACTCCCGGGGACGGCTCAGCAGCCACTGAGGTCGTTCGGGGAATCCCAGCTTTCCTCCGGACTCACCGGGAGAACATAGCTGCATCGAACGTTCCGGTCGGTGATCAGCAGCCAGACGGAGACCCGACACGGCCTGATCACCGAGACGGGCACGTAACCGGTCGAGGAAGGCGTTGCCCGACAAACGGATGCCGTCCTTTAACAAAGAGTCGGTCTCTCCGTCCCAGGCCAGCAGTTCACGAGTCTGTAGAACGAGTCGCACCACAGGCGCCGCCAGCGCGACCCGGGATAACTGTTCTCTCAGGAGAGGAAGCACGACAGAGGCCTGCCGCAAGGGTGCCTGAAATCCCATGGTAAACCGAGTGGGGGGCATTTCTTCATGGATCAGGCTCCAGGCAAGACGTGCCGCCACCATCTGGCGTGCTCGCAAATACCCCTCCAGGATAAGCAACAGGCGGCGCGCCGAAAACAACAGACCTTCCTGGGTCTCCGTCGCCACCGGCAATTCCACCTCCTGAATGAAAACATCAGGCGGCCGAAACAGGACCAGGGGATCTGGCGCCTGGCCTGACAACCGCAGCCACCAGTCGAGAAATTCCGCTCCCAGGCGGCGCCCCAGGGCCGCACCGGGCAAGGCCAAAAGATCGCCGCAGTGACACAGCCCCGCCGCCTTGAGCCCTTCCTGCTGATCCCTGGCCAGGGGTAGCATGTCCACGGGTATCATCTTGACGGCATGTTGCAACTCCGGAAAGCCGACCACCTCCCCATTCCTGCCGGCCCTGGCCAACAACAGCGCCGCCTTGGGCGTGGGCGCCAACACCAGGCATGCCTGGAAGCCAAGGGCATCAAGCGCTTCGCGAACCCGTTGGAGCAATGCCTTTCCACTCCCGAACAGGCGACGACTTCCCGCCACCTCCACCAATAAAACATCGGGCGTGGACAGATGAATCTGGGCACTGAACTGCAAGGCCCAGGATGCCAGTCCCTCCAGGGCCCGGCTCTCCCGGTCAGGATCACGCGCCACCAGTCTCAGGCCCTGCATCAAGGCCCGGGCAGCCTCCGGTGAAAGGCCCGGACGTACACCAGCCGCTGCCGCATGAGCATTGACGAGCACCAGTCGGCAACCTTCGGGCAAACGCTCAGTAACGGCCCAGGGCGAGGCAGCGGCTTCGGCGTCAAGGACCGAGACCTCCAACGGCAAACAGGGAAACCGGATCGCCAGCCACCGCATAAGGCAATGATCTCAGGTCCGGGATACGGGCCGGGGAGGCAGCGCCCAGCCGCCTCGGCGCTTGAGGATTTCCACCTCGAGGCCGCCATGCCGACGCTGAGCGCACAGGCGCAAGGCCGCAGCGGAAGAGTTACCGGCCAGCGCCGGCACCAGAAACAGGAACCCGAGGGCATTACCTGTCTCGGCGGCCAGTTGCAGCCGTCGTACGCTTTGCCGTGCCATCCGCTCGCCAGGCCACGCCAGCACAGCGGCACAGGCCCCGCTTTGCAGTGCCTGCTCCATCGACCACAGACGCTCTGATTCCGCCAATGGACGCAACCAAAGCAATCGATCGAGCCTGACGCCCTGACCGGAAAACCCGGGCGCAAAAGGCGCAAACGGAGGGGCCACCAAGGCAATCCAACGCCCTTGTTCAGACAGCCGGGCAAGCGCCGGCAGCACCAATTCCAAGGCGCCATCGCCGGCAGACGCGGAGAGCAATTCGGTCACCGCACGCCTTGGCCAACCGCCGCCACCCAACAAACGATCCAATGCCGGATATCCGGTCGGTTCGCCGCCCGGAACCGACACCGGCAGTTCATTGCCGCGCCAGATATCCGCGCGGCCGGCAAGCAGCGACGACAGGGTCACGGCTGCGCAGCCGGATTGTTACGCACCAGGCCCACCACCAGGCCTTCGATCACCAGGGGATCGCGACGCAGATCGAGTTCGATCGGCGAAAATTGCGGGTTCGCCGCTACCAGTCGCACCCGATGAGAGCCGGCCCGGTGACGAAAGCGCTTTACGGTAACCTCATCATCCAGCCGCGCCACCACGATCTGGCCGTCTTCCGCTTGCGGTGCGGCATGCACAGCCAGCAGGTCACCATCGAGAATGCCCGCATCGCGCATGCTCATCCCGTAGACCCGCAACAGGTAATCAGGCGACGGACGAAACAAGTGGGCATCAAGGACGACCCGGTCTTCGATATGTTCCTGCGCCAGGACAGGATTACCGGCGGCCACCCGCCCCACCAGCGGCAAGCCGCCCCGCTCCGGCGCATCCTCCGCCATCAGGCGGATTCCCCTGGATGTCCCCTTCAGCAATTCGATGGCGCCTTTACGCACCAGGGCCCGCAGGTGATCCTCGGCCGCATTGGGAGACCGGAAGCCCAGATGGCTGGCAATCTCCTGACGAGTCGGCGGCATCCCCGTTTGCTCGATATGTCGACGGATCATCCTGAGGATCTCGGCCTGGCGTGGCGTCAATTTCATGGCATGCCTGATTTGCTGCGAAAGACTGTATTTTTATACAGCTATCGATTTCCCACAAGAGGCAGGCCATCTTTGTGCGTAAGATTTTTCCTACGCGCCTTTCGGAATCACTTTATGTTCCCGGGGTTTTTATTGCCGCAGACTGACAGCGTCGCCAGGGAGGCCCAGGGAAGAAACCGCAAGGCACGGAACTGCCACCGGGACCTGCGCAGGGACGCAACACAAGGAATGAAACGGGGGACCGGCTCGCGGACCAAAGGCGATCGACAAAGGATTTGTCGTAACGGACGCTGCACACGAATGCGTACCGGTCGCTATCGCAGCGACTATTCGCCCGGCGGGCTTTCACCCGCCGGGTTTCTTATTTCCCGGGCCGCACCAATCCCCCGAGTCCCATGTCCTCCAGGGCAGCGCCCATGAAACGCTTCACCTGATACGCCTCTTCCATGCGCAATACCGCCTGCAACAACTGCCGCCCCCGCGCCCGGCTCATGCTGCGCACCACCCATTTGACGCGGAGCAGGCTTCCGGCGCTCATGCTGAGACTGTCCACGCCCATGCCGATCAGCAGAGGCGCCGCCAACGGATTGCCGGCCAGTTCGCCGCAAACGCTCACGGGACGGCCATATTGGCGGGCTCCCTCCACCACTGTCATCAATGCGCGCAGCACCGCCGGGTGAAGATCATCATAGAGTTCCGCCACTCGGGAATTATTGCGATCCACCGCCAGCAGATACTGGGTCAGATCATTGGTGCCCACCGAAAGGAATTCCACACGGCGGGCAAGCGCCTCGGCCTGCCACACCGCCGCCGGCACCTCGATCATCACCCCGATCCGAGGCATGGCAACGGCATGACCCTCTTCTACCAGTTCGTCATGGGCCCGACGGATCAGCGACTGCAATTCGTCCACTTCGGAAACCGTAGTGATCATCGGCAGCATGATCTGCAGATTCCCCAGGCCAATGGCGGCACGCAGCATGGCGCGAACCTGGGTTAAGAAAATCTCCGGATGGTCGAGCGAGATACGTACACCACGCCACCCCAGAAAAGGGTTTGACTCCACAACGGGAAAATAGGGCAGCGGTTTGTCACCACCGATATCGAGCGTTCTCAACACAACCGGCCTGGGATGGAATGCCTCCAGCACCTTCTGATAGTTGGCCATTTGAACGGTTTCTCCGGGAAACCGGTCACGCACCATAAAGGGAAATTCGGTTCGGTAGAGCCCTATGCCTTCGGACTCCTCCATCCCGAGAATACTCATCTCCGATACCAGGCCCGTGTTCAGATAGAGCGGAACATGACAACCATCGGTGGTTTCGGACGGCTGACTCTTGAGGCTCTCCATTTCCTCGCTGAGCGCCTGTTCCTCATCGGCCAGGCGCTGATATTCCTCCCTCACCGACGGCGGCGGCGACACATAAACACGACCGCGGTAGCCGTCCAGCACGACCTCCCTGCCCTCCATGCGCGAGACCGGCAGGTCCGTCACCCCCATCACCGCAGGAACGCCCATCGCCCGTGCGAGTATGGCCACATGGGACGAACTGGAACCTGTCGCAGCAACCACACCAACCAATTTGTCCGGGGGAATCTCGGCAAGCTGGACTGCGCCGATCTCTTCGCCGACAAGAATGGTGCGTTCGGAATAGGCCATAACACGGGGCTCTTCGGCCTGCAGGTGCATCAGAAGCCGCCGCCCCATATCCCGAACATCGGCAGCCCGCTCGCGCAGGTAGGTATCGTCCATGCCATCGAACACCCGTGCGTGTTCATCGATGGTCTGCCGCAGTGCTCCCGGCGCCCAGTTACCCTCGTTGACCAGTTCCGCCACCCGATCGATGAGCGTATCGCTGCGCAACATCATCAACCAGACATCGAAAAGCGCCCGGTCCTCTTCCGGCAGCCCCGTCCCAACCTGAGACTTCAGCACGTCCAGTTCCGCTTCGGCATGATCCAGCGCCGTCTCGAAGGCCTTCAGTTCCGTGACCGGGTCTCCACCCGGCCGGTCGGGAACCAGGTTCAGATCCGCCGGAGGATAGGCCACCACCGCTGTCCCGAGTGCCACCCCGTTTGCACCCGGTCGGCCCTGCAGGAAACTGGTGGATAGCGACGATTCCGGTGACTGGAACATGGCGCCACTAACCCGGGCATGGGTGATTGCACCCGCCAATTGGGCCGCCAGCGTCAGCAGCAGGTTAACCTCGTCATCCTCGAAACGGCGCGGGGCCATCTGCCGCACCACGAGCACGCCCAACACCTTTCGGTTCTGGATGATGGGCGCCCCGAGAAAACCGTGGTACCGGGTCTCACCCGTCTCGGTCACCCGCAGGTAACGTTCGTGCTTAGGCCCGTCGTCGAGGTTGATGGGCTCCGCGCGTTCACAGACCAATCCCACGAGGCCGCGAAACATGGGCAGGCGAACCTTGCCAACGGCATCCGGCCGCAGGCCATCGGTGGCCATGAGGACATGTTCACGGGTGTTGAAGTCGGTCAGATAAACAGAGCAGACATCGGCCTGGATGGCGGCCTTCACGCGACGGACGATGATCTCAAGCGCATCATCGAGGTCGCGAGCCGCGCTGACCTCCTGGACGATACGACGCAGCGTATCGAGAATGCCGGTCTCGGCGATTGCCAAAGGGGCCTACCCGCGCGCTGCGGCAGGCTGTTGGCGCGGTCGCCGTCGCGATGACCTGGAATGTTTGCGACGGGGAGCGCCATCGGGAAAAACCAGCGGGGCCAACTCTTTCAAGGCACGGCTGTAAACACCGCGTTTAAAATAGACCACACGATCGGCAGGATACCAATAGCGTACCCATCGCCAATGATCGAATTCGGGTTTTTCGCTCCAATCGAGGCAGAAGTCCGACTCACCGCACAACACCCGCAGCATAAACCAGCGCTGTTTCTGCCCAATGCACAGCGGGTTGCAGTGCCGACGGATAAACCGGTCGGGAAGGCGGTACCGTAGCCAGGTGCGGGTCATGCCCAAGACTTCCACCTGGTCAGGATTGAGACCGACCTCTTCACGTAATTCACGAAACATCGCCTCCTCGGGCGACTCATCGTGTTTGATGCCGCCTTGAGGAAACTGCCAGGCGTCCTGACCGACACGGCGCCCCCAGAACAGCCGCCGCTCGTCGTTACACAAAATGATGCCCACATTCGGGCGAAAACCGTCAGCGTCGATCACGGTTTTGTCACAATTGATTCAAATTGGATACGATTCTTCCATAGCCGCCAATGCAATGGCAAGGTAATAAGGCTGCATAAGCTACTGCTTATAAAACAATTTCGGTATAGTAGCGAGGCACTGGCGCAAGGTGATATTGAATCGTGGCACTGGCAATTTTCGATCTCGACAATACCTTACTGTCCGGGGATTCGGACTATCTTTGGGGCGTCTACCTTGCCGATAACGGTATCGTCGACCGGGCCGCGTACGAAGCGGAGAACGAGCGATTCTTCGAGGATTACAAGGCCGGCCGCCTGGATATTTTCGAGTTCCTGACCTTTTCGTTGCGGCCCCTCGCGGTCAATGCGCCTCAGGATCTGGAACGCTGGCGCGCCGATTTCATCGAGCAAAAAATCGAACCCGTCATCGGCGCACCCGCGCTAGCCCTGGTGGAGAAGCACCGCAAGGCGGGTGACACCCTGATGATCATCACCGCCACCAATGCCTTCGTCACCGCACCGATTGCCGAGCGGTTGGGCATCCCCCACCTGATCGCCACCGAACCGGAACTTCGTGCCGGCCGCTTTACCGGCCGGGTGGAAGGGACCCCCAGTTTCCGCGAAGGCAAGGTCTCACGCCTGAAGCAATGGCTCGAAACGGCCGGAGAGTCTCTAAACGGAAGTCATTTTTACAGCGATTCCCATAACGATTTGCCGCTGCTGGAATTGGTGGATCACCCAGTCGCTGTCGATCCGGATGAGGCCCTGCAGGGCATTGCCGAAGAACGCGGCTGGCCAGTCATCAGCCTTCACACTCCGTGAGCCACCCGCTCGCGCGCCGCTTGCCCCGACTCTACGCGGCCAGCGCCGTGGCGTGTATTGCTCTATTTGCCGGCGTCGCCATCGGCAGCACGCCCATTCCGCTTATCGACGTCCTGCGGGCCTTGTGGACCGACGACGGTTCCGCCGGCGCGGACATCGTCCGTCACTTGAGGCTACCGCGGGTTTTAACGGCCTTCGGTGTCGGCGCCCTGTTGGGGCTCTCGGGCGCCCTGCTGCAGGTGCTGGTACGCAACCCGCTCGCCGATCCTTACATCATGGGTACGTCGGGCGGTGCAGCGGCGGCGTTTCTCGCCGCCGCACTCCTCGGTCTGCCGGCCTTGAGCCAGCCGTTACTCGCTTTTGCCGGCGCCCTGTTCAGCACCGCTGCCGTAGCCTGGCTCGCCCGCCTCGGCCGCACCATAGATGCGAACAGACTGTTGTTGACGGGCGTCATGTTCGCTGCCGGCTGGGGTGCGCTGGTCAGCCTGTTGTTGACGCTGGCCCCGGCCGCCCAGTTGCCCGGGTTGATGTTCTGGCTGCTCGGAGATCTTAGCGAAAGCCGTGCCTGGGCCCCGGCGATGGGTCTTACGGCAATGGGCCTCGTCGGCGCACTTCTGATGGCCCCCGCGCTCAATCTTCTGGCTTTCGGCACCTCTGGTGCTGCGGCCCTGGGAGTATCGGTGACACGGATACAGGTCGCCGCCTTCGTCCTTGCTTCGCTGTTGACCGCGACGGCAGTTTCGGTGGCTGGGCCCATTGGATTCGTCGGCCTGGTGGCCCCACATCTGATACGCCGGACGCTATCCACCGATCACCGCCTGTTACTGCCGGCAAGCGTACTGGCCGGCGGCACGCTGTTGGTTATCGCCGACGCCCTGGCACGATCGATGTTCACCCCGCGACAACTCCCCGTCGGCGTGGTCACGGCTATCATCGGTGTACCGCTTTTTCTGGCGTTGTTATCGCGGGAGGGTCGCCGCAGTGGCTGATCGCGATGCGCTGCTTTCCGTCACCGGCCTGTCCTTGTCTGTGGGCAAAAAGCGCTTGTGCCGAGACCTGGAATTTTCGGTGCGGGAAGGCGAGTGCTGGGGGCTGCTCGGACCCAATGGCTGCGGCAAGACCACCCTGCTCCACCAACTTGCCGGGCTGGGCCCTGCGGAATCCGGAGAAATCTGTTTACACGGCCGACCGCTGGACAGCTATGACGACCGGGATCGTGGCCGCCAGATCGGCGTGATGTTTCAGAACGAGGACTATGTCTTTCCGGCCACCGTGTTGGAACGGGTGCTGGCGGGACGCTATGGCCGCCTGGCACTATGGAAATGGGAAACGGCCGAAGATATCGCAGCGGCGAAAAACGCCCTGGCCCGGGTGAACATGGAGGGCTTTGAAGACCGACTGTTGTCCACGCTGTCCGGCGGGGAACGCCGACGGGTTCAGATTGCCGCCCTGCTCTGCCAGGCGCCGGCCCTCGCATTGCTGGACGAACCTGAAAACGACCTCGACCTGAAGTTTCAATCGGAACTGATACCGCGGATCATCGCTCGCTTCACCGAGGCCGGGTGCGCCACTGTGGTGGTGTTGCACGACATCAATCTGGCCGCTCGTTACTGCTCGCACCTGGTCCTGCTGAACGGTGAAGATACCCTTTGCGGACCCATTGAAGAGACGGGGACCGCCGCCCGGTTCTCGATGCTCTATGGCTGCCGTATTCGTGAAGTCCGGGACGGAACAGACAGGCATCTGGTCGCCGGGTGATTCATCATTCGTCGGCGCAATCGCGCATTCTTTGACAGAAGGTGCGCCTGTCGGGATGCTCAACGGCGTCCACCACAGCATCCACGAGCATGCCTAATTCGTGCGGCGCAAGCGCTTGCATCACCTTACCGAGAAGCGCTGGCGGAACTTCCGCGTACACCGCCCGGCCGTCTGCCAAATTCACCACCACGCCAGCGGCATGATAGTCGTCGGGCGTCTGACCGGTACCTTCGTCGAAAAGCGCCTGGTCCAAAGCGAAGAGTTCATCGTATCGGGCGTCGATCACATCAGCCATGGCATCGTCCACGGCATTTTCCTCCACGCAGACGATTGTCCCCGGGTCGTTCTGGCGGGTCTCGCAATCCAGTCCCTGGTCCTTCAGAAAGGCGCAGAACCGCTCGCAGGGCTCTGCGTTAAAGAACACATATTCAAGCACCGTACAGTCTCCTGTGGCCGACACGAAGTGGACCTCTTATAGGCGGCACAACGGGTCCCTGTGGAATTGGCCGGGAATAATCATACCCCCAATCCCAACGGGCTTGTCTAGAGCGCAGGCCTGGATCGATCAAGAGAGACTGGTCAACCACGCCTGCGCATCATAAGGTAGCGCCACCCCTGCACCGGAGCCGGTGCCCTCAAGCCCAACTGCTACGGATTCAGTTCCATGAAAAGACGTCTAGTCCTGTTCATCGTCTTGTTGACGGCCTTTCACGGCACCATCGCCCTCGCACAAGCACCAAAGATCGGGCTGGTACTCAGCGGCGGCGGTGCTCGAGGCGCCGCACATGTGGGGGTGCTCAAGGTCCTGGAAGAAATGCGTATACCGATACATGCCGTCGCCGGTACCTCCATGGGCGCCCTGGTGGGTGGCGCCTATGCCGCGGGGGTTCCGGCCAGCGAGATTGAACGCCGACTGGTCGACATCGATTGGAATATTCTGCTCTCCGACGATCCGCCACGCAGCCGCTGGCCGGCGCGTCGCAAACAACAGTCACTGGAAGCCACCTGGGATTTCACCGTGGGGCGGAACGAGGAGGGAGAATTCAAGCTCCCCAAGGGCGCACTCGCCGGCCAGCAAATGCAGTTGTTTTTCAGCGATCTTGTGCAGCGCGTGGACACCACCGATCAATTTGACGACATGCCGATCCCGTTCCGGGCCATTGCCACCAATCTCGAAAACGGCGAGATGAAGGTTTTTGATAGCGGCTCCCTGCCCACTGCGATGCGCGCCAGCATGTCCGTACCCGGTGCCTTCGCTCCCGTGGAGGCCAACAATGCCCTTTTTGTGGACGGCGGTCTGGTGCGGAACCTGCCCGTGGACATCGTCAGAACCATGGGCGTCGATGTGGTCATCGCCATCAACCTGGGTACGAGCTATCTGCCCCGTGAGGAACTCGACACGGTATTTGGCGTTGCCGGCCAGATGCTGGTCATTCTCACGGAAAAAAATGTCGAGATTTCCAAGGGTGAATTGCGGCCGGGACGCGATCTTCTCATCGAGCCGGACCTGGGCGACATGGGGGCCGGAGATTTCAAACGATCGCCGGAGGCCATCGGAATCGGCGAGCAGGCGGCACGCCAGGTCGCCTCCCGACTTCAGCGATTCAGTGTATCCGAAAAAAGTTATGAAGCCTGGCAGCTGGCGCGCTTTTCCGGCAGTCAGACCTTTTCACCGGAAATCAACGAAGTCCAGGTTACCGGGACCCAGCGCGTCAATCCCAAACAATTCAACTCACTGGCTAAACAACACCAGAACCGGGCGCTTGACCGCGACAGGCTGGCGGACGATATCCAGAAAATCTATGCCACCGGCGACTTTGAGCGGATCAGCTACCGAGTCAAACCACAGGACGGCAGGAATCTCCTGATCGTCGATGTCGCCGAAAAATCCTGGGGACCCAACTACCTCAAATTCGGTCTCGGTCTGTCTTCTGATTTCTCGGGTGACTCCCGATTTGGCATTCAGGGCATCTACCGCAAGACCTGGGTGAACGACCTTGGGGCCGAGTGGAACAACGAACTGGTGTTGGGCAACGAAGGCGGATTGCTGTCGGAATTCTATCAACCACTCAGTCTCGACCGCTCCTTGTTCGTCGCCCCTTATCTCAACATTACGCAGTCTCCCCTGCATGTCTATGATGATGGCGAACGTATCGCCCGCTATGACATCCAGCGCAATCGGATTGGCCTGGATATTGGTACAACAATTGGTCAAAACACCGAAATACGCGCCGGCGTTTACCTGGGTGAAACCAAATTCGACGTCGATACCGGCGACCCGATTCTGCCGAAAGGAAACACCAGGGACTCGGGAATTCGTGCCAAGCTGTTTTACGACACCATGGATGGATCCTATGTGGCCACTGCCGGTCAACGGGTGCAGATCGACGCACGACGTCCCCTGTCAAGTTTCGGTGCGAGCCAGGAGTACACCCGTCTGGACGCCTCCTGGTCGGGAGGCTGGGCCTCGGGCAAGAACATCTTCCAGGCAAACCTTCGGGGCGGCACCAGTTTTGACGACCCGATGCTCTACTACGACCAATTTCCCTTGGGTGGATTCCTGAAGCTGTCTGGATACGCTAACGAACAATTCCGCGGCAACCAATACGCCTTTGGGAGCCTGGTATACAACCGGGAAATTGCGTCGTTGACGCCACCTTTGGGTCGAGGACTCTACGTGGGCGGATCGCTGGAAGCCGGTCGGCTATGGGATCTGACCTTACCCCTGGACGAGGAAAAAAATCGTTATGGCGCCAGTGTCTTCTTCAGTGCGGATACTTTGCTTGGACCCTTCTATCTGGGTTGGGGCATTGCTGCGGAGGGGGACCACAGTTTCTACCTATTGCTTGGCAGACCCTGATGTTTGAGCGGTGCTGCACCGCCCAAAGGTCGGCGACAGGGTAGTTGATCATTGCAACCAGGGACAGGTTGCAACCACGCTACGGCCTGGTATCACCGGCTGCAGCAGCTTGGGGGGACAGAACACACTGGCGTCACTTGTTTGCTTTCTTGGCCTTCGCGACTTCGCGCTCGATCAGACGGGTAACCCAGTTCGACAGGGTGCGCCCATCGTCATCGGCGATCTTCTTCGCCTTTTTCTTGAGATCGGGATCAATCCGGATATTCAGAATGTTAGATTTCGACATGTGTATACACTGTATTGACGTAATATCACTTTGATACTACCATGTAGTTATATTGTATACACAGTTTTGACTGAACGCACTGATCCGGTTCGGTCCGAATACACGGGAATACGCAGATGAACATTCAAAGTGCCCGCTCGGCCCTTTACAAGCCGCCACGCATCGCCTGGCTCGGGATGTTTCTGGAGGTTGCCTTCCTGGTGGGCGCCTCCGTGGTACTGGTGGAGTTTGCTTTGGTCTGACAACTGACAGGTTGCCGGCTCCAGGGCGAATTCAGCCCACTCTGCATCACCTGCCAGGGGGCAGCCGCCCCCTCTTTATCTATCATTCGAAATATCCAACGTCGTTCACCGGCGAGCCTCATTCCATGGGTGGCAGTTGCAGCGACTGCCGCAGAGGTTGTACCTGCGGATCCTGCGGCGCCAATTCCGTTAGCCGCTTCGCGAGGCTGATGGCTCGCGCTCTGTCTCCAGAGTCGCGCAATGCGGGTGCCAGGGCATAGAGGGTCTGGAGGTCATCTGGCGTATTCTCCAGCACCTGCTCCCAGACACCGATGGCGGAACCTGTCTCGCCAATAGAATTCAACGCAATGCCATAAACATAGCCGTACCTCGGACTGTCGGCACCAAGCTCAAAGGCCCGCCCCAGTTCCACGATGGCCTCCGGCAGGCGTTTTTCACGCACCAGCAGCAAGCCCAGGGCGTGATGCAGCGCCGGTGATTCGGCCAGGGCCCCGAGTCCCTCACGCAATACACGCTCACCGTCCGCTTCTCTACCCAGAGAGCGGTACATGTCCGCCTCATTGGCATAAATGGGCACGAATCCGGCATCACGCCGCCGCGCCTCGACAAATGCCTTCTGCGCTGCCTTCACGTCGCCCCGGCGTGCGTGGAAACCGGCAATATTGACCCAATGTTCGACGCGGTCGGCATTGAGCATCTCTGCCGCGATATATTCATCAAAGGCATTCTCAAGCCCCTTGCGCGCGTCGGCATCTTCCAGTCGCCCGGGTTCCAGGTCGGCAAGCAAAGAGCCAACGGCGATTCGAACTCCCCTGTTCGGATCCGCTAACAAGGGACCCGCAAAGACCCAGCGGGTCTCCAGATCCACCGGTTCCAGCGCCTCCACGGCGGCACGCCGAACCAGCGGGTCATCGTCTTCCAGACCCGCCTTTAAGGCTGCCACAGAACTTGACGACAGATAGGACCTCAGTTCCGACAGCGCTGTTGCCCGGGCAATGGCAGGCGCCTCCTGGTCGAGGATGAGCCTTTCCAGCGCGCCCCCCGAGTCGGCACTGCCGCGACGAGCGCCCTCGAGAGTCGCAGCGAAACGCTGGAAACCCTTGTTGCGATCCTTACCGTACCAGGCATCCAACTGCGCCACCGCCCATTGGCCGGAGCGCCCCGCATGACATTCGGTGCAAACATTGGGGGTGCCAAGTGCTTCGGAGTGTTCCGGTTGCGGGATTCTCATGCTGTGGTCACGTCGGGGGTCGACCACCATATAGGTCCGTTCGGGCATGTGACAGGCTACGCAGCGCGCACTATCCGACGCCTCAGGGTGAAAATGATGGGTGGGTGTCGCGTACGCTGACGAGACATGACATTGCAGGCAAACCCCATCGCCGGCCAGTTTGAGGTCCAGGCTGTGAGGATCGTGGCAGTCGCTGCAGGTAACTCCGGCCGCATACATCCGGCTCTGGATGAAAGATCCGTAGACGTAAACTTCGTCAAGAATCTGGCCATCGGGAAAGTACATCCCATCGGCAAGAAGCTGGAGCCGATGGGTATCGGACAACGGCTGCCCATGGCGATAATTTTCGGAAACCTGGGAACGCCGCGAGTGGCAGCGCCCGCACAACTCGGGCTCTAAAGATCGGCCCCCTGCCCCGCTGAGGACCGCGGTGGGGGAACCTTCGACGAATCCCCAGGTGCCCGTGCGCTTGAGGTCCACGACCAAGCCGTGATCCGACGGGTAGTCTGCCGTGCCTTGTTCCTGCGCCAACCGTGCGGCCGTCGCATGTTTGGCGCCGGGCCCGTGGCAGGACTCGCAACCCACGTCGATTTCGAACCAGTCCGTGTCATAGCTATCGGACGCCGCATCGTAGTTTTTACGCAGCCGGGTCGAGTGACATTCCGCACAGGCAAAGTTCCAGGTATGCGCCGGCGCGGTCCAATGCAACTCATCGCCCGGCGGGATCGACTCGTTCGGGTAGAGGTGAAACCAGCGCTGGCCACCCTCCGTTGAATCCCGGCTGTCCCAGGCTACGGTTAACGCCTGAAACCGCCCGTCGCGGAAACGAACCAGATACTGCTGTAATGGCGTAACACCAAATGTATAGGCGACCTCGAAGACCCCGGACTGGCCATCGGCTCCCTCGGTTTCAACGAAATAACCTCCGTCCCGGCGGAAAAACCGGGTCGCCACGCCCTGATGTTCGAATACACGACCCCCGAAATCGCCCAGTACGGTCTCTTCATCGGCCGGCTGCATGGCAAGGTCATGGTGGGAACCCTGCCATCCGAGGTAAGCCGACTCGTGGCATCCCCCGCAAACCTGACTGCCGACATACCCGGCCGACATCGCGACCGGCTTTACAAAACAGAGCGTCGCAAACAACAGCGCTTGGCCGCAGATTCTAAGACTGTGCACAATTTTTCCTTCGGGATGTCATCAGGGCGCCAAAGCGCCCGCGTAGCGTTGCATACTCAACGGTACCAGCGGGTGCCCTCAAGCGATAGGATCAGGTTTTACTGTCCATCACCCAGGACAGGGCATCGTCGCAGTCAGCCACTGAAAAATGCCGGACATCCGCTGCAACAAAATGATTGGCAAAAGCAGGCATGGCGGACAGCATGGAATCGTCACTGATCACCGCAACCCTCGGAATCAACTTGTGGTGCTCGCGAACAAACCGCACATGGGCGAGAAAGGCCCCCATGTCATCCCACCCGGGGAAGCGTTCGGAATCGATCACCAAACCGCTCAGGGAGCCCCCTTGATCCAAAAATCCGTCAACGGCCTCCGACAGCGCCAAAAAATCCTCCTTGTCGAGGGATTCCTGCGGGAAGACCCGCAGCACCCCGGTATCCCGATCGAGGGTGAATTTCAATTTGCTCATGAGGCTCTCCATCGAATGGCGGCGGTGGTAATTGGCCACCGCGGATAGGGTGGCGCAGGTGACGCAAGTTGAATATTTCCGACAAATTCGGCGCCATCCCCTCTATTCGATCAGAGAAAAGGCCGTTAACCGTTTCAACTTGTTACGGAATCACTAGAATTATCAGCAATTTGTTAGAAACTGGGTTATAAATCGCGCATGGGGAAAATTATTGACATGCTTCCATTTCGCTCGCGGCAGGATGCGCTGAGTGACGATGAAGAGTTCGAGAAACTCTGCGCAGTGCTAAACGCCATGCAAATATCCCTGGAAGACTTCCTCGACATAGAAGACGAAGATTCCAGTAAATATCGCATGCTGCATCAGCGGATGGTGGCAAGGTTGGCATAAACCCGGGACAGGCCCGCCCATGAACAAAGGCCGACGGTAAGTCGGCCTTTTTATCGAAGGCCTCCCTAGCCGTCTCGCTCTGCGCCCAGCCACCGGTATGCAAATCCGGCCAACAGCGCACCGATCATAGGCGCCACCCAAAACAACCAAAGCTGGCTAAGCGCCCATCCGCCGACAAACAACGCCGGTCCGGTACTCCGCGCCGGGTTCACCGATGTATTGGTTACCGGGATACTGATGAGGTGGATCAAGGTCAATCCCAAGCCGATGGCGATCGGCGCGAATCCCGCCGGTGCCCGCTGATCGGTGGCGCCAAGAATAATCACCAGGAACATGAAGGTCATCACCAGCTCGGTTATCAGTCCGGAGGTGAGATTGTATTGCCCCGGTGAATGTTCACCGTAGCCGTTAGAGGCCAGTCCGGAACTGATGTCGAATCCTGCCTGGCCGCTGGCAATCAGGGCCAGAACACCCGCGGCAAAAACGGCGCCCAATACCTGCGCAATGACATAAGGCCCCAGTTCGGAAGCCGAGAATCGACCGCCCGCCCAAAGCCCCACCGAAACAGCCGGATTGAGGTGGCAGCCGGAGATGTGACCGATCGCATAGGCCATGGTCAACACCGTGAGACCGAAGGCCAGGGATACCCCCAACAATCCGATGCCCACTTCGGGAAAGGCAGCCGCCAAGACGGCGCTACCGCAACCACCGAGTACCAACCAGAAGGTGCCGATGAACTCAGCGGCCAGCTTTTTCTGCAATGCCATGGGGTTTCTCCTCCCTGTATAGCGACGGTCTGATCCTGGCTTTCAGCCAACGGAATCGGTTTATCTGACTCAAATGGCGCAAGCGCTCATGCCTTTGTCACGCGGCGTCCCCATTTCATCAGAAGAACGACCGCGACAGAACTGGCTGCTAACGATACCTCAGGTCAGAAAAATCCGATACGTTGATATGCGGAAACCCTCACCTGCCCGCCTCCACAGCCGAAGCGCTTGGCGTTACCAACCGACCGTATTCCATTTGCCTGCCAATCACCTTGCCGCGAAAGAATGCCACCTGGCCTGAAAATCTTACGGGCATCGCGAGGGCTGGCGGAATTCGCAGCCGGTCTGGTGGCGGTCTGGAGTGAAAGTGGTAGCCGTAGCTACCAGTGGAGCGAAGAGCAAGCCAGGGCGAGCGAGAAACCGCCAGTACCGCGATAGGCCAATGGCGAAAACAGAGTGTTATTGGCCGAAGCAGGTTCATTCACTCTGATTCCTTCGCCAAATCTATTTCTTACCAAGCAGCCGTTAGCCGGCTGCGTAGATTTTCAGGCTAGCCACCTCGAACACCGGTAGAGACGACGAGCAGGCCGATTGTCGAACCTCGAACGGTATGACTCAACAAATGATGACAGGTCATCTTCCGTTCCATGACATCATGAAAGGGCCAAAGATGTTGTGTCTCACTCGAAACAACGATCTATTACACGCGTTTCGTATAGCGGCACCCCGATGTGCAGGTCTCCTTGACCTCCACCGCATAGAGCCCGGGAAGACCAGCCGTCTCCAGACGCTCATAGATCCATTTCGCCAGGGCCTCGCTCGTCGGATCGGTCAATCCGGTGGATTCATTGAGATCGTAATGATCGAGGTGTTCGTCCACCAACGGCCGGATGAACTGCTTGAGGTCTCCGTAATCCATGATCATTCCACGCTTCGGCCCGGCATCGATCAATGCCGTCCCTTTGACGTACACGCGACCGATAAAACTATGGCCGTGCAATCGACGGCATTTGCCATCATGATTCGGCAAGGTGTGGGCTGCTTCGAAATGGAATTCCTTGTAGATGACCCATTCGTCCGAAGTTGGCACGGATTTGTCCTGCATGCTTGTTCTCTGTGATGAACCGATCGATGAATCCGGGAATCGCCGGCTTGGCTCTTAACGCGTCGCTACATCCGGAATGCTTTCCACCAGGCTCCGGCAACGACCGCGGCCAGCGAAATCATCACCAACGAAGAGTTTCCGGACATCCAGGCGATGAACCCCACCGTCCACAGCAGCAGAAAATACACCACCGCGAACAGGATCGAGCGTTGCGCTGAAACACTGCGGAAAAACAGCGCGATGATGGGCCCGAGCCACGCCACGAGCAGCACCACATAACCAATTCGGGGAAAGTCTTCCATAAGCCCTACTCTACCATCCGGGCGGACACCAGATCGACCCGTCAGCCGCTGCAGCGGCCTGCGTCAAGGATGCCGGTCAAATTCACCAGGCGTCACGATTCCCGTCACACCTGCACCAGAAACGCCTTTTGAAACTCCATGGATGTGTCCAATCGCCAATGGCCGCAAACCGGCATTATTTCGCCGCGGAAAAGCCACTGCGAAAAACTGAACGGATACGGACTCCCCGACGAATATCTCAAACAGTGGATAAAAAGAAGCCGTACGATGTGGGCTGACTTATTGATCGAAATGGTGGCTACGCCCTGGATCGAACAGCGGGCCCCGGTATTGTGAGCGCGGAAAAATAGTCATAACTTATTGTTTTTATTGACATGCATCCAGGACCCCAAGGCAAGCGAAGCGCGTGGCCCAGCAGCCGAACACCCGATGAGAACCGAGAATTCTCGGCTGACACTTCGCTTGAACTATGTAGTCTCCTGAGGTGGAGCGGAAGAGAAAGCCGCAGCTCTCGAAGAGATTGCCATATGAATTGGCTGGCGCCTGTTTTCGTCTAATTAAAAGGTCGGCGTTTCAGCTTCTTTTGAAACGCCGACCTCATTGCGTGTTTCGGACTTCCGTTAACAATCAGAGTATTCGGCAAAATGTGGCGATTTTGTAGCTTTCTACACATCCATTATGCAGTTCCGAATACGCTTTAGAAGTCCTCGAAGAGGATGTTGCTAAGTTTCGTTGAGGTCAAAGCGATCCAGGTTCATCACCTTGTTCCACGCTGCCACGAAATCATTGACAAACTTCTCTTGCGAGTCCGCAGTTCCATAGACTTCAGCCAAGGCGCGCAGCTCTGAATTTGAACCGAAAATCAGGTCGACGCGGGTGCCGGTCCACTTCGGTTCGCCAGTATTGCGATCACTTCCTTCAAACACGTCTTCATCTGCCGAGGTCGCCTTCCATGTGGTCCCCATGTCGAGCAAGTTCACGAAGAAGTCATTGGTCAGCGCCTCTGGGCGATCGGTTAAGACGCCGTGCCTGGTTTGTCCGAAGTTGGTGTTCAGGACGCGCATGCCACCTATCAGAACCGTCATTTCCGGCGGTGTCAGCGTCAGTAATTGCGCCCGTCCACCAGCAGTTCTTCAGCCGAGACTGTGTACTTAGCCTTCTGGTAGTTACGAAAGCCATCCGCGATCGGTTCGAGCACGGCAATGGACTCCGGATCGGTTTGTTCTTGCGAGGCATCCATGCGACCCGGCGTGAACGGCACGGTCACGCTATGACCGGCATCTTTCGCGGCCTGCTCGACGCCGGCACAACCAGCCAGCACGATCAGGTCGGCCATCGAGACCGTCTTGCCGAAGTCGTTGCGGATTCCTTCCAGGGTCTGCAGCACCTTCGCCAGTTGTTCGGGCTGGTTGACCTGCCAGTCTTTCTGCGGCGCCAGGCGAATACGGGCGCCGTTCGCCCCACCGCGCATGTCGGAGCCACGGAAGGTGGAGGCGGAGGCCCAGGCCGTCGAGACCAGCTCGCCGACAGACAGGCCGGAAGCCAGGATCTTCCCTTGAGGGCGGCGATGTCACTGTCATCGATCAGTTCGTGATCGACTGCCGGGATCGGGTCCTGCCAGATCAGTTCTTCGGCCGGCACTTCCGGGCCGAGATAACGGGAACGCGGCCCCATGTCGCGGTGGGTCAGCTTGAACCAGGCTCGGGCGAAGGCGTCGGCAAACTCGTCCGGGTTCTCGTGGAAGCGGCGCGAGATCTTCTCGTAGGCCGGGTCGAAACGCAGCGCCAGGTCCGTGGTCAGCATGGACGGCACGGTGCGCTTGGACGGGTCGTGGGCATCCGGCACGGAGTCGGCGCCGGCGCCGCCCTTCGGAATCCACTGGTGGGCGCCGGCCGGACTCTTGGTCAGCTCCCAGTCGTAGCCGAACAGGTTCCAGAAGAAATTGTTGCTCCACTTGGTCGGGGTGGTGGTCCAGGTGACTTCCAGGCCGCTGGAGATGGTGTCACCGGCCTTGCCGGAGCCATGGCTGCTCTTCCAGCCGAAGCCCTGTTCCTCGATGTCCGCCGCTTCCGGCTCGGGACCCACCAGTGCCGCATCGCCGGCGCCGTGGGTCTTGCCGAAGGTGTGACCGCCGGCGATGAGCGCCACCGTCTCTTCGTCGTTCATCGCCATGCGGGCGAAGGTATCGCGGATATCTTTGGCGGCCGCGATCGGGATCCGGGTTGCCGTTCGGGCCTTCCGGGTTGACGTAGATCAGGCCCATCTGCACCGCGGCCAGCGGATTTTCCAGGTCCTCGTGCTCACCGGCATAACGTTGGTCAGCCAGCCAGTCCTTCTCGGCACCCCAGTAGACGTCCTTTTCCGGCTCCCAGATGTCCTCACGACCGCCGGCGAAACCGAAGGTCTTGAAGCCCATCGATTCCAGCGCCACGTTGCCGGTGAGAATCATCAGGTCAGCCCAGGAGATCTTGCGGCCGTACTTCTGCTTGATCGGCCAGATCAGCCGGCGCGCCTTGTCGAGGTTGACGTTGTCGGGCCAGCTGTTGACGGGCGCGAAGCGCTGGTTGCCGGTGCCGGCACCGCCGCGGCCGTCGCCAGTGCGGTAGGTGCCCGCGCTGTGCCAGGCCATGCGAACGAAGAACGGGCCGTAGTGGCCGAAGTCCGCCGGCCACCAGTCCTGGGAATCGGTCATCAGCTCACGCAGATCCTGTCTTCACTGCTTCGAGGTCGAGGGTCTTGAATTCCGCGGCATAGTCGAAGTCCTCGCCCATCGGATCGGACTTGGAGGAATGTTGCCGCAGGATGTCCAGGCGCAGCTGGTTCGGCCACCAGTCCTGGTTGGAGGTGCCGCCACCGGCGGTGTGATTGAACGGACATTTGTTGTCAGACATTGCATTCTCTCCTTTTTCGCCGGAACACTGCCGACGACGGCTGGTTAGCTGTATTCAAGACAGGCGACGGCTGGTCACCTGACATGTCCCTCATCTATCAATACCGGTCTTTGCCTCGGACTGCTCGAGCGGCAGGGGCCGGCAACCGCGCGAAATTACTGGAACTTGATGCGCCCAAGCAGGTCGTCAATGTCCGTCACCGCATCGCTGAGCCTGTCGTCGCCACCGGCGGTGCCAACGATGACGCCCTTGCCCGCAACGGGGATGACAGTGTCGATCTGGAAGCGCCCCTTACTCTGGCGCAGGAAGCACTCCTCGTCGAAAAACAACCGGTCGCCCTGGTCGCCGATGGCATCGGACTCGATGGTGTCGAAGCCAATAGTACGGACGATATCCTCCATGCCGCCGATATCGAACGCTTCGATGGTCTGCTGTTCCGGGTCGATGAGCAATGCTCGCATGTTTTTCTCCTGGGTTGGGGGCTGCACGACAGGAATGAAGATAGGCTCAGGCAATCGATTATTGAAATTGTTTATATTTCTTGCTTCGTTAGCCTGAGGCTATAGGAGCCGGCAGGATGCTCCGAATGCCTACTTCTGCCCGGGAGTGCTCGCTGGTTGGCATTTCCCACCGTGACCGCTTACGCGGACCAATCGCAGTAACGAGGCGCTAAGGACGGCCACGAGCTGGCAGTCACAGTTTGAGCCACCTATGACGGCCATACCGAAAGCTGTCGTTCGTGAAAACCAGTTAACAGGCCCTATGTCTCCCAGGCCATGGTGATGAGCCATCAAGGTGCTGTATGCGTGGGATGAAAGAACGTATAGACAACCGGCACCAACACCAGGGTGATCAATGTGGAGGCGGTGAGCCCGCCGATAACCACCCGCGCCAGGGGTGCCTGGGCATCCGCACCCTCTCCGATACCCAGGGCCAGGGGTAACAGCGCCAGTATGGTGGTCAGCGTGGTCATCAGAATCGGTCTGAGGCGGCGGCGCCCTGCTTCCGCCAGGGCATCGTGGGTATTCAGGCCGGCACGGCGCAGTTGACCCGCCTGGTCCACGAGCAATATAGCGTTGTTGACGACGATGCCGCCCAACATGATGGCACCGATCGCCGACTGGAGATTAAGCGTTGTGTCGGTAAGGAACAGTGTCAGGATGACGCCGACGGCGGCCAGCGGCACCGACAGCATGACGATCAGCGGGTCGCGCAGGGATTCATATTGTGCCGCCAGAACCATGTAGACCAGCAGCAGGGCCAGCAACAGTGAAACCACCAGTTCGTCGAAAGCCTTCTGCTGTTCCTCATAACTGCCCGAGATAACCAGTTCGTAGCCCGGTGGCCGCGCGATGCGGTCCAGGCGCTGCTGGATGTCGGCAGCTACCGAGCCCAGATCCCGGCCCGACACATTCGCCGACACCGTAACCAGGCGTTGCCGGTCTTTGCGTTCGATGGTGACCGGGCCGAAGTTGCTCTCGGTCGTCACCAGGTTGCGCAGGGCGATGTTTTCATTGGCAGGGGCCTGGACCGTGAGATCGAGAATTTCATCGATGGAACGATGCTCAGCGTCCTCCAACTGCACCAGAATACGATAGGAATTGCCCTCGACCCGGTATTCGCCCGCCTTGGAACCGGCCACCGCCGTTTCGATGACGGTGAGGATATCGCGCACGCTCAGGCCGAGATCGGCGGCCTTGGCCCGATCGATACGAATCTCCTGTTGTGGAATGCCGGCCTCGCGACTGAGTTCCACGTCGGTGACACCCTCGATATCGCCGATACCGTCGGCGACCTGGCCGGCCAGCAGGCTCAGCGTATCCAGGTCGAAACCGCGCACCTCCACCGTCACCCCTTCGCTGGTGGTGAGCAGGCGTTCCAGCAGGAACTGTCCCTGGGGCGCACGGGTACGTATCTTCATGCCCGGCACTCTGCCGTCCAGTTGCTTGCGCAAATCCTCGGCAATGGCCTTGTTGGAGCGGGTCCGTTGTGCCGCAGGCAGCAGGGACATATTGATTTCCACGCGCGCCTTGGCGCTTCCCCGGGTGCCGGAGGCCATGACACTGACCACCGAGGAGACAGATTCCGGCACCAGCGGATAGGTCATCTTTTCCAATAGCC
Organism: uncultured Gammaproteobacteria bacterium; assembly: GCA_963820915.1. Taxonomy (GTDB): domain Bacteria; phylum Pseudomonadota; class Gammaproteobacteria; order Chromatiales; family Chromatiaceae; genus CAWGBV01. The sequence goes on along the minus strand of CAWGBV010000001.1, from coordinate 40,034 downwards.
GCGCCTGTTCGTCCATCAAGTCCAGACGCGTCCCAACCTCCATTTCGCCACTGATGCGTACTTCGCCTTCGTCGCTCGGCGGCAGAAACTCGCTGCCGAGGAGAGGGGCCAGCAACAGCACCGCGGCAAACATCGAAACGGATGCGACAACCGTCACCAGCCGGTGTTTCAGGGCGCTCACCAACAGGCTGTGATAGGCGTCGTTGAGGGCATCCAGCATGGCGGCGATGCGACTTGCCGCCCGCCCCGTTTCTTTGGCGGTCGATGCACCGGTCGCGGCCAACAGCTTCGATGCCAGCATCGGCAACAGGCCGAGGGCAACCAACAGCGAGCACAGCAGTGAAAACATGATCACATAGGCCAGTTCCTTGAACAGCTCTCCAGTGACTCCCTGCACAAAGACCAGCGGCAGAAAGATCACCAGGGTGGTCAAGGTGCCGGCAATCACCGCGGAGGCAACCTCGTTGGTGCCCTCGACCGCGGCCTGGTCCGGCGTCTCGTCATGTTCCTGCTGGCGCCTGAAGATGTTCTCGAGTACCACCACGGAGCTGTCCACCATCATGCCCACCCCCAGGGCCAGGCCACCCAGGGTCATCAGGTTGAGGGTGAAGCCGCTGAAGTAGAGCAGTGCGAAGGTGGCGACGATGGATATGGGAATCGACAGGGAGATGACCAGGGTGCTGCGCAGGTCTCGCAGGAAAAACAGCAGCACCAGCACCGCCAGCGCACCGCCGTAGAGCACCGACTGGGAGACGTTGGCGATGGAACGCTGGATGAAGTTGCCCTGGTTGGTGACCGGGACGACCTTGATTTGGGGGAATTCCCGATTGATCGCCTCCACCTCCGCCAGCACGCGTTTGGCGACCTCCACCGTATTGGCCTCCGGCTGCTTGCGTATCGCCACGCGCAGGCCGGGTTCACCGTTGACCCGGATGATGCGGCTGAGCTTCTCGTAGCTGTCCCTGACCCGGGCAATCTGGCCGAGGGTCACCATGGCCCCCTCATGCCGTGCAGACCACCGTATCGCGTATCTGTTCCAGGGTGGTGTATTCGGCCGGGGCGCGCAGGGTCACCTCATAGCGGCCCTTCTGGATCTTGCCGGCGGGACGGTCCAGGTTGGCGTCGCGAATGGCATCCAGCACGCTATCCAGCGAGAGACCGAAGGCGTTGATCTTGGCCGGATCAAGCTCCACCCGAAGCTCGCGATTGAACCCACCCCATGGATCCACCTGGGCGACACCGGCGATACGTGCGAAACGATAACGGATCTGGTTCTCCACGATCTGGGTCAGCTCAACCGGATCGAGCTTGCTGGAAATGCCCAGGATCACCACGGGAAAGGTATCGACGTCGAACTTGCTGACCCTCGGGCCGACCACGTCATCCGGCAACTCGCTGATCTCGTCTTCCAGCGTGGCTCGCACGTCCACCGCCACGGCATCGATCGATGTGCCCCAGCTGAAACTCACCTTGACGCTGCTGTTGCCCTCATATGACGAGGAGCTGAGCTCCTCCACACCGGGCACTGTGGCAACGATCTCTTCCACGATCTGGGTGACCAGTTGTTCCATGACGATGGGGTCGGCCCCCTCGTACTGGGTCCGGACCGTCAGGGTGGGCAGTTCGATGGCGGGCAGCAGGTCGATCTGCAGGCGGCTCAGCGCCACCCCTCCCAACACCACCACCACCAGCGTCACCATGCTGGCGAATACCGGGCGTCGGACGCTGGCGCGGGCGAGGTTCATGGGGCTTTTTCTGCTCGGAAAGCACTACGGCGGAACCGTCATTGAGCAGTTGCTGGCCCAATATCACCACCTCCCCTGCAGTTCCTCACCGACCACCTGAAGGCGTTCGTTCTGGCGAATGCCCGGTCGAACCGTGCGCCACATTACTCTCTGTGCGTCTTCGGACAGAATAAAAACGCCATCCTGATCATCCCGGCGGGTCAGCGCCCGCAGCGGTATGACAATGGCGCTCATCCACTCTGTCCAACACCACTGTGGCGCGCACGAACATACCGGGTTTTAGCTGCAAGTCGGAGTTGTCCACCTGCACTTCGATCCGCGCCTGACGGGTGGCCTCACGGAAAACCGGGGCAATACGCTCGATCACACCGGCGAAGACCCTGTCGGGGTAGGCATCGGTGACCAGCGAAACCTGCTGACCGGTCTGCAGGCCCGCATACTCTTTTTCCGTTATAAAGATCACCGCGGTAATCGGATTGAGCTTCACGATCTTCAGCAGGGGCGTATTGGCGGCTGACGGTTTCCCCTTCATCCACATAGCGTTCGGCCACCATGCGATGTTCGTCATCGCTGTGCCAGTCCGCCGTCACTTCGGTATATCCCAGTCGTGATACGCGCCGTTTCCAGTTGTGCTTGTGCTCGCGCCACCTGAGCCAGAGTGACTTGTACATGGGCCTGCTTGGCCAATTGGTCCGCCTGGGCAACATCCCTTTGGGAGGCCGAACTGACTCCTCGTGCGCTCAGTTGATCAATACGCTCGAGCTCGCGTTCTGCAATCTTCAGCAGGCTGTTGGCCTCCCCCAGGTTGGCCCTGGCCACTTCCAGATCGGCCTCCGCCTGGGCAACGGCCTGCACGAATTCCGCGTTGTCCAGCTTGGCGATCATCTGGCCGCGCGTAACCCTGTCGCCCAGGTCCACGGACAGACGCTCGATGATCCCTCCAATCTTCGGAGCGGCAACAAACTCGGCATGGGCCTCCAGGGTCCCGCTGAACGAACGCTCCAAGACAATGGAGGCCCTTTCAATGGGCGCGGTAATGACGGGGGCTGGGCGGGCATCTGTACGACTGCGCTGTGATCCTTCCTGCAGCGAATCGAGGCGGGCATAGATCTGCCAGCCGAGCCCAGCCGCTACAGCTATCAGTAGCGAAAGGAGGACAAAACGGGGAGACGCCATTGGGTAGTGACCGCAGGAATTTCACCTGACTATCCTATCTTTCAATTCCGTCGTCAAAGCAAAATTGACAACGCCTGGGGAAGTCAGAGGCCAGCCGGGAAAGGGGGGAATAAATCACCGCGATCGTCAAAAAAGGCTACTGCAAGGGTGTTTCCTCATGTGCCAGGCCCGATGCGGGCCAGTTGCCACCGGCGACCAATGACTGGCGGCCGGCAGTCAGGAGGTCGGTGCTCAACGGCAGTTGTGGGTGAGTACTGTTGAAGAACTCGGTTCGCGAAAATACTCGATAAATATGACGGCGTTATTGGTGTGCGGGAGTTCCGTTACGCGATCTTGAGCGCAGGAAAATCTATCTAACAGCACTCTCGTGCGGATCATTTTCCAGCAGAATTACAAGGCTCGAGTTTTTCAACAGAATTGGTGGTGTGCTGCCGTTCACCTCTGAATACTCAATGGCTGGTTTCAGCAGAGACCGTGTGAACATTCCGGAGTCAGATGGTCGGCAGGGAGTACATCAGTTTCTTTGTTATCTGGCTGTCAACGTGGGTAGCATCCAACGTTATACAAGCCAGGATACCGCTGAATTTGGGGATAATCCCTGTTGTTTTATCCACATTAGTGTCAACAGGCCCTGATAAAACCCGCTCATAAAAAATCACCTAGCCGAGAGATTCTGCTAGGTGATTGATTTTATGGTGGCTACGCCCTGGATCGAACAGGGGACCCCGGCATTATGAGTGCCGTGCTCTAACCAGCTGAGCTACGTAGCCGATGGAGAGGCGGAAGTGTAATTAACAGCTACTGGAGTGTCAAACAAGACTCACTAAACATTGAATCGGAAATGGACGACGTCGCCGTCTTTGACCACGTATTCCTTGCCTTCCGATCGCAGTTTGCCCGCCTCGCGTGCACCCTGCTCGCCGCTGCACCCGATAAAATCGTCGTAGGCAATGACCTCGGCCCGGATGAAACCGCGCTCGAAGTCGGTATGGATAACACCCGCCGCCTGAGGCGCCGTGGCCCCAATCCGCACCGTCCAGGCCCGTACCTCTTTAGGCCCGGCGGTGAAATAAGTCTGCAACCCCAGCAGCTTGTGACCCGCCCGTATCACGCGATTGAGTCCTGGTTCGTCAAGCCCCATGTCGGCGAGAAACTCGGCGCGTTCCGCCACGTCCAGTTCGACAATTTCGGCTTCCAGCGAGGCGCAGACCGCGACCACTTCTGCGTTTTCCGCCTCTGCAAGGCTCTTTACGGCATCGAGAAAGGGATTGTTCTCGAATCCATCATCATCGACGTTTGCCACGTAGAGGGTAGGCTTGATGGTGAGCAAATGCAGATCGCGCAGTTCCACGCGATCCTCATCCGACAATGTCATGGCGCGCACCGGCTTGCCGCCATCCAGGTGCTCACACACACGCTCCAGCACTTCCTTGCGGGCGAGCATTTTTTTGTCGCCGCTCTTTGACTGTTTGATGGCCTTGTCGAGGGATTTCTCAACGGATTCGAGATCGGCCAGCGCCAATTCGGTGTTGATCACCTCAATATCTTCAAGAGGATTGACCCGGCCTGCCACATGGACCACATCATCGTTTTCGAAGCAACGCACCACATGGCAGATGGCGTCGGTTTCGCGGATGTTGGCCAGGAATTTGTTGCCCAGCCCTTCACCTTTCGAGGCGCCGGCCACCAAACCCGCAATATCAACGAACTGCATGGTAGTGGGCAGAACATTCTGCGGCTTGACCAGGGCGGCAATGGCGTCCAGGCGCGGATCAGCAACGGGCACCACGCCCACGTTGGGGTCTATGGTGCAGAATGGATAGTTCTCCGCCGCAATGGTGGCTTGCGTCAAGGCGTTGAAGAGGGTGGACTTTCCCACGTTGGGAAGACCCACGATACCGCATTTGAATCCCATAGAAACCCACCGCTGCGCGTTAGAAGAAGCGGCGGATTCTATCCTGTTTCAAGGGGTTGCGCACCGTGTGGCGGGCCAATGACATCGATTGACGGCTGGCAAGACGCGAAGTCTACGACTCTTTTTTCGGCGCATGCCCTTGCTCTGCCACACCACCAACAATCTGAGTCCAATCGTCACCAAAATCCGATATCGGCTCCGGCAACCTGTCCGACGATGGCTTCCCCGCCGGCAGTTCTTTTTGCTTCTTGATTTGTTCCGCCAAGTGGCGATTGGTCAACATGATTTCCGACTGAAGTTGATCGACGGAGGATTCCAGATGGACGGCACTGGACTCCAGGCGATGGGCGAGCCAATCCAGGCGACGGCGAAGACGGCGAAAATACAGGCCGACCACTATCCAGCCGGCCAGCAGGCCCGCCGCAATGCCCAGGAGGGTAGCTTGCCCGGAGTCTGATATTGCCCAATCGCCGACGTACGCGCCGGCTTCAGACAAAATGCGCAAAATATCAGCCTTTAACGCCGCCCAGAACTCGCCATCCACTGCCAGGCTCCGAAAATATGATGTCCAAAATCGATATTAATCGCTATATAGATGTTATTTCACTGATCGTGGGTGCAGAACGCCGGACTGACAACCGCCTGCTGTTCCGGACCCTATGACTCAGGCCGCAAGCTGCCTCGGCGGTCGCCGGTCGCCACAGCGTCCCGACCGAAATACTCGCCCGAGGTCGCGCCCATCGACATATAGATGTTGAGGAGCCCGTCAATGGCGAAATCCACCGGCTCCACCCATTCCACCGGCACATAGAGAATGGCACCGCCAAAGGGCACGGGGGCCGTTGGAATCAAGACGGCGAGGTAGTCCTTCCCTGCGTAATGAATCGGCGCAGGACTCGGCAACAACGCCAGCACCACGGTGCTGTCTTCACCACCGAATCGGCACATAACGGCGCTCATCGCCTTCATTTCCAATTGATCGTTTTGGTCGAACATGCTCAACAACTTCTTCAGGGCATGGTAGAGCGTCTTGATAAAAGGCAGGCGGTTCATGATGGTGTCCACCAGCATGTTCCAGCGATTTTTCATGCCTGCCTCAACCGCGAGTCCGAGCAGAAATATCACCGTGAGAACTGACCCCAGGCCAATGAGGTAACCCACCGCGTCGGAGGTCACGAAGGTCACTCCGAATGAACCGAGAACCTTGCCAAAAGCGCTGTTGGGGCCGAGAAAATTTTTGACCAGATCCGCCAGCCAGATCACGGCAGCGACGGTTAAGGCCAGCGGCAGAGCCGCCAGCAATCCAGCCACGAACGGTCGCAGAATTCGACGCAACATGGTGGTCCCTCCGAAAATACAATCCGAATATGATTACCCATTCAACCGGAACCACGTTCCGCCGTACAGGTGTTTCAGGGAATAGGATGGTCCTGGGGGAAAACCAGGGCATCGCGCATCTGGAGAAAAGCGAACAGGAACTCAAACATCATACGCCACAACAGTTCCATGATGAGGAAGGAACCCAGAAACATCCCGATCAGGAGTACCCGTTGGCGTAGCCCGGTCGTCGACCAGGCAAACTCCCGACCGCTGGAAATGAGCTGACCGGCCCGCGGGTAGCGGCGTCTCAGCCAGGCGAAGGTGGCCCAGGCAACGAGCGGCATTCCGATCGCGCCAAGGTAATAGAAAACCAGCAGGGCGTGCGGGCTGATGAATGTGCGAAAGCTCAGGAAATCGATCGTCGCTTCCATTCATGGGTGCCTGGAGGTCTTAATATCACCTGCAGAATGCCAAACGGCACCGCGAGGCAATGCGCACCGAGATAGCAAAGGAAATGGAGCCGGAGACAGGAGTCGAACCCGCGACATCCTCATTACAAGTGAGGCGCTCTACCAACTGAGCTACTCCGGCAGATTGATCTGTAGACAGGCAGGTTGGCGGGCCAGTAACGCCCCTCGCCTTTTTACTGGAATATATCCCAGTTCCCGCGATGCACTTCGGGCGGTGCGCTCTATTTTAGGGTAACTGGCACCGAAATCACAACGATGATCCCGGGCATTGCCCAGGCTCACTGGAAACTTGCGGATAGGTTTTTCGCAGTTCATCAAGCAGTTCCGGCGTCACAAGCTGCGAGATCTCCGCGTTCAGGTCCACCCAGAAGGCAGGACGCTCAGCGATGCGCGGGACGATCGTTGCGACAAAGCCGTCTTCTCCCACCTGGGACAGGCGCAGAGCGGCATTCGATTCACTCCGAAACAGCCCCACCGATACCTTGCCCTTGTGTTCACCCGTGGTGAGCAACCAAACATCCTTGTGCCCTGCCTCCAACAAACGACGCATCGTGCCCGCGGCCTCGGCCTTTGAGTCCGTGGGGATCAGAACCAGATAACTCCTCGTTTCCCGAAGCGCACCGGTGCGCAAAACCCCGGGCAGATCTCGATTCTCCAACTCCTGGAGGAAAGCTTCAGCGGCTGTGCGACTTTCCAATGGGCCAAGCGCCCGGCAGCCTTGATCGCTGACATTGACGTCTTCGGGCCGCTGCGCGGTAGCGCTATCATCGTCAGAAACTGTCTCTTCAATCTCAGGTGCCACTACCGGATCAGATGCTTTGTCCGCTTCAGTTTCCGGGGCTTGCTCTTGAACCGGCAACTGCGCGTCTTCTGGCACGGCCCCGGCTTCCTGGTCCTCGTCGCGGTTTTGCGTCTGCCCCGATTCGGAATCTGACCCTGTGGGTGGCGTTTGTTTGTCTGCGGGATCCTGAATCTGACCGGCCACCGGGTCCAGGGGATTTTGCGGCGCTGTTTCCCGGGATCGTTCCGGCTCCTGATCCTGGACCGGTGACCGGGGCTGCTCTGAGGTCGTTTCCGCCATCGCCTCTGACCGCAATTCTTCGGCCGATTCTGTTGGCTCCGGTGCCTCTGCGGACGGGGCTTCCGGTGTCGATTCGGACACCTGCTCCTGAATCAGACCGGGTGCCTGTCCGGGTATTTGGCTAAACGGTTGTTCATGCGCAGGCTCGGAGTCTTGCGCGGTGCCTTGCTCCTGGATCGGTGCCGCTTCTTGCACGAGGGTTGCTGACTCTGTTTGTTCGGCAACCCGCTCTTGTTCTTGTATTTGCCCCGGTATCGGCTCAGCAACCGTACGGGTTACCTGGTCCGATGCTGGTGACGGAGTGTCGGCCGGCTCTGGTATTTGTCGCTGCGCTACTTCCGTGAATTGCACCTCGGGAATCGGCCCCGGTTCCTGTTGGAACGCTTCAACGGTGTCAGGCACCTGATCTACGACTTGTTCATCCGCTTGGCGGGTCGCCGGTTCCTGAACAGTTTCATCTGCCGGGCCACCCTCCTGCTCAAGCGTTTGCTCTTCCACCCGTTCTGACGGTGATTCCGGCGTCGGTTTCGGCGATGGCTCTGGACCGGCTTCCGACGATTGCGCCTCGGCCCGTTCAAGGATCTCTTCCCGTACCTGCGCCGGATCTATCTCCGGAATCAGATTCCGAGCGAGTGGCTGAGCCTGTTCCAGTGATTGAGCCGGTGCAAATTCCGGCGCCTGATCTGATACCTGATCCTGAGACGGCATTGGCGGCATTTCCGCCACTCCCTCTGAAGGTTCTTCCTCTATCTGCTCCAGTGGCGCCTCGGGCACAGTCTCCGTAGCTTGCCCTGTTGATTGAAGTTGCTCAGGCAGCTTTCCCGGCGCTGAATCCGTACCCTCCTGCGGCAAGGTTTGCGACATATCCTCCGTTGAGGATGCATCGATAACGGCAGTGGGAGGATGCTCGACATGGCTCAGGGCCGCTCTCTCCGCCGATGTCAGAAACTGGATATTGCCCCCGCTGTAACGCGCGGACTCATCCGCGGGTGGCGGCACCAGATATCTCACACCCAGCACCACAAGAAAATTGGCCAGCAACAACAGGAAAAACAGTTTTTTCGTCATAAGGCTCTCAGTCCGCCCCAAAGGGCCAGCCCTTCCAGCACCAAAGCCGGTCGTACATCCACCGCCACGACCACCAGGGGGGCCACTCGTTCCGCATCGCCTCCCGTCATCACCACCCGTGGCGCCGGGCGGTCAGCCTGCTGGCGCGTACCTGCCAACCGATCGACTACTCCCGCAACCGCTGCGTGGGAACCAGCGCCGATGCACTCGGATGTGCTCCGACCAAGGTATGGGCCAGGCCATGCTTCGCCAGCCCTTAAACGTGTTCCATCGCTCAGGCTTCTCACCATCAACTGAATACCGGGAATTATCTGCCCGCCTTGATGATGCCCCGCCTGGTCCACCAGATCCAGGGTAACCGCGGTACCGCAATCCACAACCACCAGCGGCTCCCGGTAACGCTGCCATGCAGCGACGATGGCCAACCAACGATCCACACCCAATTGGCCGGCTTCTAAATATCCATTGGTTACTCCACAGCAGCTGGTTGTCGACTCCGCCGACCTGATGCTTCCGCCGAATCTTGACGATAGCGCTTCGACAAGCGCCCTGGACTTGCATTCATCGACCACACTCGCCACCAGGACATCGACCTCGGTGGCGCCCTCCGGTATGCGAGAAACCGTGCCTCCCACATCCGGGTCGTACTCAACTGCCGTAACCGGCCCGATCACTCCATCCGTCCAGTACGCCCATTTGAGCCGACTGCTGCCCGCATCGATTAATAAGGTGGACGGGTTCACCATATCGGGCAGACTCATACCCTATTGACGGTCGTGCTGATTGGGCGGAGCGAGACATCACCCGCATGAAAAACCCGGTCACTGCCACCCTGCCGTAACATCAGCCCGCCATTGGAATCAACGCCCAGATAGGTCCCGTGCTCTATGCCTTGAGCGGTATGGATCTCGACTTCACGTCCACGATAGGCGTCTCGCTCATGCCATGAAGCTTCGAACGCGGCCCAACCTTCATCGGTGAATAACAACAGCGCCTTGACCAGTTCATCGATGAGAAGCCCCGCTAGCCGGTTACGCACCGGTCGACCACCGGCCGATGCACGCCGGATATCGATCCACGCCTGATCGATGTTTCGACCGGAATCGCCTGGCATGTCCACATTGATGCCTATGCCGATAATCGCCGACACGGGACCTGCGGTTTGACCAAAAACCTCTACGAGAATGCCGCCGAGCTTTCTTTCATCAATATGAATGTCATTGGGCCATTTGAGCACCACGCCGGGTATCGCCAAACGCGCCACGGCCCGTGCCGTCGCCACTCCGACGGCCAGGCTCAGTCCGTTCAAGGCGGCCATTGGCAGGTCGAACTGCCAATAAAGTGACAGGTAAATATTGCCCCCGTAGGGCGACACCCAGTTCCTGCCGCGACGACCCCGTCCTGCGGTCTGGCGCTCGGCCAGGCAAACAATTGGCCGATCTCCGAACTTATCGAGTTTTTCACTGAGATGGCGACTGGTAGAGGACACCGACTCAAGGATTTCAATGCTTTCCAAAAGGGCCAGTCGCGAGTGCGGAATTGTCTCCTCGATAGCTTGCAAGGACAGCAACTCGATGGATCGGGGAATGCGATAACCCTTGCCCCGCACCCCATGGATCTCGAGATCGTATCGCTCGCCGATGGACTGCAGATGTTTCCAAACGGCCGCTCGGCTCACCCCCATCAATTGGGCGAGAACCTCCCCGGAATGGAAATTCCCATCCGCCAGGTGTTCAATCAGTTGCCGGTCATCGATCATCAGCCACTTCGCGACGGTGGTCCGAGCCAGTTTGCACGCCGGTGCCGCACGACATCCGTGGATTCAGCGTCACCAAGCAACCAGAGATCGCAGGTGTCCGCCGGAGCGGGCTTTGGCGTCACTTTAAATACCCGCAGAACTTCACGCCTGAAGGCATGGATCTCGACAGTTTCGCCATCGGGTATTTCGCCAATCTGGCCTTCCAGTTCTCCAGCCTTAACCCGAATTCCGGATACCGCTGCAAGCAGGTCCCCCACCGCCAATCCGGCCTGTTGGGCTGCTCCCCCCTCCACAACACTGGCCAGGCGAGCGCACCCTTCTTCAGGTTGAAAGGTGGCGCCAATGACGTTTTTTGGTAATGGTAGCGCCGATTCGGATTCTATGTGGCCGCCCTGGTCTTTCGCATTATCCGCAGGCCTCAGGCGCAGGCCAATGCCAAGGTAACCCAGCCATTCAGACAGCGGGAGTTCGTTGGTGCCGTACACGTAATCGTCGAAAAACCGATGCATGTCGAGACCGGCGATTTCGCTGGCAATCGCCTCAATGCCGCCTTCCGGAACGGGTTCGTCAGTTTTGCCGTAACGCTGCCACAATACCCGCATCAGGTTATTCAGATTGAACCTGTCTTTGCTATGGCGCCGCAGCTCGACATCCAGTCCCAGTGAAACGAGTGCACCCTTGGTGTAATAACTGACGATGGCATTCGCGGCGTTCTCGTCCTGCTTGTAGAACTTGGTCCATGCAAAGAAGCTCGACTCCGCGATCGATTGACGATGCCGACCCCCACATCGAAGAAGTTTCGTTACATTTCTTGCCAACAAATCGAGGTATGAATTCGCCTCGACGACGCCGGAGCGAACCAGCGCAAGATCATCAAAGTAGGAGGTAAACCCCTCAAAGGCCCAAAGCTGTCGCGTGTAGGCCTCTTGTGTTAGATCCGATCCGGCCAGTCCCGCCGGGCGAATCCGTTTCACATTCCACAGGTGGAAGTACTCGTGAGCGCAAAGACCAAGGAACTGGCGATAACCCTCGCTAACCGCCTTGCCGCCCGGCAACGGTAAATCTCCACGGCTACATATCAGGCTCGTCGAATCGCGGTGCTCCAGCCCCCCATAGCCATCACCCACCGCAGTCACCTGGAAAAGGTACTGTGAGATGGGAAGTTCTTCTCCGAACGTATCCGCCTGCACACGACATATCTTCTCGAGGTCTTTTTCAATTCGATCCAGATCACCACGGTGCACACCCGTAACGGTCATTCGATGCGGAACACGATTCACGTCAAAGGAGAGTTCGTCAAAGTCCGAAATCTCTACTGGATAATCCACCAGCGATTCGTAATCCGCTGCCTGGTAGACCCCATAGCCCCGATCATTCGCCTTCAGGGGAGGCAAGGTCGTCGCCACTCGCCAAGAGCCGGCACGCACTCCTCCCGGTTGTTTTAACTCTACGAAATGCGGCAGATGCTCGAAGCCCTTGATCCTGAGAAAAACACTGGTTCCGTTGAAGTACACATGCTCGTCGTCAACATGCGCCCCGCGTACCGACAGGTCCTTTGCGTAGACCGTATATCGAATACGCAGGCCATCAATTCCCGTCTCACAGCGCCAGGTCTGCTTGTCCAAAGCAATGGGGGATCGCCACTCGTTCGCGGAATATTCAGATATTTCGATGATATTTCGCGCGAAATCGCGAATCATGTAGGAACCCGGAATCCACGCCGGCAAGCTGACCTCGACAGGACCCCGAGAGGACTCAAGAGCGAGGTCGATATGAATCTGGTGAGTATGCGGGTCCGGAACGCGTACGCAGTATAGGATCGATTTGTTGTGTCGGGTCATTCGGTAACAGGCAGTTGCTTTATTAACGGCACAGTCTACCGCGAATTATCTGACTCAATCCGTGGGAATATTGTCTTGGTGTTCTAGCGAATACTTTAACAATCGGCATCGGAAACAAAAGAAAACCCCGACCGCTGACGCGATCGGGGTTTTGTATTAAAGCCTGGCAACCGGGGCTTCGCAGAGCTCAGCCCGTTCGCACCGGGCAAAGCAAAACTCTTTGCTTTGCCGCTTTCGTTGCTCACCCTTCGGTCACTGCCAGAGATATCAAAAGAAAACCCCGACCGCTGACGCGATCGGGGTTTTGAATTAAAGCCTGGCAGTGACCTACTTTCACATGGGGAAACCCCACACTATCATCGGCGATGTACCGTTTCACTTCTGAGTTCGGGATGGATTCAGGTGGTTCCAGTACTCCATTGCCGCCAGGCAAACTGTGATAGAACAGAGCCGCACCACTTTGAGCTCTACTCTAAATTCGGTTTGGTTTCAAAGCTTAAGGTATACAGCATTTGCTGCCACCCAAAATACTTGGGTGTTATATGGTCAAGCCTCACGGTCAATTAGTACTGGTTAGCTTCACACATTACTGTGCTTCCACACCCAGCCTATCAACGTCGTAGTCTTCGACGGACCTTAAGGGGTATCAAGTACCCAGCGAGACCTAATCTTGGGAGGGGCTTCCCGCTTAGATGCTTTCAGCGGTTATCCCTTCCGTACATAGCTACCCGGCAATGCCACTGGCGTGACAACCGGAACACCAGAGGTACGTCCACTCCGGTCCTCTCGTACTAGGAGCAGCTTCCCTCAAGTCTCGAACGCCCACGGCAGATAGGGACCGAACTGTCTCACGACGTTCTGAACCCAGCTCGCGTACCACTTTAAATGGCGAACAGCCATACCCTTGGGACCGACTTCAGCCCCAGGATGTGATGAGCCGACATCGAGGTGCCAAACTCCGCCGTCGATATGGACTCTTGGGCGGAATCAGCCTGTTATCCCCGGAGTACCTTTTATCCGTTGAGCGATGGCCCTTCCATGCAGAACCACCGGATCACTAAGACCTACTTTCGTACCTGCTCGGCGTGTCTGCCTCGCAGTCAAGCACCCTTATGCCTTTGCACTCATTGCGCGATGTCCGACCGCGCTGAGGGTACCTTCGTGCTCCTCCGTTACTCTTTGGGAGGAGACCGCCCCAGTCAAACTACCCACCATGCACTGTCCCTGAGCCGGATAACGGCTCGAGGTTAGAACTTCAAACATACCAGGGTGGTATTTCAAGGTTGGCTCCACCAGAACTGGCGTCCTGGTTTCGAAGCCTCCCACCTATCCTACACAAATAGGTTCAAAGTCCAGTGCAAAGCTGTAGTAAAGGTTCACGGGGTCTTTCCGTCTAGCCGCGGGTACACTGCATCTTAACAGCGATTTCAATTTCACTGAGTCTCGGGTGGAGACAGCGTGGCCATCGTTACGCCATTCGTGCAGGTCGGAACTTACCCGACAAGGAATTTCGCTACCTTAGGACCGTTATAGTTACGGCCGCCGTTTACCGGGGCTTCGATCAAGAGCTTCGCCGAAGCTAACCCCATCACTTAACCTTCCGGCACCGGGCAGGCGTCACACCCTATACTTCCTCTTTCGAGTTTGCAGAGTGCTATGTTTTTGATAAACAGTCGCAGCCACCTGGTTACTGCAACCCCCTTCCGCTCAGAGAGCAAGTCTCTTCACGTACCAGGGGCGTACCTTCTCCCGAAGTTACGGTACTATTTTGCCTAGTTCCTTCACCCGAGTTCTCTCAAGCGCCTTGGGATTCTCACCCTGCCCACGTGTGTCCGTTTGGAGTACGGTCACTCATTACCTGAAGCTTAGAGGATTTTCCTGGAAGCATGGCATCAACCACTTCAGTTCCGTAGAACCTCGTCATCACATCTCAGGATTGCGAGCCCGGATTTGCCAAAGCTCACTCCCTACATGCTTAAACCGGGATAACCAACACCCGGATGGTTTAGCCTTCTCCGTCCCCCCATCGCAGTAATAAGTGGTGCAGGAATATTAACCTGCTTCCCATCGACTACGCATTTCTGCCTCGCCTTAGGGGCCGACTAACCCTGCGCCGATTAACGTTGCGCAGGAAACCTTGGGCTTTCGGCGAGGGGGCATCTCACCCCCTTTATCGTTACTCATGTCAGCATTCGCACTTCTGATACCTCCAGCATACCTTACGGCACACCTTCAACGGCTTACAGAACGCTCCTCTACCATGCAAGCAAGCTTGCATCCGCAGCTTCGGCACGTAACTTTAGCCCCGTTAAATCTTCCGCGCAGGCCGACTCGACCAGTGAGCTATTACGCTTTCTTTAAAGGGTGGCTGCTTCTAAGCCAACCTCCTGGCTGTTTTTGCCTTCCCACATCGTTTCCCACTGAGCCACGATTTTGGGGCCTTAGCTGGCGGTCTGGGTTGTTTCCCTTTTGACGACGGACGTTAGCACCCGCCGTCTGTCTCCCATGATTGCACTCACCGGTATTCGGAGTTTGCATCGGTTTGGTAAGTCGGGATGACCCCCTAGCCGAAACAGTGCTCTACCCCCGGTGGTGATACATGAGGCGCTACCTAAATAGCTTTCGAGGAGAACCAGCTATCTCCGGGCTTGATTAGCCT
>CAWGBV010000001.1:0-20000 GCA_963820915.1 uncultured Gammaproteobacteria bacterium | reverse complement strand
TCCGCTCAGGCGACACCCTGGCACGTGTCTTCGACCGTTTCGGCCTCAGCGCCACCACCCTGTCCCGCCTGCTCGGCACCGATGATGAAACCAAACGCCTGGCCAACCTGCAACCGGGGCAGGTAATCAGCATCAGACTGGGCGATCAAGGCGAGCTGGAAGAGCTGGTCCACGAACGCTCGTCAATCGCCCGATTACATGTCTTCTCCGATTCGGACGGCTTCGCCTCCGAGGTTGAAGAGACCCCCCTCGAGGTGCGTGTCGAGAACGCCGCCGCCACCATTGACTCTTCACTCTTTGCCGACGGACAGGACGCAGGCCTTTCTGACAAGGTGATCATGGAGTTGGCGGAACTGTTTAACTGGGACATCGACTTCGCGCGCGAGCTGCAGACCGGAGACCGGTTTGCCGTCATCTTCGAATCCCATTATGTCGACGGCGAAAAGTACGACGACGGGGAAATTCTGGCCGCGGAATTCGTCAACCAGGGCAATTCCTACCGCGCGCTTCGGTATCGCGACCCAAAGGGCACCGTCGACTACTATTCACCCGACGGCAGCAGCAAGAAAAAGGCCTTTATCAAAACACCGGTCAAGTTCGGTCGTGTCAGCTCGAAGTTCACTACGCGGCGTTGGCACCCCGTCCTCAAACGCTGGCGCTCTCACAAGGGCGTGGACTACGCGGCGCCCACCGGCACCCCGATCAGGGCCGCGGGCAAGGGCTCCGTATCCTTTGTCGGCCGGCAACGCGGTTACGGCAAGGTCGTCTACCTCAAGCACGGCGACAGCTACACTACGGTGTACGGTCATATGTCCAAATTTGCCGAGGGACTGGAAAAGGGGGAATCGGTCAAACAAGGTCAAATCATCGGCTATGTCGGCAAAACCGGCCTGGCCACTGGTCCCCACCTGCACTATGAGTTCCGCGTCAACGGCGAACACGTCGATCCCCTGTCGCATAAGCTTCCCACCGCCATGCCGTTACCGAAGCAATACATGGCGGATTTCCATGCCAACACCGAGTCGCTGGTACAGCAGCTCAATATGATGTCGGCGCCACGGGTGGCCAGCCAGCAATAGACGAATTCTCCACCATCCCAAGACCTCCAAACAGGCCCGGTTTCGGGGCCAGCATCGACGTCTCGCTGGTGGGTTTTCCGAACTGAAGTTCCGCCTCGTCCATGCCATCGGTCACCCCTGGCCAAACCCGCTGCTATGGCTTTCAACCGCCTTGGTGGCGACCACGCAGGCCACACTGCAGCGACTCTGACACCTGGGCAGGCGAGGTTTTCGCCGTGGCAAGTTCATTACTATCGGAAACGGGCGTCGAATCCATCGAAATCACCGGCACTACGACGGCGGCAGGCCTCAACTGGGTGGAAGCGATGACCTTTGCCAGGTGGTGAAAGAGGCGATTGCCCGACGTGCGGGCGACCCGGGGTCTGCTACCGATGGCAGTGGACTTCGGGTATTGGGTGCGATCTATCCGGCCTGAGAGCTGGTCGGGCGCCCCGTCGGATCATCCTGACCAGCCAACCGGTTAGTGATGATCACCGAGAAAACTTTTCACGTGCACAGTCACGCTTCGGGCCAGGGCCTGCAGATCGTACCCGCCTTCGAGCGTCGAAACGATCCTTCCTTCAGCATGACGGTCCGCGATCCCGCACAGTTTCCGGGTGATCCAGGCGAAATCGAATTCCACCAGGTTGAGGCGACCCATATCGTCGCCGCGGTGGGCATCAAAGCCGGCCGAAATCATCATCAGTTGCGGTGCAAAGGCCTCCAGAGCCGGGGCAACCAGTGCCGGCTCACCGTCTCCCGAAACGCCGCCCCGTCAGCACCGGCGGCCAATGGTGAGTTGACGATTATTGGCAGATGCCGGATCGAGGCCGGTATTGGGATAGAACGGGTGCTGGAAGGTCGAACAGAACAGTACCCGCTCGTCGCCGTCAACAATATCCTCGGTGCCATTGCCGTGATGGACGTCGAAATCCACAATGGCGACCCGCTCCAGTCCGTAGTTGTTGATGGCGTGATAGGCCCCCACCGCTATATTGTTAAACAGGCAAAAGCCCATCGCCTTGTTGTGTTCGGCATGATGGCCAGGAGGGCGCACCCCGCAAAATACCTGCTGGGCCGTACCCTGCATGACCAAATCTACGCCATAGCCCACGGCACCTGCAGCCCGCAGTGCCGCTTTCAGTGAATGCTTGCCCATGGCGGTGTCGCCATCGACCCAATATAACTTCGTCAGCAGGGCTAACGGCGAAGATCTTGTCGACATAGGCTGCATCGTGCACCGCCTCCAGCAGTTCTCGAGTGGCCAGCGGCGCATCATGATGGTGCAGGGTCATATCCAGCCCACTGGCGATCAGCCGGTCGTTGATCGCGCTGAGTCGTTCCGGTTGCTCCGGGTGGTGCCCCATGTCGTGCAACATGCAGTCATAGTGGGATATGTAGGCAAGCGCCATACCGAACTCCTTCGATTGGAATCTGTCACTGGATAGTAATTGCTCAGTACACAACAAATTAGTGTCATTGATCACCAGTCTATCACTCGTGTGCATTGTTTGCGATACCACCAGGCACCCCCAATGAGAAAGCATTATCTCTGCACAACGATCTTCGAACCCCGTCCGTCGCGGTCGTGGGCGCATCCGGGGCCGAACGGCCCGTCGGAGCGCTAGTGCTGGGGAATATCATGCGCCGGAATGGCTTCAATGGCGAGATCTATCCCGTTAATCCGAATCACGAGGCGGTGCAGGGGCTGAAGTGTTATCCCGCATCAGGGAGATTGATCACCCTGTGGATCTGGTGGTGATTGCATCCCTTCCAAGCCCGCTACCCCAGGTTATGAGCGATTGTGGGGAACATCAGGTGGGGGCCGCCTCGTGACTCTCGGCCGGCTTTGCTGAAATCGGCAAGACAGGGGCAGGCGCTGCAAAATGAGATTGTGGATATCGCCCATACCTACAATATGCCGCTGGTGGGTCCCAACTGCCTCGGCATCATCCGCCCCAGCGTGGGCCTCAACGCCACCTTCGCCAAGAGTCACGCCGCCCGGGCCATGTTGCGCTGGTAGCCCAATCCGGTGCCTTCTGCACTGCGCTGCTGGACTGGGCGGATTACCGAGGGCTTCGGGTTTTCGGCGGTCGCCTCGCTGGGCGCCACTGCCGATGTGGGTTTTGGAGAAGTACTGGATTATCTCGCGGTCGACCCCCAAACCCGCAGCATCCTGCTGTACATCGAAGGGGTGTCAAATGCCCGTTCCTTCATCAGTGGTTTGCGGGTCGCCGCCAGGCTGAAACCGGTCATCGTCGTGAAATCCGGACGCAACGAAAGCGGTACCCGCGCCGCGGTATCCCATACCGGCGCCCTGGTGGGGGCGCGATCGAGTATTCGACGCCGCCATAGAGCGCGCGGGCGCTGTTCGGGTTAACTCAGTAGCCAGCTGTTTGCCGCCGCGAAAACCTGCTGGCCTCGGGCACCCGGGTCACCGGCCCCGGCTGGCCATTGTCACCAACGGCGGAGGACCCGGCGTAATGGCCGCAGACCGCGCACATGATCTGCGTGTACCGCTCGCCAACCTCGGGGCCGCACACCATAGAGTCACTTGAAGCAAAATCCTCCCCGCCCACTGGTCGCACAGTAATCCGGTGGACGTATTCTGGGCGATGCTGACACCGAGCGATACCGAAACGCCGCCTCGACTGTTCTCGCCGACAAAAAAGTCGATGGCATGCTGGTGATGCTGACCCCACAGTCCATGACCGATCCCGCGGGGTGCGCCGAGGCGGTGATCGAGGCGGCCAAGGAATCCACCAAGCCCATCCTGTCCTGCTGGATGGGCGCAAAACTCGTAGCAGAAGGCCGCCAGCGGTTCGCCGAAGCGGGGATTCCCCAATTTAACAGCCCCGAAAACGCCGTGGAGGCCTTCGGATACCTGGCCTGTTATCGCCGCAACCAAAAAGCGCTGCTGCAGGCGCCCGGCCCGCTATCACCCCAGAACGAACCCGACGTAGAGGGCGCGAAGCCTCATCATCGAACACGCCATCAGCCAACGGCGCCATACGCTCAGCACCGCAGAAGCCAAGGCGGTGCTGCGAGCCTTCCATATCCCCGTATCACCGAGCATCAACGTGACCTCTGCCGCGGACGCACTGGTGGCAGCGGAGGGGCTGGGGCTGCCGGTGGCCATGAAGATCAATTCGCCGGATATCACGCACAAGTCGGATGTCGGCGGTGTTCGTCTCAACATTCGTGAACCGCGGACGGTTCGTACCGCCTTCCGCGAAATGATGGACAGCGTGAGTTCCCAATCGCCCGAGGCGCGCATCGACGGCATCATCATTGAACCGATGCTTCATCGCCCCCACGCACGGGAGATCATGATCGGCATCGTCAAAGATCCCGTCTTCGGGCCGGTGATCAGCTTTGGCACCGGCGGTACTGCCGTCGAGGTGTTTGCCGACAATAATCTCGCCCTGCCGCCCCTGAACGAGTACCTGAGCAGAGAACTCATTAAACGAACGCGAGCCGACCGTTTTCTCAAGGCATTCCGAAATCTGCCGGCAGCCGATCAGTACAAACTCAACGACGTGCTGCAACGGGTCTCGGAAATCGCCTGTGAACTTCCGGAAGTCCAGGAATTGGACATCAATCCGTTGCTGGTGGACGAGAACGAGGTGATTGCGGTGGACGCCCGGATCGTGGTGGCACCACCGAGGACAAGCACCGCCGATACGGGCACATGGCCATCCATCCCTATCCGGTGGAACTGGTCTCGGAATGGCAGATGGCCGACGGCACCGATATTGTCGTCCGGCCGATCCGGCCGGAAGATGCCAACCTGGAACAGGCATTCGTTCAGAACCTGTCGCCGGAAAGCCGCTATTTTCGATTCATGCAGAGTCTCGACAGGCTCAGCCCCACCATGCTGGCGCGATTCACACAGATCGACTACGACCGCGAGATGGCGCTCATCGCCGTGGTCAAGGAGCATACGGCGGAAGCCCGGTTCGTGGGCGTGGCGCGGTACGTGGGAAATCCCGACCGCCGATCCTGCGAGTTTGCGCTGACCGTCGCCGACGAGTTGCAACGTCAGGGTGTTGGCCGCGAATTGATGAAGCGCCTGATGGAAGTGGCGCGCGATCGCGGCATCGAGGTAATGGAGGGCGAGGTGCTTTCCAACAACTCGAAGATGATCCGGATGTGCGAACAACTGGGCTTCCGGGTCGCCCGCGTAGCGGACGAGCCCGATGTGGTTCAGGTGCGGCGCCACCTCTGATCCAGGCGCGTATCAGGGACGCTCGCTGAAGGTAAGGGATTGCGCATTCAGCGAGCACTGCCAGATGCCGGCGGCGATCCGAATTTTTAGCGTCAACAACCTGCACCCTGTTGCCTAACCACCAAATGGGCCGATTTCTGCCGACACGGTTGCACACTCGCCGAAATCGATTGAGCATAGCGTCATAATTCGGCATCGGGATCTTTCACATCATGTTACGCGTAGATTCACGCCTACCCTGGCTCGTGGCCCTGTTCAGCGCCCTCGGGCTCGAAGCTGCGGCCCTGTATTTTCAGTACGGACTCAACCTCGACCCTTGTGTGCTCTGTGTCTATCAACGCACCGCGGTCATAGGACTCGCCCTGGGCGGCCTCATCGGCACGCTGGCGCCACACCTGGGGTGGCTTCGCCTGCTGGGCTATATGACCTTGGGCGCTTCAGCGGGCGCCGGATTCAAACTGGCCCTCGAACATGTGGAGGTACAGGCGGGCAAAGGGCTGGGATGCGATTTCCTGGCCAGTTATCCGGACTGGTTCAAACTCGACGTCTGGTTTCCCGCCCTGTTTGAACCGACCGGTTATTGCGACGACATCAAGTGGCAGTTTCTCGGCTGGAACATGCCGCATTGGATGGTGGTTGTTTTCGGTGTCTACCTGGTGGCGCTAGCCGTTGCGCTGATGCTGGAAGTGCGGGGCTTTCGAGGTCGCGAGTCAGACTGAAGCCGCCCTGTAGCCAGTTGCTGCAGGGAGTTGAGCAATCCGGGATTACCAAACACTGCAGGCTCCTGGGGCAACAGATCCCGAACCTGAACGTAAAAAGCGCCCTCCCGGGCGCTTTTTACTGATGACCTGCTCCTGAGCGGTCAGACGGAGAAAGAGGATCCACAGCCGCACGTGGTCGATGCGTTCGGATTCCGGATCACAAACTGAGCGCCTTGCAACCCCTCTTGATAGTCCACCTCGGCACCCATCAGGTACTGCATGCTCATCGGATCCACCAGGAGCTTTACGCCATCGGTGACGATTTCCGAATCACCATCATTGACGTTTTCGTCGAAGGTAAAACCGTACTGAAAGCCTGAGCAGCCGCCACCCTGGATGTAAATCCTAAGCATCAGGCCCGGATTGCCTTCTTCCTCGATCAGTTCGGCGACCTTGCCAGCGGCCGAAGAGGTGAATTGGAGCGGTGCGCTTTCCTGTTCTGCTTGGACCATACTCATGAATCTGTACCCATTTCTACTCGCTACGATAGCTCAAGAATTACATTTCCGACAAATTTAGTCAAGTTTACCCCGGCCAGGTGGCGGCGGTTCAGGCTGCGCCTCCTCAACGTCGGTCTTAGCCTCATGCTCGGTCTTAGCCTCACGGTCGGTCTTAGCCTCACGGTCGGTCTTAGCCTCACGGTCGGTCTTAGCCTCACGGTCGGTCTTAGCCTCACGGTCGGTCTTAGCCTCACGGTCGGTCTTAGCCTCATGGTCGGCCTTAACCTCATGGTCGGTCTTAGCCTCACGGTCGGTCTTAGCCTCATGGTCGGCCTTAACCTCATGCTCGGTCTTAGCCTCATGGTCGGTCTTAACCCCATGGTCGGCCTCAACCTTAACGTCGGCCTCTACCCCGGCCTCGGCAGCCGCCTCTTCTTCCAAGTGAACCAGCTTGCTGTTCACTTTCGCGCCCATGGCCATCTCGAGAAACCGATAACAGACCTGTCCGTTTACCCGTGCCTTCTCGGCAAGCTCGACACGGTCAGCCGCCTCTACGTTTCCAAGTACGATCCCGTTGAGAATAACATTGGCGACCTGCACGTTGCCCCGTACAAAACCGCTCTCGCTGACGGTCAGGGTCGCGCGTTTATCTTTGGGCCGACTGACAATACTCCCTTCTATCCTGCCTTCCAGGTGTAACCCGCCAGTGAATTCCACATCGCCATGGACAACCGTGTCGTGACCGATGACCGTGTTAAATCGCGGTAAACGAAATCGACGTCTGAATATCATGGTATTTCCTTGTCCAGTTCCCGATCAACCATCGCGCTCAAGGCTCATCGATCCATGGAACGCTTTCCGCCAGTCCTAGTACGCCTTCGGCGGTGGGGGACACACTGTAATTGAGACGTTCCGGCACAAATCCCCTGGGCAGAACGAAGGCGCCCTCAATTTGCGTGACCTGCTTGAATTCGAGCTTTGTCAGTAGCTCGCCAATCACGATTTTCTCCAGCTCCAGTACCGTCATTTCACCATCCAGTCGACCGACGACAGCCAATTTCATATTGGCAGTAATCGCCTCGCTGTTCTGGGGATATTTGGATAACGTAAAGCGATAGCGGTACTCGCCCGGGTTCTCCAGTGGCTCAATGATGAAACTGCGTGCCCTGAGTCCCGCCTTGGTCTCCCCGTCGGACAAAAGACTGGTCAGAAACTCTACTTCCTCGCGCAGCGCCAGTCGCTCATCCTGCAGGTCCAACAGCGATTCACGCACCTGACGGATTGCCTCCCGATCGATCTGCGTGGAGCGCGCGAAGGTGGCAGCCTGCTGCAACAGCTGGTCACGCTGAAACTCGACTCCAGCCAGTTTTTCGTCCAAGGAAGCCCGGAGATCGCGCGCTTCCCTTCGATCGAATCCTGCCTGGGCACTGCCAAACTCGTAAACGGCAACCGCCGCGTAAAGGAGGCCGATAGTCAGTACCGTGATGGTAACGGCAGCCACCACCCCCCGGTGTAACCGCGCAGGCTGACAAATACGCGGCCTCGGCACCCGCACCCGAGGACGGCGTTTGTTGCGAAAAATCGGCAGCATGGCTAGGGCAATAGCGCCACAGCGTCTAACCCTTCACCCTCAGGACGGCCCATCATCAGGTTCATGTTGTGTATCGCCTGCCCCGCCGCACCCTTCACCAGGTTATCGATCACCGAAAGGACGACCACCCTGTCGCCACCCTGGGGCTGATGCACCGCCAGGCGACAATGATTCACACCCCTCACCGAACGCGTTTCGGGGTGTGAGCCCGGCGGCAGGACGTCAACAAAGGGCTCGTCCCTGTATCGGTCTTCATAGAGCGCCTGCAGCGACACCTCGCCACCGACACGCGCATAGAGCGTTGCGTGAATACCGCGAATCATGGGTACGAGGTGGGGCACGAAGGTCAGATCCACCTTGCCGCTGACAATTCCCTGCAACACTTGGCTGATTTCAGGCAAATGACGGTGGCCCGGCACGGCGTAAGCCTTGAAACTCTCGCCACACTCACCCATCAGGGCCGCGACGCTGGCCGATCGTCCGGCGCCACTGACGCCCGATTTACAGTCGGCCACAAGACCGCTCAGATCGGTGACTCCCGCCTCCACCAGGGGCAGAAAACCCAGGATGGTGGCAGTTGGATAGCAACCGGGATTGGCCACCAAACGGGCCGTGCGTATCTGCGAACGGTTCAGCTCAGGCAGCCCATATACCGCCTCGCCCAGCAATTCCGGACAGGCATGCGCCATTCCGTACCAGTGCTCCCAGACTTCCTGGTCGCGAATCCGGAAATCCGCCGCCAGATCGATGATCCGCACCCCGGCCGCCAGTAACTCCGGCACCATTTTCATCGCGGTGCCATTTGGCGTGGCAAAAAACACCAGGTCGCAAGACTTCAGCGCCCCCACATCGGGTGCGGTGAACACGATATCCAAATGGCCGCGCAGGTTGGGGAAAATTTCCGCCACCGGTGTTCCGGCCTCACCACGGGAGGTGATCACGCGTAGGTTGGCGGCCGGGTGTGTGGCGAGCAGGCGAAGCAACTCGACACCAGTGTAGCCCGTGCCGCCGACGATGCCGATGTTGATCATGAGGTAGTCGGTCCTTGGGGCCGGCGCTTAAAAAGACGGTATATCTTACGCAAGTCGGCACAGGCCGCAACTCGCGATTCGGCCTGACCGACACCCTGTTGAACCGTCAAGGTGTTCGAATTGTGGGAGAATGGCCGTCTTCAATCAACGACTCAAGAGGTGGAGACGAATGGGATATCTGTCCTGGATAATAATGGGATTGGTGGCCGGCGCACTGGCCAAGTGGATTCTTCCCGGGAATGACCCGGGCGGTCTCCTTGTCACCATGTTCATCGGCATCGCGGGTGGATTTCTCGGCGGTTTCCTGGGCACCAAGCTGGGCATAGGTACCGTCAACGGGCTGAATCTGATCAGTCTCGGCCTGGCCATCGGCGGCGCGCTGGCATTGCTGCTCGGTTATCGGGCCATCAAGCGTTAGTCCCCGGCGAGTTCCGCTCCGGTCAAGGCCTGAGCTCATTGCAGCAGTGGATATACGGGCCGTATTTTCCACCGAGCCAAATCTGGACCAGGGGATTTCCCTTATATAAACCGACACTTGGAACCCAGGCGTCAAATCCCCATCTGAATAGAGGGGGAACTCTCTCCCCGGTTGTGGAGCACATTGAATGGATACGATTCAGGCCATTTCCCTTGCGTTAGGCGTTGCCTGGGCTTCAGGCATCAACCTTTATGCGGCCGTTCTGGTGCTCGGCATACTGGGCACCACCGGTCATGCGACATTGCCCCCTGCCCTCGAAGTGCTGCAGGACCCCTTGGTATTGGGTGTCGCCGGCGTCATGTACATGATCGAGTTCGTCGCCGACAAAACACCCGGCGTCGACAGCGGCTGGGATGCCATGCATACCTTTATCCGAATCCCGGCGGGAGCCATCATGGCGGCTGGGGTCGCCGAAGGGCTCGAGGTCAATCAGGCACTGGAGTTTGCCGCCACACTGATCGGTGGCGGGGTCGCCGCGACCAGCCATTTCACCAAGGCGGGAACTCGTATTCTCATCAATACCTCGCCAGAACCGGTGACCAACTGGACCGCTTCCTTCGCCGAAGACATTGCCGTCATCGCCGGACTCTGGGCGGCACTTACCTACCCGTGGTTGTTCGTCGCGATGATGATTGCCTTTCTCCTGCTGGCCATATGGCTTCTGCCGCGAATCTGGCGCGCCATCAAGGCTGTCGCCCGGCGGGTACGAGACTGGTTGCGAGGCACTCCGCCCGGTCCCGGGACCGAGACGTCTGAACCGCCGGTGACTCCCTCGCTCCCGGAGCCCCCCTCCACGCCGTCGGCGAAATGACCGCCGGCCCCCGTCACCACCGATTGCTCGCATCCTTTTTTCTTGCGATCCTGGTGGTAACGGGGGCGTCCTGCTCCCAGTCCCGACAGATTTCAGTATCCCCAGATACCGTTTTTGAGTTGCTGGATGACCGCAAGATCACCCTGAAAAGCCGCCAGGGCGCAGCCACGCTGGTGGTGTTTTTCGCGCTCAACAATCCCCTTGCGATCAACGAGCTCAAGCGCCTGGAACCGCTGTCCGCCGAATTTGAAGGCACCGACCTGGAGTTGATCGCGGTGGCGCAGTCCAGTGACCGGCCCGAACTGGTACGCAGCGTCATGCATCACGAAGGGTTTCTGTTCAGCGTGGCGATGGACCCGGATGGCAGCGTCGCCACCGCGTTTGGCGGTTTATCCACCACTCCCGCCCTGTACCTCGTCTCGCCCCGGGGCCAGGTCGTCTATGCCTCTGAGGGCCCCGCCGACCTGGGCCGCTTGAGAGAGCTTCTCGCCACCTTCTGACAGCGCCTGTTCGGCGCCCGAATTTGCGAAAAAAATTGGCAACCCGGCAATTTTCGAAAGACACACCAGCCCGCAGCGCTTCTGATCAGTTTTTCTCCACCGGATAAGTCAATGACGCCGAAGGGAAAAGCATCCAAACAGGGCGATTTATCCACAAGTCGCTCACAGGCTTATCACCGCTCCTCAACAGGCACAACACAAGATATTGTGGTTGACAGCCCGATAACAGCGTATATATTGTGCTTCAAACCACCTCGTGCAAAACGCAGGGGTTATCCACAACACCTCATTACAAAGCTTCGAGTCAGGAGGATCTATGGCCACCCTTGCGCCCGGCGAAATCCCAAAATCAACCGACCTGCCCCCCGTCAATATGGAAAATCAGCACAAGACGCTCGCTAAAGCCCCTACTTACGCCACGCCTGACCTGCAGGTCATTCGACGCAACGGCAAAGGTACCTCTTTCGATGCCACCAAGATCGCCGTGGCCATGACCAAGGCGTTCCTCGCCGTCGAAGGCGGCAGCGCCGCGGCCTCCCAGCGCGTCCACGATACCGGTGCAAGAACTCACCCGAGCAGGTGACCGATGCCCTGTCACGCCGCCATCCCGACGGCGGCACCGTTCATATCGAAGATATCCAGGACCAGGTCGAACTGGCGCTGATGCGCACCGGCGAGCACAAGGTCGCCCGCGCCTATGTGCTCTACCGCGAAGAACAGTCGCGCAAGCGTGCCGAAGAGGCGGCAGCAAAAGCGGCGGCGCCGAAGAAGAGCACCTGGTCAATATCACGCTGGCCGACGGCAGCACCGCGCCGCTCGATGTCGCGCGCCTGAAAGCGACTGGTCGCCGAAGCCTGCAACGGCCTCGAGGATGTCACCGCCGAATCCATTCTCAACGACACCTGCCGCAACCTGTTCGACGGTGTCAAGGAATAAGACGTCTGCCAGACGCTGGTGATGAGCGCGCGCACCCTGATCGAGCAAGAACCGAACTACTCCCATGTCGCGGCACGCCTGCTGATGGACATCATGCGCCGCGAAGCGCTCGGTTTCCTCGACATGGACACCGATGTCGCGACCCAGGAGGAGATGGGCGAGCGTCTACGGCGACTACTTCCAGCCTACATCAAGCGCGCCGCCGAACTGGAACTGCTCGACAAGCGCCTGGCGCAGTACGATCTCGACCGCCTGGGCGCGGCGCTGAAGCCTGAGCGCGACCTGCAGTTCACCTACCTCGGCCTGCAGACCCTGTACGACCGCTACTTCATCCACGATGCCGGACGGCACCCGCTTCGAGTTGCCGCAGGCATTCTTCATGCGCGTCGCCATGGGCCTGGCGATCAACGAGATCGACCGCGAAGGCGCGCGCCATCGAGTTCTACAACCTGCTGTCGAGCTTCGACTTCATGAGCTCGACGCCGACGCTGTTCAACTCCGGCACCCTGCGCCCGCAGCTCTCCAGCTGCTACCTGACCACCGTTCCGGATGATCTCGACGGCATCTACGGCGCCATCAAGGACAACGCCCTGCTGTCCAAGTTTGCCGGCGGCCTGGGCAACGACTGGACCCGCGTGCGCGGCATGGGCGCCCACATCAAGGGCACCAACGGCAAGTCGCCAGGGCGTCGTGCCGTTCCTGAAGGTGGCCAACGACACGGCCGTCGCGGTCAACCAGGGCGGCAAGCGCAAGGGCGCGGTCTGCGCCTACCTGGAGACCTGGCACATCGACATCGAGGAATTCCTCGAGCTGCGCAAGAACACCGGCGACGACCGCCGCCGCACCCACGACATGAACACCGCCAACTGGATTCCCGACCTGTTCATGAAGCGGGTCGCCGAAGACGGCGAATGGACCCTGTTCTCGCCCGACGATGTCGCCGGATCTGCACGACCTGACCGGCAAGGCGTTCGAAAAGGCCTACATCGCCTACGAGGAGAAGGCGGCACGCGGCGAAATCAAGCGTCTTCAAGACGCTCAAGGCCATCGACCTGTGGCGCAAGATGCTCGGCATGCTGTTCGAGACCGGTCACCCGTGGGTCACCTTCAAGGACCCCTGCAACATCCGCTACACCAACCAGCACGTCGGCGTGGTGCACAGCTCCAATCTCTGCACCGAGATCACGCTGCACACCAACGACAACGAAATCGCGGTCTGCAACCTCGGCTCGGTCAACCTGCCGCAGCACGTCGACGAAAACGGCCTCGACATGGACAAGCTCGAAAAGACCATCACCACGGCGATGCGCATGCTCGACAACGTGATCGAGTACAACTACTACGCGGTCCCGCAGGCGCGCAACTCCAACCTGCGCCACCGCCCGGTCGGACTCGGCATCATGGGTTTCCAGGATGCGCTGTACAAGCTGCGCATGCCCTACGCCTCCGAGGAGGCCGTCGAGTTTGCCGACCGCTCGATGGAAGCCGTGTCCTACTACGCCATCCAGGCCTCGACCGATCTCGCCGACGAGCGCGGCCGCTACTCCAGCTTCGAAGGTTCGCTGTGGAGCCAGGGCATCCTGCCGTACGACTCGCTGACGAAGCTGGACGAGGCAACGCGGCGGCTACCTGCAGGTCGACGACATCCGCAACCCTGGACTGGGACAGCTGCGCAAGCGCGTCAAGAACGTCGGCATGCGCAACTCCAACACCATGGCCATTGCACCGACGGCCACCATCTCCAACATCTGCGGCGTCAGCCAGTCCATCGAGCCGACCTACCAGAACCTGTTCGTCAAATCCAACCTGTCGGGCGAGTTCACCGTCATCAACCCCTACCTGGTGCGCGACCTGAAAGAGCGCGGCCTGTGGGACGAGGTCATGGTCAACGACCTCAAGTACTACGACGGCTCGCTGCAGCCGATCGACCGCATCCCGGACGACCTCAAGGCGCTCTACGCCACCGCGTTCGAGATCGACGCACGCTGGCTGGTCGAGGCCGGCTCGCCGCCGCCAGAAGTGGATCGACCAGGCCCAGAGCCTGAACCTCTACATGGCGGAGCCGTCCGGCAAGAAGCTCGACAACCTCTACAAGCTGGCCTGGGTACGTGGCCTCAAGACCACCTACTACCTGCGCTCGTTGGGCGCCACCCACATGGAGAAGACGCCACGGGCGAGAACAGCAAGCCGGCGGCAACCAGAAGGTCGACGAAGCCTGGGCACCGGCTCGGAAGCGCCGAAGGCGTGTTCGATCCTCGATCCTGACTGCGAGGCCTGCCAGTAAACGAAACGCCGGGGTCACGCCGCACAATGTTGAGATCAGTTTAATTGCGTCGAATCACGACGATGACAGGAGACACAGCCATGAGCATAACCGCAAAAAGCAATCTGTCCTTCGACGAGATCAGGCAACGGAAGCCCAGCTGTTGGCGCGCGGCTTCCGCCAGACCAGCACCTATCCGTCGCAAATGGATACCAACGAATACAGCGTCAATACGCATGACGAAACACGGCCCGCCATGCGTCAGCCTTCAATCTCGAAACGCTACAGCATTTGCTGGCGCTCCGTGAGCAATCTACCCGAATGACAGACATGACCGACACCTGCATTCACACCCACCACGTAGTGCCCAACGGCCATGGCGGTTGGTACGTCCGCCGCGATGACTCGGATGAGCTTTGCGCCAATACCAGCACCAAGATGAAAGCGGTCTGTATTGGCCGCGAACTCAGCAACCTCGAAGGCTCGGTGCTGTTCATACACGAACGATCGGGGGAGCCTTCCCCCGTCAGAAAGCGGTATCCCTTTCCCGTATCCTTTCGGCCAAACTGGCTCGAAAAGGCAAAGCTGGGCGAACGCGTTCGCGCCCGGGACACCTCGGAAAAACCGCACCCCTGTTCGGGGATCAGCCGTGAACGGCAATAGGGGCGCACAGAATGAGCCTTCTGGCGCACTAAGCTGGGCCGACGAATACCGCTCGCGCCAGGAGCCGACTGCCGGACATCAAATCCCGCAAGACGCCAACAACAGGAGATCTGATTTTCAGATCCATAACAGAGACTACCACGGGGAACCGCATCGCATGCTGAACTGGGACGATCCGCTGGCCGCACCGGCCACGACCACCACCGACATCAAGCCGCCGCGGGTTGCCAGCGTCAGCAAGAGCACGCCTGGCATCCCGGCACCGGAAAACGGCAAGCACGCAGCGGCCGCCGCAACAGCGCCGGCGTTGACCGGGCTGGAGCCGGCGGAAGCGGCCAAGGCCACCGCAGCGCTTGACATGAAACCGGTCAACCCCGACGACAAGCGGGTGGTCAACGGCCTGACGGACATCAATCAGCTGGCGCCCTTCAAGTATCCCTGGGCCTGGGAGTACTTCCTCAACGCCAACCGCAACCACTGGACGCCGCTCGACATCAACATGGCCCAGGACGTGCATGACTACCACCACAAGCTGACACTCGAAGAGCGCCACGTCTACGAGAATGTGCTGGCCTACCTGACGACCTCCGACATCCTGGCCATGCGCAACATCGGCCTCGCGGTGATGGAGAAGATGTCCGCGCCGGAACTGCAGATCTACCAGGCGCGCCAGGTCTACGAAGAGGCGCTGCACACCTGGACCTACCAGCACTGCATCGAGACCATCGGCCTCAACCAGGGCGAGATCTACAACCGCTACCGCGTCGTGCCGGAGATCAACGAGAAGATCCAGATCGCCAACCGCCGCCTGAATTCCGTCGCTGCGCGCCGACATCGACCTGCGCGACCGCGACGAACTGCAGAATTTCGTCATGGCCTACATCTTCTTCGCCGCCATATTCGAAGGCTGCTGGTTCTACAACGGCTTCAGCCCGATCTTCGCCCTGCAGCGCCGCGGCCTGATGAAAGGCACCGCCGAACAACTCCAATACATCATGCGCGACGAAGTGCTGCACGCCTCCTTCGGTATCACGCGTCGCCAAGCAGATCATCCACGAAGAAAACATCAACGCCCGATCCCAAGGCCCTCGCGCGAGATGTGGGACGAGGCGGAAGCCGCAGAAGCAGGCTATGCCGGCTACCTCCTGCGCGACCCGATCCTGGGCTACTCCAAGGAGACTTCACATCGAGCAGTTCCGCTTCATCGCCAACCGCCGCGCCAAGCAACCTCGGTGTGGACGAGCCCTTCCCGGCGCCGAAAACGCCGTGCCCTGGCTCGACGAGCAGGCCAATTTACGCAAGGAAAAGAACTTCTTCGAGACCCGGGTCACCGAGTATCAGACGGGCGGGGCTTTGAAATGGGAATAGGGTGAGTCCTCCTCCGGGGCAGCGGAGCTGCAGGTAGTACCGGTTTGCGGCATCCACCTGGTGGATGCCGCTTTTCTTTCTCCCCGCCCTACAAAGCACTAAAATTCCGCCAACGCTAATTCGCCACCCACCGCTGTACTGCATATGAATCGATCCTTCCCCTGGCTCGCCCTGGCAATCGGTCTGCTATTGGCCTTGGTGCTGATCCGCTTCAGCCCCTTGAATCCGGATGCAACAAGAACGCTGCCATTACTCACTGCTTTATTGATGAGTGAATTCGGCTTCGTTGTCACCACCATTGCGACTGTTCTGGGGATACGTGAGGCCATGGCAAAGGGGCCCGCCTTGAAAACTATCCTGCTGGTGGCAGGCAACCTGCTGCTCGCGCTCGGATTTCTGACCCTGGGACTGAATCTCTGGCCCGGAAGCGGAATCGTCTCGTAGTGTCCGGACAGGAGATTCCACATGTGCAAGTCGGGATACACGGCTAGTAAGATCATGGGATGCTTTTCCAGAGATTCCCGACTACTCCACCGCAAGCGTCTGCTGTACGGCAGAACAGCGGTGCCGGGTTGCCCCGCATATGTCCGTTGGCGGGTTGAAATCGCAGGTGCTTTCCAGCCATTTCCGACCCCCCTTGAGAATCGACGGGGCGGACGGTAGCCTCAGAGGCGATGTTGAGATTCCCCGTGGCGGAATCCGTGGGACAATCGGAAAAAAGAATTCACTGGACTCTGTATCTATCATGGCAAAAGAAAACAAAAGACGAAGAATTATTCGATTATTGAGGGAGAATCCGACGCTTGCGGCCAAGTACGGCAGGGGTGAGATTGGCCTTCGGAAGGCAGAAAAAATCGCGGGCCTGGTGCCTAAGGATCTATCAATTCCATCGGCCGATATCGACGAAGCGGTTCGCAAACTGGCCCAGCACTACGGAAGCAATTCCATAGCCGCAGCACTGCAGGGACTATCGGAGAAAGAAAAGCCAGATTGGGTGGCGCTCAAGGCCGAGGACCTCATCCCCTACAAAGAGTCAGCGAAGGACTTCAGATTGACAGGGGAAATCGTTGAGGAGCTGGCAGCCAGGCAAAGAGAGCGTGACCCCTTTTACCTGAATCTGGAAGAATTAGAAAAGCTAGGTCAGTGGAAAGATGCTGCCCGATACGATCCGTACGGTAAAACCAGAAACACCCGTCATAGACAAAAGAACACGGATGCTGAGGTCAAGGAAAAAACCTTGCTGGCGTTCCGAACCGAGGATCTGAAGGGCCGCATTGAAGCGCTGACGCAACTGAAGGGCGTGGCCGTACCGACAGCCACAGCGATCATGTCTTTTGTTGATCCAACCAGGTACGCGATTCTTGACTTTCGCGCATGGCGACAGATTTTCGGTGACAGCCGCGAGCCTCGCTCCATTGCTGAGTATGAGCGGCTGTTGCCGGAAATCGTCAGGCTCGCCGAAGAACTGGGTTGGACGATCCAAAACGTCGATCACGCGATTTGGGCGAAGGATGCACAGGAATTCGGGCATCGGCGCAGAGACGCGTGACCAGGCGACTAAAGGTCTGATTGGTCCTTCAGTAAGCGTCCCCGAATCAGCATCAATCGTTCTCACACGAGCTGCCGAAGACTGTCTCCTGTTGATACGCACAGGAGAAGACGATGACCTGGCAAACCCAGCGGGAAGCACGCACCGATTACTGGTGGCCACAGATCGCAGCCTGGCGGGGATCGGATTACGAAAACCCTGTGCCCGGGACCGCTGCCAACGTTTGCCAGGAAATGCCTGGCTCGATGTGCTCAGCATCAGGTAAAGCTTGCGCAGGTAGATGGAAAAAGGCCAGCATGTGATCGGCAAATGGGGCGATTGAATCGGTTTCGAGTGAGTCTATGGAAACACTCTTGCGGATTGCCGGTTGAGCTGCATTCAGAAATGGTTTTCTCGATTCGACGCTGGTCGCATGACCCTGTGTATCGCGGGTAAAATGCGAACGATTAACGAGGGAGGATCGTATATGTCGGAAATACAAGCTACTCAGTTGAGTCGGCATGGGAATTTGCGCATGAGCGTACGTTTCGCACAATTGATGGTTGTTTCACTGGTTATCGCATCACTGCTTGCTTGTACCGGACCGGCGGCCAAAAGTGCTTCACGGCAGGCAGGGGCAACGCCGCGTGATATCGGTCGCTGCGAAGATCGAGCTTGCTTTGTGGGCTTGTTGCAGTATGGGGGAGAAATACTGATCAGCCGCGAGCGAGCCGACGGCTCCCTTGAAGAGATCTATCAGGTGCGCCGCCGACAAGGTTCGACATTACGTTCATTCACCCACGGCGTTTTGTCCGTCGCCACACTGGGTATTTGGAATGTGGTTGGAGTCCCGCTTGAAGGATTCGTCTCCAGTGCTGATTTTATCGTATTCAAAGTAGAGTACGACCCAAGTGGCGCGCCACGTCGAATAGAAATACAGGGAGGCTAGCCGGCGTCTGGCCGAGCGGGACTGGCGAGATTCAGGCTCGCTAAACGAGGAACGCTGGTATAGATCCCACTGGGTCCGGCTTCTGCCGAATCGGCATTACCAGGAAAGAATTTTATTTCTCGGCCACAGAAATCCCGCGCAAAAACTATCTTGACGAGAGTGCTGCTAAACGATGTCTTCAACACTCTTTGGTGGAAGCAGTCCTTCCCGGTTTGTAATTGGGGCAGAACCTTGCGGCCGCGAATATGCCCCATTCTGGGCGTGCGCGACGTCGGTTACTGACACAAAGCCGTCGCGCACGTTAGTGCACGCCCTTCAATCAGTCGCGATTTCAAACAGCGGGTTTCCGATGGAGCCCGAAGGCGGCTTGACGCCGAGATAATTGGCGAGCGTCGGCGCTACATCGTAGGGTGTGATCGGACGATTGACGGTCCTGGCCTTCAGGTCGACACCTGCGAAAATCACCGGCACGAAGGTGTCGTAGCGCCAGGGCGAACCATGGGTCGACGCCACCGTAAGGCCGTCGAAGTCGTTGATGAAGACGTTCGGCTCGAATACCAGGTAGATGTCACCGGACCGCTTGGGATGGAAGTTGTGCAGGATGGCGCGCATCAGCAGGTTGTCCGGCAGGCTGCCAGTGCGAAGCGCGGTGCTGGACACTGCGGCCGCCACGCCGTCGAACTTCACCAGTTCGGCGGCAACGTCCTTTTCCACTTCCGCCTGGTCCAGGCCCCTGTCGCGGATGATTTTGCGGTTGAGATAAACGTAGGGCTGGAAGAAAGCCTCGATGAGTTCCCCGCCGATACCGAACTTCTCTTTCAGCACCGCGATAGCCGGTGTCTTGTCCAGCGCGTCGGTGTCGAAATAATGGGCCTCCCCGATGCCCAACTCGTGCAGGTGCCCCGGCACCTCGGGCTGGCCGTGATCGGCCGAAAGCACGATCAGCGTATTCGCCAGACCGATTTTTTCATCCACGTAGGCGAAGAGTTCCGAAAGAGTGCGGTCGAGTCGCGCCAGGTTGTCTTCCGACTCGAGGCTGGAGGCGCCGAAGATGTGGCCGACATAATCGGTCGAGGAAAAGCTCACCGCGAGGTAGTCCGGGACTTCGTCCTCGCCAAGTTGCTCATTGTCGAGCAGCGCCTTCGCGAAGCCCAGGGTCAACTCGTCTCCCGCCGGACTCAGCGTCAGCCGCGTGGTGAAGTACTTGTCGTCTGCCGCACCGTAAGGATGCGGAAAGGTGCGCCCGAAGCCAGGGAAATCTGTCTCGTACTCGCGGTCGTCGGCATCACCGAACAGATACTTCGAAGAATCGTGCATCAAATCCCAGGACTTGCCCGCATAAGCCTGCGCGGGCTTGAGCAAGACGACTGTTAAAGGCTACAGAGCCGCCGGTAA